>NZ_LYMM01000022.1 GCF_002896965.1 Novosphingobium guangzhouense
TGGAAAGGTGGCATCTGCCTAATCCTGCGACATACGGCGGGACATCGGATGTCCTATCCCGGATGACCCATGGCCGCCCAAGACGCGAACCCTGACGTCGGCCATACGGGACGAGTTCGATGAAATGCTGGTCGAGCCGGGCTGCCCGCTGCTACCCGGCCGCTCGCCTGAGCTGCGGAACACAAACCCCCGCGTCCCTGCGTGGACGCTCCCGACGCCGACCCGATTTTACTCTCGGATTGCGTTGCCTTCCCCCGGCGTAATGGCCCGCACTCGCCAGCGGGCAAAGTCGTATGCGCTTCAGGTTTCCTCGCCCTGCTTCGCGCAAGCCTGCTTGTCGAGGAACGCGAACAGATGATCCATGCGCTTGTGCAGCCGGATGATTTCCAGCTGCGTGCGCAAGTTCACCTCATAGTCGTGGCGCGCCGCGATCCTGTCCTTGTCGGACTGGCGGTTCTGGCTCATCATGATCACCGGCGCCTGCACCGCCGCCAGCATCGACAGCATCAGGTTCAGAAAGATGTACGGGTAGGCGTCGAAGGGATGCAGCCCGAACTGCTCCAGCACGCGGCTGTTGACCAGCATCCAGCCGAACAGCACCACGCCAAAGGCGATGATGAAGCCCCACGAACCGCCGACCGCAGCCACGCGATCGGCCAGCCGGTCTCCAAAGCCCGCATGAAGCGCGGCTTCCTCCTGCGCATCCGGGCCCATCACCTGCCCTGACGCGATGCGCTGCAGCACCCGCCGTTCCTCGGCATCCACGTCGGCAAGCTTGCGCCCGAGCAGTTCCTCGCAGAGCTGTTCGGGCGTCAGGTCGGTATGCTGCATCGCCTCTCCGTCAGATCAGGCTGCGCTGTCCATGGCAAGCGCCTCTGCGATCAGCTTGCGCGTTTCAGGCACGCCGTAAAGAGCGATGAAGCTGCCCATGCGCGGGCCCTGCGGCGAACCGAGCAGCGTTTCGTAAAGCGCCTTGAACCAGTCGCGCAGGTTCTCGAACCGGTAGGCCTCGTTCTTGCCGATTTCATAGACTGCGTTCTGAAGGTCTTCGGCCGACAGCTTTCCGCCTGCGACGGCAAGGTAATCGTCCAGAGCCTTCAGGGCGGCCGCCTCGTTCGCAGTCGGCGCGCGGCGCTGGAGGGTCGGCGCAATGAAATCGCGGTTGGTGGCCAGCGCGGCGCGGACCATCTCGGCAAGGTCCGGGTGCGCCTCGGGGCTGGCATCCGCAACGTAGTTGCCAAGGTAGGACCAGACTTGCTCCGCCGTCGCTTCCGCGCCCAGAACGCCGACGAGGTTGAGCAGCAACGCAAAGGTTACCGGCACGGTATCGCCCGCACCTTCACCAGAACTGGCCTTGGCGCCATTGGCGCGCAGCAGATGCCAGACCGGATTGCCCAGCTGCTTGTCGGCCGCCTGCCCGGCAAGATTGCCACGGAACTGCCAGTATTCGTCGACCGCCTTGGGGATCACGCCGACGTGCAGCTGCTTGGCGCTCTTGGGTTCGCGGAACAGGTAGAAGCCCAACGATTCCTCGGTGCCGTAAGTCAGCCACTGTTCGATCGTCAGGCCGTTGCCCTTGGACTTGGAGATCTTCTCTCCGTTCTCGTCGAGGAACAGTTCGTAGATCAGCCCCTCGGGCTTACGTCCGCCAAGGATCTGCACGATCTTGCCCGACTGGATGACCGAGTCGGTCAGATCCTTGCCGCACATCTCGTAGTCGACGCCCAGCGCATACCAGCGCATCGCCCAGTCGACCTTCCACTGCAGCTTGGCCTTGCCGCCGAACGCCGACTGCTCGACGACGCTGCCGTCCTCGTCGGTAAAGCGGATCAGGCCGGTGGCAGCATCCACCACCTCGACCGGCACCTGCAGCACGACGCCGCTGGTGGGCGAAACGGGAAGGATCGGCGAATAGGTCTTGCGACGTTCCTCGCGCAGCGTCGGCAGCATGACGTCGAGGATCGCCTGGTTGCATTCGAGCACACGCGCCAGCGCGGCATCGAATGCCCCCGAATTGTAACGGTCGCTGGCCGACACGAATTCATAGTCAAACCCGAAGCGATCGAGGAAATCACGCAGCATCGCGTTGTTATGATGCGCAAAGCTCTCATGCGTGCCAAACGGATCGGGAATGCGGCTAAGCGGCTTGCCGAGGTTGGCGGCCAGCACTTGCGCGTTCGGAATGTTGTCGGGCACCTTGCGCAGCCCGTCCATGTCGTCCGAGAACGCGACCAGCCGCGTCTTCCCGTCTTCGGGGCGCGCGCCGATCAGCGCTTCGTAAGCACGGCGCACCAGCGTGGTGCGCAGCACTTCCTGGAACGTGCCGATATGCGGCAGGCCCGAGGGGCCATAACCCGTCTCGAACAGCACGGGTGCGCCGTCAGGTTTGCCCTGCGGGAACCGCTTGAGCAACTTCTGGGCCTCCTGGAAGGGCCAGGCCTTGGACACACGTGCGGCTTCGATCAGGGCGTTTTCAGTCATGGCCGCGCTCTAAGGCGAAATGGCCGATTTTCGCAAGGGCCTCGTCGCCATGGGCTCGTCACCATGGACTCGGGGCCCCGGAGCGTATCCGGGGCCACGCCGGGTTCAGTCCTGCCAGGCCCAGTCGTAGACCAAAGCATCCTCGCGGAAGGCAAAGCGATCGATGTGGCGCGCGACCACGTCGGTCAGGCCCTGAACCGCGTCGCGGTCCTCGCCGGTGATGGTGATGGCGATCCCATCGGCATCCGCGTCCATCACGGTGACGGCATTGGGGAAAGTCACTGTGCCCTTATCGCCGTCCACCACGGTTTCCAGTTTATGGCTCCAGTGCTTGCAGAGCTGGCGGACGTACTTGCCGCCATTGGGCGTCTTCACGGTTGCAGCGATCGTGCTCACTTTTCGATCCTTTCGATCTTGCGGGTAGCTTCATCGATGGCATCGGCGACCTGCAGGATGAAGGCACGGTCGGCGCCTTCCTGCGAAAGTCGGTCGAACACCGCCGTCTTGAGCGCGTGGAAGGCGCGGCGCACCGGAGCGGGGTCCACACGGTCTCGCTGCGCGGCAAGCGCACCAAGGCGCCCCTTGAGCTCAGCGAACTTTTCCGCGTCGGCTTCCGCCTTGGCGCGACCCTCTGCCGTAGGTTCAAACGCCTTGCGAGCGCTGTCACCGGAGACGGGCGCGATCAGGCCGGTTTCCTCCATGTAGATCAGCGCGGGATAGACCACGCCGGGGCTAGGCGCGTAATCGCCACCCGAGAGCGCCTCGATCTCGCGGATCAGTTCGTAGCCATGGCGCGGCGCATCGACGATCAGGCCCAGCAACAGCACCTGCAGTTCCGCCTGATCGAACAGCCGCTTGCGCCGACCGCGCCGACCATCGCCATCGTCCGGGCCGCCGCGTCCACGACCGCCACCCATGCCGCCGCCACCCATGCCGCCGCCACCCATGCCACCGGGGCCCATGCCGCCAGGAAAGTCCCGCCCGAAGCCGCCGCCGAACGGCCCGCGCGCCAGCCCGTGAAGGCCGTGCCGTCCGCGTCCGCCCATGGCCTCTGCCACGGCTGCCATTACATCTTCGCGGCCAAAGCCGCGATGGCCGCCCCTGCGGCCGTGGTTGCAATCCGAGTTTCTCATCATTCGTTCCATATTCTTCATGATGGCTCTAAGATATATCTTGAAAGAGTTCCTGCAAGCCGGAAAATTGTATCGAGCCGTAACTTTTTCCGTGGAGCGCCGGTCCCTGCCGTTCCCAATCGGGCTGCCCGCCCTTAAGACGGCGCCATGTCCGCCCTTCCCCTCTCCGCGCTCCACGCCAGCCACGGCGGATGCTGGCTGCGTGAGAAGGACCTGACCGGCACCGGCACGCGCGCGATCTCCAAGGGCGAAGCGGTCATGGCCGCAGCCGATACGCCGCTGCTGATCCTCAACGCGCCTCTGCTGGCAACGCGGCTTGGCTATCCCGACCTATCCGGGCTGGATCTGCTGGAGCTTTACGCCTTCGTCCACCCGGCCCGCTTTGTGGTGCCTACGCCCAAGGGCCTTGCCCACGCGCTGGACCTGACCCCGCCTGAGAACGACGCGGACGTGCCCCGTCTGCTGCAGGATGCCGCAGGCGCACTGCTTGCCATGTGCGAAAATGGCGCATGGTCTGAACGAGAGGGGGCGTGGACCGCGCTGCAATCGCTCACCCGGATGCGCTGGCCATGGGCGAGCCTGCTCACCGGCCGTATCCGCAAGCCGGAGCGGGCCGAGCGCTGGCTGTTCACCCGCTTGCCGGAATGGGAGGAAACGCCCGAAGTCCCCCAGCCCCGGCAGGTCGTGCTGGAAGATGGTGAAGTGCTGCAAAGACTGGAAAAGCTGACGGGCTCTACTGCCGAACAGCGCCCCGGCCAGCGCGCCTATGCAGTCGAAACCGCGCACGCCTTCGCTCCGCGCGAACGATCGGGCCATCCGCACGTGCTGCTGGCGCAGGCAGGCACCGGCATCGGAAAGACCCTGGGCTATCTGGCGCCCACCTCGCTATGGACCGAGAAGGCGGGCGGCACCGTTTGGGTTTCCACGTATACCAAGGCGCTGCAACGCCAGCTCCGGCAGGAAAGCCGCCGCGCATGGCCCGAACGCCGCGCAGACGGCAGCCGCCCTGTGGTGGTGCGCAAGGGGCGTGAGAACTACTTGTGCCTGCTCAACCTTGAAGATGCGCTGCAAGGCGGCTTCAACGGACGCGCGGCAATCCTTGCGCAACTGGTGGCGCGATGGGCCGCCTATTCGCAAGATGGCGACATGATCGGCGGCGACCTGCCCGGCTGGCTTGGCACCCTGTTTCGCCAGCGCGGCATCGCGGCGCTGACCGACCGGCGCGGCGAATGCGTCTATGCCGGCTGCCCGCATTACCGCAAATGCTTCATCGAACGCGCCACCCGCGCCAGCGTCGGCGCCGATCTGGTGATCGGTAATCACGCGCTGGTGATGGTCAACGCCGCGCGCGGGCGTGATCAGGCGTCGCGCCCGACCCGCGTGGTTTTCGACGAGGGCCATCATGTTTTCGACGCCGCCGATTCCACGTTCGCCGCCGCGCTGACCGGGGCCGAGGCGATCGAGCTGCGCCGCTGGGTGATCGGGCCTGAAAAGGCGTCCAAGGGCCGCCGCCGTGGCCTTTCCGCCCGCCTTGCCGACGTTGCCAGCTATGACGAGGCCGGAGCCAAGGCCATCACTGACGCGCGCGCCGCAGCCGAAGCGCTTCCCGGCGATGGCTGGATGCAGCGCATCGCGGAAAACGCCGCCTCCGGCCCGCTGGAAGAACTGCTCTCGGCGGTGCGCACCACCGTCTACGCTCGCGACGAGAGCGGCGGCCAGGAGGCGGGCTATGGCCTGGAAACCGAGGCAGCGGGCCTTGAAGGCGCGTTCGTCGAAATCGCGCAGGCCGCGCGCATGGCGCTGGCGGAACTGCGCCAGCCGCTGATCCGGCTGGGCATGCGCCTTGAAGCGCTGCTGGAAGAACCGCCCGACTGGCTCGACGGTCCGGGCCGCGCCCGCATCGAAGGCGCGCGCCATTCGCTGACGTGGCGCGTCGATACGCTGGTCGCGTGGGAAGCGCTGCTGGATCGCATGGGGGGCCCCGCCGACCCGGAATATGTCGACTGGCTGGCGGTCGACCGCTCTGAAGCGCGCGAATTCGATATCGGCATCCACCGTCGCTGGCTGGACCCGATGAAGCCGTTCGCCCGCGTCGTCCTCGAACCCGCGCACGGCGTCGTGATGACATCGGCCACCCTGCGCGACGGTGATGACTGGGCCAAGGCGATCGCCCGTTCCGGCGCTACCGAGATCGAGGTGATGCCGCGCCTGTCGATCCACCAGAGCCCGTTCGACTACGCGCAGCAAGCCGAAGTGCTGATCGTCACCGACGTACCCAAGGGGGATATTCCTGCCCTGTCCGCCGCGTTCGGCCGCCTGATCGAAACATCGCGCGGAGGGGTGCTGGGTCTGTTCACGGCGATCCGGCGGTTGCGCGCGGTTTACGGCCGCATTGCAGACCGGCTCGCGCGGGGCGGGCTGCCGCTTTACGCGCAGCATGTCGACCCGATCGATACGGGCACACTGGTCGATATCTTTCGTGACGATCCCGCCGCCTCCTTGCTGGGCACTGACGCCCTGCGCGACGGGGTGGACGTACAGGGCGATTCCCTGCGCCTTGTGGTGATGGAGCAGGTTCCCTGGCCGCGCCCGACCATCCTGCACCGCGCCCGGCGCATGGCAAACGGCGGCAGCGCATATGACGACACCCTGATCCGGGCCAAGCTGGCGCAGGCTTTCGGTCGCCTGATCCGCAGCCGCGAGGACCGGGGCCACTTCGTCGTGCTGTCTCCCGCGTTCCCGTCACGGCTGCTTTCAGCCTTCCCTGCAGGCACCCCGATCCGCCGCGTTACGCTGGAGGAGGCTTTACAGCGCGTGGCCGGTCATGCTCAAGGAGCCGCAGCGGACCGGGCGGAAGACTCGCAGTCGCTATCCTGATCCGCCCGTACAAGAGAGTGCCCATGAAAATCCTCGGCATCTTCCGCCACGCGAAATCGGACTGGACCGACGCGCGTCTCCGCGATTTCGACCGTCCGCTCAACAAGCGCGGCCGCGTCGGCGCAGGCGTGATGGGCAAGCACATCCTGGAACACGGCGTAGGCTGGCGATACATCCTCGCATCGCCCGCCGTGCGCGTGACGCAGACGATCGAACTGGCCGGAGAGGCCGCAGGCGAAACGCCGCCGATCAACTGGGACCGCCGCATCTACCTTGCCAGTTCGGCAGCGCTGATCGACGTTCTGCGCGATCAGGACAGCGACCCGCGCTCCATCCTGCTGGTCGGGCACAATCCGGGGCTGGAAGACCTGATCTTCGATCTGGTGCCCGACGACGGCTCCAGCCCTCTGCGCGATGTGGTGGAAGACAAGTTCCCGACCGCCGCTTACGCCGTGGTCGAACTTGATATCGAACACTGGTCCGATCTGCGCGAAGGCTGCGGACGTTTGACGCACCTTGTCCGCCCGCGCGATCTGGACCCCTCGCTTGGCCCAAGCCTTACCGAGTAAGGCGCGCGGCGGGGGCTTCGACAAGCCCACAACGAAAAAGGGGAGAGCAACGCCCTCCCCCAAATCAAATCAAATCAAATCAAATCAGCCCTGCACCGTCTCGGTAATACCGGCAAGGTGCAGCTTTTCGGCCAGGTAGCGTTCAGCATCGAGCGCCGCCATGCAGCCCGCGCCTGCCGCCGTGATGGCCTGCCGGTAGACGTGGTCGGATACGTCGCCCGCCGCATAAACGCCCGGAATTTCGGTCTTGGGCGTACCTGCCTCGACGATGAGGTAGCCGGTGTCGTCCATGGCCAGCTTGCCTTTGAACAGCTCTGTCGCGGGCGCATGGCCGATCGCCACGAAGGCACCGTCGGCCAGCAGTTCGCTCTGCTCGCCAGTTTCGGTGTCGATCAGCGCAAGAGCACGCAGCGCGCCGTTCTCTCCGGCAAGGAAGCGGTCGACCTTCTTGTTCCAGACGGTGGTGATCTTGGGGTGCGCGAAGAGGCGATCCTGCAGGATCTTCTCCGAACGCAGCGAATCGCGGCGGTGGACCAGTACGACTTCGGTGGCATGGTTGGTCAGATAGAGCGCTTCTTCGACGGCCGTGTTACCGCCGCCAATCACGACGACCTTCTTGCCGCGATAGAAGAAACCGTCGCATGTCGCACAGGCTGAAACGCCCTTGCCCGAAAGCTCCTGCTCACCGGGAACACCCAGCCACTTGGCCTGCGCGCCAGTTGCGATGACCAGCGTGTCGCCTTCGTAGAGATCGCCCGAATCGCCGGTCGCGACGAAAGTATCGCCGGAAAGATCGACATTGGTGATGGTGTCCCACATCATGCGCGTGCCGACATGTTCGGCCTGGGCCTGCATCTCCTGCATCAGCCACGGCCCCTGGATGACCTCACGGAAGCCGGGATAGTTCTCGACATCGGTGGTGATGGTCAACTGGCCGCCGGGCTGCAGGCCCTGCACCACGATCGGCTCCATCCCTGCACGCGCGCCATAAATGGCGGCGGAAAGTCCGGCCGGGCCGGAACCGATGATGAGCATGCGGGTCTTGTGCGTGGTCGCCACTATACGTCTCCGGCGTGAATTGCTTGGGTGGCGAGATAGGGCCTAAGCGGCTTTCCGCCAAGCATGGGCATACCCAAGCAATACTTTCATCCCCGCAAATCGAACATCACGCTGGCGACCAATGGCGCCCCTCCTCAGGCGTGGATTGACCTTGAGCTGCGCGGTCCCCATCCATCGGTAATGAAGAACCAGCTTGGCCCCACGTCGAACCGTTTCGTTTCGCAGCGACTGCGCCTGCACTATGTCGACTGGGGCAATGCCGATGCTCCGCCGCTGATCCTGCAGCACGGCGGCCGCGACCATTGCCGCAGCTGGGATTGGGTGGCGGAGGAACTGCGCCACGACTGGCACGTCATCTGCCCCGACCTGCGCGGCCACGGCGACAGCGAATGGAGCCCGGAAGGGCACTATGGCATGGACGCCTTCGTCTATGACTTCGCGCAGCTGGTCCACACTCTCGGCCACGATCAGGTGACGATCGTGGCGCATTCGTTGGGCGGCAATATCGCTACGCGCTTTACAGGGCTGTACCCGGAAAAGGTCGCGAAGTTCGTCAACATCGAAGGTCTGGGCCCTCCGCCCACCATGCGGCGGGAACAGGAAGAGCGCGGCGCTGGGGAAAGACTTCGCCAATGGGTGGAAGACAAGCGCAAGGCATCCGGCCGCACGGTCCGCAAGTACGCCAGCCTGCGCGACGCCTACCAGCGTATGAAAGCCGAGAACGGCTTCCTCAGCGACGAACAGGCCCGGCACCTGACTATCCACGGCGCCACCCGGAATGAGGACGGCACCTGGAGCTGGAAGTTCGACAACTATCTGAATGTATGGAGCGCCTCCGACCTGCCGACCGACCAGATCATCCGGCTCTGGGAGGACATAACCTGCCCCATGCTGTTTCTGTGGGGCAAAGACAGCTTCGCCAAGAGCCCTGCAGGCGACGGCCGAATGGACTACTTCCGCACGGCCCGCCTCGTCGAATACGAAAATGCCGGACACTGGCTCCACCACGACCAGTTCGACCGTTTCATTGCCGATATCAGATTTTTCCTCGATTAGACGAAACGCAAATGCGAACGCGCTCAATGCTGCGTCAGAACTTCGCGAAGCCTCTCCCGCTTTTGCGGGGTCACCTCAAGCACCTGCTCAAGATACACGTCAAGACTGCCATGGCTTTCGTCGATGGCCGACCATGCAGTCTCCAGATATTCCGCCTCCACCCCCATGAGTACGCGCAGGACTGCATCGTCGAGTTGGCCGGTAATGGCACGGATCGTTTCGGCACCTGAGGCAATACGCGCTTCAACATCGCCGGCGCTGTTGGTCAGCAGGTAATCAGCCATGATGTCATCACGATGCACGCCAAGCGCGGCGTGAAGCATGGCAACCGCGATCCCGGTGCGATCCTTGCCTGCCATGCAATTGACAAGACTGGGGCCGGAACCGCTTGCCAGTTCATCCAGCCAACCGCGGATCATTGCCTGAAGTTCGGGACGCGCACAGATCCGGCTATAATTCAGCCTCAGGCTTTCGCGGGTCGATTGCGCCGTGCGATGTCGCGCTGTCTGCGCGGCGGCAAGGTGCGGCGCATGGCGCACTTGCGGGTCCGCAGCGAACGCTATCCTTGCCGCGAAATCCGACGGGCGGCGGCAGGGATGCATCGCCCGTTCCTTAGACGTTCTGAGATCGAATACGCTCGTCAGACCAATCGCAGCGATGGCTTCGAGATCGGCGTCGGTGGCACCATGATGTTGCCCTGACCGCCAGACCGCCCCCTTTCGCATCCGACCACCATCAGGAATTGAATAACCGCCCGCGTCGCGAAAATTGTGAACCCCGCTGAGGTGGAGGACACGGTCATTCATGCGGGACGCAATCTCCACAACACTGATCAGGAGAGCAGGAAATATCCCAGCGCGGCCCAGCAGGCCATGCAGAGCAGGATGGCGATGGTCAGTCCCCGCCCGTCATGCTCTTCGCCGCGATCCTTGCGCTGCGCCGCATATACGATCCCCGCCGATAGCCGGGCAGACAAGTCCCCCATGCCCTCCGACATGCGTTCGAAACGAATAATGTTGTCGTCAGCGACCTTCATAACGCATCCTCAATTCCCGAGGCGGTTTTCATGCGCGGTTGCTGCGCCATGCCCGCCCTTATCAATCCCGCAAGGGTGCGCCTGTTGACGTCACTCCCATTTCTTTGCTGGCACAAGTCTTACCAGAATCTGCGGGTTTGTTCCAGAATATCCCGAACCGCTCACATCATTTTAATGAGCATCCGCACCACGACATTTTGCTCATTCAAAAGGCAATTTTGATACCAGATTGTGGGATATCACCAAGGATTACACAGAGGTGTTATTGCACTGCAACAGTCGTCCAAGCTGCCGGAAACACGCCATTGTGCAATCGTTGCGCAAATGAAGCGACGCTCTCATGCCGCGCGGCAACAGCCATCCTGTCGATCCCGTCAACGAATTGTCCGGCAAATTGGGGCCGTGCAAAATGCCATGCCAAAGCGACGGCCTTTCTCCCTCGCCTCCGCCCCGGCCGCTATGTGATTCGCACCCCTGGGGGCCATTCCCGGTCAATGATCGCCTCCCATCTTGCCGGTGCAGGCCCTGCGTCCTAGAAATAGCGCGATGAGTGATCCCGCCCGCCTGAAAATAAAAATCCAGATCCATTCCGGAGACGAAATCGCGATGGGCCCGGGAAAGGCCGACCTTCTCGACGCCATCCGCCAACACGGCTCCATTTCTGCGGCCGGACGCGCAATGTCGATGAGCTATCGTCGTGCCTGGCTGCTGGTCGATGTCATGAACCGCTGCTGGGACGCGCCGCTCGTACAGACCGCGCCGGGACGCGCTGCCACAAGCGGCGCGCGGCTGACTGAACTGGGTGAAGCGGTCCTTGCACACTATCGGGCCTTGCAGGACAGCATCGCGCAAGCCACGCGCGGGCCTGATTACGATGTGCTGGCAGCCCGGCTTTTGGCTGTGCCGCGCACTTCTCAAAAGGACTGAGCCATCCTGCATGGGCAGCGCTTGCAATCGACTGCACACGATATACTGTCAAATATAGTACGCTTTCCCCGGAGTTTGATAATGCGTAAATTCGTGGCCCTGCTGCTGGCGATGCTGGCTGCCTTATATGGTGCCACCTGCCCGCTCAGCGCGGCTCCCGCCCGGCAGTCGCCGGTCGTGCTTGCCGCCGCAAGCCTTCAGGAATCGATGAACGCAGCCGCAGACGCCTGGGCCCGCAAAGGCCATCCGCGACCGCGCGTATCGTTTGCCGCCTCCTCCGCGCTTGCCAGACAGATCGCATCGGGCGCTCCCGCAGATGTCTTCGTATCGGCGGACGAGCCATGGATGGACGACATCCAGAACAAAGGTCTTGTCCGCAAGGGCACCCGCGTGTCCTTCCTACGCAACGATCTGGTGTTGGTCGCCCCCCGGAACAGCAACGTGCGCCTTCGCATAGGTCGCAACATGCCGTTGGTGCAGGCGCTGGGCAATGGCCGCCTGGCCATAGCAGACCCGGCCGGAGTGCCGGCAGGCATCTATGGCAAGCAGGCACTGACCCGGCTTGGTGTATGGCCTTCGGTCCAAGGCCGGCTCGCTCCGGGCGATAGCGTGCGTGGCGCTCTCGCTCTGGTGAGCCGAGGCGCAGCGCCGCTTGGCATCGTCTATGCCACAGATGCGCGCGCCGATCCGGGCGTTCGGGTGGTCGGCATCTTTCCGGCTGCCAGCCACGATCCAGTCAGTTATCCGGTTACCACCCTTGCCGCCTCTCGCAACCCCGAAGGAGAAGCGTTCCGCCGTTACCTGCTTTCCAGCGAAGGCAAGGCGATCTTCCGCCGCTTCGGCTTCGGAACGAAATAAGCCTCCGTGCAGCCGCTTTCACCCGCTGAATGGGAGGTGCTGGTCCTTTCACTGAAGGTGGGCGGCGTGGCGATTGTCGCCACTCTGCCCGTCGCATTCGGACTGGCCTGGATGCTCGCACGTTGGCGGTTTCCGGGTAAAGTTCTAATCGACGCCGTCGTCCATCTGCCGTTGGTCCTGCCGCCCGTCGTAACGGGCTGGTTGTTGCTCCTTGCCTTCAGCCCCAACGCTCCTTTCGGAGCTTTTCTGGAACGCACGCTGGGTCTGACTTTCCTGTTCCGCTGGACCGGCGCAGCACTGGCAGCCGGGGTCATGGCACTGCCTTTGATGGTCCGCGCGATGCGCCTGTCGCTGGAGGGCGTTGACCGTCGACTGGAAAGCGCAGCCCGCACGTTGGGGGCCGGCCCCTGGCGCACGTTCATTCGCGTGACATTGCCGCTCAGCGCCAATGGCGTGCTTGCAGCCCTTGTGCTCGGCTTTGCGCGGTCGGTCGGAGAATTCGGCGCGACCATCACTTTCGCATCCAACATCCCCGGCGAAACGCAAACACTTCCGCTGGCCATCTACAGCGCGCTGCAGATACCGGGTTCAGATAGTCAGGTCGTCCGCCTTGCCGGCCTGTCGGTGCTGCTTTCCGTCGCCGCGCTGGTTCTTTCGGAATGGCTGATACGCCGCAGCGGCCAACAACGGGGACGACATGTCATTTGATATCGCCCTTTCTCTGAGACGGGGTGAGCGTAGCCTGGAGTACGCGTTCACTGCCGGTTCGGGACTTACGGCTCTATTCGGTCCGTCAGGTGCCGGGAAAACGAGCCTGCTCGATGCAATCGCCGGACTGCTGCGTCCTGACAAGGGCCGCATCACGGTCGGCGGGACCACACTCTTCGACAGCGCCGCGCACATCGACGTGAAGCCGCAGAAGCGCCACTGCGGCTACGTATTCCAGGACCTGCGGCTATTTCCGCACATCTCGGTGAGGCGCAATCTTGCTTTCGGCCGCAAGGCGTATGGCGGGCTGGACTGGGATCACACCCTAGACCTCCTCGGCATCGGCGGGCTGCTTGAGCGGATGCCTGCAACGCTATCGGGCGGTGAAGCTCAGCGCGTCGCGATCGGGCGGGCCCTGCTGTCGACGCCGGATTTCCTGCTGATGGACGAACCGCTCGCCTCGGTCGATGCTGCCCGACGCGACGAAATCCTGCGCCTGGTGGAACGTATCCGTGACGAAATGCGCCTGCCGATCCTCTACGTCAGCCACGACCGCGCGGAGGTGGAGCGGTTGGCGCAGACGATCGTGCCCGTTTGAAACGCTTCAGGCTGCGCCGATCAGTTCCCGGCCAATGAGCATTCGCCGGATTTCATTTGTGCCGGCGCCGATATCGAGCAGCTTTGCATCGCGCAGATAGCGTTCGACTGGCCAGTCCTTGGTATAGCCCGCGCCACCAAGCGCCTGCACGGCCTCTCCCGCAACGCGAAATGCATTTTCGCTCGCCAGCAGGATCGCGCCCGCTGCATCGAAGCGCGTGGTCTGCCCGGCATCGCACGCCCGCGCAACGGCATAGACATAGGCACGAGCGGACTGCAGCGCGACGTACATGTCCGCAACCTTGGCCTGCATAAGCTGAAACGCGCCGATCGGCTTGCCGAACTGCCTGCGCTCGCGAAGGTACGGGATCACGGCATCCAGACACGCCTGCATAATGCCAAGTTGCAGCCCCGCCAGCACCACGCGTTCGTAATCGAGCCCGCTCATCAGTACGCCGACGCCGCCGTGCAGCGGCCCCATCACGTTCTCTTCAGGCACGAAGCAGTCGTCGAAAACCAGCTCGCACGTGGGCGAACCCCGCATGCCCATCTTGTCGATCTTCTGGCCTACTGAAAAGCCGGGCATGCCCTTCTCGATAAGGAACGCGGTAATTCCCTTGGAGCCTTCCCCCGTTTTCGCATAAACCACCAGCGTATCGGCATACGTGCCGTTGGTGATCCAGAACTTGGTGCCGTTCAGCCGGAACCCGCCCGCAACGGCATCTGCCCGCAACTTCATGCCCACGACGTCGGACCCGGCGCCAACCTCAGACATCGCCAGGCTGCCAACATGTTCGCCGCAGATCAGTGGGGGCAGGTACTTCGCCTTCTGCTCGTCAGTACCCCAGCGCCGGATCTGGTTGACGCACAAGTTTGAATGCGCGCCGTAGGACAGCCCGATCGATGCCGACGCGCGGCTGACCTCTTCGACCGCGATAACGTGTTCAAGATAGCCAAGGCCGATGCCGCCCCATTCGGGCTCCACCGTCAGGCCATGCAGGCCAAGATGGCCCATTTCCGGCCACAGATCGCGCGGAAACCAGTCCTCCGCGTCCACTTTTGCGGCAATCGGTGCGATACGCTCATCGGCAAAGCGGGCGATCGTATCACGGATCATCAGCGCACTTTCGCCAAGGGCGAAATCGAAATCGGGGGTGGCGCGCATGGGTTCCTCTCCTCTTGCTGCCTGTTGTTGCGAACGCTCCTAGAGCAATAACGATGCAGCGCGAAGATGGAATATTACGACACGGGCAAGGATTATGTCCGGCGTTCGATCCGTAGAGATGCCAGCGCGGCGACCAACAGTGTGCCTGCGGCGAAAGCCATCGTCCAGATCGGTTCGCCGGGGAAGAAGGCCTTCATGATCGATCCCATCACCGTAGCGACAAGGAGTTGAGGCAGCACCACGAAGACGTTGAACAGTCCCATGTAAATGCCCAGCTTCGATTGCGGCAGGCTGCTTGCAAGGATCGCGTAGGGCATGGCCAGAATGGAGGCCCAGGCAATCCCGATCCCGACCTCGCACGCCAGCAGCGCCCTGGGGTCGCGCAACACCATGAACCCCGCAAAGCCCAGCGCGCCCATGACGAGGCACAAGGCATGCGTCCGTGCCTTGCCCAGCTTCGCGGAGAGCAACGGCAGCAGCGCCAAAGCCGCGATTGCGGCGACACCATTGTAGACAGAAAAGAGCACGCCCACCCAGTTACCCGCCTCCTGATACGCGGCACTGGCCGGATCACCCGATCCGAAATGGTATTGGGCCACAACCGGCGTCGTGTTGATCCACATGATGAACAGGGCCGACCAGCTGAAGAACTGCACGAAGGCAAGCTTCTTCATGAGCGGTGGCATGCCGGAAAAGTCACCCACGATCCCGGCCAGCATCGAGGCGCTGCGCCCGGCCCGCGCAAGCCCGATCGCCGCCATCACCGCAAGGCCATAGCCGGCGAGCAGCGCCGCCAGCAGGTAAACTTCCTTTTCCAGCGACCAATGCTGCACGATAAGCGCGATCATGACGCCGGCAGCAATCCACGGCAGGCCGGTCCACAAGCTGCGGCCGGCGAGAGCTGCCGCCGCGATGCTTTCCCCGTCCTGAACATCTCCGAAAGCCGCCTGCTCCTGCGGCGAGTATTCCTGCGTGGTCAGTACGGTCCAGAGCACTGCCGCAAGCAGCGCCAGCCCACCCGCCCAGAAGCTGTAGCGCACGGTGTCCGGAATCTGCCCCAGCGCCGCGGCATTCGAGACACCGAAATGCTCAAGAACATAAGGAAACAACGAACCGACGACCGCGCCCGCCCCGATGAAGGCGGTCTGCACGGCATAACCTGCGGTATGCTGATCCTTGCGCAGCATGTCGCCAACGAAGGCGCGGAACGGCTCCATCGACACATTGAGGCTGGCGTCGAGCATCCACAACAGCATCGCCGCCATCAGCAGTCCGCCGCTTTCGGGCATGATCAGCAGTGCGATCGTCGCCAGCACGGCGCCTGCAAGGAAGTATGGTCTACGGCGCCCGAAGCGCCCCAGCCAGGTGCGGTCGGACATATGGCCGACAATGGGTTGCACCAATAGCCCGGTAAGCGGTGCGGCGATCCACAAGGCAGGCAGATCGTCGATCCCGGAGCCCAGAGACTGGAAAACCCGGCTCATGTTCGCGTTCTGCAGCGCAAAACCGATCTGGATGCCGAAGAAACCGAAGCTGATGTTCCACAGCCCCGCCCAGCCCTGCCGCGGCTTGTCCATGGTTGCAGCCGTCATCGCGTCCCTTCCCTATGTCCCTAGCGAGCTTGCCGCCGCTTCGGATAAATCGAACGACGCGCGTCGCATGATGCTGCCGGGACGACAACATGCATACGAATGCCTAATGCGTCCGGATCGGCTCAAGTCACCGCCTGAGTGCTGCGGCGCACGACCAACCGGGTCGGCAGGGTAAGCGAATGCGCCTCTCCGTCCTCGATCTGCGCCGCAAGGGTGTCCACCAGAACGCCTCCTGCGCGCTTGATGTCCTGCATTACCGTGGTCAGCGGCGGGTTGGTCATGCTGGCTGCGGGCAAGTCGTCGAAGCCTATTACCGCAACGTCGCCGGGGATCGACAGGCCCGCTTCGGCCAGCGCACGCATGGCGCCGATCGCGATGAGGTCGCTGGCCGCGAATACGGCGTCGAAGGCTATTCCTTGCCCGATCACTTCGCGCATGGCGGCATGGCCCATGTCCTCAAGGTTCACCACGTCGCGCTGCAGGCGGGGGTCGGCCTCCAGCCCCGCTGCCGCCAGCGCTTCGCACAGGCCTCGATAGCGATCCGCGAATTCCGGATAATGTTCGTCCGCTTGCCCCAGAAAAACGATGCGCCTGCGCCCAAGGCCCAACAGATGCTCCCCCGCCATGCGCCCGGCTCCAAGGTTGTCCGACCCCACGGTGGCGCCGATATTCACCTCATCAACGCTGCCCCAGCGCACGAAATGGGTGCCCTGTCCGACCAGTTGCCGCAACCGGCTCTCGTAAAGCTTGTAGTCGCCGTAACCCAGCAGGATCAGCCCATCGGCTCGGTGGCTGTCCTGATAGCGCACGTGCCAATCATCCTCCAGCTTCTGAAAGGAAATGAGCAGATCGAGCCCCCGGTTGGCACAGGCCCGCGTTATTGCGCCAAGCATGGCCAGGAAGAACGGGTTGATCTTGGAATCGTCGGGCGATTGCTCCTCGAAGAACAGCAAGGCGATCGTGTTGGACCGCTGTGAGCGCAGCGAGGACGCGTTCTTGTCGACCGAATAGTTCAGTTCCCGGGCGATGGCTTCGATCCGTTCACGCGTGGCGGCGCTGACCGACTTGCTGCCCCGCAGAGCCCTGCTGACGGTGGGCTGAGAAACACCTGCCCGGTAGGCGATGTCGAAGCTGGTCGGGCGGTTGGTCGGCTTTCGTCCCATAAGTACCTGTTCGATGCTGCGCTGCAACGATGCAACGATGTATCCCGGATAACCCACGAGAATCTGGTGATTACGCGTAAGGTCCGGCGTTGCACGCAAGACACGCTGCGTACCCCTACGGCACCTACGTATACGTATGCCATATTATGCGCAACGAAGGACGGCCTTAATCAGGGCCGGTCGAATGGAGTCGCGGCAGAAATGCACGGGCTCATCAGGAGGAGATGCCGGGCGCCAGGTGTGCTGTCCCGGCTGGTACAGGGGAGGACACCTCAATGTCGCTTCGTAACGAGTTTTCGGCCGTGGGCGCTTCGTCCCGCATCGCCATCACCGCCGCGCTGATCGCGGCTGCCCTGCCGGCTGCGGCATGGGCGCAGGACGCCGCCCCCGCAGAAGAGGAACCCAGTGCCGACACCATCGTCGTCACCGGCTACCGCGCCTCGCTGCTCAATGCGATCAACCAGAAGCGCAACGCTGAGCAGATCGTCGAAAGCGTGTCCGCCGAAGATATCGGCAAGCTGCCCGACGCATCGATCGCGGAATCGATTGCCCGCCTGCCGGGCCTGACCTCGCAGCGCGTCAACGGCCGATCGAACTCGATCGCCATCCGCGGCTTCGCGCCGGACTTCTCGACCACGCTGCTGAACGGCCGCGAACAGACGTCGACCGGCGACAACCGCGCCGTCGAGTACGACCAGTATCCGTCCGAAGTCGTCAGCGCCGTCAACGTCTACAAGACGCCGATGGCCAGCCTTGTCGGTCAGGGTCTTTCCGGCACCGTCGACATGCGCACGATCCGGCCGCTCGAAGCGGGCAAGCGCATCATCTCGGTCGGTGCGCGCGGTTCCTATGCGGACCTCGGCAAGCTGAACGCCAAGTCGGACGACATGGGCTATCGCGCCAACGCGATGTACGTCGACCAGTTCGCCGACGACACCATCGGTATCGCGCTGGGCGCCAGCTACAACAACGAACCCTACCAGATTAAAGAATACAACGCCTGGGGCTACAGCGACCTTGCCAACGGCGATCGCGTGATCGGCGGCGCCAAGGCCATGGTCACTTCGACCAAGCTGAAGCGCATGGGCCTGAACGGCACGCTGCAGTGGCAGCCGACGCCGAACCTGACGACCACGCTCGACGCGTTCTATTCGAACTTCAAGGACGACCAGATCAAGCGCGGCATCGAAATGCCGCTGGCGATGGACGATACCCCCGTGCTTTCGGCCACGACGGTCGAGAACGGCCTGGTCACAGCCGGCGAGTTCTCGGGGGTCAAGGCTCTGGCGCGCAACGACCTCTATCAGCGTCACGCCAAGCTCTATTCGTTCGGCTGGAATACCAAGTGGGAAGGCGACAACGGCTGGACCGCCTTCTTCGACGCCAGCTATTCGAAGACCGACCGCAGCGAGCTGAGCATCGAAACCACCGCAGGCACCGGCCGCAACACCATCGGTGCTTATGATACCATCGGCTTCACCACCGGCACCAAGGGTTCGATGTTCTCTTCGGGCCTCGACTACGGCGACTACGACACGATCCTGCTGACCAGCCCGCAAGGCTGGGGCGGCACCCAGATCGCGCCTGATGGCACCTCGATCATCAACGGGCAGGACGGGTACTACAACAACCGCAAGATCAAGGACGAACTCTGGCAGTTCCGCACCGAAGTCGGGCATGAATTCGAGAGCGGCCCGCTCCACTCGTTCCAGGTCGGCCTGAACTACACCAACCGTTCCAAGTCGCTGGTGCCGGAGGAATATTTCCTCGGGCTTGCAGCGAATACCGACGGGCTCACCAGCGTCGCCGTGCCTCAGGAATACCGCCTAGGCGCGACGGACCTGAGCATGTACGGTCTCGGCTCCGTGATCAGCTACGATCCGGCTGCGCTTGTGCGTGACGGCATCTACAACCGCGTTGCCAACCCTTACGGCGACGTCGTGGTCAAGAGCTACGAGATCCGCGAACGCCTGATGACTGCCTACTTCCAGGGCAACATCGACAGCGATATCGGTTCCGCGCACCTGACCGGCAACTTCGGTGTTCAGGCACAGTGGACCGACCAGAATTCGATCGGCGCCACCGCCGTTCAGCTGGGCACCGCCGACAACGGTTCGCCGATCATCGGTGGCGAAGTGCGCAACGCCAGCACCGATTATCTCGACGTGCTGCCAAGCCTCAACCTGTCGCTGCGCTTCCCGAGCGATACGGTGATCCGCTTCGCCGCCGCGCGCGAAATCATCCGCCCGCGCCTTGACGACATGCGCGCCTCGCTCAGCTGGAGCTACACGATCGCGGACGGCGTGGCGCAGGCCACCGGTTCATCGGGCAATCCCGACCTGCGCCCCTGGCGCGCCAATGCGCTCGACCTGACGATCGAGCAATACTTCGGCGGCAAGGGCGTCATCGCGGCGCAGTTCTTCTGGAAAGACCTGAAGAGCTACATCTACAACACCGACCTTACCGTGCCCACCGATGGTCTTGCGCTGCAGGACCCGGGCCAGGGCATCCCGGTTTCGGATACCGCGCAGCTGAACGTTCCGATCAACGGCAAGGGCGGCAAGCTCTACGGCGTGGAACTTGCGACGACGCTGCCGTTCGAAACCTTCATCTCGGCGCTGGACGGCTTCGGCATCACCGGCTCTGTGGCCTATACCAAGAGCAAGATCCAGGCGACGCCGGATTCGCCCTCGGGTGACCTGCCGGGATATTCGAAGTGGGTCGCCAACGGCACCGCCTACTTCGAAAAGTGGGGCTTCAACGCGCGTGGTTCGGTGCGTTACCGTTCGACCTTCCTTGGCGAAGTTTCCGGTTTCGCGGCCAACCGCGTGCGTCGCCGCGCGGCTTCGGAAACGATCGTCGATGCGCAGATCGGCTATGATTTCCAGGCCGGCAGCGCGCTTGAGGGCCTTTCGCTCTATGTTCAGGGCCAGAACCTGACCAACGCGCCGTTCATCACGACCAATCCGGGCGATACCCGCGAAGTCATCGACTACCAGACTTACGGCCGCCGCTTCCTGGCCGGTTTCACGTATAAGTTCTGAGCCTCACCCCCCCCGGCGCCGGGATGGAACCCTCCTCCTCCTGAACGGCGCCACACCGGCGGAACCGGCGAAGATCCCTCCCTTCCCGGTTCCGCCTACTTCCCCCGACGGCCATCCGGAGATCGCCCGATGAACCGCCTTATACCTTCGCTCGCCGCCCTGGCGCTGGCCCTCTCGAACGGCGCCGCCTTTGCCGGAACGGTCGAGGACATGCGCGCACGCACGCCCGAGCAGGAAGTCATCTACTTCGTCCTGCCCGACCGTTTCGAGAACGGTGATACCTCCAACGACACCGGCGGGCTGAAAGGCGGCAAGCTGCAGACGGGGTTCGATCCCACCGACAAGGCATTCTACCACGGCGGCGACCTCAAAGGTCTGAACGCGCGGCTGGGCTATATCCAGGGCCTGGGCGCCAGCGCGATCTGGGTCGGTCCGATCTTCAAGAACAAGCCGGTGCAGGGACCGAAAGGCAACGAGAGCGCCGGATATCACGGCTACTGGATCACCGATTTCACACAGGTCGATCCGCATTTCGGCACCAACGAAGACTTCAAGGCGCTTGTCGAGGCCGCGCATGCCAGGGGCATGAAGGTCTACATGGACATCATCGTCAATCACACGGCAGACGTGATCCAGTACAAGGAAGGGGTCTCGCAAGGGTATCCGTACCGGTCGAAGGCCGACTATCCCTTCTCGACCCGAGGTGGCGTGAAGGGGCCGGCGATCAATCCGGGTTTCCTCGGGGAAACCGTGCAAACGGCCGAGAACTGGGCGAAACTGACCGATCCCTCGTTCGCCTATACCCCGGTGGTGCCCAAGGCGGAAGAGGACGTGAAAGTCCCCGCCTGGCTCAACGATCCGATATACTACCACAATCGCGGCAACACCGACTGGAAGGGCGAAAGCGCGCAATACGGCGACTTCGTTGGCCTTGACGACCTTGCGACCGAGAACCCGCGCGTAGTCGACGGCATGATCGACATCTACGGCAGCTGGATCGACCGCTTCGGTATCGACGGCTTCCGCATCGACACGGCCCGCCACGTCAATGCGGAACTGTGGCGCAAGTTCGTGCCCGCCATGCTTGAGCGCGCGAAGGCAAAGGGAATCAATAACTTCCACATCTTCGGTGAAGTAGCCACCGGAGATTACGACCCCGCCCTGCTCGCCTCGTGGACGCGCAATGCCGGGCTTCCGGGCGTCCTCGACTTCGCGTTCATGCGCGCTGTCGACGATGCCGCAGGCGGCGCGAAGGACGGCGGCACCGAGACGCTGGCGCGGCTGTTCGACGATGATGCTCTCTATGCCGGCGGGAAGGCCGGTGCGATGCAGCTGCCGACATTCCTGGGCAACCACGACGCCGGGCGCCTGCCGATGTTTCTCAAGCTGGGTCAGCCACTTGCAAGCAACGACGAACTGCTCAAGCGCTCCATGCTGGCTCATGCCATGCTGCTGACGCTGCGCGGCGTGCCGACGATCTACTATGGCGACGAACAGGGCTTCGTCGGCCACGGCGGCGATCAGTGGTCGCGGCAGGACATGTTTGTTTCCAAAGACTTGCGCCTGACGGACGAGCCGCTTCTGGGCACCACCCGCGCCCCGGATGCGGAACATTTCGATCCCGAACATCCGCTCTACAGACTGATCGCGCAGCTGGCGACATTGCGCCGCCAGACGCCTGCGCTGACGGGGGGCATCACCACAGTTCGCGCCGCTTCCGACAAGCCGGGCCTGTTCGCCGTCTCCCGCTTCGATCCGGCCACCGGAAACGAGGTGCTGCTGGCCTACAATACTTCTACCGAGGCGGTTGCAGGCAACCTCGCCGTCGAGCCAAAATCGGCGCAGTTCCAGACCCTTGCGGGCTCCACATGCCCCGTGAAGGCGACTGCTCCGGGATCGGTTACGATCACTTTGCCACCGCTCGGTTTCGCCGTCTGCGCGGCCCAACCCTGACCTGCACTCAACGGCACCCAAGCGGCACCTAACGGCACCTGGACGCACCGAAAGAACGCCATGACGAACCCTGAAACCTCATCCACGGCCCCATGGTGGCGCGGCGCGGCGATCTACCAGATCTACCCGCGCAGCTTCGCTGATTCCAACGGCGACGGCATCGGTGACCTGCCCGGCATCACCGCCCGGCTCGACCATGTTGCGCGGCTGGGCGTGGAGGCGATCTGGATCTCGCCGTTCTACCAGTCGCCGATGGCCGACTTCGGCTACGACATTTCCGACTACTGTGCGATCGACCCGATGTTCGGCACGCTGGAGGATTTCGACGCCCTTGTCGTTCGTGCGAAGGAGCTGAACCTCAAGATCATCATCGACCAAGTCTATGCCCATACGTCCGACCGGCACCCGTGGTTTGCCGAAAGCCGCGCATCGCGCAGCAATGCCCGCAGCGACTGGTATGTCTGGGCCGATCCGAAGCCCGATGGTTCCCCGCCCAACAACTGGCAGTCCGTGTTCGGCGGTCCCGCATGGCGCTGGGATGCGCGGCGCGGGCAGTATTACATGCACAACTTCCTGGCCGAGCAACCCCAGCTCAACTGCCATAACCCCGAGGTGCAGGAAGCCCTGCTGGGCGTGGCGAAGTTCTGGCTGGACCGCGGTGTTTCGGGTTTCCGCATCGATGCGCTCAACCATTCGATGCACGATCCGATGCTGCGCAACAATCCGCCCGCGCCCGACGCCGGAAAGCCGCGCACGCGGCCATACGATTTCCAGTTGCAGGTTTATAACCAGTCGCACCCGGACATCCTGAAGTTCATCGAGCGGCTGCAGGCGCTGATCGCCTCCTACCCCGACACGTATTCGCTGGCCGAAGTGGGCGGCGCCCGCGCGGGCGAGGAGATGAAGACCTTCACGCAAGGGCCCGGGCGGCTCGACAGCGCCTATGGCTTCGATTTCCTTTATGCCGAGAACCTGACCCCGCAGCGTATCGCCGCCGCGCAGGATTACTGGCCGGACGAGCCCGGCACCGGCTGGCCCAGCTGGGCGTTCGAGAATCACGATGCCCCCCGCGCCCTCTCCCGCTGGTGCGCGCCCGACCAGATCGACGCCTTCGCCCGGATGAAGACGCTGCTGCTGCTGTCGCTGCGCGGCAATCCGATCCTGTTCCAGGGCGAGGAACTGGGACTGTTGCAGGACGAGATTCCGTTCGAAATGCTGCAGGATCCCGAAGCGATCGCCAACTGGCCGCTCACCCTGTCACGCGATGGCGTGCGCACCCCGCTGCCGTGGATGGCGCAGAGCGAGCATGGCGGCTTCACCGCCGCGAAGCCCTGGCTGCCGCTGAGCGAGCAGAACCTTTCGCGCGCGGTGGACCGGCAGGAGGCCGACCCCGCATCGCTGCTCAACCTGACGCGCCACCTGCTGCAGCTGCGCGCCGTCGATGTGTCTTTGCGCCGAGGCAGTGCGCAAGTGCTTGTCGCCGATGAAACGCGCCTTGTGCTGCGCCGCGCGCTTGAAGGGCGCAGCGTGCTGGCCGTGGTCAACATGAGCGCCCTGCCCGCAGCATGGCCCGCAGACATTCCGACCGACGGCAGGGTTCTTGCCGCCGTCAATGACGCCACCCCCGGCTCGCTCCCTGCATGGGGCGGCATCTGGATCATCGAAGGAGAAACGGCATGAAGCCGCTCGCCCCGTTCATGACTGCACTGTCAGGTATCTCGGTACTTGGCGGCATCGTCATCGCCGCGCCTGCAATCGCGCAGGAAAAGCCCACCGTCACCGCAGCATCGCCGGACGGCTCGATCGTCCTGACGGTCACCACCGACAACGACAGCCGCCCGACCTGGTCGCTTACCCGCAAGGGCAAGCTGCTGATCGCACCAAGCAAGCTGGGCTTCATCCTGACCGATGGCCTGAACATGACTCGCGGCTTCGCAATCGAGGGCAACAGCACCGCGAAGGGCGACGACACCTGGGAGCAGCCCTGGGGCGAGCGCCGCTTCGTCAAGGACAAGTACAACCAGGTTACCGTGCGCTTCAGGCAGAACCCCCTGCAGGGCGCGCGCCTGATGAACGTGACCTTCCGCCTGTTCGATAACGGCATAGGCTTCCGCTACGAACTGCCCGAACAGCCCGGCCTCAAGACGATGAACATCGCCGATGAGACGACCGAGTTCGACATCGTCCCCAAGGGGCAGGCATGGTGGATTCCCGGCGGCGAATGGAACCGGTACGAGCAGGTCTATCAGCAGACCCCGATCGATGCCGTCTCTACCGCACACACCCCGATCACCATGAAGCTGGAGGACGGAACGCACCTGTCGTTCCACGAAGCGGCGCTGGTCGATTACGCCGGATACTGGTTCAAGCGCGCCAGCGGACAAACCTTCCGCACCACGCTCTCGCCTTCCTCGCGCGGGGCGAAGGTCGTGCGCGACCTGCCTTTCGCCACGCCCTGGCGCACGGTGCGCATCGCCGACGATGCGGCGGGGCTGGTCGACAACGATCTGGAGCTGAACCTCAACGAGCCGAACAAGCTGGGCGATGTCAGCTGGGTGAAGCCGGGCCGCTACATCGGCATCTGGTGGGGCATGATCCGCAACGACTGGACCTGGGCCGAAGGGCCCAAGCACGGCGCCACCACCGCGCGCACGATGCAGTACATCGACTATGCCGCGAAGCACAAGTTCCGCGGCGTGCTGGTAGAGGGCTGGAACAAGGGCTGGAACGGCGACTGGTTCGGCCACGGCGACGAATTCAGCTTCACGCAGCCGACGCCTGACTTCGATATCGATGCAATCACGAAGTACGCCGCGAAGAAGGGCGTCAAGCTGATCGGTCACCACGAAACCGGCGGCAACATCGCCAACTACGAAGCCAACATGGACGCCGGTTTCGCGCTCTACCAGAAGCTGGGCGTCGATACCGTGAAGACCGGCTACGTTGCCGATCATGGCGGGATCATCGCCAACACCGACCATCCCGGGGCGCCGGTCGGTCCGCTGCGCATGGAATGGCATGACGGACAGCGCATGGTCGAACATCACCTTGCCGTCGTCGAGGATGCCGCAAGGCACCACATCGCCATCGACGCGCACGAACCGGTGAAGGACACCGGCCTTCGCCGCACCTACCCCAACTGGGTGTCACGCGAAGGCGCGCGCGGCATGGAATACAATGCATGGGGCAAGTTCGCCAACGGGCCGGAGCATGAACCCACCCTGGTCTACACCCGCATGCTGTCGGGGCCGATGGACTTCACGCCGGGCGTGCTGAGCCTCGAAGGCGCGCAAGGCCCCCTCGCCTCTACGCTGGCCAAGCAGCTGGGGCTGTACCTTGCGCTCTATTCGCCGATCCAGATGGCGGCGGACTTCATCGAGCAGCTCGACAAGTACCCGCGCGAGATGAACTTCATCGAAAGCGTGCCGACAGACTGGGCCGAAAGCCACCTGATCGCAGGCGAAGTGGGCGACTACGCGATCTTCGCACGCAAGGACCGCGCTTCGCCGCGCTGGTTCGTGGGCGGCGTGAACGATGCGACGGCGCGCACCGTGACGCTGAAGTTCGATTTCCTCGAAGCAGGCAAGACCTACAAGGCCAGCGTCTGGAAGGACGGCGAAGGCGCGACTTACGAAACCGAAGCGCGCCACAACATCGCCTATGACACCCGCACGGTGAAGAAGGGCGATACGCTGGACGTGTGGCTGGCCCCCGGCGGCGGCACCGCGATCCGGCTGGAGCCGAAGTAAGGCGGCAGGGCAGAAAGTCGGACAGGCAATCGGACTTCGACAGGCTCAGGCCGAGCGGTGTTTGAGAGGTATATCTCTTGTCCCCGCTTACCCTGAGCTTGTCGAAGGGTCAGGCAAAACGCTCAGGTGCAAAGCGACTTTGCCGTGCTTGTGCCCGGCGTCACGCCACTGCCGGTGCTGGTGCCAAGGTTGCGATCGTCGCGGATGATGTAGGCAGCCTCGCGGCGGAAGTTGGGCTGGCCGACGAACCAGCTACCGAACAGCGGCTGATAGGTATAGTTCACTTCGACGTACATGACGGCAGACCCTGCCACGGCGGCGATGTTCGGGTTCCCCATTCCGGCGATCGTCGACCCGGTCAGCCCCTTGCCCGCCGTTCCGTACTGCGAATTGACCTTCAGGTTGCCGCGGCAGCGCTGCCAGTGGATGAACTGGCGCCCGGTGGCGCTATCGCGCTCAAGGCTGGACAGGATGATCCGTCCGTTCGCCTCGAAATTGAAGTATGATCCCTGCACCAGCGCACCGGACATCACCGAATCCACCATCGTTTCGGTGACGGTGGGCGTAACGGCGCTGTTGTCTGTCTGGCCGAGACGCGAGGCGTTATCGGCCACCGACGTGGCGATCTGGGCGACCTGCATGTTGATCATCGCCATCCATGCCAGTTCGGTCCCGTAAAACCCCATGGTCACGATGATCGGCAGAATCAGCGCGAATTCCATGAAGGACACGCCACGCTCATCCTTGCGCAGCCGCCCGCCAAAGCGCCGTGCGAAGCGTGCGATCATGAACATGTGCCCGCGTCCGATCCGTACTTGGCCTGTAGCTCGTAAGGCTGGTTCTTGTGAACCGTGCTGGCGGTCAGCGTGCGCTGGCTGGTCGAATTGGGCATGAACGGCACGATGAACACCGGTGTATAAGTCACCGTCGCAGTATAGAGCACCACGTCGTTGCCGCCGCTCTCATTCTCAGTGCCGATATCGGCGTCCCATTTGCCGTTGCGGTTCTCGTCGGTGTAAGCCTCGCCATTGTCGCACCGGCCGTTGGCGTTCTTGTCGTTCCACGTCTCGGCGCGCTTGAGATCGGCGAAGTCGTAGTAGCTCAGCCGCTTGAACTTGACATCGGCGCCCGGTGCCACGCGCTTGACCATCGCCTCCACATAGGCATCCGCCTTGGCGTTATCGGCGCTTTCCAGCCCGTCCTGCCGTGCCGCTTCCTCCACCGCGCCATGCAGGATCGCGGTAAGATAGGCACGGTGCGCCATGTCGTAGATGCCGATCAGCAGCAGCAGAAGCACTGGCGCGGCGACGGCGAATTCGATCACCGCCGAACCCTGCTCGGCCGCACGCAGGCGAAGGATGCGATCGCGCAAGCTCACTGCACAACCCTCAGTTCGCCGACCTGCTTGGCGATCTCCTGGAACGCGGCATTAAGATCCGCCGAGCTGCTTGCGGTGAAGGAACTGTCGTCGGAGGCGCAGGTCGTCAGGTCAGTGCTGAGCGTGGACGTGAAAGCCACCACCCATACGCGGATGCCCTTGGCCTTGATCGCCTCGCACGATGCAAGGAAGCGCTGGGTATGACGCTTGGCATCGTCGGTGGACCCGTCGCTGGTGACGCGGCGGTCCCAGTATTCCATGCCCCATGCCTGCGCGATGGTGTAGTTGGGCTCCATCTCGCCGTCGGTCATGAAGATGAGGTGACGCGAAACCTTGCCGCCGTTGCTGGGCTCGTCACTGTTCAGCGTGGACCACATGCCCTGCTGCGACATCAGGCGCCCGCCCCAGATCATGCCGATATCAAGATATGTACCGCCAACCGCGACCAGCGAATCGGCAACCGTGTTGAATTCACTTTGCGACATCGTCGAAAGCAGCCGCGCCTCGACCGGGCAATAGTCCCCCCCGGAGCCGCCGTTGTTCGTGGTCGCCGTGGTGTAGTATCCGTTGTCGGTCCAGCGGCGGTACGAGACTTCCGGCCAGAGCGGACGCCACTTCGTCTTGTCGTCGGACGTGGGCGCCGAATCAAGGTCGAGGTCCAGCGCGCCCGCCGGAGTGATCCCGCTGGTGGCGGAATACTTGAAGGTCGACTGGGCGACGGTGTCGCGTTCCTGGATGCAGCCGTCCCAGGTCGAAGACACGTTGGCGCCGCCATTGCCGGTATCGGTGTTGACCGAGTTGAACTTCTTGAAGCTGCTCGTCGAGAACGTGCGCTGATGATAGCGCATCACCCAGGGCCGATAGAGATAATGCCAGTAGATCGCGTACTTGCTGCTGTTATTCGGCTGCCTGCAGGAATACTCGATCTTGCGCTGATACTTCGACCCTCCGGAGGAGTAGTCGCCGAAGTTCTCATCCGAAGGCATGTTATTGGTGCAGCTGCTCTTGTAGGTCCAGCTGTCGTTGGAGTAGCGCACCCAGTCGCTGGTGTAGTCGCTGCTACCCGAATCATCGAGTTCGTAAGCGCGCGACTGGTAGGCGTAGCTGTCTACGATGTAGCTCTTGCTGACATCGGTCAGCAGCTTGCCGACATTGACTGTCGAACTGAACGGCACGAAGCCATAACGTACCCGCGCATTGCTGTTGGCAGTGGCGTTGTAGATCGTGGTGTAGAAGTTGCGCATCGCCGAACGCAGCGCATCGATACGCTTCTGCGAAGAGCCCGAAAGCGTGAAGTCCATCGATCCCGTGGTATCGAGCACCATCATGATATCGGAATTGCCCACGCCCATCGAACTGGCGCAGGTCACCTGGATGTCGAAGGTCATCTTGCCGAAGATGCGCATCAGAAGAGTGTCGAGCAACGTTGTCGCCGTGCCGGTGATGGTCTGCCCGTTGTCGGTCGAAACCGGGTTGAACACGGTGGAGCGAGTGCCCTGCTGCGCATCGCTGAAATTGGTGTCGAAGTAGGCTTTCGCCACTTTCTTGGACGCGTCATCGAAACCGGCGGTCGTCACCGTGCGCCGGCCCGCCAGCACACCCGCATCGCAAGCCGACTGAAGCTGCTGGCGCACAAGGTAATCGCGGCTGAGATCCACGGCCGATCCGACCACCACTGCCGCCACCAGCATGCCGATCGCTGCGATGGGCAGGATATTGCCGCCCCGATCGCGCAGCACGTCGCGCAGCAGATCACGCACGGTGCCGCGAACGATCTTGGCAGGAAATTGGCATGCTTGACGCATTGTAAACCACGCTCGCTCTTGGAATTGCCCCGATAATCCCTCGCCGATACCAGCAATGTCTTAAAGAAGTTTTCGCGCATGCCCCCGTCGGCCCGGCTCCGCAACGCAACCACGAGCGACGAGTGGGCAAATAAAATTCCGCATACGGGAACCAACCTGATTTTCCGGCGTTGTTCCACCCGATCCGAGGGCCGCGCGTAATGGGGGAGCGGCCTGCATTACAGCGGTTTTGTGCCCCCGCGAGACGAGTGAATGGCGACCGCCCGCGGACTTGAAGCTTCCAAGTTGCTCTACATCCTGCTGCCCATCGTAATCGGTCTGACTTTCATCGCCGATACGTCCTTCCCACTGGGCACATCGATCTGGGTCATCTACCTGCTGCCGACCGTGCTGGCCTATCTGGCGCCGCACCGCCTGGTGCCGGTGGCTGTCGCCGCCGCCACGACCGTGCTCGTCATCATCGGCTACCAGCTGGCGCCCGATGGCGTCGCCAAGGAAGTCGCGCTCATCAACCGCACGCTTGGCACCATCACCAACCTGACGCTGGCCGGGATCGGCGCCGTTTTCATCAGCTACCGCAATTCCACCCGCGCCCTGCAGGCCCTGCGCGAAGGCGAGGCGAAGCTGGCCCGTGAAACCGCCGGCAACCTTGCGCTGGCGGACCTTTCGCACCGGCTGGTGACATTCCTTGTCGACCGCTTCGGTGCGGCGGCCGGGGTCATCTACGTCAACGAGGACGGAGCATTCCGCCGCGCCGCCAGCTACGGTGTGCCCAAGGGCGCCGACATCCCCGATGAACTCTCCCACGACGACGGGCTGCTGGCAGAAGTGATCCGCGACGGCCGCACCCGCACGATCGCCAAGGCACCTGCGGGCTATCTTGCGTTCGGCAGTGCGCTGGGCCAGGCACCGCTCGACCGGCTGGTGCTGGGCGCCACCGCGATCGACGGCAAGGTCAACGCGGTAATCGAGCTCGGCTTTCTAGACGCGCCCGAAGCCCAGCCCGAAGACGCGCCCCGTTTCATTGAAACGGTGTCCGGCTCTGTCGGGCTGGCGCTGCGCGCCGCCAAGTATCGCGCCCGGCTTGAGCACCTGCTGTCCGAAACCCAGCAGCAGGCCGAAGAACTCGCCAACCAGAGCGAGGAACTGCGCGCCACCAACGATGAACTCGAAGCGCAGGCCAAGGCGCTGCAGAATTCCCAGACCGAACTCGAAGCGCAGCAGGCGGAGCTTGAACGCTCCAACGCCCAGCTTGAAGAACAGGCCACCTCGCTCGAAGCCCAGCGCGACGAGCTGACCCGCGCCCAGGCAATGCTGCGCGGGCAGGCCGAGGATCTGGAACAGGCGAGCCGCTACAAGAGCGAATTCCTCGCCAACATGAGCCATGAGTTGCGCACCCCGCTCAATTCGCTGCTGATCATGGCACGCCTGCTGGCCGACAATCGCGGCGGCAACCTTTCATCCGAACAGGTCCGTTTCGCCGAGACGATCGAGACGTCGGGCAACGACCTGCTGGCCCTGATCAACGATGTGCTCGACATTTCCAAGATCGAGGCGGGCAAGCTGGAACTGGAACCGCGCGCCGTCCCAGTCTCTGCCCTCCTCGCCAAGCTGCGCGATACCTTCGCCGGCGCTGCCGCCAAGCGCGGCCTCGAACTGCGCATCCCCGATGTTGCAGGCGAAATCGAAACCGATCCGCTGCGGCTTGAGCAGGTGCTCAAGAACTTCCTGTCGAACGCGATCAAGTTCACCGAACGCGGCCACGTTGCCATCGAAGTGGGCCGCGCCGCCGGGAATGTCGCCTTCACCGTGCGCGATACCGGCACAGGCATCCCCGCCGACAAGCAGGGCGCCATCTTCGAAGCCTTCCGCCAGGCCGACGGCGGCATCGCCCGCAAGTACGGCGGAACCGGCCTTGGCCTGTCGATCTCGCGCGAATTGTCGCAGTTGCTGGGCGGCACGATCTCGCTGGAGAGCGAGCCCGGCAAGGGCAGCGCCTTTACCATCACCCTGCCCGAACACTTCGACGCCGAAGCTGCCCCCGAACAGGTGCGCCGCTCCTCGCCCACCCCGCCTGCCACATCACCGACGCCCGTTCCGACGGCGCCGCGCCGCGCCGCAGTTATCTCCGACGATCGCGAGACCCTGTCCGGCGATTCGCGCGTGATCCTCATCGTCGAGGATGATCCGGCGTTCGCGGGCATTCTGGCCGACCTTGCCCACGAAGTCGGCTTCTCGTGCCTCATCGCCGGAACCGCCGACGAAGGTGCGCTGCTTGCGCGCCAATATCTGCCGCAGGCGGTCATCCTTGACATGCACCTGCCCGATCACACTGGGCTTTCGGTGCTCGATCGCATCAAGCGTGACACCCGCACCCGCCACATCCCGGTTCATATCGTCTCGGCCGACCATGACGACCATGCGGCGCTTGCCAGCGGCGCGGTCGGCTACCTGTTCAAGCCGGTCAGCCGCGATACCCTGGTCGACATGCTCGAAGGGCTGGAAGCACGCATGGCCCAGCGCCTGCGCCGCGTGCTGGTGGTCGAAGACGACGCGCAGCAGGCCGAGGCGATCCACCATCTCCTCGCCTCGCGCGATGTGGAGACGGTGGAAGTCCATTCCGCCGCCGAATGCCTGGGCAGCCTCGGCACCGACACGTTCGACTGCATGGTGCTCGACCTCAACCTGCCCGACATGTCGGGGCTCGACCTGCTCGAACGCCTGTCGCACGACGAGAGCGTCGGCTTCCCGCCGGTGATCGTCTACACCGGCCGCGACCTTTCACCGGAAGAGGAGATGCGGCTGCGGCGTTATTCCAAGTCGATCATCGTCAAGGGCGCAAAGAGCCCCGAACGCCTGCTCGACGAGGTCACGCTGTTTCTCCATCAGGTCGTTTCGGAACTTCCGCAGGAAAAGCAGCAGCTGCTGGCCCGCTCGCTGGGGCGCGATCAGGCGCTGGAGGGCCGCCAGATCCTTGTCGTCGAGGACGATATCCGCAACGTGTATGCCCTCACTTCGGTGCTGGAACCCCACGGCGTCGCGGTACGCATCGCCCGCAACGGGATCGAGGCGCTGAACGAACTGGCACGCAGCGCCGACAGCGACGGCGCGCCGGTCGACCTCGTGCTGATGGACGTGATGATGCCCGAGATGGACGGCCTCACCTGCATGAAGGAAATCCGCAAGGATCCGCAGTGGTCGCGCCTGCCGATCATCGCGCTGACCGCCAAGGCCATGGAGCGCGACCACCGCGAATGCATCGACGCCGGCGCAAACGACTACCTGTCGAAGCCGCTCGACGTGGACAAGCTGCTCAGCCTCGTGCGCGTGTGGATGCCGCGATGACGAGGTTGGGTGATATGGAACAGGGGCGATGATGGTCATCCGCTCCGGCGACAGCCTGAACGATATCGAGCTGGACCTCATCGTCGAGGCTATCTGGCGGCGCTATCAGTACGATTTTCGCGATTATTCGCGCGCCTCGCTGCTGCGCCGCCTTGAGCGCGCGCAGGCGCATTTCGGCGTGGCGCACTTGTCCGGCCTGCTCGACGTGATCCTTCACGATCCGCAGAGCCTGCCGGTGCTGATCGGCTTCCTGACCATCCAGGTCAGCGACATGTTCCGCGATCCCGAATACTTCCGCGCGATCCGCGAGAACGTCATCCCCCACCTCGCCACCTGGCCGACGATCAAGGTGTGGATTGCGGGCTGCGCCAACGGGGAGGAATTCTACTCGCTCGCCATCCTGTTCCGCGAGGCGGGGCTGGAGGACCGCACGATGTTCTATTGCACCGACATCAGCCGCCCGGCGCTCGCCAAGGCTGAGGCGGGAATTTTCGATATCGAGCGCATCGCCGGCTTCTCGCGCAATTACCGCGACGCGGGCGGCAAGGGCTCTCTTGCGGACTACTACACCACCAACCACGACGTCGCACGGTTCGATCCCACCTTGCGCCGCCGCGCCGTCTTCGCCGACCACAACCTTGCCAGCGACGCGGTGTTCTCCGAGGTCCAGCTGGTATCGAGCCGCAATGTGCTGATCTATTTCGACCGCGCATTGCAGGACCGTGCGCTCGGCCTGTTCGCCCAGTCGCTGCCGCCCGGCGGGTTCCTCGGCCTCGGCTCCAAGGAGACCGTCGCCTTCTCGGCCGAGACGGAATGCTTCGCAGACTTTGCGCCGACCGAGAAGATCTGGCGCCGCACCACGCATGACGTACAGGAGGCCGCCTTTGCCGAATGAGCCCGTGCGCATCCTCGCGGTGGACGACATCCGCGAGAACCTGATCGCGCTGGAAGCCGCGCTGGATCAGCCCGGCGTCGAACTCGTCACCGCATCGTCCGGCTTCGAGGCGCTGGAACTGCTGCTGCGGCAGGACTTCGCGCTGGCGCTGCTCGACGTGCAGATGCCCGAGATGGACGGCTTCGAACTGGCCGAACTGATGCGCGGGACCGAGCGCACGCGCGGTGTCCCGATCATCTTCCTCACCGCCGTCGCCACTGACGAGCGGCGCAAGTTCCGCGGGTTCGAGACGGGCGCGGTCGATTACCTGCTCAAGCCCATCGACATCACCGTGCTCAACTCCAAGGTCGCGGTCTTCGTCGAGCTGGCCCGCCAGCGCCGCGAAATCGCCTTCCAGCGCGACGAGCTTGGCGCCGCGCTCGGCCGTCTGCGCGCGCATGGCGACAATTCGCCGCTGGCCGTGCTGGAGATCGATTCGACCTTGCGCATCGTCGGCTGGTACAAGAGCGCCGAGCGTACCCTTGGCTATGCCGCCGGTGACGTGCTGGGCATTCCTCTGTCCGAAGCCCCTTTCCTGCCGCCCAATGGCGGGCGTGAAGCCTTCCTGAAGGGCATGGGCGAACTGCTGGAAGGCGGCGACCGCCGCGCCATGCAGGAACACCGCTATCGCCGCGCCGATGGAGTGCTGCGCGAGGGTGAGTGGTACTGCTCATCGCTTGCGGGCACTGGTCCTATAACGTCAGGGGGGCGCCCCGGCAGCGTGATGATCGAGATGCTCGACATCACCGAACGCCGCCGTGCCGAGGATACCCAGCGTCTGCTGATCGGCGAACTCAACCATCGGGTGAAGAACACGCTGGCGACCGTCCAGGCGATCGCCTCGCAGGGGTTCCGCCATGCCCGGTCGCACCGCGAATTCCAGGACGCCTTCACCGGCCGCCTTCAGGCGCTGGCGCGCGCGCACTCGATGCTCAGCGCCACGACTTGGGAAAGCGCAAGCCTCAAGCGCCTTATCGCGGACCACGTTGCCATCGGAGCACTGAGCGAGGACCGTCTGCTGCTTGACGGCCCGGACGCCGACCTGCCGCCCGAACTGGCGCTGCGCTTCTCTCTGGTGTTCCACGAACTGGCCACCAATGCCCACAAGTACGGGGCTTTTTCCAATGCGGTGGGCACCGTGCGCCTCGTCTGGACGGTTACGCGCGATGTGCTGGCGATGGAGTGGAGCGAGCACGGCGGCCCGCCCGTCTCGCCGCCGGAGCGGCGCGGTTTCGGCTCCACCCTGATCGAACACAGCATGGTTTCCGACGGCGCCCGCATAGTCTCGGACTTCGCACCCGAAGGCATGCGCTGGTCGATGATCCTGCCGCTCGCACCGGGCGCCGGTATTGCTGAACCAGAGCCCAAGCCGGCCCCGCAACAGCTTGTACCACCGCCGCCCGCCCCGTCTCCGGTATCCGATGCGCCCGCTTCCATGCCGCCGATGCGCATTCTGGTGGTCGAGGACGAACCGCTGGTCGCCATGGAACTGATCATGGAAATCGAGGACGGCGGCTGCATCGCGATTGGTCCGGCGACGTCCTGCGAACAGGCGCTGGCGATGATCCGCGACAGCGAACCCGACCTTGCCCTGCTCGATGGTAATCTCAACGGCGAGAAGATAGGCCCCGTCGCCGATGCTCTTGCTGCGCGCGATACGCCTTTCGCCTTCGTCAGCGGCTATGACCGAGAGCATCTGCCGGCGGACCATGCCGGCCGTCCGATGCTCAACAAGCCCTTCGTCGTGGCCGATGTGCGCACGATGCTGCTGCAACTTGCCGAAATGGCCAAGGCACCGATCCCGGAGTGACCTGAGCCACGGTACGCGCTATCGCCCGAACCATGCCTCACGTACCTTCCGTCCTGTTCGTCTGCCTTGGCAACATCTGCCGTTCTCCGCTTGCCGAAGCGGCCCTGCGCCACGAGGCCGAGCGGGCGGGGGTTGAGGTCATCGTCGATTCGGCCGGGACCGGATCGTGGCATGTCGGCAAAGGGCCCGACCCGCGCTCCTGCGCCGAAGCCGCGCGCCATGGCATCGACATCAGATCCTATCGCGCCCGTCAGGTAAAAACGCAGGACTTCAACCGCTTCGATCACGTCATTGCGCTGGATGCCTCCAACCTCGCCGATTTGCGCCGTATCGCGCCATCCGACAGCGAAGCGCGCCTGTCCTTGCTGCTCGATCTGGTGCCGGGCCTTGAAGGTCAGGACGTGGCCGACCCCTATTACGGCGGCCCGGAAGGTTTCGAAACCACGTGGGAACAAGTGACCGAGGCCGCGCGTAATCTGGCGATGCAGCTGAAAACAGGGAGATAGAACCGCATTCTCCCGCTCATCGTCGCCGCCGATGGCCCTGCCGCGCGCGCAGTTTGCTTTTGTACCCGCTTCGATTATATGCGCGCTCGAATGCCCCGGGCTTCATAAAGCGCCGGGGCTTGCTCTTTCGCACGTTTTGCAAGGACCCAAGCGCATGTCCCGTCGCCGCCAGATCTACGAAGGCAAGGCCAAGATCCTTTACGAAGGCCCCGAGCCCGGCACGCTGATCCAGTACTTCAAGGACGATGCGACCGCGTTCAATGCCCAGAAAAAGGGCACCATCCAGGGCAAGGGCGTCATCAACAATCGCATCAGCGAGTATGTGTTCACGCGCCTGAACCACATCGGTGTGCCCAACCACTTCATCCGCCGCCTCAACATGCGCGAACAGCTGGTCCGCCAGGTGGAAATCATCCCGATCGAGGTCGTGGTGCGCAATGTGGCCGCCGGCTCCATCTCCAAGCGCCTTGGTATTCCCGAAGGCGAGATGCTGCCGCACACGCTGATCGAATACTACTACAAGGACGACGCGCTGGGCGACCCGCTGGTCGCCGAAGAGCATATCGCCTGCTTCGGCTGGGCCAACCATGACGAAATGCAGGACATCGCCGCCATGGCGATCCGCGTTAACGACTTCATGGCTGGCATGTTCGCGGCGATCAACATCCGCCTCGTCGACTTCAAGCTCGAATTCGGACGCATCTGGGACGGCGACTTCAGCCGCGTGATCCTGGCCGACGAAATCAGCCCCGACGGCTGCCGCCTGTGGGACATGACCACCGGCGAGAAGCTCGACAAGGACCGCTTCCGCCGTGACCTTGGCGGCGAGGAAGAAGCCTATCAGGAAGTCGCGCGTCGCCTCGGTCTGCTGCAGGACGACGCCGGGCCGAGCGAGGTTCTGGACCTTACCAAGCACCGCAAGCTGCGCGGCAAGTAAGCCTGACAACACCTTGATTTGAAAGGGCGGCGTTCCGGCAGGAGCGCCGCCCTTTTTCGTATCCGGGCACGCGCCGACCGGGCTCGGAGCGGAACGGGCTTGCCTTCCCTTGCTGCCCTTGGCACTCCTCGGGGTAATGAGAGTTTCCCTGATCGCGCTCGTAGTCGCACTGGCTCCCATGCCGCTTGCCGCGAAGGACGTCCCGCCCCGGAACACCGGCTGGGCCTTCGAACGCAGCGACATTCCGGTCGATCCGGCGTTCCGCTTCGGCCGCCTGCCCAACGGCATGCGCTACGTCATCCGCCACAATGCGACACCCGCCGGGACTGCCATGGTCCGCCTCAACGTGGAGGCGGGATCGCTTGACGAAGCCCCTGCGGAACAGGGGTTCGCGCATTTCGTCGAGCACATGGCCTTCAACGGTTCCAGCCGTGTACCCGAAGGGCAGATGATCCCCCTGCTCGAACGGGAAGGGCTGGCCTTCGGCGCTGACACCAATGCATCCACCAGCTTCGATCGCACGGTCTACAAGCTTGACCTGCCGCGCAGCGATCCTGCGCTGCTCGACACTGCGCTGATGCTGATGCGCGAAACTGCCGGGAACCTCACCATCTCGCAGCAGGCGGTGGAACGTGAACGCGGCGTCATCTTCGCCGAAATGCGCGATCGCAATACCTGGGCCCTGCGCAACGCGATCGACACCACGCAGTTCTTCTACCCCGGATCGCTATACGCACAACGCTTCCCGATCGGCACCACGGCATCGCTGAACGGCGCCACCGCCGCCTCGCTGCGCGCATTCTACGAGCGGGAATACGTGCCCGCCCACGTTACCCTTGTCATCGTTGGCGATTTCGATGTCGACGCGGTGGAAGCGGGCATCGTGCGCCATTTCAACGACTGGACGGCAAAGCCGGTGCAGCCCCAGCCTTCTCCCGGCCCGATCAAGGCGAAGGACAAGGGGCGCACGTCGGCCTACATCGATCCGGCCCTTTCAGAGCGTGTGACGGTGCAGCGCAACGGCGCCTATCAGGATGAGCCGGATTCGATAGCCCAGCGGCGCGAAACGCTGCTGCGCTCTATCGGTTACGACATCGTCAACCGCCGCCTGCAGCGCCTTGCCCGCAGCGCCGAACCGCCGTTCCGCGGGGCCGGGTTCGGCACCGGCGACGTATTCGAGACTGCCCGTTCCACCCGCATCATCATCGACACCGTCGACGGCAAGTGGCGCGCCGGTCTGGAAGCGGCCGGGATCGAGTATCGCCGCGCCCTTGCCTACGGCTTTTCCGCAGCCGAAGTGGCCGAACAGGTCGCGCAAGTGCGCACCGGCATCGTCAATGCCGCCGCCGCCGAGACCACGCGCAGCAATGCGGTGCTCACCCAGCTTGCGCTCTCGCTTGTCGATGACGAGATGGTGCCCTCCACCCCGCAATCGGGCCTGCAGCGCTTCGAAGCCTTTGCGCCGCAGATCACCCCCGATGCCGTGCTTGCCGCGCTCAAGCGAGAGGCGCTGGCGCTCGACGATCCGCTGATCCGCTTTCAGGGCCGCAAGGCACCCGAGGGCGGGGAAAGCGCCCTGCGCGACGCGTGGCGCAACGTGATGCGCGCGAAGATCGAGAAAGAAGCAGCCGCCGATACCGCGCAGTTCGCCTATACCGAATTCGGCCCCGCCGGTCAGGTCGTGTCGGATATCCGCCGCGAAGACCTGGGCATTCGTGAAGTCCGCTTCGCCAACGGCGTGATGCTGAACTTGCGCAAGACCGATCTGGAGAAGGACCGCGTCCGCGTAAGCCTTGCCATCGACGGCGGCGACCGGCTCAACACGCGCGAGAACCCGCACGCGACGCAGCTGGTGCCCAATCTGGACGATGGCGGCCTTGGCAAGCACAGCCGCGACGCGCTCGACACGATCCTTGCCGGCCGCAGCGTCGGTCTTGGCCTGTCCAGCGGCACTACAAGTTTCGATTCGCGGGTGACGACGACGCCGCGCGATCTTGAAATCCAGCTCCAGCTGCTTGCCGCCCTCATCACCGATCCCGGCTATCGGCCCGAAGGCGAAGTGCGCTACCGGCAGGCAATCAACAACTACTTCGCCCAGCTGGACGCCACTCCCGCCTCCGCCCTTGGCGCGCGCCTTGGGGGTATTCTTAGCGATAACGATCCGCGCTTCAGTCTTGGCGACGTGGAGGACTACCGCCACCTGTCCTACGCGCGGCTCAAGACCGACATGGGGGACCGGCTGACCAGGGGCGCTGTCGAGATCGCCCTTGTCGGCGACATCGACGAAGACGCGGCGATCGCGCTGGTCGCCCGCACTTTCGGCGCCCTGCCCCCGCGCGAGCCTGCATTCCGCGGCTTGTCCGGCCAGCCTCCCCGAACGTTCACGCAGGACCGGAAGCCCCGGATCGTGCGCCATACCGGGCCTGCCGATCAGGCGCTGCTGCGCATCACATGGCCCACCCGCGATGATGCCGATCCGGTCGAAACGCTGGAGCTCGAACTGCTCGAACGGGTGATGCGCGTCGAACTGACCGACCAGCTGCGCGAGGCGCTGGGCAAGACCTATTCGCCATCGGCATCCAGCCAGCTGTCGCATGACTGGAAGGGCTACGGTATCTTCTCGGTCAATGCTTCGGTGGACGTGGCCGAAGTTCCCGCCACGCGCGCGGCGATACGACAGGTCGTGAACGAATTGCGCGCCGCCCCGGTCAGCGCCGACATCCTCCAGCGTGCGCGGCAGCCGCTGGTCGAAGGTCTGTCGAACGCGCTCAAGAACAACGCGGGCTGGATGGCGCTTGTCGAACATGCGCAGACCCGGCCCGATCGCATAGACCGCTTCCAGAAAGCGCGCGAACGGCTGCTGGCCCTTACCCCGGCGGACATGCAGGCCATGGCGAAACGCTATCTTGCGCCCGAGGCCGGGCTTGAGGTGCTGGCACTGCCAAGGGACGTGGCCGAACCGAAATAGACCGGATCGCCCGCCATCCGCATCAACGCGCGTGGTTCGGCCGCGTTTGCTGGCCGGTACGCTCCGCCCAGTCGACGATGAGATCGTCGTAAAGCGACTGGTCGATCAGGTCGTACTTCTCGGGGAAGTTGCGGAAGGCATCCATTGCGCTGGCGACAGAGCCCATCTCCATCAGTTCGCGCGCCATCTTCAGGTGGTTCACCGCCGCCGAGACCCAGCCCCAGCCGGTCGATAGCGTAAAGCGCGTATCCGGCAGGTTGAAGCCCAGGGTGCAAACCGGGATCGGCATATGCGGGATGACTTCGGCCTGCTGTTCGGGCGGAGCGCTGGCGAAGACCACCGCGTCCGCCCCCGCCTCTGCATAAGCGCGGCCGCGCCGGATAGCCTCATCCACCGATCCCGTCCCGCCACCGCCATTGGCACTGGTGTAGAGTTCATCGCAGCGCGCAATGATGACAAGGCCCGAATCGCCCCGTGCCTTCACCCCTGCTTCGATCCGGCACTGCATCTCCTCGATTGAGCACAGCCCGTTCACGTGCTTGGAATGCTTGGGATTCACCTCATCCTCGACGTGGTATCCGGCGATCCCTGCCGCCACGTACATCTTGGTGAAGCGGTACGCATCGGCCACCGTCTCGCCCAGCGTATCGGCGTCTGCGATCAGAGGGATGTCCATGGCCTGCGCGATGCGACCCGCCTGTTCGATCTGCTCGATCTGGCTGAAGATGCCATTGTCCGGCACGGCATAGTGAAACGCCGAACAGGCATGACCGCCAAGGTAGGCGGCCTTGAACCCTACCTGCTGCACGATCCGTCCTGTAAGCGCACTGTAAGCCTCGGCGGCCACGAAATGCTCACCATTTTCGATCAGCGCGCGCAGCTTTTCACCCGGTGTCGGCATCTTCGGCTCTCCCTCTCTTGAAGGAAGGGCTCGCACGAAGCTGCCGGGCGGGCAAGCGCGTCAGGCGGGTATCGGCCCTGCGTTGTTACCGATCTTCTCCAGCACAGGCACGAGCTGGTCGAAATGATCGATCACCGCCGCCGCGCCAAGGTCGGCCGGGGGCATGTCGTTGAAGCCGAAGCTGACCGCGATGCAGGGAAGCCCCGCCGCAGCAGCCGCGCGGGTGTCATACGTGGTATCGCCGACATAGGCGGCGCGGCCCTCCCCGCCCCGCTCCAGCATCAGGTGCAGCAGGTCGGGGCGCGGCTTCGCACGGCCGGGCCCCAGCGTATCGCCGCCGATCACCGTGTAGAACCGATGCGACAGGCCCAGTTCGGCGAAGATCTTCTTCGCGAACCGTTCCAGCTTGTTGGTCACCACCGCAATCTTCACGCCACGTGCCGCAAGCGCGTCCAGCATCTGCGCGCCGCCCGGAAACAGGCACGTTTCGACCGCAATGTTTGCCTCATAGAAGGCGAGCAGCGCATCATGCAGTTCCTCGAACCGCGCGTCGTCCACCGGGCCGCCCGTCGCCACCAGCGCATTGGCAAGCATCTTGCGCGCGCCGCCGCCCACGAACCCGCGCACTTCCTCACGCGGGACGGCGCGCCGCCCCTCAATTGCAAGCGCATGGTTCACCGCATGGCCAAGGTCGCCAAGACTGTCGAGAAGGGTTCCGTCGAGGTCGAAACCGACGATCTGAAAAGGAAAGCTGGTCATTGCGGCAAGGTTTGCAGGCTCGGGATGGAAACCGCAACAATTTGCTGGCAGGAGTGCACCCATGACTTCTGCCAGCCCCGCCCCCGCCGTGCCTCTCGCCCCCGCCGCGCCTCTCGCCCCCCTCGCGCCTCTCGCCATCGTCGTCCTCGCCGCCGGCAAGGGCACCCGGATGAAAAGCGATCTGCATAAGGTGCTCCACCCCGTTGCCGGACGCCCGATGCTGGAACACCTGCTGGCCAGCGCAGCGCAGCTTGCGCCGCAGCGGCAGGTCGTGGTCGCCGGGCACGGGCGTGAACAGCTGGAAAAAGCGCTTGGAAGCCGTGCCACGATTGCGGTGCAGGAACCGCAGCTGGGCACCGGCCATGCCGTACAGCAGGCAGAGAGCGCACTGGCGGGCTTCGAAGGCGACGTGCTGATCCTTTACGGCGACGTGCCCTTCGTCCGCGAAGAGACGATGCGCGCCATGATCGCGCGCCTGCACGCACCCGATGCCCCGGCGGTCGTCGTGCTCGGCTTCCAGCCTGAAGACCCGCTGCAGTACGGCCGCGTGCTTGCCCACGATGACGGGCGCATCGCGATGATGGTCGAATACAAGGACGCGACAGAGGAACAGCGCGCCTGTACCTTGTGCAATTCCGGCCTGATGGCGGTAAAGTCCGCCGACCTGTTCGACCTGCTCTCCAAGGTCGGCAACGAGAACGCACAGGGCGAATACTATCTGGTCGATATCGTCAATATCGCCACTCTTGAAGGTCGGGCCTGCGCGGTGATCGTCACCGACGATGCAGACGAAGTGGGCGGCATCAACAGCCGCGGCGAACTTGCCGAGGCGGAAGGCCGCTGGCAGGCAAAGCGTCGGGTCCAGGCCATGGCCGACGGCGCCACGCTGATTGCACCGGAAACGGTGTTCTTCGCGTGGGATACCGTGCTTGGCCGCGACGTCACGGTGGAACCCAACGTGGTGTTCGGCCCCGGCGTCACCGTTGCCGACAACGTGGTGATCCACGCCTTCTCGCATCTTGAAGGCGCGACACTGGAAAGCGGCGTTGCCATCGGGCCTTACGCGCGCCTGCGTCCGGGCGCAGTGCTCAAGGCGGGATCGAAGGTCGGCAACTTCGTGGAAATGAAGAACACCGTGCTGGGCGAAGGCGCCAAGGCGAACCACCTCACCTACCTTGGCGATGCAGAGGTGGGTGCGAATGCCAACATCGGCGCAGGCACGATTACCTGCAATTACGACGGCTATTTCAAGCACAAGACCGTGATCGGCGCGCGGGCCTTCGTCGGCTCCAACAGCGCGTTGGTGGCTCCTGTGAAGATCGGCGCAGACGCTATCGTCGCGGCCGGTAGCGCCGTAACCCGTGATGTGGCGGACGGCGAACTGCGCCTTGTACGTGGGGAACAGCTGGTCAAGCCCGGCTGGGCCGACCGTTTCCACGATGCAATGAAGAAGAAGAAAGCCGAACTTAAGGGCTGAGCGCGAACGCGCGCCTCATCCCGGCAGTGGCGGGGATGAAGCGCGATCGCTCAGGAACCTATCGCCTTGCGGCGCGCGATGTTGCCCAGTTCGGCCTTGGCGATCTCGCTCTTGGGATCGTACTGCAGCGATTGATCGTAGAGCTTTTCCGCTTCGTCGTACTGGCCCATCGCAGCCTTGGTAAAGCCCATGCCCCGCAGCGCCCGCGCCGCAACGCGGGCGTCCTTGCCAGCGGTGTCCTTATCGACGACCGACCATGCCTGCGCGAACAGCGCATAGCTTTGCTGCCAGTCGCGGCGGGACTTGAACAGTTCGGCATATTCGTTGGCGAAGTGGGCATTTTCCGGCGCCATCTGCGAAGCCTGCCGCAGTTCACCCTCGGCAAGATCGCCGCGCCCCAGATCGATCAGCGCAAAGCCCTTGCCGAAATGCGCCTCGCACAGCGCCGGATCGACTTCGACGGTGGACGCAGAGGCCGCTCCGCCATCGCGGCACAGGCGCGGGCGCATATCGCCCGCAAGGCGCTGGTCGGCATCGGCAATCACCTTGTCAAACAGCTTCACCGCCTGCGCCTGCTTGCCCTGACGCAGAAGGCTGTAACCCTGCTGGACGTGAGCGGCGGCATCGAAGCGCGTATCCGTAAGCCGCGCTGCAGGCTGGAAAGCCGTGGCGACAAGGTGGGCCTGCTGCGCGGGTTCGGCATGAGCCGCCCCAGTAAAGGCTATCAGCGAAACCAGAACAGAAGACGCAATACGAGCGTTCATCGGCGTTTTCCTCTCCCCAAAACACCAATACCGCGCCGGTCTATGCCGAGCCCTTTTTATCCGGGCCAAATCGTCAGATAGTGTTCGTCGAAAGGCAGAGAATATCCGACCGATGCGGTTTGACAAGTCATCTTGGCGAAATCAAATCGTCGTTCATCGCACAAGGGCGCGATCACGCGTCCTTTAACCGGAGATTCACGATGGCCAACAGTCCCTGGAGCCATACGCGCAGTTCATCGCTTTCCGACGACGTCGACTTCGAGATCAAGGGCCAGGAACTGCAGTTCGTGGAAATCGAACTCGATCCCGGCGAAAGCGCGGTCGCAGAAGCGGGTGCGATGGTCTGGAAAGATGCATCCATCGATATGACAACCGTGTTCGGTGATGGTTCGGCCGATCAGGGCGGCGGCTTCATGGGCAAGCTGTTGGGCGCGGGCAAGCGGCTTGTCACCGGGGAAAGCCTGTTCACCACCGTCTTCACGCACCGCGGTTCCGGAAAGGCGCGCGTATCCTTCGCAGCGCCGGTGCCGGGAGCGATCCTGCCGATCAAGCTGGATGAAGTGGGCGGGCGGCTGATCTGCCAGAAGGACGCCTTCCTGTGCGCCGCACGCGGCGTGTCGATCGGCATCCACTTCCAGCAGCGCATCATGACCGGCCTGTTCGGTGGCGAAGGCTTCATCATGCAGAAGCTGGAAGGCGACGGCTGGGTCTTCGTGCAGATGGGCGGCACCGTGATCGAACGCGAACTGCGCCATGGCGAGGAACTGCACGTCGATACCGGCTGCGTCGCCGCATTCCAGCCCAGTGTTGAGTTCGACGTGGTAAGAGCAGGCTCCGTCAAATCTATGATTTTCGGTGGAGAAGGCGTATTCTTTGCCCGCCTGCGCGGCCCCGGCAAGGTCTGGATCCAGTCACTGCCGTTCTCGCGCCTGGCCGGGCGGATGCTGGCGGCGGCAGGCTCTAGCGGTGGGCAGAGCCGAGGCGAAGGCTCGCTGCTCGGCTCGTTCGGAAACCTTATCGACGGCGATTGATGACGCCGTTGTAATGTCCGGGACAGCCCCCCGTCATCGACCAAGGGGCATGGTTCGGACATGATCCACAGAGCCTGCGCCTTGCCGATGATATCACGATATGATATCGCGATATCATGACCCGCATTCTCGCAGACCTGCCCGATGAGGATATCCGCTGGCTCGACGCGCGCGCTGCCGAACTCGGCAAGTCGCGCGCGTCGGTGCTGCGCGACGCGGTTTCGACTTACAAGACGCAGGCTCAGCCGGCTAGCGGCAAGGACTGGCTCGATCAGGCTTTCGGCATCTGGAAGGACCGTCAGGACGTCACCGATCCCGTCGACTGGCAGCGGCGGGAGCGGGCTTCCTGGACCCGTCCATGGGATGACGATTACGAGGAAGTGAAAGCCGAATTCCCCGACCTTTTCGATGAACAGGACGATCGCGAACGCGCACATTATCTCGCCCAGTCGGGCAGAAAGCCGTCCGCAGGATGAGCGGATACTCGTTCGACAGCAATATCCTGATCGATGCATTGAACGGATTTTCACCCGCACATGCAGAGATTGCGCGCGTGGACCGTCCTAGCATCAGTAGGCTGGTATGGACTGAGGTTCTTTCCAAAGAAGCCGGTGCAACCCTCAAAAACATAGAGATATTCCTGTCCGGCTTCATGATCGAGGAGGTGGATGCGGAGATCGCACGCCATGCCGCGGCGCTGCGACGGGAGCGCCCCAGACTGAAATTGCCCGACGCAATCATCCTCGCTTCGGCGCAAGTTCGACAGCGCATTCTGGTTACACGAAATACCAAGGATTTCCCGGCAAACATGCCGGGCATCCGCGTACCCTACTCTCTCTAGACCAAGGCATTTTCTTCATGTGTGGCATCATCGGCATCGTCGGCAAGGAAGACGTGGCGGACAGGCTGGTCGACGGCCTGCGCCGGATGGAATATCGCGGTTACGACAGCGCGGGCGTCTGCACGCTGCATGAGGGGCAACTCGTGCGCCGCCGTGCCGAGGGCAAGCTGATGAACCTTGTCAAGGAACTGGCACGCGATCCGGCGCCGGGCCTGACCGGCATCGCTCATACCCGCTGGGCCACGCACGGCGCACCGACCGCCGCCAACGCCCACCCCCATGCCACTGCCGAACTCGCGCTCGTCCACAACGGCATCATCGAGAACTTCAAGCCCCTGCGCGAAGCCCTGGAATCGCGCGGCCGCACGTTCGAAAGCCAGACCGACACCGAAGTGGTCGCGCATCTCGTGTCGGAACAGGTCGAAGCGGGGGCGGCGCCGGAAGACGCGGTCAAGGCCGTGCTGCCCCAACTGCGCGGCGCCTTTGCGCTTGCCATCGCCTTCCGCCGTTTCCCGGACATGCTGATCGGCGCCCGCCTCGGCTCGCCGCTGGTCGTGGGATACGGGGACGGTGAAACCTACCTTGGTTCCGACGCACTGGCGCTGGCCCCGCTGACGCAGAAGATCACTTACCTGGAGGAAGGCGACTGGGTGGTCATCACTCGCGAAGGCGCCGCGATCTACGACGCCGCCAACAACCGGGTTGAGCGCGAAGTCGTCACCTCGGGCGCGTCTGCCGTGGCGATCGAAAAGGGCAATTTCCGCCACTTCATGCAGAAGGAGATCTTCGAGCAACCCACCGTCGTCGCCCAGACGCTGCGCAGCTATCTGCGCCAGGTCGACCAGTCGGTAGCGCTGCCGCAGATCGATTTCGACCTTGGCGCCGTCAAGCGCATCACCATCGTCGCCTGCGGCACCAGCTTCTACGCAGGCATGGTGGCGAAGTACTGGATCGAGACGTTCGCCCGCGTCCCCGTAGATATCGACGTTGCGTCGGAGTTCCGTTACCGCGACCCGGTGCTGGAAGACGGTGGCCTTGCGCTGTTCATCTCTCAGTCGGGGGAAACGGCAGACACCCTTGCCGCGCTCAAGCACTGCAAGGCGGCCGGCCAGACAATCGCCGTCGTCGTCAATGTGCCGACCAGCACCATGGCGCGCGAAGCCGATCTGCTGCTGCCGACCCATGCCGGACCGGAAATCGGCGTCGCATCGACCAAGGCCTTCACCTGCCAGCTGGCGGTGCTGGCCGCCCTCGCTGCGCATCTTGCGGTCAAGCGCGGGCGCATGGACCGTGCGGAAGAGGCCGAAGTCGTCCAGCACCTGCTGGCCACGCCCGCCAGTCTCAACGCCGCGCTGGATCATGACGAGGAAATCGCGGCCATGGCGCACCTCATCGCCCCTGCCCGCGACGTGCTTTACCTCGGCCGTGGACCGGACTATCCGCTGGCCCTTGAAGGCGCATTGAAACTCAAGGAAATCAGCTACATCCACGCCGAAGGTTATGCTTCGGGTGAAATGAAGCACGGCCCCATCGCGCTGATCGACGAGGCCGTGCCGGTGATCGTCCTGGCTCCGTCCGGCCCGCTGTTCGAAAAGACCGTCAGCAACATGCAGGAGGTCCGCGCGCGCGGCGGCAAGGTCGTGCTGATCTCCGACGCGCAAGGCATTGCCGAAGCGGGCGAAGGCTGCATCGCCACGATCGAGATGCCGCGCGTCCACCCGCTGATCGCACCGCTGGTCTATGCGGTCCCGGTGCAGCTCCTTGCCTATCACGTCGCCTGCGTGAAGGGCACCGACGTCGATCAGCCCCGCAACCTTGCCAAGAGCGTCACGGTAGAGTGACGCTCATCACATGGACGGCGCGTATCCGCCGTTGAGCGGATACGTCTGCCCGGTGATCCACTCCGCCGCGTCAGAACACAGGAACGTCACCAGGCCGGCCACGTCGGCCGACTTGCCATAGCGGCGGATGGTGTAGCGGGCCATCTGCGCCTTGGCGTGATCGCTCTGCATGACCTGGGCGAGCTTTTCCTCGTCCATGTCCGGCATGAGCGACGACAGCGAGACGGCGTTGCTTGTCACGTTGAAGCGGCCCAATTCCTTGGCGATCGAGCGCACGAAGCCCTGCGCCCCCGCCTTGGCAGAGGCATAGACCGCCAGCTTGGGTTCTCCCACGCGGCCGGAATCGGATACGATGGTGACGATACGCCCCTTCCTGGCCGCCACCATGTTGGGAATGAATGCGAAGCAGGCGTTGTACACGCCGTAAAGGTTGGTGCGCAGGTAGCGATCCCAGGCCGAGGGCTCTTCTTCCCAGAAGTTCAGCGTTGGGCGCAGAGAGCCGCCCGGACCGGCCATCCCTGCATTGTTGACGAGGATGGTCGCCGCGCCAAGCTTGTCCCTGATCGCGGCATCGGCGGCGCGGATCGCGTCAAGGTCGCCCACGTCGAACGGCACCGCCAGCGCGGGCACGCCCGTAGCGCGGATTTCCTCGGCCACTGCCTCTGCCCGTTCGGGGACGAAATCGTTCACTGCGATACCGCCCGCGTTATGTCGCGCCAGTTCCAGTGCGATGCCGCGCCCTGCGTTCTGCCCGGCCCCGGTGACCACCGCCACCTGCCCGCCAAGGTCGAGTAGATCGTGCTCGCTCATTCATCCTGCTCCCATGTTGATTACGCTTTAGATAGTATATACTATCTTTTTCAGCGAGTCCGTCTGCGTCGGCCGTTTCGCCGATCATCCCGGCGATCCCCCGCGCCATCGGGATGCAGTGAATAAGGTGCGCCCCCGCTTGCCAAGAGCGGGGCGGCGGCGATGCCTCGAATATCGCGGCGACGCTGCCGGTTGTACGGCACGGAGAGGGAGGAAGTATGTTCGAGGAGTTCGATCTGACCGGCCGCGTGGCGATTGTCACCGGCGGAGGCACAGGTATCGGCCGGGCCACGGCTCTGCTGCTGGCAAGGCGGGGGGCCGATATCGCAGTGGCAGGCCGGAAGCCCGCGCCGCTCGATGCGGTGGTGGCTGAAATCAAGGCGCTCGGGCGAAAGGCACTGGCGGTGGAGGCTGACGTGCGCGAACTTTCGTCCGCGCAGGCCATGGTCGAAACGGCAGCGGCGCATTTCGGAAGGCTGGACATTCTGGTCAACAACGCGGGCGGCGCGCACGGGCATGTCGGCATCGCGAAGATGGACCCCGCCAAGTGGGACCGTGACATCGCGCTCAACCTCAATTCTGCAATGTATGCATCGCAGGCCGCATTCCCCCATCTGCGCAAGGCGAAGGGCTCCATCGTCAACGTGTCCTCGGTCGCCGGGATGCACGGGACGCAAGGCGTGGCGGCTTATTCGGCGGCCAAGGCGGGAGTACAGATGTTCACCCGCGTCGCGGCGGCCGAATGGGGCCCAGTGGGCGTGCGTGTCAACGCCGTTGCCCCCGGCATGACGGCAACCGAAAACGCCCGCGCCGGTTGGGAGAAAACCGGCTTTGACGCGGACAGCGCCGCCAATGTTTTCCCCCTACGTAGATACGGCCTGCCCGAAGACGTGGCGCAACTCGTGGCCTTTCTCGTCAGCGATGCAGCAAGCTACATCACCGGCGAGGCCATCGCCGTTGCAGGCGGGCCGGTTCTGGGCGGCATGGTCAGGATCGACGATTGAGCTAGCCGCGGGCGGCTTACAGCTTCGCGTCCATCTCCGCGATCTCGGAGCGCAACCACATCGTTTCCGACAGGTTGCGCCCGCCACTTTCGGCCAGCAGCGCCTCATGCGCGGCCTTGCGCACGGCAACCGCAGCCGCATTATCCGGCTCCGCGCCAAGCGCGATGTCTGTGAGGTGGATCGCTTCCAGCGCCGCGCCACCATCCAGCTTTTGCTGCGCGCGGGCGGCCAACCTGTCCGCTCCGCCAGCAAGCTCGACGAGGTCCGCATCGACGCTGCTGCGCGGCACGCAGTAAAGCGCGGTGGTGCCGTCCTCGTAATGCAGCCAGCCCGAATATTCGCGCCAGATCGATTTGACCGCCCAACTGGCCTTGCCGTGGAATTCACCGATCTCCAGCCCTTCGGGCCAGGCGAATTCGCGCATCAGGGTGTGGACGTCCCTGCCCGCCTTCATGCCTTCCAGCGTATAGTCGCGCACGTGCGATACGGCGGCATGCAGCTTGTCGAGATCGGCGCGGATGCGATCCTTGCCGACGATCGCCTCGCCATGCCCTGTCACGATGACCTCTGCCCCAAGGTCGCGGACGGTTTCCAGCGACTTGAGATAATTGCGCACCAGCCGCGGCTTGTCTCCCCGCAGGGTGTTCAGGAACGGCATCGACAGCCAGACCGGGCCGAAGACATTGCCGGTGAACGCGATCTTCTCCTTCGGCATCCAGACAGTGAGGTTGTCCACCGTCTCCCCTTCAGGCGTGGAGATCAGTTCGAAGGTCCGCCCGCCAATATCCAGCGTCAGGCGCCGATCGACGAGAATGTCGGGCACCACATGCGGCGGCGGCTTGGGCGTGGACCCGCGCTTGAGCGTCGAGCCCCAAAGCTTCCGGCTCCTTGGTCCGAAGAACGACTGAAGCCCGTTCATGTCGGCCAGCGCTTCGTTGAAGCCGGGGCCGCCGATGACCTGGGTGCCCTCCTCCACGAACTCCGGCAGCCCGCCATAATGATCGGCGTGGCTCTGGGTCAGGATCACGAAGGCGAGCGAGCCGGTGCGGTGCGGCGCCAGCAGGCGCTTCGTGCGCTCGGCATTGTCCATGAAGCCGGTGTTGACCATCACGTCGCCTTCAGCGGTGGTGACGAGGTAGGCGTTGGAAATGTCATTCGCCTGGAAGATGAAGTCAGTGACGCGGATCGCCTCTGCCTGTTCGTCGCCTGCACGCACCAGCCCCGCCAGCTTTGGGCCGGATTCCGACACGGCGTCTTTCACATCGCTCATTTCAATCCTCCTCAAAGCTGATCATGACCTTGGCGGACTGCGGGGTTGCCGCGATCTCCAGACCCTTCATCACGTCGCGGAACGGCAGCTTGTGGCTGATCATCGCGGCGATCTTGTCCTTGAGACGCGGCATGGCAGCGATCACATCCGGCATTTCGGTGGGATAGCCGAGAGCGGTGGTGATGGTCATCTCGCTGGTCAGCATGCGGCCCACCGGAAACTCCAGCGGCTTCATGTAAGCGGCGGTGATGACAAGGCGCGCGTGGAACTTCGCCATCATGATGACTTGCGTGAGGATGTTGGGCGCGCCTGCCGCATCGATAAAGGCATCGGTGCCGACGCCCACACGACCGTAGCTTGGCACTTCGCCGTGGAGGCGGGCCAGTTCCGCACGCAAGTCCACTTCGGCAGGGTTGAGCGCCGCCTGCACACCCAGCGCACGGGCACGTTCCAGCCGCTCTTCGGAAAGGTCCAGCGCAACAACATCCGTCACGCCGCGATCGATCAGCCACAGCAGCATGCCCAGCCCGATCGGCCCGCAACCGAACACCACCACCTTGTCGCCCGGCTTCACTTCTGCCCGGTTGACCCCGTGCATGGCGACGGCAAGCGGTTCGCACATGGCGGCCACGTCATAGTCGATGCCCTCGGGGATCGGCAGGATCGATTCGCCCAGCCGCGCCTCGCGCACCAGCAGTTCCTGCGTGAAGGCCCCTTCCGGCCCGCCCGATCCGATGTTGCTTGGCGTCATCATCGGGTTGACGATCACCGGATCGCCCACCGCGATGCCCGCCACGCCGGAGCCGACCTCCAGCACCTCGCCCGCGCCTTCATGCCCCAGCGCCGTCTCGGCTCCCGGCGGAATGCCGCCCATCTTGATGTAGGAGAGGTCTGAGCCGCAGATGCCCACCGACTTCATCCGCACGACGACATCCAGCGGCCCGGCCTGCGGGCGTTCATAAGCGTCGACGCGGACGTCGCCGACACCGTGGATCTTGAGCAGTTCCATTGCCTGTCTCCTTACGGCCGGACCATGTAGCCGCCGTCGATGGTGATCGTCTCACCCGTCATGAAGCTGCTGGCGTCCGAACACAGGTACGCGCCGATCCCTTCGAAGTCGGCGGGAAAGCCCGTGCGCTTCATCGGTATCGTTGGGGCAAAGTGCTGCGCGACAGCGTCGGCGCGGGCACCCTCGCCCATCATCGGGGTGATCACGAGCCCCGGCGCAACCACGTTGGCCCGGATGCCGAGCGGCGCCAGTTCGATCGCAAGGCAGCGTATCGCCGCGGCCACCGCTGCCTTGGACGATGCATATTCCATCTTGCCCGGCAGCCCCTGAAACAGCGAAAGCGAACCGCAGGCGACAAGGCTGCCGCCGCTTTCATCCCCCGCCTCGACACGCGCCTTCATCAGCCGCGCGCCTTCGCGCAAGGTGAAGAAGGCGCCATGAAGCGCGGTCTTCTGGAAATCGTACCAATGTTCGGTCGGCATCTCGAAGACCGAGTTGTAGCGCGGCGAGGCACCGGAATTGGCGAAGACGCAGTCCACACGGCCGAAATCCGCCATCACCGCATCGTAGCCGGCCACGATGTTCGCCTCTTCCGAAACGTCCACCTGATAGGCCACGACCTTGCCCGCACCTGCGGCTTCGAGTTCTGCCTTGGCCTTCGCGCTCTTTTCGGCGTTACGCGCCCAGATGGCCAGATCGCCGCCCATCCTGGCAACGCCCATCGCAAAGCCGAAGCCGATGCCGCCGTTACCGCCGGTCACCACGGTAACCTTGCCCGTGCAGTCGAACAGGCCATTCGCCATTCTTGTCTTCCTCTGTCCCAAGCCGTGCCGTCATCGCGGCATGTTCACCGGCGCGATGTTCTTCGGCCGGGCATTGCCGGGCAAGCGCGCCAGGCATAGAATTCCAGCCCTAACGTGGCGTCCGGGACATATTACGGTCAGCCTGATGGAGATGAGGATGATCGAGGCACACCGCCCCCGGATGTGCATCGATGCGCAGTTGGAGACGCGCGGGGTCACCGCGCAGATCGTGCGCTTCGACATTCCCGGACCGACCGATACCGTCCACGCCGTCGGCCGGGACTATCACGTCAACATGTGCCTTACGCCCCGTCCGCTCGAATCGCGGGGCGGCTATCGCCGGCGCTGGGGCCCACACCGGCTGGAACGGCTGGGCGACATCTTCGTGCTGCCTCCGGGCGAGGAACTGCACATCAAGGGCGGTTCCGGGCGGCAAGCCTCGTTGATCTGCACGATCGATGCGGACCTCGTTCACGACCTCCTTGGCCACGGGCTGGAATGGGACGATCCGCATCTGGCCGCCGCGCTCGACATCGGCAGCGCCCACATGCGCGCGCTGTTGTTTCGCATCACCGCCGAAGTGCGCCACCCCGGCCTTGCGGCGCAGCGGATGCTGGGCTTCCTTGGCGGGGAACTGGCGATCGAACTGGGCCGCCACTGCCTTGAGGTAGCCGAACGACCGATGACCGGCGGCCTGTCCGGCTGGCGCCTGCGGCTGATCGACGAGAGGCTTGCCGATGACCTTTCCGCTCCCTCTCTTGAGGAACTGGCGAAGCTATGCGCGCTCTCCGTGCGCCAGCTGACGCGCGGCTTTCGCGTCAGCCGCGCCTGTTCGATCGGAGACTATATCGAACAGCGCCGGATGGAAGCGGCCAAGCGGCTGCTGATGGAGGGGGAAAGCGTCAAGACCATCGCCTTCACCATGGGTTTTTCGTCTCCCTCCAGCTTCACCTTCGCCTTCCGCCGTACCGTGGGCACCAGCCCCAGCACGTTCCGACAGCGGCAGGGGCGCGTCCTGACCGAGCCTGTCGGGTCTTGACCCGAATTCGATAGAAGGTCCGGAATTGATCGGCCAACCGCGTTGCCAGCGCCCGGCATCGGCAGGTTATCTCATGCCCATGAAAGGTCGATCTATCGGCCGATGGGAAGAGGACAACCGCACCATGGCTACTACTGCCGCCGAACAGCTCGTACCCGATGCTCTGGTCGAACAGGCAATCCGCGAAACCGGGATCGACAGCTTCGACAACGATACCTGGCGCGAAGGTCTGGACGCATTCACCCGCTCCTTCAACGAAGGTATCGCCAGGGGCTGGATGAGCGAAGGCGGCATCGCCCGCGCCCGCAAGGACAGCGTCCACTGGCTGAGCGGACGCCTCAAGGTATCGCAATACCTGCGCGATAACCCCGAACTGCTGGCACGGCCGATCGAGCGGCCGGTCTTCGTCATGGGTGTGCCGCGCACCGGCACCACGTTGATGTCGAACCTGCTGGCCGCCGATCCCGCGCGCCGTTCGCCGCTGACCTGGGAAATCGACGATCCGGTGCCGCCCGTCACCTCGAACGCGATGCTCACCACCGATCCGCGCGCGGTGGAGCGGCTGGCGCAGGAAAAGGCAGCGCTGGAAGCCAATCCGGCCATGGGCAAGTATTATCGCGGTTCGGCGGTCTATCCCAATGAATGCGTGTTCTTCATGGCGCACGATTTCAAGACGCTGATGATCGAATCCAAGGGCAAGCTGCCGCTCTACAAGGACTTCATCTTCTCCTGCGACATGACCAGCTCGTACGAATACCACAAGAAGTTCCTGCAGGTGCTGCAGCAGCACACCACCGGAATCTGGAACGTCAAGAAGCCCAGCCATGCGCTGTGGCTGGAGACGATCTTCAAGGTCTATCCCGATGCCCGCGTGATCTGGACGCACCGCGATCCCTTCACGGCAACCGGATCGCTGTGCTCGATCATCTCGCTCAGCCACATGGGGCACATGGGCAAGGCGGACACCGAATGGCTGGCAGAAGACTACCCCTGGCAGGCGGCCGAACATGCCAACCGCATCATGGACTTCCGCGACAAGTACGGAGAGGACAAGATCATCGACGTCCACTACGCCGATCTCGTCGAAGATCCGGTAGCCGCCACGAAAAAAGTCTACGCCGCCCTTGGCGACGAATGGACTGCGCAGGCCGAAGCAGGCGTACAGCAGTGGGTGGACGATAACCCGCAGGACAAGTTCGGGCGCCACGAATACAAGCTGGCACAGTACGGGCTCTCCAAGGAAGCGCTGGAGCCGCTGTTTGAGCGCTACCTGTCGCGCTACGACATCGCGCGGGAGGGCTGATCGTGCTGGAGGGGCTGCACTACCAGAACGCGTACATCTGCGACGATCTGGAAGCGGGGATCGATCTGTTCCGCGGGCGCGGACTGGTGAAGGAGCCGACGATCATCCCCGTCGACCAGACAGTGCTGACACCCTCCGGCCCCAAACGCCAGAAGGGCCGCATCTGCTTCATCTGGATCGGCGATCTGCAGTACGAACTGATCGAGAACGAGATCGACGAAGTCGGCATCTATGCCAATTGCCTGTCGAATGGCGGCCCCTTGCGCTTCCATCACATCTGCTTCCGCGTGCCGGACTGGGCGGATTTTCGCGCGCGCGTGGACGCGCAGGATTTCCCCATCGCCATGGAGCGCGATCTGACCGGGGAGCCGGAAGGCGGGCTCAAGTTCCTCTACCTCGATGCACGCAAGGTGTTCGGGCACTACATCGAATATACCTCGATGCCCGAGGCGATGTGGCAGCACATCCGGGCGATGTAAGAAACGCCCTGCGCTGAGGCGTGGAGCTTCGACAGCCCCACGCCTCAGATGGATCGGCGCGCTACACTAGACCCGCTCGCCCTGAACTTGTCGATGGGCCTGCGCCCCCACTTCTCCATAAAGCGTCGTGCGCTGGTACAGCCGGCGTCCGACGCTTTCGGCTGCGGCGCGCATGTCCGCCACTTCGGCCAGTTGCCCGTGCGATGCCCCGGCCGCGCGGCTGATGCTTTCGTCCATCAGCACCCCGCCAAGGTCATTCGCACCCGCAGCCAGCACGGCCGCCGCGCCATCCATGCCCAGCTTGACCCATGACACCTGGATGGAGCTGATCGCCCCGTGCAGCGCAAGCCGCGCCACTGCATGCATCATCACCGCCTCGCGCCAGGTCGGTCCCTTGCGGCACTGGCCTTTGCGATAGAACGGCGCCTCCATGTGGACCAGCGGCAGGGGCACGAATTCGGTTATGCCGCCGGTGTCGAACTGCAGGTTGCGCAGTGCCAGCAAGTGCCGCGCCCAGTGCAGCGGGCTTTCAAGGTGGCCGAACATGATCGTCGATGTCGTCGGCAAACCGACCCGGTGCGCCGCGCCTACCACATCGAGCCATTCGCCGGTCGTCAGCTTGTCCGGGCAGATCTGTTGTCGGATATCGTCGCACAGGATTTCCGCCGCCGTGCCGGGCAGCGATCCCAGCCCGGCATCGCGCAGCATGGAAAGATAGTCCGAAACCGGCATCCCCAGCGTCCGCGCACCCTGACTGACCTCCAGCGGGGAAAAGGCATGGACGTGAAGATCTGGGCAGGCATCCTTCACCGCGCGCAGGATCGAAAGGTACGTGTCCCCCGTGTAGCGCGGGTGAATGCCGCCCTGCAGGCACACCTCGGTCGCCCCGCGCGCCACCGCCTCACGCGCCCTGCCGGCAATCTCCTCAAGATCGAGGTCATAGGGCTTGTCGCGATAGCCGGCCTTGCTGCTGGTCTTCGAAAAGGCGCAGAACGAACAGGCGTGAGTGCAGATGTTGGTATAGTTGATATTGCGATTGACCACGTAAGTGACGGCATCGCCGCGAACTTCGGCGCGCAAGGCATCGGCAGCTTCCACCACCGCCTGCGCCGCAGCCCCGCGCGTAGCGAAAAGTGCCGCGATCTCATCTTCGGCCAGCGTAATACCGCTTGCCGCACGATCGAGGATACGGTGCAGCCGCAAGGCCACCGGCCCTTCGTGGCGAACGCCCAGCGGCGCGTGAACCGTGCCGGGTGCGCGGTCCGCTACGCCCGGACTCCACCGGCTGTCACGCCCAAGCCACTCCGCATCGGCAAGTCGCAGCACCGAAGGGCGTATCGCAGGATCAAGCCAGCCGTTTTCCCCGACAAAGCGAGGATAGACCGTCAGGCGTTCCACCAACGGCAATCCTGCGCGCGCGCAGACCGCTTCCAGTCGCGCGATCTCCGGCCAGGGCGCTTCCGGGTTCACGTGGTCAAGCGTCACCGGGGAAATACCGCCCCAGTCGTCGATCCCGGCATCGATCAGTTCGACCAGTCGCTCATCGTTGAGGTTGGGCGGGGCCTGCACCGACACCTCACCGGGCAGCACGATACGCGCGGCGGCGATGGTGCGCAGGAAATCCGCCTCGCTCGCCTCAATCGCTCCGGACATCTTCGTGCCGGGCTTGGGGCAGAAATTCTGGACGATGACTTCCTGCAGGTGCCCATGCGCCTTATGCAGATCACGCAAGGCAAGCAGCGCCTCGATCCGTTCGCGCGCAGTTTCGCCAATGCCGATGAGCACGCCGCTGGTGGTCGGCACCCGCGCCCGCCCGGCTGCCGCCAGCGAGGCGATCCGCACCGCGGGCACCTTGTCCGGCGAACCGTGATGGCACATGCCCTTGTCCAGCAGATGCTCCGATGTGCTCTCCAGCATCAGGCCGACCGACGCCGCGACGGGGCGCAGCATTGCCCAGTCGTCCTCGTCCAGCACGCCGGCATTGACGTGCGGCAGCAGCCCGGTTTCGCTGAGCACCCGACCAGCGCAATGGCGCACGTAATCGATGGTGCGCGAAAAGCCCCGCGCCTCCAGCCATTCACGCGCCACTGCGTAGCGGCGTTCGGGTGCGTCTCCGAGGGTGAACAGCGCTTCCCTGCACCCCGCCGCCGCCCCGGCGCGGGCGATCTCAAGCACCTCTTCCTCGTCCAGATATGGGGCCTGAAGCCGCGAGGGCGTGGTCGCGAACGTGCAGTAGTGACACACGTCCGCGCAAAGGCGGGTCAGCGGGATGAAGACCTTGCGTGAATAAGTCATCCGCGCCGGGGTCAGCGGTCCGAAACGGTCGTCACGCCGCGCCCGCGCCTCGCCAAGCAGGTCATCGAGGGGCGTGGAAAGGAGTCGGGTTATCAGTGCGTCATCGTCGCGTGCCATGGTCATCCTGTCTCGATACCGGCTGCGATCAGTGCTACGCGCGCAAGCCTCTCCCGGTCACCGGCGTGGCACATGACTGTTGGACAAACGGTGACCGAAAGGCCCCTGTCCCGCAAGCCCCCCACGTCAGCAGCATCGGCCTCGTCGATGATGAGATGGTCAAGAAGATCGCCGTAGTGATCGGCAATGGACGCGTTGGAAACGGGCCGCCCCAGTTCCCCCAGCAGCTTGCCCAGCGGCCCTTTCAGCGATGCTCCACCCACCAGCGGCGACACCGCCACCACCGGCACGCGCCGCCCGGCCAGAGCACTGCGCACACCGTCGAGACTGAGGATCGGATCCACGCTGAGGTACGGATTCGAGGGACAAACGACGATCGCGCCAAGGTCTTCACGCGCCAGTGCAGCCGCGAAGGCAGGCGACGGTACTGCGTCCGAAGCGCCTTCAAATCGTACGCCTGTCGCCACCGGACGGCACTGCTCGGCAACGAAGTAGCGCTGGAAATCCAGCCACCCCTGCGCAGTGCCGATCTGCGTGCGAACGGGGGCATCGCTCATGGGAACTATCGCGTGCGCGATACCCAGCTCGCCGGTCAGCCGCGCTGTCACTTGTGACAAGGTATCGCCCGCGCGCAGCCGCCACGAACGGGCGATATGCATGCCCATGTCGCGGTCGCCCAGATTGAACCAGTCCGCTTCGCCCAGCGCGCGCAGCATGGCCATGGCCTGCCACGTCTCATCCTTCACGCCCCAACCGCGCACGGTGTCGTTCAGGCCCGCCAGCGCATAAGTCACCGAATCGATATCCGGGCAGATAGTCAGGCCCAGATGTTCGAAATCGTCGCCGGTATTGACCACCAGCGTCAGGTCATCCGGCGAAAGGACTGCGGCCAGCCCTGCGGCCAGCTTGGCACCGCCGACACCACCGCTGAGGGCAAGGACATGGCGGCTCATCGGAACATGTCCTGTTCCACCGGCCGCAAGCCGCTGACCGCGCCGGCGCCGTCATCCCCGCACACCCACCGCGACGCGCCGCGCACGATGGCGACCGGCGTGCCTTCATCCCCCTCGCCCATCGCCAGCGACGCCATCGCCGCGATCGAGTCCGCCACGGCGATCACCGTCGCCTGCAAGGTGCGCCCGTAAAGGTCCACGCCCTGCCCGCGCCGATCCTCAAGCACCACAAGTCCCGCGCAGCCGATGGCCGTGCCAACGGTGCCGATGCGCCAGGCGCGCCCCATGGAATCCGCGATCACCACGCCCACCCGCGCACCGCTGACCCTGACCAGATCGGCGCGCAGCCGCCTTGCCGAAGCGTCAGGATCGACCGGCCAGAGCAGCACCGTTCCCTCGTCTCCGCCCGCGACGTTGCTGGCATCGATACCCGCATTGGCAAGCACGTGGCCGGTGCGATGCCGGGCGATGATCGCCGCGGGATGAGGACGCATGATTTCCGCGCTCTCATCCAGGATCGCCTGCGCCATGCCCGGATCGCGGCCCGTCCGCCGGGCCAGTGCCTGCGCCTGCTCCCCCGGTTCCAGAGAGGCCAGATCGACCGTGCGCCCTTCCACCTTGGAGACGATCTTCTGCGCGATCACACAGATATCGCCATCGCGTAAGCTGTCCCCCGTATCTGCAAGAGCCCTGCAAATGGCTTGCGCAATCGGCTGCCCCACGGCGAACATGGGCAATCCCGGCAGCGGCCGCACGGTAAGTTCCTGAACGGTGTTCATCCTGTTCTCCCGAACGCCACTGTACGGCTGCCGCCGACGACGACAATCGCAAGATGCGAAACTTCGCGGGAGAGATAAAGGCATGGCAAGTATCGCAGTCATCGGCGGCACCGGGGCTCTCGGCAAAGGCATCGCCCGCCGGCTGGTGGCGGCAGGGCACCAAGTAACGATCGGTTCGCGCTCAGCCGAAAAGGCGCAGGCGACGGCCGACGAACTTGGCGCGGCAGGGTACGCGGCCAACGCCGATGCGGCGCAAGGCAAGGACATCGTGATCGTTACCGTGCCCCACGCATCGCAGGGCGACACGCTGGCGCAGATCCGCGACCGGGTTGGCGATGCGGTGGTGGTGGACACCACCGTCCCGCTCGTCCCGCCCAAGGTCATGCGCGTCCAGCTTCCCGCCGAAGGCAGCGCCGCAGCACAGGCCCGCGCCCACCTTGAGCCGGATGCGCGACTGGTGACCGCGTTCCACAACGTTTCGGCCCATCACCTCGATTCCGACCACGCGATCGACTGCGACGTGCTGGTATTCTCGGACGACGTTGCCGCACGCCAGACGGTGGTTGACCTGTGCCCCGGCATGGGCCTGCGCGGTCTGTCGGGTGGTGCGCTTGCCAACTCGGCCGCGGCAGAGGCGCTGACCTCGATCCTCATCTACATGAACAAGACTTACAAGGCGGACGGTGCCGGTATCCGCTTTACCAACCTTGCCGAAGCACCGGCGATCCCGTGACCATCTGGGCGCTCATCCCGATCAAGGAGCAGGGGCGCGGCAAGACCCGGCTCGCCCCTGTCCTGTCGCCGCAGGAGCGCGACGAGCTTGTCGAAGCGATGCTGGGGCGGGTGACGGCTGCGACGCAGGCGGTGGTAGCGCGCACGATCCTGCTCGGCCCGGCGCGCGGCCACTTTGCCGCCATCACCGATACCGGAGATGGCCTAAACGCCGCGCTCGACAAGGCGCTGGCATCCATCGTGAACGGCGGCAGCGCGCCTGCGCGCCTGCTTGTCATCGCCGGTGACCTGCCCACGCTAACCGCCGATGAAGTGCGCACGCTGGCCGCGCTGCCTGCCGGAACGATCGGCATCGCCACCGACCGGCACAGCACCGGCACGAACGCGCTGTCGCTGCCCTTGCCTGAGGCTGCAGGCTTTCGTTTCCACTACGGCACCAGTAGCGCGGCGCTGCATCGCAAGGCTGCGCAGGCGCTTGGGTTGAACGCGGTGACGATCACCTTGCCGGGTCTGGCGAAAGATATAGACGATCCATCCGACCTGAAGGATGCTGAACTTACATTCGCATTGGCGAACTGATCGAAGAGGCCGCATACGGCCCGGCGATGGAGAGGCAAGTGCAGGCAAGCGACATCGACCTGACCGGACAGGTGGTCTTCGTAACCGGCGGCGGCGGCGGGATCGGCCGCGCTATCGCGCTGTGCATGGCGGACATGGGTGCCGATGTCGGGATTATCGACGCCATCCCCGAACGGTGCGAGCAAGTCACCCGGCTGGTCGAGGCGCGCGGCCGCAGGGCGCTGTGCATCCCCGGCAACGTGATGGACGTAGAGGTGCTGCAAGATGCGATCTCACGCACGGCAGACACTTTCGGGCGGCTCGACGTGCTGGTGAACAACGCTGGCGGCGTAACGCGGCGCGGGTTCCTGGACCTTGCCGAGAAGAACTGGCGGCGGCACATCGACCTCAATCTCGTCAGCAACCTTGCCGCGACGCAGGCGGCAGTGACGGTGATGATCGCAGGTGGGCGCGGCGGGGCCATCGTCAACGTCACCAGCATCGAGGCGAGCCGCGCGGCGCCCGGCTATGCGGTCTATGCCGCATGCAAGGCGGGGATCAACAACCTGACACGCACCCTTGCCCTGGAGTTTGCGGAGCACGGCATTCGCGTGAACACCATTGCCCCCGATTACACGGTAACACCGGGAACGCGCGGGCAGTTCACCGGCCCGGTAGACGAATCCGCGTGGTTCCAGCCCAGCCCCGCGCAAGTCGAAGGCATCCGCAAGCGCATCCCCGCAGGGCGCGCCGGGATCGATGAGGAATGCGGCCGCGTGGCGGTGTTCCTCGCCTCGCCCATGGCCAGCTACGTGACGGGCACGATCATCCCCGTCGATGGCGGCTCATGGGCATCCGGCGGCTGGGTGCGCAACCGCGACGACGCATGGGTGCTCCCGCCCGAAGTCACCGAATAACCGCAGATCGAAAACGAGAGAGCGATGACCTTCACCCTCAGCACCAGCCTGCCCTTCGACCATATCGACAAGCCACAGGAATGGGGCACCATGGAAGCGCTGCATCAGATCGCGAAAGCGGTGGAGGCAGCGGGCTTTTATGCAGGCACGGTCACGGATCATCCGGTGCCCTCCTCGCGCTGGCTCGACAACGGCGGGCACTATGCGCAGGACCCCTTCGTCATGCTTTCGATGCTGGGCGCCGCCACGACCACGCTGCGGCTTCAGACCAACATCCTTGTCCTGCCCTATCGCAACCCGTTCATCACCGCGCGCGCGGTTTCCAGCCTCGATCATTTCACTGGCGGGCGCGTGATCCTTGGCCTTGGCGCGGGGTACATGAAGGCGGAATACAAGGCGCTCGGCGTGGATTTCGACAGCCGAAACGACATCATGGACGAATACATGAAGGCCATGAAGCTGGCCTGGACCGGAAAGGATTTCACGTTCGAGGGCAACGGCTACACGGCGCTGGGCAATCGCGTGCTGCCCACGCCCGCGCAGCTACCACATCCACCGCTTCTGGTGGGCGGAAATTCCAGGCGCGCGCTTCGCCGTGCGGTGGAACTGGGTGATGCCTGGCACCCCTTCTTCGTGCCCAAGGCAGTAACCGATACCGCCCGCACCGCGAACCTTGAAGGGGATGACGATATTCTTGCCGCCATCGCCTACATGGCCGCGCATTGCGAAAAGGTGGGGCGCGAAACCCCACCCAAAGTCATCGCCTCATCGACGTATTCGGTAAAGGCCGGCTGGAATGCGCAGGAAGCGCTGGACCATTTCGCCAACCTCAAGTCGCTCGGCGTCGATGGTTCCGGCGCGACGATCTACACCGATACGCGCGCCGAATATCTGGAACAGGCGCAAAAGTTCGGCGAAGACGTCATCGCGAAGATCGATTTCTGACGCGCCGGGCCAGAACCTCAGGTTCCGGGCCTGAGGTTCCGGACCTGCGGTTCTGCCGCTGGCTCTCAGCCCTGAACCGCCGCCAGCGCTTCGTGGAACGCGCGGATGGCCGCTTCCTCGTCGCCGTTCCACACCGCACCCGATACAGCCAGGAAATCCGCGCCCGCACGGACAAGATCGCCGCAATTGTCGGGGGTGATACCGCCGATGGCAACGCAGGGAATCTCGAAGATCGACTGCCACCATTCCAGCAGATCAAGCCCGGCAACGTGCTTGGTCACTTTCGTCGTGGTCGGAAAGAACGCCCCGAACGCGACATAGTCCGCCCCGTTGTCCCCCGCTTCCATGGCAAGATGGCGGCTGTTGTTGCAGGTCACGCCGATCTGCGCATCGCGGCCCAGCGCCTGACGCGCTTCTTCTACCGTGCCGTCTTCCTGCCCCAGATGCACGCCGTCTGCGCCCAGACGCTTGGCAAGGCTGATCGAATCGTTGACGATGAAGGCCACTTCGCGATCCGCGCAGATCTTCTGCAACGGCTCTGCCAGACGCGCCGCTTCGTGCTGGTCCACGTCCTTCACGCGGAACTGGAAAGCCGCGACCTGCCCGGCGTCGAGCGCGCGTGCAAGGCGTTCCGGGAATGCCCCGCCAACGTCGAGCGGCGAGATCAGGTAAAGCTGCGTGGGTTCGCGCGGAATGTCGGCTTCGTCGTTCATGCCGAACGCTCTAGCCGCGCAAAGGCGCTACGCCAAGTCACCCGGAGCCATGTCGTTACCCACGTTCGGGAACCATTCAGGCGCAGGCGTGTTGCATCGCGGGTCATGAGGATCCCCCTAGCGCTCGCCCTGACGGGTGCCGCCCTTTCCGGCTGCACCGTGATACCCCCCGCCGATCCGGCCCGGATGCAATCGTATACCCCGGCCTATCCGCAAGCGGGCGCGCCGGCGCAACAGCCCGCACCGCCGCCCATGGCCCCGCCAGCAGCACAAACGCAGGCACCCGCCTATGCCGGCCCCGCGGTGACCCCGCCTTATGCGCCGGTACAGAGCCCGGTACAGAGCCCGGTACAGAGCAATGCGCCTGCGTCCGAACTCCCCCCCGCAACGCCGCAGCCGCCGCTGACTTATGCCACGCTTGGCCAGACGGTGACCGTCGGAGGGCCGCGCATCACCCCGGTTGCCGTGCTGGAAGACAGCCGCTGCCCCATGAACGCCCGCTGCGTCTGGGCCGGGCAGGTCCGCCTGCGCGTGCGTGTCGAAAGCGGTCGCGGCGGCGAGGTGGAGGTAACGTCAGGCAAGCCCGTGACGGTGGCGGACGGCACGCTCGAACTGGTTGACGTCAGGCCCGACAAGGTCGCGGGCGGCGACAATCACGGCACCGTCGCGCAATCCGCCTATCGTTTCGGCTTCCGCTTCATGGGCGGGTACTGATCGCACGAAAAAGGCGGCGCCCTTTCGAGCGCCGCCTTCATCATGTTTCGTGCAGAAAGGCTCAGGCTGCAGCGGCAGCTTCCGCCTTTTGCGTCGAACCGGCGTAGATCTCGTCGATCGCTTCGCCGAGTGCGGCGTCGAATTCGGCGTCGCTCATCTGCGAGCGCAGGTCCGAAAGCAACGCGCGGCTGAAGCTGGCGATAATGCCCTTGTTCTTTGCCAGTTCGGCGCAGGCATCGGTACGCGAATAGCCGCCCGAAAGCGCCACCACGCGCAGCACCTTGGGGTGATCGACCAGCGCATCGAAAGTGCCCGGCACGATCGGCAGCGAAAGCTTGAGCATCACCTTCTGCCCCTCGGGCAGCGCATCAAGGTTTTCGAGGATCGCGGCAAGGAGCAGCTTGTCGCACTCCGCACGGGTTTCGCTCTTGATGTTCACTTCGGGCTCGATGATCGGCATCATCCCGTGCGACAGCACTTGCGCACCGATCGCAAACTGCTGCTTGACGACCGCCGCGATACCTTCGGCATTGGCCGAATTGATGACCGAACGTTCCTTGGTGCCGTAGACGCCCAGCGCCTTCGAACGGGCAAGCAGTTCGTCCAGCGTCGGCATCGGCTTCATCATCTGAACGCCGTTGGCCTCATCCTCCAGGCCCTTGTCGATCTTGATGAAGGGGACCACGCCCTTGGCGATCAGCGCCTGCGGGGTCGGCACGCCGTCGACGGTGCCGTCCATGGTGCGTTCGAACAGGATCGCACCGATGACCTTCTCCCCGGTGAAAGCCTTCGACGAAATGATCCGCGCGCGCATTTCGTGGATCAGGCCGAACATCTCCTCCTCGTTCGACCAGGCACCTTCCTCGATACCGTAACCCTTCAGCGCCTTGGGCGTCGAACCGCCGCTCTGGTCGAGTGCGGCGATAAAGCCGTCACCATCAGCTATCTTGGCCGTCATTTCCGAATACTGCATGGTTTCTCCTCCTGAGTTGTTCGGCAACTTGAAATCAAGCCTACGCTGCGCTCCCTCACTTCGCAACTGCGGCATAGTTCATGAGACGCTCAATCCGGCATCGCGCGCGGCGGCACGTTACGGCTGCGCGCGTGCAGCATCACGTTCAGACGGCGGCGCAGCGGAATGTCCACGAAGCGCACGCAAAGCCAGCCCAGCCCGACACATGCCGCAAGGTAGACCGCGCCCATCAGCACTTCGTTCCAGCCCAGATCGTCCTTGAAGTAGCGCAGCGGCTCCATCAGCGCCCAGTGCACGGCGTAAACCGCATATGAGACTTCGCCAAGGAACCACGCGACCGGCATCAGGACGCGCGATGGTTCCCCGCGCGATCCGAGCCAGACCAGCAGCGGCGAAACAAGCACGGCGCAAGTTACGTCGTACCAGCCCTTGGGAATGAAGGCGGGGTCCGCCACCAGCATCGTCACGATGGCGACAAGGCACAGTACACCCAGCCATCCGGGGTGGCGCACATCCTTCGCCGGCAGTCCCGCGATCAGCACGCCCGCCGTGAACGACATCGTGGTGCGCAGCATCGTCAGGCCCATCTGGCTCCATAGGGGCCCGATGTTGCCGCCTTCACGCGCCAGCACTTCGGGCACGAACAATGCTGCAGCTGCGAGCGCTACGGCCAGTTGCGCCATGCGCGGAATGCGGAACAGCACCAGCGCCAGCCCAAGACTGGCGACAAGTTCGAAGAACAGCGACCAGGCCGGCACGTTCGTCGGGAACAGTGTGTGCGTGAAAGGCGACGGCAGCATCAGCAGGTTGGGCGGCAGCGACTTGCCGATCTTGGCAAAGCTGTAGAAGTCGCCCTTGCCGGTCCAGTGATTGGATATCGCCGAAAGCGTGGTGATTACCAGACCCGCAAGGAACAGCGGATAAAGCCGCACCAGCCGCTGCTTCATGAACGCCCAGGTCGTCAAGCCGCCTCGCCAGCGCGGCAGATAAGTGCGGCACAGCACGAAGCCGGACAGTGCGAAGAAGAAGTCCACCGCGACGTAGCCGTGCGGTGCCTGCGAGATGTTGTAGTGGAACAGCGCCACGGCCAGCGCGGCAACGCCCCGCATGCCGTCCAGCGTGACGTACCGGCCCTGCCAGGGCGGTGCGGTGCGATCACGGGCGGTCATTCGCAGGCCATCTTCTCGAACAATCCCAGTAGCCCCGGACCTGATCCGGAGCTGTCGGCCGCCGTGCCCCGGCTTGCAGCCGGGCCTGCAGCGGCCAGCACCCTTCTAAAGACAGCAAGCGGCCCCGACGAATGCCGGGGCCGCAATGAAGTCAGACTTCCAGCGCCGCAACGCCGGGCAGTTCCTTGCCTTCCATCCATTCGAGGAAGGCACCACCCGCCGTCGAGATGTAGGAAAAGTCCTGCGCAACACCTGCGTGGTTCAGCGCCGCAACGGTATCGCCACCGCCTGCGACCGAGACCAGCGAGCCGTCTGCGGTCAGCGCCGCAGCGGTCTTTGCCAGCGCCACGGTGGCGGCATCGAAAGGCTCCATCTCGAACGCGCCAAGCGGACCGTTCCACACCAGCGTGCGGCAGTTCTTGAGCACGTCACCCAGGGTTTCTGCGGCATTCGGACCGGCATCGAGGATCATCTCGTCCGCCGCCACTTCATGCACGTTGCAGGTGCGCAGGCTGGGCGGGTTGGCCGCGAATTCCTTGGAGACGACAACGTCATACGGCAGGTGGACCGTGCACCCTGCGCCATCCGCCGTGGCGAGAATCTCGTTGGCGGTGTCAGTCAGGTCGTGCTCGCAAAGCGACTTGCCCACGTCCACGCCCTTTGCGGCCAGAAACGTGTTGGCCATGCCGCCACCGATGATGAGGTGATCGACCTGCGTGACGAGGTGCTTCAGCACGTCCAGCTTGGACGAAACCTTGGCCCCGCCGACAACGGCAGCGACCGGCTTTTCAGGAGTGCCGAGCGCCTTTTCCAGCGCCTCCAGCTCAGCCTGCATCGAACGACCGGCGTAAGCAGGCAGCACCTTGGCCAGCCCTTCGGTGGTGGCATGGGCGCGGTGCGCGGCGGAGAAGGCGTCGTTGACGTAGAAGTCGCCGTTGGCGGCGATCGCTGCGGCGAGTTCGGGGTCGTTCTTTTCCTCGCCCTTCCAGAAACGCGTGTTCTCAAGGATTGCGATGTCGCCCGCACGCAGGATGCCGACGGCCTGCTTGACCACGTCGCCGGTGACCTCGGGCACGAACATCACTTCCTTGCCCAGCGTCGTCTCGACCGCGCCGACGACCATCGAAAGCGACTGGTTCGGCACGCGTTCACCCTTGGGGCGTCCGAAGTGCGCAAGCAGGAGAACCTTTGCGCCCTTTTCGCTCAACTCAAGGATCGTGGGAGCCGCGGCGCGGATGCGGGTGTCGTCCGTTACGGCGCCATCCTGCATCGGCAGGTTGAGGTCGACGCGCACCAGCGCGACCTTGCCATTCACGTCACCAAGATCGTCCAGGGTCTTGAAAGCGCTCATCTCTCGATCCTCATCTCGTCACCGGCAGCGCGCGAGCCGCCGTTCATGGTCCCGGAATATGCAGCGCCGCGAAAGTCCAATGATGGACTTTCGCGGCGACAGCAAGGACGGCGGACCTTCAGAAAGATCCGCCGCCATAGTCATTTTCAGAGCAGGCCGCCCATCACGCCGGCCGTGTCGATCATGCGGTTGGAGAAGCCCCACTCGTTGTCGTACCACGAAAGCACGCGCACCAGCTTGCCTTCGAGCACGGCGGTTTCGAGGCTGTCGATGGTCGACGAGTGCGAATCGTGGTTGAAGTCGATCGAGACCAGCGGTTCCTCGGTATAGCCGAGCACGCCCTTGAGCTCGCCTTCCGCAGCAGCCTTGAGCAGCGCGTTGACTTCCTCAGCGGTGGTGTCACGCGCGGGCACGAAGGTCAGGTCGACGACCGACACGTTCGGGGTCGGCACGCGGATCGACGAACCATCGAGCTTGCCCTTCAGCGCAGGAAGCACGAGGCCCACGGCAACGGCGGCGCCGGTGCTGGTCGGGATCATGTTCATCGCGGCGGCGCGGGCGCGGCGCGGATCCTTGTGGATCTGGTCGAGGATCTTCTGGTCGTTGGTGTACGAGTGGATCGTGGTCATCAGGCCACGCTCGATACCGATCTTCTCGTGCAGAACCTTGGCGAAGGGCGCGAGGCAGTTGGTGGTGCACGAAGCGTTCGACACGACGAGGTGGTCGGCGGTCAGTTCTTCATGGTTCACGCCGTAGACCACGGTGAGGTCGACGCCCTTGGCGGGGGCCGAGATCAGCACGCGCTTGGCGCCGGCGGTCAGGTGCTTGGAAGCGCTGTCCTTGTCGACGAAGAAGCCCGTGCATTCCAGCGCGATGTCGATGCCGTTGGCGGCATGCGGCAGGTTCGCGGGATCGCGTTCTGCGGTCACCTTGATGCGCTTGCCGTTGACGATCAGATCGCTGCCGTCGACTTCGACGTCGCCCGGGAACGTGCCGTGGACGCTGTCGCGCTTGAAGAGGAGCGCATTGGCCTTGGCGTCGGCCAGGTCGTTGATCGACACCAGCTCGAGGTCATGGTCGGTACGCTCCAGAATGGCGCGGGCGACATTGCGTCCGATACGTCCGAAACCGTTGATCGCAACCTTGATCGCCATAATCCTTATCTCCTCTTAGACGCTGAGCTTTTCGAGAATCTGCGGCACGATCGCATCGACGGTAAAGCCGAAGCGTTCGAACAGCACCTTGGCGGGCGCCGACGCACCGAAGCGGTCGAGGCCGATATTGAGGCCGCCATTGCGGCTGAATGCGGTGAAGCGTTCCCAACCGTGAGTCACGCCCGCCTCGATCGAGACGCGCAGGATCGACGGATCGTTGGGCAGCACTTCATGCTTGTACGCGGCGTCCTGCGCCTCGAACAGTTCCATGCACGGCATCGAGACGACATCCGCACCGATACCCTGGCCCTGCAGTGCATCGCGCACCTTCACTGCCAGTTCGACTTCCGAACCGGTGGCGACCAGGATCACCTTGCGGCCACCCTCTGCACGGCGCAGCGTGTAGGCGCCCCGCGCCGAGAGCATCGTGCCCGAAGTGCGCAGCTGCGGCAGGTTCTGGCGGGTCAGCGCAAGGACCGACGGCGTTTCCGCGCTTTCCAGCGCGATCTGCCAGCACTCGGCGGTTTCGATCACGTCGGCCGGGCGGAACACGTTGAGGTTCGGGATCAGGCGCAGCGACATGACCGTCTCGACCGGCTGGTGTGTCGGGCCGTCTTCGCCAAGGCCGATGCTGTCATGCGTCAGCACGTAGATCACGCGGGTCTGCTGCAGCGCCGACATGCGGATGGCATTGCGGGCATAGTCCGAGAAGATCAGGAACGTACCGCCGTAAGGGATCACGCCGCCATGCAGCGCCATGCCGTTCATCGCCGCCGACATGCCGAATTCGCGGATGCCGTAATAGACGTAGCGGCCCGAATAATCGTCAGCGTTGAAAGCGGACTGGCACTTGGCCTTGGTGTTGTTCGAACCGGTAAGGTCGGCCGAACCGCCCAGCATTTCGGGCACCAGCGGCGCGAGGACGTTGAGCACGTTCTCCGATGCCTTGCGGGTGGCGACGGTGGTTTCGCTTTCCAGCCAGCCGGCGAAGGTCTTGGCGGCTTCATCGCCCGAAGGCAGTTCGCCGGCCATGCGGCGGGTCAGTTCCGCGCCCTTGTCGGATGCGGCAAGGCGGGCTTCCCATTCGGCGCGCGCCTTCGCGCCCTTTTCGCCGAGCGAGCGCCAATCGGCAAGGATCTCGGCCGGAATCTCGAACGGAGCGTGGGCCCAGCCGATGTTTTCACGGGTGGCGGCGATTTCGGCGTCGCCCAGCGGTGCGCCGTGGACGTCGTGGCCACCTTCCTTGTTCGGGGCGCCCTTGCCGATCAGCGTGCGGCAGGCGACGAGCGTGGGCTTGTCCGAAGCGGCAGCCTGACCCAGCGCGCGCTCGATGTCGGCGAAGTCATGGCCGTCGCATTCGAACACGTCCCAGCCCGACGCGCGGTAACGTGCGGGAATGTCTTCCGAGGTCGAAAGCGATGCATCGCCGTCGATCGTGATCTTGTTATCGTCCCACAGCACCTTCAGGCGACCCAGCTTGAGCGTGCCGGCAAGGCCGATCGCTTCGTGGTTGACGCCTTCCATGAGGCAGCCGTCACCGGCGATGACCCAGGTGTTGTGATCAACCAGATCGTCGCCGAAAGTCGCCGCAAGGTGGCGCTCTGCCATCGCCATGCCGACAGCCATCGCCACACCCTGACCCAGCGGGCCGGTGGTGCATTCGACGCCTTCGATCAGGAAGTTTTCGGGGTGGCCGGCGCAGACCGAACCCATCTGGCGGAAGTTCCGGATATCTTCCAGCGTCGGGCTGGCATAGCCGGTCAGGTGCAGCAGCGAGTAGATGAGCATCGAGCCATGGCCCGCCGACAGCACGAAGCGGTCACGGTCCGCCCACTTGGGGGCCGAGGGATCGAACTTGAGGAACTTGGCGAAGAGCACCGTGGCGACATCGGCCATGCCCATGGGCATGCCGGGATGGCCGCTGTTGGCAGCCTGCACCGCATCCATCGAAAGCGCCCGGATGGCGTTGGCCATCGGCGCAAGACGGTCGGAAGCGAGGGTCATGGGATTACTCCGGAGTACGCAAGAATGCAGGACGATTCGTCTATTGCGACCCCCTTTAGGGAGAGGTCGCCTCCCGTCAAGTTCACCGCCGGATTTCCCGCTCTTCGGACGCAGGACTGCACCTCTTCATGCGACCCGCCGCACCTCTCGCACCATTCAGGCAGAAGCAGGTGACAAGATTGTGAACAACCCCCGCCAAGTGCTTGCCGGAACGCGCCAACCGGCGCAGCGCAGGAACATGGAACACCCGCTTATGGATCGGGCGACCGGCGCGGTTGCCGAGGAAAGCGCATCCACGCGCGCCATCTCCCTGCTTGCACTCGACCGGATCGAGGCCGCATTGGCGCGGATCGAAGATGCCGCTTCCGCCTGCATCGGCCAGAGCGCCGACTTGCGCCGTCGCCATGAAGACCTCAAGGCCAGCGTCGCACAGTCGCTGTCAGGGCTGGACGACCTGCTTGCCCGGCGAATTCCGGTGGAGGAAGACTGATGGGCAACGTCACCCTTGGGATCGGCGGGCGCGAATTCATGCTGGCCTGTGCCGACGGCGAGGAGGCGCACATCCTGCGCCTTGCCCGGCTGATCGATTCGAAGGCCACCGCATCCGGCGCGGTCGGCCAGACGGAAACGCGCATGCTGCTGTTCGCCGCGCTGATGATGGCCGACGAACTTCACGAGCTGCGATCGCGGCCCGAACCGCAGGCGGTTCTTCCCATCGAAGTCCCGGCGATTCCCCCGCAGTTCGCGGAAAGGCTGGCCCGCATCGCCGCGCGTGTCGAAAATCTTGCCGACCTTCTTGAGACTGAAGCGGCAAACGCCTAGATAGGGCGCGACGGGATCTGCCCGGCACGTGCCGTTCGAACATCCCTGAGGCTATAAGCAATCCATTGGGGGCTGTCCCTGCCCGGATCCTGGTCCGGAACACATGGTCCCCACCTGACGTCGAGGCGTCAGAGGATTTCTAGGAAACGACCCATGGTGGATTCCGTCACCGTTTCCAATAACTTAGCCTCACCGTTCCAACATTTCCAATGTTGGAATTCCAACAAGCATCGTCTGACTGCTACCTTCGGCGCACCCCGCTTAGGTGTTTGCACCGGTTAACGAACACCGTGAGATCGCGGGATCGGCAGTAGCCGTCAGCGTCGCCAGGGCGAGCAGGCTTGGTTAGGTTCAACCAGAAATCTGCTATCTCTTGCTCGGGAACGACGCGGTTCAGAGAGAGCCAGGCGAGCGCAAGCCGCACACCTGGCCCTGCCTGGATCGGCTCTTTGAACGCCGCTTCCGAAGCCTGCTCAACGGCAGTGATGGCGAGCTGGTTGAGGCGATGAGGCGTGGGGCGGGATATTTCCACAACAAACTCCATGCTGGAACAAACATGGAACATGCATGCGCACCCTTTAGTGATTCGGGGAAGCCCCGTTGACCTGCCGCGCCCGAGCGTCATGGGCCCGGATCGCGTCCACTTTCTCAGCGCACTCCTTCAGGTTCTTTTTATTGAGGTTCCGGCTGGTCACGATATCGCCGGTCTGCACCAACTCAATGTCGCGCGTATCGCACCGCTCCAGCAGGCCTGCCGGCATGCCGCGATAGGTCGACGGCTGCGGCGCACTGGCGATCTCAGTTGGCGTTGAGCAGCCTGCGCAGCTCAGCAGGGATAGGGCGAGACATATATTCCCGAACTTCAGCATTTTCATCCCTCAGTTTCTGCAGCTGCATCGCGGCCGCGGCGTTCTGGCTCTGGATCAGCGCAAGCTTGTCCTGGAGGAGCAGGACATTGCGTTGCTCCAGATCCCGCAATTGGTTTTGCCGACGCTCCCAGGCACCCCAGTTCTTGTTCGCCTCGGCAAGCCGGCTGATTTGCGCATCTCTGGTCGCGAGTTGATCATCCTGCCGCTGGATGTGCATCCACCCAACGATGCCGGCGCCGATACCGCAAACGGCGAGCACGCCCACCATGGCGAACAGTTCCGACTTGATCGACGTAAGTAGATTGCCCAGCCACTTCATGGCCGCTCCTCCTCTTGCGCTTTTGCACCGTCCACCCGCCTGTCGGTGTTTGCCCGCAGCGGAATGCCGAACTTCTTGTAGACGATCCGCTCGAGCAGCTGGATCGAGACGGTGGCCCCTAGCCATCCGAATACGCCCACGACGAAGCCGGTCCACAGATCGTCCAGCTTCACCGCCTGGCACAGGAACGTCACCAGCAAGCCGACGAAGCCCGACGCGGCCATGTTCAGCAGCACCCGCCACCGAAGGATTTTGTTGCCCTTGTCGCTTTCACGCATCACGTGCCCAAGCCCGCCACCGGCAGCGGCAACGGCCATAAAGAAGAGCCCCTTGGCCCACTGCCCCCAATCGACGTGTTCCATCATGCCCCTGACTTCCTCACGCGGCGGTGAGGAACTGATCGTTCACCCACGCCGCCCTGCCTTGGTAGGTGATGCGAACCCAGTCGCCGGTATCCTCCAGCACGGTGACAGCCGCGCCGCGCTTCAACGCCCCCAGCTTCGCCGCCCCGGTCGATGGGCCAATGCGCACGTTGAGGCCTGATCCGGCGTTGACGACGCGCACGTCAGCCGTCGCGATCGGTAGCGGCTGCTTGACGCACGACGGCACCGCACTCTCATACAGCGCCGCTTCGTCGGCGCGACGGCTCTTGAGGCCGTTCATCGGCTTGCCGTCATTGTAGATCCAGCGGGCGAACTGATCGGCGGCATCGTCGAAACGGCCAGCCTTGTGCATCTGGCCCAGCGTCGCGGACGCGATGGCCCCGGTGTTGTAGTGGAAAGACACCAGCGCATCGAACTGCGCCTGCGTCGTCGGTGCTGCGCCAAGGAACATGGCGACATCTTCGACGTACTTCACGATATCTACGTCGAAGCGCGCATCGCATTGCGCCTGCGTCCAGATGGTGCCGGGTTTTACGTCAGGCCCGGTCGAACCCCATCCGATGGTCCAAGGCTTGCCATCCTTGCTGCCGGGATCGGGATAGGCGTCGAAGCGGCCATCGGCGCGCTTCTTCTCGCAGCCTTCCCACTTCTTGATCAGCGCTGCGCCGGCCGTGCCGAGTTTATGCGTCATATTCGGTGTCCCCATCGATATCGTCAGGCGGCCAGCAGCCCCGGCTTGTAGATGTCGAGCAATGCTTGCGTGATCGCGATGCGCAGCGCCGCGTTCGCGGCAAGGTTCAAATCGAACGGCACAATCGCCAGCAATGCGATGTCGCCGCAGAACCCGCCGGTCGGACCTTGAGTGGGCAAACCGGCCGCACCGACCCGCAGATAGCGATTTCCTGCCGTTGCGTTCAGGCTGGTGAAGTTGCCCCCAACACGGTTGTCATTGAGGACGCCATCCACCCAAAGCCGTGGAGGCGATCCCGGAGCCGGTATGCAGCCGATCGCGACATGCCAAAGGCCATCGCGCTTGTCACCGCCGACCGATGAGCGCGCCCCATCGCCCTTGTCGTGGAAATTGAGCACCCCCTCGCCTGCAGCCTGGTTGCCAACCCGCATGCCCCAGTACCGGGCATTGCCGGTGTGATAGACCTCACTTTCCTGCAACTGCGAGCCGAACAGAAAACCGCCGCTCTCCGCTTGCTCCTCGACCGTGGGGCAACGAAATACCGTGATGATCGAGAAACTGCTGTCCGGGATCATTTGCGCAGTCGGAAGCAGATCAAGAGATCCGCAGTCCGTCGCCATCATCGGCAGGAAGGTGGCACCGCTCCCAGTGCCGTTGGTGGATACCTGCTCCAGAAGGCTGGTAGGCTGCTCCGTAAACGAGCCGTAATCCTCGATGACGAAGTTGGCTTCGTTAATGAAAGGTCCGACCGTGTTTGAGCCGGTCTTGCGGATCACCACGCCGCCCGTCAGTTCGACGGTATCGCCAAGCGCGTACCCCGCGCCACCGGCCGCCGTGAACAGACCTGCAAGCGTCAGCGTCCGGCGCGTACCGTCATAGCCGAACCGCAGGAAATCCCTGCCGATCGCATTGTCATGCAAATGCACAGGCATCGCATCGCCTGCCGGTATGAAACTGTTTGGGAAGGATTGGCTATCCAATGCATGCTTCCAACGCACCGGCAGTGTGGACCCCGCCTTTACGCCTTCCACCATTCCGGTGGCATCCCACCATGCGGTGATATTTCCGGCGGCGAGCAGCGCCGCGACGGCGGTGCTTAGCGCCAGCGCCGGCGCACGCTCGTTGGCGGAAGGAGCATTGTTGTGTCGGACAGTAGCCATGGAATTGCTCCTCAGAGGATAGAGCCGCGCGCAAGCAGTCGCGCAGCAAGGTCGGCATACGGGTGGTCATGGACAGCGAGGCCGCTATCAATGTTGTCGAGATACCAGGCGGCGTTCTCGCCAGCGGCCTCGCCGCGAATGCCGTAGTTCGGTTCAAGGCGATCGGGCGCCCATGCCAAGTGGGTATTGCCCGCGCACACGGGCACGATGAGGTTGCGGCTCTTGAGCGAGAGCGCAGGCCACATCATTTCCATCGGCATTTGGTAGAGCGCGGTTTTGACTTCCTGCCCCGCCCACGGCCCCTCAACAGCGATACGGTCGTTGTAATTCAGACCAGTGCTGAGGTTGCGTATCCACTGGCGCAGCAGTGGGTGCATGTCCCAACTGTAGCCCCACTTGCCAATGCTGTGGGCCTTGGTAGGCGTGCCGCCCATCCCAACGGTCGCCTGATCGAAGTAGCTCATCACGTACTGTGCTTCGAGGCGGAGCGCTTCACGGACGTACATGTAATACGAGAAACCAGCGCCGAACCGGGACGACTGGAACTCATCTCCACAAAGGCCGATCGGACCTTGATAGGCGAACCCCTCCGGACGGGTCACATCGTTGAGATCGTCCTGTAGGCCTGCAAGCCCATATTCACGGGCCATAGGGTCGAAGGCCATGAACCAGAGCAAGCTCTTGAACATGAACACGCTGTTGAGGAGCATCGTCATACGCTTCGGCCAATTGGCCGTGGCGTAGCCGCGCTGGAAATTCAACAGATCAAGTTCATTGAACTGGGAGCGGTTCGTTACCCCGCCTGCCGTGAACATCGGGTATCGGAAACCAAAGCTGTCATTGTTTCGACCCATCGTCGCTTCCATGTGCGCGCCATCCGACGTGGGCAGATTGATGCGCTGCACGATGCGCTCGAAGAACGGCAGGCAGTACCGATAATCGTAACCCTCTGGCTTCTCGAACGGCACATAGATGGAAGGATCGCGCGTGAGATTAAGCCGGAAGTTGTAAGCTTGGTAGTTTCCATCGGCCTGCCCGGCAGTCGCTAGCGGATCATCGAGCAGCACCGGCAGATCGGTCGGGATCGATGCGAAATCGAGCGCTGAGCCAGACCCGGAATAATACCGATAATCTGTGCTAGTCTTGTCGAACACATGGCGAGGCGACACGCCCGCCCATGGCTCGCCAGTCTCGGCAAAGCTCTCGCGCCCCACCCGATAACCGGCCGGCCCCAGCTTGGCCGCGCCAAGGTCCATCTCATACGAGCAGTCGATGAACACGTCGCCGGAGATATAGCCGTCACGCATGAAGACGCCGCGAGTGATCTTGTCGCCGGTGAGCCCATCAATATCCACCCGCAGGCTGCGCGGGCCGTCAATCTGCACATCCTTCAGGGCAAGGTCCGCGTAGTCGATGAGAATGTTCTGTGCGACTTGCTCGTAGACGTGCGCTGCGGCCTGATACTTCAGTTCCACGTCAGCCGTGCCAACGATGTCCGCAACGCGCTGGAAGTACAGCGAGCGAGTCAGGCCGCCGATGCAGTTGACGCTATCGACACCGCCCTGCAGATTGGTCGGACGGTCGACCATGCCAAGCCCACATGCATGCATGCCGCCGAACGCCGGATAAGGCTCAAGCACGCAGACGCTCTTGCCCTGCAGCTTGAGCCGCGCTGTCGCAGTGAGCCCACCCGTGTTGGAGCCATATATCACGGCATCGAAGTGCTTGCTGCCTGATGCCGTCGCGACACCGTAGGTCCAGCCATCGTCGCCGTACCACCAGCGGCGGCCGCGATCGTCGATCACCGATGAAATCCGGCCGTCTGTGAATACGGTTACCTTGACCGCCGTGCCCGCAAAGCCGGGAATGAAGACGACCTTATCGTTCGGATCAACGTCCGTCTGCACGCGCTCAGGCGAGCCGTTGACCATGAGGTACTGCACCCCATCCGTCGTGGTGAAGCTGGCGATCTGGCCGTTTTCGAACAGCTCCGCACCGGCAACATTGAAATCCGGATAGCCGGGGATCACTGCCGCAGGGTAGTTCGTCAGATACTGGGAAACTTCATCGGCCGCCGCCTCTGCAACTTCCGAGTATCCCCGCGCCGCACCCGCGCTGGCCCAGTCGAGCTTATCGTCTATCAACGTGGCGACGTTCCCGACGTTCTGGAACAGCGCGACGTAATCCTCGCCCGCGCTGCTTTCGGTCAGATAATACTCACCCGCCCCTTTGAGATAGCGCGTGGTCAGCGCCGCAGCAGCACCGGTCAGGCCCGCTGACGCGGCAAACGACAATGCAGGCGCGGCGAGCCCGTTGCCCACATACAGGCCGGGGCCGGTGATGGTGATGGCGGTAACCACGCCGCCCGCCACCGTGAACGTGCCGGAAGGGTTGACGGTGAAGTTACCGCCGGTGAATGCAAGATCGAATGTGCCGTTCGTTCCGCCAGTGCCGGCCGCGCCAATCGCAAGCGCCCCGGTCGCAGCCCCGCGCGGCACGTAGGTACGGGCGCCGGGGAAGTACCCCTGAGACGAAATAGCCGCCGACGCCGCACGATCGGCATTCAGTTCAGACGCAGCTTCTGCAGCCTCAGCCCCCTCCTTTGCCGCAAATGCACCATCGCGCGCCAGCTGTGCCTCGGCCCTGGCAATCGCCGCCCGCTGCGCCGCGTCCTCCGCAAAGGCCGGATCATTGGCCACGCCCTGGATTTTCCCATCCACCAGCGCGAGCACCTGGCCATCGTCGACGTTCGCAACCTCAAGGCCTTCACCGCCCATCGGCACCTTGAACGCTCGATCGATATCCCGGGACAATTCCTGCGTCGTCATTGACAGCTTGTCGAGCGCCTCTTCATGGCTCTGAGCCGGAAAGGTGCCGCTGGTCGGATACTTGGCCTGCTGATCCAGCGGCGTCACGCGCCAGGCGCGCAGCCGCGTCCCTGCCGCCGCCGTGACCGCAACGGTTAGCGTGCCGCCCGCATCCGTTTCGCCGCCCGCCACGGTGAAATCGATGCCGGCGACGAGATCCACGGTGGATCCGTCGGCAAAGATCCGCACCGCTCGCACGTCGCTGACGTCAAGAAACCGGAAATCCAGCGTAAAGTTCTTTGAAACGCCGTCCTCGATATGGCTGGAAGACGGGGTTTTCGCCGCGACGGTCATCTCACTGATCCCCTGCTATGTTGGAAAATTCAGGCGCGCGATCGGGCGCGGCGTCGCCCGGGGCCCACCAGTAATCTGTGCCCTGCTCATCGGCCCATTTCTGGACCCGGCGCCAGGACTGACGATAAGTCGGGTCAACCTCCTCCTGGATCTGGTCGGCAATGGCGCGATCGAACGCCGTGCGCAGATACCAAAGGGTTCCCCCGGGGATCTGCGAGCGCGCGAAACGAAATGCCGCACCGGAGTGGTTCCTGTTGCGATAGATGTTGGCGATCGCCTCCACGTCGCTGACAAGAGGCCCCGCCAGCGTCCCGGCAAGGCCGCCGCCGGCACGGCTTTCCGCACTCTTCACAAAGTCTCCGAAGATGCCGAAGCCACCGCCCTGCGCGACTGCCTGCCCCCAAAAGCCGACATTATCAGCCGCGCGCGGATCGCGGCCCGCAGCAATGTCCTTCAGCCAGATTGCCAGCGCACCCATCGCCGTCGTGCCGATGACCAGGCCGCCCGCGTAGCGAAGACGCTGCGCGCCGGCGAGCTGCATCGTGCGTGCCCCATGCTGCAGCAACAGGGATATGCCGAACGACTTGAACAGGAATGCACTCTTGATCAGTTCGCCGTGCCAGGTGCCTCGTGGAGCGACATCGTTGATGATGGCCCGCGTTGCGACGTCCGGCGTGGGCACAGCGAAATCCGCCTCGCGCGCAGCCATCTCCAGCAGGCGGTCACCAAGTTCGCGATCCTCGATGTTCGCGGGGAATATCCAGTCCACGCCGCGATCGCGTTCAACGGGGGTGGCGCGGATCTGATCCCACTCATCAGCGCCTATGCCGTAACGCTGAAGCATGCGCTGAAACCCGTCGTCGAGCTTTCCGAACGCCCGCCCGCGCGCATCGGTGATCGCGCCCATCAACTGCATGCCATGCGCCCAGCGCCCGGCCTGCGTCCAACGTGACAGGCCCGATACGCGGAGCACGCCTTCAGCCAGACGGCGCGAAGTTTCCCCCGTCAGCTCCTCGCCCAGAAACCGCCCTTGCGCCGCCGTCCGCGAACTCCATTCGTCCGCGATGAGGCCAAGCCGAACGGCCAGCTTCTGATCTTCGATCGAGCCCGGCTTGAACAGCTTGACATAGTCGCCCATCATCCGACGCACAGGTAGGCCATTAAACGCGCGCGTCGTCGCACCGAAGGCAAGATCGGTAACGGCGGAAAGGAACGCCCCGCCCAGCTTCGTCGCCGTCTGCCAGCTGCGCAGCGTGGAAAAACCCAGCGCCAGCGTCCTGTTCTCTGGCCGCTGGCTTGCCCCGGTAATTTCATTGACCAGGCGATCTATCTGCTTTGTCGCCCCGAAGGCCGCGTCCACCGCCTTGCTGTCCGGCGCCGCATCAACCGCCGCCGATTTCTCGATCGTATCCTTCAGCCACCCGATCGTCGCGCCCGGGTTCGGTCCAAGGATCTCCAGCATGGCGATATCCTTCGCCATGCCGTCAATGTGCCCCATCATCGCATCGAACGCGGTCGCGGCGCCGAACTGCGACTGGTAATCCATCCAGTCGTCGGCCGACTTGAAGACCAGGAAGCGGCTCTCCGCTCGGCGGTTCGCCAGGATCGATGATCCCTGCACGCCCGGATCGCGCTTGCTCCACCCGTCCGACCGGATCCGATCGAAGGTTTCGCGCAGCGCCTTTTCGAATTCCGCGTCGTTCAGCGGGCGTCCGGTTTCAACGTCGAGGATCCGCGTGCGATCAAGGCGATCAGCAATTGCCCCCCGCCATGCCTCGTATCCAGCGCGCCGCACCAGGAGCGGATCATGATACTGGGGCAACCCCCAATCCTTAAGGTGACCGATATCGCCGCCGGCAGCATTGAAGCGCTGGCGCAGCATCTCGGCCGTCTGCGTCCAGGCGTCGGCCAGCTCGCGCGCAGAAACCTTGCCGGTCGATCCGGGCTTGAACAGTTCGCGCACGATGTCGGCCAGCTCGGCCGGGGCGCGCACCTTGCCCATCAGATCGCTGGAATGCTTAGCCAGGATCTGGTTCATGATCCCGTGGGCACGCCCCCGGATCGCCCGCATCCGGCCGTCGACGTTGGAATACTTCGCCTTGTCACTGGCAGCCAGAAACGCCGGGCCCGCCGCAGGATCGATGGTCGCACCGCCACCGGCCGGGCCGCCACCCTTGCCGCCGTTGAAAGAAGCGATGTCTGCTTCGATGCGCTGGCGGGAGGAAACGGCTAGCGCGGCCAGATGCTTCCTGCGGTTCAGCTGCGCGCGCATCGCCGCAATCGTGCGATCACTGGCCAGGCTGGCGGCCGCCATCATCGGCATGTCGCGCTGCAGGCCATCCAGGTGGCGCTTGTAAAGCCGATCAGCCTCGGCCGCCTGCCCCTTTGATATCCTGCCCTCTGCAACCAGGCCCTGCACGCAAACCGAAATACTCATGGCGCACCCCCTGCCGCCGGCGCCACAGGCAGCAGGCAGCTCTCGATCGTCGCGATCGCGTCTTCGTCTGCCTTCAGCTCCGCCTCGATATCGGCTATCGTGCGCTCGCCCTTGCCGTCGCCCAGGTCGAAGGTCAGTTGCTCGGGCGCCTCGCGTGCGGTGGCCGCTCGCTGGGCATCGTGCCAGGCCAGATCCGCAACCCTGCCAACCGGATCTCCGGACGGATCATCGAAAGCTTTGCCGGCGTCGGCATCGGCAACCGCAGGCCCCACGCCGCCTTCCGCTTCCATCTCGTCACGCAACGCCGGGCTATCGCCCCGTGCGCGCGAAGCACCGTCGCCGGTATCAAGATGAAAACCCTTGTCGGCCAGATCCGCCGCCCAGCTGTCGAAGGCATGCGCGGGAATGCCCACCAGCGGTTCGCCCTCGCGCGTTTTGGTGACTGCCACGCCCAGGGCCTTGGCGATCGCCGGCGCATCCGGCCCGGTCACCTCATAGAAATCACCGCGACGCACAGCAGGGATCACAGCGTTGCCGGCGGCAACCTTGCCCGCGTCTGCATTACCGCCTATATCAGCACCGGCTCCGAGCGCAGGGGAGCGGTCCTGCGCACCACCGCTGGCACCTCGGTAGTCCGCACGCGGCGGGGCCTTTCCCTTCACCTGGTACGCTGAAAGCAGCCACGTCTGCGCCTGCCCGTCATAGTCAAGCCGCACAACAGCCTTGTGGTCCAGGCTCTGCAGAACGATGCGATTGTCGGACCGGCTCTTGACCCCCATCGCTTCGAGCAGCGCGGGCAAGTCTTCCAGCACTTCGGGATGCTTCTCCGCGATCTTGGACAGGCCGCCCTTGTCGTTCCCCCACTTCACGTCGATGGAACCGACATCCTGATGCCACAGCGCGCCCGGCACTTCGCCGCCCCTCTCGCCCATCAGCTGGTCGCGCGCCTCGATCCACACCGCCCGGCGCGCGCCGGCAGGGTCCATGCCGAACGCCTCCGCATCGATTTCACCCTGTGCCCGCCGCCATTCGGCATCACTGGCGAACATGTCGCGGCGCAGCTCCGGCAGATCCGGCGATGCAGGCGCGTCGCGATCGGGGGCAACGTCGAAATCGGATCGCTCAACCAGCGGCCGCTCCGCATCCAGCGCCGCAGGGCGGGCTGGCGCAATGCCATCCCCATCCGCGATATCGATCAGGTCACCGCCCTGCCCTCCGGTGCGCCGGCGGAAGTCGGCAACATAGGCCCGCGTCTCTGCTGGCAGGAAAGATACCCAGTCGTTCGGCACCCCGGCACGCTGCGCCCGCGCCATCGCACCGCGCAGGCCGGTGCCCTTACGCGCGCTGCCCGGGCCGGCGTTGTAGGCAGCCGCGGCCTTTTCCGCGTCGCCGTCGAACTGGCGCAGCATCTCGCGATAGTACGCCTGGCCAAGCGCCTCGTTGTACGCGGGATCACTGCGATAGCGCCGCTCATCGAACGGCAAGCCCGCAAGGCGCGCCGCTTCCGGAGCGGTGTCGGGCATGACCTGCGCCGGGCCGATCGCGCCGGCGGGGGAAGTGCGGAACGATCCATCGCGGTTCGTGCCGCCCTCGATACCGATGATCGCGCGCCAGGCGCCGGCGAAGTCGGCTGATACACCGGAAGGCACGGCCGCGCGGCGCGCCGCCGGCGCCAACGCCTGCACCGCTGCAGCCTCGGGCCAGCGCGCCATCGCGGCGATCGTCTGGTCGATCCTTGCGGCATGCGCCTCGAGGCCGTCATAGGTATGCGCAAAAGGGTTTGTCGCATCGATCGCGGTACCGCGCGCGACGACATGCAACGCGGCCGCTTCGCCCGGCGTCATCGCAAAGTCCGGCTTTGCCCGCCGCAGCGTGATAGCCGCCTGCAGATCGGTGGGCAGCTGATCAAGCGTCCACTCACCAGCCTTCCCCGCCGCGCGACCCCCGGCGGCAAGCGCCTTGGGCGCACCGATTTCCAGCCCCTTGAATGCAGCACCGCCCACAGCGGCAAAGCCGACATTCATGGCGATCTCTTCGGCGGTCAGTTCGCGCCCCTGCTTCGCGCGCTCGGCAGCCGTCAGCGGCGTCTCAAGCAATTCGATGCCCGCGTTGATACCGGCCTCCGCCAGCATACGTCCGGCGATGCTCGTGCCACCCCAGCCACCGGTCAGCACCATACCGCCGACGTTGACCGGATCGGTCAGGCTTCCGACCAGGCCGCCCGCCAGCTGGCCGGCCAGGCCCCCGCGCTCCATCGTATGGGCATCGCGCGCCTGTCGCGCCGCAAAGTTCGATCGCCAGCCACCTTCGAAGGCCGCGCGATCACCAATTTCCTTGAAGGCATCGGGGTCGGATTTGCGCGCAGCGGCAATGTCCCGCCACACCGCATCATAATTGACCGGCTCCGCGCCATAGGGGTTGATGTAGCGACGCGGATCATAGCCGCGTTCCTTCAGCGCGGTGACAACAGGACCATAGGCCGTCTGACGTTCTTCGTCAGTGTGGCCCGTCTGATCATCACGGGCATAGCGAAACGCGGCCGCAGCGGTATCGAGAAAGCCCGGCGCCGGGCGCGTATCGGCGGGGCCTTGCGGCCGAACGCGCTGCGGATCGAATTCAAGGGTGTCGGCAACGCTCATTTCGCTGTCACCGTGCGGATCCACGGCTTGCCGTCCTTGCCCATCAGGACACGGTTGCCTACCATGAACTGGTAGCGATCGCCGCCGATCGCCAGCGGCCGCGCTGCCCGGACGTTCGCCGGCGATCCGTCCGGGTTGACCGGCGCCTGGTCAGGATGCGCGCGCAGCCAGTTCGAGATATGCGTGTCGAAGCCAGACTGCGACACGCTCGATGGCAGAAGGTACATTGAGCCACCCCACCATCCGATGCCGCCTTTTTTCGTCGGCCCCGATCCGGTCGACCCCAGCGCCGCATCGAGGGCGCGGGCGAACATGGCGCCATCCAGCTGGTCGCTGGTCTGGCCATTCTTGACCAGGGCATTCGCCGCGATCGCCTCGGCCACCTCGAGGATGCCATTGCGCTGCGCGGCAGGGACATTCCCCAGCGCGCGTGCGAAACCGGCACGCAGCCCCGACAGATCGCGCACCACTTCGTCGTCTGGCTTGCCGTCCGCGCCGAGGCGCGGCTTCAAGACTTGCGGGAAGGACTTGCGCTCGTTCCGGCCGTCGAGCGCCTGGCGCTGAACATTCGGCGCCAGTGCAACAACCGACTGCGCAAACGCATCGCTGGGCAGCACCTGGCGGACAGCCTGCATTGCGGTACGACCAGAGAAGCCAGAACCAAGAGACGATAACACTTCGCGATAGCCAACATCCGATCCACTCGCACGATCTTGCAGCGCTTTCACCTCAGCACCGGTGAGAGGATCCATTGACCCATAGGTATCCACAGCGCCCCGCATCCACTTTTCACGACGGACTAATTCTGAAGCATTTCCCCAATTTTCGATGGCCGGCGGCCCCATTCCGGCCGGGGCTGTTTCCAGCGCAAAACCGGCCTTATCTGCCGTAAACCGGCTATCAGCAGATCGGCCAGGCCCTTCGTGCCACTTGAGCTCCGCCTGGTCGTTTTCGGTCCGCTTGCCTTCCGGGATCGCCTGCAGAGCCTGCAGCCGCGCCTGGCGCTGCAGCGGAGACACAGTGCCCCACACGCGGGCAAAGGCGCTGTCACGGGCCATACCCTGCAGCTTGGCCACGGTAGACGTGTCACCCATCGCGGCCGCCTTGGCGATCAGGCCAGGCAGCTGCTCGGAAACATCGATCCCTTGCGATGACAATTCCGTTGCGGTCGCGATTTCCTCTTTCGCAGCCGCCTTCTCCAGATTGGCTTGGTGAACAAGCTGGGCCTCCGCACGACGCAGCTCCACCTGCGATCCATTGCGCAGCTGCTCGACCTGCTGGGGCGAGAGCATTTCATCGAACGTGCCCGCATCCAGCATCGCGATCGCGGCAGCAGGGTTCGTATCGTTCAGATGGTTGACGAAGGCGACGGTGTATTCCTGCGCCCCTTCAAGCCGCAGCTTCTGTTTCGCCACCGGGGTAAGCCCCTGCAGCCCGTCGACATAGCCGTACCAGTCCTGGACTTCTCCGGCATACTCGCTGCCCGTCTGCAGGCGGCGGACCCGGTTGGAACCAAGATCCATGACCGCCTTTGCATCCAGCGTCGTCTTGGCAACGCGCTGGCCCTCGGCAAATTCGGCTTCTCCCGTGCCAAGGCGCACGCGGAATTCGTCAAGCTGCTGCACCGCACGGCGGCGCAGGCTGTCTTCCGAGATGCCAGACAGCAGCCCTTCACGCGCCGCATCGTCCGCCTTTTCCACCAGGGCAACGTGTTCGGCGTAATCGGGCGATGTCGGATTGGCCCGCAGCTGCCGGACAATGCCGTCCATGTTCTCGCGATGCAGGGCATAGCGATGGGCAAAATCGCTCGCCTCCTGATCGGCGCGCTGTTGCCGCTGCACCTGGTACGCGCGCAGATCGCGCCGGTGCAGATCCTGCCCCACGTTTTCGATCGCATCACCCAGTTCGGCGCCATAGGTTCGCGCGCTTGCCATCGGCAGCGGGGCGGCCGCCTGCGGCATTACCCGCGCTTCGTATCCGCGTTCGTCGGCCATCAGGCACCCGCCCCGGATGACTGGCCCTGCCGCGCCTGCGCCCAGTCATCCTTCATGCCGGATACCGAACTGGCCGCGCCAACAAGCCCGGATGCCAGCGCGAAATTGCCTTCCGTCCGGCGCATCTTGGCTTCATACCGCAGGGCCTGCGCCTTAGTGCCTGCATCGCGGATCACGGTCATGGCATCCAGCGCGCCATTGACCTGGCTTTCCGTCAGCGCATCCAGCGCCGATCCGGTGCCGCCCATGAACCCGTTCGATGATTGCGCCGCCAGCTGCTGGCCAATGGCCTTGCGCGCCTGGTCGCGGATCCGCAAAGACTGCGCGGCGCCGGCGTTCTCTTCCTCGCGCGCCTGGCGCTTCAGCGCCTTCGACTGCTGACGGCTTGCAACAAACCCGCCCACGCCCTTGATGACGTTCCCGGCCACGGCCGCAACTTCAGCCATGCTGCCCCCCGAACCATTCGAACAGCATGTGCGCTTCGCAATCGGGGCCATAGCCGTGCATCAGGTGCGCCGCCGTGAAACCCAGCATCAGCGCCCATCGGCATTCCGGCGTGATGCGCTTGGCATCCAGCGCCCAGCGCATGTCTGCCCGATCGCGGCGCAGATGGAACGGCGTGTCGGCTGCGCGCGCAATCAGCTCCACCCGGTTAAGCCCGCTCTGCCAAACGATTTCGCGGGCCTTGCGCGTCACGGCCAGATGCGCCGATCCAAGGTGCGGGGCAAGGATCGCCCAGGCCACGCCATGCGCGCCGGGGTGATGTTCGCCTATGCCCAGCAGCGCCACCAGGCGGCCGCCCTGCCGCCCCGCCCATGCCGCCGGCTGCGATGCCAGCACCTCGGCCGTATCGGCATCGATATCGTCGGGATGCGCGCCCAGCACGCGCGCCTGGCTGGGCTGGCGCTCTATCTCCAGCATGTCGTCGGCAAGCATCCGGGAAAAGGTGACGGCCTCAGGCATCGTCTTCATCCAGCTCAAGGGAAAGCATCGCCGCGTTGATGATCGCGGGCAGCGGGTCGGAAGAAACCCAGCGCACGCGACCGTCGCGGGTCATGTCGGAACTGATCGTGCCGGGCGTGTCGCCGGTGAAAACCGGGATCGCATTGTCCATCTGGGCACCCACCGGCCGCTCGATCACGTGCTCAAGATCGCCACCGGCGTAATCGCCAACGCGGATCCCCAGCGTCTCCAGCACGCGCATGACCACTTTGCGCACGCGCTGCTTCAGACCCTGCGAGGGCCCGTTGCGCGTATCGATGTTCGGCCGCAGCGTGACGGCCAGGGCAGTATAGCCAAGGCCAACCGTCAGGGTGTACGGCTCTGCCGGCACCGATGTTTCGGGCAGGACGAACGACCCATCCGCCGCGACGGTAACGCCCTCGATCACGCCGCCCGCCGCCAGCACGGCAATGGCCTGGCCGGCCAGGTGCATGAAACCGGTGAACGTCGATTGACCGGCAGCCGCAGTGAACTGCGTACCGCAATCCACGAAGAACGCCGCGCGCTGATCTTCGCCCAGTTCCCGCCATGCCCACTGGCGCCAGATCTCACGCTTCAGGCCATCGGCGCGCTGGCGCTCCACCAGCACCCACAGTTCGTCGCTCTTGCCGTCTGCGCCAACGATCACCTGGCCGCAGATCACGCGCGCATCCCCGCCCGGCACGATGCGCGAAAACCCCTTCACTTCAAGCCGCGTGCTTGCATGCGCAATGATCTGGCCATCCTCGCGCCCGGCATAGACCATCGCGCGCGGGATGCGCTGATGCGCCAGCCAGTTGACGCCGGACATGGTGACATGCCGGGCGCCCGACGTCAGATCCTCGGGCACGTACCGATCCTGCCCGATATCGTAACCCGCCCCGCGCAGGCGTCGGCCGCCGCGTTCCACGAACAGCGTCTGGGTGCCGATCTGCAACGGCCGCACCGCCTCGCTGCCATAGAAGCTTTGCGGTTCAAGGCTGATGTTGTCGCCGGCGACAGCCTGCGCGCTATTCAGCGGCCCGATCAGCAATTCCTTGTCCGCCGTACCCACCAGCAGCTTGCGATCGGCCGCCACCCACAGCGGCGGGTTTTCGGTGGACATCGTGCGGCGGAACGCCAGATCGGCGGCCAGCGTACCCGCATCCGTGTATGACTGGAAATTGACCCTGCCGCCGCCGTAATCGCCAACCACGCTGGCAGCCAGTTCGAAGATCCTGAAGTGCAACTGGCGCCCCTGCCAGATGCCGACCAACGAAGGCCATCCCTCCACATCGGAAAACAGCGCATGGCTCCAGCGATACGTCGGCACCGTGGTCACCTGGTCGGGTAGGCGACGCTGGACCGTGGCGGTGCAGGTAAGCCCGCTGCCTGCCACGGCCGTGATCAGAACCTGGCCGAACCGATCGTGCAGGTACTCCCACAAAACCCCGTAAGGGCCCTTGTCGTTGATATCCTTGCCGCCAAGGCCATCCCATTCCGCGCCTTCGGTATGAGTTGGCGGGTTCGTACCGGTGCGGTTGCCCCCGCCAGTGCTTGTGCAGCGGTAGATCTTGCCGTCGGAGCGGATCTGCGTGCCCACCGCAACGCTGTCCATCCCGGCTTCCCACGCCTTCACGGTGGCGTAATCCATCGCCTCCACCTGGAACAGCGCGCCGACATGTCCGGGAAGAAAGATGGCCGAATTCGCGGTCAGCGTGATCGCGGCGCCGGTCGCAGCGCTGGCCTGCACCGTCACACCCTTGTCGGCATTGCGATCCTTGAAGGGACCGTTCAGGAATTCCTGCGGAGCGTGAGTGAACGTGACGGCGCTCGTGCGCGTCAACGATGCCGGGTGATGGCTGCCATGATCGATATACAGCCGATCATAGCTCTGGACCGTTGAAAGCTGCGGCGCGTCCCCGGCGGCATAGGGCGTCGTCACTTCGAACGGAATGCCAGGCGCGGTCTCGATCCGGCCACCCAGCGTGAAGAACCGCGCCTTCTGTTCGCCCCACTCGATCAGATATTCCTGATTGATCGAGAAGCGGAAAGCACCAAGCCAGGACGCGGTATCGTCTGCATCGCAGATGTATTCGAACCCGGGGCGCTTGACGATCGGCCCTTCATTGGTGGGCACGAAGTTTTCGCAGGTCGAAAGGCCATAGGTGTACTGGTCGGTTTCGACGCGCCCATGCAACATGGGGTCTATCTCGCCGGCGAGGAAGCCCGTCAGCAGCTTGCGGAAATCGCCCATCAGTTGATTTCCCAGCCCGGTTCACGCGCGGAAGGGTTCGCGCCGCCCCATCGCGCGGTTACCCACTCGCTTTCCACCTGGTCGATCGGCGGGTTCTCCATCGCATCGGTCGACTGGGCTGCACGCGTCGCTTCGCGATAGCGCTCCTCGGTCGCGGCACGGTCGAATGCCGACCCGGCCACCCTGCGCCCGCATGTAAGCGCCAGCGCGCCGGCGAAATGGACCGCCGCCAGTGGATCCCACTCCGCCACTTCCGGGATGTCCATCAGGCAGCGCACGTACAGCGGGCCGCTGCGCGCGGTCAGCACGCTGCGGCCTTCCAGCTGGTAATCGCTGGCCGTATACCGGCCGCTGGGATCGAACACCTCGATCAGCCGCAGCACCCGCGCTGGCAGCTTGTAGGAAAACGTGAAAGGCGGCATCACCTCCACATCCTGCGCCGGCAACGCATGGCGGCGCGTCGCCCAGTTCCACGCGTTGCCCCGGATCACGGCCTGGCGCTGAATGTCCCACACCGATTTCAGCGAACGCGCGGCATCCTTTTCGTCGTCCAACGACATCAGGCGCGTCTCGGTGCCGATGAACATCAGCGCCAGATTGGCAACGGAAGTCTGGTCGGCCACGGCGCTGCCTGTCCTGCGCTTAGTTGATCGGCCAGTCGGCCGCGAAAATCGCGTCGCGGATCTTGTCGACCAGCTCCATCGCCTCGCCCTTGCTCATCTTGGTCGCGTCGATGTTCAGCGTCATCTGGTCGCGGGCGGCCTCCGCCGCGCCGGCGCCGATCGCCACGTCCTGCTTGCCGCCAGCGCCAAGCTTGACCGTAAGTGCTGCAGTGAAAGCCATCGCAGTTACCCCATCAGGGAAAAGGAATACGGGGAGCGCCTCCGGTGTCGCCGCGGCTGCGCTCCCCGCTGCGGCCCCAGGAAGTCACCAGGGCCGCAATTCGTCAGCGGCTCAGATGCCGCAGTGCTCGATCTCGAACGTCAGTTCGGTGCCGGCAACGATCGCCGCCACGCCGATCGTCGCGATCAGCTCTTCTTCGGCGCCCGGGTCATCGTCCAGCGTCGACGCAAGCGGGCCGAGAACCGTGGGAACGTTCGTCGCGGTAAGCGTCGCTGCGTTGACGTACTTCGCCGGCGCGGCGGCCGTGCCGATCGACACGGTGGACGTGCCCAGCGAAGTTCCCGTGGTAAGACGAACCGCAGTGACCTTGCAGCCCACCGGCTTCTTGCCCAGAACCACGGTATCGCCCGATGCCCAGGCGGTGCCGGTAACCTTGCTGGCAAGGATGACGCGCTTTTCCGCGTTGACCTCGCGCCCGTCCGCCTTCTTGGCGGGGATCTCGGTGCCGTCCGACACGCCGCGCTGCTGTTTGACATAGTGCTTCGCCATTTCCTCAGCCCTTCACGTTGCGGATTGCGCCCGACATGCCGGCCTGGCCGCGCGTCGCCGAACAGGTCGTCCCGGACAGGTATCCGGGCATGAAGCGCTTCTGCGGGATCTTGCCCACCTCGGTGCGCTGGCGCTGCCAGTAGTTCAGGATGACCCCTTGCTTCACCCAGAACGGATTGAGGCGATAGCCGTTGGCATCGGTCGCCAGCGCCGGCACCGTCTTGAGCAGCGGATTGTCGAGCTCAAGGTGGATGAAATTCCACCCCAGCATCTGCATGATCTTGCCGTTGCTGAACACACCGCCGAACGCGCCCTTGAAGTCCGAACTGGTCGCCGGCACTTCGCGCAGCAGCTTGGCATTGTCCTGCGCAGTCAGGATCATGAACCGCTCAAGCTCATCGGGCACATGCTGTTCCGTCAGGAACGTACCCGCCTCGATCAGCTTTTGCGTGTTCATGCCGGTGGCACCCGAACCGCCAATGTCGGCATCCAGGATGTTGCCTGCCGGGAACGGCGTGGAAATGGTCGCCTTCTTGCCCGAAATCACAGGGCCGAAGAAACCTTCCAGGATGCGGCGCACACGTCCGCGCACGATCACGCCGGCACCATTCTTCACCGCGGTGCCGCCCAGATCGATGGCCGTGGAAAGCTGATCGGAATTTTCGACGATTTCCGCGTCGTAGATCTCGTTGCTCTTCGGGATCCAGATACCGTCGTACTGCGTCGGCTCCCACTTGGTGTCGCCGCCGCGTTCGTCGTCTTCCTGGCCCATCTTGTTCGCGGCGATATCCTTGACCTTCACCAGCTCTGCGCTGGCGTCGTCCTGGACGGTCACGGCGGCCTCGAGCGGATTGGACTGCAGCTGCAGCTCCATCTCGAGGTTGTTCAGGAATTTTACTTGTGCTGCTTCGGCCGCAGACATAGCTGTTGCCCTCCATCGAAAACAAAACCGGGGTTTGCTTGCGAAGGGCGAATGGGCGAATGCCCGGCCTCTCTACCGTAACAACGCCACGGATCGGCGGTGCATCCACACAGGGCCCGGGGCGTATCGAGGCGAGTCCAGGACTGGCCTACCACCGGGAAGGATTTGACCCTCCCCGGGCTCGGCTGTGCTGAAAATGAGTCGAGCGACTCGCGATGTCAAGCCGGTTTCATGCTGCCGATCGCGACTGTTCCACAGCATAGGATGCGGCCTCCTCAAGCAGGCGCTTGTACCGCACGTTCTCCGGCGTCCCCGGCGTATTCGTCGCCGTCGCGAATGCCTTGTCGGAACCGACGCGCTGCTTGATCTGGTCAAGCTCGCCCTGCGCTTCGCGGCCGGTCACGCCGAAACGGCCCTTGCCGCCGGTGATGATCGTATCCTCCGCCATGCCCTGGCCAAGCTTCGTGAAGGCGTCCAGCATCTTGGATACACCGTCGCCGGCGCTGCCACCCTTTTCGATCGCGGCGGCCGCCAGCGCATTGCGGATGGCAACCACGTCCTTGCTGTCGAAGCCCAGCGCCCGGCCCGCCTGATCGATCGCCGCCAGCTTCGCGTTCGCTTCCGCCCCCTGCGCCGTCACCCAGGACTGCGCGCCCTTCTTGGTGTCGCTATCGAACTGGGCCATGTCGTCCATCTGCAGGGCAACGTAATCCGCGATCAGGCCATTCATCGCCGCCGCCGGAACCCCGCGCTCCAGCGCCTTGGGCAGCAGCTTGCCCAGCAGGCTGTCATCCAGCGGGATCACGTTGCCGTCAGCGTCCTTGACCTCGGGCAGCGCATAGCCGCTGACATCCTCGGGCACGCCGATCGCCTTGTGGTAGGCCGCCATTTCCTCGGCACTTGCGCCCTCACCAGGCACCTTGACCATCCCGGCATTTTTATCGTGAAACGCCTGTTGCGTATCCCGGAAACCCTTGACCAGATCGTCAAGCGTCTTCGTCCCGCGCGATTTCACCCAGTCCAGGTTCGATGCGCCCTCGCCCTCTGCAGCGGAAGACAGGGTGCCCCACCAGTCCGGGTCGGCAGCAAGGTTCGGATCCGCACCGCCCTGCTGTCCGCCGCCCTGCCCACCACCAGCAGCAGCCGGATCGACGGCGCCGCCACCGGGTGCCGCGCCCCCCAGGATGGCAGCTGCAGCGCCGCCGTCCGCGCCTTCAGATCCCGTTGTCATCGTCTTCTATCTCCATGAGGTGGCGGACGGCATTTTCGTCCAGGTTGAGAAAATTCTGGATCCGCACGAACACTTCGCGGCGGCCCTCCTTGCGGGCCATCACCAGCGGATCCTTGTCGAAGATTGTCGGGTCGGCCACGTGGCAGAACCCGCGCAGGTCGGAGAGCACCATCTCGCCAACCACGTTTATCCCGCCCTTCCCGTCGCCAAACAGCCAGCGGTAAAGCCAGCCCTTGGGCACCAGCGCGGTCGCGAACAAATCCTTGTAGACCCGCGCGCGGCGGATCGCCCATTGCCGGACTTGGTTGAGCTGCACACCCATCACGCAGCCTCGGAAATCTGGCCAGCCTTGGCGAAGTCCAGCGTCGCACCCGATGCGGCCTTCAGCATTTCCGCCTCGATCGCAGCCCGCTTCTCCTCTTCGCGCTGCTCACGCAGCTGCGCGATCGCGGCCTGGTCGCGGATCCATTCGGGCGGCACGCCGATGTCCTCGGCCATGCCGGGCGCCATCGTGTCGTAATCGATGTAATCCAGCACCGCGCCGCCATCCAGCTGGGCAAGCGGCGTGATGGCTTCCACAAAGCGCATGCCCTTGGTGACACGCTCCGCCCGCGCCATCGACGCCAGCGGGTTTTCGTACTCCATGTGCGGCCAGGCCCCGGCCTCAAGCACTTCGGGCGGGAAAGGATCCAGCTGGCCATAGCGGATGCACAAATCCAACTCGCGCTGCGAAACCGGATCCTGCTTTTCGGTGGCGTATCGGCTTGCAAAGGGCCGCACCAGCACGCCCTGTTTCGCCATCACTTCCAGCACTTCCGTTGTCGTCATCCGCGAATTGGGGTCGGTCAGGATCTTGTAAAATTCCTCCAGGAACTCGATGCGGATGACGGCGCGTTCCTGCTCGATGGCGTTGTCGGCCAGCGGGATGCCGTTTTCGCCGCCCGGCATGCGCCCCGCCATCGGCCGGCCGTCCTCCCACAATCCGGGGTTAAGCCCACCCGGCCGCGTCACCAGCTTCGTGATGCCGGCATCGTTGCTGAACATGATCGCCGGATCGACTGCCTTGTGCAGGGCGCGCAGCAGCGTGTTGCGCATCGCGTTCACGCCCTGGATCGTCGGCATCTGGTCGATCGCCGGCGATCGCCCGTAGATCTCGCCCGCGCTGGTGGCATGGCGGGATACCGGGATAGGATGGGTGAAGAACCCGGCGCGGCGCAGGTAGATCTTCTCATCCACCGCCAGATACCGAGACACGATCGGCATGCGGCGCCAGTCCAGCTTCTCGCGATCCCAGGACCGGTTCGGCTCGATCACGTGCAGGATGTCGAATTCGGTGTTTTCCTTGCCAGGCTGCCGCAGCGCATCGCGCATCTTGGGCGTCAGCGCATCCAGCCCGAACTCCTCCTCCAGCTGGCGCGCCGATTTCTTGTACAGGCGATGGACGGTATCGGTGCGGCCGCCATAACCGACATCGATGTAAACTTCCGACAGGTGCAAGGTCTGGTACGACATGCCCCTGCCGGGCTTCCCGTCGACGAACATGGGCGACGTGCCATAACGGCCAAGCTGGTCCCAGTCTTCGTTCGCGGCCACGTTGAAGCCGGTATGTACCGCATGCCGGATCTCGTACATGCGCTGGCTGGCCCGCGCGCACCACAGCTGGACCATGCGCGATTTCATCAGATCCTTGTCGTGGAACTTGACGCGGATGTACTGTTTTTCTTCCGGCGTCGTGATAGCAACGCCGGCGGCCGCAAAGCGCTTGTTCGCGCTGATATGCGTGGTGTCGTAATTGCGCGCGCCACGGATCTGGCCCGGCGTCTGTTGCTTGAACCCGCCCGCGCCATTGGGGAACCGCTCGTCGATTTCCTGCCACGTCGCCTCCCATGGCGCGCGCATCGACTTCAACCGATCATGGTTGCGGATATCCGCCTTGGCCAGATCGCCGTCCTGCAACTGCTCATTCATCGTCTATCACTCCACATCGCAGGCCCCGGCGCGGGCGGGCTGGTTCAGAACAGCACGTCGCTGGCAAGGTTGAAGGTCTGGTGATTACCGATCGTCAGCTGCCCGCCGGACCGATCGCGGTACGCGGCAAGCTCGCCATCGAGGTAAAGGGCCCAGCCGGTGACCTTGCCTGGACCAGTGACCTCCCAGCGATCGACCGAAAGACCGATGCCAGAGCGGCCAAGGACAAATGCATCGACGCCGCCCGACACAACCAGAACACCAAGCCCGATTTCCTCGCGATCGTCAGCCACCGGCACGATTTCGACTTTGTCAGCATCCGCAACGAGCGCCATAACCGTCGGCCGATCAATCCTCGAAAGGACCGGCCGTGCACCGGGAAGAACGCGCGGCTCTGTCTGCCCGCTTCGCGCTACAGCTTCCGCCAGCTTTTCCGCCGTCTCGGCCTGCTCAGCCTTGGCCCGCGTCGCCTGGCCCTTCTGCGCAGCCACCTGGCGCCGCAAGGACAACAGCTCGATATTGGCGTCGCGCAGCTGCACCACGTGGCTGGCAAGATCCCGATCCGTCTCGGCCGCCCCGGCCTTCACGGTTTCAAGCTCGGCGGTGATCACGTCCAGGTCGAGCAATTTGGCATGCGCCGCATCCCGCTCGGCCGTGATCGCGTCAAGACGATCGGCAACCCCGTTAAGAGCCGCAACCTGCATTTCCGCATCGCCGCCGTTTTCTTCGTCGAGCACGATGCCAAGTCGCGCGAAGGCCGCCTTCATGGCCGCTTCCGCGCTTTCGGCGCTGCCATCTTGTTCCTGTTTATCGGACATAACTTAACTCCCTTGTCAGCTACCGGGCACAAAGCGGCCCACCGAGGAGATCGCCGCCTGCGCCCCCGTCGATCCGTTGAGGATGTCGGACGCGGCCCCCTTGCGACGGCGCAGTTCGTCCTCATCCTGGATTTGCTCCAGCGCGTCATCGCGCGTGGGGGTCGCCATCGCCTGCGGCGTCTTGGCCTTGCCACCCAGGCCGAGCAGGCCGCCGACCACCCCGCCGACCAGAAACTTGCCGATCCCTTTGACGATCTTACCCATCGATCTAACTCCCGCTGAAAACGTCAAAATCACTTTCATTCACCACAGCATGGCCACCGCCCCGGGGCTGCCCGCGAATGTCAGAGATCACGTGCTCGCCCTCCAGCGCGGCGTACTGCTCGGCATCGGCAACGTGGGTGTAAATGGTTTCGGCAATCTCCAGCTCGCCACGCGTTTCACCCGTGCCAAGCTCCGCCTTCTGGTAGCGATATCCGCCGATGTGCGCCTTGATCAGATGCTTACAGCGCGGATCGATGTAATACCCGTCCTGCTCGCCCTGCGCGTTCCAGATCGCGGTATTGCGCAGCAGCTGCCGATTGCTCTTGGCCTTGTGGATCCGACCAAAATCAAGTGCCACCTCAACGGCCTTGCGCCAGTCCTGTTCGCCATCGGTCCGGTCGGCCGCCGCGAACATCGCAGGATCGCCCACCAGCTTCACGTCCTCGGCCGTGATCCCCGGGAATTGATCGAGCAGCGCCTGCCTAACCTTCTTGCCGAAGGCGGTCGGGCCAACTTTGAGCAGGCCCTTCCCGCCAGGCGCAAGGTTGACCACCTCGCCCAAAGTGCGAAATTCCCCCAGCTCATTGCGCTGACAGAAGACCGCAGCGGCGAACAAGCCGTTGTCGATACCCACGATCAGCTTGCGCCGGCGGTCCCACTGGCATTCGCGGACATGACGGGTGAACACAAACCCCGAATTTACGGGCATGCCGTGCATCAACGGCACCGGCTTGCAGTGCACCATGCGATCGACATAGCCCGGCTTGTTCTTGTTCGCCGCGATCTGCAGCACGTAGTAACCCCGGCCGCCCGGCAGGTTGTGCAGGTTCTCAGCATCCGGCTCCATCCCACCGGGCTGGATGTACGTATCGATCAGCTTGCGGCCCTGCAGCGTCTCCTCAAGCAACTTGGCTTCATCGTCGGACAGCCCCTCGATCTGACGATCCATCGCCAGCTGGTATGCGTGACTTTCCACGTCGGGCATGTTGAGCACCGCAACAATCTGCGGATCCACGACCAGGCTAGGGTCAAGATCCGAGAAACGGCCGACACGCCCGGTCAGGAACGGGATGAGATCCGGCGGCTGCAGATCCAGCTCCTCCACCAGCGCCGCGTTGACCTCCCAGCTTCGGCAGGCTTCCTCCACCGACTGATCACCGATCGCGCGGAACTCGAATTCCAGATCGACTATCTCAAGCGGGTTGTTCGTTTTCTTGTCGCGCCGGATAATCTTGGAAAACTTGTGCGTGTAAGGTGGCGTCCAGTTAAACACCCCCTCGCTTTCGGGGACGATACGGAACCAACTCTTCAGCGTGGTCGATTTCAGCGCAGGATAGGTTTCGCGGATCACGCCGATGCGTGCAGAGCGCCGCAGGATACCGCCTGGCCCCTCGACCGCCCCCTGACGGGCGCCGACCATCAGGCCCGAATTCAGCATCGCCATCGTCTTTCCGGAACCCACCGGGCCCAGGCAGATCTTGATGAACGCCCGCGATCGCAGGAACGCGTCCGCCACCGGCCCGGGGGAACGCATGATGCGCGGCTTGGCACCCTCGCTCACTCGCCGTTCTCCCCATCGGTATCCACCGGCGTGAATTCGGCGTCGATGATGCTGCGCACATGGTCCTCGCTATGGGTTTCACCAGCGATGATGAGGTCGGAAAGGTTCGAGAATGTCATGTCGACCGCGACCGGCCGTTTGCTCTCGATGTAGGGCAGCAGGCCTTCCGCACAGCGCACGCGCAGCGCCTGGGCAGCCTCATACGTCATGCGCTCGGTAACGACGTTCGGGGTGCCGTCCTTGCGGAAGCTATGGACCTTTTCCTGTTCCGATGCCTGGATCAGCACTTCGGGATCCGTCGACTGGATCTGCATCATCGTGATCGCGGGGTGCTGCCCGAAGCCGAGCAGGTACCGCGCGAAATCCTCGGTGCGCTTGTTCCGCGCACCCTTCGGGCGCCCGCGCCCCCGCTGCTCGCGCGCCGCGCGCAGAACCGCCAGCCTGCCCGCATTCGGCCCAAGCCGCTCGCGCGCGTCCGCCATCTCCTCCGGCGTCACGGGGTCCAGCAGGCTCAGCTGCTCCTCCTCCGCCTGGGCAAGTTCGAACATGGACTTGGCCTGCCCGATCATGTCGTCGGCCTCACCTTTTCCACCGGGCTTAGTTGACACACGCACCTCCCGTTCTACGGTGCCCAGGTCGCCGCGGATTTCCCCGCAGAGCATCGCCATCACCCTGACCCGCAGTCGCATCGCGGGTCTTAGGCCCGGCTTCCCCACACCCCGACCCGATCGCGCCACCCCTAGGATGGCGCTGGGCCAGAAGCCTGCGCACGTGTCCGTGATCAAGGATCGCCAGCCGGCCCGAAATCCCGAAACCATCGTGCGCCAGGGTGCACGGCAGCGGAGCCGTCGCGAAGGGGGCGATGGGGGGTGCGGAGGCCGATCGAGGCCCCCGGGGGGCCTGCCAGGGGGTGCCGTGCGTAGGCCTGACAGGCATCCGACGCACCCGCCAGAATGGCGCATTTCCGCGCCTTTCGTGCGACCCTTCCAACATCGCCTTTCCAACAGCCCCCGGAGCAGTGCCCGAGAACGGCGGAATTCCGCCATTCTGCCCGCGTCTGGTCGAGGTGGCCGATCCGACCAGACCGACGCCTCGCCAGCCCATCCCGCGCACCCCGCCCGCCCCCGCCTGGGCGTTTCCGATCCCGAAAGTTTTGCGTGCGCCCCCGTGCATTACGGCCCTGGAGGCCCATTCCGCCCGGTGAGCCGAATATCCACCGGCTAGAATATTGAATTCGCTAGGCTTTCCGCCGAACGCCAGCCGTGCCGCTATGCCGGTTCCAGCCCGGAACCGCTTTGGAACTTCTCTGGAACCATTATCTATCTGATATACATAGATATTGTTATGAAGTTCCAGAGTTCCAGCAAATGACCCTCGCGCATATACGCGCGCGTTTGCGCACACACACGCGCACACATGTACGCGAGGGAAAATCCGGAACCTCTGGAACCAGCAAGAAAATGCAGCAATGTCAGTGAGTTGGCAGTTCCACGGAAGTTCCAGCACGGTTCCGCTTGGAACCGCCATCCCTGCCCCGTTTGGGCTCCGCGACTGGCCATCCAAACTCTTGGACTGCCAACGGGCCGGGGTCAAGCGAGATGACGGGTCGGGGCGCGCGCTCAGCGGCTCCAGGCCAGCCCACAGGATGCCGGCGGGGGCGGGGGAGAGACAGAAGGAGCGGCCGCTGTTCGCGTCGCCTGCGGCGCCGCTGCGGCCGCACGCAGGCGCCCGGCCGATCGGTGTAGCGAGCCCTTCGATCGGCGCGCATTCGGCCAGGTAAAGCCCTGCCGCAAATCCGCGACACGCGGATGCGACGACAGCTATCGCGAATGGCTTCAAAGGCTGTGTCAATAGCGAATGTATGTCCGCTTTAATGGTCATATTATAGTGCATTGACGATGCCGCAAAGATATGCATCAGCCGTGCTCCTGCAGCTGCTCGCGCAGCCAGTCCGATGCCTTATCCGGCCTGCTTTCGGTGGGCAGATCCTCTTCGTCGAAGACGGCCGCCAGAGGCACCAGGACAGCGCGGGACTTGTGATGTCCGAACTTCACCCCATCCACGCCCAGGGCGCCCGGAACGCGCTCCAGGGACTGTTTCCAGACAGCCCCGGACCATTCGGTGTTCTCGAACATCTTGAGCAGCGCCACATGCTTCCCGGCGGCCACGGCAAGATAGCCTGGCGCCGCGTTGGAGAATGTCTGCGCCCCCCAGCGGGCCGGGGTGACCTTGCCGTCCTTCACAGCTTCCGGATGCCGCTTGGCGTTCACCAGCTTCAGGCCCAGCTGGTGCAGCTTGTCATGAAGCTTCTCGACCGCGCCGCTCTCCATTATGTGATTGGACGAGGCGACCATCGCACGGTGGATCCACGTCGCCAGCTGCTCACGCTCATCACCGCCGCGCGCCTGGACCATGCTGGTCAGGATGTGCTGCAGACAGGCATCGTGATCGGCCGTGGTGTCCGTCACCTCAGACATGCGCTGCGGGCGGCAGTACGCCACCCAGTCGGCAATCAGCTCATCAGACGGCACCACGTCGACGCGATCGGCAAGCAGCACGTCGGCACAGGCCAGCAGCGTGCCGAACTGGTCGCAGGCACGGTTGTCATGCCCCATCGCCGCCAGTGCCTTGTGGAACTTCAGCTTGGTATCCTGCAGACGCGCCCAGCCATCGACCATGCGCCGCATCAGGTGGCGGCCCATGTCGCCAAAGTCCGTGGTGCGCAGCTCCGGCGGCGGCGCCACCCCTTCCGGGATGGGTTTGAGCTCGAGAATGGCAAGGCGGCTGCGATCCTGCGGCAACAGCGGCGGGATCAGGATGGACGAAAACCAGAAACAGCTCTGCAGCGTGAATTCCACGCCCGAATGGTCGCTGGATCCGCGCGTCGCCGTATCACCGCTGGATGCGATACGCGCCAGCTCGATGATCTCGTCGTTCTTGCGGTTGTCCCGCTCGGCCTCGCGTTCGTCGATCATCACCGGCACAGTGGAATTCTTCAGGTGCGATCGGATCCCGGCCGCTGTCGTGTTGCTGGTACGGAACACGCCGGTGCCGTAGATCCGGTGCACCACGCCATCCTTGCCGTTAAGCTCCGACTTGCCAGCACCGCGTGGGCCGGTGATCCACACGTGCGGGCGCCAGTGCAGCGCCCCGCCCACCATGCCGGCGCCGATCGCGCCCAGGCACAGGATGGGATCAAGCTCCGGCCGCTTCCAGTTCCACGTCTGCAACAGGTTCAGCAGCTTGCGCGCATGCTTCTCGCTGGCGCGCCCGTGCCAGGGCCGGGGCGTGGCCTCACCGGCCTGGTAGACGAACCGCTCATGCTCGCCCGCATCGATCCAGCGCCAGTCCTTGATGCCGCCTTCGGCATTGGGCACGCTCACCAGGATCTTGTTGCCGCAGTGGAGCACCAGCCCGCCCGCGCCCTTCTCCGGCCGATGCGCACCGCGCCCGCGCATGCGCCCGGCCGGGTCGAAGATACCCTTGCGCACCGCCTCGATCACCAGCGACTGGGCCGCCTTGGCCTGGTCGAAACCGATGACCTTGCTTTCCTGCACGATCACCCATTTGCCGTCGATCTGCTCGCGCACGGGCTTCGACCACATCGGATAATGCGCCTCCAGCCACCCGATGGACGGGCCGAACAGCGCCGCAAGCCCCAGCTTGCCATGCCGATTACCCGCCTCCAGACCCACCAGCTGGCCGTTCCAGTTGAGGTAATAGCAGGTCTGCTTGCCGCTGATGTCCTGCTGATTGCCCAGCACCTTCACCGGGCACCCAGGCGGAAACCGCTCGTAATCGTCCTCGCCCTGCCGATCCAGTTCGGGCCCGGTGTCACCCGCCTGGGCGAACTCCGGCGCTTCGAACGGGTTGTCCAGCGCTTCCTGCAGCGGATTGCTCATGATCCGCGCACCTTCAGGCCGCAGCGCGCCTCGATGCAGTCACGCCCGAACCATTCGGGTACCAGCCCTTCCGGATGGCAGCGGCAATAGGCCATGCCCTGCGCCATCGCGGGGGTCGGGGTGCGTTCCATGGGCTTGCCTTTGAATGTGCGCTCCATGCCGCTCGGCACCGACGATATGTCGATGCGGCAGGCAGGCGCGGTCCAATTGGGATGGGAATAAGGTACAGGGCCCGGAGCGGCCGGGGTCGTAATCCGCCGCTCCGGGGCCGACGAAAGCCCGTCGGCAGGCCTACTCACCGGCTCTTCCGCGAACGCAGCAGGGTTGCACGTCGCGGCCTCTACGCCGACTTTCGAGGTTTCGAATTCGGGTGCCGTCTCTCCGGCTGTCACGTCCATAACCTCAGACGTTGCAGCTGCAGACCGCCCTGCAGCGGGCCTACTCACGCGCTCCACGCCAGCCCGTTCAAGCATCGGGGCCGGCGCTTCAACACGCGCTTTCGCATGGATGGCGGTTGCAGGGGCAGGACTCGAACCTGCGACCTTCCGGACATGAACCGGTCGGGCTGCCGCTGCCCTACCCTGCGAACTGGCGATTATTTCAAGGCGTTCGATCTCAGGGCTGAATGCAGCCATAGCTGTGCGGATCCGCGCCAGCAGCAGGACGGGCCGCACCAGAGGCACCGGCCGCTTCCTGCGCCCCGTCGCACGATCGAAGCCCCACCGCGTAAGCCCGCTCATGCCATCGCCTCCCGCCGGCGGCGCTCACCCTTCAGCCAGGCCACCAGCCAATCGTTCATGTCCTTCACGGGCTCGCCACCCCAATGCGCCGGCGGCATGACCAGGCGCACGTCCAGCCCGCGCGCCTGCTGCTGCGCGATGGACCGTTCCAGCTGCTCCTGCGCCTTGGCGTTGGTGTCGCGGTCGGCCACGATCACCAGGCGCTCGATCGCGCCCGGCAGCACGATGGCGCCGATGTTGCCCAGGCTGATCGCCGCAACGATCCGGGCATCGGGCTTCATCATCCGCACCACCAGGGCATCCTCGATCCCCTCGGTGACGTAGACCGGCTCACCGGCCACGGCGTTCGCCATGGACCGGCCACTGGCGCCCTTGTGGATCGGGATGAACCCGCCCCACATGTTGCCCAGCACCATTTTGGCATCGCCGCAGTCGAACTTGCACCAGCCCCGTTCGCGATCGTTCTGCAGATAGGTGCGGTGCGTTCCCACCTGTTCGCCATCGGCGCGATAGATCGCCGCCAGCATCGCCGGCACCTTGCAGCCCGCGGCACGGTTCCACACCTCGGGATGATATCGCAGCGCACCGGGCCACTTGGCCCCGCCGTCGATCGCGCGGCCGTGCAGGTACGCCTCGGGCGGGGATCCCGCGATAGGCCCGCCCTTCAGGAACAGGGATTTCGCGCCCCGCGCCTTCGCCTGGCGATCCTTGTCGGCTTCCGCCTCGCGCGCCGCCGCCCGTTCGCGGGCTTCCTCCGCCCGCCGCGTGCGCTCTTCCGGGCTCAGCTGGGCAGGCTTGCCCGGCTTCCAGTCGTCCTGGATGCCAAGGCGGATCTTCGCTTCCTCGATCGCGGCGCGCTTGTCGACCAGCCCCAGCTTCAGCTGCAGCAGGTCCAGCATGTCGCCCTTGTCCTCACCGGGCGCCGCATTGCCGTAATCGAACCACTTGCCCCGTTTGGCGCCGGCCAGCTCCACATAGGCGCTCGATCCATTGCCGGTATCGGGAATGCCGCTGAAGAACCAGCGCGTGCGGTTCGGGTTGAAATGGCCGTTCGGCAGCAACTCCTGCGCCAGCTCGCGCGCCAGCGCATTGATCTTGTCTGCGATCTCGGGAACGGAATAGACCGCCATCAACAGCCCTTCCGCCGGCCCGCCTTGTGGGCGGACCGGCTTCCGGTCATCGTGCGATCACCACAACCAGCACGACAGGATATTGCAATGGACGAGGACTTGCGCGGCGAGCTCAATCGCATGTGGGCGGAACTGCGAGTAATGCAACTGGTCACAGCGCGCCTAGCAGCGCGCCAGTTCGATCGAGCAGAGATCGAGCGCTGGAACGAAGCGATGGTCGCCGCCTTTGAAGCGCGCGAAGACTTCAGCGCTGAATACCGCGCTAACATGGTTCGGGCCTTGGACGAGATGGGCCGGATCCTGCTGGACGCCCGGGACGCGATCGCCCCACCTCCTGCGCGATAAGCAAGTCGCGATCGAGGCGGAGGCCGGCCAACCCTTCCCTCCGCCATGACGCGCCATCACCGATATGGGCAACAGGGGTGATCTGCTCGACCCGGCGCATCACGGCCGCCACTCGTTCGGCGCGCGCTCTGGTTTCGGGCGGCATTTGCGCGATGGACCGACGCTGCCTCTCGCGGTCCCGCCATGCTGCCAGACGCAGGCGTAGCGGCTGCCGGTGCACGCCGTCTGATCGCCATGACTTGCCCCCCCCGCTCACGTCAGGACGCCCGGTTACAGGAATTTAATCCCGCAAGATCAGCGGGAAAACCAACATGGTTACCACGTTTGTTAACCAAACTAACAGAGTTGCCCGCCAGCTTTGGCCTCACGGAAAGTGCCGTCAGGGGGACGGTTGCTGTTAGGGGGAAAGCATGCCCGGACATGGCTCAGGCAGCTTCATCAAGGAGGTCGAGGCCGACAGCACCGTTCGTTGCGCGACGGATGGACATTGCTACCCGCATGCCTGGACGCCGCACACCACGCTCGATGTCGCTGACGTATTGGGGGTGAGCATCGATTTCGCAGGCCAGCTCGGCCTGCGTCTTGCCCGTGCTTTCCCGCCATTTTTTCAGCGCATCGCCGTAGGCCACAACGTATCACTCCTCGCGAACGCCATGGATAAGACAATGGGACTTATCACGTCAATGGACAAGACAAGTTTTGCAGTGCACACTAAGTCGGTATGACTTACGTTATCGCCATGTTTCCGGACAACCGCATCCGTGAGTATCGCAAGAAAGCCGGTCTTTCTCAGACCGAGCTGGGCGAACGCGTGGGCCTTCACCAGACCCAGATTGGAAATCTGGAGAACGGCGGCCGCAACCTCACTTTCGAGTGGGCTCGTCGGATTGCGAAGGCCCTCGATGTTAGAATGGTTGATCTTCTTAGCGATGAAGACAATCCTGATCGCTTGGAACAGGACGAACGTGAGCTCGTCCACAAATTCCGGGAAGCCGAACCACTTCAGCGACAGATGATAGCCCGCGTAGTCGAGCCAATCCGCGACCTTGGCGAGGGCAAGAAGGTCGCTTGATTAGCGCGGCGATCCTACTGGCGGCATCGCCAATTTCGGATCTAGATGCAGCGTCGATCGAAAGCGGGAACGCGTGGTTCTCGTGCGTCGACCTTTCCTCTCGACAGCTCAGCCATCTCCCAGAAGAACCCCTAAGCCTAGCAATAGGGGCGCTCGAATATTGCCGAACGAAAGAACGCATCTTTCTCGTGGACCTGATAAAATTCAGCCAGGGACGCGGCGAAGAGCGCGCCGCTTCGGTTGCTGCTGCGCACAGCTATCTCGAAGGAGCTAAGGCGGAAGCCAAGCAGCGGTCGGTTGGAACCATTTTACACCTAAGACACCCCGAAGCTTACGCCGCTTTAACCGCGCTAGAACGTGAAATCGACGCCCCCAAATAAGACTATTTGACATACTAAGTCATTTAGACTTAGAAAGGCCCCGTTCACACGAACGGAGGCCTATGTGTCCGTACACTCGATCCTCCCTCTGCAGGGAGCTGCTGACGCGGGAACGGTCAGCATTCACTACATCCGGCGCCGCCTTGGCCGCATCGATTTCAAGGATCGCCGGATAGTCCAGTATGTCACGCTGCTGGTGCGCGATAAGGGCTTCCCGCCCCCGCTGCCCGATATGGTGCGCGGCCATCTGGTCGAAGACGTCACCATGAAAAGCCAGTGGCTGCGCAACGCGGTCGACGCCTGGCTCAACGACTTCCTTCCGCCCGACAACGCCATCAGCGTTGACAATGCCGCGAAGGATGCTGCCGCCCACGAAATGGACCAGGCCGCCGCCTGCCTCGGCAACTTCCGCCTCATTCGCGGGGGGCGGGGCTGATGGGCTTGCACCTTTCTGTCGACAACACCGCCGAAATCTTCGGCAGTGTCACGTCGATCGCCGACCTGGCGCAGTTCTCCTTCGCTGGCGAAGACAGCCAGCGGTTGCACATTTACCGAGCCGAGGAAATCGCCCGCACCGACTGGCGCGACGAAATCCGGGACATGGAGATGGAATACGCCACCGGGATTTCTGTCACCTTTAATGACGGCTCCAAACTGCACGTCGCTGCCTGGGCGGATTGCTGCGATCGTACCTTTTACTGCGATCACTGCGGACAGGGGGCGCTGGCAGCATGACCAACGTGCTTCCCGATCCACACCGCGACGCCCTGCAGCTGCAGTGTGACCGCTTCAACGCCGAATACCCGGTCGGCACAACCTGCGCCGTCGTCCGCGACAATGGGGAAGCTGTCGTCAGCGAAACCCTGTCCGTCGCACAGGTGCTGTCCGGCCACTCGGCCGTCATCTGGGTGCACGGCATCAGCGGGTGCTACCTGCTCGATCGCGTTCATCCATTTCCGGCAGAAGCGGCATGAGCGCGACTTCAGCCATCGCCCCCGAAATGAAGGGCTTTCGTGCGGTGGGCACGGACTTCATATGTGCGCCCGGATCAAGCGCGGACGGCGTTACACACATCGTCGCTGGCGGCCTGCACGTTCCAAATGCGGGCGCAGGACTGGCTATTGGCGTCAAGCACCCGGACGGAACGTCGACCATCGCGGTCACCCCGCTTCGTTTCGCGCGCCAGATCTATGATCATCTTGGCGAAGTCATCGCGCAGATCGAGCGCGGCGATTTCGATCTGCCGCAGGTGCTCCAGTGAGCCGCCGCGTCACCGCCTGGATCGATCGCATCGACTGCAAGCGACCGCACGAGATGATCCAGTGCCACCTGCTGCAGTCCGCAGCGGGCGGCATCGGCGGCGCAATCGGCGGGCTGGCGCTTGGCCTGATGCTGATCCGGCCCCTCCTCCACTTTTGCGGATTAGAGGGTGCCTGGCGATGAAGACCATCGTGAAGTTCTTCGCGCTGGCCATGCCCGCCAGCATCCTGATCGGCGCCATCGCCGCGCGGATCCACCTCGCCATCCTGCAGGCGAGCAACTGACGATGTTCAACGATCCCCTTCCCGCCGACTGCGCACGTAACCCTGTTGGGTCGCCTCGAGAAGCGTCGGGAAAGGAAGGCCCGGCGGGTGGAGCAGCAGCGCCCGCCGGGTCGCAAGACGGTTTGGCCCAAGGCAAGGCGGGCCCGGTACATAGTTCGGTTAAATCCGGCGCCGAAGCTGTTGACGGCAGCCTTCCCCAGTTTCCCTCGGGTCGCACCAGGGAAGGCGCATCGCCCACCACCACCCAACCGGCCGCCCCCTGCGCCGCGGTGGACGATGCGCCCGCCTCCCCTCCCGTCAGCGCGTTTGCCCATGGCGCGCCGGCGGGAGGGGCAACTTTCAGCGGCGTGCCCGTGCGCGCGATCGAAGACGTGATGGCCGCGCGGATGGAACAGATCCTGAAGTACGGCCACACACCGCAACGCGATCGGGAAACCGCCCTCTATAGTGCACGGCAGTTCGGCCCCAACGGCCAGCCCAGCCTGATGCACCAGATCACCCGGCGCCTGTCCGCCGCCATCGAATACGCCAGTCGCGGCCATGGTGCGCACGATATCGCCCGCCGCCAGCTGGTGAACACTGCCGCCCTGTGCCTGGCCGCGATCGACTGGATCGATGCCGAGCTCGAGGAGCTGGCCCGCCCGCCCGACGATCCGGGCGAAGACGACTTCCTCTGAACCATAAGCCCGGGAGAGGCACTTGGAAGACCGCAACCACCGCATCCAGCCCGAACACTGGATCATCGCCCTGATCGTCGCCGCCGCAATGGCCGGCGCAATCTTCGCCTGAGAGGGAACCATGGCAGAAAACACCGACGAGCGCCTGCGCCTGCTCATTGAACGCGTCGAGCGGCTCGAGGAGGAAAAGAAGGGCATCAGCGACGATATCCGCGATGTCTACAACGAGGCAAAGGCGGTCGGCTACGACATCAAGATCATGCGCGCCATGGTTCGCCTGCGCAAGATGAAGCCCGACGATCGCCGCGAAATCGACATGCTCATGGACACGTACAAGTCCGCGCTGGGGATCGATTGATGGTTGCCCCGCTCGGCCTCCTGTTCCGCGCGCAGAACATCCGCGCCATCGACCGCGCCCGCGCCGCCCTCAAGCCCGGCGACCGCATCGCCTTCACCAGCTGCCCCGGTACTGCACGCACCGCCACTTTCACCGGATGGTCGGGCAACTGGGCCTGCAGCAAGTCACGCAATGACATATCGCCGCGCTGCATCTTCAGGCTGAATGGCGCGCCCGTGTCTTTCGTCGATCCGCCTTGGGAGGATTTCGACCCCAACACCGGCAGACCCTATGGCGATCACGGTACGGCAACGCAGGCGCTCGAATGGGCCCTCGATGTCTACAGCGATCCGGGAGAAGCGATCGACTTCCTGCGCGCCTGGCGCACTGGCGGCGCGTGGGAGGAATGGCCGGAGTTCTACGAATGGCTTGAGCCGTACCCGTCCGAACGCGCGCGCCGCGCCGATGGTCGCCTGGCTGCCGCAGATCTTCGGAGGCACGACGATGCCCCTGCCTTCTAATCCGATCAGTGGCGACCACCGCCTTACAAACCCCGGCGTCGACGATCGCTGGACCTGCCCCAACTGCTACGCGGACCACTGCGACGGCGAAGACGAGATCGTGAAATGCGATTGCGGCGCCACGCTCGAACTCACGATCGAACAGCAGCCCGTTTGCGTCGCCACCTGCATCGATCCGGACAGGATCGACGAAGAGGAGATCCCCTACTGATGGGAACTTCCATGACCAGGAACGATCGGGCCAGCCTGATCGCAGCCACTCAGGCCGGGAACGCCATGGTCGAACTGATGCGGTTCCACGCCGAAGGCCCGGCTGCAGTTCGCGCCTTCGATGACGTGGCGGTGATTTGCTTCCTTGCAGAAGCCCTGAAGCTCGCATGCGACATCGAGATCGACCACCTTGAGCAGCTGCGCGAACGCAATCCGTCCATCGCGGAAGAGATCCTCGCCGTCGACCACCTGCGCCGCGCGGCCGCTACTCACATCGAAGCGTGGGCCGGCTGATGTCGCACCTCACCCCGCAGGAGATCCGCATCATGGACCGGTGGGAAGCCGTCCGCTCGATGCAGCAGATCTCGCGCGATCTCGCCCTGTCGTTCGCAACGGTCAAGCGGACCGTCACCTATTACGACGCCGGCAACATGGGCCGGATCAACAACGCGGCGATCGTGCGCGGCAGCGCCAAGCTGCTGGCCGCGATCACTCAGGCGCGGAGATTGGCGGCATGAAGCCGACAGATATCGCGCTCAAATGCTCGGGGGTGAGCCGCACTGCCGACAACGACAGGGTCGTCATGGTTGCGTTTTCTCGACCTCTCACAGATGATGAACTACGGTTCTTCCACGAAGTTTGCCAGCGATCTGCGCCGCTTATGCTGATGGCTTCGGAGCCAAGGCAGTGACCCCGCACCACGCCTTTCCCGACGTGTCCTGGCCGGATCTCCGATCGGAGATCTCGCGTGAACTGGAACACCGCAAGGCAACCCTGCCAAAGATGGTAGGCGAAGGGCTCAGCCAGGCCGAAGCGGATCGCCAGATCACCATGTTCGCCGCCATCCTTGAGGACGTGGTGCGCTTTCGCCAGTCCCGCGCGCCGATCGCGGAAGGCAAGCCGGCAATCAACCCGCTCAAGGTGGAACGCTCGCACCGCTTCAGCTGGCACGAACGCCGCCGCGCGATCGCGCTTGAGCTTGACTACCGCCGCCGCACTTATCCCCGCATGGTCGAGAATGCCCGGCTGACGGCCGACGCCGCCCGCCGCCGCATCCACTGCCTGGAATGCATGCGCGCCCTTTACGAACTGGGTTACGACTGGCGACCCGAAAGCGGTGCATGGCCGCACTGGTCGACCACCACCCCCGCGCAGCAGGAACACGCCGCCCGCGAAGAGTGGATGGCAATCGAATCAGAAATCGCCGCGCGATCGGGCGTTGCGCAACAGGAGATGGCGCTTTGACGTGGAAACCCGACATCGTGATCTATCACGACAAGTGCATGGACGGCTTCACGGCCGCATGGTGCTGCCAGCGCCGGTGGCCCGAGGCCGATTACATCGCCCGCAATTACGGGATGGGCCCGGGGCTGGAGGATGCGCGCGGTAAGCACGTCCTGATCGTGGATTTCAGCTTCCCGCAGGAAATGCTTGCCGACATGATCTGGCGGCATGGCGTCGCATCGATCGTTATCCTCGATCATCACAAGACTGCCGAGCAGGCCCTAGAGCCCTTCCGCTTCAGGGAGAGTGCACCTGGAACGATAGCGCCTGGTGATATCCCCGGCATGCTCCGCGATCTCAACGAGCTCAACGGGCGGCCGCCGATTATCGCCCTGTTCGATATGGACCGATCTGGCGCCGGCATGGCGTGGGACTTTACGTTCGGCCGCGACGCTGGTCGGCCTGCCCTGATCGACCTGGTCGAAGCGCGCGACCTCTGGCGCCCCGATCGGCCCGAAGCGGCCGACCACCTTCACCTCGCGCTTTCGTCGGGGCCCAAGACGTTCGAACGCTGGGAAGCCGCAGCCGAAAACACCGCGAACTTCATTCGCACCGGTGCATCCATAGCCGCCTATCGCGACAGCCTGATCGAAGAGATCATGGACCGCGCCTGGATGACAGAGATCGACGGACTGCCCGCGGTGACGGTCGACTGCCCTTACCTGCTGGTCAGCGAGACAGGACACCGCTTGCTCGACCGCTATCCCGGCGCGGCATTTGCCGCTCTGCGCGTGGCTGGCCAGCATTCCGTCACGTTCTCGCTTCGCTCCGAAGACGAACGCGAGGACGTGGGCGCCCTTGCCTCCAAGTTTGGTGGAGGCGGCCATCGCAACGCTGCCGGGTTCAGGGTGCCCGCATGAACGATGATGATCTGATGGCCATCCTTCTAGTCAATGGCGGGATCTTCGGTTTCGGCGTTCTCGTCGGCTACTGGATTTGGGGGTAAGCGTGAGCGTTGGCGACAAGATCAAGTTCGACGATGAGCGTCAGCGCTACACCGTCGTGGCCCAAGACGAAAGGTTCGCGATCCTCGTAAAGCCTTTCAATGCCCGCCGAACCTACCTCTATTCCATTGTCGATTTAAACCAAGCGGTGCGGGGGCGGCACAATCGCATCTTCGGCATACCTTACGATGTTTCGACCCCGGACGGTGCGGCCGCAGTTCTTGCGGAATTGCAGGCGGGCACGCTCGAAGTCAGCGCCCGCAATTACCAGACGCTAACGAGTAGGGAACTGGAAGACCTTCGAGCGTCAGCGTGGCGGAAAGCAATATCACATGACCGGGCATCCGTTTGCGAAGCCTGCGACCTACCCTGTCCGGAAGATCGCCTTCACGTGGACGGACACGGCTTTTCCGCATGTGCGGCCGCCTTCACCGAGGACGGAGCGGGCGATTGACCCAACGAGACCCGCGCCGGCCGGATGCCGGAATTAACTGAGGAGGATCCCCATGGCCTTCGGTAAGCGCCGATACCGCGCTCGATGGTCGGACAACGACCGCTACTTCGGACCATTCACCTACAGCCGAGATGATAGGCATTATCGGCCTTTCGGCATCATGCTGGTGTCCGGCAAAGAAGAACATCTGGAGTGCAGCTTGCGCCTCCGGGGTTTCGGCCACACGCTGATCGTAGCCCTTCCCGCCATCATCAAGCCCTACAGACAGTGGGTGGATACCTCACACTACGAGTGGAGCAAATCGCCGGCCGGTGGATATTGGGACGAGTACCGCAAGGAATATGGGCTCTCCGCTGTAGATGGCGCGCTTCATACTCATTACGGGGCACAAACCCATAGCAGCGAAAGCACCAAATCGAAGGTCTGGTTTTTCCCTTGGAAGGCATGGAGGCATGTTCGCCACAGCCTGTACGATCTCAACGGCGATCATTTTGCCACCATTCCCGAACGCGGCAGGCGCACCAAGATCGGCGATGGCGCGTGGCGAAATCACTGGGACGCCGAAAGAGCCCTGCAGGATGCCTGTCCGACGTCCTCTTTCCAGTTCAAGGATTTCGATGGCGAACTCATTACTGCCACGACAAGGATTGAGGAGCGGCAGTGGAAGCGGGGCGAGGGCAAGTTCAAATGGCTCTCTCTGCTTTGGCCGGACAAGATTAGCCGTTCACTGGACCTTCGTTTCTCATCCGAAGTCGGAAGGCGGAAAGGCTCCTGGAAAGGGGGCACTGTAGGCCACAGCATCGAAATGCTGCCCGGCGAGCTTCATGAAGCAGCCTTCAAACGGTACTGCGATAAGCAAGGGCTCTCATTCATTCGCGCGGTACCTAAGCTCGCAATAGTCTGAATTGACAACTCCATGGGGCGGACTCATAGTCCGCCCCAACGGACGCCGGCATGGGGCTGGCTCCTGGGCAGAAAGGGCCCGGTAATGACCACACCCGAAAACCAGATTGAACTTTTCAGCCAGGCGGTGGATGCCCTTGGCGGAACGCGCAGCGCCGCCCGCGCACTGGGCTGCTCGGAAAAGACCGTCAGCCGCCTCACCTCCGGCCAGGTCAAGCTTCACGAAGGCTTCCTGAAGGACATTGCCGCCGCGCTGCTTGAGCATGCCGATCGCTGCCGCAAGCTGGAACGTCACTTGTCGCCGGCATTCCCGTCCAACCTGGTCGAAGGCCAGGCGCAGCAGGACGGCCGCCGCACGCGCCATCAGGAGGGTTGATCCATGGCGGACATTCGCATCCCCTGCCTGGTAGGCAAGACGAACAAGGCCGGCATCACCAGCTGGTACTGGCAACCCAGCAAGACTCTGAAGGACGCCGGATGGAAGGCGATTTCCCTGGGCAAGAACCGCACGGCCGCAATGCTCGCTGCAGAGGCCGAGAACACCAAGGTCGATCAGTGGAAGGCCGGCGGCACGCAGGTAGCGCAGATCGCCCCCCGCCGGCAGGCCGGCACGTTCGGCGCTCTCATCGAGAGATACCGTAGGGAGCGCTTGGAGGGCAAGGATGCCTCAGGTAGGCCATTGCTCAAGCCGAACACAATCAAGACCTACAAGCCCTCTTTGCGGCGCTTGGAGGAGTGGGCAGGCAAGCACCCCGTCGCCTACGTCACGCCCGCCCGCGTCACCGCACTGCGCAAGGCGATAGCCAAGCCGATCGCGGAAGGCGGCCTCGGCCACGCCGGCGCCCATCACCTGCTCAAGACCCTGCGCGTCGTCATGGCGTTTGCCGAAAGCGAAGACATCATCGCCAAGGGATCGAACCCGGCCACCAACTTCGGCCTGGGCGCACCGCCGGCACGAAAGACGATCTGGACGCCAGAGGATGATGCGGCATTCGATGCGGCCGCCTATGACCTTGGCCTGCCCTCTATGGCACTTGCGCGCGAGATCGCCCTTTTCACCGCCCAGCGCGAAAGCGATCTGATCGCCTTCACCGAAGGCCAGCTGACCGAGCTCGACGTGTTCGAACGCTCCACGCGCGAAATGCTGGCCGGGCCTGACGGCAAGGTAATGGGCTGGAGCTTCGCCCAGCAGAAGACCAGCGACGCCGACATGGACGTGTGGATGGAAATCCCGCTGGAGCCGAAGATCCTCGAGAAGGTGCAGACGGCCCTGCGCACCAATCGCGCCCGCGATCGCGCAGCCGAACCGCGCCGCCTATTGTCGTACGTCATTGTCGATGAGGACAACGACGGCATCCCGTTCAATGAGCGCCGCTTCATCCGCCGCTGGAACAAGGTGATCGATCACGCGGTGAAGATGACCGGACGCACCAGCATGAACGAACTGGTATGGCACGACCTGCGCCGCACCCGTGTCGTCCGCCTGCGCCGGCGCAAGATGCCCAAGGAAATGATTGCGTCGATCACCGGCCACAGCCTGGCCGCGATCGAAGCGATGCTGAAGGTGTACGGCCCGATCGACCCCACGATCACCGCCGCCGCGATCGCCAGCAGCCTTGAGGAGAAAGTGGCGTGATCAAAAGCGCGATGACCATCATCGGCGGCATCTTTACCACCTACTCCGGCTTTCATACGCTCGACGACGGATCGCAATTTACGGGATGGCTGAAGATAATCGGCGGCACCCTTGCCTGCATACTCGGCGCGATCATGATCGCGGACCAGTACCTTTCCAACAAAACTGCAAAATAGTGGCGATGTTGGAACGATTTTCCACCGCAAACCCGCAGAAATGCGTCATCTAGCAGACTTTCTAGGAAACGACCCATGGTGGACCCGTCACCCCCCATTGAAATCGCAGATGAAAAGGCGGTCTTACGCCGCCGTTTCCGGCAGGCTCGTGCCGAGCATGTCGAAGCTCTGCCGCAAAGTCTGCGCGCGCTGATTCTCAATCGCCCGCCCGCACCGGTACTTTCCCTCATTCCACAGGACGCGACGGTCGGCCTGTATCATCCGACAGGCTTCGAAGCCCCGTCGCTGGGATGGGCGCGCTGGCTGTCGGAGAATGGCCGCCGTATCGCCCTGCCCTTCTTCGCCGCCCGTGAAGCCGCGATGGAATTTCGCGCGTGGGACAACCCGTGGGACGACGAAGCCCTGGAATCGGGACCGTGGCGGGCGTTTCAACCCGGCGCTGAAAGCGACCGCGTAGTGCCCGACGTCGTGGTGGTGCCGCTGGTCGCCTTCACCGCGGAGGGACATCGACTTGGCCAGGGCGGCGGACATTACGACCGCTGGCTTGCCGCGCACCCGCAGGCGACCGCAATCGGGCTTGCATGGGACTGCCAGTTGGCCGAGGAACTGCCCGTCGAAGCGCACGATCGGCCCCTTGCCGCCGTGGTCACGCCGACGCGGATATATAACGTATAAAAGAGGACACGACATGCGCGAGACACCGACCTGGCGAATTCCTTTCGGGGTGCTCTTGCTGGTCGTCGCGCTGGGCCTCTACGCCATGCTCATCGCCAGCTACGTCCCCGCCCTGATCGGCGGATGGAACGCGCTTGCGCAAACGCCGGTCTATATCGTGCTGGGCGTGGTGTGGCTGCTGCCGCTCAAGCGGTTCCTGATCTGGATGGAGACCGGGCGGTGGAGTGCGCCTGTCGGCAAATAAGTCGCCGTACAAATATGCCGCGAAAACGAAAAAGGCCGAGCGTAAGCCCGGCCTTTTCATTCATTTGCTGCTGGAACCACTTCCTGAGAAGTGGCGCGAGTGACGGGGCTCGAACCCGCGACCTCCGGCGTGACAGGCCGGCACTCTAACCAACTGAGCTACACCCGCGCAGCAATGTATGTGAGGTTTTTAGACTACCTCAAGTCGCTGGATTACCAGCATTTTTCCCAAGTGGCGCGAGTGACGGGGCTCGAACCCGCGACCTCCGGCGTGACAGGCCGGCACTCTAACCAACTGAGCTACACCCGCGTTCTTGCGGTTGCGTCCGCTTGGGAGCGCCGCCACTAGGCCAGCCTCGCGGGGCTGTCAACGGCTTTGCGAAGACCTTTTTCATTTTTTCGTCATCGGTGGATTTTAACCATATTTTCGTGACTGGCATCACAGTCTCCCTGCAGAGCCGCACCGGGCGGCCGGGGGGAGAATTACCCGTGATTACAGGCAGACACACCTGCGCCACGCTTTTCTGCGCCACGCTTTTCGCCGCAGCTTGCACCCTTACAGGCGGAGGCTTCCCCGCCCACGCCCACACCGGCCCACAGACAAGCCCCGCCATCACCACCGACAGCGCCGTCTTCGTGGAACGGGTGGACGCCCTCAACGGGCGCAGGCTGGAACCCGCCAGCATGCTCGCGCGCGGGGACCGGGTAGTGACGGTGGTAACGTGGAAACGAATGCGCGGAACCGGCGGCTTCGTCCTGACCAACCCCCTGCCCGCTCGCCTGGCCTACCAGCGCAGCGCCAGCGACATGCAGGAAGTCTCCGTAGACAGCGGGCGTTCATGGGGGCGTCTGGACACGATGCGCGTGGATGGACGGCAGGCGACGCCAGAAGACGTTACGCACGTCCGCTGGCGCATCCCGGCAAGCTACGCAGCGCTTGGTCAGGGACGCATCGCCTACGCCGGAGTGGTGCGCTGAATCAGCACTTCTCGTACTTCCAGTTGCGCTTCTTTCCCTCTGCGATCCATTCCAGCGCCTGCGCCATGCGCTTTTCGCGCGTGGCGGCCGTCTTCGCCTCGGTGATCCATTCAAGGTAGTCGCGCCGGGCAGACGGCGAGAATGCGTTGTAATGCGCGCTGGCGGCAGGAGCGGCTGCAAGCGCCGCTGCGAAGTCATTGGGCATGGGGATTTCGGGCTTGGGCTTGCGGACCTGCTTCACCGCCGTGCCCTGATGTTCCACCCGTCCACGCGCGGCGGCCAGTTTGGCCGCAAGTTCCGCTTCGTCCGGCAGGTCGGATATCGCCGTGATGCGGCCGAACTGGCCCATCGCATCACCCTGCCGCCCGTCGCCGTGGATGACGAAAGTGCAGTGCGCCTTGAACGCCGCCATCCCGGCGACGTTCTTTCCGCTCACCAGAAAGTGCGGCATCCCCCATTTGATCGCCTCTTGCGCACCGGGTAGCGCGCGGTGAGCCAGTTCGCGCAGGTGTTGAAGGATCGGGCGGGCAAAGTCCGCGGCCCCGGCGATATACTCGTCCACGCGCGGATCCCTGCCCATCTTGCCCTCTCCTGCCGTGTTACCCTGCGAGAATCAGCGCCGGAGCCTCGATCAGCTTCCGGAGATCCTGCGCGAAGCTTGCCGCATCCCACCCATCTACCACACGATGGTCACAGCTCATCGAGATATTCATGAGCTTGCGCTTCTCGATACGCTCGATGCCGTCGGCACCCTTCACGAACATCGGCCGTTCGACGATGCGGTTGGGGCCTATGATGGCAACTTCGGGGCGATTGATGACCGGCGTGGTCGCCACCCCGCCCATCGGCCCAAGTGAAGTCACGGTGATCGTCGAACCCGAAAGCTCCGACGATTTCGCCGAACCATCGCGCGCGGCATTGGCAAGGCGGGTGATCTCGGCGGCCAGTTGCCACAAGTTGCGGCCCTCTGCGTCACGGATCACCGGAACCATCAGGCCACCCAGCGTCTGCGCCGCCATACCCAGATGCACCGAGCCGTAGCGCGTCACCACGCCCGCCTCATCGTCATAGTGAGCATTGAGCATCGGATATTTGGGCAGCAGCTTGCAGATCGCCGTGATCAGGAACGGCAGCATCGTCAGCTTGGGACGATCTCCACGCCCTGCATTCAACTGCGCCCGCGTTTCCTCCAGCGCAGTGACATCATACTCCTCGACATAGGCGAAGTGCGGGATGTTGCGCTTGGATGCGGCCATGTTCTCGGCAATGCGGCGGCGCAGACCGATCACGCGGACCTGCTCGTCCTTCCCCTTCATGCCTGCGGGCTGGAAACCGCCGCCGGCGCTGTAGGAGAGGAAAGCATCAAGATCGCCATGGCGCACGCGGCCATCCTCGGCCGGGCGGACTTCGGACAAGTCGATGCCAAGGTCACGCGCGCGCTGGCGCACCGCCGGGCTGGCGAGAACCCTGGCGTGGGGACCGGGCTTTGCGGCGGGCGTGGGCGTGGGCGCGCGGGCTTCGACAGGCTCAGCCTGAGCGGCGGTGGGTTTGGGTTCGGCGACCTTTACAGGTTCCGGCTCAACATCCGCTCGTGCAGAGCTTGTCGAAGCACCAGCCACCACCTTCTCAACATCCCCGGCATCCGGCGTTTCGGCGTCAAGCCGTTCCTCAACCACCTCGGCCCTGGGCGCAGGCGCAGGCGCAGCAACACGCCCCTCCTCGTTTCCGGCACCTTCGATTTCGATCACCACCAGCGGCGAACCGATGGCGATCACGTCGCCCGCTTCGCCCGCCACTTCGACGACCTTGCCGGATACAGGGCTTTCCATCTCCACGGTGGCCTTGTCGGTCATCATGTCGGCAAGGCGGCCGTCTTCTTCGACGGTGTCGCCTACCTTGACGTGCCAGGCGACGATTTCGGCCTCTGCGATGCCTTCCCCGATGTCGGGCAGGCGGAAAATATAGCGTCCCATCCCTATTATTCCTTCATGAGCCGATCGACCGCCTCGCCGATGCGGACGGGACCGGGGAAATAGGCCCATTCGAGGCTGTGCGGATACGGCGTGTCAAAGCCGGTCACGCGCTCGACCGGGGCTTCAAGGTGGTAGAAGCAGCGCTCCTGAACCAGCGTCACCAGTTCCGCGCCAAAGCCGGACGTGCGGGTCGCCTCGTGTATCACCAGACATTTCCCCGTCTTCTCCACCGACTTTTCCACAGTCGCCATGTCGAGCGGGACCAGCGTGCGCAAGTCGATGATCTCGGCATCGATGCCTTTCTCGGCCAGCACCGCTTCGGCAACGTGGATCATCGTGCCATAGGACACCACCGTCATCGCAGAGCCCTCCCGCACGATGCGGGCCTTGCCCAGCGGGGTCTTGTAATACCCTTCAGGCACCAGACCGCCGGGATGCCCCTTCCACGTGCGCGAAGGCTTATCGTAGTAGCCGTCGAACGGGCCATTGTAGATGCGCTTGGGTTCGAAGAAGATGACCGGGTCGTTGTCCTCGATAGCCGCGATCAGCAGGCCCTTGGCATCGTGCGGGGTGGCCGGAATCACCGTTTTGAGGCCCGCAACATGCGTGAACAGAGCCTCGGGGCTCTGGCTGTGCGTCTGCCCGCCAAAGATGCCGCCACCGAACGGAGAGCGGATCGTGATCGGAGAGGTGAACTCCCCCGCCGACCGATAGCGCATGCGCGCCGCTTCGGAGACAAGCTGATCAAGGCCGGGGTAGATATAGTCCGCGAACTGGATTTCCGGCACCGGGCGCAGGCCATAGGCGGCCATGCCCACCGCCGCGCCCACGATGCCGCATTCGTTGATCGGCGAATCGAACACGCGGTTGCGGCCGTACTTCTTCTGGAGGCCCGCCGTGGCGCGGAACACGCCGCCGAAATAGCCCACGTCCTCACCCAGAATGACGATATCCGGATCGCGGCCCATCATGATGTCGAGCGCGTCGTTGATCGCCTCGATCATGTTCATCTGGCGCGTCGGCGCATCGTGGAGGCTCAGCGCATTTTCCTCGGTCATGCGCTTTCTCCCTTCCATTCGGGCCATTTGCTCTGACGTTCGCGGATCGCCTGCGCGGCCTGTTCCTCAAGGTGCCAGGGCAGTTCCTCGAAGACGTCCTCGAACATCGTGTGAAACGGATGGTGCAGGCCGTGGCCGAGGACGCCGTTCTTCTCGGCCTCCTTGGTGGCGATCTTGACCTGTTCCACAAGGTCGCGGTCCATTGCCTCCTGCTGCTCCTCCGACCATTCGCCAAGAGCGATCAGGTGCTTCTTGAGACGCATGATCGGATCGCCGAGCGGCCATTCCTCGCGCTCTTGTGCAGAACGGTAGGCGCTGGGATCGTCCGAGGTGGAATGCCCTTCGGCACGGTAGGTGAAATGCTCGATCAGGGTTGGGCCCTGATTGGCGCGTGCCCGATCGGCGGCCCAGCGCGAAGCGGCGTAAACCGCCAGCGCATCGTTGCCATCCACCCTCAGGCCCGCAATGCCATAGCCGGCCGCACGCGCCGCGAAAGTCGTCCGCTCGGCGCCCGCGAAGCCGGAGAAGCTGGATATCGCCCACTGGTTGTTGACGACGTTGAGCACCACCGGCGCGTTGTAGACCGCCGCAAAGGTCATCGCCGCGTGGAAATCGCCCTCGGCGCTGGAACCCTCGCCCACGAAGGCGCTGGCGATCCGGGTGTCGCCCTTGATCGCGCTCGCCATCGCCCAGCCCACTGCCTGCGGGTACTGCGTGGCGAGGTTGCCCGAAATAGTGAAGAACCCGTAGTCCTTGGCCGAGTACATCACCGGTAGCTGACGACCCTTCAGCTTGTCCGCCCGGTTGGAGTAGATCTGGTTGACCATCTCAACCAGCGGATAACCGCGCGAAATCAGGATGCCCTGCTGGCGATAGGTCGGGAAAACCATATCGTCGTGCGCAAGCGCATGGGCATGGGCGACCGAGATCGCCTCCTCGCCGGTACACTTCATGTAAAAGCTTGTCTTGCCCTGCCGCTGCCCGCGATACATGCGATCGTCGAAAGCGCGGGTCAGCGCCATCGTGCGCAGCATCCGCCGCAGCGTATCGGCGTCAAGACCGGGGTTCCAAGGGCCTACCGCGCGATCCTCTTCGTCAAGGACGCGGATCATGTCGGTGGTCATCGGCCATGTCTCGCTGGCCGGGCAATTCTCATCGGGGCGCGCCAGCTGTCCTGCAGGCGGGACGGGCAGATGCGAATAATCGACGACGTCGCCGGGCCGGTAGCGCGGCTCGGGTACGTAGAGTTCCAGCGGCGGAAGATTCCCGCGCGCCTTTCCCGGTTCAGGTGCCGTATTTTCGGCCATTTCAATGCTCTCCCGCCAAGGTCGGGCCGTGGGAATCCGCCCCGCCCAAAGCGAAGCAAAATTCCACGGTTAAGTCATATTATTTCAAACCTTGGTAATGTCAATTACACCGCAACCGGTGCAGCGATATGCGCCTGCGGGGCGTATCCAGAGACTTCGAAGTCTTCGATCCGGTAATCGAAAATCGAATCGGGACGCCGCGCGATCGTCATCATCGCCTGCCCTTCGGGCGTGCGCGAAAGCTGCTGTTCGACAAGCTCTGCGTGGTTGAGGTACAAGTGGACATCACCGCCTGTCCAAACGGCCTCACCCGGCTCCAGGTTGCATTGCTGCGCCATCATCCGCGTCAGCAGCGCCAGCGACCACATGTTGAAGGCAAAGCCCAGCCCAAGGTCGCAGCTGCGCTGGTACAGCAGGCATGACAGCCGCCCGTCCGCAACGTGGAACTGATAAGTCTTGTGACACGGCGGCAGCGCCATCGAATCGAGTTCGGCCACGTTCCACCCTTCGATGATGTGGCGGCGGCTGCCGGGATTGCTGCGCAGGCTGTCGACCACCTGCGCCACCTGATTGACGCCGGGACCGCGCCGGAACAGGCCCTCACCGACAGGCTCATAAGTATCCCAGTCAACCCACTGCTTGCCGTAGACAGGGCCAAGATCGCCCCATGCCTCGGCAAACACCTCATCCGCGACTATGCGTGCGGAGAAGTCCTTGCGGCTGATCTGCTCTCCCGTTTCGCGGCGGTAGCGATCGAGCGGCCAGTCGGTCCAGATTTCCACCCCCTGTGCGCAGAGCGGGCGGATATTGGTATTGCCGGTCAGGAACCACAGCATCTCACGCGTGGCGGTCTTCCAGTAGACGCGTTTGGTGGTCAGCAGCGGCATCGCCCCGCCCGACAGGTCGAACCGGATCGTCGCGCCGAAGACCGACCGTGTACCCACGCCCGTGCGGTCCAGCCGCTCATCCCCCTGCTCCCATATCCGGCGCATGAGATCGAGGTATTGATGCTCCCAGTGCGGGGCGACGGTGGAGGCGGTGCGGAGCGCGGTGGTGGTCATGAGGCAAGGTCTATCCGCCGGGGCGCGGAAGGTGAAGTGCACCAACGCCAAGTGCGGTGGATGATTGCGAGCGGCCGGGCCGGAACATTTTTCACAAGCCCGAAGTTTTTCCCAAAACCCCCCTTGCCACCCCCGGAGTCGCCCTATATAGGCGCGCTCCTGCCCGGGGCGGTCTTCGGATTGCCCCTCTGGTCGGGGAATAGCTCAGCCTGGTAGAGCACTGTCTTCGGGAGGCAGGGGCCGGAGGTTCGAATCCTCTTTCCCCGACCAATTTCGCCTTATGGCGGGCATAGAAACCCAGCGGAAACGCTGGGTTTTTTGCTGTCTGGACCACATCTTTCGATACCTCATGAACAGGGGCTCAAGGTTCCAACTGAACCTAGGCGCGCTTGCGGATGACGTTGGCAACTTCGGTCAGGAACTCGGGGCTGAACCGCGCATAGTGCTTCTGCGTGGTCCGATCGTCGTCATGGCCCATGAATTGCGCCAATTTCGGCATCGAGACGCCCGCCTCGGCCGCCCATACAGCGCCGGTATGACGCAGCGTGTACGGCGTCGCATAGACACCGCTCCTTTCGGTCGCCGCTTGGAACGCCTTCTTGATGCAGGCGATGGGTTCGCCGCCGCGCTCAACGACCGATTCGCAGCTGCGAGCCGAGTACGCGTCCTGAAGCCATGGCAGAAGGTCGTCAGCGATCGGCACGACGGTGCGGCGTTTCGCGGTGCGAAGATGACCGGGCGGCGTGAAGTCGATTTGCCTGCGCATGAAGTCGACCCGGTCCCACGTGAGTTGCAGGATCGCGGTCGGCCGGGCCATCGTGTAGAGCCCGAGCATCACATAGAGCTTGGCGTGCTCGGCCTTCACCGACGCGAAGAACTTGTCGAATTCCTGATGGTTCAGATGACGCCGCTTCGATTCCGCTGCCTGCGGAAGCCAGACCGGGATGCGACCCGGCAGCTTCGGGCCATTCTTCACCGCCCAGCCCAACGCCGTCGAGAGCTGCATCAGCTCATACCGGATGGTCGAGGGGCCGGCGCGGCGCTGGTCGTGATAGTCCTTCGCCATCCGCTCATCGATCAGGAGCGGATCGACCCGTTCCCAGAAAGCCTTCATCGCCTTCCACGCATCTTTGCGCCGATTGTACGAAGGCTTCGCTTCGATCGTGGCGAGGTAGCCAATCATGATCCGGCCCACGGTCCACGGTGAATCGTCGCCGCTTTGCCAGACCTGTCGCGCTTCCGCCTCGGCGCTCGCGCGATCACTCGCTTCGAGCGAGGTGCGACGTCGCTTTCGGGTTCCGTCCTCGGCAACGTCCCACCAGACGAGGGCGTACCCTCCCCGGAATCGCTGGACGGTGTAAGTGTCGTCTCCATCGACTTGCATTCATACTTCTCCACTTCGGCCACGCTGATTCGGATCAGCGTTCCCAACCGGAAACACTGCAGCGCGCCGCTGTCTATTAGCTTGCGCACCAAGGCGGTGCTGCAGCCCCAGCGATCGGCGAGCTGCGCGACCGAGAACGGGGCAGGGGTGTTGATGTTGAAGGGCAAGGTGGCTCTCACAGGAACATATCCCTCTGCTGGCCATGGTTCACCGGCAGCGCGGCAACCTCGGCGGTGATGATGTCGGAAACGTCGAGGCCGAGCCGCACACCGATGTCGCGGACATGGGCCTCCTTGAATTCGATCGACAACGAAGGCATCCCCGCCGCGCGCGCAGCGGCGGCAGTCGTACCGGTGCCCGCGAAAGGATCGAGGACGAGGCCGCCGGGGGGCGTGATCAGTTCCACCAGCCAGCGCACCAGCGAAAGCGGCTTCACCGTTGGGTGTGTGCGAATCGCGGGCTGACCGTTGGCCAGAACCTCAGCCTCATGGCCGCATGCGGTCTTACCGATCGTGTGCGCGCCGCAGATCCTGCATTCGAAGATGCGCTCGCCCTGGGTAGCCTTGGATGAGAAGAAAAACCGTGCTGCGGTACCGCTGTCGCCCTGAAAGGTAGCGCCATTGTCGCTGTTGCCTTTGAACGATCCATAGATGTTTCGGCACTTGTCGGTCCCCCGCGCCCCAACCGGCGCGACGGCTCCGCGCTCTCCGAAGTCCGCGAAGTATTCCAGCACCTCGGCGCTACCGTCGTGAAGCACGTTGGCTGGGAAGCGGCCGAGCTTGCGCGCCTTCTCGACACCCGCCTGCAAACGGTCACGATGCGCCGCGATCGCCTCCGGATCGCTCATCCATGGCCGACGCCAACCGGCATGATGCGTGCCGACGTTCACGCCGTTGCGGTTCTGCCCGCCGCCGTCGAAGTCCTCGCCCGCCTCGATGGCGATCCGGCACAGGTCGATGTTAATGGCACCAACGCCCCAGCGCACCACGTTCGCCGCGATGCTGCTTTCGCTGATCGGCTTCTGCGCGAACACGATGGGCTCGATGGCGGGCTTGAGCGCGGTACCCATGACGCCGTGGTCGGTCGGGATCTTATGCGATTTCGGAAAGCCGGTGGCATAGAGCCAGCCCAGCATGTCGCGGATCTCGAAGCCCGCATCCTCGATCGCGCAGGCCATGCGGTGGTATCCCTTGGTCGCTGCAAAGGCGACGAGGTAAGCGCCCGGCTTCATCACGTCGTAGACGCGGCGCCAGGTCTCGACTTGGAACGCGATGTCGCCACCGTCCCATTCCTCGCCCATAAAGCCAGCGGATGCACGGGCATAGGCTCCCGTTGCACCGACCTGAGCCGGAGCTGCATCTGAACCGCCGAAGCGCGCAACGATGCTGGCGAGGTGGTAGGGCGGATCGGTACAGACGGAGTCGGCCAGCAAGCCGTCGCGCGCGAGCCGGCGCATAGCACCGATGCAGTCGCCATGGATAACGCGGACCAAACTCATCGCACGTTTGCCTCGCCCCATGGCATTGATCGCGAACCGTATTCCAGTTGCTGGAACCGATCGGCGCCATCCGAATTCTGAGGTCCGGAAATGGCGAATAAGCCATTCGATCTGATAATGTTACGATCCGACAGAGACGACCAATGAACATCGACCACCCTTCCAGCTTCGCTCAGCCCAACATGATTGGCGGTCAGACGGTCAGCTCGACTATCACGCGCGACGAACGTGAAGTGGCATCGCGCCCTGAATGGGCCGGGCGCGTTATGCGAGCTTACGAAGCGTCGAGGAGCGAAGTTCGCCGAAAGGTCGCATTGCTGCGCCGTTGACGATTGGGGACGGCGCGAGAGGATTTCTCCCCTCCCTGCTGTTCCGGCATAACGCCGTCCCGCTTCGGATTGGCTTTCAATCGCGCGCACCGCGCTGCTGGCTACATGGCGGCCTCCTGGGTTCGAGGGGTGTTGGGAGATCATGCCGCGACGGCCTCCCGATCAGCGATTTCGTCCGCCATGTTGGCGCGCACGAGCGCTTCCGAGAGCGGCGGGCAGACGCTGTTGCCGCACTTGGCGACCTGCGCCGTCTTGGTGATCGGCTTGCCGTGCGCGTCGAACTCGATCTGGTAATCGGCAGGGAAGCCCTGGGCGTTGAACAACTCCCGCGGCGACAGCATCCGCATGCCGATGTCGACGATGACGTATTCCTCGCCCTCGATCGTCACGGTGACCAGACCGAAGCGGTCCTGCACGGTGACGGTGCCCAGCGGGTTCGTCAGGCCGTGGCCGTCTTCTTCGTTACCGTAGTACTTGATGAGGAACGCGCGAACCTCGGCAGCATGGATGCCCCCGCTAGATACCGTGTTGAGCGGCTCTTCAACGCTGACGCCGCTATTTTCGACGTGTCCATCGCTGGTGCCGCGCAGCTTGATCAGGTTCGAGGTAATGAGGCGTTGCTGGCTCCCGCTGGTAGCTACCGTCGACAGCGGCGCATCGGCGGCGCGGCCTGCGAGATTGTCATTGTTCGGCCCACCGTTGGCCTGCTCAAGATGCGCGCAGACGACAGCATGACGCGGCGCACCCGCCATGACGGTGTGAAGCGGCTCTGTCGGGTCGATGCCCTGCCCGTTCTGGGCGAACTTCTGCATGAAGGCGGCGACCACCGAATGCTTCGAATTGCCCTCGACGGTCTGCGTCGGCGCATCGGGGGCGGTCGGCGCGTTGCCGCTGGCGAACTTCTGCAGGACCGCTGCCGCGACACAATTCTGATCCTTGTTCGACGCCGTGACCGTATGCAGGGGATCATCGACCGAACGGCTCGCGCCGCCCTGCTGGGCATAGGTGGCGAACGGGGCAAGAGCCGCTTCCGCCACGCCGTATTCGGGCTGCGCCGTCGCAGTGCGCAGCGGATCCTGGTACGACCGGCCCGCGCTGCCATGGTGCGTCAGCGGCACAATGAACGGCGCCGGATTGTTGACGACGAACTTCATGATGCCGTGCGCGATGCGACGCAGCGTCTTTTCCGCCAGCGGCTTCTTGCGGTCGAAGATGGACGGGCAAGGGATCGACCAGTCGATGATCTCCGCCGCCGTGCGCCAAGGCTTTCGCTTCCCGCTCACCACCTCGGGCGAACCGGGCTTGCCGTGCGTCGGCTCCGGCCAGACGATGGCCTTTCCGTCGCACCGTGCGATCATGAAGAACCGCTTGCGGATGGTCGGCGCGCCGTAGTCGCAGGCGCGCAGTTCCTTCCACTGGATCTTATACCCGGCCTTGCGCAGTTCGCGCTGCCACTTGTCGAACGTCTCGCCCGCGCGCTCCTTGATCGGGAAGCCCTTGTCGCAGAGCGGTCCCCAGGTGCGGAACTCCTCAACGTTTTCCAGCAGGATCAGCGAGGGCTGCACGCGCTGCGCCCATAGCACGACGACCCATGCGAGGTCGCGGATCGACTTCTCGCGGGGCTTCCCGCCTTTCGCCTTGCTGAAATGCTTGCAGTCGGGGCTGAACCACGCGAGGTCGACGGGCTTTCCGCCAGTCACTTCCTTCGGGTCGATTTGCCAGATGTTGTTGCGGATGTGCATGGTGCCGGGGTGATTGGCCTCGTGCATCCGGATTGCTTCTTCGTCGTGGTTGATTGCGATGTCCACGGCGCGGCCAAGAGCGGCCTCGATGCCGGTGGATGCACCGCCGCCGCCGGCGAAGTTGTCGATGATGAGGCCGTGCATGTAATCGCCTTTCAGAATGGGAGAGTGAGGTTGGAGGGCTTCCCCACGCGGCCCTCGGCGCGTCCGAATTTCACCGCGGGATTGCTGGTTGGGGTGGGGAGCGCGAGGGGACTTGATCTCCTTTCGGCTGCGCGCTCCCGGCGATCAGAAAGGAATGTCGGGGTCGAATTTCATGGCCGACCGCTCGGTGCTGAAGCGGTCGTAGGCGTACCGGAGCTTGCCCACGATCTGCTCGACCTCTTCCTTCGGCGTCCGGTCCCCGAAGCGCAGCGCGTCGTAGACCATCTCGAACTCGCCTTCCGTGAGGACGATGCCCAGCTCGCGCTCGTGGAGGCCGACCAATCGCTTCTCGCCGGAAGCCAACGAGTTGAGCCAGCTACGCGCGCGCTTCAGCTTCTCGGCGAGGCCGAAGGTCGCGTCGTGCTCATCGGTCTGGCGGGTCGCCGCGAAACCTCGGAACCACCAGAGCGCGTCGGCCAGCGTGCTGTCGGTCGTCTCGTGGGAGGCGTCAGACATCGATCACCTCCCGGTTTCGGCTCTCCGCGAACGAGCAGTTTTCCTCGCCCTCGACATCATCATTCCACGTGCGCGCTTCGATGATCTCGATGCGCCCGTTCTCGGCATAGTCGCGCCGACCGATCTCGATCGCCTTCTCGCGGGTCGGTGCATCTTCGGCGAACTCGTCGCTGTCGGGGCTTCCGACCCACCAGCGCCAGGGGGCCATGGCATCGTCGCCGCGGGCTTCGCGCCACTGAGCGAGAAACTGTTCCTCCTGATCGCCCCACTCTCCGCAGTTGTAGAGCGAGCTCAACATGGTCTCGATAGCGATGTGGGTTTCGGATCGAAGCCCGACGAAGGGGTTGAGGTCAGCCATGGGCAACCTCCCGCTCTTCAGCGCGCCGCCAGCGGGTAGGCGTTACCAGGAGTTCACGGCCGGCAAGAAGGTCAACTGGAACGCCATGGACGCGCTCAATTTCAGCGCGCCCTATCCGGAAGCCAGCTGGAAGCGCCGTCGCGAGATCGTGGAACAGCATGTCCTCTACCAGCAGGGTATGATGTGGTTCATCGCGAATGATCCAGAGGCCCTGAACTACGGCCTCGGCTACATGCAGGCCGACTGGAACGATACGACCACACCTGACAACACCGGGGCGATGGGTCCGCTCGGCCTGCCCGGTGACGAATTCCAGTATTCGCAGTTCGGTGCAGGCTGGCCGGAATGGTGCTACGTTCGCGAGACGCGCCGCATGATCGGCAAGGTCACCGTCACGTACTTCGACCAGCTTGACGCGAGCCTTGGCGGCACGCCCACCAAGGCGACCAGCATCGGCAAATGGGCCTACACCTGGGACGTTCACGCGATCCAGCTGACCCGCAAGCTGAATGTCGGAGCCGGGGTTCTCTACACCGATCGCCTGCGCGAGGAAGGTACGCCCGCCAACGTCACCGACCACACGGCGGCCTATGAAATCCCGGTCGAGATGATCCTGCCGCACGAGCAG
>NZ_LYMM01000023.1 GCF_002896965.1 Novosphingobium guangzhouense
GAGTGCGCAAATCCATTGAAAGAGCCATCCATGCCGGCCTCCTTCACCAGCATGGATTCTGAATCAGAAATCGCGCCCGAAGGGAATCCCATGCCGATTCAGAACGGTCGAAAACCGCTCTAGCTGCCGACAGGGGCTAAGTGGCAGGGATGACGGCATCCGATCTCGAACACTTGCCTGTGGCTCGCCTTGTCCGGGAAAGAGGTGGCACCTCGCAGACGTGGCGTCATGCGCTTGGCAAGGTCATCGTGAGAGACAGGATGACCCATCCCCACTGCAATTGGGACTTCAGGCTCAGTGGTACGGATCCGCAGCGCGCTGCGATCGAACATCTGTTAGACGACCTGCGCCTTGAATATTTCTATCGTGACGATCGATTGATAGCCCGAAGGGATTCGGCACATAACGGATTTCGCCTCTCTTTCGCGCGAGCTTCCGTCCTTTAATCAAAGCGGGCAACCGTTAAGGAGCGGTGCGGACTTTCCGCCATTCCCGGATCGACGGTGAAAAACAAAAATGCGCCCGGGCAACCCAAATTCCGGAAAAAGGCAAGGAGTAAGACAAGGGATCGTACACGCGATGCTGAGGGCTTCGGCAGGCGTCAGGGCACGATGACGCGCGAAAGTATCGGGATCGATGCGCTCGACTCGCAGCCCTGCACTGCTATCTTGTTCTATTATGGATCTTGCGACAGGCTGCGCGACCTTGCGTGCCACGTTCACGCGCGAGGACAGGTTTCTTTGAGCGTAGCTAAAGGTGTTTAGACAGTGACATTCGACAGGGGAAATCGTGGCTATGGCCGTGACCGGTTCGGCGGCGGTGATGATCGCTGGGGCAGCGGAAACGATCGATTCGGCGGCGGTGACCGGTTTGGAGGTGGCGGTGATCGTTTTGGTGGCGGCCAGCGCGGCGGCTTCGGTGGATCGCGCGGTGGTGGCTTTGGCGGCGGCGGTTTTGGTGGTGGTGGCGGTTCGCGTGGCGGCCCAGGCCAGATCGTTGGTCAGGGGCGTGGCACGGTCAAGTTTTTCAACTCCGACAAGGGTTTCGGATTCATCCAGCTTGAAGACGGCGGCGACGATGCATTCGTTCACATCAGTGCCGTGCAGTCCGCCGGCCTCGAAACGCTGGCGGAGGGACAGCAACTGGAGTTCCAGCTGGTCGAGCGAGGCGGCAAGGTTTCCGCTTCCGAACTGACCATAGTCGGCGAGGTCATCGTGGCCGAGCGCCGCGAGCGTGCTCCGGCTCCGCGCCAGTCGACTGGCGAAAAGGCCAGCGGCACCGTCAAGTTCTTCAACGCCGCCAAGGGCTTCGGCTTCATCGTACGCGATGACGGCCAGCCCGATGTGTTCGTGCACATCAGCGCCGTCGAGCGCTCTGGTGTGCACGGCCTTTCGGAAGGCGACCAGCTCGAATTCGAGATCGAGATCGACCGCCGCGGCAAGGCATCTGCCGCGAACCTGATCCAGCGCTAACGAATCCGGCCATGGCTGCTGCAAGTGGCCATGGCCTCATCTTCGGCTTTCCTCGATCGTATCGCGATCGGGGAAAGCATCCGGAAGCCCAAGCTTCTTCGCGTGTATGCCTTCGATAGAGTGCGCGCGGGGGCATGGATTTGCATCCTGCAGGCCCCGCACCACATAATCTGCTGCGAGCATCGGCTTTCTTCCGGAACTGATGATCGGCCACATTACTTGATTCGCAGACCGGCAGCCGTTCATTGCCGCGTGATGACCTTAGAACCTGCACCGGCCATGGCCCCATCATTGCCATGAAAAAACCAAAGAGACGACAGCGGATTACATGACCAACGACCAGTGCCGCGGCGACAGCGACTTTCCTCTTCTTGACCTGGACAAGGGCTCGGTCGGGCGGTTCATCGCCCGTGCCAAAAGTCAGGGTGTCATCACGGTCAAGGAACTGAATGCCGCTCTGCCGCAGGACCAGATGACCACCGATCAGATCGAGGACATCATGGCCGCGATCTCGGAAATGGGCGTCAAGATCATCGACAACGACGATAACGACGAGGATGAGAGCGAGAATGATGGCGTAGACGCCGTCGATGGCAGCGACGACGATACCGATCCGGATTCGGAGTCCGACGAGGGCAATGCCCGGCGCCGCGTTGGTGAAGGCCGCAAGGCCGACACGGCCGCGCGGTCCGACGACCCGGTGCGCATGTACTTGCAGGAAATGGGCGCGGCCGAGATGCTCAGCCGCGAGGGCGAGGCCGCCATCGCCAAGCGCATCGAAGCCGGCCGGGACATGATGATCATGGGGCTATGCGAAAGCCCCATGACCTTCCACGCGATCATCGGATGGTCCGAGGCGCTCAACAATGGCGAGATGCAGCTTCGCGAGATCCTCGATCTCGACGCGATGCTCTCCAAGGAGCCGCAGCCGGAAAACCTGGGCGAGGACGGTGAGGGCGACGGCGAGATTTCCGCTGCCACGGCCGGTCCGACCTTCAAGGACGATGACGATTCCGGCGAGGAGAACTCGGAAGAAGTCGACGAGGAAGGCAACCCGATACCCAAGCGCAGGGTCGAGGAGGATGAAGAGGACAACACCCTCTCCCTCGGCCAGATGGAAGCCGCGCTGACGCCAGAAGCGCTGGAGAAATTCGCGCTCATCACCGAACTGTTCCGCACCTTCGAGCGCCTGCAGAGCGATCGTCTCGAAGCGCTGGCGCTGAGCATCGATTTCCCGACCACGAAGGAAGAGCAGTACCTGCAACTGCGCGAAGACCTCACCGCGCAGGTGGAATCGGTGCAGTTCCATGCGACCAAGATCGAACTTCTGGTCGACAACCTGTACTCCTTCAACCGCCGCCTGACGACGCTGGGCGGCCAGATGCTGCGTCTGGCCGAGCGTCACAAGGTGAAGCGCGCCGACTTCCTCGAAGCTTACACGGGCCGGGAACTGGACGACGCCTGGGTCGCCGAAGTGGCCAAGAAGGACAAGAAGTGGGCCGCCTTCGCGGAAAACGAGGCTGAACCTGCCGAGCGCATCCGCGTCGAAGTGTCCGACATCGCCGCCGCCACCGGCATGGCGCTTCCCGAGTTCCGCCGCATCGTCAACATGGTCCAGAAGGCCGAGCGCGAGGCGCGCATCGCCAAGAAGGAGATGGTCGAAGCGAACCTGCGTCTGGTGATCTCGATCGCCAAGAAGTACACCAACCGCGGCCTGCAGTTCCTGGATCTCATCCAGGAGGGCAACATTGGCCTGATGAAGGCGGTCGACAAGTTCCAGTACCGCCGCGGCTACAAGTTCTCGACGTATGCGACCTGGTGGATCAGGCAGGCGATCACGCGCTCGATCGCGGATCAGGCCCGTACGATCCGCATCCCGGTCCACATGATCGAGACGATCAACAAGCTGGTTCGCACCAGCCGCCAGTTCCTCCACGATCAGGGCCGCGAGCCCACGCCGGAGGAAATGGCCGAGAAACTCTCGATGCCGCTCGAGAAGGTGAAGCGGGTGCTGAAGATCGCCAAGGAGCCGATCTCACTCGAAACGCCGATCGGCGACGAGGAAGACAGCAGTCTCGGCAACTTCATCCAGGACGAGAACGCCGTCATCCCGGTGGACGCGGCGATCCAAAACAACCTTAAGGAAATGATCACTCGCACGCTGGCCTCGCTCACGCCGCGCGAGGAGCGCGTGCTGCGCATGCGCTTCGGCATCGGCATGCCCACCGATCATACGCTTGAGGAAGTCGGCCAGCAGTTCTCGGTGACCCGCGAACGTATCCGCCAGATCGAAGCGAAGGCGCTGCGCAAACTCAAGCACCCGAGCCGGTCACGCATCATGCGCGCATTCCTCGATTAGGCGCGGCCCGCTCGATATTCGATCGAATTGCGGTCGGGGAGCACCGGGGGCAGAATTGCGGGCTCAATGGCGTGGATGGGTGGTAAGCGGCGGTTGCAGATCGCCTCGTATTCGCGCAAGTCCTACTAACAATCTGGCCTGTGCCTCGACTCGATGTCCAGCCATCTTGGAGCATTACTGGGGAATCGTCATGGTCAAGCAGCTTGCACATTTCGGGATGGCGGTCACGCTTGCTCTCACTTGTCAGGGACATGCTATGGCAGAACAAGCAGGTCACGTCACCGGCGTCGGCGGCGTTTTCATCAAGAGTAATGACCCGCAGGCGCTCATAAACTGGTATCGAGAAGTTCTTGGTCTTGATGTCCAGTCTTGGGGCGGAGCTGCATTGGCGTTCGATGCGCCGGGCCATCCTCCAAAGGTCTCCTGGACGCCGCTCCCGGAATCCAGTGACTACATGGCACCGTCAAAGCGAGAGTTTATGATCAACTTCGCTGTGGACGACATGGACGCTATCGTCGCGAGACTTACCGCTCACGGCGTTCCGATTTTGAAGCGCGATGATGATGACGCTTTCGGTCGGTTCGCCTGGATACAAGATCCAGACGGCACCAAAATCGAGCTTTGGGAGCCGAAGCGAAGTTAGGTGCAGCCGAGGCGAATAGGCAAAACTTTAATATTCGCTTTGGGACGTGTGCCGCTGGAACGCGTTGGAGGCCAAATCTCTGTAAGGTCGTTGTTCCGGTTCCAAGATTTGGATTGCATCTCCGGCGGCTGAAAAGGGCGCCAGCTGCCGATCTGTGCGGCATCAGCGATGCGCAATCAGTGTGCTCGAAGCCATGATCCGAACCTCAACTCGAGAAATGCGTCGATACCGACTGTCGGAACAGCAAGGGCAAGGATCGCAGTATTCTATGAGGGCGAGATCGACATCTTCCTGCTACGAAACGCCAGACAACCGCAAAAAGACAGGTGGCGCAGCGTAAGCCCCGCGCTTGATCGCGGGTTGATCTGCGCAAAATTGCCTTCAATCAGGCAACAAGGCCCGCCCACGCGATCAGGGCGGTAGTTCGGGGGCGGGCCTTGCATTCGGGTCACCCGACTGTGCCAGGCCGGTGCACCATCCACTTTGCATATTTCGAATTGGTAAGGATCGTTGATGAAGCGGCGCTTTACCATTGTCACAGTGAAACCCTGAACCGGTAAGGCGAGAGACAGGAACCGGTGCCAATCGCCTCGGTTCTTCCGTCCATGGAGACCCGGATGACCACCGACCCGCACGAAATCAAGACCGTTCCTAACCTGGATCTGAACCGGTACCTTGGCACCTGGTTCGAGATTTGCCGCCTGCCGCTCAAATGGGAAGATGCACAGGCGAGCGACATCACGGCCACGTATTCGCTTAACCCGGACGGATCGATCAGGGTCGACAACCGCTGCATCGACAAGAAGGGCGAACCCGATCAGGCAATCGGACAGGCTTTTCCTGTTGACGCAGGAAATGCAAGGCTGAAGGTCAGCTTCCTGCCACAATATCTGCGCTGGCTTCCTTTCGCCAAGGGTGACTACTGGGTGATGAGGATCTCGCCGGACTATACCGTCGCTCTGGTCGGAACGCCGGATCGCGCCAACCTGTGGCTGCTTGCGCGTACGCCTCGTCTGTCGGCGAAGGTGCGCGACGATTATCTGTCGAGCGCGACTGCACAGGGCTTTGATCTGGCCGCGCTCATTTCACCGCGCCAGAGCGGGAACATCGTCTCAGACACAGTGCTCGCCTCGACATAAAGGGATGGAAGACCTCATTGGTCAGCGCGCACGGACTTCCAAGCTGTAGGCAGAACGCCGACACGCCGCAAATCACGGCGTTCCGCTGAATCTGCGTCAGTAATATCGGCCTACTGCGTTGGGCACTTGCAAGCGCGTCGCTCTGCCAGACATCGACGCCGCGCCGTGTCCGGAAACACTATTGGGCCGATCACATATGGAACGGATTGTGCGCGGTTGTGGGATGACGAGTAAACCCATTTCCTCCTCCCGGGCGACCTTGCGATTGAGCGACCGGCTGGGATCGTCGCGCCGCACTGCTTCCGGCGCCAGGATCCCGAAACATGGAGCTACGTGCTGGCTGAAGATTTCTTTCCCTATACGCTCAAGAGGTACAGGCATCGTCTCGTCGACGTTGAGATTAAGGCATTATTATTCTTCCTCTTTTACCTTTGCGAAGCGGGCAGGAGACGGCAGTATGCAAAGAGGATGTCAGGGCTGTAGATCCGACGGCGAGAATTTTGATCTTGCGATGGCTTTTCAACCGATAGTCGATTGCGAAACTGGCGATCCTTTCGCTTTTGAAGCGTTGGTCCGCGGCAGCAACGGCGAGGGTGCGGCTGAAGTGCTGTCCAGGGTGACACCCGAGAATAGGTACGCATTCGACCAGCAATGCAGGGTCGCAGCGATCAAGGGGGCGGTCGAGGCCGGAATCCTTGACTCCGGCGCCAGGCTTTCAATCAACTTTCTGCCCAACGCTGTGTATTCTCCAGCGGCGTGCATCCAGCTCACGCTCAAAACTGCCCGCGATGTCGGCTTTCCGGCCGATCGCCTGATTTTCGAGTTCACCGAGAACGAGCAGATGATCGACACCGATCATGTTCGCAGTATCGTTGCCAGCTATCGCAAGATGGGCTTCACGACAGCGATCGACGATTTCGGGGCGGGCCATGCGGGCCTGGGCCTGCTGGCGAAATTTCAAACCGATCTCATCAAGCTCGACATGGACCTGATCCGCAGCATCGATGAAAGCGAGCCGCGAGCAATCATCGTCTCAGGCGTCGTGGCGATAGCCGGGGCGCTCGGTATTGCCGTCATCGCAGAAGGGGTCGAAACTGTTGGCGAGTACAACGCCTTGCGCGAGATCGGCATCCGCTACATGCAAGGGTATCTGCTGGCGAGGCCGGGATTCAAGAGGCTGCCGTCTCCCCTGTCGATGGCGTTTGCGAAAAATACGCTTCGAACTGCAAGCCAAGCCGAAACACTCGTCCATCCGGCGGTGTTTACGGCACCCAGTACAGGTCACTGGCCTATGCCGGCGCTTTATCACGTGTCTGGCTCTTAGTCCGGCGACGGCCCGCCTGCCGCAGCTGCGGGCCTGACCCTTGCGAACGCGCTTCACGGCAAAAGGCTACCTTGCCTGATCATTGCTCGCGAGCAGCCGCTCGGGGTCTATTGCGATCAACGGACCAACCACCCAACAGTAGGTCTCCAGAACTGCGTCGCAAAGAAGCGGAGTCTCCCAACGCAGGTCGCCCGCGATACGAGTCAGCCATTGATGGAGATTGGTGGTGCGGTCCAATGAGCGGCTCACCTCACATATGTGGGATACCGACACGTTTCGCGCAACTTCGAACTGCGGGCCATTCCGCGAAGACCCGGTGAGGTCTGCAGGCTGATCATTCACCGTGAAGGGCGGACAGACGCGAGGAGGTGCCCAAGCACCAGAGTGAACGCAAGAACTTCGCAGAAGATGCGCCTTTCGCATGGGCGATTCAGGCCAGGCTCCAATACTCCACGTCGTTGGGGGCCTCACGGCAAAGTGAGACGAGCCGCCGAAAGTTAACTCACTAGGATGCTATGAAAAAGAATCGTAAGCAGAAATCTTCAAGGCGCCGTGACAAGCACGCCAGAACGACAAGGCGGCGTCTCCCCGCGCTCGAGGGCGTACACAGAAAAGTCCGGGAAGAAGCGCCCGCTTGCGCGTCTCCGGACCTTGGATCAGTAATTCCGCCTATTCGAGATGCCGCATCAAGGTCTGGGCTTGTCAGGCAGATCATCCGGGAACCTGCGTGCCGTTGCGGCCCCGCTCGGACCGCGCTCAGGGCGGTCCGAGGTGGGGGCCGGGGCCCCTGGCTCGTCGACTTCTGTCGTTACTATCGCCGGGCTTCCATGGCCCTGTCCCGAGATCGTCGTGCTGCTATCTCCCGGTGAAACCTTGTCTCTGGCCTTGCGGTTGGTGCTCGCGCCAGCTCCGGTCTGGGCGGGGCCATCGGTCGTCTTGGGTGTCGAGGGCATTTTCGGGCTCCTGTTCCGCAGGTCTCGCAAATTCAACACCGTGAATGTGCAACCGGTTTCATGGGGGAAACGAGATGACCATTGATCCGATCGAGGTTGAACGAGAGGCATGCAGGCTTATCGGATGTTTCTCTCGCTCTGGCCGCACGCAATACAGCAAGGCGCCCCGGGTGCACCGTAGATGTCTCGGCGCCTTGTTGACCTCAAGACAATATAGGAACCTCACATCGCCTCTGGACTTGGGAAGGTGCCTGTCGAAGGTTGATCCATGTTAAAGGGAAATACCTCGCATGGACTGCCTGCGCGAGGTAGGTTTTGCCATTGCCAGTCGCTGCTGTGGTTTCTCGGGATGTAGAGCCCGGCGAGCGTTTTGTGCTGCCGCCTTTTGCGACCGGAGAGCGACAATATCGACTTTCAGCATCTTCCCGATCGACAGTGTCGACAAAGTGGTTGAACTTAAGACATGCGATCCGTCGCTCGCTTTAATGCGGATCGATGAGGATCGTCTGGGCGAGGCCGATGTGTTTGAAAATGGTGTCTATTCTTTTTCGTGCCAGCCGCTTTACCAAGACGCCTGGCGAATTTTCCGCCGCCGGAAGGTATGACCCGAGGGCGCCACATTCGTCAAATCCGGCATTCAGATTGATGCCGAAAGACGTCGTCGGGCGTCGCTATCGCCGCAAATGGGATTGAGCACCTTCAGTGCCCGTTATAATGCAGCCAGGTTTTCCCGTCTCCTGAATGTTTGGGCGCAACGGATGCATCAGGCAGGTTTCCGGCGCCGTTTTCCTCAAATTGACCGCCATGGGCGACGGGCAAGAGGGGAGCCGTCCCGCTCCCCATCCGGCATCATCGCAACGCCTTTGTCATCAGACGCTCCAGCCGCTCGGCAAATGCGCGAGGATCAGCAGGAGGCTCGCCTTCGGCGATCAGGGCCTCGTCTAGGAGCAGGAATGCGAGGTCACGCCTTGCCTCGAGATCGCCGTCGGCCTGGCCCAATCTTGCGATGAGCGCATGTCCGGCATTGACCTCAAGGACCGGCTTGGCTCGTTCGGGTGCTCGGCCGGCCGAGGCCAGCATCTTTTTCAGCTGGAGATCCATGGCGTTCTCGGGCGCCACGATGCAGACCGCGCTGCTGGTCAAACGATCTGATACCCGCACTTCCGAAACCTGATCTGCCAGCGCCTCCCTCGCAAACGCGATGAACCTGTTGGCCTCCTCGCTCGGCTCCTTCGAACTGCTGCCTTCGGTAAGCGGTATCAGGCTCAGATCGGCTGTGCCCTGGGTCACCGACTTGAAGGGCTTTCCTTCATAATCTAGGCCCATCGTCGTCCAGAAACTGTCGACCTGATCGGGAAGCAGCAAAACCTCGATGCCCCGGGCCTTGAAGCCCTCGAGTTGCGGCGACTGGGCGATACGATCGAGGTCATTGCCGGTGGCGTAATAGATCGCTGTCTGGTTCTCCTTCAGGGAACCGAGATAGTCGTTCAGCGAACGCCACATTCCATCGGACGTCGTGCTCTTGAACCGTGCCAGGCCCAATAGCGCCTCGCGACGCTCGAAATCCTCATAGAGACCTTCCTTGATCACCGCTCCGAAGTTCTCCCAGATGGCGGCGTAACGCTCAGGCTCGCTCGTCGCGAGCTTGTCGAGTTCGGCGAGGATGCGGTTGCTCACGCCCTTCTGGATTGCCGAGAGAACCGGACTGTCCTGTATCATCTCGCGCGACATGTTGAGAGGAAGGTCTGCCGAATCCACAAGGCCACGCACGAAGCGCAGATAGCGCGGCAAAATCTCTGCTTCGTCGGTTATGAACACGCGCCTTACGTACAGCTTGATGCGGCCACTTCGATCAGCGTCGAAAAGATCGAAAGGCCTGCTTTCGGGGATGAAGGTCAGGACAGAATACTCGTGACGTCCCTCCGCCCGGTAATGCAGTGTCAGCGCCGGTTTGTCGAATTGGCCCGCGAGGCTGCGGTAGAAGTCCGCATAGTCGTCATCGCTGATGTCTGACTTCGCCTTGGTCCAGAGTGCCACGCCGTCGGCCACCTGGTGCGGCTCTTCGTCGCTTGCGCCTTCGCGAAGGACGATGGGAACCGGGACATGGCCCGACTGTGCCCTGACGATCCGTTCCACGGTATACCGCTCGGCATAGGCTTTGGCGTCATCGAGGAGGTGAAGCGTAACGCGCGTGCCGCGCGCGGGCGCCGCTGCAGCATCAAGAGGCGCAACGGTATAAGTCCCAAGACCATCGGACGACCAGATGGCGGCACCGGGCTCGCCGGCACGACGGGATACGACCTCGACCTTTCGGGCCACCATGAATGCCGAATAGAACCCTACGCCGAACTGGCCGATGAGCTGATGGCCATCACCATTTTTTTCGGCGACAAGATTTTCCATAAAAGCCTTGGTGCCCGAACGCGCAATGGTCCCGAGCGTTTCAGCCATATCGGCGGCGGTCATGCCGATGCCATTGTCTTCGACGACAAGCGTGCCGGCGTCCTTGTCGAGCGTAAGGGTGATGCGGGACTGGGGATCATCGCCGAGCAATGCCGGGCTCGAGATTGCTTCATAGCGCATCTTCTCGCAAGCATCGGCGGCATTGGAGATGAGCTCGCGAAGGAACACATCCCGATCGGAATAGACCGAGTGAACCATCATATGGAGAAGTTTGGAAACATCTGCCTCGAAGGCGTGGGTTTCGGGGGCGGCAACTGTATCGGTTGTCATCGTCTCTCGAGCTCTCGCATTCACGGATTTGCGCGCGACAGATGGGTTTGAAACTTTTGACGTTCAAGAGCAGCGGCTGCCCATCGTACCCTATGATGTGCCGAATTGCAGTCTCGGGCGACGACAAGATTGGGGCGCATTCGCGAACGTGAAATCGCCTTAAGTGGGAGCAGCCGCTCTTTTTGCCGGTCGATAGCGCGCGGACCATCAGCAGCCACCCTTCCTTCGATCTTTATGCGGGCCATCGGAAAAGCGAAGAAATAGTTACCCTGGCGCAACAGCATCGTGGAACGACCCGACCTGCTATTCAGCCCTTGCATTAGATAGCCACACCGACCTCTTCGATGAACGCGTCAACGCGCCTTGCCCCTGAGGCAGTCTCACGCAAAGTCACAGCACGATCTCGGGCCCAGCGGATCAAGAGCAGCCTCAGGCAGTTCACTGGAGGACGGGCGCATCGTCTTCCGTACCATCGGGAATGGAGGCGTCGCCCACCACTCGACAGGAGATGTCATGTCCCTCGACAACCGTTCGATCGCCATTCTCATTGCCCCACGCGGCACGGAAGAGCCCGAGTTCGTCAAGCCCAAGGAAGCACTGGAACAAGCTGGTGCGAAGGTCACCGCAATAAGCCTGGAGAGCGGGACCGCGCAGACGAACAACAACGATCTTGACCCTGGGGGCAGCTATTCCATCGACAGGACGTTCACCGAAGTGTCCGCGGACGACTTTGACGCACTTGTCATCCCTGGCGGGAGCGTCGGCTCGGACAAGCTGCGCGGTAGCGAGGAAGCCGTGCGGTTCGTGCGGGATTTCTTCGAGGCCGGCAAGCCCGTCGGCGCCATCTGCCACGCTCCATGGGTACTGGTAGAGGCCGGCGTCCTGAAGGGGCGGACCGTCACATCGTTCCCATCCGTTCGCACCGACATCGAGAACGCCGGAGGCCGTTGGATCGACGAGGAGGTCGTCGTGGACGACGGCCTGGTCACCAGCCGGACGCCGGACGATCTTCCCGCCTTCTGCGCGAAGTTGATCGAGGAATTCGCGGAAGGCAGGCATGCTGCGCAGGCGCCCAGCGGCTGAGAGGCATTGGGTGGGGCTGGCTCAATCGCTCGCCCCATCCGACGAAACAAGCTGGAACTCTGCTTGTCCGACGCAGGGGGTGTGGATCGCGCGTCACTTGCAGTGCATCTCTTACGAGGCGATCACCAGTGTCGGGGGCGATTTCTGCGACAGGCCGATCTATCGCAGTCTGATACGATATGCCCCGCTTCGCCGGTCCAGATCTCGGCCTTTCCAGCTTAGACTGATGATGCCATCGGCTATCATCTCATCGACCGCAGCGTGGACCGCCGGCATCGCTTCTCGCCAGTGATCCTCAGATGCGACGGCGCGGGCGACTTCGCTCGGGCAGATCGTTGCCCCCGCCATGCGTTCGCCAAGCAGTTGCAAGATTGTCTTTCGAGCATCCGGTGTCATTTGGCGGGTTCCGCGTTTTCCTGGATCGATTGCCCTTCGTGAGGACCGATTCCGCAGGCTGGGGTTGGCACCGACTGTGGCCGGCGATGGCAGAGGCCCGAGTCTCTGCGCTCGATTCTCGAAAGATCGGCGAGAGCTGCTCAGTACGCCGCGGCGCAACCCGCCATCAGACGCCCTTGTGCTCGTCTTCGCCGCTTATCAGTACGCTGCTTACTTCAAGAGATGCAGCGCCCGCCAGCCCGGGGTCGTGGCGGCAGACAAGGTGAATCCGCAGACTGAACCGGGCTCGTGGGCTGTGAGCTGAAGGCCTGTCAGTCCGGCGGCGGAAGTTCGACAGGTGCCGTGTCCGGCTGATCGAAGTCGGGGCCGACGGGTGGCACGTCATCCGGTGCGCCCGGACTGCCTGGTTCAGGATATTCAACAGGGACGTTGCCCGGATTGTCGTTCCCGGGGTGCTCTATCGGTTGGCTGGCCACTCTGACATCTCCTGCAGGGTCTGGATAAGTCGATAATCTCTATCCCCGAATATGGTTTCGATTGGGGAGGGCGGGCGGCCCGTGGAGGTTAAAATTTGCGATAGTCCGATGGTTTACCTTGATGCCGATGAAGGGCGGGGGGCGTGGAAGGAAACCCGACACCGAATGCGCATTCGCCGCGGACCAGCTGAAGCCAAAACCATTGTTAACCTATCGAGCGTATGCGGGCGCCGGGACATGCTAACTTCGATCGATCTTGCAACCTTGCGCCTGTGTAGCGTACTGGCATCGGTGACTTTCACGGTCATCTTCCTGTCGCTGTGGCGCGGCCGCAAGGATGAGCGTCATAACCTGCTTTGGGCTGCGAGCCTGCTTCTTTACTGCGTGGCTCTTGCCGGACTGGAGTGGATCAACCGGCCGCAGGACGTGCTCATCCGATCCTTGCTCGTTGCGGCGCTCACGGCCTCCAACATCCCCTTGGTCGCCGGGGTGCGCCTATTTGCAGGACGAACGCTATGGCGCTGGTGGATGGCGGTGCCGCCCGCCGTGACGCTGGCGGGGTTCCTGCTGCCCCAGGCCCTCGGCCAATTCGCAATCGTCATGCCACCACATAGCGAGCAATTGCTGGCGGCCATCGGTCTCGCGACGGGTATGGGCGTGTTTGGGGCCGACATGATCCGGCAAGCGGGCCGAGCTGTGCCGGACGGGTACGGTGGGCGCATTGCCGGCGGTGCGATGCTGGCTTACATGCCTTGTTATGTGTTCGCCATTGCAGGGGAGGTTCTCCATTTCGCGACGCCGAGCACCCTTGCGGTCGCCGCGCTTCTGTCAGACCAGCTTTTGCTGATGCTTCTCAACGTTGGCCTGCTGGCAATGCCAGCGGAGGCCGCGTTCGCTGCGATGCGAGAGAGGGCGTGGCGCGATGGATTGACAGGGGTCCACAATCGCGCTTGGCTTGCGGGCGTGCATGACGAGTTCCTGAAAACAGGCACTTGGCTGGCTCATATCGACATCGACCATTTCAAGGCGATAAACGATCGCTTCGGACATGCCGCGGGCGACGGCACGCTAACCGCCCTTGCCCGTGCTCTGGTTCTCGCCACAGCCGAGAGCGGGTTGCAGTCTGGTGCGAAAGTGGTTCGTATGGGGGGAGACGAGTTCCTCGTCATCATGCCGAACGCCTCGCTGCTCACCGCGCAAGCACTGGTTCGTCATGTAAGAACCGCAATCAACTGCATCGGACCCTTCGATTGGACGGTAAGCATTGGATTGACTGAGGTCGCGGCCCAAGACACCTCATTGGCTGACGCCGTCGAGCGAGCGGACCAGCAGCTGTACGCGGCAAAGCTTGCGGGTCGTGACCGCGTCGCGGCTTAGAGATTTTCGGTAGCAAGCGAATGTGTCGGCTGCGCGCGGGGCATCCGGACGGGTAACAAGTGGGGCAGCGCCCGTCACTGCACGGCAGGCCAGACCTGTATTACCGCACAAAAACGATGAACGCCTTTTTTACCCGACCCGCCGATCATTTGCTAAGCCCTATCGCACACATGAGAGGTACGGCGCAGTCAGGTCATCCGAGGACCTCCGTCCGCGCGCCGTGGCGATTAAGGCTGCGCCAAGTGTGTTTTCGGCCGCGAGGGGGCAAAAATCCGTTTCTGGTTGCTGTTTTGCCTGTTCGGCAAACACTTTGCAGACTTTCGGACAAGGACTGGCGACGGCGTGCACGAATACGCCAGATGCCGAGGCTGCCGCACACCGCTATATCGAACGCGCGTGCGGCCGTGGGGTAAGTTGTAACGGGGGGATGAGGCTCAGGCATTGCTATCGGGGCGCGGCATTCAGGGGCCTTCCGAACGGACCCCCATTCCGAGAAATCGGGTATCATGCGCCAATGCGTCGTCAATGCGGCTGGGACCAGCCCCGCATACGCAGCCAGTCCTCTTGATGTCGCTCGGTGGCATAACCACGCGCCCATTCCGAGCGCGCAAGAGAATTTCGGTAAGAGTTTCCGTAGGAGGGCATGCCTTCCCGCGCCGCTTTGCGGCCCCATAAGTATGCGTCGTTTATCGGTGCCATGGCGAATCCCCCTAACGAATGCCGCGCTGCGACACGGGACACTCTGTCAGCACTACATACGACTTCATTGCGCCGAGATGTGCTGAACGTAAGTCCAGCGAAGTAGGTCTGCCTGTCGCCACTATCCCTTGGTCGAAGGCAGCGCTCTCCGACCGAGAAAGCAGAGGCCAAGGTCAGTCGGGAAAGGGCCGGAAGGATAATCCGGTTGTGCCGTGACGGGTTCGGCATGGTTGCAATATCAGAAAGGGTCGCGATTTACCCTTCCCGACACTTGCTCGTGTCGACGCAGATGCAAAGAAGTCGAAAATAGGCCCGGTCGCCGCAGCGGGAGAAGAGTTCCCAACGACCGGGCCTGAGTATCCGGCCACGGGAAGAATGGGCCGGATGAGGGTCAAGCGCCTAACGTGTCCCGCATTGGATTGTTTCCGGTCAGGTCGACCGAATGTCGATAAGAGTGCGCCGGCGATCAATCTGCCAAGCTGCATGCCAAACCTCAGAGATGCCAAGACACTGTGCGTTCTGGCAGCTCGCATGTCCGATAAAAAAACGAAAAAGGCCCAGGTGATGAGCAAGGGCCTTTTCTTTTTCTTGCCGCGCTGTCTCAGTTTTCGCCGTTATCCTTCACACCGACGGTAGGAACATCGACTTCGGTCTTCTTGGTACCGACAACCACTTCCTTTGAGTCGACATCGACCTTCGGAAGCTCTCCGCCCTTGACGCTGACTTCGGGCATGTCCCCGCCAGATAAGTCAGCCTTCCAGAAGCCCGTCGCGAAAAGAACTGCGACGACCGCGAGCAGGACCACAACCACGATCCCAATCGTCCGACCCGCGTTGCTGCGCTTCACAACAACGCGATCGCCGTAGGGATCCTTGCGAACTTCGACCATAACACCTCTCCATATTACCTGCGGATCTGAACAGGCGCCGCAAAACTATGTTCCAAATGAGACACGTTCGCAAATGTCGCAGGGGCTCTCTGGGCCATTAAGTCCTGCTCAACGTAACGAGAGGCGAGATGAATTATCTTGAGGTGATTAGCGACGGGCTACCTTGCTCGTTCGGGCTGGGGCGTGCGGATCCTGCCAGCTCGTTTCGGTGAATGGCAGGGTCTATGGCTCGTTCCGGCAATTGGCTCGCAGGTTCCTGGTCCAGACAATTCAGGACATCGGACGCATGTCTGATCGCGAATAAGGAAAGCTGCTCTTTCCCACCTTTTGTATGACCATTTGGGCTGCCTGAAACGCCATATCCGGTTACATGTTCACGGAGAAAGGGTCGTGCTGATCCACTGACCGACGGTCTACGCTAAAGCGCCACCGTCAAAGCCCGCCATCCAGACGATCAGAGTGTTCTCGAAGTCCACAGCGTTTGAATACTTCGCCGTGTGCTGGCGCCTCATGGGCGCGGAACAGCTGGCCGCCTTCTATGATGTAAACCGTAGCCAAAACAGTCACGCCGATGCACAGGTATCCGACCGCCAGGGGCAGTGTGGTGCCGGCATAAGCTTGCCCAATCGCCGAACCCACCAGCACGGCGCCGATGCTCGTTACGAAGCCCTGCACCGACGATGCCGTTCCCGCGATGTGGCCAACCGGTTCCATGGCCATTGAGCCGAAATTGGAGCCGCACAGCCCGATTGCCGTCATGCTTAGCGCCTGAAGGATTGTGAAGCTCACTAGCGTCTCGACGCCGGCATATATCACCAACACATGCAGTATCGAAAAGGCGATCAACGCGATCAACGCCGACTGCGAGATGATACGCGTACCAAGCGTTCCCACTAGACGGCTATTTGCGAAGGCCGCTACCCCCATCGCGCCAGCGCAAATTGCAAACAGCCAGGTGAACTTGCCTTCTGCGCCGAACTGATCGACGAAAATTTGTTGTGAGGACGAAACGAATGCGATGATCGCGCCGAAGGTGAGGGATGCAGCCAGCGCGTAGCCGATCGAGAATCGGTTTGTCAGCGTCAGCCAGTAACTCTGCCTCAATGCACCTACTGAAAAAGGCACCCTGCGGGCAACGGGAAGGGTCTCTGGAAGCCGCACCAGTGCCCATGTGAGAACAAACGCTGCAAAAGCGCCAAGCCCGTAGAAGATGAGCCGCCATGGGCCGAACGCGAGCAGCGCCTGACCCAGCGTCGGGGCAAGGATCGGGACGACGAAGAAGATCATTTGCGCGACAGACATGGTGCGGGCCATCCTCCGCCCCGATGCGCCATCCCGCACGATCGCTACTGCGAGCACTCGGGTTGATGCTGACATCAAACCCTGCAGCAAGCGCGCACCCAGCAGCGCCGAGAACGTCGGTGCACTGGCGGCGAACACACTCGCGGCTACGAAGCCAAGCAGCGTACCAATGAGGATCGGCCTTCGACCGATTCGATCCGCTAGGGGACCATAGATGAGCTGGCCTGCACCGAAGCCGACCATGTAAACGGTCACTATCCACTGTCGATGATTGGCATCGCTTATTGTAAGGTCCCGGCCGATGTCCGCCAGAGCGGGGAGCATCAAGTCCACTCCCAATGCGTTAACCGCCATAAGTGCAGCTATAAAGGTGACAAATTCGCGAGGATGCATCGCGGCGGCGGACCCAGATTCTGATCTCATTGGCGGCCATATCGATGATTTGCCACCGCCTTACAAGCAAAGCGCGCCGTCCGCTGAGGACCATACTCTGGTTGGGGTTCAAACAGCTGGTGACTAAAAATAGCATCGCAAGCCATGGCACAACGACCGGTCGGAAAATTCACCACCCCATTTGTTCACGCCGAAAGGGCATGTCCCTTCTCATGCCTTGCTGCATTTTGGCATGCTGCCAGAAGGTGAACCCGGCCGATAGCGCGATCATCAATGAGCAGAACAAAGTCCAAGCCACCATTAATGTTACCGCAGGCTGTTTAAACGTTAGCGGTGCGAGAACCCCACGTTGACGCTGCTGGTTATCGGATTTCGATGTTTCGGGCGCCGCCGATGCTGACGTGAAGCATCTCGACCAGTTCTGGAACGACCTTCCAGGATTGAGCCATGATCTCGCCGGCCTGGCCGCGTAATGCATTCTCGCGTTGATCCTCAGGCATCATGGTCGTGCAATGGCCGAGGATGGCGGTCAGTGGGTGACCGATTTCCGGATTGGATATGTGCGGCTTCCAGTCGTCGATGCTGAGCCGCATGCCGAGGTAGAAGCCATTGGCGAAGTCCTCCATTAGAACTTCGCCGGCGTCCGTGCGCATGTAGATGGGGGCATAGCGCTTCGGGCCACCGGACAGGGTCGCACCAATCTGGCTATACCGCTGGAAGATCGTGTTGCGCACGGCCTCCTCGATACTGCCATCCGGCGCCCAGGCGATGCCGTCTCCGACTATAGGACGGAGCCAGTCTTCGGGAGGAATGAACTGGGGCGAGACGACGAGCGCGGCGAGATAGCCGTCGATCATCGATACCCCCGGCATCGGATGCTCGCGAGTGGCCAGCCATTCCTCAAGCTTGTCATGGGTGAGGATGCGCGCTCTTCTAGGCTTCTTCGGGCGCTTGAAGCGACTGGTGCTGCTCATACGGCCAATCGCATAGCGGTCGGTTCAGCGGGGCGCCAGTTCCATGCCAGGAGCTGGTCGAGATCGTTGTTGAGGACCTCGCCTGAGACCATCCGTGCCAGCACATCGTTCAGCCAGGTGAAGGGATCAAGCCCGTTCAGCTTTGCTGTCTGAAGCAGGGAAGCGAGCACCGCCCACGTATGGGCCCCACCTTCGTTGCCGGCGAACAGACTATTGCGGCGCCCGATTCCAATCGGGCGCATTTGCCTCTCGATCATGTTGTTATCGACCTCGACGCGGCCATCCTCGAGGAACAGGGTGAGGCCGCGCCAGTGACCTTGAGCATAGCGGATGTGCCCTGCCAGGTCCGAGACCTGTGAGACGCGCGGCAAGGTATCGTCGAGCAGTGCCTTGAGCTCTGCCATGATCGGCCTGGACTTCTCCTGCCGCGTGAGCAGCCGGTGCTCGGCACCGGTGCCACGGATTTCCGCCTCGATCCGGTAGATGTGGCCCAACAGGGCGATGATCTGGGCGGTAATCGGCGATCGAGTACTCTTATGCAGGTCGACGAAGCGCCGACGCAGGTGGGCAAGGCAGAACGCGAGCCGGATGCCCCCGGATAACCCGTCCGGGCTCTCCAGGCCTTTGTAAGCAGTATAGCCATCGACCTGGAGCACGCCCTGATAGCGGCCAAGCTGCTCGGATATCGTGCGATGGCTTCGGGATCGGGCATGGACATAGCACACCGCCGGCGGTGCTGAACCGTTCCACGGGCGATCATCGGTTCCATGGGCCCAGAACTGGTCGATACGAACTTTGCCGTTTCCTCCTCCAGTCACAGGCATCCTGGTTTCGTCGACGTGGATGCGGGGGTGACTATGGATTGCCTGCAGTTGCAGATCGTAGAGACCTTCCAGCCACCAGGCCGCGCACTTCAACCAGCGCGTTAGCGTCGATCGATCAATCTGCAGGCCATGCCCTGCCAGCATCTGGGCCTGGCGATAAACTGGAAGATACCATGCGAAGCGCTGTGTCACGATCCAGGCGATCAGCGAGGTTGTCGCCATCCCGCCTTCGATCATCCTGCGTGGCGCCGGCGCCTGGACGATGCTGCTCTCGCAGGTCCGGCAAGCGTACTTGGGGCGGACGGTGGCGATCACGCGCAAGATGGCTGGCACGATGTCGAGCGCCTCGCTCGCATCCTCGCCGATCTTGTGCATGCTGCCCTGACAGCAGGCGCACTGCGTGCTTTCAGGTTCGATGACGTGCATGATCCGGGGCAGATGTTTGGGCAGAGCGCCGATGTTGCGCCTGGCACGAGGCTTTGCCCCCTTGACCATCGGATCGTCGTTGGCTGCTGGAGCCATGTGAACGGCGCTCAGGTCCCCCAGATCGAGGCTGCCTTGCCCGTCGAGAACGGTGCGCGCCTTTTCGGAGCGCGAGCCGAACAGCATGGTCTTGTAGGTCTTCAACAACCTGGAGGCCGCCTCGAGTTCGGCCTCCAGTTCCGCCACCCGGCGGGTCATCGCATCAAGTGTGTCAGCCTGATTTTCCGGGGGGCGGGTCACCCGATTTTGTTAGCACACAATTGCGCCAGAACCGAGAAAAACCGCCACTTTTCACCCCGCCGCCTCGGGCTTTCTTATCGGGTTTTCCTCAAGGCGGCGCCAGTCCATTCCCCCCAGCAGCAGCGTCATCTGCGCCGCGGTCAGCTTGATCACCCCGCCTGTCACGGGCGGCCAGAAGAACTTCCCAGCCTCCAGCCACTTTGTCACCAGGATGGTGCCGGAACCGTCAAAGTGCAGGAGCTTCAAACGGTCCATCCGCTTCGATCGGAACACGAAGACATCATTGGAATAGGGATCTCGGCCCAACTCATTGGCCACCAGCGAGGCGAGCCTGTTGATACCGGCCCTGAAGTCGATCGGGCCCGACACCAGCACGACCTTCAGATCGCTGCGCCCGCCGATCATCGCTGACGCAGCGCCTCGCACACAACCCTCAGGACGCCCGCGTCCACCGCGCCGCGCACCACGACGTGAGCGCCGTCGAACCCAATCTCGAGGCTGCCTTCTGGAGCCCGCGTGCCATCGTCGACTTCCAGCGGCACAAACGAGATCGGCTCCATCGCCGCCCGGTTGCGCACCGTTCGCCGCCAGTAATGGAGCAAGCCCGGGCTCATGCCATGGCGCCGCGCCACCGCGCTGATGTTGGCGCCTGGCTCAAAGCTTTCCGCGGTGATCCGCGCCTTCTCGTGTGCATCCCACCGTCGGTTGCGCTTCTGCGGGCCCAGGATTGTCGCTTCGGCTACATCCGACTTCGCACTATGCGGCACACCGTCCCAATCCGTATTCGCACACTGTGCCGCACTGTTTAAATCGCCGTTCAAACCGCTGAAGTCATCGTCGAGCATCTTGCCATCTCCGCTGCCATTTCAAAGGCAGGGTCATTGGCTCAGCAATCAGCGCCGTCTACATGGGGCGCTCGCATCGCTAACGTTTAAACCTCGAATTTTAACCAGTCATAGTTTGCCCAACAGCGATTATATCCGTGCTATCAGCCGAACGGCTGTGATCGTCACCAACAAGCTTCTCGCCTGGATCGTCGAGGTCGGGCGCAGCGTTCAAAAGAGCCGTTAGCACAGTCCTCACATCACGTTTGAGGCATTCTTGCAGCATCGGGGGGAGATCGTCCCAATCTTCGGAGGTCCGTTCGTAAGCCAGCGCCCGCGCCGCATGCTCGATCAAATCCATCTGCGAATCCCCCTCGGTCGTCCCAAACCTATCACGGTCCCGGTTTGCCGCCAGCCGTCACGTTCCCGCAGTTGGGATAAACCTTAGTCTTTTTCAGCGTTAGCACTGTCGGCCCGTCGAAGCGGCGACTGGTCGAAGCATGTTTTTAGAACACTCCTTCCTGCCCTAGTCGTAAGAGAATTTCGTTTTTGAGTCGGCGAGTTTGGCGTCGAGCCCGATCGCATAGATCAAAGGCAAAGTTCCCTGCGGCATCCGTTGCTCCGGACATGACCGTTCTACCGAGGCCAAAGCCAAAATATTCTTTCAGTTCACCGCATTTTGGCAGGAGTGCGTACACAAGTGGGTGGTCACCACACTGCCATCAGTCTTAACCATGTTTTTCGAAATAGACGGGCGCAAAGGGTTCACGCTTCTGCAAATTATTCGGGCGATGTGTTCAAGCGGGGGTTCTCCCGCAAAAAAACGGAAAATAGCAGTGCCGGGCTGGCGTGTTTCAGGAAAGTCGCGATCGTTACCGCACCCCATGCGTTGATCGCGACGCGGGCGCGACAGAACCACCTTCTGTCGCGCCCGCACCCTTCTTCAAAATCTTTCACTTACCGGGTGCTACCTCGGCGGGGCCCGTGGTAGATTGACCTTTGAAGGAGAAAGCTTTGGCACGCGATGGGAAGACACTGACCCGAGCACAAATCGCAAAGGCAATTAGCAGGAACACGCCGATAACCGTTGTGCAAGCTTATGCCTTCGCTGATGCGATCCTCGAGCATATGGCCTGTGCCCTTGAGCGGGGTGAAAACGTGAAGATTTCGCGCTTCGGCACCTTTGTTCAGAGGGAGAAGGGACGGCGGCTCGCCCGAAATCCGAACACCGGCGAAAAGGCAGTTGTCACTGCCCGGCGCGTTGTGACATTCAATCCCAGCGACTTTCTTAGACAGCGTGTTGCCGGGCCGATCGACTGAAGCCCCCGATGATCAAGCAGACCGCAACGTTGTAGCCCTCGTTCGGGATGTACTTGACCTAAACCAGAACCGGCAGCGCTGCGCGCTTCGAAAAAGCTCAGCGTCGCCGGAACGCCGCGCGTCTCCCCGCTAAAAGGTCCGGTTGGGCGGGAATTGAACCCACCGGCTACACCGCCGTGTGCCTCCGTGGAAGAAACCCACACATCGAATCGCCCCACACAACGGTGGCCCGAGGGAACATTAGCACGAGGTTTGTCTAAAAACGAAAGTGGATGAGGCGTAGTCTAGACCGGTATTCCGGAGGCGTGCTGGGCCCACCTGCGTTGCTCCGCTCTAACAGTCACCCTCACATTGGCGGTGTGGCTTACCCGCGCCCTGTCTTTGCGAATTGCTTGCGGATCCATCGGCCTATCCGAATTTGCAGTGCAGCATGAAACCGAATGGCGGCGAACGACTTAGGAAGATGTGTTCATTTCTCGCTCAAGGGTTTCATATGATGCGCATGACATTCGCTCGAGACCCTGAGTTCGGGCGCGAAGTCGCTGGCGTCCACTCGATCTTCGAGGCTAGTGGCACAAAACCTCAAAAACAGATGCGTGTGGCGCTTGTAGGTAATTTTGCCCCTCGCAAATGCGGTATCGCCACATTCACGACCGACGTATTTGAGAAGCTTTGCGAATTTCATCCGGAAATCGCGGTGGACGTTTATCCGCTGGATGATCCGGACACACCTCTTGAATATACGGGCGTAGCGGACACCATCGCCCGTGGTGATCCGGAGGACTATGCCCGCGTCGCCCGCCGGATCAACGAGGCCGGGGTTGATGCGGTCTGGCTCCAACACGAGTATGGCATTTTCGGCGGTCCTGATGGCGAGATGGTCATTCAGTTCGTCGATCGGCTGGCCGCACCTTTGGTGCTGACTCTCCACACGGTGCTGGGAGAGCCTTCCGCGCGCCAGGACGGCATCCTGCGCCATCTCGTGACCCGCGCCTCGCGCATCATGGTGATGTCGCGTCATTCGCGCGACCTGCTGGAGAGTGAATACGGCGCACCGCCAGGCATTCTGGAGGTCATCGACCACGGCGCGCCGGACCGACCGTTCGGCCGTCAGGACGAATTCAAATCGATGCTGGGCTTGTCAGGCCGCAAGGTACTTATGACATTCGGCCTGCTTGGCCCGGGCAAGGGGCTGGAGCATGCGATCCGCTCACTCCCCGCGATAGTGGCTCGCCATCCCGAGGCGCTCTATCGCATCGTCGGCGCCACCCATCCAAACCTCGTCGTCGAGGAAGGCGAGGCCTACCGCCACGAGCTCATCGCCTTGGCCGAAGATCTTGGCGTGGCCGATCACATCATGTGGGACAACCGGTTCCTCGAAACGCCGGAACTGCTCGACCAATTGGAAGCTTGTGACATTTACCTCACGCCCTATCCGGGGCTGGAGCAATCCACATCCGGAACTCTGAGCTACGCGGTGGCGCTGGGCAAGGCTGTCATCTCAACGCCCTATGTCCATGCGCGCGAACTGCTTGCGCAGGACGTTGGGCGGCTGATCTGCCCTTGCTCCAGCGAAGCCATTGCCGAAGCCGTCAATGCCCTCCTTGATGCGCCGGAGGAGATCGCCGCCATGCAGCGGCGTGCCTATGATCGTGGGCGGGCCACCGTCTGGCCGCGATTTGCCGACGCCTCCGCGCGCTTGGTCGCTCATGCGGTAGCGCCCCAGCTGACGGCGCCGCCGGCCACCGCCATTCCGGGGCTCGCCGCAGTGCTGGCGATGAGCGATGCGACTGGCATGCTCCAGCATTCGATCGGCGTGGTTCCAGACCGTCGCCACGGCTACTGCCTCGACGATAATGCCCGCGCGCTCATGCTGATGAACGTGGCGCAGGGTCTATCCGCAGCGGAGCGGATGAAGTGGACGCTCGCCTATGCCGCCTTTGTGCAATCCGCCTGGAATCCCGATCTTGGGCGTTTCCGGAACTTCATGCGGTTCGACCGCAGTTGGTGCGAGGATGAGGGCTCCGAAGACTCGAATGGCCGAGCGATCTGGGCTCTGGGCGAGACTTATGCGAGGTCGCCCGATGAGGGCGTCGCTGAATGGGCGCTTCACCTCTACGACGATGTGAACAAGAACATGGCGCCGCTGGGCGCCCCCCGAGCAATCGCCTTTGCCATGCTCGGCGCCTGCGCGGTGCTGCGCCGCGATCCAGGGCATCGCGCCTCGCGCGATGCTGCTGAGCACGGCGGCGACATCCTGATTCGTCTGCTTTGCGAGAGAGGACGGCCGGACTGGGCGTGGTTCGAAGCGGTTATCGGCTATGACAATCCGCGCCTGCCGCAGGCCCTGATCGAAGCTGGCGCGCTGCTGGGGCAGGAGCACTGGACCAGCGCAGGTCTGGAAACGCTGGAATGGATATGCACTCAGCAGATTTCGGCGAAGCGCCAGTTCCGGCCAATCGGCTCGGAGAGCTTCCACAAAGAGCACAACTACCTGCCTTTCGACCAGCAGCCGCTCGAAGCGCAGGCGGCGATCGAGGCTGCAGGATCGGCATGGCGAGTAACCGGTGACACGTTCTGGCGCGAACATGCGATTATGGCATGGCGATGGTTCTTTGGCGAAAATGACCGGGGTGCGATCCTTGCTGACATTGCGACGGGGCGTTGCCGGGATGGCGTGACTCCACGCGGGGCCAACGCGAATTGCGGCGCGGAGTCGATACTGGCCTTCCAGTTGTCGCATTATGCGCTTATGGAAATGGTCCCTCTTTCCACCCCGCTCCCGCGGGAAGGAGAAATGCTTGAACCGGCCTGAGAACGTTTGGTCTGAGCCGCTTCGCATCTTCGAGACGCGTCTGCACGCCGATCCGGCGCGCGTGGTTATACGCCCCTTTCATCTCGGCTGGCAGGCGAAGAACGCGCCCGGAGGTCGGGCGCTGGCCTTGGTGAATGACATTGCCGCACTCACCGAGGAGCGCGCCGCAGTAGAGTATGAGCGCGTGCTACGCGACTTCAAGGAACGCCACTGGCAGACCGAAAGGATTTTCGCCTGCCGCTTCGACGAAGTGGCGAGCAATCTCGAGCTTGATCCCGCCCTGTTCTCGGAAACCAAGCAGCGGCTGATCGGCTCGTACTTCTGCCATGAGTATACTTTCGCCGCCGCTGCGCTCATGAATCCGTCTATCGTGCCTTCGCCCGACCAGACAGGACTGCAGGGCGGCTGCGTGCGTTTCATCATGAGCCTGCGCGCGGTGGGCGAAGGCCACATCAGTTCGATCGCCTTTCGCGAGGGTATCGCGGAATGCAACGGCGATTTCCGGCTCTGGCCGCAGGCCGCCTTCGCGACATCGGTGGAACTGGACGAGGAGGACCAGTTCGATGCCGATTGCTCGGTGTCGGTCCATCGCCATGCGGAATCGAGCCTGTCCAACACGGTGATCTTCCCGATAACCGAGCAGCAGCGCGGCGGCCTGGAGGATTTGCGCCTTGTGCGCTTCGATCATGGCGGCGGCGATTTCGAATGGGTCGGTACCTACACCGCCTATTCCGGCAGTTCGATCCGGTCGGAATTGCTGCGCACCCGTGATTTCCAGCGTTTCGATCTCGAACCGATCCGAGGGGAGGCGGGCCGCAACAAGGGCATGGCCCTGTTCCCTGAGAAGATCGACGGACAATTCGCCATGGTCGGGCGGCAGGACGGCAAGAACCTGTTCCTGCTTAAATCGGACACTATCGATACGTGGGACGACGAGGGCGTTTTGCTGATGGAGCCCAAGTACCCTTGGGAATTTATCCAGATCGGCAATTGCGGCAGCCCGATCCCAATCGATGAAGGTTGGCTGATGTTCACGCATGGGGTCGGCGCCATGCGAAAGTATGCCCTCGGCTGTGCGCTGCTCGATCGTAACGACCCCAGCAAGGTGCTCGCTCGTACGCCCGAGCCGGTGCTCACGGCGGAAAATGCGGACCGTTCGGGTTACGTGCCCAATGTCATTTACACTTGCGGCGCGCTCAAGGTCGAGGATCGGTTGCTGATCCCCTATGGAATATCCGACAGTACCGTGGGCTTCGCGACCTGTTCGATAGACTCCCTGCTTGCGATGATGGAGTAGTTGGTGACGGGCGATTTACGGCGCTCGCCTGTGCGAATAATGCGCCGCCCTTAAGTACTGCCTAATGCCGATCTTTCACAAGGAGGAACGGTTAATCCATGACAAAGATGAACATGAATACTGCCACTGCAACGCAATTGGATGCTGTCCCGCAACTTCACGGGCATGGCTTTGAAATCGTGCGTTATCGCGAGGATCGTGGAAGGTTCACCGCGCTGCGGCAGCTTGAAGAGGTGCCAGGCATGGCTGGGAAGAGCAAGGGACTGGAAGCATTTTTAACTCTTTAGGCCGCCATTTGTGCGGACTATCTATGGTTCCAGTTACGCGACCCCGCAATTTCGCGGCGATAATCCGCACAATTTCCGACGCAAGCCTGTCGTAGGTCGTGGAAGTCGTTGAAGGGTATCACCGTCGACGGCTTTGCACGACGAACGGCTTTACGCACTACGACTGATACGAACGTTTGCTTCACGTTTCGAGTGGCCATCTTCCCGTGGAAATTGGCCAGGTTGGGCGGAACACACCGATATGTGGACCCGACGGCGTTGCTGGATCCGCTTTTTTTCCTTCATGCTGAATTCTGAAAAGGCGGGCCTTTTGACTGAGGCGGTTTTGCACGCATAAGCGGGATGAAAGCTTTGCGCAGATCGGCCTGCTCGCGACATCCGCAGGCAGGCCGAACAATCAAGCTCAATCAGATCAGATTTCTCCGCCAGCTTCCGTCATAACATCGCGAACGACATCGACCTGATCATCATTCACGTCGACGGAAACGGTGATCGCCCCCTCCAAGGCTGGTTCGCTGTTCTTGTCAAAGCCCGGATGTCCGCTTTCAGCGTCTGCGCCGGCTTCGACAACCCCCGCGCTGTTGGCATTCGATTCTGGTTCGATGAAGATATCAGTTCGTTCGACACCATGCTCTTGAACAAGGTGTTCCACCGCAAGCTCCGCTTCGCGGCGGCTCTCGAACCGGCCGGTAACTGTATCACCCATGGTCTTCTCCTTTTGATGCACTCTATCCCGTCACGACTTGGATCGATAACTGGTGATGACACGCGATCGGCCATCCTTCGTATCGGACGCGGTGCCGGCCCGAGGAGCCTGGCCTGTCATGCCGCGCCGTCGGATCGTTGCCATCACCGATTACTTGCTGGTCGCGGACTGTTATCATCGGCACTGAGCGAGGTTGGCTCGGCCATCTTTCGATGCTGTTCGGCAAGGACTGCGGCTGGCATCACATGAGCCACTGCAGCCTGGATCTTGTTCTTCCATCCCGAGACGATGTGCGCGTCACCGTTCATCAGCGCGTTCCAACCGTCGCGCGCGACGTCAGCGGGATCGCTCTTGCTTTCTGACGCGCCCACGCTGGTGTCGAGCATGTCGGCGCGATCGAAGAACTCGGTCTCGACTGGTCCGGGCATGAGTGTCGTGACAGTCACGCCTTTTGCCTCCTTGATCTCGTTGCGCAGCGCGTCGGCAAAGCTGTCCACGAAAGCCTTGGTGCCGTTGTAGACCGCCTGAAAGCTGCCCGGAATGAAGCCGGCGATGGACCCGGTAATCAGTACTTTGCCATCGTCGCGTGCCACCATTCCCTTTACCACCTGTTGCAACAGATAAAGCGTGCCGGTAATGTTGGTATCGACCACCCGGCGCCAGTCGGCGACATCCTGCTCGAGGAAACCGTGGCCCAGCCCCCGGCCCGCATTGGCGCAGAGAAGATCAATGCGGCGGCCAGCAGTGGCGGCCAGCAAGGTATCGACGCCTTCCAGGGTCGACAGGTCGGCTTGCACCGCGTCTACCGAAACGCCGTGCAGCCTAAAGTCCTGTGCGGCCGCCTCGATAAGTCCTTCGTCCGCGACGACCAGCAGGTCGAAGCCGTTTTCGGCGGCTATGCTCGCCAGTTCAAAGCCGATGCCGGTGGAGGCGCCGGTGACGATCGCGAATTTGTCAGCCATGATGCGTGTCCTATTCTGCCGCGACGGCGGTTTCGGTGAAGCCGGGCTTGAGTACGACCTTGGTGACTTCGTTCTGGTTGTCGTGGAACATCCGGTAGCCCTTGGGCGCGTCCTCCAGGCTCATCCGGTGCGAGATCAGGAAGGTCGTGTCGATCTTCCCCTCGACGATCGCGTTGAGCAGCCCCGGCATGTAATGCTGCACGCTGGTTTGCCCGGTCTTGAGCGTCAGCCCCTTTTCCATGAAGGCGCCGAGCGGGAACTTGTCGACAATGCCGCCATAGACGGCGGGCATCGAGACACGGCCACCCTTGCGGCAGGCAACAATCGCCTGGCGGATCGAATGAATGCGATCCGTGCCAAGCATCAGCGAGGCCTTGATCTGATCGACCACATTATCGACGAAGAAGCCATGCGCTTCCAGGCCCACCGCGTCGATCACCGCATCGGGCCCTATCCCGCCAGTCATCTCCATCAGGGCTTCGTAAGTCTTGGATTCCTCGAAATTGATGGTCTCGGCACCGAACCTGCGGGCCAGTTCCAGCCTGCGGGGGAAGTGGTCGATGGCGATCACCCTCGCCGCGCCCATCAGGAAGGCCGATTGCACCGCGAACAGACCGACCGGGCCGCAGCCCCACACCGCAACAATGTCGCCCGGCTCGATGTCGGCGTTTTCAGCTGCCTGCCAGCCCGTGGGGAGGATGTCGGACAAAAACAGGACTTCGTCGTCGTCAAGCCCTTCGGGCACGACAATCGGGCCGACGTCGGAGAACGGCACGCGCACGTATTCCGCCTGGCCCCCGGCATAGCCACCGGTCAGGTGGCTGTAGCCGAACAGTCCTGACATCGGCTGACCGTAAAGCTCCATGCCGATGTCCTGATTGTCGGCCGGGTTGCCGTTGTCGCAGGCGGAGTACTGGTGCTTGCCGCAGTGATAACAGCTTCCGCAGGCAATGGTGAAAGGCACGACGACGCGCTGCCCCTTGACCAGCGTCGATCCGGGGCCGGTCTCGACGACTTCGCCCATGAACTCGTGGCCCAGGATGTCGCCAGCCTTCATGGTGGGGATGTACCCATCGTAGAGGTGAAGGTCAGATCCACAGATCGCGGTCGAGGTGATCTTGATGATGGCGTCGCGCGGGTTCAGGATTTCAGGGTCGTCGACCGTATCGACGCGGACGTCATGCTTGCCGTGCCAGGTGAGCGCGCGCATCAGGCTGCCTCCTCGTGCATCTGCGCGCGAGTGCGCGACGAGGTGGCGACTTCGCCGGTTTCCATGAGCTGCTTGAAGCGCCGCAGATCGCGCCGCGCCTGGATCGCCGGTTCGCGCTGGAACATCTTTGCGATGAGCCTGCCCACCACGCCAGCGGGCGGGTCGTAGACGATCGTGGCGGTGACGATGGTGCCGCGATCGCCTGCGTCGCGAAATTCGATGCGGCCGCTGTTGGGCACGTCGGCATCTTCGGTGGAGGCCCAGGCGATCATTTCGCCCTCCTTCTCCTCGGTGACGAGCGCGTCCCATTCGACCGTCCTTCCGCCTGGCGCCTTGACGACCCAGTGCGAACGGGTCGGCGACAGCACGTCGACCCGTTCGACGTTGTCCATGAACGTGGGCAGCCGTGCGAAGTCGCGCCAGTAAGCATAGAGTTCCGCGCGGGGCCGGTTGATCGTCACGGTCCGACCCAACAAGGTGTCACGCCGCGTTTCTGTGAAGGTCTGCAACGCGGCGTCGCGCATCTCGCGGGATTTCGAGGTGGTAGGCGGCGCGTCGTCGTTCACGGTTGCCATTCCTGCTCTCCATGTTCTGGGATGTGATGCCCGTCCGGTGGACCCCCGGTCGGACCTGACCGCTGTTGCAAAAGAAACGATCGCCGCGCGCATAAAGACCCGACGCGACCGAAAGATAATCCCGCGGCAGGCACGGCTGGGCCCGACAGGTCAGCATTCGAACCCGTCGAGCAGGCTTTCCACGCGCACGATACGATCGGCTTCGCTCGGCAGTGCTTCGGCAAGGATCCACCGTCCCTTGCTCTGCGCGAGCCCCGAGGCCGCGAAGTCGATCGGACAATCGACGCGCGGAGTGAGTGCAATCGCGGCCGGGCCCGCGTCTATGCGCGCGATCCGCAAGGCCCGCGCGGTCAGGCGGATGCGGGCATGGGCCAGCAGCATCGCCGCTTCGGCGGGCAGCGTTCCGAAGCGATCCAGAAGTTCATCATCGAATGCATCGAGCGCCTCTTCGGTCTCGATGCGCGCGAGCCGCAGGTAAAGGGACAGCCGCAGATCCGCCTCCGGGATCCAGCTGTCGGGCAGCACGCCGCTCATGCCCACGCAGAGTTCGGGACTCCAGCGCTCGGCGTCCTCGCCGCGCGCAGCCTTCAGCGCGACACGGAGCAGATGCTGGTAGAGATCGACGCCGATCAGCTTCATGTGCCCGGCCTGATCATCGCCGACGAGGTCGCCTGCTCCGCGCATGTCGAGGTCCTGGCCACTGATCGCGAAACCCGCGCCCAGCCGGTCGAAATTCGCGAGCGTGCGCAGCCGCTTGAGCGTGCGCGCGGCGATAGCATCCTCGCTTTCGATCAGCAGGATCACCTGCCCGCGCCGGTTGCCGCGCCCGACGCGGCCGCGCAGCTGGTGCAGCTGTGCCAAGCCGAAGCGATCGGCACGCCAGACGATCATGGTGTTCGCCCGCGGCACGTCGAGGCCCGCTTCGATGATGTTGGTCGCCAGCAGGATATCCCCCCGGCCAGCGCCAAAGCCGACCATGACGTCGTCGATTTCGGCCGCTGACATTTTTCCGTGTGCTTCGACCACCACCAGATCGGGGGCCGCGCGTTTTATCTTCGCGGCGACTTTCGCCATGTCCTCAATACGCGGCACGACCACGAAGCTCTGGCCTCCCCGCGCCTTTTCGCGAGTGAGCGCGGTACGGACGAGCACATCGTCATACTGCCCGATGCTGGTGCGGATAGGCTGGCGCCGGGCGGGAGGCGTGGCGATGACGGACATCTGCTGCAGGCCCACCAGCGCGGCCTGCAGGGTGCGCGGGATCGGCGTGGCGCTCAGGCTCAGGATATGGACGGTCCCCAAGCCGCGCAACCGGGCTTTGTCGGCAGCGCCGAAGCGCTGCTCTTCGTCGATGACGACCAGCCCCAGCCTGGCGTAGTTCACGCCCTTCGCCATCACCGCGCCGGTGCCCACGACGATACCGATCGAGCCATCTGCAAGCCCCGCTTTCACAGACTTCCGTTCTGCCGCACTGCTCAGCCGTGACAGGCCGGCGACCTCGATTTTCGTTCCCTCGAAGCGGCGGCGGAACGTCTCCAGGTGCTGCCGCACGAGGACGGTGGTCGGCGCGGCGACCACGACCTGGAAGCCGGCCAGCGCTGCCAGAGCGGCAGCCCGCAGCGCGACCTCGGTCTTGCCATAGCCGACGTCGCCGATGACCAGCCGGTCCATCGGCCGGCCGCTCGCCAGATCGTCGCGGACGGCTGCGATGGCTCCCGCCTGGTCGGCCGTTTCGTTGAAGGGGAAGCGGACCGCGAAGCGTTCGTAGGCGGCAGGATCGGGCTCCATGACCGGCGCTGTCAGCGTCTCGCGCTCGCGCGCCAGAAGCGTCAGGGCCTTCGCGCTCTCGTCGATCGCGGCGTTGATCGCCGCGCGGCGCTTGTCCCAGGATGAGCCATCCAGCTTGTCCAGGCTCACCGCGTCGCCGTCAGCGCCGTATCGCCAGATCCGGTCGGCCTCATCGACAGGGACCAGCCGCCGAGCACCCCCCGCATACTCGAGCACGATCGTGTCGATAGGGGACTGGTCGTCGCCCGCGCCGACCGGCGAGGCCTCCAGCCCCCGCACGCGCCCGACGCCATGGTCCTCGTGGACCACCACGTCTCCGCTGCGCACTTCGATGCCGACGTGCCACGGGTTCGCGCCGGTCGGGCCACCAGCGCCGATCAATGCGCGACTGCCCATCAGGTCTGCCGCCGCGACGAGAACGATGCGCTCGTCAACGTATCCGGCGTCGACCGGCACCGTCAGGCTGCCGCCGCAGCCTGACGGCAGGTCATCCAGTGCCGCCCATGCGTCCAGTTCCACGATTTCCATCGACAGGCGCCGGACGACCTTGCCGCGCAGGAAGCGCAGGTCTCGCGCACTGCCCGCCAGCACGAACTTGCGTCCCGCAGCGAGCAGCGGCTTCACGAAACGCACCAGCGCGGTAAGCGGCGAACGCTCGTTGGCGAACCGCGGCACCGGCGTGAAGTCCGCGTCAAACGGAGCCGGCCTCCAGTCCTTGCAGTCCTTCTTCCAGGCGATGTCGTCAATCGCATCCAGGCGATGGGGCGCACCGCCCATAGCGTCGCGGGCAAGCTGGATGAAGCGCCTGCGGCGATGGTCGGCTTTATCGGAAAGAGCGAGTATACCCGGCGTCAGGTGGGCAAGGATGGACGTCGGCTCGTCAATCGGCGGTTCGGCGGCGCGGCCGATCTCCAGACGCTCCAGATCGCCAACCGTGCGCTGCGTGCCGGGATCGTACGAGCGGATCGCGGCGATCCTGCCCGCTGCCAGCTCGATGCGGGCCGGGCCGCCGGCGTCGGCGGGAAAGATATCGATGACTTCGCCGCGCACCGCCATTTCGCCCGGCTCGTCGACGCGGTCGTCGGCGACATACCCCAGCTCTTCGAGTTGTATCGCGAACGATTGGGTGTCGGCCTCGTCACCGGGGTGCAGCGTGGGCGGGGCGCTGTCGAACGCATCAGGCGCGGGATAGCGCCGCGCTGCGGCCTCTCCGCTCAGGATGCAGGCGACGGAAGTGCCTTGCACCAGGCGAAGGGCCCGCAGAGCCGACGCGCGGCGCCCCGCGTTCGCCGGCGTCGCGGGAGCCGTGTCCCCCGGAAGGGCGTCGCTGGAGGGCACGTGGACGACATGCCCTTGCGGCGCCAGCGCCTTGACGACTTCGGCCAGGGCCTCGGCCTGCTGCTCGTCGTCCGCCAGGAAGGCGATGGACCTCTCGGCGAGGGTTTGCGCGATGCGGACCGCGGTGAACGCCAGGTTCACGCCGCACCTGAGACGCAGTCGCGCCGTTGGGTTGCGGGGCGTACTGCCCAGTGACTGAGCTCCAGCCGCATGGTCATGTCAGTCAGATTGCGCTCCTTGCCTGTGAAGCTGATCGCGTGGGAGGCGCGGCGACTATCCTGGCTCCACAACGCACAGAGAAAGCGAAAGAAAAGGGGCCCGCCGGCTAAATTTGATTGATCTGTGTTGATGGCGGCATCGCGCCGCACCGGCGTCACCGGGCGGCTGAGCCGGGTCACACCGTTTCGTCAGGCTCCCTTCGCGCGCTGGTCTTCAGGATAGTCTTCGGGCCTGACGGTGCTTTCCGAAGGTCGGTCCTTCAGTTTCTGAGGCTTCTGGCCGCTTTCATTCTGCTCGTGCGGATCGAATGAGTCCGGGCGCGCATCGCCCATCGGGCCGCGCGGAGTTTCCGGATCGCTTTTGGACATGTTGATTTCCTTCGGTTCGGGGCGTGGATAGGGCCGCCGCCCGGTATCGAGGAAGAAAGCCTCCGGCAGGCCCCCGCGTTCCCGGAAGACGCAACGAAGTTATCCTTTCCTACGGCCGGGTGCAGGTCAGTCCGGGTCCTTGCGTCTCCTTCGGCGGCCCTTTGTTAGTGGGTCCGGTTTCTTCGGCGGTGTCCATCCAGGAGGTGGCTTTACGTGCCCGCGGCTTGTGCCAAGCCCCATCGCTCCCGGTTGTTGACGAACGAGACCGGAGGGATCGATGTCCTGTGCCAGCGTATCGGCAGGAATGCCGCGCAACAGGCTGATCCGGTCGCGCAGTTGCGCCGCCTGCTCAAAATCCCCCTGCGCCGCCGCGTCGTGCATCGCGCGATGCAGGTCTCGTAGCTGCTCGTCCTGGCGGGCCATTACCTGAATGCCCACCGCAGCGCCTGCGCAACGCCCAGCGTGCTCGCGCGCACCAGCGGTGTTCGAAGCGGCGAGGGAGACAGGCCATGGAACGCGCGGGCCCAGCGTGGCAGCAGATCGACACCGGCCTGTGCGGCAAGCCTGCCGGGCAGGCCAGCGAGCCGGTTCGCTGCGACCGGATGCAGGATCAGCCGGGCGACTTCGGCCGTTCGCGCATCCGCCCTCAGCGCCGGACGCATCCCGGTTATCAGGCGGTTCGCCTCGGCCCGCGTGCGCGGCAGGGGTTCTGCCCCCAGCGCCCCGCCGATCAAGGCCATCTCGGCAAAGTATCGGTCCTGGTCGGCGCGTGACATCCAGGGCTCGCCGTAGCGAATCCAGGCGTCGAGGAAGCTGTGGGTCTCTGTGACATGCACCCACGCCAGAAGCGCGGGTTCGTTCGCTTGATACGCCGTGCCGTCCGGCAGATGCCCCTTGACGCCATCATGGACGGACCGGACCCGCCTGATCATAGCCTCGGCTGCGGACCGATCGGCATACGTGGTTGTGGCGATGAAGCGGGCGGTACGCCGCAGCCGGCCGTGCATGTCGGCGCGGAAATTGGAGTGGTCCCACACGCCTGCCAGAACGCCGGGATGCAACATCTGGAGCAAAAGGCTAGCGATGCCGCCTGCCATCATCGAGGCGACGTCACCATGGACTCGCCAGGCGACAGATGTCGGCAGGAATAGCGCATTTTCGCTCTTGGTGACCGGCTCTTCGCCTCTGGTGTGGTCGTTGAATATCTCGACGATCTTTCGTCGGATGGCACGCTTGACCGGATTGGGGGTGAAGTTGCCTTTGGTCATGGCTCTTCTAACGTACCGTCGTCACAATCGCTCCTGGGACGGCGGCGCGGTCGTCTCGTACCGCGCGCGCTTGGGCCGAACTCACTCAGAGCGGCGCTTTCGGCTAGCGATAGGCGAGGCGCCGGAAGGCGTTGTTCGTTTTGCCAGCCAAGTCGTGTGTTCTGTTGCTGCCGCCAATTGTGGGACCGCCGGGCTCCGATGAACGCCGATCTTACGACGTAATCATCGATGAATGATCGGAGTAACTCGACCGCTGATTAGCCAGGAAATCAGTTCATCCATCGAATATCGAATATAATGACCAAAACGTATAAAACGCGGCCCCCCGCCGTCTGAGCGTAAATCGTTCAGATGCTTATGGCTCAAAGTTAATATTTTACTTGCAGTTTTTGGATCGATAATAATTCCTCGTCCGAAAATATCGATGAAGGGGTTTTCGCATATTCTCTCGATGGTGAGCCTTCTTCGAACTTGGCTTTGTATACACCGATGTCGACTGAGAGTCCGTTTGGAAAATCAGGGGTGAACGTTTCGGCGTAGGAGATTGCCGCCCATAGCGACGAGGATCATGGCCTGCGAGACGTCGATGCGCTTCTCGTAATCGCGGACCAATCGGCGCCATCGGATCATCCAGCCAAAGGTCCGCTCAACGACCCATCGTCGGGGCAGAACCTTGAAGCCCTGCTGCTGATCGCTGCGTCGAATGACCTCGACGACGAAATCCAGGTAGCTGGCCTTGTCCATGAGCTTGAGGCGGTCATAGGCGCCATCGGCGAAGAGATGTTTGATCCAGGGCCAGCGTTTGCGGATGCCATCGAGGATGGTCTGGGCGCCTGCGCTGTCCGAAATGTCCGCAGTGGTCAGGTTGACCATCAGCAGCCGTCCATCGGTATCGACGGCGATATGCCGCTTGCGCCCGAAAACCTTCTTGCCTGCGTCGAACCCACGCTTTTCTGCCGATGGCGCCTTGACCGACTGGCTGTCGATCACTGCTGCGCTCGGACTGGCCTCCCGCCCTTGGCGCTCGCGATCGAGCATCAGTTCGATGTCGTGGATCGTCTGGAACAGGAACCTGCGAGCCAGTTCCCGGAACCAGCCATAAACCGTCTGCCATGCACCGAAATGGATCGGCAGCATCCGCCAGCCACAGCCCGACCGAACAAGGTAGCGCACGGCGTTGATTACCTCGCGAAAATCCACCTCGCGTGGACGGCCCCGGCGCCCCGGCTTGGGCATCAGGGGCGCTAGGCGATCCCATTCCTCATCGGTCAGATCACTGGGATAGCGCTTCGTCTTCTTCGCAATCTGGGCCATGCGCCCTCGGCTCTGATGGGTCCACATCCAGAGCCTGAATCAGACGCAGAGCCTCGCGACAACCCCCGCCAACGATTTTCCAAACAGCCTCTGAGCAGTATCGAACTGCTCTACCGATTTTAAAGTATGGCAATCCATAACCGCGCGCCCTGTAGTATGAAAGATCTTCTTTCCGGATCCCTAATATCCGTTCAGCTTCCGCAGCCGTAACAAGGCCTAGCGAAGGTACGTCTTTGCAGAAGTTGACCGCTCGCAGTTCGATTGGCCTCATCTCGTGTTAAATACATAATTCATATACTGTCCCCCGTCAGGTGTGAGATTGTTCAGCTTCGTGAGGATCGAGTTGTCGGTCGGAGTGTCCTGGATCCATGCGTCGACTTTTCTTGAGCCACGAAATGACGTCCCCAAGAAAATAGCGGACATGGCGGCCGTAAGTTTGATATTGCGGACCGTAACCAAACTGCCGGAACTTCCAGATGGTCCGGATATCGAGGGTTAAGAACGTCGCCACTCCGTGGTGATCGAGAACTATTATTTTTGTTGATATATCGCTGAAGGGATAATTACTAAATCTCGGCATTCGGTGCCCAAGTACAGATGAATTATAGTAAAGTTCAATGTCACTTTCAGCGTATCGAATGGCACCGCCCATCTTAAAGTAGGGAATCTTCACGCGCCGCCCGCATTCTTGCCTTGGTCGCCGCAGGCGTACGCCTAAGCGGTGCTCAGCCTCCCGGGCGGTAATCAGTGGAAGAGGCGCGATGTCTCTGACGAATAGCAACGAACGCCAGTCGATTGCCCGCGCGGGATTTTCGCCGTCATCGGTCATTTACCGCACTCCATTGGGTGGCAGCAATTTTCCTCGTCTCACCTAACTTCCTGGGCGACAGTCCACGAATTTTACCAGCTGGCTTGAGTTCGATATTCTCGACCGGCGGTCCGGCTAGCATTGCTGACTTTCGTTCTGAAACAAGTTCGGCGGCAGCTCGGACTTGCTCGTCTTCGGCATGGACATAGCTCATGAATACCTTGACGGCCTTATGGGCGGTCAGCGCCATCCCGACTTTCAGTGGAACGCCAGAATTTGCGATGTCCGTTGCAGTGCGGTGACGGATGGCATGCGTCCCGACATGCGGGATCTCGCATGCAGTGAGAACGCGCTTCCAAGCTTGCCAATATAGACCGGGCTTCAGCGCCTTCATGTAATTGGTCGTGCCTGGGATGACAAAGGGTGAGCCCTCGAAGCGGGGGGCCGATTTCAGCAGGCGGTAGGCCTCGGCGCTGATCGGCTTCGAAATCGGCCCGGTCTTGCTGTCTGGCCAAGTCACTCGACGTTCTTCGAAATCGATCCATGACCACTCCAGATTTGTGATCTCGGACATTCGAGCCGCGAAGGCGAACTGGAGGCGGATACCGAGGGTATAAATCGGATGTTCCAGCCCGAGCGTGTCCGCCCGATCGAGATAGTCGAACACTTTCCTCATTTCCGCATTCGAGAGCAGTCGCGTGCGTTTGCCCGCAGGATAGCGCGGAATCATTTTACAAGGATTTGTTCCGTCAGTCCTATGGCCCCAGACCTCTGCGCATTTGAACATAAACCTTAGGATATCGAGCGCCTTGTTCGCCGAAATGGGTACACGCGCCATATCTCGGACGAGGTTGGCAATATCAACTCTGGTCACCTCATCTACTTTAATCGCGCCGATTCGAGGAATAATGTGTTTTCTGAAGAGCACTTTATACCCATATGTAGTCAGGGGTTTATTATTAGGAATTGAGTGACGGCTAATGAATTCGTCGCAGAACTGCCGCATCGTCGGATTCTTTCTGGCATAGTCTTTGGCCTGAGATGGATCCTTTCCTGCGCGGACCCTAGCAGACCTCTCCTGAGCGATTGCGCGAGCCTGTTCCACGGTCAGTGCGCCGAAAGAGCCGATAGCAGGCTTGCGACGCTGGCCTGCCAAGGTCCGATACTGCAGCATAAATATCTTGGAGCCAGCGGGAGTGACTTTGCAAAGGAAGCCCGGGACCTCTGTATCTCGAAGTTCGTAGGCTTTTGGCTGCACTTCGGCGGCATCGAGAAGTCGCTTCGTAAGCTTTTGAGTGGGCATTTGAATCTCCTCGGTGGAGAGAGCCTAGGGGCCAAATAAGAACCGCGCGGACGAAAGTCCGGGCGAGCAACGGCGTACAATGCGCTCTTTATACGCCTCCATAAGGCCAAATTTAACAAGGTCTTATCGTGTTGAGGCGTAGTTTAGCATGCTGCATCGTGAAGCTTTCCCTAGCAGGGACTTCGACATCCCGATCGGCCCTTCGCTGTTCAACCTCAAGGATGGAACCCCGGCGCTCATCCAGACGACCAAGATGGGCCAAATCTTCATGCTCAACCGTGCGACCGGCAAGCCGATTGCACGTGTAGAAGAGCGTCCTGTCGACCAGGTCGGCGCTACTCCCAACACGTTCATTTCGAAGACACAGCCGTTTTCGGTCGGCATGCCCAGCCTTACGCCGCCGAAGCTTACGCCTCAGGATATGTGGGGGGCGACGCCGATCGACCAGCTTAGTTGCCGGATCGACCTCGCCCGTGCTCGTAACAGCGGTATCTTCACGCCGATCGGGCCGACGCGTTCCATCGGTAATCCAGCCTTTGATGGCGTGACCGATTGGGGCGGTGCCTCTGTCGATACCCAGAAGCGCATGATGTTCGTCAACACGATGAACATGCCTTTCTACTTCCAGCTGGAAGATCGCACGACGGACCGGGCTAAGGAACTCCTCAAGCGTAAGAGCAGCGGCGGCGAGAATGCCAAGAAACTCGACGTGCGTGTACAGGAGAGGACCCCCTACCTTGCCACGCTGCGAGCATGGCTCAGCCCATTCATGGTTCCTTGCGTACCGCCGCCCTGGGGTGAAATGGTCGGCATCGACCTCGATACCCGCAAGGTCATGTGGAAGAAGACGCTGGGCACTTCGCGCGACAACAACCTGTTCGGTCTGCAGCACAACCTGCCGCTTCCGACAGGTACGCCGAACCTGGGCGGCTCGATCGCAACGGCTGGAGGTGTGGTGTTCATTGGCGCGACGACTGACCAGTACATTCGCGCGTTCGATGCCAAGACAGGCAAGGAGCTATGGAAGCACCGCCTCAAGGCAGGGGCTACCGCAACGCCTATGACGTATCGCGGTCCAGATGGCCGACAGTATGTGGTCATCACCGCTGGTGGTCACGGAGCCCTGGGCACTCGCTACAGTGACGAAACAATTGCTTTTGCGCTTCCCCGCAAATGACACCGGAAGGGCGGCCCTCGGGTCGCCCTTCTTCTCATCTAGTTTAGGAGTATCTCTCAATGGATCTTGGGCTTCAGGGTAAGAAGGTCATTGTCAGCGGTGGTTCGCGCGGCATTGGCCGAGCGATCATGGAACTGTTCCTTGCGGAAGGCGCGCAGGTCGCGTTCTGCGCACGAGGTGAGGGCGGTGTGCTGGAGGCGCAGGCAGCACTGGGCGATTCTGCCTTCGGCTCAGTTGTAGACATCACGAAGTCTCAGCAAGTGACCGAGTGGGTTAACCGCGCTGCAGAGCGTATGGGCGGCATTGATATAGTCGTGCCGAACGTTAGCGCCCTCGCAGGTGGCAGCGATCTGGACACTTGGCGGCGAGCATTCGAAACCGACCTGCTCGGCACCGTCACCATGGTCAGCGCGGCGTTACCGTTTCTCAAATCGTCGACTGCTGCATCGGTCGTACTGATATCTAGCGTATCAGGTCGCGAAGTCGACATGTTTGCTGAGCCCTACGGGATCTTGAAGGCAGCGCTGATCCATTACGGGAAGACGCTGTCGGTACGACATGCGACCGATATGATTCGGGTCAACACAGTCTCTCCGGGCAATGTCTATTTCGAGGACGGCGTTTGGGGGCAGATCGAGCGCGATACGCCCGAAGTTTTTGCACAGTGTCTTCTGCAGAACCCCTTTGGCCGCATGGCAACGCCGAAGGAGGTCGCGAACGCGGTGGTGTTTCTTGCAAGCGCTGCAGCCAGCTTCATAACTGGCACAAATCTTCTGATTGATGGGGGGATTACGCGAGGGGTTCAGTTCTGACGCGCGAAGCTTAACACCTCAAGGCGGCCGGGAAACCGTGCCGCCTTTTCTCGGCCATGCGCAGGCCCGCACATAGGCGAACGCTAAATGTCGGTACTGATGGGTCCGTTGTTCGACACATCGCTAGGAACCGGCAGGAAAATCCCAACGAGCGTTTTTCCTCGGACCGTTTGCGCAAGATAAACGAATGGCTGGTTTCGGGCGCGTGGCAAACCGGGCGCAATATCCGATTTGGGCGCAGTGCCGCCGAGCCGCTCTCGTTGATCTTGGCCGCTAACTGACAGTCCCGCCTTATTGAAAAGGATGGGTGCTCCATGCCGCAACTGAAGAGCGGCACGGATTTTCCTCCTCGCCAAGCTGATCGGGTGGAGGAGAGGGAACGGCAGAGCCACGGCGGTTCGGCATTTGCACGGTTTTCTGACTATCTGGCGAACCACCATTTTTCGGTAGCATGCGTTCAACGAGGGTGGCAGCAACCAGCAGCAAGACTGCGAGGGCAGTGCCGGCCAGCACCAGAATATACTGCCCGGCTCCTGCGGTTATGCCCACCGCCGCTGCCATCCAGAGACTGGCCGCAGTTGTCATGTTGCGGACGTCGCCTCCGCGCACAAAGATCAGGCCTCCGGCAATAAAGCCGATAGCTTGGGCAAGCCCCTGTATGACGCGAACAGGATCGCCTTCCCCATGGTGTTCCACAAGTTCCAGGGCAGACAAGGTGAGCATCCCTGAGCTCAGCGCGACAAGACCATGTGTTCGCAGGCCTGCATCGTGGCCGTGGCGTTCGCGTTCGAACCCCAGGACGAGGCCCAGAAGCGTCGCAAGGCCGAGCCTCATCAGGGTCGTGGGCAGGTCGTCTTCAAGCATTTTCGGCACTCGGCTTGAAGGTGATGACGCGGTAGAGATAATACAGCAAGACTGCCGCCATGATCGCCAGGCCAGCAGGCCCGAGATAACGATCGACTGCCGAAAACTGTTTGCCGAGAAAGTATCCGGCTCCTGCAAGAACACTATTCCACACAGCCGATCCCAACGTAGTCAATATGACAAACCGTGCGAAGGTGGTGCCGAACAGGCCTGCCGGAATCGAAATCAGGGTGCGCATACCAGGAATGATGTGAGCGACAGGAATGGCCCATGAGCCGTGCCGATCGAACCAGTCGTCAATGTGCTCGATATCGCTGGCCGACAAGGTAAGCCAGCGCCCATGGCTGTCAGCCAGCTTTTTTAATCGCCGTTCGCCACATTTGCTTGCCAACCACCACCAGAAGGCGGCGCCAGTGACCGTCCCTATCGTGCCGGATATGATGACAAGTATGATGTTGAGGCCGCCATCGGCCGCAGTGTAGCCTGCCAGGGGCATAATGACTTCAGAGGGTATGGGGGGAAAGACATTCTCAAGCAGCATGAGCAGCGCGATGGCCCAGTACCCCATCTGCTCGACAATCGCGGTGATCCATTCCGTCATAAGCCGCTATCCCGAAGATCGTGAAGATTTGCAGTTCATCACCAGGACACTCTCAATGTCATGCGCGCCACTCAAATCCGGGTGCAGCGCCATCATCTTGTAGATCGACATCAGGTATTTCCCGTGCGTCGGCGGGTTTCCCAGCCTTTTTTTGCGGCAGCCGAGCGCTTTTCGGCGCTCTGGCTCGATCCGCCCTTGCGGCCGCCTTTGCGCGAACTCTCGTGGTTTTCCTTCTTGCCGCGGCCAGAGCCAGATTTCTTTCCTCCCCCGGACTCCTTGTTGACCGTCGCCCAGGCGCGCCTCTCTGCTTCCTCCTTGCCGACACCGCGGTCCTCATAGCCCTCTTCGATATGCTCGGCCTTGCGCTTCTGCTTGTCGGTGTAGCTCGACTTGTCTCCGCGAGGCATGATCCATCTCCTTGTCGGTTGCCCCCGCCAATCCTTGAACGCGGCAGTAGCCAAATCGCCCCGATCTGTGTCGATCGGTTTGCCGCATTGTCAGGAGACGCGCTCTGGATCGTTCTTTGCCGAATCGAAGCGCCCGCCTGTTTCTGAGCCTTTTAGAGGATTGGCCGCCCAATAAAGGTGACAGGGCGGTATGTTGCACCATTCGAAGCCTTTCCGCACCTGAGCGAAATTGCGATCGATGAGGCGGCGGATAGCAGTGCGCATCTGATATGCCGCAAGAACACCAGTCGGCTTCAGCGCCAGCGCGGTCTCGTGCATGATAATGTCCGCCTCTGTTTCGCCCAGCGTCGAGAATGGCAGACCGGTGAGAATGCAGTCGGCTCTTCCGCAAGTTTCCGCACCGATATTGCGGCGGACATCCCTCGCTGATCCTTCGACCACTACCAGGCGAGGATCGTCGCACTTCTCACGCAGCTTGGCAGCGAACGCTTGACTTGTTTCGATCGCGATCAGCTGCGCATCTGGACGCATGCGCCTGAGCATCTCGAAGGTGAATCTGCCGCTGCCCGGTCCATATTCGACGAGGACCTCGATGTGGGACCAGTCCAACGGGGCAAGCATGCGACGCACCATTCGGGCGCTTGCGGGAAAGGCCGAGCCGACCATGGACGGATGCCGGACGAACTCCGTTGCGGCAATCCATCCTGTATCTTTCACGAAGCTTTCTCCCTGCATGCTGATCAGAGCAAGAATTTTGACTCAGCCGGGATAGGGATTTTTCTGCAGCAAGCCGGCCAGATGCGCGGCGTTACCAGCCACCATCTTTGCAGTTTCCGTCACCTTGTCCGGCGTCGTTGCCAAATCCTTGAAATCCGTAGAGCCCATCGCCTCTCCGACCCAGTAGCAGGCAGCAACTGCAGGGATCGTCCACCCAACGTCATTTAGCGCCTGAAAGAGCTGAGCGGATGAAAAATGCGCGCCGTCCTCATTCCCAACGATCGCAGCCACCGCGACTTTCCCATAGCTGGGCATGCGTCCCTGATCGTCTGCCTCCGAGAGAAACGCGTCCATCCGTTCGAGCACGCGTTTGGCTACGCTGGAGATCTGCCCCATCCAGATCGGGCCGCCGAAGATGAGGATGTCGTGCGCGAGTATTTTCTCGCGCAGCGCAGGCCAGGCATCGCCGTCCCCTTCGTCGGATGTCACGCCGGCTTTGATATCGAGCGCTGCCACCCGCACTGTTTCGGTAATCGTGACCTGACGGTCGGAAAATGCGTGTTTCAGCACCGCGATCATCGCGTCGGTCGAACTTGCCTCGTTCGCGTCGCTCTTGAGCGTACAGTTGAGAGCCAAGGCCTTGAGTGGCATCGATCGTCTCCGTTGGTGTCGGCTGCCGCAGGCATGCGATCACCCGTTCTCAGACAGGAGAACTCATCGGCGGGAAAAGGGTTCTGTCTTCAAAGGAGATGCCGCCATGACCGAGACCGCCCAGATGATCCACGAAGATGCGCTTCCCGGGCACGAAAGCAAACTCGAGCCAAAGCCCGACTGGCAGCCCCGTTACAAGGGTTCGGAGCGTCTAAAGGGCAAGGTTGCGATCATCACGGGTGCCGACAGTGGCATCGGACGCGCTGTAGCAGCGCTTTATGCCCGCGAAGGCGCTGACATCGCCATCGTCTATCTGCTCGAAGATGACGATGCCGCCGAAACGAAGCGGATCGTCGAGGCCGAAGGCCGCAAGGCGATCACGATCCGCGGCGATATTGGGGAGAAAGATTTCAGCGAAGAGATCGTGCGCAAGACGCTCGATGCGTTCGGTAGGATCGACATTCTCGTAAACAATGCCGGCGAGCAGCATCCCGATGACGACATTACAGACATAACCGAGGAACAGCTGCGTCGAACCTTCCAGACGAATATCTTCGGTATGTTCTTCCTGACTCAGGCCGCGCGCCCACACCTCAAGCCGGGCGCGGCGATCGTCAACTGCACGAGCGTCACCATGTATCAGGGCAGCAAGGATCTGCTCGACTATAGCTCGACCAAGGGGGCGATCACGGCCTTCACGCGGTCATTGTCGGAAAATCTGGTCGGCGATGGCATTCGCGTGAATGCGGTCGCACCAGGACCGATATGGACGCCGCTAAATCCATGCGGCGGCGCAAGGCCTGAAAAGCTGGAGCATTTTGGCGAGAGCACGCCCATGGGTAGGCCGGGCCAGCCCAATGAAGTCGCCCCGGCCTTCCTGTTCCTCGCCTGTGAGGATTCCAGCTACATGTCCGGGCAGGTGCTCCATCCAAATGGCGGGATCATTGTGAACGGCTAGATCGCTCCGTCTAGGGCGCGCGGGACATTGCGACCCGATGCCCGGGGCCGCCTGATCGAGCTCAGCCCGGCAAAATGAATACAGAATGTTCACCCGATGGAAGGAACTGAGATGACGGACCTGAGCCAAATCAAGGAGCATATGGAAATCATCGGCGCAGATGGCGTTCATATCGGCACTGTCGACAAGGTCGAGGGTGATCGGATCAAGATGACAAAAGCGGACAGCGGTTCGCATTCCGACCACCATCACTATTTCTCCAGAGGACTGGTGGTTGCCGTCGAGGGTAATCAGGTCCGCCTGTCGGCTGCAGGTGCAGCAGCCGTTCTGCTGGAGGAGGAGGAAGGCGGCGAGGCGCTTAGCGACAAGGCGTCATAAGCGCAAAGAATAGCCGGCCCCTTGGGGCCGGCCACTTCAGTCTGATCAGAAGGGGTAGTTGAGCCCATAATAGCCATATACCTCTCGCCCATAGGCGCGGTCGTAGGCCGGCTCGCTGTCGTTTGCGTAGCGGGGTGCCTTTTCCAGAACGCTCTTGTCCAGATTAACGACATAGCCGCCCTGATCGGTATCATAGGTCAGTACGTCCCAGGGTAGCGGGTAATAATCGCTCCCCAGCCCGAACAGGCCGCCGAACTGAAGCACGGCGTATTCCACCTTGCCCGAGCGCTTTTCGACCATGAAATTGTAGATGGAGCCGAGCTTTTCGCGCTGGGCGTTGTAGACGGTGGTGCCCTCAACTTTGTTCGAGGCGATGAGCCGATTGGTTTCGTCCGTAGCGATGTCGGTCTGCGCCATGACATCTCTCCTTGCATGTGGTGGGTGTTCAGGGCGAACGCGGTAGAGAGGCCCACGATCCCCAGTTTATGGTCTGATCGTCAGGGCGACCCTCAAACTCGCTCAGCTGCCCTCGGTGGCGCAGGAGTTGAGCGAAATTTGCTCTGCCCGTCTGTGCATTCGACCTCGTCCCGATAAACTTAGACGGGTGCCGCCATGTGTGTTACCCCCTGCCTATCGGATGACGATGACCCAGCGAGCATTTGTCCGGCAGAGAGCTTCGTGCTCCCGCTTGCGCGACTGGGGAAACGACGTTGCGACAGACCACAAATATAGCCCTTGTTCCTGAGATAACCGCACTGCCTTGCCTTGCGCTATCCATGCGCGAGCGCGTGGACGCCTTCGACTGGAGCACCACCCCGCTGGGCGCACGTGCGAACTGGCCATCTGAACTTGAAGCAGTCGTCCATCAGATTCTCGGCTCGCGCTTTCCCAAGGCGATAGTCTGGGGCCCGAGCTTTACCACGATCTATAATGACGGCTTCGTGCCCATCCTCGGCGACAAACATGTCGCGCTCGGCCGGTCATTCGCGGATATCTGGTCTGAAATCTGGAGCGAAATCGGGCCGATCGCTGCACGCGCCTATGCTGGCGAAGCTACCTACATCGAGGACTTCCCGCTGATCATCGATCGAACCGGCAAGGACGAGCAGGCTTGGTTCACCTTTTGCTACAGCCCGCTGCGCCTTGCCGATGGCACCATCATGGGCATGATGGATACCGTTATCGAGACCAGCGACACGGTAAGGGCGCAGGCAGCCCTTAGTCTGGTAAACCAGGAGCTGGGCCACCGCCTCAAGAATACGCTGGCTCTGGTGCAGGCCATTGCCTCCCAAACGCTGCGCGGGGCTGCCGAACCGTCGGCGATCGAGAGTTTCAGCCATCGCCTCGGGGCTCTGGGGCATGCGCATGACATCCTGCTCCAGCAGGACTGGGCGTCGGCATCGCTGCGCGAGGTCATCAGTCATTCTCTTGAGCCGCACGATCCAGGTGGTCAGATCATGCGCAATGGCCCCGATCTCGCCATCGGCTCACGCGCTGCGGTGGCACTGTCGCTCATGCTGCATGAGCTTGCCACCAATGCCGCCAAATATGGTGCCTTGTCGGTTGCTGACGGATGCGTTCGATTGTCATGGACGATCGATGGCGACCATCTCGATCTTCGTTGGCATGAATCAGACGGGCCGCCGGTGACGGCCCCGACAGCCAAGGGATTTGGATCGCGACTGATTGCGATGGGCCTTGGCCGTTCAAGCGAAATCCAACTGCGCTACGAGGCTAACGGCTTCAAACTCGATATGCACACGCCGATCGCCGAACTCGCAAGCTGAACCTCAGCCACTGACGACGGTGGTCCTATTGGGATGCAGCACCTTTCCTTACATGTGCTTGAATCGAGCTGACCGGGACGACCCATCGGCGTCTTTTCGCAGAAATGTTCTAGTTTCCCCCGCTCGCGCTCTCGCACGCATCGAGCGGTGTCAAGATTGATCCTGGCGCAATCGAAGGCGAACTTGGATGTCCGCTTCTGAGCGCTGGCAAATCGCTGTTGAATGGCGGAAAGGGGGCGCATATCGGTCGAGTTGATCCGCTTTTCAGCGTGAGGGGGGCGCTGATTTATACGATAGCCCGATTAGCTTTCTAAAGTGATCTGTTCCCCAACCCGATCAAGCGCCTTAAGGAGAAGTTGGGCGATCGGCTTCTGACGGGCCGCCTCGATGACCGAGTGGTCCGGCGAGCGGGATGCTTCTTTTTACAATGCTTGCTGGGATACGCTCCCATGCGTCGCAAATTCCATCCGCGTGGCTCCTATATGGCTCCCAGCTCGGAAACCACCTCGAAGAACTAATTTAGGGTTTCTATTCAACATACTGAAAATTAGTGATTAAATCACTTTATCGCACCTCCCGGGCGGCCCATCGCAAACATGGAACGCTACATGTGGTCGATGGACGGAGAGGCGATGTCGGAGAACCCGGCGCCGATCCCATTCCGTCTGGGTGAGCGGGTGCGCGTCAATCTCATCAACGACACGATGATGCCCCACCCGATACACCTCCACGGCCACTTTTTCGAACTGGTCTGCGGCGCGCCGGGGAACAGGGCGCGCAAGCACACCGTCAATGTGCTGCCGGGCGGTAAGGTCTCGTTCGATCTGACTGCCGATGCCGAGGGCGACTGGGCGTTCCACTGCCACATGCTGCTGCACATGCATGCAGGAATGATGCGCGTGGTGACGGTGCGCAAGGAGGAAGAAGCCTGATGGCGCGCCTCTTCCCGATCCTTACCTCTTTGCTGCTGGCCGCGTCCCCGCTTGCCGTGCGGGCGCAGGAGCCGAGCGCGGCAACGCAGCAGGCAGATGATGAGCACGCCGGGATGGATCATGGCGCCATGGATCATTCCCGGATGACCATGCCGGGCATGGATCACTCCGCCCACGGCATGCCTGCGAGCACCGTTTCCGACGAACCGGGCAATGCGCCACCGCCGCCGGTGCCGACCGACTTTCCCGCGCAGCGCTTCTTCGATCCTGATCGTATGGCAGCATCGCGCAAGGCGATGGTAAAGGAAATGGCGTTCAGCACTTTCGCGCTGCAGGTCGATCAGCTGGAATTTCGTACCGGCAAGGATGGTGACGGTTTCGGTTGGGAGGGACAGGCGTGGTACGGCGGCGATATCGATCGCATTGTGCTGGACAGCGAAGGCGAGGGCACGCTGGGTGAACGCGCCGAACGCATCGAACTGGCTGCATACTGGCGGCACGCGCTGGACCCGTGGTTCAACCTGCAAGTGGGGGTGCGGCAGGATTTCCGGCCCGATCCGCAGCGTACTTATGCGCTGATCGGTATCGAGGGACTGGCGCCTTACTGGTTCGAAGTGGAGGGCCAGTTGCTGGTTTCGGACAAGGGCGATGTTCATGCCCGTGGCAAGGCAGGCTACACGCAGCGCATCACCCAGTCTCTGGTAATCGAGCCTGAGGCCGAAGTCGATTTCGCGTTCCAGGATGTGCCTGCGCTGAATGTCGCAGCCGGGTTCGAGCGCCTCGAACTGGGCGCTAGGCTTCGGTACGAGCGCAATCGCTCGCTGGCGCCCTACATCGGTGTCAACTGGGAGCGCAGGCTTTGGCGCAACGGCGGATCTCGCACGCTCTTCAGGCGAGCAGGTGTCCGGCGTTTCTGCGGTATTCGGCGTGCGCGCGATGTTCTGATCGCGGTGCCGGAGAAGCCGCGGGTACAGATCTGCAGGGGCGACTGAATGACCTAAGCGGCACCTGGGCGGCAAGGCGGCACCTAAAGATACTTCAGCCACCGGACGTCCTTGCGTTGCTGCTTCACGCGGGCGAACCAGCGGGCCGGCAGGTAAAGCGGCCCGATCAGCAGCGCGACCCAGACCCAGATGGTCGATACGTGATCGAAGCCGAACACCGTGCCCTTGTTCGGACCGTATATGGCAAGCGCGATCAGATAGAGTGCCCTGAGCACATAAAGGTGCAGCAGGTAGTAGAACATCGGCGCGCCACCGAGCATCGCCAGACGCGGCATCGTGGCGTGGTTCTGGAACTTCTCGAACAGCGCCAGCATCAGCGCGCTGAAGCCAAGCGTGGGCATCAGGAACAGAAGCGAAGGCGGGTACTTGGTTAGCGCAAGGAAGCTCATCGCGGTGCGCAGCGCCGTTTCGGCGTGGAACCACGGTTTGTCGCCATAGACGTTGGCAAAGCGCAGCAACACGAAGCCCGCAACAAGCCTGATGCCAAGGCCGATGCCGATCTGGATACTGCGCGGCACGGTTGGGCCGGCACTTCACCAAGTGCCGGCCCCACATCATGCGGCGGGCGATGGCACCGCCGCTGCGTTGCCCTGTATGCTGCGGCTTGATGTACCGCGCACGCCGCGTCTTGCCGCAAGCGCGGTGATGGCGGGTAACACCAGCAGTGTCAGCACCGTGCAGGTGATGAGGCCACCGATCACCACCGTCGCCAGCGGCCGCTGCACTTCCGCGCCGGTTCCGATCGCCAGCGCCATGGGCACGAAACCGAGGCTGGCGACCAGAGCGGTCATCAGCACCGGCCGCACGCGTTCCATGGCGCCCTCGATGATCGCCTCGTCAGCGGGCAGGCCATCGTCGGTACGCTTGCGGATCGCGCTCATCATAACCAGACCGTTCAGAACCGCCACGCCGGACAGCGCGATGAACCCCACCGCCGCCGTGATCGAGAATGGGATGCCCCGCAGCAGAAGCGCGAAGACGCCGCCCGCCAATGCCATTGGCACCGCGCTGAACACGATGCCCGCACGGCCAAGGCTGCCCAGCGCCATGCACAGCAATGCGAAGATGGCCGCGAAGCACACCGGCACCACCAGCGCCAAGCGCAACCGTGCGGACTGCAGGCTTTCGAAGGTGCCGCCCCATTCCGTGTACATCCCGGCGGGCAGGGCCAGCCTTTCGACCGCGCCTTGCGCCTCCTCCACGAAGCCGCCGAGATCGCGCCCGCGCACATTAGCCTGGACGACGACCATGCGTTTGCCGTTTTCGCGGCTGATCTGGTTAAGCCCCTGCGTGTAGCTAAACCGCGCAACTTCGCGCAGTGGCACCGATCGGGCGATCTGCCCCTCTTCACCCGGCAGCATCACGGGGATGGCGCCAAGCGTTTCCAGATCGTCGCGCTGGGCATCGGGCAGGCGCACTACAACGGCAAAGCGGCGGTCCCCCTCGAACAGCAATCCGGCCTCGCGCCCGCCAAGTGCGGCGGCCACGGTATTGGCCACTTCCTCCACCGAAAGGCCGTAACGCGCGGCTGCCTGCCGATCGATTTTCACATCGAAAGTCGGTGCGCCCGAAGTTTGTTCAGCGCTGACGTCGGCCGCACCGGGGATCTTGCGCAGGGCCGCGGAGATGCGCCGCGCGTGTTCGCTCATCGCGTCGAGATCGTCGCCGTAAAGTTTGACCGCGACATCGGCGCGGACACCCGAAGCCAACTCGTTGAAACGCATCTGGATCGGCTGCTGGATTTCCACCCGGTTGCCGATCAGTGGTTTCATGCGCGCTTCGATACGGCGCAGGATGTCGTCCTTGCTCTTCACTTCCGCCGGCCATTCGCTTTCGGGTTTCGGAATGACATAGGTATCGGATGCATTCGGCGGCATCGGATCGGTGCCAAGGTCGGCGTTGCCGTTTTTGGAGAAGACCAGCGCCACTTCGGGCAATGTCCTGAGCGCGTCCTCGATCGCCAACTGCATCTGCGTGGACTGATCGATCGAAGCCGAAGGCACCCGGAAATTGGTGACGGTGATGTCCTTTTCGTCAAGCTGGGGCATGAATTCGTCTCCCAGCAGCCCGAAGGCCAGAACCGCCGCCGCGAAGACGCCTAGCCCGGCAAAGACGAAAGGCAGGGGCCGTGCTACCGCCTTGATGAGAACGGGGCGGTACTTGTCCTTGAACCAGCGGATCGGCTTTACTTCGGTTTCGTTGACCTTGCCGGTGATGAACAGCGCGACCATCGCAGGTACGAACGTAAGCGAATGGACGAAGGCGGATGCCAGCGCGATCATCAGCGTGATGGCCATCGGCGCGAAGGTCTTGCCCTCCACCCCCTGGAACGTCAGCAGCGGCGCGAAGACAAGGAAGATGATGAGCTGGCCGTAGACCGTGGGCCGGATCATCTCCTGCGCCGCAAGGTTGGTTTCCTCCATGCGTTCTTCGCGTGTGAGCAGGCGGCCCTCGTGCTTCTGCCGTTCGGCAAGACGACGCAGCGCGTTCTCGACGATGATGACGGCACCGTCGACGATCAGCCCGAAGTCCAGCGCGCCAAGGCTCATCAGGTTGCCCGATACGCCAAGGCCGTTCATGCCGGTGGCAGTCATCAACATCGTGATCGGGATGACCACTGCGGTAATGAGCGCGGCGCGGATGTTGCCCAAGAGCAGGAACAGCACCACGATGACCAGCAGTGCGCCTTCGATCAGGTTCTTCTCCACTGTGGCGATGGTGGCATTGACCAGTTTCGATCGGTTGTAGACCGGCTCTGCGAAGACGTCGGGCGGCAGGGCCTTGTTGATCTGGACAAGCTTGTCCGCCGCGCTGTTGGCGACCACGCGGCTGTTCTCGCCGACCAGCATCAGCACGGTCGAGATCACCGCTTCGGAACCCATGCGGCTGCCTGATCCGGTGCGGACCGCGCCGCCGATGACGACCTGGCCCACGTCCTTCACGCGAACGGGCACGCCCGCGCGCGTCGCAACAACCGCTTCCTGAATGTCGTCGACCGACTTCAGCCGCGCATCGGCTCGTACAAGGAAACTTTCGCCCGCGCGGCGCAGGTAGTTCGAGCCCACCGACAGGTTCGCCCGTCCCAGCGCGTCGGCCAGTTCGGTGATCGAGATGCCATAAGAGGCGAGCGCGGCAAGGTTGGGTTCAACAAGGTACTGCTTGACGTAACCGCCATTGGAATCGACCCCGGCGACGCCGGGCACGTTTCGCATTTGCGGGCGGATGATCCAGTCCTGCACGGTGCGCAGGTAGGCGGCCTTCGCCAGCTCGGTCGTCAAACGTTCCCCTTCCGGGGTCAGATAACTGCCGTCGGATTGCCAGCCGGGCTGATGGTCGACGGTATTGATGCCCTTGCCGTCCGGATGGCGAAAGGCGATCGAGTAGAAGAAGATCTCGCCCAGCCCCGTGCTGAGCGGGGAGAGCACCGGCTGCACACCCGCAGGCAGGCTGTCCTTCGCCTGAGCCAGACGTTCGGTTACCTGCTGGCGGGCGAAGTAGATGTCGGTGGCGTCCGTGAAGACTGCGGTTACCTGGCTGAACCCGTTGCGCGATATGGATCGCGTCAGGGTCAGGCCGGGAATACCTGCCAGCGCCGTCTCGACCGGGTAGGTGACCTGCTTTTCCATGTCGACCGGGCCGTAAGCCGGCGCGAAAGTGCTGATCTGGACCTGCCGGTTGGTGACATCCGGAACGGCATCGATCGGCAGCTTCGTGATCTGCCACAGGCCGAAGACTGCCATGACCAGCGTCAGGAAGGCGACAAGCCATCGCCCGCTGATCGAAAGAGAGAGGATCCGCGATATCATTCCGCCGTTTCCTTCTCCAGTTCGGCCTTGAGAAGAAACGCGTTGCCGGTGGCAATCCGCGTTCCGGCGCTGAGCCCGGAGACGATCGACACCAGGCCCCCGCTTCGGCTGCCGACCTGCACGGCCTGCGCCTTGAAGCCCTTGGGCGTGCGCACGAAGACGACGGTACGCGCGCCGGTGGTTTGCACGGCATCCTGCGGAACAATCACGCCACCACGAACGGCTCCGACGCTGGCGAAGATGCGTGCCTGCAGCAGTTGACCGGGCGCAAGGCCGGTGGCGTGTCCCGCCTCGACGATGACGGTGACGGCCCGGCTTTGGGGATCGACCACGCCGGTGAAAGATCGCACCCGCCCTTCGATCGTTCGGCCTTCACCCGGCAACAGTTCCACCCGGTCCCCGGCCCGAATGCGCGCGGCCTCGGCGGCGGGTACGCTTGCGGTTATCTGGAGGCTGCGCGGGTCGGCCACACGGAACAGTTCGGTTTGCGCCGCCACGAACTGGCCAAGGTTCGCAGAGGCCACTGTCAAGCGCCCCGAGACCGGGCTGGAGACAATTACAGAGCGCCCATCGCGTGAAATACGTGCAGCATCGGCTGCCGCGCTGGCGCGCATGGCATCGGCGCGGGCGACGGCAAGGGCGGCCTGCGCCGTTTCGTAGTCGGCACGCGGGCTGACGCCCTGGTCAAGCAGTTTGCGTTCGCGCTCCATCTGGCGGCTGGCCAGTGTCACCCGCGCAGCGGCGGCCGACTGGTCGGCAGCGATGGAGGATGCATCGCGGCTCTCGACAAGGGCGATCGTCTCTCCGGCGCGGACTGGATCGCCAATCCGCTTGAAGATGCGCGTAATGGTGCCCGGTGCCCGCGCCGTGAGCACGGCTTCGGCATCCGGTGTCGCCTCGACGGTAGCCGATGCGGGGATGGCGGCATCAAGTTCGCCCGATGCGGCAGAGGCAATCGCGATCTGCGACAGTCTGATCCCCGCATCGGAGATATCGACATGGTCAGGAGCAGGTCCGCCCGCCGCTTCGACGGCATCGCTTTCAGCAGAACCACCGGACTGGGTAAGGCGCGCAGCGCCAAAGCCGACGCCGGCGGCGATTACCAGCGCAAGAGCCGCGCCAGCATAAAGAGGAGTCTTGGCATTCATTGGACCGGTTCTCCGGTGATCGTGGTGCCGTCCAGATGGGCAAGGCGCGCGCGCGCTTCGAGGCGGGCGGCAGCGGCATCGAGGACGACGCCGCGCGCCGCTCCCATGACGTGGCGTGCGGCCAGCAGTTCGAGGAGCGGCGACTTGCCGGCTTCATAAGCGATGCGGGCAAGGCGATAGGCTTCCTGCGCGGTCAGTAGCGTGCGGTCGGCAGCGGCCATCCGGGCGTCGGCAGCTTCGTTGAGCGCCAGCGCAGCGGCGATTTCGGCCTTCACGTTCAACAGCGTACCGGCATCGCGGGCTTCTGCTGCGCGCAGGTCGGCCTCCGCAGCGTCCACGTTTCCGCGGTTGCGGTCGAACAGGGGCAATGGCACGCTGAGGCCGGCGATCAAGGCGTTCGCCTTGTCCGTCTCCAGACGACGCACTCCGACCGAGACGGTGAGATCCGGGTTGGCCTGACGCCGCGCGGCCGAAACGCGCTGTCTGGCTGCGTCTCGCTCTGCCTTCGCCGCAAGGTAAGGGGCGGTCTGAAGGGGATCGATCGGGCCATATCCCGTTTTGGTCTCAAACCTTGGCAGCAACGGTTCGGCAAGGTCGGTGAAGCCCGTTTCCTCGCCCGCCAGAGCAGCAAGTCTTGCATAGGCACCAACCCGCTCGGCCCTGGCGGCATCCACCAGAGCGCGAAGTGCATTGACCTCGGTTTCGACCTGAAGTCTGCGCAGCCGCGCTTCCTTGCCCGCCTGCACAAGAGCCCGCACGGCGCGCATGTCGGCGCTGGCCTCGTCCACTTCGTCTTCGGCCAGTTCAATGCGGCGGTCGGCGATCTCGGCAGCCCCATAAGCGATTGCCAGATCATAGGCATAGGCCAGACGGGCATCGCGCGTCCGCGCATTGGCGGCAACGACGCCTGCCGTTCCTGCGGCGATGCGCGATGAGCGCTTGCCGCCGATCTCGATCGCCTGATTGACCTGCAGCGTGTTCTCGGATCGGTCGAACCCACGATAGGGCGATTGTCCGGCCACATTCTCGGTCATCACGGACAGGGTGGGATTGGGGCGCGCTTGGGCTTGCCGGGCAAGACCCTCGGCACGGTCTACCTCTGCGTCGAGTGCGATCTGGTGCGGTGCGTTTCGGGTGTCATTGTAAAGCTGGGCGAAGGGCGGAGCGGTCTGAGCCGGAGCGCTGGCTGCCGCCAGTGCCCAGCCGATGCTCGCCATGGCCGTAAGCGCCCTGCGCGGGCGCCACGAGCCGACGGGATCGGACATGGAAAATTCCTCGAAAACCTGAAGTTACTGGCGCGCGCCGTGAACGGCGCAGCGACGTCAGGACCGAGGAGGGCGCAGCAAGGCTTCGGGTGAAATGCCCGACAGGGCGAAACTGCGACCTGCAAACCAGTCATTTGCCGTTTCGTGAGGCGGCACCGCAACCGTGATGCCCGGCACGAGGGCCGCCAGCCCATGGATCATCGCATGGCTGAGCGCATGCAGATCGACGGCGGGCGTTTCCTGATCGGCTAGGCCAGATCCGGCTGCCGCGTGATCCTCATCGGCGTGATCGGCTTCATCGTGATGATGGTGCCCGTACCCAAGAGCCGTAGAATCCGCCGTCAGATCATCATGGCCGGTCAAGGAGGCGTGCCAGTTCGTCAGCACCATAAGGTTCGCGATTGCCAGCAGAGCAACGATGATCCCGACGAGAAGCACAGCTTTCGTCGATCCGGTATGCCGATTCTGGTGCATACGCGCGGCCATGGTGATCGGCATACCCAGAATGGGCAGTGCGAACAATCGTGACCTTGCTGCATTTGCGGCATTTATGCCGCGGTCGCGGTTGGTGTCGCTTGCGGTTTATGTCGGCCGCAACAATTTCACGAATGATCCATTGAGGCCTTAGTTTATATCGAAAAGTAACCACGCTGGTCTAGTTCTTGCTTATGCGTATCGCGACGATCACCAACTGGGCTTACGGTGCGACTGTCTGCCTTACGATAGTTGCCGGCGTCACGATGGTCATGGCGTCCAGCGCCGATCGCGCAGAGCGCGCGGCGGTGCGCCAGCGCGATCTTTTCGACCAGTTGACCTTCGAGGTCGAAAACGATCTGGCTGAACTTACCGATCAGGCACGACTGGCGACGGTGACGGATGATCCCAGCCACGCCATTGCCTATCAACGGACGCTGGCTTCGCTTGGCACGGTGGAGCAGCGTCTGGGCAGGCTGAAGGATGGCGGGGCCAGCGAGCAGGAACTGCGCTCGCTGGCAGAAGGGTTGCGCTGGGCAAAGACGCTGGAGGATGAGCAGCAGGCGGCGATCGCAGCCGCCCGAAGCGGAGACGGCGCCACCGCGCGCGCGATTGTGTTCGGGCCTGAGTACGAGCGGGAACTGGAACGTGTGCGCTTTCTGGTTGGCCGCTTCCGCTACATGCTCGACCAGCGATCGGACGCTGCGATCGAGCGGGCAAGCCAGGCTTCGCAGCGGCTGCGCTCTGTTTCCGAGGCCATGGTGGCGATTACGGCGGCCCTGTTCCTGCTGGTGCTTGGGTTCATCCTGAAGCGCCGCATCCTGCGCCCGGTGATGACGCTGAGCGATGTCGTCAATCGCCTTGCCGACCAGGATTACACGGTGGAAACCCCCGCGTTCACGCAAGTCGACGAGATCGGCGACATGGCGCAGGCGATCCGCATCTTCCGGGAGAATGGGCTGGAGCGCCAGCGGCTGGAGCGTGAACGCGATGCGGACTGGGCGGTGCGCGATCTGTTGGCGCGCATGACGCAGCGGCTGCAGGGGTGTGAAAGCGTTTCCGACCTTTTCGGTGTGGTGCGGCTGTTCGCTCCCCGGATCGCGCCGACACTGGCGGGGCGGCTCTACACGCTGGACAACCGGATGAAGCTGATGGTCTGCGCCGCCGAATGGCGCGGATCGCCGGATGGAGGCTTTGAGCAGCGTGGGCCGCAGGGCACTGATGCGGCTTTTGGTCCGGACGATTGCTGGGCGCTGCGGCGCGGGCAGGTCCATGCACCGGGCGGAGAAATGCTCGATGTGCCGTGCCGCCATGTCGCGCCGTCCGCTGCGCAGGCCACCATCTGCGTGCCGCTGACCGCGCAGGGTGAGACGATAGGTCTGCTGGTGCTGGAAAATCTGGCGGCCGATCATGGGCCCGATGATTCCACCAGTGTCTACATCGAACTGATGTCGGAGACGGTGGGGCTTGCACTGGCCAACCTGAACCTTCGCGGCGTGCTGCACGAAAAGGCGCTGTTCGATCCACTGACGGGTCTGCGCAATCGGCACGAACTGGACGATAGCCTGCGCAGGCTGGTTGCCACGGCCGATGCATCGGGAACTTCGATCGCCTGCCTGATGATGGACATCGACCACTTCAAGGGCCTTAACGACCGTTTTGGCCATGATGCCGGGGATCTTGTGATCCGCACTGTCGCTGCGGTCTTCGCCAGTGGCGCAAGAGAGGATGATCTGGCGCTGCGCTATGGCGGGGAGGAATTCCTGATGCTGCTGCCGGGCGCGGACGAAGCTTCGGCGCTGGAACGGGCAGAGCGTATCCGCGAAAGGGTAGCGACGCTTGATCTCACGCATGAAGGGCAGCCGATGGGGCAGATTACCGTCTCTCTGGGGCTGGCGGTCTATCCCTGCCACGGGCCGATACAGGCGCTGATCACCACGGCCGATGCCGCGCTGCTTCGCGCCAAGGAAGGCGGCCGTAATCGGATCGTCGTAGCAACCCGGCGCCGTGAAGGCCCGCGTCACGACGCTGCGAATTGACATGGCTGCCCGGCCGAACCTTGCGGCCCAAGGAACGCGTCGATAGCCCCTGCAAGACCGTATCCAAGTCGAAGGTAACGAACATGGCATTTCTCCCGCGCGTTTGCGCAGCCACGGCGCTCGGCACCGTTCTGGCAAGCGCGTTTATCCTGCCCGGCGCCGCCGCCGCAAAGGGTTCTGCGGCATCCGCACCACAAGCGACCATCGACACCGGGCGGGTCTCAGGCAGCGCTATCGACGGCGTCGCCAGTTTCAAGGGCATCCCCTTCGCCAAGCAGCCGGTAGGCGAACTGCGCTGGCGGGCACCCCAGCAGGCCGATGGCTGGACTGGTGTGCGGCCCGCCACCGAATTCGGGCATGATTGCATGCAGAAGCCTTTTCCCAGCGATGCGGCCCCGCTTGGCGCCACGCCTGCGGAGGATTGCCTTACCGCGAACGTCTGGGCGCCGGCCAAGGCAGTCGGCAACAGCGGGCGCAAGCTGCCGGTGGTCGTCTGGATCTATGGCGGAGGCTTCGTGAACGGTGGTTCGTCACCCGCGGTGTACGACGGTGCTGCGTTTGCACGGCAGGATGTGGTGTTCGTCAGCTTCAATTACCGGCTTGGCCGTTTCGGCTTCTTTGCGCACCCGGCGCTCAGCGTTGAAGCGGGCGCAGCGCCGACTGCCAATTTCGGCCTGATGGACCAGGTCGCGGCCCTTCAATGGGTCAAGCGCAACATCGGGCAGTTTGGCGGAGACCCTGCGCAAGTGACGATTATGGGCGAATCCGCCGGTGGTTTATCCGTGCTTGAACTGCTGGCCTCGCCGTTGACCGAGGGACTGTTCGACAAGGCAATCATCATGTCGGGCGGCGGGCGCAAGCTGATGGGCGGCATGCCGCTGCATTCGGACGATCCGGCGGTGACCTCTGCCGAACAGGTCGGCGTGAACTTTGCAGCCGGCCAGGGCATCGGCGGCACGGACGCCGGTGCGCTGGCTGCGTTGCGCAAACTGCCCGCCGAAGCGGTGCTGGGCGGGCTCAATCTTGCCTTCCGTGGTGATCCGAACAAGCAGGAGTACGTCAACGGCCCGGTAATCGACGGCAAGCTGGTGCTGAGCGACACCGACGTCGCTCTCAGGCAGGGGCGGATGAAGATCGTGCCGACCATCGTGGGTGCCACCAGCTGGGACCTCGGTTTCGCCACCGCCAGGACCAAGGATGAACTTTTCGCGCAGTTCGGTCCTGATGCCGGCAAGGCGCGCGCCGTCTTTGACCCTGCGGGGGACAAGCCGTTCGAGCAGGTTTCTGGCGACGTGGCCCGCGATCGTCTGATGATCGAACCTGCACAGTTCGTGGCGGGTGAAATCGCCGAAGCCGGGGTGAAGAACGGCGCAAAGGCATGGCACTATCGGTTCGCCTATGTTGCGCAATCGATGCGCAAGGAGTGGCCCGGCGCACCTCATGCCACGGATATTCCTTTCTTCTTCGATACGGTCGCGGCCAAATACGGCAAGGATCTGACCTCGGCTGACGCAAAGGCCGCCAGTCTGTTCAACCGCTATGCCGTGAACTTTGTCAAAACGGGCAATCCCAATGGGAAGGGGCTGCCGACCTGGGCGCCTTATGCGCGCCATGGCCGTGGTGTGCAGATGCTTGGACCGGACGCGAGCGCCGCCAGCATCGAGGATCCGGCGGCGGATGGTCTGGAACTTGTGCGCGCGTTGGCCGAGCGGTCCACGCCCTGAACGGTGCCCTTACGGCAGGCAGACCGGGACCTGTTTTCGGTTATCCCGCGGTCGGCCTGCCAGCGACTTGCTCCTTGCCGAAGCGCGATGGTGTAATCGTTGCGGACGGAGCCGTTATGCGGCGAGGCGCCCGCCAGTTCCGTGAGCTCCGTGCAGCCCCTGCCTTGCTCCGCACAAACCCTGATGGTGCCGGGCGCCCTGCTCCTTAACGTCATTGCGGTTCAGGCCCGGAAATAGGGAGGCGACCAATTGACTCCGGATCAATCAGGTGAAGCGGAACCCGAGGGGCATGACCTGTTTCAATGGAAACCGCCGAGCGGCCTTTCCGGTATCGCTGGGCTGATTGGGCCTGGCTTTTCCACGGCGCGGGCGCGTGCCGGCTTCGCGTTGGCTATCGGCTGGTTGCCGCTTCTGCTGCTGGTCCTGTTGGCGCCGGCTCATGACCGGGCAGGCGAGGTTCCTCACTTCCTGCGCGATGCCGGTACGCATGCCCGGTTCGCTATTGCTTTGCCGCTTCTGCTGGCAGCCCATGTCGAGGCCATGGGGCGGCTGGGGACGGTGGTGCGGCATTTCGTCATCTCCGGCCTGCTATCGCCCAGCGCCATCGATCGGTTCAAGCGCGAACTGGAAAGTCTGCGTGCCACGGTACGCGCGCCCTGGATGGCACTGCTGGTGCCGGTTCTCGCTTATGCTCTCATCGCGTGGCTGTTCGTGACCGGCATATCCACACATGCGCTGCCGGTCTGGGCGTTGTCGGAACGCGGTCAGCTATCCGCTGCCGGCTGGTGGCATATGCTTGTCAGCCTGCCCCTGTTGCTGATGCTGCTGTTGAGTTGGCTGTGGCGGATACTGTTGTGGACCCGGCTGCTGTACAAGGTGGCAGGGATGGACCTGCGGCTGATCGTTGCGCATCCCGATAATGCAGGCGGCCTTGGCTTTCTGGCGCAGTCGGTCCGTGCCTTCGCCCCCTTCGCCATGGGGATCGGCTGCATTACCGCGGGGCGCTTTGCGAATATCCATCTGCAGGGAACGACCACGCCGTTATCCGGCAGCTTCCTCATCGGGGGGACGGTCGTGCTGGTGTTGCTGCTCTGCGTTGCCCCACTGGCTGTTTTCGGATCGGTGATGGCGCGGGCATGGCGGCGCAACGCGATGTGCTACGGCGCGCTGGCTGTAGCGCTCGGCCGTTCTTTCGAGGACCGCTGGTTTGATGGCCCGGCGAAGGAGCAGCCCGACCTGCTTTCCGCACCCGATTTTTCGGCGGCGGCCGATCTCTATGGCGTTGTGGCCAACGTCTATGAGATGCGCTTTCTGCCGGTCGACCTGCGCAGTCTGCTGATCCTGATAGCAGCCTCCCTTGCGCCGTTCCCAGTGGCGATGTTCCTGTCGATGCCCACCGCGATGGTAATCGAAGAACTGAAGGGCCTGCTCGTCTAGGCGGGGCGCGATGACAAGGCAGCGGATGGCTGAAACTATTTTGGGGATGCGGCACTGGCAGGCTCGAACAGCAGATCTGCGTAATCGAAGCTGAAATCGGCGATCGGCGAAACCGGTTTTGCCGTTATGCGCGCCACTTTGCCCTCGGCATCCAGGCTGAAGGTCAGATAGGCGGGCTCGATCGCGGCATCGTCGAACTTTGCGACGAAAGTGTCGTACTGATAATGGGTGAGGCTTCCGGTCATTCCCGGCGTCGTGGTGAAGTCCACGGTCAGCCCCTTGGCATCGGCACCCACGATCAAACCGCCATACCACGGGTCCTCGTAGCTGCCGGTGTAGCTGGCGCGCGGCAGCGAAGGGCCGACCTTTGCGGGTGCGGCGGCCTGCTGCTTTACTGCGGCTTCGGCAGCAGCGATGCGCGAACGGCGGTATTCTCCGAAGCGGGCTGGCCAATCCTGCTTCGGCAAGCCCAGATAGTGATCGATCAGTTCGTACATCAGGCCGTAGCGCGGCTCGATCTCCTCACTGTTGATGGTGATGGCGAAACCGACGTCGCGCTCGGGGATCATCACGACTACGGTGGTAAAGCCGAACAGGCCCCCTGCGTGCCATACGATCTTCGCGCCCTTGTAGTCGCGCACTTCCCAGCCCAGCGCATAAGCGTCGAAGCCGGGCGTCGCGGCCTCGACGGGGGCGGGCATCGGGCTGATCGGTATCGGCGTGACCGGAGCCCACATCTCCCGGCTTGCGGCCTCGCTGAACAGGCGTTTCTGGCCGTTGGGCAAAGCACCGTGGGCCAGCTGGATCTGCAGCCATCGGGCAAGGTCGGTGGCGCTGGCGGCAATCAGGCCGGCTGGCGCGCCTGCTTGCCCAAGCCGGTCGCGCTCATCCAGCAGCCTCATCGGCCCGGTCCCGCGCACAGGGCCACCGTAGCGGGCGTGGGGCTGAGCGCGATCCTGCGTGGTCAGCTGTCGCTCCTTGTCGGCGGTGGCATTGGGCATGCCGGCGGGCGCGAACACGTGGTCGCGCATGTAGTCCTCCCAGGTCTGCCCGCTCACCTGCTCGATCAGGGCACCGGCGACAGTGTAGAGGATGTTGTCATAGGCATAACCACTGCGGAAGCTTGTCGCCGGCTTGATGTAGCGCAGGCGCGCGATCGTCTCTGCACGTGAAAGCTTGCCGCGTGGGACCATCAGCAGATCGCCCGCACCCAGTCCCAGCCCGCTGCGGTGGACGAGCAGGTCGCGCACCGTGATCTCGCGCGTTACCCAGGGATCGTGCATCTGAAAGGCAGGCAGATGGTCGATCACCTTGTCGTCCCACCCGATCTTGCCCGCATCGACCAGCGTAGCCAGCGCGGCTGAGGTGAATGCCTTGCCGGTGGAGGCGATCATGAAGATCGTGTCGGCATCTACCTTTTCGGGCGCACCCAGCTTGCGTACCCCGTAGCCCTTCGCGACCATGACCTTGCCGTGCTCAACAATGGCCACCGCCATGCCGGGCGTCCCAGAGGCTTCGCGCAACTCTTCGATCCGCCTGTCGAGATCGGCGGGCGGTGCGGCCAGCGCGGGCACGGCAAGGGCAAGGAATGGCAAGGCCAGCAGCGCGTGCAGTCTCATCAGGGCATCTCCGGAACGGGAAGGGCACGGCGGCGCAACAGTGCGACCGCCAGAAGCGGAACGACGTAGATAGCAATCAGCGCCCAGGCGAGGATGCGGTATCCCGAGGCGATAAGGCTGACGAGGCCGATACGGTCCGCCACCAGCATGCATGGCGCAAGGAGCAGCAGGGCGGCGCCCGCACGGCGGGTGAGCGTCAGCGCGGCGCCGGTGCGGGCGATGCGCTCGTTGACCGCATGAACCGCGCCGGTGCCGCTCTCCAGCAGCGCGGCGAAGATCATCGCCTGGAACAGCATGTGGAACGCCGGGTGGCCGAGGCGCGAAAGAATATAGTCAGAGGGCAGCACCGCATCTGCGATTTTCGGCAGGAAGGCGGTCATTCCACCAAAGAACAGCAATGCCGGGGCCATCGCCAGAGGGCCGGCCAGCAGACCCGCAACGATGGCGTCGCGGCCGTTGCGGAAGTGGCGGGTCACGGGCAGGACGATCACGGCGCCGACAATATTGTATCCGGCATAAGTGATGCCGCCCAGCGCCCAGTCGCCCATTGGCGTGGGCGTGGCGGCGAAGGCGGCTAAGATCCGCTCTCCCGTAGACGACACCGACAGATACAGGAACGCGGCGTAGGTGGCGTAGAGTAGCACCGAAACCCACAGGAACACCCGTTCGACCCCGGCATTCCCGAAAGCGACGCAGCCGACGATGCCAAGCATCAGCGCGCATGTTCCGGCCATTGCGGGGACACCCAGCCTCGCCTCCGCAATGGCTCCCGCCGCAGCTCCGAATACTGCGAGGATGACGATCACAAACAGGCCGTAAGCGATTTCGAACAGAACCCAGCCTCGGCCCAGCAGTGCCTGGAAGAAGTGGCGGTAGTCGCGTGCGCCGATATCGTGTGCAAAGCGAAAGGTGGCAGCGGCGACCACCGACCAGATCACCGTCGCCAGTATCATTGCAGACAATCCGCCCCATGGTCCGGCGGGGAGGAAGAATTCCGCGATCTCGCGCCCGGTCGCATAGCCGCCGCCTATGACCACCGCCTTGAACGCGAGGCCGGGCAGCAGCAGGCGACGGAAGCGGTCCGCCGCCATCAGAGGCAGGCGTCGAGGAGTTGCTCGAATGCGTGGCCGCCGCGTATCGGATCGGCAGCCGGCAAGCCAAGCCGTCCGGAAGTTTCGGTGATGACCGCGCTAGCCTCTTCGTCTGTTAAACCCGTGGTATTGAGGCTGATTCCGGCACAGCGGATAGCGGGGTTGGTCAGTTTTCCCGCCATCACGGTCTGCTCGATCACCGCCTCTATCGAGGGCACGGGATAATGGGCGTGTCCAAGGATTGCGGTGCGGCCGGGCTGGTGGCAGACAACGAAGAGGTCCGGCTGGCTGCCGTGGAGCAGCGCCAGCGATACCGGCGCATAAGCCGGGTGGAACAGCGAGCCCTGGCCTTCGATCACGTCGAGATGATCCGCTGCCGCATCGGGACTGAGCAGTTCGGCGGCCCCGGCGGCAAAGTCCGCAACGACCGCGTCGATGGCGATGCCCGCGCCGGCGATCATGATACCGGTCTGCCCGCTGGCACGGAACGTGGCATCGATCCCGCGCGCGGCAAGCCCTCTGGCGATGGCGAGGGCAGTGTACTTCTTGCCTAGCGCGCAATCGGTGCCGACCGTCAGCAGGCGGCGGCCGGTGCGCTTGTGCCCGCTGGCAATGGGCAGGCCCGGCGGCGGCACACGCAGGTCGAAGAGGTTTCTGCCAAGCCGCGCGGCGGTTTCACGCAGCACCGGAATGTCGGCGAGGCGCGCGTGCATGCCTGCCACGATATCCAACCCTGCTTCCAGCGCATCGACCAGCGCAGGCAGCCATGAGGGCGGGATGACGCCGCCCTGGTTGGCGACGCCGATGACAAGTGCCTTTGCGCCGCGGGCGGCGGCATCCATGGGCGTCAGCTGCGGCAAGCCGGTGGAGACTTGCGCAGTGGGCAGCGAATGTTCACCGATGCAGCGCTCGCCCGCCCAGTCCCGCAGGCCGAACGCGGTCTTGGCGAAGCCCGCCTCCACCGTGTCACCAAGGAACAGCAGGTACGGCGCAGGCAGCGCATGTCCCCCCGCGCGCACCTGTGCCGCGCTATCCACGTTTGCCGCCAGTGCCATGGCTCAGAATCCCGCGCCGAGCGTGACGCCGAAGGTGCGGGGCCGGATCACACCGACACCCGCCGCGCCGTTGGGCAGGGCGCCGCTGTAATCGGCGCTGGTGAGGCCGCGCACGTCGGCAAGGTTCTTCGCATAAAGTTCGACCGAGAATTGACCGAAGTCGACGCCTGCGCGCAAGTCGATAACCTCGTAGCTGGGCAGGGTCATCTGCCGGTCGAAGGTCGCGAGGTACGCGGGCGAATAATTACCGCTCTGCTTGCCGAGCAGTCGGATCGACCCGCCGACGAAGGCGGTGGCATCGTTGCCCATGGACCATTCGTAGTCGCCGTTTAGGGCGACGGTCCACTTGGGCACGAAGGGCAGCGCGTCGCCCTTGCGGCCGCCCACCGCGATGGGATCGGTATCGTCAGTGAGACGTGCGTCGGTGTAGGCCCCGTTAAGCGATACGGTGAGCCCAGCCTCCGGACGCATCGTAGCGGTAAACTCGACTCCGTCGCTCTTGGCCGAACCGCCATTTGTGTTGACGCCGTAATCGTTGATGACTGCGTAAAGCTGCACGTCCTTCCAGTCGATGTGGAAGGCGGCAACGTCGATCGAGAAGCTGCGGTCGGCGGTTTCGGCCTTCAAGCCGACCTCGTAGCTGATGAGCGAGTCGGAATCGTAAGTGGACGGTGTCCCCGCAGGTGCGCCCGGCGGCAGCAGGTTGGGGCCGCCGGGGCGGAACCCCTTGGCGGCGCGGGCATAGATGGCCGTGTGGTCATTAATCTTGAACTTGGGCGCGACCGACCAGGTGAACACGTCTTCGGATGACTTTGCGTTCAAGGCTTCGGGCGCCAGCAACCCGGTCCCGCCTTGCGAGGCGCTTTGCGCGTTGTGACTGTACCGGCCGCCGAAAGTCAGGTCGAACTGTTCGCCAAAGTGCAGGGTGCCGTTGGCGAAACCGGCGAATTCCTCATACTTCGAGCGCAGGAAGATGTCGGCAAGCAGGGGAAAGCCCGCCATCGGCGTGGTCGTGCCGGCATCGTAGGCTTCCAGCAGTTGCAGGATCGCCCCTTTTTCGTGCGTATAATAGCCCCCAACCATCCAGTCGAACATGCTCTCGCCGCTGGAGGAGAGCCGCACTTCCTGCGTGACCCGCTCTACGTTGGTGTGCTGCGGCATGCCGATATCGCCGAAAGCGGTGCCGGTTTCCGGATCGTAGAGCCCCAGAAGCGAGCCGTAGAGTATGGTATTGTCATCGCGCAGGTGCTGCTTGAGCGTGCTGTAGCTTGTCGACGACAGCAACTGCGCAAAGCCGAGATCCGCGCTGATCGTGCCGCTGTAAAGGCGGTAGGCGATGTTCGTGTATTCGGGCACGAACTGCGACTGGCTTAGCGTGCCATAGAGCGGCTTCAGGGTCTGCGGGTCGGCCTCCACCAGCGTTGAAGCATCGGTGTTGAGGTTCTGGAGCACTGCGGTCAGTCGTATCGAGAACGCATCGCTCGGCTTGAACTGGGTGGAGATGCGCCCGCCGTAGCTTTTACTGTCGTTGATGTTCTTCTGGACATCGGAGCCGCCGGTGCCGATCGAATCGATGAACCCGCCATAGCTGCGATAGAATCCCGAGGCGCGGACTGCGAGACTGTCCGACAGCGGCACGTTGACCAGCGCGGAGCCCATGTAGGACGTCTTGCCGCCCTTCGCCGTCTCGGCGCTGGCGCGGGTGCGCATCTCGAAGCCGTCGGTGCTGGGCTCGTTGGTCACGAACTTGATGACGCCGCCAAGCGAACTGGCACCGTAAAGTGTTCCCTGCGGTCCGCGCAGCACTTCAAGGCGGGCCACGTCGAAAGTGTCCAGTTCGCCGGAAAGGATCCCTGAATTGACGAGCCCGCTGGACGATCCGAACGGTGTTTCGTCGATGTAAGTGGCGACGGTTGCTGAAACGCCGCCGGTATTGATGCCGCGCATCACCACCCGCGCTTCGCCCGGATTGCTTTGCGAGACCTGCAGGCCGGGTATCAGCTTCAGGTAATCCTGGAAGGTGATCGCCTGATTACGCTCCAGCGTCTCACCGCCGATGACCGATACGGATTGGGGAACGTCGAGCAACGCCTGTTCGCGCTTCTGCGCGGTGACCACGATCTCCTCGGCGGCGCGAGGGCCATCGGGCGCATCGTCGTCCGCTCGGGCAGAGGTGGCGACCAGCAGAGCGGCCATGCTGGCCGAGATCGACAAGGCGAGCCGAAGTGTCCTCATTGGTGTGTCCCCCCTATGGAACCTATGCGATCCTCACTACCCGGACGGTGCTGGATCGATCTTGATGTGAAAATATTGTCTCAATCAGAAAAATGTCAATCGGATTCGCGGCATGTCTGCCCGAATGTGCCAGCGTACCCATCGATCAGTTGCAGCATCAGCGCAGCGGCTCCGGCGATTGCGGCAAGCAGCAGGAAATAGGCGGAATGCGCCATGTCGCTCCACAAGGTCCCGACGAGCCCCGCAAACAGGCTGCCCGCGAAGGTCGCCAGATACCAGGCGGCAACCGTCGTCGCACCGAGGCCCTCCGGCGCCAGGCGGGCGAAGAGACCAAGGCCGGTGGGCAGAATGAAGAGTTCGCCGAAGGTAAGGATCGCGAAGAAAAGCGCCAGCCAGAGCCAGTGAGCCGGGGTTCCAGCGGTTTCCAGCGCGGCCAGCAGCACATATGCGCCGCCGACCACAAGCGCGCCGAGCGCCATCTTGCGCGCCGGTCGTTCAATGCGTCCTGCCTCGGCGCGACGGCGCCACCAGGCGAGCAGCGGGGGTGTCATCAGCATGACCAGCAGCGGGTTGAGCGACTGGAACCAGGTCATCGGGATCGTTGCCGCTCCGGCGTGCCGATCGACTCCCACGTCCGCCCAGAGCGCGACGGTATTGCCCACCTGTTCGTATGCGCCGCGAAACACAGTGACCGCCAGTGCCACGGTGATGAGCAACAGCAGTGTGTGGCGGGGGAACCGGGCGCGAGGCGCGGCATGGCGCTCCACGGCCGGATGTCGCGCCTGCTCGGGCAGGTGGCGCTGGCCCCACAAGTATATCACCAGGCCCGCCGCCATGCCGATCCCGGCCGCGCCGAAGCCCCAGTGCCATCCGTAAAGCTCACCCAGCGTTCCGCAGATCAGCGGGGCTAGAAAGCCGCCGATGTTCACCCCTACGTAGTAGACATTGTAGGCCCAGCCAACGCGCGGGTCGTCCCGTTCATAAAGGTCGTCGATCTGGCTCGGCAGGCTGGGCAGGAACAGGCCGTTGCCTACCGCGATGGTCGCCAGCGCCGGGTAGAACAGCGGCTCGAAGGTCATCATGAAATGCCCCAGCGCCATGATCGAGCCACCGGTCACGATGGCCCGTCGCTTGCCGAGGAATCGGTCAGCGATCACCCCGCCGAGGATGGGCGTGAAGTAGGCACAGGCGGTGTAGGTGCCGTAGACCAGCGAGGCATGGCCCTGGCCCAGCATCAACTGCCGGGTCATGTAGTAGACCAGCAGCGCACGCATGCCGTAGTAGGAGAACTGTTCCCACATATTGGTGAGGAACAGGACTGTCAGGCCCTTTGGCTGGCCAAACCAGGTGCCCCCGCTCTTGGTCATGCCGCGCCCGATCCCCACACTTCGGGGCCTGCGAATAGAGTGCCGTCTGCATAGACTACGGACGGGGCGCGATCTTGCGCCAGGAAAGTCGGCCCGTCGAGATCGACCAGGTCGGCGACTTGACCCAGTACGAAGCCCGGCGCGGTGGCGAGGCTTGTGCCCACCATCGTGCCCACCATTACGCCGAGCCCTAGGTCGCGCGCGGCGCTGGCCATGAGCAGCCCTTCTGTCAGCCCTCCGCACTTGTCGAGCTTGATGTTGACCACATCGAAACGGCCAACAGCGCCCGCAACGTCCGTCAGCGAAACGAGGCTCTCGTCCCCGGCGATGGGCACGGGGGAGCGGAAGCCCTCCAGTTCCGCCTCAGCCCCGCGCGGCAGCGGTTGTTCAAGAAGCGCAACGCCGTGCTCGACGAGCGCCGCCGTCAGGGCTTCAAGGTCGGTGCGTGCGAAGCCCTGATTGCCATCGACGCCCAGCCACACGTCTGGTCGCGCGGCGCGGATTGCGGCCACGCGGGCGAGGTCGAGTTCAAGGTCGCCGGTCAGCTTTACCTTGATCGAGCGCGCTTGTGCATAGCTTACCGCTTTCGCCGCCATCGCCTCTGGCGTGTCCGCGCCGACCGTGAAGGTCGTGACGATGGGCCGGGGTTCAGGCAGTCCGGCAAGGGTCCAGACCGGCTTGCCCGCACGCGCGGCCTCCAGTTCCCAGAGCGCCGCGTCCACCGCATTGCGCGCGCCGCCCGGCGGCATCGCAGCGCGCAATTCCTCCCGGCTCAAGCCCGCCTCGATAGCTGGACGCGCCGTTTCGATCGCGCCTTGCATGTGGTTGAGATCGTCGCCCAGATAATAGACGCCCGAAGCCTCCCCGCGGCCGCGATGCTCGCCGTCCTGCAGCGTGGCCACCAGCACGTCCGCAGTCTCGAACACGTAGCCCGAGATGCGGAACGGCTCCGCCAGCCGCAGCGTCTCGGTTTCGACAACAAGGCGCATCAGTAGTTCACCGAGAGCGCCAGAAGGTGGAACGCCAGCGCCACATAGAGCACCACGATCGCGGCCAGCAGGACCAGCGTGCTCCACAGCTTTGCGGTCCAGTGCCGCCCGTCGCGCCAGGTCAGCCATGCATTCCACCCAGCGACGATGACGGTGCCGAAGAAGGCGACGATGCCTGCAGCCTTCAGGCTCCACAGCATCCAGTCGTTGCCGCTGCTGAGCATATCGAGATCCGAGAACATCGCGATGATGAGCCCGGCCCAGCCGCCGATCGTCGCCAGCGTCAGAAGAGCCATGAACCGTGTCGCCCGGTAGGCCGTGCGGGCTTGGCCTTCTACCTTGAGCGATGCGGCGAAGCGCCAGCGGGCGAAGGCGGTCACCGGCCACGACAGCAAGGTCAGCAGCAGCACCGCAAGGCTCGCGTATACGGCGGGCAGAATCCAGGCAGAAGAGCGCGATGCGGGCACTCGATCGTACACCGTGAAGGGCGAGATCATGTCGAAGCTCCAGCGCACGACCTTGCCATCAACGACCTGCGCGGCGAGGCGATCGTGCCCGAAACGGGCGCGCCAGACGAAGGGGGAGATTTCGTCCCACTTCTGCGGAGCGCCGCCGGGGCCCGTCAGCGCAGGCACCAGCAGGCCGCCGCCTTCGTCCACGGTCACTTCGGTCTGACCGAACAGGTTGAGCACGTCGACAAAGTTCGAATGGCCGCGACGGCTGGCGTCCCACAGGCCGGTCATCATCCGGGCGTGCTCGGCGGCGGTCTTCGCATCGACGCGGCCGTCCCTGCCGGTGGCGGGGAAGTAGCGGTCGGCAAAATCCTGGAACATCTGGCTGCGCACAAGATGCGCTCCGCCTTCCTTGCCGGCGCTGTTGAACGAGACGTAGAAGCCCACGCCTTCGCGCATGAAGAGGTGCAGCGAAGTGTGGAAATTCTCGGTATCGCCAAGATGCGCAATGACCTGACGGCCGTTGATGTTGGTTTCGAAGAAACCGAGTTCCATGCGGTTCAGCGGTGGGATCAGCGACGCGGGGTTGACCTTGTCGAGCGGGCTGTCGTGCATCATGGCCGCGGTTTCCGGGCGCAGGATGCCGCGCCCTTCATCGAGATTGGCAATCATGAACTTCGCCATGTCGAGCCCTGATGCCGAGAGCGACCCGGCGGGAGCGGGCACGACCACTTCGAAGGGATCCGCAGGCCGGGAGGCGCGCGGATAGCCGATCGCTGCCAGCGGGCGCAGGGCAGGCTGGAGCGGCTGACGGAAGCTGGCGGTCTTCATATCGAGCGGCTTGAAGATGCGCGCCTCGACATAGTCGTCGAACGGCATGCCCGAAACGCGCTGCACAACGTAACCGGCCAGGGTGGTCGCCCAATTGGAATAGGCGGGCGTGGTGCCGGCATCGAAGATGCGTTCCGGCACCCAGCGCTTGAGGTAGACGTCGATCGGGATCGCGCCGTCCTGTCGATAGGTGATGAGATCCTTCATCGCCTCTTCGAAGCCAGCGGTATGCGTCATGATCTGGCGCATCGTCACGGGCTTGCCGTTGCGGGCCGGGATCCTGAAGTCGAGGTAGGTGTTCACATCGGCGTCGAGGTCGACCTTTCCGGCTTCGACCTGCTGCATTACCGCCGTCCACGTCACCAGCTTAGAGACTGAGCCCGGCCGGAACAGCGTGCTGGCGGGATCGACCGGCTTACGCTTTGCAATATCGGCATAGCCGTAGCCGCGCGCGGCAATGATCTGGCCATCCTTCACGACCGTCACCACCGCGCCTGCAATGTCGTTGCTGTGAAGCGCGAAAGGTACGTAGCCGTCGAGCCACGGGTCCAGGTCGGCTGCCGTCAGGTCACCTGCCGCTGCCAGCTTCACCGGATTCGCAAGGGCAGGGGAGGGTGCGCCGGGCGATGGCGCGCTTGGTACTTGCGCCCATGCCACGCCGCCCGCTGCCAGCAATGCTGCCGCAGCTACCCCCTTTGATCGTCTGGAAATTCGCGACCAGAATGATCCCGCTTGCCCCATTGCCCTGTCCTTTCGCATCTCCCCCGTTGCGCCCCGGGCTAGGGGGCGATAACGTGGGGAAAGGTGTTCTGATTGGGACGATGTTATCCTGATTGGAAAATTCGTCAATGGTGCTGAAAGGAATGCCGGGTGCCGACCTCACCGCCGACTTTGGGAGCACTGCTTCGCGGCCTTCGCGCAAGGGAAGGCTGGACACTGAAAGAAATGAGCCAGCGCAGCGGCATTCCCGTATCCACGCTGTCCAAAATCGAACATGATCGGCTTACGCTGACTTATGACAAGCTTCAGTCGCTCGGCCAAAGACTGGGCCTGCGCATGGCAGAACTGTTCGCTGAACCCGGTGAGGATGCAGCCCAGCCGGTTACCGCGCGCCGCAGCCTTGGGGACCTTGCAAGCTCGGTACGGGTCGAGACCGCGAACTACGATTATTACTATCTTTGTACTGAGCTGCGGCGAAAGCGGATGATCCCGGTGGTCACGAAGATCCGCGCCCGCTCGGCCGAACAGTTTGGCGAACTTGTGCGCCATTCCGGCGAGGAGTTCATCTACGTCCTCAGCGGCAGCATCGTGGTTGAGACAGAATTCTACGATCCGGTCACTCTGGAGGCCGGGCAGTCGCTTTACATCGATTCCAGCATGGGCCACGCATATCTCGCCGCACAAGGCTGTGACGAGGCCGAAGTGCTGGGCGTCATGTCCAGCGCGGACGATACGCTGATGGAAGCGATGCTCCACATCCACGAGGAGCAGCGGTTGAGCACCGCTCCTGCCAACGAAGATACACCGCAAGTGGCGCGCCGCCGCGCGAAAGGACCCCGATGATCCGCCTGCCAGCTCTCGTCCTGCTTTCCACCCTTGCCGTTGCAACGCCTGCCGTCGCCGCTTCCTCTCCCCCCGATTACGCGGGCCGGGTTGAGAAGGTGCTGCGCGCGACACCGTTGATCGATGGTCACAACGACTGGCCAGAGGCCCTGCGCGAGAACGAGGGCGACAAGCGCTGGACGCTCGATCTGACCGACCTTTCGGCCACGCCCGGCCGCTACAACACTGACATCGTCCGGCTCCGCAAGGGCAGGGTTGGCGGGCAGTTCTGGTCTGTCTGGGTTTCGCCGGACTTGCCGGGTGACGAGCAGGTCATCCAGACGCTTGAGCAGATCGACCTGGTGCGTGCGATCGTGGCACGCTATCCGCAGACCTTTGCGCTGGCCCGCACCGCCGCTGACGTGCGCCGCGCCCATGCGTCGGGCCGCATCGCCTCGATGATCGGGGTAGAAGGGGGCGGGCAGATCGATGGAAATCTTTCGATCCTGCGTACTTACGCGGCACTGGGCGCAGGTTACCTGACCCTCACCCATTCGCGCACCATAGATTGGGCCGATTCCGCGACCGATAACCCGAAACATGGCGGGCTCACAGATTTCGGCAAGCAGGTCGTGCGCGAACTCAACCGGCTTGGCATGCTGGTTGATCTGGCCCACGTCAGCGAGGGCGTGATGCGCGATGCGATCGCAGTTTCAAGTTCGCCGGTCATCTTTTCGCACTCCAGCGCGCGGGCAGTCGATGATCATCCGCGCAACGTGTCCGACGAAGTGCTGCGTCTGCTCAAGGCCAACGGCGGCGTGGTCATGGTGAACTACGCGTCGCCCTACGTCTCCGATGCCTATCGCCGCTGGGCGGCGGATTCGTCGGCGGAGAAGACACGTCTCAATGCGCCCCCGTTCGGCGGGCTCGACATCGGGCAGCCGGAAAAGGCCGCTGCCGACTATGCGCAATGGCTGAAGGCGCACCCGGCGCCGCGCGTCACCCTTGGAGAAGTTGCCGACCATATCGAACATATCTCCAAGGTTGCAGGCGTTGATCACGTTGGCATCGGTTCGGACTTTGACGGTGTCGGCAACCAGTTGCCGGAAGGGCTATCGGACGTATCGACTTACCCGGCACTGCTTGTCGAACTGATGCGCAGGGGCTGGAGTGACGAAGACGTGGCGAAACTGGCGGGCGGAAATCTGCTGCGAGTCATGGAAGCGGCCGAGCGCGCCAGCAAGCCATCGTAGTATCGCTTACTCATGCGTCGTTCTTCTGCAGCCCGGCCAGTCCTCGAATTGCTCGGCTTCACTGCGCGGCGACCACGCGCTTTACCGGATAAACGAGGCTGAATGCATCGCGGTGGGGCAGCCGATCGGAAAGCCATTGCAGGCGCGCTTCGGGATCTTCTGCAAACTTGCTGTTTGAAGCCAGTTTGCGCTCGAACTGCGCCCGCAACTCAGCGTCCGATGCCAGCAAGGCGTCAAGGATCGGCGCGATCACGAAATCCTCCGTCCCTGCAGGCGCTGAAAGCACCTCGGGAAACAGGCCCCATGCCAGGAAGCTGTCCTGGCTTTCCGGCTCCAGCAGTGCCGCCGCCAGCAATCCGAGCGGTTGATCGGAAGCAACCCGCACCGTTCCCGCAGGGATCGTCGCCTCGCTTTGTTCATGCGTAAAACGCGCTGTAACCGGGATGCGTCCGTCGTGCGCGGGGGACAGCCTGACATCATGCATTCGCACCGTATCCACGCGGATGGTTCTCTCGGTCGCCAGCGTTTCCAGGCTGATGCCATGGAGGCGTAGCTTTCGGATCACTTCGGTCTGGGCGGCGGGGATCAGCCAGGCGCTGGGGAGCGAGACAGCTTCGGTCGGATCCTGCCCGATGATCGGCATGCGCAAGGTGATCTGCTTGCCGGTCCAGCGCTGCTCCATCCGGCCGGTGGCGGCCGACTTGTAGGTTTCGAAGGCGACCCCCTTGAACTTGTCCACCCAGCCGATCGGCTGTTTCGCCGGGGTCCAGCGGGTAAGCATCTGCCTAGGCCGTTCAGCGCGGTCGATGGCCTTGGCCTCGGCGATGCGTCCTGCGTCTTGCGCCGCAAGCTTCAGCGCAGCTTCCAGCAGCACATAAGTGCCCAGGACCCGCTGGCGGTACGGCTTGAGCATATGGTTCTCAACCAGTACAGTGGGCACGCCGATGAAGTCGCCGTAGCCGGTCGAATAGCGCGGGCCTTCAGGGCTATAGCGGATGCCCTTCTGGGGATCGCGGGTGTCGATCGGGCTGGGGTAGATAATCGGCTCGTGCCCGGCGCGGGTCAGTGCTGCCTTGACCGTCGGGCCGAAGCGCTGCTCCAGCCAGAGCGCAGTGGCGCGGTGCCGCGCATACTTGCCCCAGCCTGCATACGTGTAAGTCACATCGTATTGCATGTCGAAGCCGCCGCTGACGTGGCAGTCGATATAGAGCGCCGGGTCCAGCCGCTGCAGCAGGGCCACCATGGCGCGCACCTCGGGCGTATCGAGCTTGGCGTAATCACGGTTGAGGTTGATGTTGCGGGCGTTACCCTCGGTTCCCTTGTCCTGCGGGCCGCGCACGTGAAGGAAATTCCAGGGGCTGGAGCGCTCGTGTCCATCGATGTTGAGGATCGGCACGAAGACGAGATCGACCTTGTCGAGCAGGTTGCCCTTGCCGCGCATCGCGATGTCGCGCAGCAGCATCAGGCCGGCGTCCTTGCCGTCGATCTCACCCGAATGTATGCCGGCCTGCACCAGCACTACCGGCTTGCCGGAGCCGCCCTTGCTGGCGCGCACCATCAGCAGGTCGCGGCCTTCGCCGGTTTTGCCAAAGCTCTCGACCTGGATCAGCGGCGAAGCCTTGGCCAGTTTGTCGAGCCAGGATCTTACTTCGTCATAAGACGGCGTGGTCTGGAACCCTGCGACCTCGGCAGGGGTAATCCACGGATCGCCAGCGGGAACGATCAGCTTCTCGCTCGCACCGGACCATGCGAGCGCGGGCGGCAGCACGGCGGGCGGGGCCGGTTCCGCCGCAAAAGCAGCGGGCGCAGAGGCGAGGGTGGCGGCAAGAAACGCAAACTTCATCATCGATCGATCTCCTGCCATCAGAACTGGGCGCGCAGGCCGATGGTGCCGGTACGCGGCGCGCCGGGCTGTACCCAGAGCGGCGAGTAGCTGTTGGCGTACCAGTGTTCATCGAAAAGGTTAGTGATCGAGCCGAACAGTTCGAGATGCTCCATCACATCCACTTTGCCGAACAGGCGGAACAGGGTGTGCGAAGGCAGCATGAAATCGGTTCCCGTCTCGCCCCGGCGCTTGCCGACATATTGCATCCCGGCACCGACCTGCGCCTCGCGCTCGCCCAGCGTGAATGCCTTGGAGATCTGCATGTTGAGGTTGTGCCTGGGAATGTTCACCAGAGCATCGCCGACCTGCACCTGGAAAGAGGTATTGGGGTCGACCATCGCCGAGCGCGCTTCGGCGTCGACGTAGGCGTAAGTCACCAGAATATCGACGCGGCCCGGTAATTTTCCGGCAAGATCGAACTCGGCGCCGCGACTGCGGGCTTTGCCCAGAGCCAGCGAGAAGCCCGGCGCGTTGGGATCGGTAGCCAGCACGTTGGCCTTGGTCAGATGGAACAGGGAAAGAGTTCCCGTCAGCGCGCCGCCCATCAGGCTCAGTTTCGCGCCCGCTTCGAAGGATTCGCTGTGTTCGGGGTCGAATATCTGCCCGTTCACGTCGGTGCCGACATTGGCGCGAAAGCCCTGCCCATAAGTGGCGTAGACCGTCACCGGCTCGCTCACTTCGTACACTACGCCTGCCTGCGGGCTGAACCGGCTGCGTTTGCGGCGGCTGTTCTGGCTGGTCAGGCGATTGTCGGTTTCCAGCGTCAGATGATCGAAGCGTCCGCCGACGCGCAGCTGCAGACGGTCGGTCACTGCGATCTGATCCTGCACGTAAGCTCCGATCGACGTCTGGCGATCGGTACGGTCCATCATGGCGGACCCGATCGGTAGCGGGAAGCGGCCATAGACCGGATCGAGGATATCGATGACGTTGCCCTGTTCAGCCGTAGGGTTTGTGCTGAGGGTGGGTGGGCGGAAGCGCAGGAAAAGCTGCTTGTAATCGAAGTTGTCGTAATCCGCGCCGATCAGCACGCGATGCGCCAGCGCGCCCGTTTCGAACTCGCCCGCCAGTTCTGCGCGGAGCACGTAATGCCGCGCGTCATAGCGGCGCGACCGCCGCTGGCGGGAAAGTGAACGACCATCAGTGTAGAGCGCCTGACGCGAGGCCGCCGTCTCGGCATCGGAGGAGAACCCGGTCAGCAGCGTATCGCGAATGCTGCCGCCTACCAGCAGGCTCCAGCGATCGCTGAACTGGTGATCCAGCCGCAACTGGTGCCCTTCAGCGCGAGCGACCGTATCACCATCGCCCGGCTCACCCAGAAAGCGGGAGCGCGGCACGGTGTCGAAATTGCCATCGAGCACGACAATGCCGCGATCGAACGGAACGGCCACGCGGGTCTTCTCCAGGTCGTATGTCAGGCGCGTATCCGGCCCCAGAGCAAGCCCGACCGAGGGGAGGAAGCCCCAACGCGACTGGTGGACGTGATTGCGGAAGGTATCGCCATCCTCGGCATAGCCGATCAGGCGCACGGTCAGGCCGCCGGTCAGCGCAACATTGACGTCCGCCTCGCCGCGCACCCGGTTCCAGCTGCCGTACTGGATCGCAGCGGCGCCGAATGTGTGCCCCAGTTCGGCCTGCTTGGTGACGAGGTTGATCGTCCCGCCCGGTTCACCCCGCCCTATCAAAGCCGCGGCCGGGCCCTTGAGCACCTCGACCCGCTCGATCCCCGCTGTGTCACGCTGTCCGCCGAAACCGCGCCCGCCATTGAATCCATTGACGAGATAGCCGCTCGGCATGTTCTCGTCCCCTGTAAAGCCACGGATTGCGAACGCATCCCATAACCCGCCCAGCGTATTTTGTCGTACCACTGAGGCATTGAGATCGAGCGCATCGGTCAGCCGCTGGATGCCGTTCTGCTCAAGCGTCTTTGCATCAATCTCGGCGATCGACTGCGGGATTTCCGACACTGCGAAATTGCCGCGATAGGCCTGGCGCACGCCGGTCACGGTGATCGCCTCGCGGCGTTCCTCGCTTGCGGCTTCCGCTTCTTCGGCAGCAGCGGCGCCGCACGGCGCCAGCGCCATGGCGAACGGCAGAGTTCCGGCAAGCAGCCGGCGGTCCTTGGCAATACGAAGCATGCGATCCCCAGATAAACGTATCCCGAGGCAGCGCAGTGACCCCGTTCGGCGCGGGCTTCTGTCAGCACAAAAGGGGCGCGTCAATGATATGTTGCATCATATCAGTAATTCGCGCTGAATACCCAACATCCGCAGAATATCAGGGATTTTTAGCAATGTTCTGGAAACACTATGCCGGAAAGAGCACCCCTGAAACCTGCGGAGAGGTTGAAATGACCTGCGGGGCTACCGGCCAGTGGTTGGTCTGGCGGGTTATGCCCGCGCAGTGCAGGGCGCAGGCCAAAGAGATGGCTGGGCCACCGACAGCCAGTTGCAGCATGAAGCGAATACCGGGATGAAGCGAACAGCGGGCCGCTCAACCGCACGATCCTTGGCGGCTTCGACTATCGCCTAACCGTTGATGCCGAACGCAGTGACCGCACCGGCCTGCGCTTCGAGACGCTGTGCCGCGTAGATACTGCAGACGAGCTGGCCTACTACCTCAACGGCAGCATCTTGCCCTATGTCCTGCGCAATCCAGCCGCATGATCATGCACGGGCGGTTTTAACTCGACTTCTTCGCAAGATCCGCTTTACATTATGCACAGATAGAAAACCAATTTGCGAAGATTTGCGGACATGAGTTCGCTGTTTTGCAAATTTTGCGAATGTAAAGACAATGCGCAAGGCATTCATGGGCGTGCGGCTGCGAAGGCTGCGCGAGGAACGCAGTCTCAAGCAGGTCGAACTGGCCGGGGCACTGGGGATTTCCGCCAGCTACCTCAACCAGCTCGAACAGAACCAGCGCCCACTGACGGTTCCGGTACTGCTCAAGATCAACGCCGTGTTCGGCGTCGACGTGCAGCTGTTCTCCGAGGACGAGGAGGCGCGGCTCATCACCGACCTGCGCGATGCGCTTTCCGATGGCACCGAGACTATTTCGGTCGCAGAAGTGCGCGAATTGGCCTTGAACATGCCCGCTGTGGGACGAACGCTGGTTGCGCTGCATCGCCGCTATCGCGAAGCTGCCGAACGTTCGGAAGCCATGGCCGCGCAGCTTGGCGACGACTGGATTTCGGGCGGTCCCGCCCGCATGCCCTTCGAGCAGGTCCGCGATTTCTTCTATGCCCGGCACAACCATGTGGAACCGCTCGATGAAGCTGCCGAACGCCTCTACCGCCGTGCTGGGCTGACACCCCGCACCATCCAGGACGGCGTCGCCGCATGGCTGCGCGAGAAGCACGGCGTCGAGGTTTTTCGCGGTGACAGCGATACGGCGCAACGGCGTTACGATCCTCTGACCCGCACGCTGCATATCGCGGCCAACCTCAAACCCGGCCAGCAGACGTTCCAGATGGCAACGCAACTGGCCTTTCTCGAATTTGGTGAAGAGATCGACCGCCTTGCCGACGATCGCATTCTTGCCGGCGACGAAGCCCGGCGCCTGGCGCGGGTGGGTCTTGCCAACTATTTTGCGGGTGCGCTGATCCTGCCCTATTCCGATTTTCTGGCGGCAGCCGAGCAGGAAGCCTACGATATCGAGAAGCTCGGTCGCCGTTTCGGCGTCGGCTTCGAGACGGTTTGCCACCGGCTATCCACCCTGCAGCGTGCGGATGCGCGCGGGGTGCCATTCTTTTTCATCCGCGTGGACCGCGCCGGGAACATCTCCAAGCGCCAGTCGGCAACGGACTTTCACTTCTCGCGCGTCGGCGGCAGTTGCCCCTTGTGGAACGTCTACGAGGCCTTTGCCCAACCCGGCCGTGTGCTCACGCAAATGGCGCAGATGCCCGATGGGCGCACTTACTTGTGGGTGGCGCGTACCGTGGGCAGCGGGAATGCGGGCTATGGGGTTCCTGGCAAGACGTTCGCGGTCGGGCTGGGGTGCGATATCCGCCATGCTGCGCGTCTGGTCTACTCGCGCGGGCTCGACCTTGCCGACCCAGACACGGCGACGCCGATCGGGGCAGGCTGCAAGGTCTGCGAGCGCCCGAACTGCCTGCAACGCGCCTTCCCGCCGATCGGGCGCGCCGTGACGGTGGACGAGAACCGCAGCACGACCACGCCCTATCCGGTCGAATGACGGGACAGGGCGTGGACCGGGATCAGAACGTGTAGCGTGCGCCGATCTTGAATGTGCGCGGTTCGATCACGCGGCTGAGGCGGCCTTCAACCGGGCCGTTCGTATCGAACGCCGGGATGTAGGATTCGTAGTAATACGCGATGTCCTTGTCGTGGCTGTCGAGGATGTTCAGCACTTCGCCGTAGATCTCGATCTTGCGGCCCTTCCACGCGGCGCGGGCGTTGACGATCGTGCTGCCTTTGTCGCGCACCGAGTTGTCCTCGATCAGGGGGTATGGGCCGAGATGCGGGACACGCACGCTCGCTTCCCAAGGGTCGAGCACGATTGCAGCGCCAGCGGAGGCTGCATTCTCGACCGCGTTGGGAATGCGATCGCCGTTGTCGTAGCGAGAGTGGCTGGCAACATAGCTGCCATCGAGCGCCAGCCACGGCAGCGGGCGCCACAATCCAACCACCTCGTAGCCGTGACGCTTGCTGGCGCCGGTCGGCTCCACCGCGTTGGAATCACCCACAAAGCGCAGTTCGCTGCCCACGTCGAGCCACCAGTAAGTGGCGGTCAGCGAGACGGTTCCAAGTTGCAGGCGACCGCCCAGTTCCTTGCCCGTGCCGCGTACCAGTACCGGTACGGGCGATTCCACGTTCACCGCGCCGCGCACGTCGTTGGAATGGAAGCCGCGCCCCCAGTTGGCGTAGACCTCGAACTGCGGCGCGATCTGGTAGGCTGCCGACACCTTGGGTGACACGATGGAATCGTGCCCACTGCCGGTGCCAAGCTCGGCCGCCACGGCATCTCGCGCACGTACGGAGTAGTGATAGTAATCACCGCGCAGGCCGCCCGTCAGCCGGAGGCCGGGCAGCGGCTTCCAGGTCGCTTCACCGTATAGCGCTCCCGACAGTTCCTCGACGTGGTAACGGCCCAGCGAGAACAGGAAATCGCGGCCTTCGGTGCGGTTCACGCCGACATCGCCAATGTGGTCGTAGCGGTTTTCCGTGCCCACACTCAGTTGCAGTGTCGAGCCTACATCCCACTGCTTGCGCGCGGTAAGGCCGACGACCCAGCGCTTGTCGAACTGGTCGATCTGCGCGCTGGTGCCGTCCGGATCGGCATAGGTCGGGTTCGAATACATGTCCTAGTCGTAGTACTGGGCATAGACATTCGCGCTCCAGCTCGGCTGCCGAACCGCGATGTTGCCGACGAAGCGCGTCGTGCGGCGGCGCGCAGAAGGATCGGGCGAGCAGAATTCGTCAGGGCATAGCGCGCTGCCGATGATCCGCTCGGGGATCTGCTCGGTCGGCCGCCAGGTGGCGTGGTAGGCGTGAAGCGAGGCTTCGAGAGTGCCTTCGCCGGTGGGCGCGGTGTACTTCGCGAAGCCGGAGTAATGCCGAAGGTGTTCCGCCTGCTGCCAGGGTCCATCATAGCGCTTGGCCTGCCCCACCAGGGTCAAGCTGCCGCTCGCCACATCCGTGATTGTGCCCCCGGCGGCCAGCCGCCCTGATTTGTATGATCCACCCTCGACCGAAATCCACGGGCGGTCGAACCGATCGATGGTGGTCATGTAGGCCGTCCCGGCCAGCGCGAAATCGCCGCCATCGGCGCGGTACGGCCCTTTGCGGAAGTCTTCGCGGGCGACGATTTCGGGGATCAGACCGTTGAGGTCGAGATAGCCCTGGCCATGCCCGTGACTGCGCAGGTTCATCTGCACGCCATCGATATAGGTGGTGAAGTCCGTGCCGTGATCGAGGTTGAAGCCGCGCAGGAAGTACTGGTTTGCCTTGCCGCTGCCCGAATGCTGTGCCGCCACCATGCCGGGCACCGCTTCGAGCAGTTCGGCGACACGCAGCAGTGGGCGGACCAGCAGGTCGGAACCGCCGACGCTGCCTTCGCTGGCGGCATGCGCGGCGCCGATCTTGGCCTCGCCGCGCCCGAACACTACGATCTCGCTGGAGCCGCCGTCCGCGCCGTCGGTGGCAGCCTCTTCGGCCAAGGCGGGCATCGCTGTCAGCGCTATTGCAGTACTTGCCATGATGCGCACGAGAGCACTGCATTTCCTGAAATTCATCATCATTCCCCCCCCCGGGCGCCTGCGACTGGGTGGGAGGCCTGCCGTCATAAAGACGGTCGGCACGCGCCTGCGGCCGGACGCCGTGGGCGACCGTCTGCGCGAACCGATGCGGCCTCCACCGCTGGTTCGTCGCTCGGACGGAAAGATTCCGGGCCTTGGCCATCCCCTGGACCACGGCATGAGCGACCAGACGCAGGCAGGTCTCCTGGCTCACGGGTCAACACAGCGATGCATGGCCTTCCCAGGCCTCGCATGAATTAGCGTCCGGCCCAGTGACTGGCGGCAGAAACCTTCGTCCCGCCACACATATGCATCGCGCTCACCGCTTACAGTTGCAGGGACAGCCTCGGATTCGAAGAGAAACCCTTCTCACCGCGTTCCCTTTTAAGCCTCTCTCGAAGCACCGGCGCGATCTTTTGCCTGCACCAGTTACGGGCAGGTACGGCGCGCTATCCCAAGCCGCTGGATGGCACAAGAGTTTCTGTATGACGTCTAAGTATGGCTGGCGTGCTGAACTATCGGCAGATCACGGTCACGGGCAAGAAAGGCGAAATTGGCCGCAACCAGCAGGTGCGGGCACAGGACACAACCACTGCACTGATTGAATTTACCGTCGCCTATATCGATGCGGTGAGGGATGTCTCAAAACGATAGGATCGACCTGCTTCGCTCCAGCCCTCGTGAACGGGCGCCGGGTTGCCAGCGCTTACGATCTGCTTATCGGTCCCCGAAGGGAAGGCTTGTAAGCTACTTACTGTGCAGGTGAGTGGTTGGCCGCATAGGTGCTTGAAAAAGCACTGAAAGGTGGCGGAGACGCCGGGATTCGAAATAACCCTCTAAGCCCTTGGCTTATACCGGTAAATCTCGCGCGCTTAGAAAATAAGCCACGCTTGGATCCACGTCACGCTGGCACGCAAAAAAAGAGTTCCTAGTAGCCCTGTCTGGCTTCCGGCTTTATATCGACGCATGAATTAATTTTCAAGCTATCGCTGGTGCTCGAGTTGTCCTCGCGGAGTTGCTGGAAATTCATCACGGTTTTCGAATGAGCGCGGTGACGACGTCGGCATTTTCTTACCAGTTAATGAGGAATCAAACCAAATTTTTCCTGTGGTCCTAATTGTGGCTGAATCTCCCGCACGGCATGATGAAAAATTGAGAATTCAGTCCGTTGAACGCTAACCTCCGTTCCCACCCTCTCCGCCAGAGGCCCCTCCACGAGGGGCCACAGACGTCCACTCGGATAGACATTTTTTCCCTCTGAAATCTGACGTTTAGCAGGCTCAGGCGACCACAGTCGTCCACAGGCCTCCAATACGCATGTGGTTCTGATTCGTGGTCTCGGCGCTGAAAAACGTGGTCTCGGAGATGACGATGTTGAGCGACGCAAAAATCCGCGGGGTCAAGCCGCGCGACAAGGCCTTCAAGGTTACCGACAGCCACCGGCTCTACCTGCTGGTGACCCCGGGCGGATCGAAGCTGTGGAAGTGGAACTACGCCTACGACGGCAAGCAGAAGACGATGGCCTTCGGGAGCTATCCAGTGGTCACCCTGCTCGAGGCGAGGGGCAAACGAGACGAGGGCAGGGCGATGCTGCTGGAGGGCAAGGACCCCGCCATCCAGAAGAAGCTGCGGATCGAGGCGAACCTCGAGAAGGCCCGCAACACCTTCGAGCTGGTCGCGCGCGAGTGGTATGAAACCGTCAAGGCGCAGTGGGCCAGGGTCCATGCCGAAGACGTGCTGCGCAGTCTGGAGCGAGACGCCTTTCCCTTCATCGGCGACTTGCCGGTCTCGGAATTGACGCCTCCGAAAATCCTCGAGGTCCTCCAAGCGATCGAGGAGCGGGGCGCGATCGAATCGGCCAGGCGCTTGCGGCAGCGAATTTCGTCGGTGTTCGTCTTTGCGATCGCCAAGGGTATCGCCGAGAAGGATCCGGCCGAGAAGCTTGCCGCCGTCCTCAAGCCGCTGCGCAAGGGGCGCCAGCCGGCGATCACCGATCTCAAGGCACTCAAGAAAATGATCGGCGATGCGGAGCAGGATTATGCGCGGCCGATCACCCGGCTGGCGCTTCGTTTGCTCGCTCTCACGGCGGTCAGGCCGAGCGAGCTTCGTGGCGCGCTGTGGGAGGAGTTCCACGACCTTAACGGCGAGGAGCCCCTATGGCGAATTCCGGCCTCGCGCATGAAAGGCGATCTCGATCGCAAGGAGGAGATCGGCGGCGATCACCTGGTCCCGCTCGCCTCGCAGAGCATCGACGTGCTGCGGGCCCTCTGGCCATTGACCGGGGGAGGGGAACTGGTGTTTCCCGGGAACCGGCACGGGCACCGGCCGATGAGCGAAAATGCCATCGGCTATCTCCTCAACCGGGCCGGCTATCATGGCCGGCATGTGCCCCACGGGTTCAGGGCGGCATTCTCGACGATCATGAACGAATGGGCCGAGCGACATGGCAAGAAGCATGATCGCAAGGTCATCGACCTGATGCTGGCGCATGTACCCACAGGTAAGGTCGAGGGCGCCTACAACCGCGCGGCCTATCTCGAGCGGCGGCGCGAACTGGCGGTGGCCTGGGCGGACCTCCTGACCAAGGGCCTGCCGTCGCTCGAGTTGCTTGTCGACCTGCCGGCCAAGGAACTGATGGGTCAGTCACGTCGCAAGAGACTCCCTCAGGTGCCGGCGAATTTCCTGTTCCCGGAAGGGGAGGGCTAGATGCGGGAACATGCCGACCACGCAAATCATGCAGCAGTTTTTTTGGCAGGAGGAATTGACCTGCGCAGCCTCGAAATACAGCTTGGCCCTAAGTGCAATTGCGATAGAAGCGCCGCCTGCGGCGACGCTCGGCATCACAACGGCCTATATCTAGGGCGTGGCCTCCTGAAACTGACATGATGTTTCGATACGAAGATCTTGGAGACGATCAGTTCGAGGAACTGATCGTGCTTCTTTGTCGCCACCTGCTCGGTGTCGGTGTCAAGGGCTTTGCCAAAGGACCCGATGGCGGTCGCGACGCCAAGTTCGTCGGCACCGCGCAGCTCATGCCGAGTACCGCTGCCCCCTGGGTCGGTACGGTGATCGTCCAGGCGAAGCACACCAACGGCTACAACAAGAGCTTCTCCGAAACCGACTTCTACAGCGCCAAATCCGACAAGAGCGTGATTGGCGAAGAGGTGCTGCGGGTCAAAAAGCTGCGTGCGGCGAGCCAGCTCGATCACTATATGCTGTTCGCCAATCGCAGGCTCGCGGGCAATGCCGAGCAGACGATCACCACTTTCATCGCCGAGGCCACCGGCGTCCCCGTAGGCTCGATCTATCTGTGCGGGATCGAGCAGCTCGAATCCTGGCTGAAGCAGTTTCCCGAGGTCGCGAAAGTTGCCCGGCTCGATCCCGTCGATTCTCCGCTGATCGTTTCGCCCGATGAACTGGCCGAGGTCGTCGAGGCCTTCGCGGCGCACAGCGCGCTCATCACCGAGACGATCGACCAGCCGCCGGAGGCTCGCACATCGTATGAGGTGAAGAACAACCTCAATCAGATGACGCCGGAGTATGCGAAGCTCCAGCGCAAGCTCTATCTTAAAGACACCGCACAAATCCGCGCCTTCCTCGCCGCGCCCGAGAACCAGCACATTCTGCGAGCTTACGAGACGGCGGTCGAGGAATTTCAGCTCAAGATCATCGCGAAGCGCAAGGACTACCAGAATTTCGACGCAGCCATGAATTATCTGGTCGATCTGTTGTTCAATCGCGATCCGGTGCTGCGGCAGCACAAGCGGCTGACGCGCGCAGTCGTGTTCTATATGTACTGGAACTGCGACATCGGACTGGGGGTGGACGATGCTACGGCCTAGCAAGCATGCCCATCCCGACCGCACCGTCGTAAACGTCGCCCTGCTTCTGCTCAAAAGGCTGAAGGCCAAGCGGTTGGCGGATTACAGTTCATTGCTCGCGTATGCGCGCAAGGCGGTGCCTGGCGGCGATGTCCTGTTCCTGCCCTCGCTCAATTTCCTGTTCCTGCTGGGCCTCGTCATCTACCATCCCAAAACGGATTCCTTCGAGTATGTTGGCCTGAATGAAGCCGTCTAAGCTCTATACCGATCGGCCGGCCCTCTTCGCCGCAGTGGAATTCGCGCCCGAACTCAACGTCGTCATGGCGCAGATTCGGCTGCCCGAGAACCAGGACCGGGACACCCACAATCTGGGCAAGACGACTCTTGGCCGATTGCTCGACTTCGGCTTCCTGGCCGGCAAGGATCCCAAGTTCTTCCTGTTCCGGCATGAGGACCGGTTCGGCCAGTTTGTATTCTTTCTCGAAATCGAGCTGCTCGACGGCACCTATGTCACGGTACGCCGCAGCGTTGCCGAGCAGAGCCGGATTGCATTCAAGAAGCATTTCGCGCGCCATCAGGATTTCTCCACGCTCGCAGATCGTGAATGGGATCATATGGATGTGCCCTTCGATCGGGCGAAAGAGATGCTGGACAGCTATCTGGACTGGCGCACGCTCAAGCCTTGGCCTTACCGCAAGGGGCTCGGCTATTTCCTGCGATCGCAGGAGGATTTCGGGGACGTTTTCCACCTGCGGCGCTTCGCGAATTCGCATGCCGACTGGAAGCCGTTCCTTGCCCATATCCTGGGGTTCGACGCGAAACTGATCGCCGAGCTCTATGAGAAGGAAGCGGCGCTCACCGAAATGGAGACCAGGTCCGCCAATATCCGGCAGGAGTTGAGCGGCGGCGACATCGAGGACGCCGGCAAGATCGACGGCATCCTCCTGCTGAAAATGCAAGAGATTGAAAAGAAGCAGGCCCTCCTCGACAGTTTTGACTTTCGCAGTGAAGACAAGTCGCAAACCAAAACCCTGGTCGACAAGATCGATGAGAAGATCGCGGCGCTGAACGCTCGGCGCTATTCTCTGATGGCCAACCGCAAGAAAATTGTTGCCTCGCTTCAGGACGATCAGATTCTCTTCAACCCTGATGAGGCCGCTGAACTGTTCCAAGAGGCTGGCATGCTCTTCGGAGGACAGATCAAGCGCGACTTCCAGCAGCTGATCGACTTCAACAAGGCTATCACCGAAGAACGACAGGGCTATCTGATCGAGGAACGCGCGGACATCGACGTCGAACTGAAGGCGATCAACGGCGAGCTCAACACGCTGGGAAAACGGCGGGCAGAGATGCTCGCATTCCTGAGCGAGACGGATACCTTTGCGAAATACCGTCGGTTCACCAGTGAGTTGGTGACGCTGCGTGCCGACGTCCAGTCGCTCCAGCGGCAGCGCGACTTCGTCCATCGCCTGCAACAGCTGCGCACCGATATCCGGTCGCTGCAGGAGGACAAGGTCCATCTGCAAAGCGCGATCGAGGCCGATGTCGAAATGAAGAGCGCCACAGCCGACAGCCTGTTCTCCGCGATCAGGCTCTACTTCAATGAGATCGTGGAAGAAGTGATCGACAGCAAGGCGCTGCTCAATGTTTCGGTCAACAGGTTGGGACATCTCGAGTTCAAGGCCGAACTGCTCGATGAGGCCGGTAACGCCACCAGCGCCGATCGTGGGCACAGCTACCGAAAGCTGCTGTGTGTGGCTTTCGACCTTGCACTGATCCGAGCGCATCTCGGCGAGGCGTTTCCGCGCTTTGCCTATCACGACGGTGTGCTGGAATCTCTGGATGACCGCAAGAAGGAGGTGCTGATCTCGGTCCTGCGCCGCTACACTAGCATGGGAATCCAGTCGATCGTGACACTCATCGATTCCGATTTGCCGAAGCGAGCAGCCGATCAGCCATTTTTCGAGAAGGACGAAATCGTACTGCTCTTGCATGACGAGGACGAGAGCGGGCGACTATTCAAAATGCCATCCTGGTAGTTCGCCGGTGCGGGATCTGGCTAGCCCCACGTTCATGGGCATTGAATGTTGAAGGGCTTTGTAGAATCAGAGTTGGCTGGACGGCTATGCGCCCATCTTACTCTCTCAGCAGTAGAGAAGCCGCCACCAGAAGCGGGCAGTCACCGCAGGCGGCGATCAACAGGAAAAAGGCGAGACATGGCGTATAGCCGTCGCTCGCTTCCTACGCACGAACGACGGCTTCCGAAAAAAATGGTCTTCCAAAGGGAGCCGGCATCCACAGCAAAGCAGGATCGGCGCTGCCGATTAAGACCCGTTTGGTGGGCGGTAATGCGCGGCAGTGTGCCGCTATTGGTTACTTCGTGGTGATGACAACCTTTCCGCTCAGCGCTCCATCCTCCATGCGCCAGTGAGCCTCCTGCACTTCCGCGAGGTCAAAGGTGCTATCCACTCGAGGCTTGTAAGCGGACCGTGCGACCGCATCGCGGATGTACTCCTTCGCAGCAGCGAACCGTTCGGGCACATCGGTCAGTTCGAAGAGATCGACGAAGGAGAGGGAACGTCGGTCGAGCGCCACAAGGGGTACGTCAACGCGTGCGGCAGTGATGTCCGGCGATGTCTGTGCTCCGTAGCTGAACAGGCTTCCCCCCTCTGCAAGGCATGCAACGCAATGCGCTAGCAGGGCGCCGCCCACCGTATCCAGGACCACCTTCACGCCGTTTCCACCGGCAGCGTCCATGACGATGTCGGTCAGCGCTTGCTCATCCGTGGCAATGACATGGTGTGCGCCGAGATCCAACAGTTCCTGCTTGCGTGTATTCGTCCGCGTGGTGGCGAAGACGATGGCACCCATGTCCTGTGCGAATTGAATGAGCGCACTGCCGACCGGAGACGTACCGGCGGTCACCAACACGGAATCGCCGGAGCCTACGGGCACCTTGGTGATGAGATTGTAGGCCTGCAACCCTGCCATCCAGACCGCGGCTTCCTCTGCCGCCGTCGTTCCGGCGATGGATTTCACCACGGCCGATGCAGGCACATTGGCATGTGTTGCGTAGATGCCGGATCCGACGAACGGCGTCTGGACAGGGAGAATCGCAACACGGTCGCCTATGCGGTAGCCCGAAACCTGACCACCCATCCCCACGACGGTCCCTACACCTTCGGCACCCAAGACTGAGGGCAGACTTGGTGGAATGACGTAGAAATTGCGGCGGTAGAGTGCCTCGAACCGATTGACCCCGATCGCCTCGATGCTGACCCGAACCTCATCGGGACCAATTTCCGGCAGCTCGAAGGACTCGACTTTCAAGACCTCCGGTCCACCGATTTCGGAAAAAATGACGTGTTGCATGGTGTCCTCGCTGTAGCGGTGCGCCATCCAGTTCGAGCGCAGCGCGCAAGCAGGAATACTCGCGAGCGGCCTACCCGATGATAGCAGCACTTGTGACATCCAACCCGCTCAGCCGCGAGTTAGTAGTGGTCGCTATAATGGCGATCGCAATGGGTCGCAACATAATAGTGATCGCTACAAATGAGCCGCCGACGCGTTCAGGCTATGGGAGTAGAGAGGCCAGCCTTGAACATGATAGCGGCCTGCTCGGCTGCAGCGCGGAGCCGACTGGACTCCATACCCGTATAGGCTGCGGCCGAGAGTCCGCGTACCATGGTCACAACAGCATCTGCGATCGCATCCCCGTTCTGGGGAACGCGCTTGCGGATCTCCTTTCCGATCGCCGACACCATCACAGCGCTGATTTCGGAAGCGATCGCCCGTGCTTCGGGATCGGCTGCGCGCGTCCCTTCCGTCACCAAGCACCCACGAGCTGCAGCATCGCGGGAATACTGCTCAGCGGCCGACACGAAAATCATCGTCACGGCCTCGCCTATGTCACGACCTTCGAAAATCTCCGATACTGGCAACGAGTGTTCGGCCGCATAGCGCCGTAGGGCATGTTCGAAGAGACCTGCCTTGCTGCCATAGGCAGCGTAGAGGCTTGGGGGATTGATCTCGAGAGCCTGCGTCAGATCGGCAACGCTCACGCCATCATAGCCTCTCTGATGGAACAGATGCTGGGCTTTCTCGACACCGAGCTGCCGATCGAACGGCCTCCTCGGGCGTCTTACACGAACCTTCTCGCTCATTTGGACCTCCTGAACACAGCGAGATTATAGTGTTTGCTACAATTATTTACAACGCACCCTTGCTGCACCATGGTAGCGATCACTATTATGGTGCGGCAACAGGAGTCAGCGATGTCATCGGATAGGAAGATTGCCCTAGTGACGGGCGGTAGCAGCGGGATCGGTCTCGCTATCGCGCGCAAGTTCGCTGCCTCCGGGATGCAAGTGATTGTAGCAGGTCGACGGCAGGAGGCTCTGGATCGCGCAGTCAGCCAATTGGGTGAAGACGCATCCGGTATCGTAGCCGACGTTTCCAACCTCACCAGCCTCGACACGCTTTTCTCGCAGATCCGCTCCGACTTCGGTCGGATCGACGTGTTGGTCGCTAACGCCGGCGTCGGTGTCCATGCGCCTTTGGGTCAGATCACCGAAGCTGGCTTCGACCAGCAATTCGACATCAACGTGAAGGGCATCGTCTTCACCGTACAAGCAGCTTTGCCACTGCTGAACCCGGGCTCCTCCATCGTGATCGTCGGTTCGACCTCCTCGATCGATCCCGGCCCGTCGATGAGCATCTATGGTGCCACCAAGGCAGCCGTGCGCAACCTTGTCAGGAGCTGGGTCAGCGATCTGAAAGGTTCCGGTATCCGCATCAACATCGTCAGCCCGGGGCCGACGAACACGCAATCGCTTCGGGATGCCTTTGGTGAGCATGCGGAAGAGGGCCTTGCCTTCCTTAGGAAGAAGAGCCCCATTGGCCGTATTGGCGAGCCTGATGAGATCGCAGAGGTCGCCGCATTCCTGGCCAGCGAGAGCGCAAGCTACGTCAACGGTGTCGAGCTTTTCGCAGACGGCGGAGCGTCCCAGGCATGAAGGAAGATCCAGCCATGAGCATCATTGACCACATCGAGCTTCCAGTTGCAGACGCCGAGGTGTCCCGCCGTTTCTACGAAGCTGCGCTGGAGCCGCTTGGGCTATCGCTGGTCATCACCATCGATCCGGCGCGCACCGCCCATGGAGGGGCGCGACTTGGCTTCGGCCGAAAAGGCTATCCGAGCCTCTGGCTTCACGAGGAGGCCGGCAGCAGCCTCCCTGTCCATGTCGCCTTTAGCGCTGGCGACAGGAAGGCCGTCGATGCATTCCACAACAAGGCGCTGGCACATGGTGGAAGCGACAACGGCGCTCCTGGTGTCCGGGAGCGATACCATCCGACCTACTACGCGGCCTATGTGTTTGATCCTGATGGCAACAACATCGAGGCCGTTTGCCAGACCGAGTAGATCGGGTCTGTGCCGCATGAAAATCGCGCTGCCGCGAACACGCTAGGTCCGGCGATCATAGCCGAGTTGCCGCCGTGGGGGTCACGCCTCAGCTCGGCTCGAAGGCTCTCACCAGCGACACACGGCAAATCCAATCAACGTGAAGGAAACCCATGTCTACCAAAGCCACTCTTCCCAGCGCTATCGACAAGCTTGTCATTGAGAGCGAGGTTCGCCGCCTGCTGGCAACATATGCTCATAACCTCGACTACGGGAAGGTCGATGCAAATGCCGAGTTGCTGGCGTCTGCCAAGTTCAATGTTGGGGGTACGATCGTGGAAGGACGCGACCGCATCGCGCAGTTCCTACGGAACAATCTCCAGTACCATGTCGACGACACGCCCAGGACCTGGCATTCGGTCTCGAACGTGCTTATCGCCATCGCCTCTGCGACGGCCGCCAGTTCGATCTGCTACTTTACCGTCCACCAGGAGCTGCAAGGTCTGCCATTGCAGCCGATCGTGACTGGCCGTTACATCGACACCTTCGAACTTCATGATGGAGCGTGGCGCTTTGCGTCTCGCGAGGTTGAGGGGCGCCTCTTCGGCGACGTCAGCAAGCACATCGCTGCTCCGACCGAAGCCGCAGCGGAGTGAGGCAGCGATGACCGGCAAACGACAGGCACTGGTGGAAGAAGCCTGGCTCTGAGGTCCGACATCGACTCTCGCCATCGGTCACCACCACATCTCCAACACATGATTGCCACCGCGCGCGGCATCACCGCTTTGCCTTAAACACTTCGCGCTGCCGATAGCATCCAGCCATGTGGTCGTTGGTGATGCCTACCGCCTGCATCCAGGCGTAGACGATGGTGGGGCCGACAAACTTGAAACCCCGCGCCTTGAGATCCTTGGAGATCGCTGCCGACAATGGTGTTTGGGTATCATACAGGTTGCCCGCGATCGGCTCGCCCGCCGTGAAGGACCAGCAATAGGCGGCGAAATCCTCACCGCGTTCCTGCATGGCGTTGAATATCTGCGCCCCTTTGACCGTGGCCATAATCTTGGCGCGGGCGCGGACGATGCCAGGGTTTGCCATCAGGCGCTCAATGTCGTGTTCGTCGAACCGGGCGACCTGCTGCGGGTCGAACCCCGCAAAGGCCTCGCGGAAGGCATCCCGCTTACGCAGGATGATCTCCCAGGAAAGCCCGGCCTGGAAACCTTCGAGCATCAGCGTTTCCCATAGCATCCGGGGGTCGCGCTGGGGCACGCCCCATTCGGTGTCGTGATAGGTTTGCATGAGCGGGTTTGACCCCGCCCATCCGCAGCGCTGCTTGCTATCCATGGCCGGGCCTTCCTTTCGCTCAAAGATCGATGATGCGCGTGTCGGCGATCGTCTCTGCGAAACCGTCACCGAACAGACCCGCCGGGGTCTGAAAGCCCCGACGAACCTCGCCCTCAATCACACGCCGCGCCGCCTCCGCAGCAGCGATGGTGGTGAATGTGTAGCCGTTCACGGTGTCGAGGACCGAGCGGACCACTATGCCATCTTGGCCGGTCACTTCGACGGCAGCGTGGTAACGATTGGCTTCGCGCTGTTCGATCGTTGGGCCATCCGGCATGGTCGCGAGATCGCCTTCAGGGAAGGCTCCATCCGTCACATGCACGTAAGTGTCGATGTTCGGAATGTCCGTCGCACGCCAGATCGTGATGAGATCGGGGAGTGTCACCGGAAACGCCGTAGCGGGGCCGCTGCCGAAATCGAAGGCGCGAAGTGCGTCGGCGCTGCGAGAAACCAGCGTACCATCCAGACGATGCAGCGTTTCTGTCGTCACATTCTCGCTGGCGCTGATGGCCGAGCCACGCGAGAAGCCGCCCGTGACGTGAAGCGCAATGCTCAGGCTGACGGGCTTTTCCACGCGCTTGGCGGCGTGTCCGGCAAGCGATCCCAGCATGGCGACGCTTCCGCCGCTGCCCGGTAAGAGCATGACGCCTGCTGCCTGTGCCTCGCTGTCCAGCATCTCTGCAAGGCGGTAGCTGTCCAGTTCTGCCGCGATGTCCAGATAGTGGACCCCGCCCGCTATACAGGCGCGCATCAGCGGCTTCGCAGTACGCATGAATGGCCCGGCGCAGTTCAGCAGCACGGCGACATCCTCCAGCGAGGTTGCAGCATCGTCGACAAGGAACAGCCGGTATTCGACACCGAGCTCGTCAGCCAGCGGAGCGAGCTTCACCTCGTCCTGCGGCCTTCCGGCGATGACGAAATCCAAGCCATGGGCCTTGGCGTTGGTTGCGGCCATGCGTCCGGTGTAACCGGCCGCGCCGTAGATCATCAGTTTGGTCATGTCAGTGCTGCCAACTCTTGTATGTAAATTCGAGGCTGTACCCGTCCGGGTCGAGCACGTTTGCGGCGTAATATCGCGGATCGTAGTGAAGCCGCACGCCGGGGGCGCCATTGTCGGTCGCGCCTGCCGCGATGGCGGCGGCGAATGCGGCATCCACCGCAGCCTGCGAGTCCGCGATGAACCCGACTTGCGCTGCCCGGCCTTCGACTGTGCCCGGTCGCAACCAGAAGAAGATACGGTTGTTCTTGCCGAAGCCCTTGAGGTCAGGATGCCCCGGAGGGCCATCTTTGCCATCGTAATCGACACGCTGGGTGATCCCCAGCGGCGTCAGGGCTGCGGCGTAGAAGTCGATTGAGCGATCGAGATCGCTGACTGACAGGAAGACATGATCGAGCATGGTGTTCTCCAGGGTTCAGATGATGTAACCGCCCGCGACCTCGATCGACTGCGCGTTGATCCAGCGGCTTTCGTCGGACAGCAGCCCGGCGATCGCGCCGCCGACGTCGTCCGGCTCGCCCACGCGGCCAAGCGCGGTCTGCCCGGCCAGCATGGCCTCGAACTCGTCATTCAGCCCACCGCCCAGTTCAGTGCGGATCGCACCGGGGGCGACCGAGTTAGCACGGATACCCCGGTCACCGAATTCCTTGGCCATGTAGCGGGTCAGAACCTGCAGACCGCCCTTGAAGCTGGCATAAGGCGCGACACCAGCGGTGGCCACGCGGGTCGTGGCGCTGGCGACGTTCACGATGTGGCCGCCATCGGCCATGATCGGCAGCAGCGCCTGAGTCAGGAAGAACGGTCCCTTGAGGTGGACGGCAAACAGGCCGTCGAACTCGGCTTCGGTCACGGTCGCGATCGGATTGAACACCCCGTAGCCGGCATTGTTGACCAGACCGTCGAAGTCACTGCGGTCCCAGTTGGCCTTGAGCGCCGCGCTCACGGCATCTCGAAATGCAGGGAATGCCGAGGTATCGGCCACGTCCAGCTTGAGCGCGACGGCCTTGCCGCCATCGGCTTCGATCTGCGCGACGACGGCGTCCGCCGAGGCCGGGTTGCTGTTGTAGGTCAGGATGACGCCCATGCCGTTTTTCGCGCAAAGGCGGGCTGCGCTGGCGCCGATGCCCCGGCTACCGCCCGTAATGATGACGATCTTCATGTGAAACTCCTCGTGCTGCTGAAGCATGCGGTTGACGTGCTTTCTGGTAGGTCAGGGCCGAGGGCGGCGCTCACTCGATCCTCTTCAATCCATGCCTATTTCTGCTTTTAGCTTGGCTGAGGCATCTATCAGTGGGATAATCACGGCCATGTTTGAGACCCTTAACGAACTGCGCCGTCTGGCCGCCCATGCCGAGAACCGCCGCACCGACACGGGCATCCCGCGCGTTGCGATGGTGCAGGGAGAAATCCCGGAACATCAGCTTGCCGCCGTCTATGACCCCATGGTCAACCTGATTCTCACGGGATCGAAGACGATGACCGTGGGGGAGCGAACCCTACGCTATGATCCCGCCACCTACTTCGTGATGTCGGTCGATCTTCCTGCAGTCGGCTCGGTTCATCCTGCCGATACCGGCGAGCCGTATCTGGCTGTCAGCCTGACGCTGGAGCCGGCGATCGTCGCGAATCTGCTGGCCGACCTGCCCAAACCTGCCGGGGGCGATTTGTACAGTCCGGGCTTCTCTATCGCGCCCGTGACCGATGAGCTGCTCGATGCCTGGGTACGGATGCTCCGGCTGATGGAGCGACCCGGCGACATCCCGGCGCTCGCCCCTGCTTATGAACGCGAGATACTCTACCGTGTGCTGCAGGGGCCGCAGGGCTGGATGCTGCGCGATATTGCGGCGCCCGGCACCGCGCTATCGCGCATTGGCGTCGCCATCCAGTGGATTCGACAGAACTTCACCAGTCCGCTCAGGATCGAGACCCTCGCTGCGATGGCTGCCCTCAGCGTGTCGGCCTTCCACCGCCACTTCAAGGCAGTGACGGCGCTCAGCCCACTCCAGTACCAGAAGCGCATCCGCCTGCTTCATGCCCGCTCGCTGCTGATCGCCGGTGAAGGCAATGCGACTTCGGTGGCGTTCGGTGTTGGATATGAAAGCGCCACCCAGTTCAGCCGCGAATATTCACGTTATTTCGGCCTGCCGCCATCGAAGGACGCATTGCAGATCGTGCGCAACATCCATCCTTCAACGGCATAGAACGCTATGACATAGTCCGTCGGGTATCACCTAGCCATTAGCAAGGGACCGAACCGCACCCCTTCCGTGAACGCTGTTGCGATACGTCTACCAATTTCGTCAACCTGGCAGAATGCTCAAACTTGGCTACGAAAAGGCGGCAATGTCGGCCGAGAACCCGTCGTGCTGCCACGCGCCCATTCAAGTCGTTCAAGTGGAAAAATGACAGGCCCATTAGCGGTTAGTCCGCTTATCACCGGGCTCAGACAAAACTGCCGGTCACGTGGCAGGATGCGACAGGCCGCGCCTTTCGCCGGGCGGAGTAAGAACGCCTGCAGCAACGCCCCAGCTAACCTCGCCAGCCTGACCGCCGTCCAACCGCCTTGCAGGTTTTCAGTGCCATCCGCGTGGGAGGATGATAGTCACCCCGCATGAGTTCAAAAGTGACGGAAATCCCAGGCAATTCAACGGCCGAGGTCTGGTCGAAGCTGATCGTGTGGCTTCACTAGGGAGCTATGGAATTCTCGATACCCCGCAGGAAGCCGACTTCGACGATATCGTCAGGCTAGCGGCGGAGACCTTCACAGCGCCGATCTCCGTCGTCAATTTGGTGGCGAGTGATCGCCAGTGGTTCAAGGCAGAAGTTGGCATAGGCGTAGGCGAGCTGCCTCTCGATGTATCGATCTGCGCTCACGCCATCCTGCAAAATGATTTTCTTGTCGTGTCTGACACCCGTGAGGATGCTCGTTTCGCCTGCAATCCGTTGGTAACGGCGGAGGGTGGCCTGCGCTTTTATGCGGGCGCAATCCTGCGGGACAAGGCCGGGTTGCCGATCGGCACGATCTGCGTGCTGGACCGTGCGCCGCGCCCTGACGGTATCACTTCCTATCAACGCCACGTGCTTGAGGTGCTGGCGCGGCAGGTCATGGCCCAGCTGGAACTTCGTAAGGCCCTTCAGGCCCAAGCCTCACGCGCTGAGGAATTGCGGGTAGAGGTGGAACAGCGTGCGAGAGTTGAAAAGGCGCTGAGAGCCATTCGGGAACGTTACCGCCTAGTGAGCCGGGCGACAAATGATGCCATCTGGGATTGGGATTTTACCACCGATCACGTCACATGGAACCAGGCTTTGGAAGCGGCGCATGGCCATAGGCTCGCCGATATAGAGCTGACGGGAGAGTGGTGGATCGCACATATCCATCCTGACGACCGCGATCGTGTCCATCACAGCATTCATGGCGCCATCGATGGTGATGCGGAAAGCTGGTCGGATGAGTATCGTTTCTGCCGCTTCGATGGCAGCTACGCAGCTATTCTCGACCGTGGACACATTATCCGCGACCAGGAAGGCAAAGCTGTCCGGATGATCGGCGCCATGCTCGATCTGACAGAACAGCAGCGCACCCGCGCCGAGCTGATGTTAAACGAGGAGCGGCTGCGGCTCGCCACGCAGGCCGCTGAGGTAGGTTTCTGGGACGTGGATGTCGTGCATGACATTCTCATCTGGCCGCCAATCGTCAAAGCCATGTTCGGCATTTCGCCCGACGTGCCGGTCTCCATGGCAGACTATTATAGCGGCCTTCATCCCGATGATCGGGAAGCCACTTTCGAAGCTTACGCCGCAGCTGCCGATCCTGCCAGACGTGCTATCTATGATGTTGAATATCGCACTATCGGGAAGGAAGACCAGATAGAGCGCTGGGTAGCCGCGAAAGGGCGGGGCGTTTTCGACGAAAGCGGCCAATGTCTGCGCGTCATCGGCACCGCCATCGATGTTACGGAGCGCAAGCGCGCGGAGGTGCGGGTTCTGGAGCTGAACGAACATCTGGAACGACGCGTGGCTCAGGCGATTTCCGAGCGGGAACAGGTCGAGGAAGCGCTGCGGCAATCTCAAAAGATGGAGGCGGTCGGCCAACTGACCGGCGGGATCGCGCACGACTTCAATAACATGCTGGCCGTCATCGTTGGGTCACTGGATCTCCTGAATCGCCGTCTTGGTGATGAGGATGCGCGCGCAAAGCGCTACGTCGACGCAGCACTGGAAGGCGCAGGACGTGCCGCCACCCTGACCCAGCGGCTCTTGGCTTTCTCACGCCAGCAGCCTCTCAATCCGGAGGTTTTGGACGCGAACAAGCTTGTACCTGGTATGTCCGAACTGCTCATCCATTCTCTGGGAACTGACGTGCGGTTGGAGACGGTGCTCGCCGCAGGGCTGTGGCGCACACACGCGGATCGCAACCAACTGGAAAATGTCGTTCTCAATCTCGCCGTGAACGCGCGAGATGCGATGCCGGAGGGTGGACGACTGACGATCGAAACCCAAAACGTCCACTTCGACGACCGCTATGCTGCCGCGCATCTTGGCGTTCCGCCAGGGCATTATGTCCTGATTGCCATTTCCGATACCGGCTGCGGGATGCCGCCTGAGATCATTGCCAAAGCCTTCGACCCGTTCTTCACGACCAAACAGGTTGGTAAGGGCACAGGGCTCGGACTCAGTCAGGTTTATGGGTTCGTCAAGCAGTCGGGTGGCCACGTCAAAATCTATTCGGAGTTGGGACAAGGAACGACCGTCAAGATCTATCTCCCCCGCTTTATCGGCGACGAGATCGAGGCCGAACAGCTTTCAAACGGCGACTTGCCATTGGGTGAGGAACAGGAGATCATCCTGGTAGTCGAGGACGAACCGGCGGTGCGCCAATTCAGCGTCGATGCGTTGACCGATCTTGGCTATCAGGTGCTCGAAGCGGACGGCGCTGTGGCAGCACTACAGCTAATTGACGCCCATCCGGAAATCGCGCTGCTCTTTACAGACATTGTGATGCCGGACATCAACGGCCGTAAATTGGCGGACGAAGCCCAACGCCGGCGACCCGAACTCAAGGTTCTTTACACGTCTGGCTACACGCGCAACGCGGTCGTGCATAATGGCGTTATCGACCCGGGTCTGGAACTGATCGGCAAGCCTTTTACCATCGAACAACTCGCCACGAAGGTGAGGAACGTTCTGAAATCCTGATTGCGGTGACATCTGCGCGGGTGCCGCCGCCCAGACCCGGTATTCGTAAGTGGGAGCGGCCCGCTGTAACGGCGGGCTAGCGCAATAAGATGCCTCGCTCGGCGAGGTCGTTGCGGATCGTAACGGCGGCGACCCCGGCTTCGCCCATCGCATGGCTGATCTGATCGAGACCTCTGGCAACATCTCCCGCCGCGTAAAGGCCGGGAAGGGAAGTGCGCTGATGGTCGTCCACGATGAGACACCCATCGTCAGTGCCTTCGGCGCCAATCGCCGTCGCCAGTTCGGACCGGATAACAGAACCGAGCGCCGGGTAGACGCTATCGAATTTGAGCTCGCCGCGCGGCGTCGGCACGACAATCTGCGCATCTTCCAACCGCAGTGGCGCGCAGGGGCCATCGATCAGGACGGCACCAGCCACAGCGAGCCGACGCTTTTCGTCATCTGAAAGGTCGTGCTCTCCATCGGTAGCGATGAGTGTCACATCGCGCGTATACATCCGCAGGAAGATTGCTTCCTTGAAGCCGTGGGAGCGGGTACCCAAAACACCGATTCGCTTGTCAGTGACCTCGTACCCGTCACATATGGGGCAGTACCGAAGTAGTCCGCGGCGCAACGCCGCATCGTGGATGTCCGGTGCGATCTGAGGCCGATTGTTGATTACGCCGGTGCAGAGCAGGACAGTGCGCGCAGACCATTCACGGCCCTGTGCACGAGCAACAAAACCCTCTTCGGTCCTCTCCAGTCCCTCAATCAAACCTTCCGTCACGACTGCCCCAAAGTCGGCAGCCTGCGCCCGCATCAACCCGAGAAGTTCGGTGCCAGCTATCCCACCCGGGAAACCGGCATGATTATGCGTGCGTGGGATCAGCGCCGCCCTGCTATGCCCCGCATCGACAACCGCGATCGAGAAGTGAAATCGTGCAAGATAGATGGCGGCCGTCAGACCTGCGGGCCCTGCGCCGATGACAAGGCAGTCGAGCGGCTGTTTCATTGGATGGGCAAACGACGATGCGGCATGCCGGTTCCATGCTCCTCAAGACAACCTCGCTGGAACTCACGGCTTTGGCACGGGTTGCAAATTCAGACAGCTGCGAAAGAGGAAATGCATCATGGCAGATGATAAATCACAGCGCGGCGGCGCTGATCGCCGCACGGTCGCTGGCGGCGAGGGCTATGAGGTCGACTATTTTGCTCGAAAGCACGGTCTTACTGTCGAGCAGGCGCAGGATCTCATCGACCGATTTGGCAATGATCGCGCGGCGCTGGACGCTCAGGCACAAAAGCTCACCAAGGAGTGAGCGAAATGGGGTCGTCCAGCGCCGACCCCGAATTCATGGCAGGTTTCTATGGATTCTCAGGACAAGCAGCCCGCAGCCACTTCGCCGAGATCTGGTGATGGCCCGGCCTTGCTGATCCTGGATATGGTCAACTGCTTTGATTTTGAGGGGGCCGAGGCTCTGGAGCCCCGGGCTCTCGAAGCGGCACGGCGAATAGATCGCCTACGCCAGGAGTTTCGCGCGCACGGTTGGCCAGTCGTGTACGTGAACGATAATTTTGGCGAATGGCATTCAGAAGCTTCCAAGCTCGTAAGGCGCGCGCTCGAAAAGGATAATCCGGTCACAGAGATGGTGAGGCCGGAGCACGACGACTTCTTCATCATCAAGCCGCAATTTTCCGGTTTCTACGCCACGAACCTGCCGGTGCTGCTACCGCAGCTGGGCGTCAGCAAACTGGTGCTGAGCGGAATCGCTACCGATATCTGCGTGCTGTTCACCGCAGCGGATGCCCATATGCGCGAATACGACCTATGGGTGCCTGAAGATGCCGTGGCTGCCGAGAGCGATGAACGAGGCCGATGGGCCCTGGAGATCATGGCACAGAGCATGGGAGCCGAGACGGCGGCCACGTCGCAGAAATCCCTCGGGGAATGGCTAGCTGCTTGCACGCAATAGCTGAAATGCTTTCGAACCCAAATGTTTCCCGCGCGTTTCCATCCAAAGCAAATCGGCGAGAGGCATCGGCATGCGACTGCTTAAAAATAATGGGCTTACGATTGCCCTTCTGGCACTTTTTGTCGTTTGCATTGCCGGGCAATATATCTCGGGATGGTATGTCGAATTGGAAGATGCCCGGCGCCATGCCGAGCCCGGTCTGACGCTCCTGGCCTATGCCGTAAGCCCGCAATTCCTATCCTCGGTGTTCGAGAATTGGGAAAGCGAGTTCCTGCAAATGGCGGCTTACGTCGTGCTTACCGCTTTCCTGATCCAGCGCGGATCGGCAGAATCGAAGGACCCGGATGCGCCTCCCCGCGACAATGATCTGGACCAGAAAGCCCAAGAACACGGCTCACCATCGATCTTGCGCAAAGGTCCGCTTTGGCGCGCGATATACGCTCGCTCTCTTGGCCTGGCATTGATCCTGCTGTTTGTCGCGTCGTTCACGATGCATTGGATCAACAGCGCGCATGCTTCGGCGCAAGAAGCCCTAGAACATGGGGAAACACCCAAGACCGTGCTTGCCTATCTTGGCGATGCGCAGCTGTGGTTTGAATCGTTCCAGAACTGGCAGAGCGAATTCCTTTCGACGGCCGTACTGGTAGTCCTTTCCATATTCCTGCGCCAGCGCGAGTCTCCCGAATCAAAGCCGGTAGCAGCGCCCAACTCGCAGACTGGAGATTGAAAGAACTGAAATGACGTCGGGGGCAACCGATGACAGCAGATACGAAGAGAACGGAGCCCCATGATGGATAGAATTTTCACCGGCATTGCAACAAAGTGTGCGCAGTTGATGGGTCAGCCTTTGGCCTTCATCATTTCCGCTTTGTTCATTGTCGTGTGGGCAGTGAGCGGCCCCTTCATGCACTACTCCGATACCTGGCAGCTGATCGTCAACACCGCGACCACGGTCCTGACATTCCTTGCGGTCTTCCTGATTCAGAACAGCCAGAATCGTGACGGCGCGGCCATGCAGGCAAAGCTCGACGAGATTATCAGGGCGCTGGACAAGGCACGCGTGGAGTTCGTCGGCATCGAGCATCTGACGGATGCCCAAATCGCGCGTATTCGCGAAGCGCTCGAAGCCGACATCAAGGATGAAGACAACAAGCAGAAGACTGCAGCGCCCAGCGTGGAACGGCTGCTCGCTCGATATTGATGTGAGTTTCCCGGGCAACGACGCTTCCGATACGTGCAGGAAGGGAACGCGGCGCCATTTTCGGGATTTGAGAAGGTTCTCGATCGGAGCGCATATGGCACGGGCGACAAAGGCGAAAGCAACTTCGGCAGAAGAACGGCTCGCGAAATATCGCGAGAAGCGGGATTTCGCGCGTACTGCCGAACCCTCCGGTGCCTCCGAGCCGACGCCGGGTAATGGCTTCGTTGTCCAGAAGCATGCCGCGACCCGCCTGCATTATGACTTCCGCCTCGAGCTCGATGGCACGCTGGTCAGCTGGGCGGTGACCCGAGGGCCAAGCGCCAACCCCGAAGACAAACGCCTGGCAGTCCGCACCGAAGACCACCCCCTCGACTATGCCCGTTTCGAGGGGACTATCCCGAAGGGGGAGTATGGCGGCGGCACCGTGATGCTTTGGGACAATGGCACCTGGGAGCCGGTCCCGGGCAAGGATCCCACCCAAACCCTTGCCGAAGGGCATCTGCATTTCACCCTCCATGGCCGACGCATGAAGGGCGAGTGGATCATGTTCCGCCTCAAGCCCCGGGGAAAAGAGAAGGGCGAAAACTGGATCCTGCGGAAAGTCGACGACGAGTTTGCCGGTGGCTCGGATGACCTTATCGGCATCCATCTCACGAGTGTCGACAGCGGACGGACGATGGAAGAAATCGCCGCAGGCAAGCCGGTCCGGAAACAGAGCGGCGAGGCCACAGGCCCGGCCGCGAAGCGCAAATCATCGCCCCCCACGGCCGGTGGGGGCAAGAACAAAGGCAAACTCCCGCCATTCCAGCCTGTCCAGCTTGCTGCTCTGGTCGATCACGTGCCACCCGGCGATCGCTGGCTGCATGAGTTGAAGTATGACGGCTATCGAACGCTCATTGCCGTTGGCGGCGGTGAAGGGCGGGCCTATACCCGGTCAGGTCTGGACTGGTCGGATCGTTTCGCAGGCCTTATCACAGAGGCTGCTCAGCTTGACGTTGAAAGCGCGCTGATCGACGGCGAGGCGGTGGTGACGCTGCCCGATGGCCGGACCAGCTTTCAGGCTCTGCAAGCCGCGCTGAAGGACAACCCTGAGGCCATCGATTATTTCGCGTTCGACCTGCTGGAAATGAACGGTGAGGATCTCACCAGCTTACCGCTGATTGAGCGTAAGGAGAGGCTGGCGAGCATTCTTGAGGGCCAAAAAGGTCGGCTGCGCTATTCAGATCATATCGTCGGCAACGGTGAAAAGCTGCTGACCAGTTTTTGCGAGGCAGGGCTGGAAGGCGTCATATCGAAACGCGTCGACGCTCGATATAGCGGCTCGCGGAGCGGAAGCTGGGTCAAGACCAAGTGCATACGCCGCCAGGAGTTCGTTATCGTAGGCTGGACGCCTTCTGACAAGCAGCGCGGGTTCCGCTCGCTTCTCTTGGGCGTAAACGAGGATGGGAAGCTGCGATACGCCGGCAAGGTCGGCGCGGGATTTACGGGCGACGAGATAGAGCGCCTTCTGGAAATCATGGCGCCCCTCGTGCGCAAGGAGGCAACGGTTCAGGCTCCGCGGTCTGCTGTGCGCGGCGCCCACTGGATCGAGGCGAAGCTGGTTGCCGAGATTGCGTACCTCGAGTTCACCGATGAGGGGGTGCTGCGCCATCCCAGCTACCTTGGGCTTCGAGAAGATAAGAAGCCCGAAGCGGTGGTGATCGAGAAGGAGGCCCCGGTGACGGCTGCCACGGCTTCGCCCGCGAGCACGGTGAAAGTGAGCAACCGGGACAGAGTGATCTTCCCGGAGGGCAAGCTCACCAAGGGCCAGCTGGCAGACTATTACGAATTGGTTGCACCCATCATGCTCCCCTGGGCAGGAAGCCGGCCCGTCAGTCTCGTTCGCTGTCCGCAAGGCCGGGCGAAGAAGTGCTTCTTTCAGAAGCATGATGCAGGCAGCTTCGGCGATGACGTCAAACACATCGGCATTCGCGAAAAGGACGGGCATGAAGAGGCCTATCTCTTCGTCGACACTCCGGCAGGTCTGCTGACCTGTGTGCAGATGGGCACGATCGAGTTCCATGGCTGGGGCGCGCGGATCGAGGACGTCGAAAAGGCCGACAGGCTGGTTTTTGATCTCGACCCCGATGAAGGACTTGGGTTCAAGGATGTCGTCTCGGCCGCTTTCCATGTGCGCGATCTCCTCGCCCAGATGGGGCTTACCACTTTTCCGATGGTCACCGGCGGAAAGGGGGTCCATGTTATCGCCCCGCTCACCCCATCGGCCGAATGGCCGCAGGTGAAGGATTTTGCTCATCGGTTCGCTCAAGCCCTGGAGCAGGCAGAACCCGATCTCTATACCGCCGCGTTGTCCAAGGCCCGGCGGACAGGGCGCATATTCGTCGACTACCTGCGCAACCAGCGCGGTGCGACCGCTGTGATGCCCTACAGTGCCCGCAATCGCGAGTTTGCGCCCATCGCCGTTCCTCTGACGTGGGATGAACTGCACGATCTTGACGCGCCTTCGCACTGGCATATCGGTGACGGCGCCGAAATGCTGAAGCGCGCTTCGTCGAAGAACCTCGCCCACTGGGGACGTGCCGACCAGTTGTTGCCCGATCTGTAGCAAGCGCCAAAGCTCAAGCTCAATCCAAAAGAAAAAGGCCGGCAGAGCCGGCCTTGGAGTCTGGGAGAGGATGCCTGAAAGGCAAAGCCATACTGCATGCGCGAACAAATTTGTGCAATTGCGAAATCGACGTTTGGGGTATTGATCGCTCTGCACACTCAAAATCTCTCCAACGAACGATGACGCGACCCATCAGTCGAACGGGGAAGCTTCTGCCAGCGATGTGACGGCAAAAAAGTCCTGCGCCCATCCTGACGGTGGCTTTATGGGCTGCTATCAGCACCCATGGCCTCATGGCCACTTCGTGCTGATGAGGTTATTCGTGACGCAGACCCTTCCCCGCTTTTCAACCGGGATCCCTGGCCTAGACACCGTTTTTGGCGGCGGCTTCGTCGAAGGGGCCTCCTACATCGTGCAGGGCCAGCCCGGCGCCGGCAAGACGATCCTGGGCAATCAGATTGCGTTCGCGACGGCAGCTGCCGGCAAGAAAGTGCTCTATGTCACGCTCCTTGCCGAAACGCACGATCGGCTGTTCCAGTCGCTTTCGACGCTGAGCTTCTTCGAAAAAGACCGGCTCGGTAGCAACATCGTCTATGTCAGCGTTTTCCAGACCCTCGCCAAAGAGGGTCTTGGCGCTGTCGTCGATTTGCTGCGCAAGGAAACCAAGCGGCAAGGCGCTTCTCTGATCGTTTTCGATGGCCTGCTCAACGCCCGTGACCGCGCCGAGACCGATCTCGACGTGAAGACGTTCGTGGCAGAAGTCCAGAGCCAGGCGGCATTCGTGGGTTGTACGGTCCTCTTTTTGACAAGCGCCGGAGTTCACGACGACAGCCCGGAACACACCATGGTGGACGGCGTCCTGGAATTGCATGACGAACTGGTCGGTGTCCGCACCGTGCGGCGTCTGCGGGCCCGTAAGTCTCGAGGAAGCGCCGCCCTAGGCGGGTATCATCAGTACGAAATTTCCAATGAAGGCATTTCCGTTTTTCCACGTATCGAGGCCGCGCTTCACACTCCGTCCGCCATCGACAAACCAGACCCCAAGCCTTTGCGCTCAGGGATCGAAGGTTTCGATGAAATTACCGGCGGCGGACTTCCGCAAGGCTCTATCACATTGCTCATCGGACCCTCGGGATGCGGTAAAACCTCCTTTGGCTTGAACTTTCTATCGGCCTCCTCGCGTGAGGAACCCGGCCTGCATTTCGGCTTTTACGAATCACCCGAGCGCCTGTTGCTCAAAGCGAGCGCGCTCGGCCTCGACCTCAAGGGGAATGTGGAAAGGGAAGAGGTCGAAATCTTGTGGCAGCCGTTGACGGAAAATCTCATCGACAAGATGGCTTACCGCCTTCTGGATGCTGTTTCGGCACGTGGTGTGAAGCGGCTGTTCATTGATTCTCTGGGCGGGTTCGAGCGCGCAGCCGTTCATCCTCCTCGGCTTGTGGAATTCTTTGCGGCTCTGACGAACGAATTGCGCGCCATGGGCGTTACCGCTGTTGGCACGTGGGAATTGCGTGACCTCTTCGCCTCCGGAGTTGCAGCGCCAGGGCCCGAGATTTCCAGTCTGCTAGATAACCTGATAATGATGCGCCAAGTGGAAATCCGGTCCGAATATAAGCGTGTGCTGTCCGTCTTGAAGATCCGCGACCAATCGTTCCAGGCGGCTCCGCAGGAAGTCTACATTGACGGACACGGCCTTGCGATCCGCGGACAGTTCGAACAAGCCACCGGAATTTCTACCGGTTTGGCAAAGCCCCTCGAAGCGTGACGCTCGTCATGGACAAAAACCCCGGTCGGAGTTCTCCATGAAGATAGTCGTTGCCGAAGACGAGTTCCTGATCGCCGATTTGTTGGTGGTCAGTCTGGAAGATGCCGGCCACGAGGTGCACGACGCGGCACATGGTGTAGACGCGCTGAAGCTTATACGCAGCCTGGCGCCGGATCTGGTCATCACGGACTTCATGATGCCGTTGATGACTGGGCTCGAACTGGCTGAGACCATGAAGGCTGACAGCGTCCTTCAGGGCATCCCCATCATCTTGGTGAGCGGGGCCCAGGGCGCCATAGCGAGGTCTCGTACCGATCTCTTTGACCTGGTGTTCGACAAGCCATATGCAATGGATCGCTTGCTCACTGCTGTTGCAGATTTGGGCGGGAAAAGGGGACAGCCTTAATGGCTGCGGAAGTCGCTACGGGTATGGACGGGGAAGAAGGATCTGAACAGCGACGCGCATTGAGCGCTGCCGATCGGCTTGCAGCCATCATTGAATCTTCCGATGACGCTATCATCGGCAAGACGCTTGATGGCATTATCACGGATTGGAACGCCGGTGCCGAGCGGATATTCGGCTATTCCCCAAGCGAGATTATAGGCGCTTCGATACTCACACTGATCCCCGAGGATCGCAGGTCTGAAGAAGACGAGATCATCGCGCGCCTCAAAACAGGGGAACGGGTCGAGCATTTCGAAACCCTGCGCCGGCGCAAGGACGGGTCGCTGATCCATATTTCCCTCACCGTATCCCCGATCGAAGCGGCTGATGGTCAGGTAATCGGTGCCTCCAAAATCGCTCGTGACATCACCGCGCGCAAACAGACCGAGACATTGCTCACTCAGCAATCCGAGCGTCTGCAGACCCTCTATCGCGTCGCCAACGAAATCTCCCGCGATCTTGATCTTGATCGGATTGTGCAGGCAGTGACCGACATTGGCACGGAGCTGAGCGGTGCGAAATTCGGTGCTTTCTTCTATAACGTCACCAACGCTGCTGGAGAATCCTACCAGCTTTATACGCTTTCCGGCGCAGCCCGGGAGGCGTTCAATTTTGGAATGCCTCGAAACACGGCGGTCTTTGCGCCGACCTTTGCAGGCGAAGGTGTAATCCGCTCCGACGATATCCGGAAAGATCCGCGCTACGGGCGCAGTGCCCCGCACTATGGGATGCCGGCGGGGCACTTCCCTGTCGTCAGCTATCTCGCGGTGCCTGTGACTTCAGTGTCGGGCGAAGTGCTCGGGGGGCTGTTTTTTGCCCATGATGAGCCCGGAAAGTTCACGGTTGATACCGAAAACCTTGTCTCCGCGATTGCAGCCCAGACCGCTGTCGCGATGGATAATGCGCGGCTGCACAAGGCTGCCCAGCAGGAAATCGAGCAGCGAAAGCGTGCGGAGGAAGCGAATGAGCTGCTTCTCCACGAACTGAAACACCGGGTCAAAAATACGCTGGCGACGATCCAGGCGGTGGCCATGCAAACGTTTCGCCAGGCCCCGGGTGCGGAGAAGGAGGCATTCAACGCGCGCCTCTTCGCCCTCTCCGAAGCGCATGATCTGCTCACGCAGCGCGATTGGGAGGCGGTCAACGTCACCCATATCGTAGAACGGGCCGTATCCCCTTTCGCTGCTGAGGCCGATAGGCGGTTCGAAATCACCGGGCCAGACGTGGAAATCTCGGCTGAGCGCGCGCTGCAGCTTGCCATGGTTCTTCATGAACTGGCCACGAACGCAGCGAAATATGGGGCTCTTTCCAACCTGACCGGAACGGTGAAGATTGCTTGGGAGCTTTACGTTAAGGGTAATATCGAATTCCTGAAAATCAGATGGCTCGAGACTGGCGGGCCGAAGGTGGCTTCCCCTGACCGAAAAGGTTTCGGCTCGCGTATGATCTCACGCGCCCTTCGCGGCGAGGGTTGCGGGGCCGAATTCGATTTTCGCCCCGAAGGCTTATACGTCCGACTTAGATTTACTCTTAGCTGACGTGAGCTGGTTGCCACGTGGATGAAAAGGGCGCGTCGCATCGCAACGCACCCTTTTTAGAGAACCGCAGGCCTTACCGGAATGATCTTGTAATCGAAGGCCTACATTCTGGGCACATGGACCCGGTCTTCTCGGTTCGAAGGCGTGGCCTTTCGGTCGCCGATTTTAGGCGACAGGCGCGCCAAGTTCGACTTCCACCGGGCTGAGAGTCCGCGTGGTCGGCGTTGGCAGACCGTCGGCTTCGAACTGGGCTTGTAGTTCGGCCTTTCGCTCGGCCATTTGAGCGCCGAGCGCATCCAAATCCACGTCCGCCGCGCGCGCCTGCGCGAACATACCCTCCTTGGGCATTTCTTCTTCATGGACGTGATGTTTGATCTCCTCGGACAGAACGGTCACCTTGGCTTCCCAAAAATCTTGGCCAGGCTCTCCGGCCAGGATCTGGCTAATCAGCAGCTTGGCACCATCATGCTCGACATGCGCCTCGTCGTACATGTCGTCCTCGATCTTACCCTTGAGGGCAGGATAGAATATTTCTTCCTCGATGATTGTATGAATAATCAACTCGGTGCAAATCTGCTTCGCAAGCGTCGCCTGCTTCGTCGGAGCCTTGGCACTCTCAAATTTCTCGAACAGTTCCTCAACAGTACGGTGGTCAGCCTTGAGCAAAGCGATCGCATCCTGCGCTTTCTTGGTCATGGTTTTTCCTTCGCTGTTATCTTTCGGCAGGTAGCCTGCCTCCCGCGATAACCGGCGATCCAGACTTTCGCTCCTGTTGCGGATCACTCTCAAATGGCTTGGCGGATGACCTACTCCGTACCCGCGGAAGGGCAGGCACTCCCAAACGATGAAAAGCGTTCAGCGACGGTCGCGCGGGGCTATCTCCGCCGGTGCCGCGGGCCAGTCTCCGTCAGTAAGAGGCGGCAGGCTTTCGAACCAATCGCGTGAGCGCCGCAGCTTTAGCTCGTCGCAAGCGAAGTCGATCTGCGTTCGGTCAACGGCACGAAGTTCCTCGCCGATACCGCCGACACCGTTGGCGGCCACCACGACGTAACTAACGCTGCCGTCCTCACAGGTAACGAGCGCTTCGACCGCCTTGCCGATCGGCTCGCCATCGCTGGTCGTCACAGGCATGCCGGCCATGCCTGTCGCGGTGAACAGTGTGGGATAGGCGGAGCGCCGACTTGCTTCGGTGGCTGACCTACCGCTATCCTCGTACGCCCGCTGCTTGCCCAGCCAGCGCCAGATACCGATCAGGTTGACAAGGGTCAGAAAGCCATTGGTAGCCAGTAAATTGGTCTGCTCCGTCGTCAGGCCGACGACCGACCATGCGATTGAGCCTATAGTGAAGACGACGAAGCCCCAGCCTGTGACCCGCGTACCGAGATTGGCTCCGGTCATCATGGCGGCGATCATCGTGGCAGCGGGCGCAATCCAACTGGCGACGTTTTCCAAGCGGCAACTCCTTAGTCGGATAGAACCGAGGAACGCGAAGCGCTGCTCCTGGTGCCTAAGGGAGAAGAGATTTCATCGCGGAGTATGCTGCGATGCGAGGTACGATGTAACCGCAAATTCCCTCGCTTTAGTCGAAGGCGCGGCCTCATGGAGTGGTTCTCGGTAAAGCGTGAAGGCCGGCGGCCGACTGGCCTTTTCACGCCGTCAGCGCCTTGCGGAATGCCCGCTCCAGCTCGTCGTGGGCAAAGGACCTGCGGAGCACCGCACCGGCCGGGTCGCAGGGCATGGCCGCGTCCGGCGTGGCGGTGACGAAGACCGGTATGTCGCTGAGTTCATCGTGGATGCGCGCGGCCGCGGGGCCGGTGCGTTCGTTCAACTTCACGTCGGAGGTGATGAACGCGGGTTGGTCGTACCGGGCGGAAATTACCGCATCGGTTTCATGTTCGACGATATGAAGCTCGTCGTGCCCGCGTCCTCCAGAGCATTCTGTATCAACATGGCGATCAGCGGGCCGTCTCGATAATCAGTACGTGCATGGCATCACCTTTTCATTGCCCTTTCCCAAGCAGCGAACACCACAGGGTCTTCGATCCCGCGACGAGGGGTGGACACCTTTCCGGCCGTCGTTCGTTTACATCCGCAATGGAGAGAAATGCATGATGGCGGACCCCTCGCTCCGGAACCTGGAGGAAGAATTCACAGCGTTCGTTCGCGACCCAGCGTTCCCTTGCGTTGGGGCGAAGTCGGCGCTGGCCAAGGGTTCGCTCAAGGTCGTCGCGGCGCGCGACCTGACCAGCGCCTGGAACGACGTCGTGATCCACCGGGAGCTGCTGCAGTGGAGCCAGGACTATCAGGGCGACCCGGAAGGACTGCGCAGCCTGGCCGTCGTCTTCGAAGGCCCCGACGACCTCACCGAGCGCGCGTTCGAACACGCGATGTGGGAGCGCATTCAGTCCTTCGCGGACAAGGACGCCTGGCTCGGCCAGCCCTACGACGATGCGGTAAGTCCTGATCCGGAGGACCCGCACTTCTCGCTCAGCTTCGGTGGCAGCGCGTTCTTCGTCGTCGGCCTGCACCCCAATGCCTCGCGGCCCGCGCGACGTTTCACGCGCCCGGTGCTGGTGTTCAACCTGCACGAACAGTTCGAGAGATTACGCGCCGAAGGCCGCTACGAGCGCATGCGCGAGCGCATCCTCGACCGTGACCTCGCCATCGCGGGCTCGCTCAATCCGATGCTAGCGCGCCACGGCGAGGCGAGCGAGGCGCGCCAGTACAGCGGCCGCGCGGTCGAGCCGGACTGGGGCTGCCCGTTCAGGGACCCGCGTGTATGAGCGATGCGAAAGTGATTGAGCCCAAAGTGATCGGCCCGCGCAGCGGTGCCGCCTTCCTCCTCGGCGCGGGCGAGATACTCACCGTGACCGACCCGCAGGGCTGCCAGGTCGCCGACCTGCTGGCCTTCGCGGCGCACGACGTGCGCGAAGTCATCTCGAACGGGCGCACGTTCGACTATGAGGAGACCATCAGTCTCACCACCGGCAACCGACTCTGGTCCAACCGCTCGCGGGTGCTGCTGGAGATCGTCGAGGACACCGTCGGCCGACACGACTTCCTGCTGACGCCCTGCAGCGAGGCGACATTCCGGCACTTCTATCCCGACAAGCCGGTCCATCGCGGATGTTTCGGCAACCTCGCCGCAGCGCTCTCGCCCTACGGGATCGAGGAGGACGCAATCCCCACCGCGTTCAACCTTTTCATGAACGTGCCGGTGGAGCAGGATACGGGGCGCATCTCGGTGATCCCGCCCACCAGCGTCGCGGGCGACCTGATCCGCCTGCGCGCGGCCGAGGACTGCGTGATCGGGCTGACCGCCTGCTCGGCCTATGCATCGAACGGCGGGTCGTTCAAGCCGATCCATTACGCCATACAACCGGCGCCGGCCCCGGTTTAGACCGGCAGGCCGGGGCCGGTTTCGCCCTGGCTCAGCGAGATCAGGAACAGCGCGTTGCCGATGCGTGGGTAGATGTCCTCGCCCAGGTGACAGCGAAGGAATCAGCGAGTTCGATTACGGCGTGCCGCGGGAACTATGTCAGTGCCCTTGCGCTCTCAATACCTGTAATGGAGTAGATGCATGTCCACCACCATCAAGGCACTGTTTCCTGGCCGCCGGGAAGTCGAGCTTGCAGTCGAGCACCTCGTTCAGGAATATGGCATAGAACGGACCGACATCTTCATCGAGCCCGCGGGGAGCAAAAACAGCGCTGGCGATCAGCCTGCCGGGGCGGACGTCGCGAGCGGACAAAACCGGGAAACGCCGGAGGGCTCCGGCGCGGCATACGAAGGTCAGCTTGTCGTCTCGGTGGATATGAACGAGGATGAAGGCGATGCGGTCATCCAGGCTTTTCGCGACGCTGGTGCGGTTGAAGTCGCCGGCGGCTAATCTGTCAGCGGGTGTCCTAGACGCTGCATCGTAGGTCCGGCGACCCATTTAGCGCGTCCAGAGCTGCGATTGGGCGTTATTCGATGATCATGCAACAATTTGAGGGACGGTCCGATGCGAACCAGGGAGAAGCTAGCAGACGTAGTCGCGGGTCAGCCGGGGCGGCTGCAGCGTAAGCAGTTCGTTCGGTCGCTGAAGGAAACTGCGGTTCGCGCGGTAGTGACGGCCTCTGTCACCTTCGCCGTAGGCTGGGTTCTCAAGCGGATGTTCGAAAATTCGGTTGCCGATGCGGCGAAGGAGGGTGCGGCTGAGGGCGCTCAGCAAGACGTCGCGGAAGGAAATACCGGCGATCCCAAGCAGGGCCCCTCGCCAGCAGCTGCCGGGACTGAGGAGGCGACAACGTAACAATGCACGCCCGGAGTTTCATAGGTAGGCCGGACATTTGCGCCTCGGCACCACTCGCACCCTGATTGCGAGACCTCTTTCAGGCTTTTGCAATCCGAACGGAGTGTTTGAAAAGTGCAAGAAAGTTCAGCGCGGGAAATTTGTTCCAGAAATTTAGATGGCACCTCAAGCTGCCGACCGCGTATTTACAACGGTTCGGCGCTTAATTGCAAAAGTGCCCCAACAAAAGTCGCCAACGCCTATTTAATCGCAAGCGGACATAGCCATTATCGGAGGCATGGCTGATCTGACCTTCAGAACCGACCGGCGCGCCATGATTATTTCAAGCGCGGGCATTGCTCTTGCGGCCCTTGCCGGGCCGGCCGCCAAGCCACTTTTAGAATCGTCACCGCCGCACCGGCCAACCGCTATTCCAGCTACCCCCCGTAATTCTTCGGGCATGCCGCAGACGACTTTAGATGCCGCTCGCTTTTCGGTGGACCCGGCGCTGCTGCGCCGGGCTCTATCTGCGCTGGAGCAGCACTCAGGTTCGGTCAAGGCGCGAGACCGGATGGCCATTATAGATTTTACTGCGCCATCTTCCGATCCCCGGCTGCACTTCCTCGATGTAGTGAGCGGCAAGGCTTCGCGGTTACTGGTCGCGCATGGTTCGGGCTCCGACCCGGGGCATACCGGGTTCCTCGAGCGGTTCTCCAACGCCTTCGGCTCCAATGCCTCGAGTGAGGGTGCCTTCCTCACGGCCGATTACTATACAGGAAAGCACGGTCGGTCGCAGCGTCTGGTGGGGCTCGACCCGACGAACAACAACGCGCTCAGCCGTGCGATCGTGATCCACAGCGCTTGGTATGCAAACGACGACATGATCCCCTCCCATGGCAAGCTCGGACGCAGTCAGGGATGCTTTGCGGTCGGCGAGAACAAGCTCAGCGACGTGTTCAGCTTCCTGGGCGAAGGACGGATGGTCTTTGCAGCCCGCGCTTAGGGCAAGCGTGAAACCTACGTGATTTCCATAAGTTGTCGTACGGGTCTTACCAGGAGATCCGTGTGCATAGAACTGTGATCGCTTGCTCGTTGCTGGCCCTAACGGTCGCGCTTCCCGCGTGCCATTCGAAGCCTGACAATACGTCCCAGACAACCGAAGCGCCGCCGATCAACATTGACCAGGTGCGCTGGAATGATGGGGCTGTCCGGCAGTTGCGCGATGCAATCGGCCGCCGTGCTGCGCATGGCCTCGACCGGGTGCGGTTCGCTGTGGATGGCCAGCCCGGCAATGCCGAAGGCGATCGCGCCCTGACGCAAAGCGCGTTGCGTTACGCCTCGGCGCTAGCCCGCGGGGCGTCAGATCCTGCCAAGCTCTATGACGTCTATACCGTCACCCGGCCCAATCCGAACCTGCTGAATGGTCTGGGTGCAGCTCTCAAGGAAGGTCATCTGGACAAATGGCTCGATGGGCTGGCTCCGCAGGACGACGGCTACCGCGCGCTGTCCAGGTCCTATCTCGCGCTGCGCAAGCAAGGCAGCGCGCCCGCCTCCACGATCCCCGACAAGGGCGAGCCGCTGAAGCCTGGCGCCACTGACGCGCGGGTTCCCGCGATCACGCGCCAGCTTGTCGCCTCCGACTACCTCGATCGCTCTGCTGTGCAGGGAAACACCTACAACCCCACTATGGTCCGCGCGGTGCAGCGCATGCAGGCTGACTACGGAATCAAGCCGGATGGCGTCATCGGCGCTGACGCTCTCGAAATCCTCAACCTGTCGGACGCGGATCGGGCCCGGACGATGGCGGTGGCGATGGAGCGGTTGCGCTGGCTCGACCGCAGTCCTGCCCCTACGCGCATCGACGTGAACGTTGCCGCGGGACGCCTTCTCTACTGGCGCGACGGTAAGGTCGCCGACAGCCGCAAAGTGGTCGTCGGTGAGCCTGAGAACGAGACACCCCAGTTGGGATCGCCGATCTATCGCCTCGTCGCCAACCCAACGTGGACAGTGCCGCGCTCGATCCAGAACAAGGAGATCGCCGGCAAGGGGAGCGCCTACCTTGAGCGCAATAACATGGCATGGAAGGATGGCTGGGTTGTCCAGCAGCCTGGACCGAAAAATTCACTCGGCCTCGTGAAGTTCGACATGAAGAACGATCACCAGATCTACCTGCACGACACGCCCGCCAAGCAGCTCTTCCAGGAGGTCCAGCGTCAGCGCAGTCACGGCTGCGTGCGCGTAGAAGATGCTCTAGGGTTCGCCGAGATGCTTGCGAAGGACGAAGGCGTACTCGACGAATGGCACAAAGCTCGTGCGACCGGCGAGGAGACGTTCGTCAAGCTGCCGCGCGAGATTCCCGTGAGGTTGCTCTACCAGACTGTGGTGCTCGGTGAGGATGGTGAGCCCGTTATCCGCTCTGACCCCTATGGCTGGAATGACCCCGTGGCCGCTGCCCTGGGCTTTTCGTCGCGTCAAGGTTATCGCCTGCGCACCTCTGAGAGCGACGTAGGGCCTTAAGCTACTTTCGAAAACGGGTCGCCCTCATGCGGATGTTGGCGATCTACCCTACTGGGCGATTGTGCGTTTCTCGTCGTCTGGAGCTTCATTCTCTCCCGGCATGAACGACTCAGAAACCGCCAACAAGCCTTCGTCCAGATGTATAAAGGCCGCCCATAACGGGGCGGCCTTAATCTTGTCATGCAATGCTGTGCTTCAACGCGCTCATTTTATCGTGACCTTCTTTGACGGATACGAACGCCTTTTCTACGACGGAGCGCGAAGACGGTTCCAGCTCACTGTCGCGCAGCGCCTCTTCGAACTTGGCTTTGATGTGGTCTTCACCACGCTCGACTTCCTGGATGATCGCTTTGTCGTCTTTGCCAGTAATAGCCTGCTTCAGGTCCATAAACGTGCGGTGAGCGGCGGCGAGGAAGCTGCTGTCGTCCTCAGGGGTTCCGCCCAATCGGCGAACTTCGGCCTGAAGGTCGCTGGCCGCCGCGCTGCGGTCCCGTGCGAACTCAGCGAACATCGTAGCGAACTGGGTGCTCTCAGCATCCTTGGCAGCGTCCTCATAGCCCTTCATGCTATCGAGGGTCGTTTTGATCAGGCCGTTGAGCGTTGAGATCGTGGTTTGCGTGGTCATGATGTTATCCTTCTTGAGAGTTGCTTCAACCATCAGCCGGCAAACTTGATCCCTTCGAAGCGAAACATCCTATAGCCTGGCTCTGATGCGACGGTCGGCGACACCTTGATCGGACAGTTGCTACTGTTGAACGGGACCCACCTGCAGCCTTAATGGATGACTCCGTTAATCCAGAGTTGCCGTATCAAATTACCCCGCATCGATAAGTGACAAGGTGTGGTGGGCCAATTCGGAACTGTCAGCCTCGTGACAGGGCCAGCAGCACGCCGTTCATGAACAACGGGTATTCTTGTCGGGCAGCGTCTGCCGAGGAACGCCCTGGCGCATCTTTGGCGCCGGACTTGATGAGATATGGAACCAGGCACATCGCGGCTGTTTTGGTTCTTGCCCGCCCGCTTCCGAGAGCGGGCCCATCCAAATGACAGGAGCGTTCATGACCGACCGCCTCGCACTGCAAGATCCTCGCACACAGTATCCGCAGCCCCCGTTTCCAGAACAGCCGCAGACGGCGCCCGGCGTTGCTGCGGAAATGGACCCCAAGCCTGATCATGGCGAGGACAGCTATGTCGGGGCCGGCAAGCTCAAAGGACGAAAGGCTCTCATCACAGGGGGCGATTCCGGTATCGGGCGTGCTGCTGCAATCGCTTACGCGCGCGAAGGTGCAGATGTCGCCATTGCCTACCTGCCTGACGAGGAAAAGGACGCGAAGGAAGTCCTTGCCCTCATCGAAGCTGAAGGCCGCAAAGCCGTGGCTTTGCCCGGCGATATTACCGACGAGGCCTGGAGCAAGCAGCTGGTCGAGGACGCAGTGAGCGGACTTGGCGGCCTGGATATCCTGGTCATCAATGCCGGTCGCCAGCAATTTCGCGAGAGCGTTGCCGAGGTCAGTTCGCAGGATTTCGACAAGACCCTCAAGACAAATCTCTACGCATTGCACTGGATTGCCCAGGCTGCCGTTCCTCACCTTCCCGCGGGCGCATCAGTCATAACGACGGCGTCGGTTCAGGCCTATGAGCCGTCCGATATTCTGCTGGACTATGCCACGACCAAGGCGGGCATCGTCGCCTATACAAAGGCACTTGCAAAACAATTGATCGAAAAAGGCATTCGGGCCAACGTCGTGGCCCCTGGTCCGTTCTGGACTGTGCTCCAGCCTAGTGGTGGTCAACCTCAGGAAAAGGTCGCCAAGTTTGGCGAGCAGAGCCAGTTCGGTCGTCCCGGGCAGCCGGTCGAAATTGCGCCCGTTTACGTGCTCCTCGCTTCGCAGGAGGCCAGTTACATCACGGGAGAAGTCTATGGCGTGACCGGCGGCGCCGGCATCGCTTAAGATATCCTGGCGGCCCGGCCCTTCGCCGGGTCGCCAGTTCGGAACTTGTGACTGATACCGAATACGAGACGCACGTCGGGTGTCGCGGAATCGAGCCTGGTCACACATTGCACATCGAGTTGAGTCATCTCTTCGATCCGCCACGAAAGCGACAAGGCGGCGCTGGCCATCGTCGCCGCACCATGCCGGGTATCGGGAACTTGCCGATCGGGCGCAAGCCATTCTTCCCGACGTCACGATGATCTACATCACGGGATACACCCGCAACGCTGCGGTTCATAACAGTCAGCTCGATCCCGGCACCGAATTCCTCGCAAAGCCATTTGGCATTGACCGGTTGGCCGCCAAGGTACGGGCTGTGCCGGACCAGACCTAAAACGCAGTGGGCCCGAAACCCGCTCGAATGTCAGCTATCCTTATGGTTCGGCGGCGAACCGGACATTCGTCTTTCGGCCCGCATTGGCGCGAACTCTTCGGCGGCACTGCGTCGATCTGTGGAGCTCCGATAACCGAATTGCGATCCTAAGATATTGCCCTTGTAGCTGCATAAGGACGGCGACCCTTCCGTAACCAGCGTTTCATGCCGGACAGGAATGGCGCACCGGTTCCAGTTGGCTGGAGAGACGCAGCCTGGACGGCATCGCCAAAGCCCCAAGGCGTACACAGTGTTTAGAGAGCGATCTGGGCAAGCCAATCAGGTCCGTGAATCCATTGTCGTTCAGGCAACTCTGACAGCCGACGCAGGGCTGCTAGGTCGCTGAGAATTACAGTTGATCCTCTTCGCTTTATCAACCCCTGCTGGTCCAGACTCCGCATAATCCGGTTCACATGCACGCTCGTCAGACCAAGTATGTCCGCCAGATCTGCCTGCGTGAAAGGCCAATCGACCACGCCGCACTCTCGTCCGATATGTACGAGGCGATCATGCACGTGGAGAAGCAATACGGCAAAGCGTTTGATAGCAGGCATTCGACCTAATGACGCCAAGCGTTCCATAAGGAATATTCGCTCTTGCTGAGCGCTAATGAAGAGGCTTGCCGCCAACGAAGGGGCCTCTTTGAAGATCCTGCCAATGGCGCTCAATGGCATTGACCGTATTGTTACGTCCGTCATTCCGACAAGCGTTTCGGCTGCAGTCTCCATCGCGAGGCTCGGCGCACCCAGCACGTCGCCAGGGGTGTGCAATTTGACGATCTGACGCTCTCCGCCTCTTAAATCAAAGCAGCTAACCGCCCAGCCCGAGGAGAGCAGGAAGATTTCCTGTACAGGATCACCCTGCGTCCGAATGTCTCTGCGACGCGAGATGCGTTTTTCGGGCCCAAACAAACTGCGGAAAAGCGCCAGATCGTTGGCATTCAGTCCCGCAAACTCTGTCAAGCGCTGCATCGGTATGTCAGACATCCCACCCCCAATATTCGGCCAATAGAGCGCGGTGCTGGCGCCACTTTAACAGATGTTACGAAGGCCCACCCGAAACAATCAAGGCCGGAGAAACGGCAAAAAATAGAAAGTGATACCCGCAGCCGATGTCGCCAGGAGTGTCCGCGCAAGCTTTATCCATGCCGACCGGGGCTACACCTTCCAGGGCATCTGGAAACCGCGCCTCTCCGTGGGGTTCGACCGGGCCAGCGGCGACACGCTCGGAGGCTCCTATGACCGGTTCGACACACTTGTTCGGAATGCGGTAGGCCGACCTTGCCTCGGCGGGTCTCTATAATTCCATCGCGCGCACCAACCTGATGACACCCAATGTCCGCAGCGAAGCGACACTGAGCAAGCGGCTTGGCTGGTTCGCGGTCTATCGGGCGATATGCCTTGCATCGGGTGAGGACGGCTTTTCCCCGACCGGCGTGCGCGACGCATCGGAACCATCCGGGAATTTCGTCCGCCATCAATCCGAAGCAAACGTACGTTACTGGGTTGTGCCGCAGCGCCTGCGGTTCGAGTTTGACGGCTTGATCCTTGCCAAAGGGCGTTTCCTTCGCGACGCGCCAATGCGCCGTTCGGACGATGGACGCGCTATGCCTCTTTCAATCTAACCGCATCTTTTTGAAGGAGACTGTTCACTCTTCGCGAATGGCGGATAATCGAGGGAGCAACATTCGAAGCGGAACTTCTCCTTACGGCCAATCGCGGCCAAGGCCAGATTAAAGGTGCTCCAAATTTAGTTTGCTCCCGGTGAACTCACACGATCCCCGCCAGCGCCAGCAGCGCCGTGGTAGACGGATCGAACTGCGTGCTGCCCGCCTCGATCTGCTTGGCGATCTCCTTGCCAAGCTCGACGCCGAACTGGTCGAACGGATTGATGCCCAGTAGCACGGCGTTGGCGAAGGTGCGATGCTCGTGGAATGCCACCAGCGCGCCGAAGGTGGCGGGCGTCAGGTCGTCGACCAGAATCGTCGCGGAGGGACGGTCGCCCGGATAGGCGCGCGCCGGATCGTCGCTGTGCTTGCCCGCCATCAGCGCCGCGCCCTGCGCGAAGCAGTTCGACAGCAGCATGCGGTGATGGTCGAAGGCCAGGTCGTGGCCGGGCGCGATCGAGGCGATGAAGTCGACGGGCACGAGGTTGGTGCCCTGATGGAGCAGCTGGAACACCGCATGCTGCGCGTCGGTGCCGACGCCGCCCCAGGTGATCGGCGCGGTGTTGCCGTCCATGGGCTTGCCGTCGAAGGTCACCTGCTTGCCGTTCGATTCCATCTCCAGTTGCTGGAGATAGTCGGGCAGCAGCGCCATGCGCTCGTCATAGGCGAAGACCGCGCGGGTCTGGCAACCGCGCAGGCGGGTGTAGTACTGGTCGGCGAAAGCGGCGCGCAGCGGCAGGTTCGCAAGGCCATCGGTATCGCGGAAATGCACGTCCATCGCCGCCGCCCCGTCGAGGAACTCGGCAAAGTCCGGCCAGCCCAGCGCCATCGCGACGGGGAAGCCGATCGAGGACCACAGCGAGTAACGCCCTCCCACGCTTTCCGAAAACGGCAGGATGCGCGTTTCGTCGACGCCCCACTCCATCGCCTTTTCCGGCGCGGCCGTAAGCGCGACGACGCGGCCATAGGGATCCTCGACACCGTTCTCGCGCAGCCAGATCAGCACGCTGTCGGCGTTGGTCATCGTCTCGATGGTGGTGAAGGTCTTGGAGGCGACCGCCAGCATCGTGGTGGCCGGATCGCACTTCGCAAACGCCTGCTCCAGCGCGCAGCCGTCGATGTTGGAGACAACGTGCACCTCCACCATTGCGCCTCCACCTGGTCCATTGGTACGCGCCAGCGCATCGATCGCCAACGCGGGCCCAAGCGCCGAGCCGCCGATGCCGACGTGGATCAGGTGCTTGACCTTGCCCATGGCGCCGCGGTGGATGGCCTCGACGATGGCGGCCATGCGATGATGGTTCTCGGCCGCGAGCCGGACGCTCGCCTCGCTGCCAACGCCGCGCTGGGCGGTGTGCTCGGCGGCGCGGCCTTCGGTCGGATTGACGATCTCGCCCGCGAACAGCGCGGCCCGGCGACCGGCGAAGTCCTGCGCCTCGGCCAGTTCCTCTAAGGCGGCAACATGCGCGGCATCGAGGTGCGTCTTCGACCAGTCGAACAGGATACCGGGAGCACCATCCTCCTCATGCAGAGCGAAACGCGTAGCAAACGTGTCGAGGCGACCGGAGTCTGCATCGAAAAGCTGCTTCAGGGTGGGCTTGTCGAGACCCTGCAGCTTGTTCCACGCCGCGTTGTTCAATGTCTTTCCTCTTCGATAAGTTTTGCGAGGGTGGGGATGGTCAGTGCGTTCGGGGCAATACGGCCTGGCCGTTCGAACATGCGACCGATCCCGCTTCGCCCACCACTTGCACGGGCGCGGAGCAGGCGATGCGCACGTTTCCGTGGGCGCCGCTGAACTGAACCTGTGTGCTGGCTCCCATCGTGAGATGGGCGGTGACCTTCGCCAGCGAGTCGACCAGGGCCACGCCTGAGCGGCGGACATAGCTTGCGTCCACGACCGTGATTTCGTCAGGGGCTGTGTTTCCATCGCTGCGCATGGGGTGGCTGACAGCCAGGATGTAGGCGTCGGTGTCGATCCCGGCCATCGTGGCATTGGCATTGCGATGGCGAAGTCGTCCGTCCGCCAGAAGGTTGAAGTAAACCTCGGT
>NZ_LYMM01000024.1 GCF_002896965.1 Novosphingobium guangzhouense
GCTTCGCCGGCTCTCGCCCCACATGTCCTTGAACTGGCTTGCAGAATACAAATCTGCTAAGGGAACATTCCGCTGAGGCAACCGAACCATCGGTCGGGAACATCTCTCAGTGAGGCAATACGAATCCTCATCCTGTTTGTCGCGCTACAGCTTTCCCGCAGCGGTCTCGAGCTACAGCGGATATGATATGCATGGTAACGCGATTTGTTTGCGAGCGCGGCCCAATGGCGGAATGGAGCTTATATGACGGAAATCGCAAATGATGTTGTCGATCTGATCGTCGAGCATCTGGGAATATATGCGGATCAAGTCACCTTAAATGCCAGATTTTTTGAAGATCTGGGCGCTGACAGTCTTGATGTAGTAGAAATAGTGATGGCACTTGAAGACACATTCAAAATCACGATCCCTGATAGTCATGTCGAAAGAATCCGTACGGTCAAGGACGCCATCGACTATGTCGAAAACGCGAAAAAGGATCCGAAAGCACGAGGGGCGAAATGGTAAAATCGGAACTGGTTGACGCACTGCACAAAAACCATCCAGAGATAACCCTGGAGGAATGCGGGAAAATTGTAGACCTTTTCTTTGGAGAGATTGTCGGTCGGCTGGCCGACGGCGGACGCGTAGAGTTAAGAGGGTTCGGGGCCTTTTCTACTCGACGTCGCGAGGCCAAAAATGGCCGCAACCCCCGTACCGGCGCGTCGGTTGCTGTTCCCGCAAAGCGTGCCATTCATTTCAAGCCAGGGCGGAGCATGCACGGCAGGCTAAATAAAGCTAATGCTACCTTGGCAGAAGTTTGATAGACGCGATATTTAGTGAACATATAGTGGTGGCACTGCGCTGGCGGAGTCCTTCCGCGCACGGGGACAATCTCTCTTTTCACGATTGTGTCATTCGAAGAGTGCATCAACAAACCGCGAAATGGCTCGTTGTCACTTTCGATCTGATGCCGGTAGCTGGAATTTGATAGCATTACGCCTGCAAGGAACGCGCCCATAGCCATGGACATGCCCGCAGCGTCCATGAGCAGCGCGGCGCCGAGACTACCAGAAGAGCGCCGGCGGTGAGCACTTCACGCGTTCTTGCCCGGGCCAGAAGAGCGAAGAACGGATCGAGCGCCCACCGTGAGACAGCTACGAGCACCACCAGCGAGGTAAGCGCGGTTAAAAGGTCGGCCCATTGGAACAGCTTGTGTGAAGCCGGGGAGAGAAACGCGACCGAAGCTGATTATTTCGGGGCTGCTTCATTTGACGGGCAGGCGGTCTCGCCTGGCCTCAATGCACGCATCACGATCAGTTTTTTAGCAGGAATATCAAGAATGATTTCAGCCCTTTCGAGCAAGCCTTGACCCAAAAGACCATCTTGCGTGCCTGGCAAAGGGTCAGAGTTGTCCACTGGTGCTCCTTCAACAGTCGATCCTGCGAAGGTAATTCTATTACCCAGCGTGCGCCTAGTCATAAGATTCGCACCTTCAATTCGGTGAGAGCTGCCTTCTGCTTGTTGGTTATCATTTGGGAAAACGAGATTCCATGCTGCGTCAGACAATGTGACCACGCCATTTAACCCTAAGTCAATTTGCAGACGTACCGGATGACCGTTGATCTCCGCTTCGATTTGATCTCCCGAAACAACAGGAATTTCGCGACTGTGAGCCTTAGTTCGAATAACCACATGATTATGAGTGTTGGATTCTTAGACGCTTGCGCCTGAGCGAACGTTTTGATAAATCATCAGGGCTTCATGACATCTGCGAAGGTTTCCCGTTGGGAGATCTATCGCGTGCCCAAGGTTAATTTTCGCCTCGACGGGTCGCTGCACTCAACATTGATGCGACGCGCGCGTGGCGCGAACCTCTCTCTGTCAGGATTTATCCGACAGACGCTGGAACAGGCGGTCGACGAGCGCAAGCGCTACGTCTTCTCCTCGCAAGACGAAATCCTCGCCACCGCCATCCAGATCCTCTCGATCCTGGCGACCTCCGTGGGCCAGCAGTCGCCAAAGGCCCTCGAGCAAGGCATGGCCCAGGCTCGGTCCATACTCCTGGAGCGCGGCCTCCTCGGGGAGGTGGATCGCTCATGAGCATTTTCCGGAACGATACGCTGGGATCGTGGACGCGGGGCGGGCAAGCGATCGTCCACAATGTCCGCATGACCACCCAGGTCTTCTACCAGACCATGCTGGCCGGGTTGATCATCTGGACCATCGGCACGCTCTGGTATGCCTTCGAAAAATCGACGGAATATGAGCGCTTCGTGCTGGTCAAGCTTGCGGAGGCGATGATCAAGGTCGACGCAGCGGGCGGCACCAATGATCCGGTCCAGTTTCGCACGCCGGCAGGTCAATCCTACTGGACGTCCGCGGACTGGCTGGTCGCTTCGCCCCTGGCAAAGAAGACGCTGCACCAGTTCGAGATCTATCTTCTGCACGGCGCTCTTCTATCGGGGCTGTTTACCCTCGTCATGCTCGGATGGGCCTGGTTCTACTTCACGCGGACGGGCAGAGGCCTTGGCTCCAACGAATATCTGCGCGGCGCCCGCTTCGGTACCATCAGGCAAGTGAAGCGCGCACTGTGGCGGCAACGCAAGGGACCGTTGATCGTAGGCAATGTCCCGGTCCCGGAAGCCTTCGAGCCCGAACATATCCTTCTGTGCGGCGCGCCGGGTACAGGCAAAACCAACCTCATCAACGGCATGCTTGACGGCATTCGCAAGTCGGGAAGGCGTGCGATCGTCTATGACACGGCGGGCACTTTCGTTGAGAAATTCTATCGCCAGGGCACGGACATGCTGCTCAATCCGCTCGACCAGCGCACGGCCCGCTGGTCGCCCTGGGTCGATGTGCCGCGCGACTATCATTATGACCAGATCGCCGAGTCGACGATCCCCGACAAGCATGGCGATCCTTTCTGGGCCAAGGCCGCGCGGGGCACTCTTGTCGCGGTCATGCGCAAGCTCGCGCGGCAGAAACACACCTATGTCTCGCTGCTGCTCGACCGGCTGCTGCGCTCCAAACTCAAGGATCTTGCCGCCTTCGTATCTGGGACGGATGCAGCAGCCTTCATCAGCACGGAAGGCGAAAGGACGTCGGCGGGCATCCAAGCGGAACTCGCTTCAGTCATGCGCAGCTTCGGCTATCTCGACGACACCGAGGACGGCTTTTCGATCCGCGACTGGGTGGAGAAGGGGCAGCACGGGAGCTGGCTCTTCATAACCGTCAAGGCAGATCAGTTGCCCTCGTTGCGGCCGCTGATCACCGTCTGGCTCGATATCGCGATCAGCGCGATCATGAGCCTCACCCCCGATCGCGATCGACGCCTCTATTGCGTGATCGACGAATTGCCGACGCTTCAGAAGCTACCGTCACTCTCCGACTTCCTTGCCCGGGCCCGCAAATATGGCGGCTGCGGCATATTGGGGTTCCAGTCCTATCCCCAGCTTGAAGCCACTTACGGCATTCAGGATGCGGCCGCGATCACCGGCTATTGTTCCACATGGGGAGCGCTACGGGCCAACGATACCGCGACGGCCAAACATGTGTCGGAGAATCTGGGTCAGGTCGAGCAGGTCGAGGCCAATGAGGGCATGTCCTATGGCGTCAACGACATGCGTGATGGCGTCAACCTCTCGCGGATGCAGGTGACGCGGCCGCTGGTCATGCCGACCGAGGTCACCAACCTGCCCAATCTTGTCGGATTTCTGCGCTTCGGCCGCAATTTGCCGGTTGTCCGCTTCGACAGCCGTTTCAACGAAATCCCTTCACTCGGCCCCGCCTTTCTCGAGCGGACGGCCCCCCCCATCCAGATCGACAATGCGAAGAAACTGGTCCGGATCGCTCACGCCGAAGCGCGCGTGCGGGAGGCGATCGAGCGGGAAGCGGCGCAAACACCGCCGCCCCACGCGAAACCGCCGAACACTTCCCCAGGCGAGCCGCCGAGCGGTGAGCAACCGCCCCAATCACCGCCGAGGCAACCGGACCTCTTCCAGCCGCCTGAGCCGCACGTCGATGCGCAGCGCGTTGAAGACATTCTGTTGAATGAGGAGGACGCTGACCTGCCGGTTCCGCCCCGGCTCGCCTGGACGATCCTCGCCGGCAAGCAGGGCGAAATCCGCTCCGACCTGGTGCAACATGAGCGGGACGATGGTCCGCGCGAACCGTCGCGGCCAGCATGATCCAGCCGCAACGTCTCCACGGCAAGCCCGCCAATATCGCCCGATATTATACGGTTGGCGACTATTACACCAAGGGCGGCAACGAACCGTCCGAATGGGGTGGCAAACTTGCTGCCGACCTCGGCCTTTCCGGTCCCGTCGACGCCAGACAGTTTCGTGACCTGCTTGCCGGCAACGTCGGCGATCAGCAACTGGGGCGACACCGCGCGGACGGGCAAATCCAGCATCATCCTGGCTGGGACTTTGCCGTCAATGCCCCGAAATCCGTGTCCATCATGGCGCTGGTGGCAGCGGATGAGCGAGTGCTCGCCGCGCATGAACATGCTGTCACAGCTGCCATCACCTATCTGGAGGAACAGGCACAACTTCGCCGCCGCGAGGAAGGCAAGATCGTTCATGAGACCACGGGGCGCATTCTCGTCGCGCGCTTCACCGAGCATGGCAGCCGGGAACTCGACCCGCATCTCCATACCCATCTGGTCGTCCTCAACATGACCAATCGCCAGGATGGCGACCCGATGGCAAGCCTGGAAAGCCGCGTCATGTATGGTGAGCAGCGCGTGGCCGGGCAGATTTATCGCAATGCGCTCGCCTTCCGCCTTCGCGAGGCTGGTTATGAGGTCGAGTTTGATCCTCGCACCGGCTTGTTCGAGATACAGGGCGTGCCCAAGGAACTCATCGAGCGCTTCTCGCAGCGCGCAGAGGCGATTGAGGAGCATGCCCGGGAACATGGCCTGGTCGGCCAAAAGGCCCAGCGTGCCTCCTTCTATGCAACCCGCAAGGCCAAGGCGAAGATCGGCGCGCAAGAACTTACTGTGCAATGGCATGAGCGGACTGGCGACCAACTCGAAACGCTTGGAAAAATTGCTGCCGTTGCACGCGAACGGGAGGGACAACAATTTACTCCTACCGAACGTACGGCTTCACGCGCTGCCCTTTTCGGCCTGCGGCAATTGGAAACCGCCGAAGCCGTCAACAATCTTGGCGATATCCTGCGCACGGGACTCGCAGCCCATGTCGGAGAAATGCGACTGGAGGATCTGCGCCCCCGGATCGAGACGCATGAACTCGTGCAAAAACTGTTGCCGACCCACGAGCAAACGGGCGACAGAGTACTCACGCATGGACGCACCACCCGCAAGTCGTGGCGGCTGGAACTGGCACTTACCCAACATATTGCACTTGGCCTCGACGACGCCCGGCCGATCGCGTCGGGCGACCGGCTCCTGGCCGTACTGGAAAAGACGACGCTCAATGCTGAGCAGCAGCGGGCCCTGGTCGAGACCGCTATGTCGCGGGATCGCGTCACCGGGATCCATGGCGTTGCCGGATCGGGCAAGTCGACACTGGTGCGGGTATTGGGCGAAGCGGCGGAACCAGGAACGACGCTGATAGCATTGGCGCCCACATCATCGGCGGCTGCGGAACTGGGGCAAAAGGCCAATATCGAGGCGCACACGGTCGCCAGCTTCGTAGCGCGTGGCAGCCATGGCATAACGGACCGCCATGTGCTCGTGCTCGACGAGGCCGGTCAGCTTGGCAACCGCCAGGCCAGAAGGCTGCTCGAGATCAGCCGGATAACCGGAGCAAGGCTCCTGTTCCTTGGCGACGAGAATCAGACCGGCGCCATCGAACAGGGCAAGCCCTTCTGGCTGATGCGCCGGCTGGGATTGCCGGTGGTCGAGCTGACCGAGGCGGTTCGCCAGGAAACCCGTACGATCAAGGAAGCGGTCGCTCAGGCGAGGGCCGGCAATTTCGAGCAGTCGCTAAAGAATCTCGACAGCGTAACGACCGTCACCGACAATGAGGCCATGGCCGCGATGGTGGTCAACGCCTGGGTGAGGCTCAAGCCCGATTCCCGTGCGGGCACCAACATCCTCGTGCTCGACAATGCCACGCGCCTCATCGTCAACAGCAAGATCCGCGAAGCGCTCAGGAACGAGAATGAGTTGGCAGCCGAAGACAGCAGGCTCTCGATCCTTGCTCCGGCAGGCTTCACCGATATCGAAAAACATATGGGCCGCTTCTACGGAGCAGGGCAAGTGGTGCGCTTCGACCGCGACATCGCCGGTCTCGGCGTTGCCCGGCACACGGACTATCGCGTCGTAGGACTCGGACGGGAGCCCAACGGCCGGCAGGTCGTGCGCCTTGTCGATGAACAGGGGCGCATCATCCGCTGGGATCCGCAGACGACACGGGCCCGGCACATCAATGTCTTCAACCCCGAAGAGCGTGATCTGGCCGAGGGGGATCGTATCCAATGGCGTCTGGTCAATCGGGATCTCGATCTGCGCAACGCCGAGCGCGGCACGGTCGAAAAGCTGGACGGTGACCTTGCTACGATCCGTTGGGATCGGGACGGCCGTGTACAGCAGGTCGACCTGTCAGAGCACAAGACCTGGGACCATGGCTATGCCGAGACAGTATATTCCTCACAGTCGAAGACTTATCCGCGAGTCTTCCTGCTGGCGCCCGTGGAATCGCCGCTGGTCAATGCCCAGAACTTCTACACTGCCATTACGCGCGCCATGTACGGCGTCAGGCTCTGGACAAACAACGTCAAGGAACTTGTCGCCAAGCTGGAGCGCCAGTCGGGTGAGAAGACCTCCTCCACCGAGGGCCTTGGACGCATGGACCAGGACCGCGTCGGCCCGTTCACGAACCGGCAGGGCGCGCGCCTGGCGACGCTGAAGGCCGAACAGGAAAAGGACCGAACGTCGCGTCGGGATCGCGCCCTTGAAAGGCAATTGTCTCGCCGGGATCGCGGGCCGCGAGGGACAGCAGAGCATATCGCGGAAGGCGCCCGAAGCGTCGCTCAGGTCCTCGACCGGTTTCTCGAGGGCATTCTCGATCGTGCTCGCACCCGGATCGAGCCCTCGACAACGCATGCTGAACGGCAGTCGCCATCCCCCGCACCTCAATCCGAACCCTCCCACGGTCCCGAACGATAGAGGCTCATCCCATGCTCCTCATCCTGCTCGCTGTCGCGTTGGTGCTCCTGGCCCTTGTCCTGCGCCGCTTTCACGTGCCCTTGCGGCATCGATGGCGTCGCAGGCAGGCAAGGGTCATGGCGCAGCAACTGCGCGGCCGTGGTCGCCTGCAACCGCCCCAACTCCTCTATGCGAGGCTAAGAAGCATGGATCCGCTCGCCTTTGAGGAGTTGCTGCTCGAAAGTTTCGAGCGTCGTGGTTTCAGGGTCATCAGAAACCATCGCTACACCGGCGATGGCGGCATCGATGGAAAGGTGATGATCGACGGCTCTCTCTGGCTCATCCAGGCGAAGCGCTATGCGACGGCCATCCGGCCCGAACATGTCAGCGCCTTCGATGCGCTGTGCCGGGCCAAAAACTGTCGCGGCCTTTTCATCCATACCGGCCGAACAGGGCCGCAGAGCCGGGAGTTCATCGGCAACAGCAGCCACGTCGAAATCATATCCGGGCGAAGGCTGCTTGCCCTGTTGACAGGCGGCCCGATAGCAGTGCCTGAAGCCCCAGCCCGTGCCATGCTTCCCGTGAAATCTCATCGAGCAGAGCCGGGGCGGGCAGGGTGATGTGGCGCCTTCTCTCGAGCACGACATGGGCAGTCACTGCCTTGCTGGCAGCATCGCCGGAACGGGCCATGGCAGCGCCCGAAAAAGTTCAGGAGGAACAGCGTATAGCTTCCTGCATCCGTCAGGCGTCGATGGGGCATGCGTGGCTGGAGAAGACGCTTTGGGGCTTGCGAGATCAGGAAGCAGGCTGGATCGGTGCTGAAGTCCGTAACAGCAATGGCTCGCATGATCTTGGCCCCTTGCAGATCAACAGCTGGTGGGTGCCACGCATAGCCGCGCAAGTCGGGCACTCCGAACTCCAGGTGCGACACTGGCTGCGCTTCGATCCCTGCTTCAATGCCGAGGCTGCGCGATGGATCTTTCTCTCCGGCCTACGTGCAGCGAAAGATTACTGGGCGGCAATTGGCCTTTATCACAGTCCGACAACATGGAGGCAGCGCAGATATTCAGGTTCGGTGGCACGTCGGATGAAGGTGCGCTTTGGCGAGAGCGTCTTTCACAAGCCGATGCGGACACGAAATTGACCCTGGAAACATTGGCCAGCTACATCGCTTCGAACGCGAGCGTGACACAATAGCTATAGTAGCGGGCTGCGGCGCCCGAGGGTGCCATATCGCGGTAGCGTGCGAGCAGAAGATAGCGGCCGGCATCAGGCGGGGTAACGGTGAACTTGCCCGACGCATCGGTGTGGAGTTCGGCCGCCACTTTCTTTCCATCATAGAACCCGGCTTCGCGGAACAACGTCACGTCGGTTTTGGCCAGCCCCTTGCCGCCGTACAGGACCTTAACCGTGAAGGGCTGAGCTGTCGTGATCGATGTCGCATTGCCAAGCAGATCGAATTTCGAACGCTGTGCCCCGCGTATAAGAGGCAGCAGCGCCGGCATCCTCCAGCCTTTCACTCTAGCACCACGGCCCGCTCCGGTTGCGAGGCACAAACGATGACGGTTCTGCAGTTTATTCAGATTGCTACTTCTAGAAGATGGCGATGTCGGCAGTTGTAGGCCCCTGCAAACATCGCTGCCGACATTGGAGATGAACTCGAGTGTCGGTCCCGGTTTAATCCCTCCCCCGCAACCAACACCAATACAACTCTCTCAAAATCACCACCCAACGGCACACAATGCCCCTGGATACACCCCACAACACAATCTGACGTGCGCGCGGGGGGCAAAGTGCTCGCCAAAGAAACGCCGCGCCACTTCGCCTTTGTCGCCACAAAACGATCGCGGGGCGCAAGGCACTGCTCAAACGAGAAACTGTTCGGCGGCTTGGTCGATGTGACGTGACCCCTGGAGAGATCGACGTGTCCGGCACCGCGCGCAGGCACTCGCGGGTTACACCGTCGACGATGTTGAGCACCCGGAAACGACGCCTCGTTGCCAGCTGATCATGGACGAAGTCCAGGCTCCACCGTTGATTGGGTAGCGCCAGCACGGGAGCCGGTGCCCGTGCGCCGATGGCACGCCGACGGTTTCTCCTGCGTCGGACCGCCAGCTTCTCCTCACTATAGAGCCGCTGCGTGTTCTTGCGGTTGATCACCACGCCCTCACGTCGCAGCAGAATGTGCAGCCAAAGATAGCCAAACCGGCGGCGCTGCTGCGCAAGCTCACGTAGCTTCGCCCGAAGGTCGGCATCATCTTCCCGCTGTGACCGGTAACGCATGCTCTTCCGGTCAGCGCTGATAACACGGCACGCCCGCCGCTCGCTCATCCCCAGAACCGCCTGGAGACGAGAGACCGCCTCTCGCTTGGCAGCGGGCGTTACCAATTTTTTGCGAGAAGATCCTTCAGGCCAGCGTTATCCAGCATCGCCTCGGCCAGCAGTCGCTTCAGCTTGGCGTTCTCGTCCTCAAGCGACCGTAACCGCTTGGCCTTCGAGACCTCCAGACCGCCATACTTGGCCTTCCAGTTGTAGATCGTCGCTTCCGATACCCCGTGGCGACGAGCCAGGTCGGCCGTCTTCGCGCCAGCCTCCTGCTCCTTCAGCACGCCGATGATCTGCTCTTCTGTGAACCTTGCTCGCTTCATTCGTCCGTCCTTCCATCAGGCCAGACTCTAATCAACCTTGGAGGAAAATCTGGAGGTCACGTCACCATCTATTTCCACGAGACGAATTGATGCAAATTTTCAGGCCTAACTTACCAAAGCCAGCTTACCGTACCTGCCAATTTCAGCCTCAACTTCCGCAATGAGGCTTTCTAGCGCAGGATTTCTCGGCACGGCAACGCCGGTCTTCTCGAAATCGCAGGCCACCCGCGTATCCGGCCCCGGCGCAAGGCCGACCGAGGGCAGGAAGGCCCAGTGCGACTGGTGAACGTAATCGCGGAATGTATCGGCATCCTCGGCATAGCCGATCAGGCGCACGGTTAGGCCCCCGGTCAGCGAGACGTTTGCGTCCGACTCGCCGCGTACCCTGCCCCAACTCCCTTACTGGATCGCAGCGGTGCGGAAGCTACGGCCCAGTTCCGCCTGCTTGCTCGGGAGGTTGATCGTGCCGCTAGGCTCACCGCGCGCAACCAATGCTGCGGCAGGGCCCTTGAGCACTTCAACCAGCGTGATCTGCCGCACTACCGAGGTATCGAGATCGAACGCGTCGGTGAGGCGCTGGATGCCGTTCTGCTGCAACGTCTTGGCGTCAATCTCGGCGATTGGCTAAGGAATTTCCGAAACCGCGAAGTTACCGCGATAGGCTTGGCGCACGCCGGTCACGGTGATCGATTAAGAACGTTCCTCGTCCTCTGCGGCAACTTCTTCGGCAGAGGCACCGCCAGACGGAGCAAGTGCCATGGCGAACGGCAGAGTGCCAGCGAGTAGCCAGCGGTTCTCGGTAAAACGACGCATGCGATCCCCACGTTGAATGTGTCCCGAGACAGTGCGGGGCCCCGTTTCGGGCGGCCTTCTGTCAGTACGAATGACGGTGAACAATGATATGTTGCATCATCTCCTGCAATAAGGCATGAGGCCGCGAAATTCGCAAAAATCCTTGCTTTCCCAGCAATATTCGAGAAACACAATGACTGAAACGGCGCTGCCGATCCTGATCGAGAACCTCGCTGTCACTTATTGTGACCACCGGGTTCTGGATGGCCTTTCGCTTTCCGTCGCAGCAGGTAGCGTCATCGCCCTGCTCGGCGGCAACGGGGCGGGCAAGTCGACCACGCTGTCGACCTTGCTCGGCTTTGTGAAGGCGCAAAGCGGCATCGTCTCGGTCTGCGGTATCGATCCGGGGTCAGCGTCTGACGAGGCTCGACGCCAGATCGCCTACCTGCCCGAGAACGTCGCGCTTTACGAACACCTGACCGCCGTGGAGAACGCGCAGTACCTGCTGGCGCTCTCCGGCGGGAAGCAGGGCCGCGCGGCTATCGTCGAGGCCTTCGCCGCCGCCGGTCTGCAGGAGCGCGCCTGGGACCAGCGGCTCGGCGCCTTCTCCAAGGGCATGCGCCAGAAGGTGGCCATCGCGGTCGCGCTGCTGCGCGAAGTGCCGGTGCTGCTGCTCGATGAGCCGACTTCCGGCCTTGATCCGCGCGCGACGGCGGACTTCAACGCGCTGGTCCTTGCGGTGCGCGCACGCGGCACCGCCGTGCTGATGGTGACGCATGATCTGCTGAGCGCCGCCGACATCGCCGATCGCATCTGCTTCCTCGAAGCCGGGCGCATCGTCGAGGACGTGGCCGCGCAAGGCGAGGACCGCTTCGATGTGCGCGCGCTGCACGCCCGGTTTGCCGTCTCCACGCAAAGGCATGCGGCATGAGCGCCGCCACCCTGATAGCGCGCGACGAACTGCGGCTGATGCGCCGCAACCGCGTTGCCGTGATCGCCTGCGTGCTGCTGGTACTGCTCACCCTCGTCGCCGTGGCCAGCTCCTGGTCACACCAGCGCGGGATCGAGGACTTGCGCGCCCGCCACCAGCACGAAGCCGAACAGGCCTTCGACGCGCAGCCCGATCGCCATCCGCACCGCATGGTCCACTACGGCACCTTCATCTTCCGCCCGCTGAGCGCGCTCGCCGCTTTCGATCCGGGCGTCGATGCCTTCACCGGCAATTCGATGTTCCTTGAAGGGCACCGTCAGAACACCGCCAACTTCGGCGACGTCAACCAGAGCTCGCTGCTGGTCCGCTTCGGCCAGTTGACGCCCGCTTTCGTGCTGCAGACGGTAGCCCCGCTGCTGCTGATCTTTCTTGGCTACGGCGCAATCGCCCGCGAAACCGAGCGCGGCACCTTGCGCGTGCTGATGATGCAGGGCGCGACGCGTGGGGCGATCGTTCGTGGCAAGCTGCGCGCGCTGTGTACGGTCGCGCTGCTGGTGGCGCTGCCGGCGATCCTGGGCCTTGTCGTGCTGGCAGGCACATCCGGCGCGGCGATCCTGCCGATGGCCGCGATCGTGCTGGGCTATGCGGCATGGCTGCTCCTGTGGGTCACGGTCATCGTGCTCGTGTCCGCGCTGGTCGGCCGCAGCCGCGACGCGCTGCTGGCGCTGGTGGCGATCTGGGCGGTGAGCGTCATCCTGCTCCCGCGCGTGGCGCCCGATGTTGCCAGCGCGGCGGTGCCACTGCAGAACCGCCTGCAGACCGAAGTAGCGATCGCGCGCGACTTGCGCCGCCTTGGCGATGCCCACAATCCGGATGACCCGCATTTCGCCGCGTTCAAGCGATCGGTGCTCCAGCGCTATGGCGTAGCCCGGGTGGAAGACCTGCCGGTCAACTACAAGGGCCTGCTCGGCATGGAGGGCGAGCGTATCACCTCGGCCCTGTTCGACCGCTACAGCGGCGACAGCTACGCGGCACAAGGCTCGCAGAACGCCATTGTCGGGGCGGTGGGCGTCATCAGCCCGGCGATCGCCTTGCGTTCGCTGTCGATGGCCGCGGCGGGCACCGACTTCGCAGCGCATCGCGGCTTTCTCGAACAGGCGGAAGCCTATCGCTACGATCTGGTCCAGCGGCTGAACCGGCTGCAGGCCGATGCCGTCAGCTACGCCAACGATACAGCGAGCGACGCGGACGCCGACCGCCGCAAACGTATTGCCGCCGGAAACTGGGAAACAATGCCCGACTTCACCTATCGCGCGCCTGACGGCGCGACACTCGCGGCCCGCGCCCTGCCGGGGCTGATCGTGGTCGCCGGATGGCTCGTGCTTGCCAGAACCTTGCTAGCCTTCGTCACTAGCCGTTTGGGGCGCCGTTTGGGAGGGGGCCGATGACCTTGTGGATGCATGAAGCCCGCCTGCTACTGCGCCAGCGCCTCGCCATGATCGCGCTCGGCCTGCTGGCGGTGCTGACGGTGGCCGCGCTGGTCGCGGGGATGGCCGAAGTCGCCCGCCAGCGCGCCGCCATCGCCGCCATTCCCGCCGCGCAGGCCGAGGACATCGGCGCAATCGCCGCCTGGGTAGACAAGGAGAAGGACGCAGGCAGCGCCGCCTACTACAGCTTCCACCCAACCTGGGACGCGCCTTCGCCGCTCGCCTTCGCGGCGCTGGGGATGCGCGACGTCTCCCCCTACATCCTCCGCGTGCGGGCACTGGGCCTGGAAGCACAGATCTACGATGGCGATACCTTCAACCCGGAACTGGCGCTGCCCGGCCGTTTCGATTTCGCTTTCGTGTTGGTGTTCCTAGCTCCGCTGTTCGTCATCGCCTTGTGTCACGACCTGACATCGGGCGAGCACGAGGCCGGGCGCTGGCGCACACTGGCGGCACTGCCGCACGGCGGGGCTGCGCTATGGCGACGTCGCACCCTGTTACGCCTGGCGCTGCTGTGGGCTGCGATCAGCGTGCCTTTCGCGGTAGCCGCCGCCATCTCGGGAGTCGCGGCTGGCGCCATCCTGGTAATTCTGGGCTTGGTCCTTGGCTACCTGCTGTTCTGGTCGGGCCTGAGCGCCCTGATCAGCCGACTGGGCTGGAGCAGCGTTGCCAATGCAGCAAGCCTTGCGGCGCTATGGCTCGTGCTCGTGCTGATACTGCCAACGCTCGGCCATGTTGTTATCAACCGCGCGATCCCGGTGAATCAGGGTGCCGAGATCGCCCTTGCCCAGCGCGAGGCGGTCAATCACGCCTGGGATATCCCTCGCGAGGACACGATGCGGGCCTTCTATGCCCACCACCCGCAATGGGCGGATTCCGCGCCTCTGGGCACCGCGTTCCATTACAAGTGGTACTTCGCCTTCCATCAGGTCGGCGATGAGAGCGTGGCGGATAGGGTGCGCGCCTATCGGCAGGGCCTCGAAGCCCGCGACCATGCCGCCCGCAGCCTCGGCTGGGTGCTGCCCTCGGTCGGCGTGCAGGCGTTGCTGACCAGGATGGCGCGGACCGACCTTACAGCGCAACTCGCCTATCGCGACCACATCCGCGACTATCATCGCCTTCTGCGCGAGTTCTACTATGGCTACATGTTCCGCGACCGCCCTTTCGGCAAGGCTGACTTCAATCGGGCCCCACGCTTCGACGCGGCGACCTAATCGGCAGCGCGGCGGCAGCCATGTCGCCGCGCCATCCAAGCCGAGTAATGGTTGCCCCTCGGACCATTATCGGCACGCAAATCTCGTCATACGAAATGTGCGCGCCCCAGTGGCCCCGGAATGGCGACTTCCCAAGATATCAGGCTGAAAGCCGCCATTCTCCTTACGGCCAGTCTTGGGCATCCAGAATGGGAAAGCTGCCGGTCCGCACTTGGGAGCGTCAAATTGGGTGCTGAACGGCCGGGAAGGGCCGGTTTTATCGGTGGCGAGGACCGGGTCGTAGGACAGAACTAGCTTCTTCGAGGTGCTTCGCGAACGGCGGTTATTGAGAGAACCGTCATCCCAGCAGCCGCTCAATCCGCTTGTCGGGGCGCAGCCACACGCCAAGGATCACGACGTAAATCACCAACGAGAGCGGTCGTGCGAGGAATGCCGCCGGGATCGCGATCGCATAAAGCATCAGGCTGATCTTGCCTTTGACATCCCGCCCAAGTGCGCGGGCCAGCGTGGATTGCCTGCCGTTGCACACCACGATCGCATGCTCGGTTAACATGTAGCCCACCGCTGCCATGCCCAGCACTACGCCATAAGCCGCCGTCGCCATCGCAGAGAACGCGCTTTCGTCCAGCCAGCGGATCACGAAGGGCACCAGCGACAGCCAGAACAACAGGAACAGGTTCGCCCAAAGCACGCGCCCGTCAATCCGACCCGCCGCATGCATCAGATGATGGTGGTTGTTCCAATACAACCCGACATTGATGAATGACAGAACGTAAGCGACCAAGATTGGCGCGGATTGTGCCAGCGCCGACAGCGTGCCGTTCGCGGGCACCTTCAGTTCCAGGACCATGATGGTGATGATGATCGCCACGACGCCGTCAGTGAAAGCTTCCAAGCGGCTGGAGGTCATGCCGGGCTTGCCATCCTGCACGTCAGACATCGCCCAGTCCTTCCAGTTCCACGTCCTCGCATCCCAGTGTCACGAAGCGGTCCAGCAGCCACGTCGCAGCAGGGCCCGGAGGCGTATCCCGCCGCCATATTCCCGAGAAGCGATACGTCCCGCCCACATGATCCGGCATCGCGAGCCGCACGAGCGTTCCGGCGAAGAGATCGGCCTCGATCATTGGCAAGGGCATGTTGCCCCAGCCGATACCCTGCCGCAGCAGCGCGTGCTTCGCGCCAAGATCGGCTAGCCGCCAGGTCTTGGGACTGAACACCGAATAGTCGCTGCCCTCGGTAAAGCGGGAGCGGTCGGTCAGCACCAGCTGCGTATAGTCCCGCCCGGCGCCGGGTTCGATCTTCATCATCCGGCCGAGCGGATGGTCGGGCGCCGCCACCGGCACCATCGCCACCGACCCTGCCGAGCGGCTGTCGATCCCCTCCACCCCGGCGGACAGCGGACCGGAAAGGCCGACTACCGCCTCCCGGTCCAGCACCAGCGCCGTGATCGCGCCCAGAGCCTCGACATGGAGGCGAAGCTGTACCGTCGGGAAGGTCGCGGCGAACTCGCGCAGCACCTGCCCGACCCGGTCAGCGGGCAGCATGACGTCGAGCGCAAGGTTCACTTCCGCCTCCAGCCCGTCGAGCATGCCTTTCACCTTGGCGCGCAGCTCATCGACGCCCTGCGAGATCGCCTTGGCCTCTGCCAGCACTGCGCGTCCCTGCACCGTCAGCTGAGGGCGGCGCGTGCCCTCGCGCTCGAACAGCATGACGCCCAGTTGCGCCTCCAGATTGGCGATACCGTAACTGATGACCGAGACCGCGCGGTTCAGCTTGCGTCCCGCGCCCGCGAAACTGCCGACCTCGACAACGGTCAGAAAGATTGTCAGCTGATCGAGCGTAGGGGTTCCGGGATTACTCACTTTTCTATTTCCTCGAAATGATCGATGGATTTTATCTATCTGAACGGAAAAGATCGCAACCCATACAAAGGGCTCAACGAAGCGGCACTCTCAACCCGCCGCTTCCACCGGAGACCCAAGATGATCGAACTTCGTCCTTTCGACAGCCTCGGCGGCGCCAACCACGGCTGGCTCGACGCCAAGCACCATTTCTCCTTCGCCGACTATCACGATCCGGCCCGCATGCACTGGGGCAACCTGCGCGTGTGGAACGACGACACGATCGCGCCGAAGACCGGCTTCCCGCCGCACCCGCACCGCGACATGGAGATCATCACTTATGTCCGTGAAGGCGCCATCACGCACGAGGACAGCCTGGGCAACAAGGGCCGCACCGAAGCGGGTGACGTCCAGGTCATGAGCGCGGGCACCGGCGTGCGCCATTCCGAATACAACCTTGAAGACGTAACCACGAAGATCTTCCAGATCTGGATCCTGCCCACCCGCAACGGTGAACAGCCCAGCTGGGGCGCTCGTCCCTTCCCCAAGGGCGATCGCGCCGGACATTTCGAGACGCTCGCTTCCGGGTACGAAGGTGACGGCGACGCGCTGCCGATCCGCACTGACGCGCGCATCGTCGCCGCGACGCTGAAGGCAGGCGAGACGGCGGAATACCCGATCGGCGCCGACCGCAAGGCTTACCTTGTCCCGGCGACCGGCGCGGTCAAGATCGATGACGTGCAGGTCAACGCCCGCGACGGTGCGGCGATCCGCGACCTTGATGTGATCCGGGTGACCGCGATCGAGGACAGCGAAATCGTCCTCGTCGACGCCGCCTGAAGATACCCCTCGCGACAGGCCTTCGAAGGGCCTGCCCGCCAGCCTGAGCCGGACCGCCCCCCCAAACGGGTGTAATACCTACGGTTGATTCCGCCCGTCGGCGGTCCGGCTCATAAGCCTCTCACAAGCTCTCAACACACCGATCACCGGCCGCATCTTTTCGATTTTGTCGAAAGTTCGGAACGATTTTATGCGCCTATCTGGAACGACCGTCTCGCTCCAGAATGCATCTCGACGGGCAAGGACGCCCAGCAACAGGAGGACCTACCAATGACGCTCACCGCAACCGCCACGGCCACTGCGACTCCGGGAAAGTCGCTGATTTCGCCCGACAATCACGCCCTTGTCCTGATCGACTTCCAGTCGCAGATGAGCTTTGCAACCAAGTCGATCGCGCCCGAACTGCTGCGCAACAACGCTGCGCTGATCTCGCGCGGTGCCAAGTCGTTCAACGTTCCCACCATCCTCACCACCGTCGCCGAGAAGAGCTTCTCCGGCCCGATGTTCGACGAGATCACTGATGCCTTTCCGGGGCAGGAACTGCTCGACCGCACCAGCATGAACACCTGGGAAGACGAAGCCGTGATCTGCGAGATCAACCGCATCGGCAAGCAGCGCATCGTCTTCGCCGGACTGTGGACTTCGGTGTGCATCGTCGGGCCGGTGGCATCGGCGATCGACCAGGGCTTTGAAGCCTACGTCATCACCGACGCTTGCGGCGACATCTCGGAAGAGGCGCATGAGCGCGCCGTGCAGCGCATGATCCAGCTGGGCGCAGTGCCGATGACCTCGTTGCAGTACCTGCTCGAATTGCAGCGCGACTGGGCGCGCACCGAAACTTATGACAGCACCACTGGCATCGCGAAGGTCTGGGGCGGCGCTTACGGCCTCGGCATCAAGTACGCCAAGACCATGTTCGGCGCCTCCGAAGGCGGTCACTGATCTCAGCTCGGAACCGGCGGCTCATCTCACCCTCAGACCCTCATCGGGCCTGCCGGTTCCACCTTTATGCGCACCTTGTGGTACCTTTGAGTGCCGTTGTGCACCTTTCATGGAGTTATTCGACATGGCCTATGTAACTACTTCTGATGGCGTGGAAATCTTCTACAAGGACTGGGGTCCGAAGGATGCGCAGCCGATCGTCTTCCACCACGGCTGGCCGCTCTCGTCGGACGACTGGGATGCGCAGATGCTTTACTTTCTGTCGAAGGGCTTCCGCGTTGTCGCCCATGACCGCCGGGGCCACGGCCGCTCCGCGCAGGTCAGCGAGGGGCATGACATGGACCACTACGCTGCCGACGCCGCTGCGGTGATGGAGCATCTTGACCTTCGCAACGCCGTCCACATCGGTCATTCGACAGGCGGGGGTGAAGTGGCCGCATACGTCGCCCGCTACGGCATCCCGCAGGGCCGCGTCGCCAAGGCCGTGCTGGTCAGCGCCGTGCCGCCGATCATGCTCAAGACCGAAGCCTATCCGGGCGGCCTGCCGATCGAGGTCTTCGACGGTCTGCGCGCCGGCCTTGCCGCCAACCGCGCGCAGTTCTTCCGCGATGTCGCTGCCGGCCCCTTCTACGGCTTCAACCGCGAAGGCGCCGACGTGAAAAGCGCCGTCATCGACAACTGGTGGCGTCAAGGCATGATGGGCAGCGCCAAGGCCCATTACGAAGGCATCAAGGCTTTCTCCGAAACCGACCAGACCGAAGACCTGAAAGCGATCACCGTCCCCACCCTCGTCCTGCATGGCGATGACGATCAGGTCGTGCCTTACAAGAACGCCGGTGTGCTGCAGGCCGAAATTCTGCCGAACGCGACGCTCAAGATCTACGAGGGCTTCTCGCACGGGATGCTGACGGTGAACGCCGAAACCCTCAATCCCGATCTGCTCGCCTTCGTGCAGGGCTGATCGAACACCGCCGAGGAGACTCCCGATGAAAGCCTACCTTCTCTCCATCGCCGCCGGGTTGCTGGTGGGTGTGGTCTACAGTCTCCTCGGCGTCCGTTCGCCCGCGCCGCCGATGATCGCGCTGGCTGGCCTGCTGGGCATCCTGCTCGGCGAACAGATCATCCCGCTGGCGAGCCGGTTCGTGACGAAAGAAAACGTCGCGCAGTTCGTCATGACCGAGTGCCGCGATCATGTCCTGGGCCGTCTGCCGGGCGACGATACCGGCAAGCACGACGCATGATCTCGCGCCGCCATACACTTATCGGAGCGGCCGCCGCGTCGCTCCTGCCCACCACTCTCGCGGCCCGAGCGGGTCGAACCAAGGACAAGACAATGACCGACACGATCATCATCAACGCCAAGGTGACCACCCTCGACCGTGAGAACCCGGAAGGACAGGCCGTGGCGATCCGTGACGGCAAGTTCCTTGCCGTGGGCAGCGAGGCCGAAGTGCGCGCCGCCGCGCCCGAAGCCACGGTGATCGACGCAAAGGGCCACCGCCTGATCCCCGGCCTGATCGACAGCCACATGCACATCATCCGCGGCGGCCTCAACTTCAACATGGAACTGCGCTGGGACGGCGTGACCAGCCTGTCCGAAGCGATGGCGATGCTCAAGAAGCAGGTCGACAACACCCCCGCCCCGCAGTGGGTGCGCGTGGTCGGCGGCTTTACCGAGCACCAGTTTGCCGAAAAGCGCCTGCCGACCATCGAGGAACTGAACGCAGTTGCGCCCGATACGCCGGTGTTCATCCTGCACCTCTACGACCGCGCGCTGCTGAACGCCGCGGCCCTTCGCGTCGTCGGCTATACCAAGGACACGCCGAACCCGCCGGGGGGTGAGATCGTGCGCGACGCGGCAGGCAATCCCACCGGCCTTCTGCTCGCCCAGCCCAATGCAACGATCCTCTATTCGACGCTGGCCAAGGGGCCGAAGCTGCCGCCCGAATACCAGCTCAATTCCACCCGCCATTTCATGCGCGAGGTCAACGCGCTGGGCGTCACCGGCGTGATCGACGCGGGCGGCGGCTTCCAGAACTATCCCGACGATTACGACATCATCGAGAAGCTGCACCAGGACGATCAACTGACCGTCCGCATCAGCTACAACCTGTTCACGCAGAAGCCGAAGGAAGAACTCGCCGACTTCGCCGGGTGGGCCAGGCAGGTCACGCCAGGACAGGGCGACGACACCTATCGCCACAACGGCGCCGGCGAGATGCTGGTCTATTCCGCCGCAGACTTCGAGGACTTCCGCCAGCCTCGCCCGGACATGGCGCCAAGCATGGAAGGCGATCTCGAACCCGTCATCCGCCTGCTTGCCGAGAACCGCTGGCCATGGCGTCTGCACGCGACTTACGACGAGACGATCGGCCGCGCTCTCGACGTCTACGAGAAGGTCAACGCCGACATCCCGCTGCAAGGCATCAACTGGTTCTTCGACCACGCCGAAACCATCAGCGACCGCAACATCGACCGTATTGCGGCGCTGGGCGGCGGCATCGCGGTGCAGCACCGCATGGCCTATCAGGGCGAATACTTCGTCGAACGCTATGGCGCCAAAGCCGCCGAGCGCACCCCGCCGATTGCACGCATGATCGCCGCCGGCATCCCGGTGGGCGCAGGCACCGACGCCACCCGCGTCGCCAGCTACAACCCGTGGGTCTCGCTCTCGTGGTTGGTGACGGGGCGCACGGTGGGGGGGCTCTCGCTCTATCGCGGCGACAACCGCGTCAGCCGCGAAAAGGCGCTGCGCATGTGGACGCATGAGAACACCTGGTTCTCCACCGAAGTCGGCAAGAAGGGACAGATCAAGGCGGGCCAGCTGGCCGATCTTGCGCTGCTCTCGGACGATTACTTCGCCGTGCCGGACAACGAGATCGTTCACATCCGCTCGATCCTGACGATGCTGGGCGGCAAGGTGGTCCACGGCGACGGCGACTTCGCCCCGCTAGCCCCCAAACTGCCGCGCCCGATGCCGGACTGGTCGCCGGTCGCCACCTTCGGCGGCTATTACCAGACGCCCGAAGCCAAACAGAAGCTGGCATCGGCCTGCGGCTGCGCGAGCAGCTGCGGCGTCCATGGCCATGACCACGCCGCTGCGCTGGGGGCCAACATCCCCGCCGCCGATGTCCAGACGTTCTGGGGATCGCTCGGCTGCGGCTGCTGGGCCGTCTAAGCCGAGGCATTAGCTTTCTAGAATATCGAACACACCAGACGATTTTATTCGGATCGTTAGGAGTTCGATCACGCCTTAGACCGTTCTGGACAGGCCGCTGAAGCATAGGCGGACTGGTTCCAGACGACGCTGAAACTCGCCCCAGAAGGAGCCCCCCCGATGAAGCGCTTTACCTTCCTGATCGCCGCTGCCGTCCTCGCCTCGGTTCCGGCTTACGCGGCCGAAACCGCCGACTATTCGGTCGGTCCGCAGTACGATACGACTCACGTCTACGTCCCGCAGGACCAGTTCGATACCTTCGTCTCCAGCTTCGTCGCCACCTTTGGTGGGGCCACCAGCAAGCAGGGCGAATTTCAGGTGACGCCGACCAAAAGCCTCACCAAGTCGCAGCTGGTACTGACGCCCTCGGGCACCGTCTCGGTGTTCGGCTTCAAGACGCCGATCCCCTATCCGTTCGGCGACGAGCGCACCGGCTACCTTGTCACCGACATCGATGCGGCGGTGGCCTCTGCCGTGAAGCATGGCGCGGTGCGCCGTATCGCGACTTTCCCCGATCCCATCGGCCGCGATTCCGTGGTGCAGTGGCCGGGCGGCGTGAACATGCAGATCTACTGGCACACCGCCAAGCCCAGCTACGCGCCGCTTGCCAGCGTGCCGGAGAACCGCGTCTACCTGACGCCCGATGCCGCCGACGCCTTCGTCAAGAGCTGGACCGGCTACGCCCACGGCAGGATTACCGCCGACGACAAGGCCGCCTCCGGCGCCGAGATCGGCGAGCCCGGCAAGACCGTGCGCCGCGTCTCGATAGAGAGCGGCTACGGCAGGATGGTGGTCTTCGTCTCAGACGGCCAGCTGCCCTGGCCTTATGGCCGCGACATGACCGGCTATGCCGTCACCGACCTTTCCGCCACGCTGGCGAAGGCAACGGCGGCAGGCGTCGAAACCCTCGTCGCGCCGTTCGACGTCGGCAAGCGGCAGACCGCCATCGTGCGCTTCCCCGGCGGCTACGTCGCCGAAATCCACCAGGGAGCGTAAGCGATGGCCAGCCTGCCCCAGAACAGAGCGGCGATGAACCGCACGCCTTCATTCGTCGGGGCGGTGCTGGACTTCACCCCCACCGCCTTTCTCGCCCGGCTCGCACTGGTGAGCGCCTATCTCGTGGGCGGCATCGACAAGCTGGGCGACTGGCCCGCCGCTCTGGCAGAGCAGGCCCACTTCGGCCTGACCCCGCCCGCGCTTTGGGCCACACTGACAATCGCCGTCGAACTGACCGGCTCCGTGCTGATCCTCTCGGGCCGTCTCGTCTGGCTGGGCGCGGGGATGCTGGGCGTGTTTACATTCTTCGCCGCGCTGGTGGCGAACGCCTTCTGGACAATGCCTGAGGGGCCGGAGCGCTTCGGCGCGATGAACGCGTTCTTCGAGCACATGGGCCTCGTCGGCGGCTTCGTGCTGGTTGCAGTGTTGGCCCATAAGGGCCGACGTGATGCCTAGTCTTCGCTGCCTCGCCTGGCTCGCGGCGACGGCGGCGGCGGCGGCAGCACTGCTGCCCCATGTGGCCCTCGCCGCGCCGAAGGAGGCATGGGAAGCCCCGACCCTCACGATCACGCGCTACGACGAGGACTGGTCCGACCTCGAAAGCGCCGAAAAGCGCGATCATCACTGGACCGGCCCATTCAAGTACATCCCACTCGGTCAGATCGGGGGCAACGATGCCTGGCTCTCCACTGGCGTAGAACTGCGCGCCCGGAACGAGAATTACGAAAACAACCTCTGGGCAAGCGCCGAGGCACCGAACGATAGCTATGTCTGGTTGCGTGCACTGCCTTATGCGGACCTCCACGTTGGAAAGCTGCGCGCCTTCGCGCAGCCGATCCTCGCCACCTCGGTAAGTGTCGCGCCCTCGCCGGGTCCGATAGACGGCACCGGCGTCGATCTGCTGCAGGGCTTCGTCGAGGCGGATCTTGGCCCCGTGGCGCTTCGCGCCGGGCGACAGATGCTCTCGCTCGGCACCGAGCGGCTGGTGGGTACGCGGTACGGCCCCAACGTGCCGCTGGCCTTCGACGGTTTGCGCGCCAACCTGACGGTGGGGGCCGCCAACGTCAGCCTGCTGGCCATGCGCCCGGTCCAGCCCGCAAAGGGCAGCTTTAACGACCGTACCTCCTCGCAAAAAGCCCTGTGGGGCGCCTATGCCGCGATGCCTGAAGTGGACCTCTACTACCTCGGCTACCGCAACGACGCCGCTCGCTGGCTTGGGCGCGAGGGGGGCGAAACGCGCCACACCCTCGGCGCGCGCTGGCACGCAAAGCGTGGCGACTGGCACTGGAATGTCGAGGGCGCCTACCAGTTCGGCCACTTTGCCGATGGCAAGATCTCCGCGTGGACGCTCGGCACCGAGTTCGGCCGTGCCTTCCCTGACCTGCCGCTTTCGCCCGACCTGACCTTGCGCGCCAACGTGGTCAGCGGCGATCACGGCTCTGCCAACAACCGCATCGGCACCTTCAACGCGCTGTTCCCCAAGGGCAAGTATTTCGGCGAGCTCTCGCCGGTCGGCCCGTACAACATCATGAACCTGCATCCGGCGATCGGGCTGCAACTCGCCCCGACCGTCTCGGCAGGCGTGGCGGCGGCGGCCTACTGGCGCCAGTCACTGGAAGACGGGATCTACGACATCCCCGGCAACCTCATCCGCGCCGCCGGAAATAGCCGCGCCCGTTTCATCGGCAAGGAAGTGGAAGCCACCTTCGCCTGGCAGGCGACGGCGGAGCTGGAGCTTTCTCTGTCGGTCTCTGCCTTCGCGCCGGGCGCGTTCATCCGCGAAACGGGCAGCGCCAGGACCATCCGCATGATCGGCTGCGAAAGCAATTTCCGGTTCTGATGGTCTTTTCCAGATCATCGAACGAAACGACGCACTTTATTCCAATAACCCGGCGGGCGTTCGCCCGGTAGACCATCCTTACCACTCAGGAGATCGCCCACCATGTCTACGTCCGCACCCAAGCCTGCCCTGCTTCCCTGCCTGCTCCTGCTGCTGTCCGCCACGACCGGCCTCGTCGATGCGGCCTCTGTGCTGGGCCTTGGCAAAGTCTTCACCGCCAACATGACCGGCAACGTCGTGTTCCTCGGCTTTGCTGCTGCGGGCACGCCGGGGTTCAAGGTTATCCCGTCATTGCTGGCACTCGTAGCATTCATGGCAGGGGCGTGGGGCGCCGGGCATCTCGCTCGCGCGCATGTCGAGCGGGCGCTCGGCCGCTGGCTGATGTGGGCGGCCGTCGCTGAGGCCGCGTTGCTGTGGATCGCCGCGCTGATCGCGCTCGACATCGACGTCGCCGCGCAGGCTCCCCAAGCGGGGGTGATGGCCGTGATCGTGCTGACCGGCTTTGCGATGGGCCTGCGCAACGCCACCGTGCGCCAGTTGAAAGTGCCGGACCTGACAACCACCGTGCTCACCCTTACCATCACCGGCATCGCCGCCGATCAGGTGGGCGGGCGCACGCCCAACTTCGCCCGCCGCTTCGGCGCGGTGCTCTCGATCTTCGCCGGAGCCGCAGTGGGCGCGCTGCTCCTGTTTCACGGTGGACTGGCGCTGCCCCTGACCCTCGCCGGCGCAATCGTGCTGGGCGGCACACTCGTTTTCCTGCGCGATCCCGCCGCTGCAATGCCGCACCGGCCCTGAAGGCGCCCCAAACGAAAGGTTGACTTGTCGCCCGCGCAGCGCCGTGCGATGCGCGGGCGATGCGTCCCGCCCACGCCCTTCGAACCATTTTTCGCGCCGCCGCTCTTGTCTGCACAAGCCTCGCCGCGCCTGCTTTGCTGGCTTCGCCTGCCACCGAAATTCCTGGCTATGCCAGCCGCTACTGGTCGCTGGCGGATGGCGCTCCGCCGGATATCCGTGCCATCGCCCGCACCCGCGACGGGTTCCTGTGGCTCGGCTCCGGCGATGGGCTTTACCGTTTCGACGGGCTGAACTTCCTGCGCGTGGAGCCGGAGGACTTCGATAACTTCCGCGCCCGGCAGGTCACCGCGCTCGCCGCTGCGCCCGACGGCAGCCTATGGGTGGGCTATGCCTTCGGCGGCCTGGCCCGGCTCAAGGCCGGCCGCCTGCGCGGCGCCAACCCGGAAAAGCCGCGCGGACGCATCACCGATATCATTGCCGCGCCGGACGGTTCGATCTGGGTGTCGGTGTGGAGCGGCTTCGGATCGCAGCTGCGCCATTTCGTGAACGGCCGCTGGGACGTGATCGACGTAGACGGGCCGCTGATGCGCATGTTTCGCCAGCGCAGCGGCGCGATCTGGATCGCCTCCAACCCCGACTTGCGCCGCTTGCCCCCTGGCGGCCGTAAACTGGAGACGGTGCCCGCGCTCATGAACCTTGGCCCCGCCTTCCGCGAGGATCGCACCGGCCAGTTGTGGTTCTTTTCGAGCGACGGCCTCCAGCGCCTGACGCCGAACGGCTTCGTGCCGACCGGCGTCGGTTTTGGCGAACCGCTGGGCGGCGGCGACGGCTGGCGCGAGATGCTGTTCGACGATGACGACCTGCTGTGGATCGCAGGCAATGCTTCCGGCCTGGCCACGGTGCCGCGCGGCGCGCTGAACATGGAGCACGCGCAAAGCTACCCCGTCGGCATCTTCACGCTGATGCGCGATGCCGAAGGCACCATCTGGGGCGGCGCGCCCGATGGCTTGCACCGCTTCGTGCGTACGCCGGTGGTGCGCTACGCCGCGATCAAGGGGGTGCGCACCGGCATCGCCACCGGCCCTGACGGCTCGCTCTACATCGGCGGGGACGAGGGGCTTTACCGCATCGTGGACGGCAAGGCGCAGCTGATCCTCCGCTCAGGCCTGCTGGCGGAGATCTGCTCGGTTGCGGGGGTGGGCGCCTATGTGCTCACGTACAAGAATGAATACCTCGTGCGCGGATCGACGGCCACGCGGATCATCGGCCCACTGGAAAAGGAGCGCCAGTTCGGGCAGGCCTGTGCCTCCGACCCTCAGGGGCGGTTGTGGGAATCGGTATCGGCATCCGGCATGTTCCGGCTGGACGGCACCCGCTGGACCAAGGACGAAAGCCTGCCGCCCGCGACAACCTTCATTGCGCCGGGTCCAAATACCTTCATCGTCAACCAGCCGCTGCGCCTGCTCGCGCGGGTGCATGACGGGAAGACGACCCCCATCTGGCCCGAGGGCGACGGTGCCGGCAGCAAGGGCGGCGTCGGCTTCGTGCGCTTGCTCAAGCAGATGGACGGCGAAACCTGGATCGGCGGCGAGGCGGGCCTTGCCCGTTACGACGGCCGCCGGGTGCAGCAACTGAGCGCGCGGACCTATCCCTGGCTGGCAGGCGTCATGGGCATCGTGCGCGTCGCCGGGCATTACTGGCTGATTTCCTCAGGCGGCATCATCCGCGTCGCCGAGGCGGACTTCGACGCCGCTTTCGCAAAACCCGGAACCCCGATCCCGCTTGCCCGCTTCGGTCAGAGCGGCGTGATCCGTGCGCGCACCGAATCCTATTCCGCCAACGATGCTGCCGTCGATGCACAGGGGCGGCTGTGGTTTGTGACGAGCACCGGTGTGGTGCAGGTCGATCCCTCGCGCATCGCTGCGCCGGCGCGCGACATGCCGATCCATGTCACCGGCCTTGAGGTGGACGGTCACGCCTATCCGCTCGGCAGCGTGCGTCTGCCTGCGGGCACCACGCGCGTCAGCCTCTCCTACGTTGGCCTGGGCCTCGCCGATGCGGAGAATAACCGCTATCGCTACCGGCTCGACGGCGTGGACGAGAGCTGGGTGGAGGCGCACGGTCGTCGCCGCGTCGACTACGCCGGCCTCGGTCCAGGCACTTACCGCTTCCATGTCACCGCCGCCACCGGCGACGGCCCATGGGCGAAGCGCGAAGCGACCGCCACGTTCGTCATCGCGCCGCGTTTCTGGCAGACGGCCTGGTTCCGGCTCGCGATGCTGGCGGGCGTGATGCTGGGAATATACGCCCTGTTCCGCTGGCGCATGCGCGCCGCCATGCAATCCCTGCGCGACCGCATCGAAGAGCGCGTCGCCGAGCGCGAGCGCATCGCGCAGGATCTGCATGATACACTGCTGCAGGGCTTCCAGGGCCTGATGCTGCGTTTCCAGACGGGGCTGCATCTTACCACGCCGGGCACCCCCGCACACACTGCCATCGAGGAAGCGCTGGAGCGTGCCGACGATGTCCTCCTCCATGGCCGCGAGCGCGTGCGCGGCCTTCGCGAAGATGCGGAGCCCAAATGCATCGCGGAAACCCTGCGCGCCTGCGCCGCGCGCGTGGTGGGAGACGCCCTGCCGTGGGAAGTGCGGGTGGACGGCCCCGAGCGTCTGGTCGGGGCGCCGGTCGCCGAGGAACTGGAGCTGGCCGTTGGCGAAGCACTGGCCAATGCTGTCAAACACGCGCAGGCCAGCGTGGTGCGGGTGGAAATCCACCACGGCCGCGACCGCCTCTCGCTGCGTGTGATGGACAACGGCGCCGGCCTCCCCGAAGACGTTCGCGCGGCGGGTGGCCGCGAGGGGCACTTCGGCTTGACCGGCATGCGCGAGCGGATCGAGCGGCTGGGCGGCTCTTTCTCGATCGCCAATGCCGCGGGGCAGGGCACCTCGATCCGGCTCAGTTTGCCGGCGAAGATCGCGTATCGCTGATCGTTTCGGCCCGCGCCGCCAGCTACGGCGCGACTGAAACACCGGCATTCATCCCCGCGCGGACGGGAAACTGGGCGCGATCATGTTCTAAAGTTCGATCAGCCCGTTGCGCACGGCGATCGCCACGGCATGCGTGCGGTCCATCGCGCCAAGCCGCGCGAAGATCGCCTTCATATAGCCCTTCACGGTATCCTCGGAGAGCGAGAGCCGCGCGGCGATCTGCTTGTTGGAGTTGCCCGCCGCCGCCAGTTCCAGCACATCGCTTTCGCGCGCGGTCAACCGCTTGGCCTCGCGGTCGGCGGCGCCGAAAACCTGCCGGTCGAAATGCGTCCCGCCCCGGTGGATCGAGCGGATCGCATCGAGCAATTCGGTCCGCAGGCTGTTCTTGAGCAGGTAGCCCGAGGCCCCGGCCTTGATCGCCTGCGTGGCGCGGCCGTCACCCGAATAGGTCGTGAGCACGAGGATTCGCGCCTCGGGAAACTCGCTGAGGATGCGGGTCATCGCCTCCACCCCATCTACATTGGGCATTTGCAGGTCGAGCAGCAGGATATCGGGGCGCTTTTCACGGTAGATGCGGATCGCCGCTTCGCCATCCTCCCCCACTGCGATCAATTCAAGGTCCGGCTGCGTCGCAAAGACGGCTATGATCCCGTCGCGAAGCAACGGGTGATCATCGACCACGGCGATGCGGATCGGAGACTCAAACTCGCTGGTTTCCATGGCCCGCATCTAGTCCGGCAGGGCATGTCGGGGAAAGCCCCCCGAAAGAGGGGATTGCAGGTTGTGTTCACTTTGCACCATTTCCGTTTCTGCCGAGACTTGGCAGCGGGAGTAATGCAATGATCCATCCCACCAGCGAACCGTTACGCACCGACGACGGGGCACGTAAGGGCACTGTCCTGTTCGTCGGCCACGGTGGAGCGGAATTTTCGCAGTTGCACGCCCTCTTCAGCGAGGAAGGCTACATCGTAGAGGCATTCGCCTGTGCCGAAGGGCTACTGGATGCGCCGCTGCCCGAAGGGCCCTGCTGCGTCATTGTCGAGGTGCAAGGGCCCGCTAACGGCAAGATCCCCGCCGGGGGCCTTGGCCTGATCGAACGCCTGAAGAGCCGGGGCGAACCGATACCGGTCATCTTCGTAGCGGACGATGCCGACGTCCCCTTGTCCGTGCGTGCGATCAAGGCCGGCGCGGTCGATTTCCTGCTGTGCCCTTATGATGAAACCGATCTGCTGAACGCGGTGGAATACGCGCTGGAACTCGACATCGAACGCCGTCTGATCGCCCGTCGCAACCGCGCCATGACCCAGCGCTATGGCACCCTCACGCGGCGCGAACGGCAAGTCATGGACGGTGTCGTGCGCGGGCTGATGAACAAGCAGATCGCGTGGGAACTGGCGATCAGCGAAATCACCGTGAAGCTCCACCGCTCAAGCCTGATGCGCAAGATGGAACTTCGTTCGGTGCCCGATCTGGTTCGCGCATCAATATCGATTACCGATGTTAAATGTTTCCCCGCCGTTCTCGCAGGGCATCAATTGGGAGCGACCAGTTTGGGATGAACCCACCATTCCGGCGACGTATGAGGAACGACCATATTGGGTCGCTTTTTAGAATATCACGCTCCGCCTTGAGCTTGGCCAATTCCCGGCGCAGACGCTGAATCTCCCGCTGCACGACTTTGGCCTGCCGTTCCTGCTTGCCACATGCGTCTTGCGTGGCCCGTTGATGTGGCTGCTTTCAATGCTGGGCAACGTCATGTCGCCATCGGGCGCGGTGATAGGATGGCGACATCTTGTGAGATGCCGCCGCCTTCATGTTGCTGACCGCCGTGCGGGGCAGGATCGCGGCCCTGCGCGCGCCTGAAGCGACCGTTCGCAGAAATCTTCGTCATCCTGGAATGGAACGCCCCTGACGGCGCAGGGTAATGAACTGTGCGGTCAGGCCCAGCACCAGCATCACGACAAGCGCAGCTTGCGATCCCAGCAGCAAGGGTGATTTCAGGTCGGTCACCAAGGGGTGGCCGTCCGGAACGCGCCGCAGGATTTCGGTGACCGTCGGCACCATCAGCAGGAATGTGGTGAGGCTCAGAAAGGCGGTTTCCAGATAGCGCCGCGCCCGCCCGAGGATCGTGATGCCCCCCACGCCATAGCCCGCGATCAGCAGCAGGATCGTCGCTGAACCGATCCCGTAGCTGACGGGTTGGTGTGCAATCAGGAATACCGTTCCCGCTCCGATCAGCATGAAGACAAGATAGGCGATGCCCGCGACTGAACGGGGCATGATCTGGCCGTGCCGCGCGAACATATAGGCCGCCAGCGGTATGGCGGGCAGGCTGCCAAGTGTGTGCACCCAGCCTAAAGGTGTTATTCCAAACATCGTCTGTGTCTTTCGTTTAAGAGACGATCGATCCTGATGCTCAGGATGCGAAGCTGGTGGAACAGGACAATGAGCGCCACTGCGCGATTTCAGCCCCCATGCCGGCAATCTTGGCTTCAACCAGATCCAGCGCATCTTGCCCCAGAAACAGGCGCGTCGGCGGCGTGGGGGCGTCAACCAGTGCCAGCAGGGCCTGAGCTGCCCGCGCCGGATCACCCGGCTGTTGCCCGCTCTTGGCCTGGCGCGCCGCCCGGATGGGGTCCATGACCGCGTCATAGTCGGCGATGCTGCGCGGTGTCCGGTCCATCGATCGCCCGGCCCAGTCGGTCCGGAACTGGCCGGGTGCCAGCGCGGTCATATGGATGCCGAACGGCGCAACTTCCTTGCCCAGCGCTTCGGAAATGCCTTCCAGCGCGAACTTGCTGCCGCAATAGAAGCTGATGCCGGGCATCGTGATGAACCCGCCCATGGACGTGACGTTGACGATATGGCCGCGCCGCCGGTCGCGCATGCCGGGCAACAGTGCCTTCATCATTGCCACGGGACCAAATACGTTGGCTGCGAACTGGCGTTGCAGGTCGTCCATCGACGATTCTTCCAAAGCCCCTTCGTGGCCATAGCCCGCGTTGTTGACGAGCACGTCGATCGGTCCAGCCCGCTGCTCTGCGTCCGCTACGGCATCTGCGATCGCGTCCAGATGAGTCACGTCCAGCAGCACCGGATGGGCACGACCGGGGGCGAGCGAGGCGAAGGGTTCGGCGTCTTCGGGTTTACGCACGGTTCCGGCCACAACATGGCCGGCGGCCAGCGCACCTTCGGCAAAAGCCCGGCCGAGGCCCGAACTGACGCCGGTGATCAGGAAAGTCTTGGGAATGAGCGTCGACATGGCCTACTCCATGATATGAACAACATTTATATCATGATATAGATAAGAGTATGACGGTCATCAAGCCCTCCTCCTCCGGTTCGCGTGGCGAGCCGGTGCGCAACCGTGTCATCGATGCTGCCGAACGCCTTTTGCGTGATGGCAAGGCCGAATTTTCGATGCGGGATCTGGCGACAGAGGCCGGCGTCAGTTTCGCCACGCCTTTCAATCAGTTCGGCAGCAAGGCCGCGATCATGCACGCTCTTTCGGCACGACGGATCGCAACTGCCACCCGGCGGTTCGCGGAGAAGCCGCGGCTTGACGATGCCGGCCAGCGGGTGCTGCTGGCTGTCGGCACGGTGGTTGAACTGATGCTGGAAGAGCCGCACGTAAACCGGGCGGTGATGGGATGGCTGGGAACGCCGGGGCCAACCCATGGCGAAGTGCTGGCGCAATCCACCGCCCTTTGGACGCTGGCGATCGGGGCGGGCGAAGGACTGATCGCGCAGCAGCAGGGCCGGTCGCACCCCGCGCTGGCGAGGCATCTGGCTTTCGGCTTTCGTGGCGTGCTGTCCTTCTGGACTGCTGGCGAACTGCCTGATGACGAACTGGCGCCCAATGCCCGCGACGTGGCGAGCGCCCTGCTGATGTTGCGGAGCGACAGGTCGCGCTGACCCGCTGCGTGCGTGCTCAGGTCGCCTCGGCCTCACGAGACAGCAGGATACGTTTGCGCTTCACGCCCCAGCGATAGCCTGAAAGTGTCCCGTCATTGCGGATGACCCGGTGGCAAGGGATGGCGATGGCGATGGGATTGGCCGCGCAGGCACCTGCAACGGCGCGTGCTGCGCCTGGCGACCCGATGCACCGGGCGATCTGTGCGTAAGTAGCTGTTTCGCCGCGGGGAATGTCACGCAGCGCTTGCCAGACGCGCTGTTGGAACGCCGTGCCGCGCACGTCCAGCGGCAGATCGAGCCCCAGGTTTGGCGCTTCCACGAACCCGATTACTTTGGCGATCATCTGCTCGTACCCGGCATCGGCCCCGACCAGTGTGGCCCTGGGGAAACGATCCTCAAGATCGCGGACCAGTCCTTCCGGATCATCGCCCAGCAGGATGGAAGCCACGCCCTTGTCGCTGGTGGCGACAAGGATCGCCCCCAAAGAACATTGGGCCACGGCAAAATGCAGCACTTCATTGGCGCCGCCGCTCTTGTAGGCGCCCGGCGTCATGCCGAGCATTGCCGAGGATTGTTCGTAGAACCGTCCGTTGGAACTGAACCCGGCGTCGTACATAGCCGTGGTAACGCTGCTTCCTTCGGCCAGCCGGTCGCGCACCTTCCGGGCCAGATGGGCACTGGTATAGGCTTTCGGAGTCAGTCCGGTCTGTGCCTTGAACAGCCGATGGAAATAGCCCGAACTGAGTTCGACCGATGCCGCCAGCGTTTCCAGCGAAAGCGGTTCTTCCGATCCCTCGATCAGACGGCAGGCCTGCTCCACGAGCGCGGCGTTCGCGGCGTTGCTGGACGATCCTTCGGGGTTGCAGCGCCTGCAAGGCCGGAATCCGGTGGCTCGCGCGCTTTCGAGCGTATCGTGCAGGGTCACGTTCCGAGGGTTTGCGGTGCGTGACGGGCAGGACGGCCGGCAATAGATGCCCGTGGTAGCCACCGAATACCAGAGGTGACCATCGGCTTGCTTGTCCCGTGCCACGATTTGCAGCCAGCGCGGGTCATTTTCCGTATCGGGGGTATGTGTGTCTGCGTTCGTCATGGGATCGTTCTGTCAGCAGACCAACCGTGCCGCGCTCTGTTTCTTGCTTTCGAATTCGATAGAGGCAAATTCGATACAGGATGCCGCCGCCCGCGTCCAATCGGCGCGGGATGTGCCGCCTATCCGGCGCGGCTCCGGTGATCGGAATGCGGCTGATCCGCGCTAAGGTCGCTGCGCATCTGCCCGTGGGCCAGCACGGCGAACAGGCCGGTGCCGCCGATGATGTTGCCGATCAGCGCCGGCAGGGTGAATTCGACCCACGCTTCGGCAAAACTGATGTTGCCGCTCAGCCAGAGGAAGCTGGCTTGCGACGATCCTGTCACGACATGCGCGAAGCCGCCCAGCGCGATGACGTAAGTAAGCGCGAAGATCACCCAGAACTCGCTGCCGCGGGCATTGGGAAGGACCCAGGCGATGGCGGCCATGATGAACCCGGCGGGAATCCCCAGTGTCAGCGTGCGCGTCCAGTGCTGAAGCTCCAGCTTGCCGAGGATATCGAGCGCGATCATGCGCTGTTCGTGCGTGATGATGATTTCCCCGGCCATGAGCGCACTGACCAGCGTTACCCCCACAAGGTTGCCGACCAGCACGCATCCCCAAAGTCTGGCCAGCCGTCCGAACTTGTCCAAAGAGGGCGATGCGGCGACGGGCAGCACCGCCGTTACCGTGCTTTCGGTGAACAACTGCAGGCGCCCCATGACGACGATCACGTAACCAATGGGGTAGCCCAGGAAATAGATCAGCGGTGCCCAGTCGGTATCAGGCAGGTGGCTGCGCAGGAACAGTTCGCACAGCAGCGACAGCGCAATCGCCAGCCCCGCAGCGATGCCTGACAGGGAAAGTGCCAGAGCGGGCCGCTTCAGTTCCTCTTCGCCCTGCAGCCGGACGACTTCATGGACGATTTTGGACGAGCCGGCCCGCCGGTCCTCGACGTCCTGCACTTCGGCAGCGTCAAGCGCTTCGTCGGGTTCCTCGTCCACTGCGGGATCACGCGCGGAGGTCGGGGTTTCCGTCACAGGATATGGCCGATGGGTCGCATGTCTTGCACAAGCATTCCGCGCGCCGAAAGATCCCGCTGATGCCCCTGCCGCGCATGAACTTACATTGGGCGATCAGGCATCGGGCGATCAGGCCATGAACCGCCGATCGCCTGGATCAGCGAAACTGCCGCGACCTGCCTGTTCGTCACAGCCTGTACGCGGGCCTGCGCCGCGCCAAGGGCAGTGGCCTGCGCGGTGACGACCGCAAGATAATCCGTCTCTCCTTCAAGATAGCGCCGCATGGCGATGGCTTCGGCTTCGGAAGCGGATTTTGCGGCCGCGGCCCGATCCTGCGCGACTTCGGCAAGCACACGAACGCCGACAAGGCCGTCTTCCGTCTGCTGGAACGCGGTCAGCACTGTCTGGCGATAGCTGGCGACTGCCTGATCGTAAGCGGCGCGCGCCTGTTCCACCCGTGCGGATGTTGCGCCAAAATCGAAAACGGTCTGGGCGACCCCGGCGCCAAGCGACCACAGGCTTGTGGGCGCATCGAACAGGGCGCCAAGCGAACTGCCCGCCGTGCTGGCCGAACCTGTCAACGAAATGCCGGGGAAGAACCCGGCGCGCTGGATGCCGATCGCGGCGTTGGCTGCAGCAACCCTGCGTTCGGCAGCCGCAACGTCCGGTCGGCGTTGCACAAGTGCGCCGGGAAGCGTGGCGGGCACCGCGGGCACGCCTTCGCGCCAGCTTTCAGGCGCGATCGCGAAAGAGGACGGGTTGCCACCGACCAGCAGGGCGATGGCGTGCTCATACGTCGCGCGTTGGCGCACAAGATCGGCGGCCTGCGCCTGTGCATCGCGCAACTGGGTTTCGGCCTGAAGCACGTCCGATCGCATCACCACCCCTTCACGCAGCCGGTTGCGGGTGATGGCAAGAGCGCGTTCGTAAGCCGTGACGGTGCAGTCAAGCAGAGCCTTTTGCGCGTCGAGCCCGCGCAATTGCAGGTAGCTGCCGGCCAGTTCGCCCTGCGCCGCAAGAGTGGCGTTCGCAAGATCGGCCTTGCTTGCTTCGGCATTCGCCCTGCCTTGCGACACGGCGTTTCCAAGCTGGCCCCACAAATCGGGTTGCCAGGTCGCCTCAAGGGCGAGCGAGTAGGTCGTGCCGCGCTGGGCCAGTCCGCTGCCGCCAAGGCCCACACCGCTGCTGGCGCCGTCGAAGCTTTCCGACCGAGCCGCCTTGCCGCTGGCGCGCAGTGACGGGAACAGCCCGGCGCGGCTTTCGCGCACGGCAGCGGTAGCTTGCCGATAAGCGGCGGCCGAGGCGGCGAGGCTCTGGTTCGATACCGCGACCTGCCGCTCCAGGGCGTCAAGCACGGGATCGTCGAACAGCAGCCACCATTCGCCCTTGGCAACGCCGTCTGTAGGGGCGGCGGTAGCCCATCCGGGCTGCTCCTTGAAGGTCGCGGGCAGGGCGGTGATGGGGCGCTGATAGTCGGGCGCCATGCTGCAGGCGCCAAGCAATGCGGGCAGCAGCAGGGGCACCATGGCGAAGGAGAGCTTGCGGATCATGCGGGAAGGGGTTCCTGTGCGGGCGTGGATGGCGCCTCGGAAGGGCGGCTGCGGAACCGGTCCAGCAGCACGTAGAGGACAGGGGTGGTGAACAGCGTCACCATCTGGCTGACGACAAGCCCGCCGAAGATCGCCACGCCCAGCGGCTGGCGCAGTTCCGCGCCGGTGCCGAAGCCGATCGCCAGCGGCAGCGCGCCCAGCGCGGCGGCAAGCGTGGTCATCAGGATCGGCCGGAAGCGTAGCAGCGCTGCCTCGCGGATGGCCTCGGCGGCGCAGAGGCCCCGCGTGCGCTCTGCCTCCAGCGCGAAGTCGATGATGAGGATGGCGTTCTTCTTGACGATACCGATCAGCAGGATGACGCCGATCGCGGCGATCAGGTCGAACTGCATGCCCAGCACCAGCAGCGCCGCCACTGCCCCCAGCGCTGCGGAGGGCAGGGTGGACAGCACGGTCAGCGGATGGATCCAGCTTTCATAAAGCATGCCCAGCACGATGTAGATGACAAGGATCGCCAGTGCGACCAGCAGCGGCAGCGATCCGATCGAGGACTGGAACTGGCTGGCAGTGCCCGCGAACCGGCCTTTCACACCGGGCCCGGCGATGGCCTTCATCTCGGCTTCGACCAGCCGCGATGCTTGTCCCAGCGAGACGCCGGGCGCAAGGTTGAACGATATCGTGGCTGACGAGGCCCCGTCCTGGTGGTTGGTCTGCGAAGTGGTGGCGGTTTCGCTCCAGTGGGCAAGGGTGGAGAGCGGCACCATCGTTGCGGGCGCGGTGTTGATCGCCTGCCCGCCCGCCGCATCGCGGATCGCGCCGCCTTGCGCCCTTGCCTGCGCCAGATCGCCCTTGGGCACATGAATGCGTTCAAGCGCATCGGGAGAGGCCGCCATCGCCGGTGGCAGGCCCATGACGACGTGGTACTGGTCCACGCCGCTGTAGATCACCGAGACCTGTCGCTGGCCGAAGGCGTCGTAAAGCGTCTGATCGATGGCGTTCGCGGTCACGCCGAGCCGTGCGGCGGTATCCCTTGCGATCTCCACGTGGACTCCGGCGGCGCTGGCGCTCAGGTCGTTGTCGACATCGACGACCGTTTCGGGATGCCGCTTGAGCGCGGCGGCGAGGCGCGATGCGGCACTGGCAAGCTGTGCCTCGCCAGGGGCGGTCAGGGTGTACTGGTAAGCGGCGTTGGAGACGCGGCCTCCCGCGCGCAAGTCCTGGACGGGGTTCAGGAAGGTGGTGGTCCCCGCGATTTTGCCGAGCGGCGCACGCAGGCGGGCGACGATGTCCTGCGCCGAGGCACGCGTACCTGACTTCAAAGTCACGAACAGGAAGCCGCCGCCTGCCCGCTGCCCTCCGGTGAAGGCGACGACGTTGGCAACGCCGGGGTCGGCCTTGATGGTGGCGGCGATCGTGTGCAGCCGGCGGTCGAGCGCGTCGAACGACATCGCCTGATCGGCCCGCACCGCGCCCATGATCGATCCTGTGTCCTGATCGGGGAACAGGCCCTTGGGGATCGCCGCCAGGAGGGCAAATTGCAGAACCAGCGCACCCGCCAGCAGCGCCATCGTCATCCGGCGATGCGCCAGTGCCCGGTCGAGAAGGCGCGTGTAGCCCGTCTGCACCCAAGCGAGGAGGCGGTCCAGCCGGGTCTCCCTGCGTTTGCCCGTCTCCGCCCGCAGGATCAGCGAGGCGAGCATCGGCGTGGCGGTCAGCGAGAGGACGAGGCTGATCAGCACCGCGATCGTCATCGTCACCGCGAACTCGTTGAACAACCGCCCCGGCAGCCCGCCCATGAACAGCAGCGGGATGAACACCGCGACAAGGCTGAGCGAGATCGACAGCACCGTGAAGGCCACTTCGCCCGCCCCGCGCAAAGCAGCCTCGCGAACCGGTATGCCGTCCTCGATGTGGCGCTGGATGTTCTCCAGCACGACGATGGCATCGTCCACCACGAAGCCCGTGGCGATCGTCAGCGCCATCAGCGACAGGTTGTTGAGGCTGAAGCCCAGCAGGTACATCATCGCCAGCGTGCCAAGCAGCGATGCGATCGTTGCGACGGCAGGGACCACCGTGGCGCGCCAGCTTTGCAGGAACACGCCGACGACCGCGATGACCAGCAGCACGGCGATGATCAGGGTTATTTCCACTTCGTGCAGCGACGCGCGGATCGTGCCGGACAGGTCGGCGGCGACGTCGAGTTTCACGTCGGCGGGAATGGCGGCGCGCAAACCGGGCATCCGGGCGTTCACCGCATCGATGGTTGATACGATGTTCGCCCCCGGCTGGCGGCTGACGAGGATATCCACCGCGCGCCTGCCGTTGAAGTATCCGGCGGTGCGGATGTCCTCTGCCCCTTCGTGGACGCGCGCCACGTCGGACAGGCGCACCGCTGCGCCCGATCGCCAGGCGACGATCAGATCGCCATAATCGCTGGCCTTCAGGCCGGGACTGCGGGTGTAGAGCAGCCATGACGTGCGATCGTTCTCCAGAACCCCCTTCGGCCGGTTGGCGGCGCTGGATTGCAGGGCGGTTCGCACGTCCTCCAGCGGGATGCCGAAGCGGCTGAGCGCATCGACATCCAGGTCCACGCGCACGGCGGGCAGGGATGCGCCCGCGAACTGCACGTCGCCGACCCCTGGCACCTGCAGCAGCCGTTGCTGTACGGCGGTGGAGACGGCATCGTAGATCTGCGCGGGGCTGCGCGTGTCCGATGTCAGCGACAGGATCAGGATCGGCGCTTCCGACGGGTTGATCTTGCGATAGGTGGGGTTCGCCTTGAGCGTCGCGGGCAAGTCTCCCCGCGCCGCGTTTATGGCGGCCTGCACTTCGCGCGCGGCGCCGTCTATGTCGCGCGCAAGGTCGAATTGCAGCGTGATCTGGGTGATGCCCACGTTGGAACGCGAGGTCATCTCGGTCAGCCCGGCGATCGCCTGAAACTTCTTCTCCAGCGGGGCGGCGACACTGGAGCCCATCGTCTGCGGGCTTGCGCCGGGCAGCACGGCAGTGACGTTCACTGTCGGAAAGTCGATCTGCGGCAGCGGCGCCACGGGCAGGCGCAGAAAGGCGATGACGCCCGCCAGCACCATGCCCAGCGTCAATAGCATCGTGCCCACCGGCCGCCGGATGAAGGGCGCGGCGATGTTCATGCGGCCTCCTTCTGCCGGTTGCCGCACCGGGCCTTGATCCGTTCGAAGGCAAGGAAGATCACCGGCGTTGTGAACAGCGTCAGCGCCTGGCTCACCAGCAGCCCGCCCGCGATCGACAGGCCCAGCGGCAGGCGCAGTTCGCTGCCCGTGCCTTGCCCGAAGATCATCGGCAGGGCGGCCATCAGCGCCGCGAACGTGGTCATCATGATCGGACGGAAGCGCAGGCGCGCGGCCTCGCGGATGGCGGTGTCGGCGTCCTTGCCTTCGCTGCGCTGCGCATCGAGCGCGAAGTCGATCATCATGATCGCGTTCTTCTTGACGATGCCGATCAGCAGCACGATCCCGATGATGCCGATCACGCCCAGATCCTGTCCTGCCAGCATCAGCGCCAGCAGCGCGCCCACCCCGGCAGACGGCAAGGTGGAAAGAATCGTCAGCGGATGGACGTAGCTTTCGTAAAGCACGCCCAGCACGATGTAGACCACGGCCACGGCGGCAAGGATCAGCCAGCCCTGGTTGGCGAGCGAGGCGCGGAAGGCATCGGCCGAACCAACGAAGCCGAGCGAGATCGCGGCAGGCATGCCGATGCGCTGGCGCGCGGCCTCAATGCGCGACACGGCGCCGCCAAGGGACTTGCCGGGGGCAAGATCGAAGCCCACCGTCACCGCCGGGAACTGGCCGATGCGATTGATCGTGAGCCGTGCGGGATGCGCCTCGAAGCGGGCGACGGTTGAGAGCGGGATCTGTCCGCCGCCGCCGGTCGGCAGGTAGAGGCCCGCCAGCATGTCGGGCCGGGTCGCGGTGCCGGGCGCGCTTTCCAGGATCACGCGGTACTGGTTGGCCTGCGTGAAGACGGTCGACACGATGCGCTGGCCGAAAGCGTCGTAAAGCGCGGCATCGACGGCGGCGGCGCTGATGCCCAGCCGCGCGGCGGCATCGCGGTCCACCGCCACCGTCACACCGTTGCCGTTCGCCTGCACGTCGCAGGACAGGCTGGACAGCGTCCCGCCCGCATCCTGCCGCAGCGCCGCTATCAGGCGCGCGGACCAATCATCCAGCACCGCCTGTTCCGCCCCCTGCAACACGAAGCGATAGGCGGTGGGGCCGGTCTCGGTATCGATGGTCAGATCTTCCACCGCACGCACATGGAAAGCCAGTCCCGGTACTGCCGCCACCCGCTGACGCAGGCTCTGGATCACCGCGTCCTGCCCTTCGCGTTCGCTCCGGGGCTTGAGGTTGACCTGCATGCGCCCCTGATTGAGCGAGGGGTTCTGGCTGTCCACGCCGATCCCGGAACTTACGCTGGCGACGGCCGGATCTTCGAGAATGGCCTGCGATACGCGTTGCTGCAGGGCGGCCATGCCCCTGAACGAAATGCCCTGATCAGCAGTGAAGATCGCCTGCAACTGGCCGCTGTCCTGCTGCGGGAACAGGCCCTTCGGGATCGCCAGAAAAAGCAGCCCGGTCAACGCGACGGAGGCCGCGAAGATGCCCAGTGTCAGATGCTGTTGGCGCAATACGCGGCCCAACAGGTGTTCGTAGCCTCCTGCCATGCGTTCGAACAGGCGATGGGTCCACGCGGCAAAGCGCAAACGGTTCTCGCCCTCGGGCTTGAGCCAGCGGGCCGAAAGCATCGGCGTGAGCGTCAGCGCGACGACGGCGGAAATCAGGATCGTCACCGCCAGCGTGATCGCGAATTCGCGAAACAGGCGGCCCACCACATCGCCCATGAACAGCAGCGGGATCAGCACCGCGATCAAGGATACCGTCAGCGAAACGATCGTGAAGCCTATCTCCGCCGAGCCTTTCAGCGCTGCCTCGAAGGGGCCAAGCCCGTCCTCGCGGTGACGCTGGATGTTCTCGATGACCACGATCGCATCGTCCACCACGAAGCCGCTGGCGATGGTCAGCGCCATCAGCGTCAGGTTGTTGAGGCTGAAGCCCAGCATCTGCATCGCCGCGAACGTGCCGACGATGGAAATCGGCACCGATACGCTGGCGACCAGCGTAGCACGGATGTCGCCCAGGAACAGGAAGATGGCCGCCATCACCAGCACGACCGCCAGCACCAGTTCGACCTGAACGTCATGAACCGAGGCGCGGATACCCAGGGTGCGGTCGGCCAGCAGGCGGACGTGAACATCGGCAGGCAGCGCGGCCTGCAGGTCGGGCAGGGCCTTGCGTATGGCATCGGTCACGGCGACGACGTTGCCGCCCGGCTGGCGACGGATGTCGAGGACGATCGCGGGCCGCCCGTCCATCGCGCCGGCCACCCGCAGGTTTTCCTGCCCATCCACCACGCGCGCCACGTCGCCGATGCGCACCGCCGCGCCATTGTCGAAGCGGACGATCTGCTTGCGATAGGCGGCGGCGTCCTGCAACTGGTCGTTGGCGTCGATGATCCAGGACCGGGTCTTGCCATCGAGGCTACCCTTGGCGGCGTTGACATTGGCGTTGGTTATGGCCGAGCGCAGTTGTTCCAGCGAAAGCCCGCGCGCTGCCAGTGCGGCTACATCGGCTTGCACGCGCAACGCGGGGCGCTGTCCGCCCGCCAGCGTCACTTGCCCGACACCCGGCATCTGCGCGATCTTCGCGGCCACGCGGCGGTCCACCAGATCCTGCACTTGCGCCATCGAACGGGTTTTCGATGTGAATGCCAGCGTCATCACCGGGGCATCGGCGGGGTTGACCTTGGCATAGACCGGCGGTGCGGGCAGGTCGGCGGGCAGCAGTGCATTGGCGGCGTTGATCGCGGCCTGCACTTCCTGTTCCGCGACATCGAGCGTTTCTGCCAGTCCGAACTGGAGGGTGATGACGGAAGCTCCGGCAGAGGAGACCGACTTCATGCGCTGCAGGCCCGCCATCTGGCCGAACTGGCGTTCAAGCGGGGCCGTCACCGTCGCGCCCATCACGTCCGGCCCGGCGCCGGGGTAGCTGGCGGTGACCTGGATGGTCGGATAATCGACCTCGGGCAGCGCGGAAAGCGGCAGAGCGCGGTAACCGACAAGGCCCGCCAGCAGGATCGCGATCATGAACAGGGTCGTCGCGACCGGGCGCTCGATGAACAGGCGTGACGGATTGGCGCGATTGGTGTCCATTGCTGATGCCGTCACTTCGCACGCGCGTCCGGGTCGGCCTGCGGCGAAACCCGGATGCCGTCGTCAAGCGTATCGGCGCCGGTGCTGACCACGCGTTCGCCCGCCCTCACGCCGGAGAGCACAGCCACGCGGTTGCCCACTGACGGACCGGTGCGGACTTTGCGCAACCGGGCGAAGCCATCGCCGCTGACGGTGAACACGAAGTCCCCATCCTCGCCATGACGCACGGCGCTCACCGGGACGGTCACCGCTCCGTGCAGGATTGCGGTGGTGGCGATGACGTTGACGAACTGGTTGGGAAACAGCCTGCCGTCGGCATTCGCGAACCGGGCCTTGGCAGTGACGGTGCCAGTGGTGCCGTCCGCCTGGTTGTCCAGCGCAAGCAGGCGCCCCCTGGCAAGCACTTCGCTGCCGGATTGGGCGCGGACCTCGACAGCCACGTCGCCCTTGCCGGAAAGCGCGGAAACGCGATCCTGCGGCACCGCGAAGGACACATCAACCGGATCGTCCACCGTCACCACGAAGACGCCATCGGCATCGCCGGGGCTGACATAGGCGCCGATATCTGCCCGGCGCAGACCTACCCGTCCCGCAACAGGCGCGACAAGATCGGTGTAGCGCAGATTGAGCCGCGCGCTCTCCAGCGCCGCGCGGTCGGCGGCCACGGTGCCCTCAAGCTGGCGGACGGTGGAGAGCTGTGTATCCACCTGCTGGCGGGCGACGGAATTGTCGGCCAGCAAGCGCTGGTAGCGCCCCAGATCGAGCCGTGCGTTCTGCAACTGCGCCCGGTCGCGGGCAAGCGTGCCCTGCGCCTGATCGATGGCGATGCGGTAGGGGCGCGGGTCTATCTGCGCCAGGCGCTGGCCCTTGCGCACCGCTTGTCCCTCGCGCACGTCGATGGAGAAGATGGTGCCGGACAACTGCGCGCGGACCGTTGCAGACACGATCGGCTGTACGGTCCCGACAACGGCGATGGTCTGCGGCACATTCTGCCGCTCTGCGCGCGTAAGCCCCACTTGTGGTAGTGTTGTGTGCGCTTTGGGTGCCGGTTGGTGCAGCGCATATGCAGCGCCAAGAGCAAGTACGCCAAGCGCCGCGCTCCAGAACAACAGCCGGCGACGTGGGTGGGGATCGGACATGGAGGGAACTCTGCTGGATGCTGGATGCCGGATGAAGGGCGGCGCGATCGCGGGGGCACTGGGAATCGCGCCGCCCTTCGGGGTGGCAGGCCGCCAGGGCGGCGGCCTGCCGGGGGGGCGTTAAGGCGCGGCTACCAGCCGCCCGCGACGGACTGGATGATCACCCCGGTAGAGACATGAGCCAGCACGATGTTCGGCCCGGCATAATACCAGCGATAATTGGGCGGCGCAGGTCGCAGGCCGTAGATCGCGGGGGTCACGATCACGTAGCTGCGCATCGGCAGCGGCACTACGGCTCCGACCACGAAATTCCGCCCGAAATAGGCCCGCGGCACTGCGTAATAGCCATATCCCGGCGCGAAGTAGTACCCGGCCCGAGGGCCGGTGTAGGCTACAAACAGGGTATTGCCGCGCCACCAGCCGGGTCGACTGCGGTCTATGATCACCGTCGTGCGGCCGTGGGGGCGCGGCGGCGGCGGGTTATGGCCATGGCCATGCGGCGGCTGGCCTTGGGGTGGGTGCCCATGGGAGGGAGGAGCGCCGTGGTGATGATCGTGGTCGTGCGACTGGGCGCTGCCCGGCGAGGGGAGGGCCATGATCAGGCCCATTGCCAGCATGATGAAAGGGTGGTGGATTGGTATCGAACGGGGGGAAGACGGCATCGTCGGGCTCCTTTGCAAGCCCGTTCTGGCAGGGCTTTGCAACGGCCGGTCGCGCTCAATGTAAACGTGCGTGTCAGGACGCCTTGCGGTGCAGGGGCAGTTCCAGCACGGCGCGCAGCCCGCCCTCAGCGCGATTTTCTAGCCGAAGATCGCCGCCTGCGCGGTGCGCCAGTGCCTGTACGATCGAAAGGCCGAGGCCGACCCCGCCGGTATGCCGGGCCCGTGATTCCTCAAGGCGAGAGAATGGTTCGAGGATATCGTTCAATCGCGCAGCGGGGACGCCCGGACCGTCGTCTTCGACAATGACAAGCACGTGTCCATCGGCCCGGACCCAGCGCACTTGCGCGCCGCTCCCTCCGTCACGGGCCCCTCCATAACGGGCAGCGTTGTCGAGAAGGTTCGCCATCATTCGCTGGAACGCGATACCTCCCGCCGCGATCTGGACGGGCTCTCCAGCAACCAGCGTCACCCGCGTCCCGGCATCCCGCTGCAGCGCGACGGCGCGTTCCAGTTCGGTCGTCAGATCTATCACGCTGTCTGCGGTGCTTTCAGCGGCATCGGGGCGGGCGAATGTCAGCGCGTCGTTCATCAGTTCGCGCATTTCGCGCAGATCTTCGGATGCGAGTGCACGTTGCTCCGGATCGTCGATGAAATCGCTGCGCAGTTCCAGCCGGGTCAGATAAGTGCGAAAATCGTGCGCCACGGCTGCGATGATGCGGGTGCGTTCCTCCATCATTCCATGAAGGCGGCCCCGCAGGTCATGGAAGGCGCGGCCCAGTTCCGCGAATTCGCGGGGCCCCCTCAACAGCATCGCCTTCGGATCATCGCGCCGCACCGCGTGCACAAGTCGGTCCATCGGCCGCGTCGTCTGCGCTGCCAGCCATGAAATGACGAGCAGATCGAGAAGCAGCACGATCGCTGCGAAGCTGGCGATGTTGGAGAGGAAACGGCCGACTGGCGCGGGCGTCGTGCGTTCGATTTCCAGCGCGTGGCCATTGGGCAGGGCAACGAATACACGAATAGGGCTGGAGGAGTAGCGGGGCTGGTCATCAAGCGCTTCGGAAATGTCCTGACCGCGCGCTTCGACGCGGAACGGGCGACCGGCCAGTGCATTGCGGTAGGCGGACGCGACATCGCGGGAATGCCCTTCGGGGAATTGCTCCTGAAGAACCGTCTGGGGCAGGCCGGGCAGCAGGCGCACATTGGTGCGGTCATCATGAAGCGCGTGGATGAGGTCCGGGTAAGTTTCGGGCGCAGCGCGCTCGAACACGGTGACGATCGCGGCGATGCGCGTCGCATCAGGCACCATCCAGATGCGATCCCCGTTCGAGGCCAGCCCGCGAACCACGAAAGTCACCGAGCCGAGCATGAGCAGGGCGTGGATCATCACGATCACGCCAATCCGCTGGCGCAGGCCGCCGAAACGCCAACGCTTCAGCATCGCACCACGGCCGGCGCGAAAAGATATCCATCGCCACGTACCGTGCGGATCACCGCCAGCCCATCGGCGTCGCCCTGATCGGTCAGCTTGCGGCGGAGGCGGCCGATCTGCACGTCGATCACGCGGTCGATCGGGTTGGCCCCGCGGCCGCGCGTGGCATCGATGAGGAACTCGCGGGAGAGCACGCGCTGGGGGTGCAGGACAAGCACGTATAGCAGGTCGAATTCGCTGGTGGTCAGTTCCAGGGGGCGTCCGCGCGGATCAAGCAGATCGCGCGAACCTGACCGCAGAAGCCAGCCGTCGAAGCGATAGTTTTCGCCTGCACCGGGAGCCTTCACGCCGGCGATATCGCGCGTACGCCGGATGATTGAGCGCAGCCGGGCAAGAAGCTCCCGCGAATTGAACGGCTTGGCGAGATAATCGTCGGCGCCCATTTCAAGGCCGACGATGCGGTCCACCGGGTCGTCCTTTGCGGTGACGATCAGGATCGGCAGGCGGGGTGATTGTTCGCGCAGCGCGCGGCAGATCATCAGGCCGTCCTCGCCCGGCAGCATGAGGTCGAGGATCAGGCAGTCCAGCCGGTCGATCACGCCCGAGGCATGCAGGCCCGCCGAGCTCTCGAAAGCGAGCACGTCGAAACCCTCGCGCTCAAGCAGCTTGACGACGAGTGAGCGGATTCCTGGGTCATCCTCGATGATTGCGACTGTACCCGCGCTGGGGGTGGCACCTGCAACTGGCTTTACAAGATCCTGCATGGGTCTCTCAATACAGCACAAATCGGCCGGACAGAACGACTTGTCGCTCTGTCCGGCCGAATCGAGTGCGCAGATGCGGCTCAGTTGCCGCGCTTGTACTTGGCCAGGGCTGCCTGGAGTTCGGCGGGAGTCACTTTGCCGTCGCTGTTGGCGTCGATCATCTTGAAGCCGCGCTCACGGCGTCCGGCGGCGGTCCATTCGGCAAGGCTGATTGCGCCGTCCCCATCGGTGTCCACCTTGGCGAATGCGGCGGCCTTGTCCTGAGGCGTTGGTGTGCTCTGGGCGCCGGCCGCAACCGGCAGAGCGGCAAAGATAGCAAGGCACAAGGTAATTGTGATCTTCTTCATGATGCTTGGCTTTCGAGATGGAGGGGGTGTCTGCTTCCCCATCTCTAGCACTCGATCATTCTGACGTTCGCGGCTTGTGTGTTTCTTCGTGTCAGTTGATGAACGACCAGCGGGAGACGCTCGGTAGCGCCAGCCGCAACGCCTTAGTCACCCGTGCGGATCAGGCTGAGTCCCATGCCGTCGTCCTGCAGTCGCAGGCCGGGTTTGCTGACGACGATGTCCTTGAAATTCGCGAAGCGGGGCGGCTTGAGGAGATAACCCGCAGCGCCAAGATCAACCGAACGCCGCTGGTCTGGTTCGAAGTCCGATCCGCTGCACATGATGACCATGATGTTGCGCAGGGTATCGTCTCCGCGGATTTCTTCCAGCAGACTGAAGCCGTCCATGTCGGGCATGTTGATGTCCAGCAGGATCAGGTCCACGTCATTGCCCGGCGCGGACAGAATACGATGTGCCTCGCGTCCGTCGCGCACGCTGCGCAAGTGGCAATGCAGTTTCGGGCGTCGGAACAGGGCGAGTTCGGTCAGTTCAAGATCGGCCTCGCGGTCATCCACGATCAGGACGTTGGCAATCTCTGGCATCTCGGCATCCACTAAAGTTCCTGGTTGCTGTGCATCCGGCAGGGTGAAGTGAAAGGCGGCACCCGAGCCGGGCGAAGATACGCATCCAATCTGGCCGCCGTAGAGCGAGACGATCCGCCGGCATATCGACAGCCCAAGTCCGCTGGCGTCATTGCGGTGTACCAGTCGGCGGAACGGCTCGAAGATTTGCTCATGCTGGCTTTCGGGGATGCCGGCACCATCGTCGCTGACGAAGAACGTGCCTTTGCCGGCGGCGATCTCGTATCCGATCGTCACCGTGACGCCGGGCTCGTTGTGGAGGATCGCATTGGCGACGAGGTTCTGGAACAATTGCCGCAGATGGACGGAATCGGCGATGAGTACCGGCAAAGGTCCATGGACCAGCGTGGCGTTGCGCTCCGCGATGATACGCGCAAGATTTTCGCGCACTTCGGCGATGATCTCGGTCAACGTGCACAGCGAATATTCGGCCTGCGCGGGCTCATCAAGCCGGGTGTATCGCGCCACGGAATCAATCAAGGAGCCCATCCGCTCCGCGGATTCCCCTATGTATCGCAGATAAGTGGCCTCCTTGGTTTCAGGTGCCCCGGTATCCTGCGCCGGGCCGCGCAAAAGTTCGGAAAATGCGATCAGCGTTCTGACCGGCTCACGCAGATCGTGAGCGAGGGCGCGGGTGAACACGCCCAGGCTTGCGTGCTGGTCGCTGATGCGGGCCTGCTGGTCCTGCAAGGTACGCACCATGCCTTGCAAGCGCATATAAAGGTCCGCATTTTCCAGCGCCACCGATGTCGTGTCCGCCAGCGCCTGGAGAATGGCCACTTCCTCGGCCGAGGGCGCATGATGGCTGGACCAGTAATTGCCGATCGCGCCGATCGGGGAATTACGGCGGATCGGCACCATCGCCATGCTTTTCACGAATGTCGGTCGATAGGCTTCGACGGGGACGCGCGGGTCCTTGTAGATATCATCGATAACGATGCTTTGCGCGTTCAGCATGACCCATCCGCTGACGCAGATGTTCATCGGAAAGCGCTTGCCTTTCCACAAGGGGGCAATGGCATTCTCTTCGGCATAGAAGCACTGGTCACCATCGCGCAGAACGAATGTTGCACCATCCGCGCCGGTGAGATTCCGCGCGGCATCGCGGACGATTGCCGTTACGACATCGACATCGCGAGCGCGGGAAAGATCCTGGACAACGCCGACCAGCTTTTCCATGGCCGCGACGTAAACTGGGGAGGTGCGGATCGGATTGGCGCCCATCGCTTTGCTCTTGTTCCCACGAGAATGTCCGTGGAACCGTATCGTCGGAATATTTCCTGCGCTTTAACGAGAGATACGTAGATATGCCGATGGGCACAGCGCTTCGCCACTTGATCCTCAACCTTCGCGGAACGCGCGCGCCAACTGATCGGCCAATGGCTTCAGAATGTAGCTGAGCATCGTCCTTTCATTTGTCTGGATGAAGGTCTCTACGGGCATACCCGGCCGCAGTTGCAATCCCCCCAGCCTGGCAAGCTGGCCCTTATCCAGCGCGATCGTGACTCGGTAAAAGGCACTATGCGTCGTCTTGTCATCCGTCCGATCAGCTGACACGTGCGTGACCGTTCCGGTCAGTTCCGGCGTCGTTCGGGTGGAGAAAGCGCTGAAGCGCAGCACTGCTTTCTGACCCATGCGGACCTGATCAATATCCACCGGCGAGATGGTAGTTTCGACCACCAGGCGATCGTCGTCCGGCACCAGTTCAAGGATCGTCTGGCCCGCCGGCACGACCCCCCCCACCGTTCGAAACGCCAGCTTGTCAATGGTGCCGGATTGCGGAGCCCGGATGACAGCCCGGTCGAAATTGTCATCTGCTGCCACCTGCGCACGCCGCAGCTCGCTGATGCGGGAGAGGACGTCCATCAGTTCAGCGGCCGAACTGCTGCGGGCTTCGGCTTCGATGGAACCCATCTGCAACCGTAGTTCGCCGATCCGTGCAGCCCCGGAAACGGCCGATTCACGGGCGGCGCTTGTATCGGCGGCCAGCCCTGATGCGGATCTTTCCAACGCATTCAGTCGATCAAGGGTCGTGTATCGCTTTTCATAAAGCTTGCGCGTCGCGTCCAGTTCATCCTGGATTAGATCGGCCTGATCAGCATAGCTCCTGGCTCTGGCTCGGGAACTGGCAACGTCCGCTTCGGATTGGCTGATCCGTTGCGCCAACTGCGCTACCATCCCGCGCCGCGCATCCCTTCGCAGCACGAATGTCCGGCGTTCCTGGTTCATCAGCGCCGCAATGTCCGGATCGTTCGCGCGGCGCTTAAGCTCTTCAGGGAAGGCCACGTCCTTGCTGTTGTCGCGTTCCGCTGTCAGTCGTGCCGCCCGCGCCAGAAGCTGGTCGACGTTCTCCCCGGTATAAGTGGCTGCGGCGCCGCTGACGTTGGAATCAAACCGTATCAGTGCCTGTCCCTTGGAAACATGGTCCCCGTCGCGCACCATGATATCCGCCACGACGCCACCGGTCGGGTGGCCGATTTCCTTGACATGGCTGGATACCGTGACTTCACCCGGACCGATGACCGCACCGGCCATCGGCAGGAATGCGGCAAGCCCACCCAACCCGAACACCAGAATGCCGGACAGCCACAGGCCCATGCGCACTTCGCTGCGCAGACTGCGCGCCGGTTCGTAATCCGCCGTGCCTGATGCAACGGGCAGGGCATTCGGTTCGATGACTATTTCGCTGGCCACGGCTTCTACTCTGCTTGAGGTTGGGGCGCGCGCGTGGGCGCAGGACTGAAGTTGATACGCTTCATTATTTCGGCCCGTTCGCCCATCTGCAGGACCTGGCCGTCGGCCATGATCATGATGTGATCGACTTGCGCGAACACCGTTGGCCTGTGGCCGACGATGACCACTATTGCGCCTCGCTGCTTGGCAGCGGCAATGGCAAGGAGCAGTGCGTCTTCCCCGGCCGCGTCAAGATTGGAGTTCGGTTCGTCCAGCACGATCAGAAATGGATCGCCGTATAGCGCGCGGGCAAGGGCGATCCTTTGCTTTTGTCCACCGGACAGTCCCCCGCCAGACGGTCCCCCGATCGGATATTCATAACCTCCAGGCAGGGCGACGATCATGTCGTGGACGTCGGCGGCACGAGCTGCCGCAATGATGGCATCGGGGGTTGCCTGAGGATCAAACCGGGCGATGTTCTGAGCGACAGTGCCCTCGAAAAGTTCGATCGCCTGCGGTACGTAGCCGATATCGCGCCCGATCTGTGCCGGGTCCCATTGGTCGAGCGATGCGCCGTCAAGGCGCACTGCCCCCCTCAGCAGAGGCCACGCGCCCGTGAGTGCACGCATCAGTGAAGACTTGCCGGATCCGCTGTGGCCGATCACCGCGAGAGCTTCGCCGGCAGTCAGACGGAACGATACATTTGCTGCCGTTATTTTCTGTCGGCCGGGAGGGCCGCAAACCACGCCCTGAACTTCCAGACTGACGTGCGGGCGCGGCAACGGCATCGGAAGCTCCACAGGAGGAACCCGATCAAGCAGGGCTGTAAGCCGCCTCCAGGCCTGACTTGCTTCCGTCATCGCCTTCCACTGGCCGATCGTCTGCTCGACCGGCATCAGAGCGCGGGCGCTGAGGATGGAGCCGGCGATGATCACGCCCCCTGTGGCATCGTTGTTGATCACCAGAAACGCACCGACCGCCAAGACGAAGGATTGCAGGAACAGGCGAAATGCCTTGCTCATCACTTGCGTGCGGCCGGAAATGTCAGCAAGTTCATCGTGTGCGGCAATCAGTTTGAAGCTGATCGCGTCCCAGCTGGCGCGCCGTCTGGCCCCCATTCCAAGAACCCGCAAAACCTCGCTGTTGCGGCGAACATCCTCGGCCATACTGAAGCGTGCGGCAGTGACCGCTGCCGCGTGCGATGCGGGTTCTCGCGTGCGGCGGTCACCCAGTATCATGAGGGCAATCATGATCATCACGCCCGCAACGGTGGCCAGCCCCAGGGCCCAGTGAAACACTGTAAGGATGGCCAGAAACATCAAGACATACGGCAGATCGAGCAGCGCCAGCGGCCCCGGCCCGGTGATGTAGCTGCGCACTACATCAAGATCCCTTACCGGCGCCGAACCGGACGGCATCGGGCCGACTTCATGTTCGTACCGGCTGATGATGTCGTAAAGTCTGTCGCACAGCCGCTGGTCGGTCTGCGCGCCGGAGTGCAAAAGCACGCGGGATCGGATGACGTCGATCGCTCCCTGGAATATGTAGGCGACCGTGACCATCAGCAAGAGGCCGGCCAGGGTCGCTCCGCTGCGACTGGCCAAGACGTCATCGTAGACCAGAAGCATGAAGAACGATCCTGACAACAGCAGGACGTTGAATATCGCGCTGAAGGTCACGATTGGCCATATCGCTGGCAGTATCGAGCGTAGAAGGTCGCGAACTTCACCGAACAGATCGTCGTGTTTCAATTGCATCGATGATGTCCTGTGGGATGGTTTGCGGCCTGTTTTGGCAACGTATTTTGTTGTTTGGCGGGATTCATTGCTGGTTCGGCTCCGCAGCCATGTTGTGCCCCGGCTCGCTGTCGTTTTCGACAGATACAGGCGTTGGCTTGAAGCGGCCGTCGTAAGCCACGGCGTCGATTGGCCGGATAAGCGGACCGATGGGCAGCCCCGCCCAACCGGTGGCCTCGTATGCCGATGGATCAAACGCCGGAGTGCCGGGCGCAAACGCGTCGGCGCGCAGCAGGCCCATCGCACCCAGAAGCAGGGCATGCTGGACGAATAGCTGTGCTTCGGATTGCGCCTGGGTCTGGCGGGAAAGAAGCAGGTCGCGTGCCGTGTCAAGCACGTCTAGCGAGGTGACCTGACCGGCGAGTTGCTGCTGCGTTGCGCCGTCGAGGGCGCTTTGTGCGGCTGCTACGGCACGGTTATATGCAGGCAGGGCGCGTCGGGCCGCGGCCAACTGGTCCCAGTAGCTGGCAATATTTTCCCTGACGTCGCGTGCAGTCTGTTCCAGTTGTTGATTGGCTGCATCCGCAAGCTGCCGAGCCTCGTTGATGCGGGCAGATAGCAGGCCGCCGGAATAGAGGGGTACGGTCATGCCGACCTGTACCTGGGCAGTCAGTTCACGTGGATCGTCGCTGGTGATGGTCAAAGGAGAGCGTGCAACGCTTGCTTGCAAGCCGACATAAGGGCGGGCGTTCCCCCGTGCTTGAGCGATCCGGCCTTGCGCGGCCGCAAGGTCGAAGCGAGCCGACTGCAACAACGGGCTATTTACACTGCCTGCCGCCTGGGCATCATCTATACTTGCAGGGAGCGGTGGCAGTTGGGGAAGCGGGGCCAGCGCATCGGGATAGCGTCCTACAATATTGCGAAAACTGTTGCGGCTGGCGAGCAGGCTGCCTTGCGCGATTTCAAGCTGAGCCTGACCGCTGAAAATGCGGCTGCGTGTCTGCTGCAAATCAGTTTCGGTGGCGTAACGCGCTGAATAACGAGCATTTATCTGGTCAAGTTGCTCGGTAAGCTGATCAAGATTAGCGTGTGCAATGACAACAAGCTTCTCGTCGCGAAGGACGGCCGCATAAGCAATAATGACGTTCGCAAGCATGTCCTGCTCAGAGGCGCGCATGTCGGCTACCGACGCACCATAGCCTGCATCCGCGATCCTCCGCACCGCAGTCAGGCGGCCAAAGGTGAACAGCGGCTGGTCGAGCGAAGCGGACAATTGCGGCGTGAAGCCAGACTGCCTGAGTACCGTTTTGCCGTTTTGCACAACGTTTCGCCATGCATGTAAGTAACCAGCATCTGCGGTAAGTGTTGGGCCGTATTGTGCTTTTGCCTGTTGTACTCTCTCTTTCGCCGCCCGGGTGTTGGCACGTGCGGCTTCGACTCCCGGATTATGCCGATAAGCATCGGCGATTGCATCACCCAACGTTTCTGCGGCCGCCGGCGATGTGACGGGCACTGTGATCAGCGCAATTATCAAATTCCAGCGCTGCCGATAACGAAAACGTGGCATGGCGGATCCGTTCATGTCGCGTGCCCCGTCGTGCCGTTTGCTGGTGAAGAAGGCGCTACCTTTGCCATCCGGTCGAACGCATAGGTTCGGCTCTGCGGTCGGGTCTCTTAAGGTGTGGGGATCACGAGGCACGGGAAAGGTCGCCTTGAAAAGTGATCCAGCGGCGATTGCGATCAGACAGGCATTGCGTGTCCACCGGGCGATTGAAGCGGGCGCAGTCCCAAAGTACGATCTCAACGCCAGTGCGTTTGTCACTCACATATAGAAACGCGACCGTGCCAATGAGCGGTCTTGCCGGTGCGCCATTTGTCTGTGATCGGCGATCCCAGCCTACGACTTTGCAATAGGTCTGCCCGATGCATTCGTTCAGACCTTGCATGGCCAGCCCGGTTCCGTCGCCGCCACCATCGACAAGGATGAAGTGTTCACCAGGGTTCTTAGTTAATGTGGCTGCAGCGGTCGTCAGTTCGACTGTCGGCAATGTGCCTGCAGCGACCGTGACGGTGCCATCGGCAGTATTGTGAGCAAGCGACAAGGCAGCGAGTTTAAGCTGATATGGTTCGTCGCCGACATAGTGCGCGCCGAATGCTGCCTTTCGCCCCCAGCTACCGCGCCACCGGAAGAACAGGTGATCGCCAACTTTGGCAATTTTGTCTAAAGTGGCGCTCCAGTAGGGGTGTACCTGCTCGGTATGATAATGCGTGGCCAGCCCGACAGTCGGATCGATTTCTCCTGCCAGGAAATCCGCGGCAGTCTTTTGCGCGCGGCGCCAGGCTGCTGGCGATGGCATTCTGCCGAGAGCGCCGTCGCAAGTGAAAGTGAACTGACATCCTGTGGCGCGCTCTGAGCCCTGGTAAACGACCTTACATATCGAATGTGGGAAAGCAGGGTGGTGCAAACGATTCAAGACAACTTGGGCAACGGCGGCCTGCCCGTGCCGATCATCCCCTGCTTCGTAAATGAGTGCGCTGGCAAGGCAATCCAGAGCACGAAGATATCCGTTACTCTCCTTGTCGACTCGCAGCGGGATTGGGCGGTCATTCCCCAGCGCTACGAACGGCGTCACACTATTTGCCATCAGCGCATCACGAACGACCACCTGCACTGGCTCGTTTAGATTGCGTGCTGCCGCATCAGTCACAGTTGGCGGTGGAACGAAGTGGTGTTCCACGGTGCCCTTCGCGTTGAGCAGGAAACAAGCGGCCAGTCCCGCAGCAGCGAAAGCAGGGAGCATGGCAAGCCTGATGGAAACAGCGCGCCTGAGTGCCGTGATTTTGAGATCCGCCTCACGAAGCGGCGCTGCATTTGGCCGATTCGGGGCAGTTGCAGAGAGGCGGCGGACGATGAATGACCCGCCAGCCGGGTGCGCAGTCGAGATGCTCATCGCGACACCGTGACCGAAATCATGCCGTAGAATTGAGAATAGGGCTCGAAAGGAGCCACTCCATTCACGAACCTACGTGCGAATCCGAGGGTTGCATCGGCAGACAGCCAACGATTGAAGCGGAGCCGTGGTCCCCCGGTCGCCTCGATGCGCCGGGCAGAGTAAGGCTGCTTTGCATAGTCTTCCAGAGTGAATTTCACGGCGCCAAGCCAAGATAGGCTGCGGCGCATTTCATACTCCGTCTCGATACGCGCCGTAGTGAGTGTGACGGCGCCGACGAAATCGTAAGGGCTGGTGGTATTACTCTGTTCGACAAGCGCACGGATCGCCAGCAAACGAGATGGGAAATATCGCAGATGGCCGGACACCGCGATGCCCTTGATCGCGCCTAAAGTGGGTTCCCTAAAGTCGTACTGGCGATAGCCGATACCCAGCTGCGCGTAGAATATGCGGTTTAGTTCGTACTTTACGCCGGCAGTGGCACTCCAGCTGTTTGCATCCCGATCTTCAATGAGTGGCGAGCTATTGTAATTGAATTGATCATATTCGAGATTTGTAAAGAATGATGTGCGGCCGCTCATTTCATAAGATGCCAGTGCGTGCAGGCCGTGGCGTTTTACGTTTCGGAAATCCTGAGATAGTCTGGCCTGGCCCGCAATCCTGACATCTTCGTAAGACTGGCGTGCCGCTAGGATTTGTGCGTCCAATGACAAGCGATTTAGCCGTATGTGGCCAGTTACGGAGCCATGAAGGACCCGGCGGATGAGTGGTTCGCCTGCGGGCAAATCGTACTCCGCCGTCCCGCGCAGCACTGCTTCTCGGCGATAGCCTAAATTGGTGCTGACGAAGTTCGCGTCCCCAGTTCCGAGGGTGTATGTACCTTCGAAACGATATTCTGTTGAATCCTGATCATTGAAGCGGGCGTAATTGGTCGCACGGGCGCTGGCTTCAGCGGCGATATTGCTCTGCCGGCCTTTACGCTTGATCCGAAGCCGAGGCTCCGCCACGAACGATATGTCAGAGCGTTCAAGGCTGGACCGCGTGAAGATGTTGTTGTCGCTTTTTGCGCCGAAGGTCACAGAAGGCAGTACGTCAAATCCGTGGAGATCATAACCGATGGGGGCGTATTCCGGGATGACACGTCGCCCAGCGACGTCGTCAGGCTCCTGAATGGCCGGACCGATCGTTTGTGCCGCCGCAAATTGACACCACGCTGCCGACAGATAGAGCGCGGCGATGCGTGTGGTCGCGCGGAGCATGTGGCAGACCAGTTGCGCGCTCATCGATTAGAACCGTCGTTCGAGCACGCGGATGGTGTCCCCCGGTTGGACTGGGGTGATACCGTCCAGCCGGTAAAGGACTTCGCTAACCCCATCCTTATGGCGAATATAAACGCGCTTTTCGTCGGCACGGTAAGTGAAGCCTTCAGCTTTCGCGACCGCGCTGAAGACTGTCAGCCCTTCGGCGAACTGGTATTCGCCGGGCTTGTTCACTTCGCCAAGGATATAGTAGGGGCGCAGGTTCAGCACGTCGATCGCGACGCTGGGGTTGTCCAGATACCCTTTGCTCAGGCCAGCCGCGATACGATCGGCCAGCGCGGGGGCGGTCAGTCCTTTCGCCGGCACCGCTCCGATAAGCGGGAATGCGATCGCGCCTGACCCATCGACGAGGTATTCTCCGGTCAGCTTGTCTTCGCCATAAACGGTTATGCGCAATTTATCCCCGGCCCCAAGGGTATAGTGCGTCTCTGGGCCTGAGAGCGTCAGTTCGGGCAATGCACTGTTCCCGGCACAGGCGGTCATGGCCAGGTTGAGCAGTAGAACTGAGAAAATTCCCGTGATTTTCGGCATGATGTCTTCCGAATTCGTCGTGTCCAGGTCGTGCATGCAGCTTGGCTTTCAATTGGCCTTTTCTGCAAAGCAAGACCCGTTCGATGCCGATCTAATTCCTGATTAATTGCCCCGATTGGGATCATTTTGTTCGCGCGCTTACAGGAGCAGAAGCCAACGATCCGTCAAAGAACGAGAGGGAGAATGCTCCCTCTCGTCCGTAATTCTAAAGCGCCTCTGCGGCATCAATTGTAGAAATTATAGTCTCCGAGCACGAGTTGGTTTCCATTCATCGAGCCGATGGCGATGACGTAGTCCAGGCCGGTATTCGTGCTGTGGATCGAGTAGAATTGAGCGTGGATGTCACCACCCGGACTGCTGCTGTTGTAGCCATAGCTGAGGAAGGTAATCGTCGAGCCGGCGCCAAACCCGTCAAGATAGAGGAAGTCGTTGTTACCGGCTTCGTAAACTCCTGCCCCATAGAAGTCGTAGATGAAGTCCTGGGCTTTCCCGGTCATCGACGTCGCGCTGGAAAGCGCTGGGTCCATGTCGGACAGGCGGATGACGAAGGCGTCACTGCCCCCTCCACCATAAAGGACGTCCACGCCCTTGCCGCCTGCAATGGCATCTTTGCCATCGGTGCCCGAGATATAATTGACGTTTTCATCCCCTAAAAAAAACGGCATGAATTCCTCCTGAGTATAAATACGGATAATCGCCGAACATATCAGTCAACCTGTGATTTAATTCCGCCAGATTCGCGCATCGACTCTTGCGAAATTTGTATCAACGAATATTTACGGCATTTCCATTATAAGTCTAAACCAATTTGTTAAACAACAATTCCTGCTAAAGAAATTGGATGGATTCGGGTTTTAAATTATCCATATCGGATATTGTTGAGATTTTCCTGAGAGGTGTGTTGTGGAATTTTAATACGGGAAATGCGCCCGCTATTAGGCGCATCACTCTGTGAGCCGCGTTGGCGGGCCGGCGGGGTGCTTCGGATCGGTTCATATCGGATGCAAAGAGTCCTTCGGTTGGCGCCTGCCGTCGCCGTTTCAGGGGTATCGCAGTTGATTCGGCGGGGAGTTGGGCGGGCGGCTCAATCGCAGATCGTCGCGGCGGGCATGCGGCTTGGCGCAGGGCGCACGCGATGAAGTTGCTTCATTACCGACCATCGGTTCCGAACTTCGGTGACGATCTCAACGCTGAACTATGGCCGACGCTTGCGCCGGATCTGTTCCTTGATACGGGCAGCGACGCCGCTTCTTACGAAGCGGCATTCGTCGGCATTGGCACCATAGTGGGTATCGACCCCGGGCAGGCTCGCGTTCTGCACGTATTCTCCAGCGGAGCTGGCTACACCGATGTAAATCGATGGCGTTCCTGCCATGTCGATTATCATTGCGTCCGTGGCCCCGTAACAGCCCGCCTATTGGATCTGAATGCGGACAGAGTGTTGACTGATGGCGCAATCCTCGCGCCATTGCTGCGCCGTTTCAGGCCTCGTGAAACGGACCTTCAGGGCGGGGTCGCAGTGGTTCCCCACTTCGAGACCATGGATTTTCCTGGATGGCGTGAGGCCGTGCAGATGGCCGGGTTCACGCTTGTGGACCCTCGGGGCACGCCGGAATCGGTAATTCGCTGCCTAGCCGGCGCACGGCTAGTGCTGACGGAGTCATTGCACGGCGCAATTATTGCGGATGCGTTCGGTGTTCCCTGGCGGGGCTTTGCGGTTTCGCGAAATTTCTCGACTGCAAAGTGGGCTGACTGGGCGGCATCGCTCGATTTGAAGGTTGATATCGCTCTGGTGCCGCCACCAGACCCTGTGCAGTTGTTCCGCTTCGGGAGACGTGCGGAGCCGTTCGGTTCATTAATCCAGCTTCGCGAGGATACCGCATCGCAGGAATTTCGGCACAGGATTGTATCAGATCCGCGCGCACCATTCCTGAAGGCTCAGGCCAAGCGCGTGGCGGAGGCATTGCCCATGGTCCGACGTGTGCTGGGGTATAACGCGGAACGTACTGCGCAGGCATTGACTGACGTGGCGGCGCTTGAACCCTATTGCAGTTCGGCCGTTCGCCGCGAAAGCCTGCGCGACGCGATGCTGTCTCGGTTGGAGGCATTGGCCGTAAGGGCAGGAATTTCGGCAGCCGTTGCCGTGTGAGTGGTCTCCGGGAGGGCTGCAGAGGCCTTATTTAACCTGATCAAAGGATTTCTGCGGTAGCAGAGGGAGGATGTCTCAAGCACCTCCCCCACGTTCGGCTGTTCGGCCGGCCAGACCATCGGCAGTGGTAGGCGCGCGGCCGATACTGTGGCGCGGTTGGCTTGTGGGTGCGACCATCAGCCTCGCACTTTGGGGCGGGGTGGCGGTTCTTTTCCTGAACTTCTGATGCGGCGCGGCGCCAGCCGCGCCAAAGTTTTCGGGATTCTCGGGGCAGGCCTTGGGCGATTGCCTGTATTTTGGATGCACTTCAGATTGAGAGACGTCCCGCAAAGTTCCTAGTCTGATTCCGTTGGGCCCGTGTCAGTTCTGTGCTGCGGGCGGCGCGATCGCATCTCGGATCGCGCAGGGGCGGAGTGCATCGTGAGCAGAAACTTATCGGTATTTCTCGATCTGCTGCGCTTGTTCGCGGCGATGCTGGTTCTTATCGGGCACGCGGGCGAAGTCTATCAGCTGCAGCTTCCCGCGATGATCGGGCACAGTGCGAAAGAAGGTGTAGCAATATTCTTCGTTCTGTCTGGATTTGTGATCGCTTTCGTTGCGCAAAATAAGGAGAAAGACTGGCGTGCATTCGCCAGGGCGCGTGCATTGCGGATGTATTCAGTCGTACCATTGGCTGTTGCCGTGCTTGTCTTATGCTATGCCTTGGGTGTTGCATTCGACCCTCAGGCTTACGCTGCAGGAAGCGTAAGCCTGCGCGCGGGGGCTATTGGAGAGCCGCCGGGCGGGTGGCTTTTGCTGCGCTATCTCACGTTCACTAACGAGATCTGGTTTGATCGTGCGATGATCAGCACGGGCGCGCCGTTCTGGTCCCTCGGGTACGAGGTTGCGTACTATGTTGGCTTCGCCGTCATGTTTTATGGCAGGGGCGTCAGGCGTTGGGTGCTTGCCGGCCTATGGCTGGCCGTGTGCGGGCCGCGTATCATCCTTGCTTTCCCGCTCTGGCTGCTGGGTGTTGCTGCCTGGAGCGTGGTTCGCCGGGGCATGCGGATGAAGCGTGCGCATGCGCTGGCCGCGCTATCGCTGGTCGCGCTGACTGCGATAATTTTGCGCAAGTGGTGCGCGGCTGTGGCGATGCCGCTATTCGAATGGGCAGAGGCGGGCCGACTGGCTGCGAGCATGGGCTACTATTTATCGTTGGGCCTGTTGTTGGCGGCAGCGATAGTGATTTTAGCATCTGCTGCAGTCGACCGTTCGATCTGGCCGCGGCGGCTGGAGGGAGTCGTTCGCTTCTGTGCCGGCGCCAGCTTTACGCTCTACATCGCTCATCTGCCGGTAATGGTGCTGATCTCGGTGATGTGGCCGGGCAGTAATGGATCGCTGTTGGGAGGTTTGACGGCGACAGCGTTGACGTTTGTAATCACATTGAGCTTGGCTGAACTGGGTGAGCGCCGCAAGGCTGGCTACGCCAAGTTTTTCTCAAAAATATCAATGTGGGTGCCAGTAAAGAATAAAGAGTCGATCCCTGCAATCGATTAAACTCCGTTTACCACAGTCCTTATGCCGCCATTGTGAATGGCTGTCTTATTCAAATCCTCGACACGGCAAAGCAATTGAGCTTGCGTGACGGGGATTTAGATAATGTCTTTTTCTTATAAGAACGCATTCGGGGTTTTACTTAACAGCTCTTCGGCGGCTGTAAACTCGTTCTTCGGCACTGGCGGCGCGGACTCTCTCAAGGGAACTGCAAAAGCCGATATCATGCGCGGCTACGGCGGCGGTGACAGCTATTATGGTGGGGCAGGCGATGACACGTATGTCGTCTCGTCGATCAAGGACAAGGTGTTTGAGGCCAAGGGCGAGGGCGTCGATACCGTCCGTTCGTCAGTTTATCACATTCTGGGCGCGAACGTTGAAAACCTGATCCTCGAAGGCAATCAGGCCTGGTACGGCGGCGGCAATGACCTTGATAACGTCATTGTCGGCAATGAATATGCCCAGCAGATCAACGGCGGCGCCGGAAACGACGTACTGATCGGTGGCGGCGGCGCGGACAGGTTTATCGTGACGGCCGGTAACGGCAGCGACGTGATCATGGATTTCGCATCGGGAATCGACAAGATTCAGCTTGGCGGATACGGCGTCACCGCTTTCAAGCAGATCCAGTCGATCGCGCAGCAGGTCGGCAATGATACCGTCCTTCATTTCGGGAACGGCGAGGATCTGATCCTTCGCAACGTGCAGGCGACCCGCCTCGCCGCGACTGACTTCACTTACGAGCTTGATCGCTCCGCCTTTGTCCAGTCGTTCGGCGACGAGTTCAATTCGCTCAGCCTCTATTCCAAGGGCGGAACCTGGCGCACGGAATTCGGGAACGGCGGTCCGGGCACGATTGCCAGCCGCACCTTGCGCACCGAAGCGCAGCTCTATTTCGATGAGGATTGGGGCGGCACCGGCAAGAAGGCGCTGGGCGTGAACCCGTTTTCGATCGACGACGGCGTGCTGACCATCACGGCAGAGCGCGCGAGCAGCGATATCCTGCAGTACATGGACGGCCACACCTGGACCTCCGGACTTCTGACGTCGAAGTTCACGTTCGCGCAGCAGTACGGTTACTTCGAGATCCGAGCGCAGATGCCTTCTGGCAATGGCTTCTGGCCGGCCTTCTGGCTGCTGCCAACCGACAACAGCTGGCCCCCCGAACTCGACATTTTCGAGCAGCATGGCAAGGATCCGAACGTCCTTTACATGACCACGCACGGCACCAGCACGCCGGGGAAGACCATGGAGGCACAAGACCGCGCGGTACTGGATACGACGCAGTTCCACACCTATGGTGTCGATTGGAACGGCGAGCGGATCATCTACTACATCGACGGCATGGAAGTGGCGCGGCAGGCGACACCTGCGGCGATGAAGAAGGAAATGTACATGCTCGTCAACCTTGCTGTTGGCGGCACCGAAAGCTGGAGCGGGCCAAGCGATGCAAGCACGCCTACCGGCGAGATGAAGATCGACTACATCCGCGCCTATCGCACGTCGGACACGGTGTCGACGACGAGCAATGGCAAGCACGTGGTTTACACGCCGACGGCATCGAGCAATGCGCCCCAGCCCGTGAGCACGACGCCCGAACCCGCAACGCCGGTGACGACCACTCCCCCAGTGACGACCCCGACTCCTGCTCCTACCACCACTGCACCGGTGCAGTCTTCGAACGGCACGATTACGGGCAAGGTCTATAACGGCACCAGCGGCAACGACGTGTTCCGCGTCAGTTCGCGACTGGACAAGGTGGTCGAGGCGCTGAATGGCGGCACGGACACCGTATTCGCAAGTGACAGCTACGTGCTGGGGGACAATGTCGAGAACCTGACGCTGAGCGGCGACAAGGCGCTCGATGGCACGGGAAATGCGCTCGACAATCGCCTTGTGGGCAACAGCGCCGTGAACTTGCTGAAGGGCATGGCCGGTAATGACTATCTTGATGGTGCCGGCGGTGCCGATACTCTGATGGGTGGCATCGGTGACGATATCTATCGTGTCGACGACAAGGCGGTGAAAATCGTAGAGTATGCCAACGAAGGCTCGGACCTGGTGGTCAGTTCGGTCAGCTACACCCTTTCTGCCAACGTGGAGAACCTGCGTCTCGATGGAACCGCCAGCATCAACGGCATCGGCAACGCTGAAGCCAACCGTCTGATCGGCAATGGTGGCAATAACGTGCTGAACGGCCTTGGCGGTAATGACTACATCGATGGCGGTGCAGGCAACGACACGCTGATCGGCGGCAAGGGGGATGACGTCTATGTCGTCGACTCGACTGGCGACCGCGTGCTTGAAAATGCAGACGAAGGCAACGATACTGTCATGTCTGCGGTCAGCTTCACGCTGCCGGCCAATGTCGAGACGCTGCGCCTGACTGGTGCGGCGGCGATCAACGGGGCCGGTAATGCACTGTCCAACAAGCTTTACGGCAATGCCGCCGCAAACAAGCTTTTCGGCTGGGCTGGCGATGACCTTCTTGATGGCGGCGCAGGCAATGACGTGCTGAACGGCGGTGCCGGCACCGATACGCTGACCGGCGGGGCAGGGGCAGATACTTTCGTGTTCTCGACCGGTTATGGGAAGGACAACGTGACCGACTTCCAGCATGGCGTTGACAAGCTGGTACTGGTGAACGTGAAGTCCAGCGCAGTGTCGATCAGCCATACGGCCACGGCGACGGTGGTTTCGATCGGGGCGGACAAGATTACCCTGACCGGCGACACACAATTTGGCCTGTCGGATATCACGTATATGACGACCGGCGAATACAACAGCACGCTTGGCCTGATGGCCTGATCGATCCGGGGGTAATTATCTCCGAAACGAAATCATCTTTCCGCTCGCGGCGTCGACCGCCCTGTCGGAGGGATGTATCGAGGCCGGGATACGATGTTCGTATCTCGGCTTCGAGGCGTTTGACGCATGCTTCTCAACATCCAGGCATTAAGGGCGCTGGCAGCCTTGCTAGTCGTGATCGTTCATCTCGAAGCGTTGGGTGTCGTACTTGGGTTGGGCAAAGGTGTGTTCAACCTTTTTGCGGTAGGTGTCGATCTGTTCTTCGTCATCAGCGGCTTCATCATGGTTCATACGACGTCGCGCAGGGCAGTCACTCCGGCCGGCTTCCTGACCAGCCGGTTGGTGCGCATCGCGCCGCTTTACTGGACCTTGACGGTTGCGGTGTTCGCTCTGGCGCTGGCCTGGCCTGCGTTGCTGGGAACTACGCGCGCGGACTGGGGGGCGCTGGTGCGTTCCCTTGCCTTCATCCCCGGGGAGCGGGCGGACGGAACCGTGCGGCCGATCCTGTTTGTTGGCTGGTCACTCAACCTAGAAATGGCCTTCTACGTTGTATTTGCCTTTACGCTGATCGTTCGCGACGTGGTGGGCCGGGTAATCCTGGGCGCGGCAGTGCTGGCCTCGGCGGTATGTCTGGGCATCGTGCTGCGTCCATATCTTGGTTTTGAACTGCGCTTCCTGACGCAGCCGATACTGCTGGAGTTTGCAGCCGGAATGATCGTCGGCCTGCTATATCCTCTTCTCCCGGCTTCACGCGCGGCAGCCTGGGGTGCGGCAGTCACCGGGGGCATTGCCCTTATCGTGCTGGTAATCGCAGCCCGGTGGCCGCTGCCGGGTGGCTGGCCGGTGTCGTTGTTACCGGCTTCCATCGCTGTGCTGGCCGCGCTTGTCGCTGAAAGGGGAGGACTGGCCGTCGCATGGCAACCTGTTCAGGCGATCGGGGCGGCAAGCTACGCGCTCTATCTGACACATCCCTTCGTCACACAGGCGGCAACGATAGCGGCAGAACGGTTCGGGATGCTGAATGCCGCTACTGCGCCGTTGTGGATGGTCGGCGCGCTGGGCAGTTCCGTTGCTGTAGGAGGGCTGGCGCACCGACAGCTTGAGCGTCCGCTTGGCCGTCTGCTGCAGGCCGCGCTATCGTCGGCAAGTATCCTTTCTCGCCGCTCACCTGGGATGGAGGCGATACGATGAATACGATCGTGGTGCCAACTCCGGTGATGTCTTCGCGCCGAAGCCGGTTGAGCGAACTTGCGGCGGACCGGATCGTGCAGGATGGGGTATTCGCCGGGTTCATCGTTCTTTCGCGCATTCCGGCGAACCTGGGGACGGGCGGCGCTGCAATCGGGCTGGCGTTGATGGTGCTGTATGCCGCAATAAGGCTGGATCAGTGCCGAGCGGTCATGCTCCGCTGCCGCTTGCAACTGGCGTATCCAGTTTTGGCGCTGGCATCGATCTTGTGGGCGGTTCATCCGCTGGTGACCGGCCGGGCGGCGGTCCAGATGGCGATCACGGCCTTCGCAGGTCTGCTGCTGTCGCAGGCGGCACGGCCACGCGCGGTCTTGTTAGGACTTTTCTGCGCGTTTGCCGGATATACGGTGGCATCGTTCCTCATCGGGCATACCCGGCCGGACGGTGTGACGGGGGCTCCCGCGCTCTTCGGACTTGGGGGCGAGGCGAAGAACTACTTTGCCGACAGCGCCGCCACCGGCGCTTTGTTGTCCTTGGCCATGGCGGCGGTGTGCCTTGAACGGCGGGCGTTTGCAGCGACGATTGGATGTGCCATGACTATCCTGTTTTGCATCCTGGCGACGCACCAGGCGCGCTCAGCGGGGGCGCTTGCATCGCTGGTGTTGGCGGCGGGTTTGATGCTGATACTGCTGATCATGCGCAGTCGATCCCCGACGGCGAAGGCGCTTGTCAGCCTTGCCTTGCTTGCCGGGCTGATTTTAGGCGCCGTCTTTTTCGAGCAACTGCTTGTTATCGTGCAGCAGGTGGCGGCGAAAGATGCCGGGCTGACCGGGCGCGGGTATCTTTGGTATCGGGCGGAGTTCATCGTTGCCGAACGACCCTGGCTAGGCACCGGATACTTCGGTTTCTGGACGCCGGAGAATCCCGATGCGATCGGCTTCTGGCGATACTTCGACATCCGTCAGGAAGGCACGGCTTTCTCGTTCCACAACAGTTACATCCAAACCATGGTGGAGACCGGCTATCTGGGGCTTGTGGTCCTTGTCGGGACGTGGATCGCGGGGGTACTCGCACTGTTGCGGCGCTTTGTGATCACGCCGTCGCTGCCGACGTGTTTCTGGCTTTCCTATCTGGTACTTCAATTGAGCAAATCGCCGGTCGAACCCATTCGCCCCGCTGCATTGGTGGCGCCAACCGTCATGCTTTTTGCGGCGCTCGGTTTTGGATGGTTTCCCTTTGGGCGTTCCGCAAGAGCGGGATCGAGCAAGTCAGGATGACGGCGCGCCAAGTCGGCGCTCATCCTCCCGGTCGATGGCGATAAGGGACGCGCCTTTGCTCTCGGTCATGAGCAGCGCGGCAATCAGGCTGATGGCACCCGCACCCGAGATGTACAATGCGATCGGCATCCAGTCATCATAGGCGCGCAGCAGGCTTGTCCCGATCAACGGAGCCCAAGAACCGGCGAAAATCGCGGTCACCTGATAGCCCAGAGAGACGCCTGAATAGCGCATTCTGGTCGGGAACATCTCTGCCATGATGGCGGGCTGTGGGGCGTACATCAGGGCGTGGACGAACATGCCGATGAAGATGCCTCCCAGCACAATGGCGGTACTTGTGCTGGCAAACATCGGGAATGCCACGAAAGGCCACGCCATCGTCAGCGCCGCGCCCAACAAATAGACTGGCTTGCGGCCGATCCGGTCGGCCATCGCACCGAACAGCGGGATGAGCAGCACGTGCAGGATGTGCGCGCAGAAAAGCAGCGCCAGGATCTTGGTGGTGTCAACGCCGATATGCGCCAGATACGTGATCGAGAACGTTACGACCATGTAATACAGGATGTTTTCGCCCACGCGCAGGCCCATCGCCGTGAATACACCGCGCGGATAGCGGCGGAACACTTCCGTCAGGCCGTAGCCGTCGTCCGCGCGTTCTTTCGCTTCGGCCTTGGCCGCTTCGAAGATGGGGGAATCGGATACCTGGGTTCGGATATAGTACCCGATGCCGACAATGACGGCCGAGAGCCAGAAGCCGAAGCGCCAGCCCCACGACATGAACTGGGCGTCAGACAGCGTGGCCGAAAGCAGCAGCAGGACGATGGTAGCCAGAAGGTTGCCCAGCGGCACGCCCGCCTGCGGGAAGCTGCCCCAGAATGCGCGACTGCGATTGGGGCTGTGCTCTGCCACCAGCAGTACCGCGCCGCCCCACTCACCGCCAAGAGCGAACCCTTGAACGAAGCGCAGCAGCACCAGAAGCACCGGCGCCATGTAGCCGATCGCGCTGAAAGTCGGCAGGCATCCCATCAGGAAAGTGGAGCCGCCGATCAGCATCAGGCTGAATTGCAGCAGCGACTTGCGGCCTATCCGGTCGCCGATATGCCCGAAGATGATTCCTCCGAGCGGCCGCGCGATGAAACCTACCGCATAAGTGGCAAAGGCCGCGATCACGCCGTCCAGGTCGTTGCCCGTGGCTGGAAAGAACACCTTGCCGAAGACCAGGGTTGCTGCGGTACCGTACAGGAAGAATTCGTACCATTCGACCACGGTGCCGGCCATCGAGGCGCCTACCACTTTGCGCAAATAGGGCAGATCGGCGGTCTCTTCGTGCTGCATCGCGTTTTGCATCCTGTTTCCCGTGGCGGCCTCCGTAATTTGGATCAGGTCCTTCGGTTGGCGCGCTGCCTATGTTGCAGCGCATCGGCACCGACTCAAGGGTATAGAACTGCTAGGTCACCTGGACGCGAATGCGGGCGCGGCTGCGCACGGGCGTGTAGCCGCTGACTTTGCAGGGTTCTGATAACTTGCTGCGCCCAATGCCATATTCACCTTGAAACTGAATTGATACCGGTGTCATAAAGGCACATCCAAGGCGAACGGGAAGGGCTTGCGGTCCGATCCCGCAAGGGAGAGACATCTGCGTGTTGCATACCTTTCGGCGTTTCGTGGCTTACCGGGCCTGTTCTTCCATTGCTCTGGCGGTAGCCGGTCTGTGTGCGGCCGCGCCTGGGGCGCAGGCGCAGGATGCCGGGGGGCTGCTGTTCCGGGCGCCGCTCGATGAAGGGTTTGACGCGACGGTTTCGGGCGGCGCTGCCGCGCCCAATTTCAGGAGCGATGTTTCGATTGTGCCCGATGGGGCGCTCAAGGGGGCGGGGCGCTGGACCGATGGCGGTTATGTGGCTTGGGAAGCGCCGGGCAACATCTATGCCCAGCGCGGCACGCTTTCGTTCTTCTGGCGCAGCCATACGCCCGTTGGCGAAGCGCCTTTCGTAATCTTCCGCGCCAGTGCCGGGGATCACAGCAGCTGGGACATGGCGTTTCTGCGCATCGACTGGAACGGACACGGCTTTGACGCCTTCGTGACCGACGCCAACCTTTCGCGCGTGCGGGTCAGCTGGACGATCCCAACGCCCCCCGCGCCTGATGCCTGGCACCACGTTGCCTTCGGCTGGGACGAGACACAGGGCGTGCGCCTGTTCTGGGACGGCAAACAGGTAGCGGCGAAGCAGCAGAAGGCCGACCTTGACATGGAGCTTGATCAGTTCGGCTTGGCTGGACGCGTGATCGCGCCGCATCAGGTGCAAAGCCGCTACAATTTCATGCGTGGCTCCGACCTCGACGACATCCGCGTCTACGACCACATGCTGGAGGAGGGCAGCGTTGCCCGCCTGGCCGCACGGCAGGAGCCTGCCGCACCCGCCGCTCCGTCTGCGCCCGAAATCCGCGCCGCATGGCTCCATCGCTTCGGCTGGGACAATAGCGCTCCTCCGGTCCTGGCTGATGGCACCACAGTAGTGCGCAAGGTGGAATTCGCCGACGCCAAGGATCTCAAGGAATGGATGTGGAAGGGTACTGACGGCATCGCGGAGACGACCTGGCCCGGCGTCTACAACCGTTCGCGTCTGCCGGGGCGAGACGATTATTTCGAGCTGCCCGACTGGAACGTCTATGTAGAGGGCGGCAAGACCTACCAGCTGACGCTGCCGCAGGATGCTGCCTTCAATCGCGTGGAAATCCGTGGCGCGGCTTATGGTGCGCTGGAATGGTCGCCCGATGGCAGGTCTTCGTGGCGCAAGCTGGCGACGCGGCCCCAGGGCGTGGTGCGATCGGTCACCGATACCGCCACGACGACCGGCGGCGTACTGCGTTTCACCAACGTGATGCAGGAACAGCCGATCCAGGAAATCTGGGCCTATGACATGCACGCGGGAGAGGTGCCGGCGGGCACGTTCCAGCTGAGCTACACCGTGAACGCCAAGGCGGCATCGGATCTTGGCGCGCTGGATGGGCTCAACCGCTTCATCGCCGGGCGTTACCCCGCGCGGGAGCGTGCAACGGTGGTCGCCTTGCCGACAAGCGGGGTGAAGGCGGCGGTCGGCGCGGGCAGCGCGGGTGCATCGGGCACGGCAGCCCGCAGCTCTGACGACCTTCCACTGGTCCACGTGTTGATCCCGTCCAATTTCGGCGCGGCTTCGGCGGATCGCCCGCTGGCGCGTGCATGGAACTATGGCTGGGAAAACGTGCATGACGGCCTTGATGGCGTGGCCATCGATCTGCCCGCCATCAAGGCGACGCCTGACGCAAAGGGGCTGATCCCGCTGGATATCCGGGTCAAGGATCCGATCTGGCCCGAGCGCGACATGATCGACCTGCAGGTGTCCGTGCGTCCCGGCCAGCCGCGCACGCTCTGGCTGGATTTGCGTGATCGTATCCTTACGGCTGACAGCCTCTATCTGACCGTTGCTTCGGCTGCACCCGATTTCGGCGCCACTTCGCTGGATGGGATGAAGGTGCGCATGGTCTTCAAGGACCGCGCCGAAGCGAAGGCCGAACATATCGCCGACCGCTTCAATCAGGTGAAGGACAACTGGGCGTTTCTGGTCGAGGAACACACCGCTTCCAAGCGGGCGGGCCTTTATCGCAGGCTCTACGGCGATATCACCGACCTTCTGCGCGTGGACCCGGACAATCTGGAGGCACGGCGCTACTGGGCGGATATCGGCTATTCGCAGGACCAGCTGCCGCCCTTCGTTCAGCCGGAGGCGCCCGCCGGCATGCCGCTCTGGGCGTTCCGACAGCTGGAAGATCTCCGGCTGACGCGCCAGTTCGTCAACTGGTGGATCGATCATCGGCAGGTGCCTTACGGCGACTTCGGCGGCGGGATTTCGGATGATACCGACCTGACGCAGCAGTGGCCCGGCCTTGCGCTGATGGGGGTCGATCCGGACAAGATCAACGCATCGCTGAGGGCGCTGTCGGACGCGGTCTACAAGAACGGGATGATCGTCAACGGGCTGAGCTACATCAGCACGGACGAACTGCATGTCTACGAAGAGGGCATCAATTCCGATGCCGAAAGGCTCTACCTCAACTGGGGCGAACCCAAGGCGGTGGAGCGGATGATGGCGACGGTGCGCGGCCTGAAGGACGTGATCCGCGTCAATCCGGCCGGGCACATGCACATCTCCTCCAGCTGGTATGGTGGCCGCAAGATCTACCGTGACGAGCCGTGGGCATGGCAGAAACCCTATGGTTTCGTGATCATGCACACGCCCGTCCTGCTGGGCGTGTTCAATGCAGATCCGACTGCGCGCGGAATGGTGACGGGGTTGATCGACGGGCTTCTGGCGCATGGCAAGCAGGGTGCGGATGGCCTCTGGACGTTCCCCAATGACATCAGCTTCGACCATGACAGCGAGCGTGCGGGCGACGGCGGCGGTGCTTCGCTGCCGATGCAGTCGGCCTGGGCGGCGTGGCGCTTCACCGGAGATGACAAGTACCTGCGGCCGGTGCTGGGCCGTCTGGGCAAGAACAACTTCGCACCGCTGAACGAGATCAACGAGAACGCCATCACCGTGCTCGACAAGCGCAGCGCCTGGCGCGATGCGGTGCTGAAGGCAGCGGCGGGCGGCAACGACTTCGCCCGGTTCGAGGCGTGGAACACGACCGGGGACCGTTCCTGGCTGGAGGCGCTGAACGCGGCCGGAATCGCCGACAAGGCGCAGCACATGTACATGTACACTGAAGGCCACTGGTGGAGCGACCGGGTGGACGCGCCCAACGAATATCTCCAGCGCGAGCGCCTTGGCGGCATCGCGCTCAAGCGAAACCAGACGTATCCGGGCAATGCAGTAAGCTGGCGCTTTGCCGATCCCGAGGCAGCATTGAAGGTGGCCGTGCTGGTGCGCGATGCGACGCCGGAAGGCTTTACCGTTTCCGCCTACAACACCACGAACGTCGAGCAGCGGGCCGATATGGGCACGTGGAATGTCGTCGCGGGTACATGGGAAATGACGCGCGGGCTGGCTGCGGATGGCGGTGATACGGCACTCAACGGCACACAGAGCACCCTTGTGGAGCTTGAGCGCGGCGCATCGCTGCCAGTGACGTTCGCGCCGGGCACAACCACCGTCATGACCTTCCGCCTGCGTGACAAGGCGGCGGTACAGCCGGAGCATCGCCCCGATCTGGGCATCGGCACCGACGACGTGACGCGCAAGGGCACCCGCATCGGCGTGACCGTTCACAGCCTGGGCTCGGTCGATGCGCCGGCGGGGACGGTGACGCTGGAGACGGCGGACGGCAAGGTGCTTGCTTCTGCCCCGGTCGCTGCGCTGGCTGCTCCGCGCGACCTGTCGCCCAGTACGGCACAAGTGTCGCTGACCGTTCCCTCGGGCGCGCCTGCGGTGCTGCATGTCAAGGTGTCCGCTGGCGTGCCGGAAGTCACGCAGCGCAACAATGTGGTCGTGCTGGGCGGGGAGGCGGGCCGATGAGGCCGCGCGCCGCCCTGCTGCTTGTGCTTGCCGCTTTGTTCGGCGCGGGAGCAGCCGATCCTGCGCTGGCGAAGGCGCACCGCATCACCTGGACATTCGACAACCTCGATCGCATCGGCAGGCTGAAGCCGCAGGTGCTCGGCGATCCGAAGATAGAGGATGCGCCGGTCGGCAAGGCCGTGGTCTTCGACGGGGTGGACGATGCGCTCTACCTTGGCCGTCACCCACTGGCGGGGGCGGCGAAGTTCACGGCGGAAGCTGTGTTCCGGCCGGATGGCGGCGCGTTCGAACAGCGCTGGCTTCACCTGGCCTCGAACGATCCCGAGAACCAGACGCGGATGCTGTTCGAAATCCGCGTCGTGGGCGATTCCTGGTATCTCGACAGCTTCGTGAAGGGCAAGGGCTATTCGCAGGTCCTCATCGACCCGAAGAAACTGCATCCCATCGGCCGCTGGTATCACGTGGCCCAGACTTTCGACGGAACAACCTATCGCAGCTATGTCGACGGCGTGCTGGAATGTGAGGCGAAAGTGGAAGGCTTCGTACCGCAAGGGCCGGGCGAAACGTCCATTGGCGTGCGGCACAACCGGGTGAACTACTTCCACGGCGCGGTGCGCATGGCTCGTTTCACCGACCGCGCGCTGGCGCCTGCGGATTTCGCGCGTCGGCGCTAAGGGCAGGGCATTCCCGAAATGCAGCCTGCCGGAGCGGTGAGGGCCGCCCCGGCAAGCCGTTTGTCAAAAGCTGACCCGAGCGCTGACGCGGATATCGCGGCCGGAAAGCATCGAGTAGTCCTTGAGGTACGACGACGCGCGGCGGGCCACCACGTCGAAGATGTTGTTGGCCGACAGCGCGAAGCTGAGCGGACGCTCATTACCCCAGGGGCGGATGTTCACTTCGGCGTTGACCATGGTGTAGCCCGGCGTCGAGGTTTCGAATTCCGAGGTACGGTCCTGCTTGGCCACGCGCTCCACTTCGCCGCGGACATCGAACTTGGGGGCCTGGTAGCTTAGGCCGCCAAGCACGCGCAGCGCCGGGATGCGCGGCGCGGGGCCCACGCTCTTGATTTGCGCGTGGACATAGTCGCCCAGCGCGTCCGCCACCACCTTGCCGTCGCCGAAGCGGGCAAGGGTGAGCGAGCCCTGCGCCTCGAACCCGTAATAGCGCGCGTCGGCCTGGCGGAACTGGTAGACGGGCAGGCCGTCCTCTTCCTCTCCGGTCAGGTCGTCGTAGATGAAGTTCGAGAACCAGGTGTGATAGGCGGATGCTTCGAAGGTGTAGTTCGTGCCGCTGCCGCGCAGGATCGCTTCGATGCTGTTGGCCTTCTCCAGCTTGAAGTCCGGGTTGCCGACTTCATACGCCTGCGTGCCGGCGTGCGGACCGTTGGCGAAGATTTCCTCGGCCGCGGGCGCGCGTTCGGTGTGCGAGAAGTTCAGGCCGATACGCCAGTTGTCGTTGAGGCCATAGGAACCGCCGATCGAACCGGAGAACGCATCGTAATTGCGGCTGCCGTCGAAGAACTGGTCCTGATCGGCCAGCGGGTTGGCCGAAAGGTAGGTGTGTTCGTACCGGCCGCCCAGCTCGAACTTCAGCGCGCCGTAGTCCAGCTGCTGCAGGGTAAACAGGCCGACCTGCGTGGTGGTGTTCTTGGGCAGGAAAGCTTCTTCGCCGATCACGTTGAAGTCGCGGTTGTAGAACTGGGCACCGGTGACGCCCTTCCATGCGCCATGCTTTGCCTGAGAGAATTCGAGGCGGCCTTCCATGCCCTTGTTGTAGAACGCGGTGCCGACCGAGCCGTCCTCCTCCAGTTCGGCGTGGGTATAGTCCGCATAGCCGAGGCGCAGCGAAACCTTGTCGAGCACGTTGCCGTCGCCGTTCAGTTCGGCGCGCATGTCGATGCGGTCCTGCTTCATGCTGAGGCGCGGAGCCTCCTGTTCTTCGCCGGGCAGCGTCGCGAAGCGGATCGGCACGCCGTAGAGGCTGTCGTAATGGCTGTACGATACGCCGATGTTGCCGCCCGTGCCGACGTAGGCGATGCCCGCCCCGGCGGTCCAGGTCTTGGCCTGCGAATTGGGCAGCTTGCCCTTGACCGCAGCGTTGGCGGCGTAGTCGATCGCTTCCTCGCCGTCTTCGGGCTCTTCTGCGGGCAGCAGGCTGGTTTCCAGCGCCTGCGCGCGCAGGGCCGGGGTCAGCGCGTGGCCGCCGATGCGCACGTTATCGCTCTTGAGGTAGCTGCCGTCGACATGGGCGACGAAGCCGCCGTCAGGGCCGTTAGTCAGCGGCACGTCGACCGAAGCGGAACCCGAGCGCTCGTTCGCGGCCGAACCGTAAGTGCCCATGGCATCGACATGGATCGGCTCATCCGGCACAGAGTTGGGAATGCGCTTGTCGATGACGTTGACGACGCCGCCGATGGCGGAGGAACCGTAAAGCAGCGACTGCGGGCCGCGCAGCACTTCGATGCGTTCGGCCAGCAGCGGGTTGACGACGACCGCGTGATCGACCGAGGTGTTCGACACGTCGATTGAGCCGAGGCCGTTGGTCAGCACGCGCACGCGCTCACCCTGAAGGCCGCGCAGCACCGGGCGCGATGCGCTGGGGCCGAACGAGGTGGCGGAAACGCCGGGTTCATGTTCCAGCGTCTCGCCGATCGAAGGACGCATGGCCTGCGCCAGATCCTTGCCCTGCACTACCGCAACGCTCGACAGCATGTCCTGACGCTTGGTCGGCAGCAGGCCGGTGACGATGATCTCGGAACCGGCGGACTGGTGATAGGTGTCCTGTGCGGCAGTGTCGGGGGCGGATTGGGCATGTGCCGCGACGGGAAGGGCAAGCACCGCCACGGCGCAGCCGGTGAGAAGCTGGGATTTCATAGACCTGATACCTTGGGAGGAGATGGTTTAACGTATCATATCTCGATCCGGGCACACGCAGGGGATGGCCTGCCCGGATCGACAGGCCACCCTCTAACCGATGATCGGTGATGTTACAACATAATGTCTGGATGGTTGCTGAAAAATGTCTCGATGCGTGACGGTGGAGACACTTTACCGCAAGGTCAGCGCCGGGCGCGGGTGTGCAGCCAGCGGAATACCGCGCCGGCCAGCACCCAGCCGGCCAGCAGTGCGTAAGGACGCCAGTCGGCTTCCAGCCCGACCAGCGCCAGCGCCAGGGCGCAGGCGGCGCCGGCGTAGGCAAAGGCGCGCATCCGGGGGCGGGAGAACTTGAAGGCGGCGGCTTCGTAAAGTTCGTCGTGCCGCTCCACCACCCGTGCGGCGGACAGGCAGATGCTGGCATATTTCAGCAGGTTGGGAATGTTGACGGCAAGGAACAGGAAGGTCAGTTCCATCGGCAGCAGCAACCCCGCACAGCCGATCGCGAAGACCGCCAGCAGCGCGACGTAAGGCGTCTGCCAGCGCGGATGGACGCGGCCCAGCGCTGCGGGCAGCATCCCCGCCGTGCCCATGGCATATAGGCTGCGGCTGAACATCGCGAACATGGCGTTGAGCGACTTGCCGATCGAAAGCACGGCCGCCAGCACGATCACCGGCGTTGCTACCGGGCCCATGAAGGTCTTCGCGGCGTCAAGGATCGGCGCCTCGCTCGATCCCAGCGCCGGTGCGCCCAGCACGCCCAGCGCCACGAAGCCCACGGCAAGGTAGAGCAGCGTTGCCGAGCCGATCGAAAGCGCGATGCCCAGCGGGATGGCGCGGCGGCTGTCGGCCACTTCGGCGCCAGCCTCGGTCGCGGCCTCGATGCCGAAGAACAGGCCCATCAGCAGCGGCATCGCGGCGACCATGCCGTGCATTCCGTTCGGAAACAGCGGCTGGAGGCGGGACAGGTCCACCGCCGTTGCTCCGCCCCAGGCGATGAACACCGCGAACAGGATCAGCATTGCGCCCAGCAGCCACTTCTGCACGGTGGCAGCGATGTGGACGCCGAACATGTTGGCCAGCAGAGCCAGCACCAGCACCGCGAACATCGTCGGCTTGACGGGCAGCGGCAGGATCATCGATCCGTAACGGACAAGCACCAGCGCGAGGACCACCATGGCGCCCATGTTGGCGATGATCCGCGCCCAGGCGATGAAGAAGCCCAGCGAGGGATGCAGAAACCGCGCGGGCCATGCGAACGATGCCCCCGACACCGGCAGGGCGGAGCCGAGGAAGGCATAGCTTACCGCGATCAGGTACATCGGCAGCGCCGCGATCAGCACCGAAAACAGCATCGCGGGCCCCGCAATGGCGGTGGCAGGGGCAATCGCGGAGAAGATCGAGACGCCCACAGCCGTACCAAGGCCCAGCGCGACGACGCCCCACAGGTCGATGCCCTTGGCCAGCTTGATATCTTCGCTCATGGCTTGCTGCCCCGGATCATGCTGCCCGCCACTACGAAGGCGCGCACGTCTGCGACCAGCTTGCTCCAGCTCGCGTCGTCTGAATAGGCGACGTGGCCGGCGGGATAGCGTCGGTTCACGAAGCGGTCGGCCGTCAGGTTCGATTGCGCGAAGAGATAGTCCGCCGCGCCGACGGTGGTGGTAAGGTCGAAAAGCCCGGTGCCCACGAACAGGCGCAAGTCCGGCTCGGCGGCCATGGCGGCCTCAAGCCGGGCCATGAACGGCCAGTCGTTGAATGGGCTGTCACCGGCCCCGTAAGACCATTCGCCGGGAAAGCGGCTGATGACCTTGTAGCGCTGTGCATTGGCGACGCCGATGGCGAAAAGCTGGCCGATCACCGCCTTGCCGTAAAGGTCGGACACCGGGGAAAAGGCATCTGGGCCTACCATCTCGCCTGCGTTTGCAGGCAACGGCGCGGTGTAGCGCGCATCGTAGCGGCCCAGCACTTTGCCTTCGCCGCGCAGCAGTTCGACGCGGAAGCGCTCCTTGGAAATGCGCAGGTCATGGGCCAGGTAGAACGCGGCCGGGATGCCGGTAAGGTCGGCCAGCTTCGTGGCTATCGTGCCGCGCGCCGCCTCGTCCAGCGTCCGCCCCTTGTAGAGCGCATCGAGATAGGCGGGCGCGAAGGCGGTGGCCTTGTCCGCGCTGGAGTCGGGATCGCAGGGTGCCGGACGCTTGTGGTGGTAGCAGGCCAGCGCGGCCAGCGTGGGCAGCGAAACCGGGTAAGTCACCACGTTGTCGGGCCGCTGCGATGTTTCGATCATGTTGAGCGCCTGCCCAAGCAACAGCACGCCGCGCAGGTTGAGCTTTGCATCCTGCGCCCGCAGAGCGTCCACCATCGCGGCCGCGCGGATGGTGCCGTAGCTTTCGCCAAGGATGAACAGCGGCGATCCGGTGCGGCGGTTTTCGGCAAGCCAGGCGCGCGCGGCCTGCGACACGGCATCCGCATCGCCCTTCACCGACTGATAGAAGGCGCTGTCCGCATCCTTCGCGATCTCTGAAAAGCCGGTGCCCGGCGGGTCGAGGAAGACCAGGTCGGCAATGTCCAGCAAGGATGCAGGGTTGGCGGAAACTTCGGCAGCAGCAGGCAGCGGCGCTGCGGGGTCTTGCGGGACATGCGCCCGCATGGGGCCAAACGCGCCCATCTGCAGGTAGGCCGAAGCCGCGCCGGGTCCGCCGTTGAAGACGAACAGCACCGGCCGATCGGCGCCCGCATTCTTGCGGACGTAAGCGACGTAGCCCGCGCTGGCATCGCTGCGGCCCGGCGCGCTGGATACCGGATAGGTGCCTGCCTCTGCGGTGTAGGCAAGGCGCTTGCCGCCGACCTTGATGGCCTGCTGCGCGCGGCCTTCGATCCGGGTGGCAACGGTAGGCACGTCCTGCGCGGCGATGGACGTGCTGGCGAACAGGCTCGCCAGCGTGAGGGTCAGCCATGTGCGCATGTTCAGTTCGTCCCTCTGGCTGCGAGCAGGTCGCGGTAGCGGACCAGCCCGTCGGTCAATGCCTGCAATCCGTAGTCCACGTCCGCAGGCGCGCGGGCGAAGCCGATGCGGATATGCCCGGCGGCGCCGAAATATTCCCCCGGAGCAACGATCACGCCGCATCGGTCGGCCAGCCATTCGGAGAAGGCGATCGTATCGTCAATCCCGGTCAGACGCGGGAACGCGATGCAGCCGAAGCGCGGCAGTTCGCCGGTGACAAGCCCCTCGGCGCGCCAGTGGGCGTGGTAGCTTTCGATGATCGGGCGCGCCTTGCGCATGATGTCATCGCGATAGGCATCGAATGGCTCTGGTCGTTCCAGCACCAGCGCGGCGGCGGCGTGGGCAAGGTTGGACACGCCGAATTCGGTCTCTTCGGCCAGCGCGCGGATGCGGCGGATGGGGGCATCGTCCGCCACGATCCAGCCGCAGCGCAGCGTGCTGAGGCCGTAGGACTTGGTCAGGCTGTCTATCCCGATGATCGCCGGAGATAGCGACACGGCAGAGGGCGGGCGTTCAGCCGCATCGACATAGGCCGCGTAGACTTCGTCAACGACCACGTGGATGCCGCGCGCCTCTGCTATCCGGGCAAGGGCCAGCAGGGTATCGCGGTCCGCCGCCATACCCGACGGGTTGTGCAGGTTGGAAAGCACGATAAGCCGCGTCGCCGGGGTGATCTGCGCGGCGACTTCATCGGGATCGACGGTGAAGCCGTCACCCCGTCGGGCGAACTGGTCGACGGCCATGCCATTGGTGCGGGCGATGGTGTGGAAGAGGTCGAAGCCGGGGGTTTCGACCAGCACCGATTCGCCGGGGCCGACCAGCGCGCGATAGATCAGCGAAAGCGCGCCCGTGGCCCCGGTGGCGCACAGCACGTTGTCCTGCGGCACGCGATAGCGGCGGGCCAGCTGCTCGACCACGTAGGGGTTGCCGCTGAAGGCGCTGGTGTAGCGCGAGGTGACCGGCTCTGCGAATTCGTTGACCACGATCCGGCGCAGAAGATCGACCGGCTCGGGCACCGAACTGTCGAACAGGCTGACCAGCAGGTTGCGTTCGGAACGGACCGCGCGGATCACCTTGCGGACCCATTGCGAATAGGAACCGATCCCGACGTCGTCGGGATGGGCGGGGGAAGCGGGGGGCATCGGCGGTGTCATCGCGGGGGGCTTCGTCTGCTTTTCCGTTCGATGCGGGGAAGATGAAACCGCCGCCTGTGCGGTGATGCACAGGCGGCGGATCGGGTCACTTCAGCTTGATGCGCGCGCCAAGGAAGAAGCGGCGGCCAAGGATGTCGCCATAGGCGATCTGCGGATAGGACGGGGCCTTGTCGGTCAGGTTGTCGATACCTGCGCGGAAGGTGATGTCACCCGCCTCGACCTGTGCCGAGATCGAATGGACGATGTTCGACTTCAGGATCGGGTTCGGCGTCGTTTCGATGGTGGCATCGTAGGTGGCGCGGGTACGGCCACGGTAGTCGAGCTGGTAGCTCACGCGCACCGGGCCCTTGTTCCACACCGCGTTGAACCGGCCGACCCATTCGGGGCTGGTGTACGTATCGTCGGTGCGAATGAAGGTGGTGCCCGTCACCGAGGTAGTGAGCAGGGTGTTGTGCGTGGCATTGGCGGTCAGGCGCAGGTTGCCAAGATCACCGCCGAACAGGTCGCCGGGCGCGAAAGCATAATCGACAGTGTAGGTTTCGCCCCGGTACTTGAGCACGCCGGCGTTGAAGGTGGTCGTGGTGCCGGTGACGATGGTGCCGCCGATGCTGTCCGCGTCAGGCCCGGCAAGGCGGGTGAAGGCGCTGCAGACGGTGTCGGACGGATCGGGATCATCGAAGCAGGCCGCCGCGAAGTTTTCGGTGGTGAAGGCAGAAAGACCGTCCTTCAGGTCGATCTCGATGCGGTCGACACTGATCGACAGGCCGGGGATGAAGCGCGGCTGCAACACGATGCCGTAAGTCAGCGTGTCCGAAATCTCGTTGCGCAGGTTCGGGTTGCCGCCCGCGGTCACGGTGGTGCGGTTGAAGTTCTCCGCCGGGCTCTGGAACCGGGCGAGGCGCTCTGCCGCGCTCAGGCCCGAGCCGGTGCCGTCCGGGGCCACGCCGTAGCCGGGGTTGGCGGTGAATGCCGCCAGACAGTTCGCATAGCGGACCGACGGATTGGAGCCCGCGTTGATGCGGTCCGCATCGCAGGGGTCGTAGCCGGCGGACTCGAGCGAGGAACTGGTCGGCGCCAGCAACTGCGTCAGCGTGGGGGCGCGGAAGTTGCGGCTGCGCGATCCGCGCAGGGTCACGCCATCGGTGACTTCCCAGCGCAGGCCCGCATCCCACACGTTCTCCTTGCCCGCGAACGAGTTGTCGACGTAGCGGAACGCGCCCTTGAATTCGAGCAGCTTGACCAGCGGCAGGGTGAAGTCGCGGCCGATCAGCGGCACGATCACTTCGGCCGAAAGCTCGTCGGTATTGTAGCGGCCGGACTGCGCGACCTGCTGCGATCCGTCGCCGAACACGCCGTCAAGATTGGCCTGAAGCGGGTCGAACGATGCCTTCTCGTCACGGTGTTCGTAAGCGGCACTGAACTGCACGTCGCCCATCGGCAACGTGAACAGCGTGCCGCCCAGGGTGGCAAGAATATCGACCTGCTCGTTGGTCCAGTCCAGACCGGCGCGGGTGCTGACGTACTTGCGCGCGGCATCGCTGACCGTGCCGGTGCCGAAGGGGTTGATGGGGGCGCAGGCGGGATCGTCGTTAGTGGTGTCGGCATCGGCGTTGATCGCGCAAACCGCCTGCCCGCCCGAAAGGACCGAGTTGATGGCGTTGTTGTAGCGGCTGTTGACCACCTGCCAGCTGCGCTGCTTGCCTTCGACACGGGCATAGCTGCCCGAAACCGACCAGTAGAAGTTGCGGCTGCCGACCTCGAAATCACCGTCCAGCGTCAGCGCACCGCGCCAGGTGTCGGTGTTGTAGGTCTGCACCGGGTCGGGCACGAGGTCGTAGAAGTACTTGGAAAGGTACAGCGGCGCGCCGTTGGCGAAGCTGGGGCGCGCGGCGATCAGCGCGGCCTTGGCTTCGTCCGTCAGGAAGGCGTTGTTGATGGTGAAGGCGATCGGCCCGGCATAGGAGCCGTTGTTCAGCACGGTGCGGCTGTTGCCCTGCGGGATCTCGCGGCCCTTGGTGTTGGCGTAGAGGAATTCGCCCGAAAGGGTGATGCGGTCGGTCAGGTCGTAGTGGCCGATGGCGTTCGCGGTCAGACGCTCAAGCCCGGTGCGCAGGCCCGCCAGTTCCTGATAGGGGAAGCCTTCACCGTCCGATGCGAAGGGGATGCCCTGGATGGTGCCGGGGTTATAGGGGATGACGCTGCCGTCGCTGCCGAACTGCAGCGCGCTGCCCTCACCGTTGCGCAGCAGGAAGTTGGGCGGAGGTGCGGGGGCGGTGAAGATCACGCCGTTGCCGTTGAACGGCCAGAAACCGGCGTTGAAGATCTCGTCCACCGAGGGGATGCCGTCGTTCGGGCCGGTGTCGGCGGGATTGGTCACGGTCAGGCGGCCGAGGTTCGACAGCGGGCGGTCCGAGAAGCGCAGCGAAGGCGTCTTCGACCAGCCCACGTCGACCGCGAAGTTGCCGCGGCCTTCGGCGAAGTTGAAACCGGCGGTGCCGCGCAGGGCGTAGGTGCCATAGTCGCCCGGGTCGGAAATGCCGGTCTGGCCGTCCAGTTCAAGGCCGGTGAAGTCCTTCTTGAGGATGTAGTTCACCGTACCCGCGATCGCGTCCGAACCGTAGACGGCCGCGCCGCCCCCCTGGTACACTTCGACGCGCTCAAGCAGGCCAAGCGGCATGATGTTGGAATCGACCTGCGCATCGCCGCCGCCCGCCGTGCCGCCGATGCCGGAACTGCTGGTCACCATACGGCGGCCGTTGAGCAGGGTCAGCGTGCGGCCCGGCCCAAGGCCGAACAGGTCTGGCGCCTGGATACCCGATCCGCTGCCTTCGCCCGAACCGTCTGCCTGGTTGAGCGAGGGGATGTTGGAAGGCAGGTCGTTCAGGGCATCGGCAGCACTGGTGTAGCCGCGATCGATGAACTGCTGCTGGCTCACTTCCATGACGGGGGCAGCATCGGAATTGGGGGCACGCCGGATACGCGATCCGGTGACGACGATATCCGCGCCACCGCCCAGCGTATTGTCGACTTGGGCGGTCGAGCCCTGAAGCTGGGCCGCTTCCTGTGCATGGACGGGAGCGCCCATCATTCCGAGCGAAAGCGCTGTCGTGGCCAGAAGCGTGCGTGTCTGCGTGCGAAGTGTCATGCCCGAATTCCCCGGTTTGTCCCTGAAGGCCGCTGCGTTGAACGCGGCGTTTCCCTGTCCCTCAGGATAGCGGGCCGTGCGGGGAATAGTTTTGCGTTCGCGGTGTCCTGCGCGCATCGCTGACCGAAGTTATATTGAGTTCAGTGGTGCGCGCGCAAAATTTATGCGCCTTGCTGCAGGAAGGTGGAAAGATCACGCCCGAAGGTCCGGCTTGAGCGATCATCTTCATACATCATGTGACCTCCTTCGTAGCATCGCAGCACGAAGCGCGCGGCGATGGCGGGCGGCAGCGCGGAGACAGTGGCGGCATTGCCCGCGCAACTGTTGAGCGAATCGTAACGTCCCGCCGCCACCCATGTGCGCAACGCGGGTGCCTTTTCCATCGCGCGCAAAGTCCAGAGCTGCGACGGGCTGGGCGGACCTTCGCCCGCCATCGCGCGCGCCAGCGATTCCTTGGTGATCGGGGCCTGATCGTACTGCCAGTTGCTGCCCGCATCGCTTGCCGGGGCGTCGATCCCAGCATAGCTGCCCACGCGATAGCCCAGCGTGGTGCGGTAGTAATCCAGCACCAGCGCGTCTTGCGGCTTCTCGTCAGGCGCGGGGCCGGACTGGCGCATGTCGAAGACGTCCAGCGTGCGGCCCTTGTCCGCCAGCAGCGCGGTGCGAAACTGGCGGGGAGAGACCCACAGGGTCTTGCCGTCCACGATGGCGGGATCGATGCCCTGATACCGCGCCAGCGTGGCGATTACGGCGGCGCGCCGTTCGGGCGGCAGCGTATCGGGGGCGGCAAGGGCAGGGGCGTAGACCTGCCGTGCCCAGGTCTGCGCCTCTGCGACCAACTGCGCGCGGTCCATCCCGCCCGCAAGCTTGCCGAGCGCGTGCGCGGTGGCGATGCGGCTGTCGAGCGAAAGTGCGCGCATCAGGTTACGGTCGGGCATGTCGCCCAGCGGAATGCCGCCCGAAATCAGCGCGATGCCCGCAACCGGGGTTCCAGCATCGACCAGCGCGTCGGCAACGCCCGCCGCGCGCCATGTGCCGAAGCTTTCGCCTGCAAGGTAGAGTGGGGCGGCGGTACGCGCATAGGCATTGCGCCAGTCCGTGACGAAGCCGGAAACAGAGGCGATGTCCGCGCGGGTGCCGTAGAAGTCAGCCGTGTGCCCCGGCGTATCGGCGCGGCTGAAGCCGGTGCCCACCGGATCGACGAAAACGAGGTCGCTGACCGCCAGCGGGCTGGCGGGATTGTCTACCAGGCGTTCCCCTTCGATCACGCGCGGGCCAAGGGCGTGGAACTGCAGCAGCCGCGAATCCGCGCCGGGGCCGCCGTTCCACACGAATGTCAGCGGACGTGCCCCGCCACTTTTGCCGCCGCGCTTCGGCTTTTGATCGGGCACGATATAGGCGGTGTAGAAGATCGCACCCCGCACTTCGCCAGCGAGGTTGCGAACGGGCAGGGTTCCGGCACAGGCGACATAGGCAATGCGCTTGCCGTCGATGACGGCGCTGTGCCGCGTTTCCACCGCATCGCCCTTGCACACGGCCGTCGTCGATACGGCTGCCACAGCGGGTGCCGCGGGGGTTAGCGCCATCATCAGGGCGGGAATAGCAGCCAGTCGCAGCATCTTGGTTCTCCGGATCGTGATGGCACGATAGCTGCGGGGCTGGGGCATTTTTATGCGCAGTTGGATGGTCGTGGATGGACCGTGATCCGGTGGAGGCATCCGTTTTGACGGCAACAACGGCGAAATCTATGCGCGATGGGCAGGCTAGTGTGCATGACAGGCGAAAAGGACAGGAGCGCGCATGGGGACGTTGGGAATGACACGGCGCGGGGTGCTGGCGGCAGCCGGTGCGATGCCGATCGCCGCGCAGGCCGCCGTGGCCGCAAAGGCCGCGCCCCCGTCCGCCACATTCCCCCAGCGTACCGCCTTCGCGCCATCCGTCGCCGGATATCTGGACAGTGGGACGATGCACCCGGTCCCGCTGGGCGCGCGCGCGTCGGTACAGCGCTACCTTGACCAGCGCACGGCGATGGAGGGGCATTATCCCACTGACGAGGTCGAGAAGCGGGTGAAGGACAACTTCGCAAGGCTGATCAACGCCTCGGCAGAGGAAATCGCCTTCGTCCAGAGCACCACCGCCGGAGAGCAGTTGGTGATAGAGGCGCTGGACTTTCCCCATGGCGGCGGCCGTATCGTCACCGATACGCTGCACTTTTTCGGATCGTTCTATCTCTATGAGGAACTGGCGAAGCAGGGCGTGGACGTGGCGTGGCTGCGGCCGGAAGGCGGGCGCATCCCGGTCGATGCGTATGAACGGGCGATCACGCCGGGCACGCGGCTTGTCGCGCTTTCGCTGGTATCGACCTACAACGGGTTTGAGCACGACCTGAAACGCGTGTGCGAGATCGCCCATGCGCGCGGGGCGCTGGTCTATGCCGATATCATCCACGCGGCGGGCACCATTCCCATCGACGTGCGCGCCAGCGGCGTCGATTTCGCGGCCTCTGCCAGCTACAAATGGCTGATGGGCGATTTCGGGCTGGGCTTCCTCTATGCCCGCGCCGACTTGCGTGATCGGCTGAAGCGCACCCATTTCGGATATTACCAGTTGGCCGGGTTCGCCCCCCACGTCTACCCGTTCGATCCGCCTGGCGACACGATTGCCGACACCACCCCGCGTACCGACATGGAAGGGCTGTTTGCCGGGGGCACGCGGTCGCACGCGGTGCTGGCGCAGCTCGACTGGTCGCTGGACTATATCCTTGGCCTTGGGGTGGATCGGATGACCGCCTACCGCATGCCGCTGCTGGCGCGCCTGCGCGAAGGGCTGGCGGCAAAGGGCTATGCCATAGTCACGCCCGAAGGATCCCGCACGCCGCTGGTTACCTGCGCGCTGGAAGGCGCCTATGCGAAGCTTTCCGATCCGCTGAAGGCGGCGCAAGTGCGCATCACGCTTTCGCGCAACCGTTTCCGCGTCTGCCCTTCGGTATTCACAGAAGCGCAGGACATCGACCGCCTTGTCGCCGCGCTTCCGCGCGTCTGATCCCTTTATCCGAGCCCCACAGGAAACGCCGATGCGCCATGTAGCCGTTCTTGCCACCATGCTGCTTGCCACCTCCAGCGTCGCGGTCTGCGCGCAGGACGGGAATGCACCGATGTCCCCCGCCTTCCTGCGCGCGATGGAGCCGATGGTCCCGCGCGAAGCGGCGAGCGACCGCGTGGTTACCACCAGCCATTCCGCGCGGATCGCCGGACGCAAGCTGGCCTACAAGGCGATCGTTACCGAACTGCCGATGGCCGGGGCTGACGGTGCGCCCGCGGCCGTCGCGGTAAGCTATGCCTACATTGCACAGACCAAAGACGATCCGGCTCAGCGCCCGATCCTGTTCGTGTTCAACGGCGGGCCGGGCGCATCGTCCTCTCCGCTGCACATGCAGGCACTGGGGCCGCGCCGCTTCGTCGGGCAGGGCGATGCGATGCATCTGGAGGACAATCCGCACAGCCTGCTCGACGTGGCCGACCTTGTCTTCATCGATCCGGTGGGCACGGGCGCCAGCATGCCGGTGAAGGATCGTGACGCCAGCGGGTTCTGGGGCGTGGGCGGCGATGCGCGCAGCGTTTCGGCCATGATCGATGCGTGGGTGAAGGCCAATGGGCGCACCGCATCTCCGCGCGTGCTGGTGGGCGAAAGCTATGGCACCTCGCGCGCGCTGGCGGTGCTGAACGAGGACATGGCCGCGAAGAAGCCGCTGCCTGCAGGCGTGGTGCTGCTGTCGCTGGCGATCGGCGATGCCGATGGTCCGGTGCTGTCCGAGGCGATGCATCTGCCCACTTTCGCGGCGGTGGCATGGTATCATCAGGCGATCGAGCGGGGCGGGCGCACCGTGGAGCAGCATTATGCGGCGGCGCTGCACTTTGCGCAGACCGAATATGCCTCTGCGCTGATGCAGGGGCCTTCGCTGCCCGCCGCCGAGCGCAGGCAGGTGGCGGAACGGATGGCGGCGTTGATCGGCATTCCCGCCGCCACGATCGAGGCGAAGAACCTGCGGCTCGACAATTATGATTTCATGCTGTCGCTGCTGGCCGACAAGGGCCTGCGCACCGGCCAGCTTGACGGCCGTGCGAAGCGGGCGATCGCGGAATCAAAGCTGCGCCCGCCGTTCGACGATCCTTCGATGTCGCTGGGTTCGGGCACCAGCGCAGGGATCGAAAGCTACCTCAAGGACGAACTGGGCTATGCGGTGCCCAGCCCCTATCGCAGCCTCAACCTTGGCATCAATTTCAAGTGGAACTGGGACAAGGAATATGGCGGCAGCTACCGCGCCATGTCCTTCGCCCCTTACCTGAAGGCGGCGATGGAGGCCCGACCCGACCTCAAAGTCTTTGCGGGCGGTGGCTATTACGACATCACCACTCCCGTCTACGCCGGTCAGTTCGCGCTGGAGCAGGCGGGCGTTCCGGCCGACCGGGTGACGTATGCGCGCTATGCCGCCGGACATTCCGTGTTCGAGGACGAACAGGGCCTGACGGCGCTCAGCGCGGACCTCCATCGTTTCGTGGCGGGGCTTGGCGGGAGGAAGTAACCCGCCAGGGCAAGTGCCGGAGAAACTCGCCTGAGGCCAATTTCCGGGCGAGTTCTGCGCTCTGCAATTCATACGTAAATACTATGTCGTTCAGGTTTTGCCCGTCTCGAATTTCAACGGCGCATTAGCCTAATGGGTCTGCTGCATTCGACGCATCCCGCACCTTTCGTGCGGGTGCGCTTGCAGGAGCAATACCCATGCAGGACATCCTCTGGATCGGCCTGACCCTCGCGCTGCTGGCGGCCAGTCTTGGCTATGTCGGCCTGTGCAACAAGGCGTGAGGGGCACGACCGACATGACCATCGATCTGTGGCTGGCGGGTTTCACCGCCATCGGCCTTCTCGTTTACCTCGTTGCCGTGCTTGCACGGCCCGAGCGGTTCTGAGGGGGCGCCGACATGACCTTTCAGGGATGGCTGTATATTGCAGTCTTCGTCGGCATCCTGCTGGCGCTCACCAGGCCGATGGGGCTGTGGCTCCATGCGCTTTATGAGGGCCGCCGCACGCCGCTGCATGTCGTGCTTGGCCCAGTCGAGCGCGGCTTCTACAAGCTCGCGGGCGTCAACCCGGATGAGGACCAGCCATGGCATCGCTATGCGGTCCACATGCTGGTGTTCAACGCGGCGCTCCTGCTGCAGACCTACATCGTGCTGCGCCTGCAGGGCGTGCTGCCGCTCAATGGCCCTGGCTATGCGGGTATCGGCGCGGATGGGGCGTTCAACACCGCCGTCAGCTTCACCACCAACACCAACTGGCAGTGGTATTCGGGCGAGGCGGCGATGAGCAATCTGTCGCAGATGCTCGGCCTCACGATCCACAACTTCCTGTCGGCCGCGACGGGCATCGCACTGGCATTCGCTTTCTTCCGTGGGTTCGCACGCCGCAGCACCACGGGCATCGGCAATTTCTGGGCCGATATGACGCGCGTGACGCTCTATCTGCTGCTGCCGATCTGCGTGGTCTACACGGTGTATCTGATTGCTGCCGGCGTGCCACAGACGCTTGCTGCGTCGGTTGATGTCGCGACGCTGGAAGGCGTCAAGCAGACCCTCGCTCTCGGTCCTGTCGCCTCGCAGGAAGCGATCAAGATGCTGGGCACCAACGGCGGCGGGTTTTTCAACGCCAACTCCGCGCACCCGTTCGAGAACCCGAGCGCCGTCACCAACCTGATCCAGATGCTGTCGATCTTCGTCATCGGCACCGGCCTGACCTGGTGCTTCGGCAAGGCGGTGGGCAATACCCGTCAGGGCTGGGCGATCCTGGCTGCGATGATGGCGATCTTCCTTGTCGGCGTAACCGTCGTCTACTGGCAGGAAGCCGCGGGCAACCCGATCCTCCACAGTCTTGGCGTGGCCGGTGGCAACATGGAGGGCAAGGAAGTTCGCTTCGGCATCGTTGCATCCGCGCTGTTCTCGGTCGTTACCACGGCAGCCTCGTGCGGCGCGGTCAATGCGATGCATGACAGTTTCACGGCGCTGGGCGGCATGATCCCGCTGTTCAACATCCAACTGGGCGAAGTCGTCATCGGCGGCGTCGGCGCGGGTATCTATGGCTTCCTGCTGTTCGCCATCCTTGCCGTCTTCGTGGCGGGGCTGATGGTCGGCCGCACGCCGGAATATGTCGGCAAGAAGATCGAAAGCCGCGAAGTGAAACTGGCCGTTCTGGCGATCGCGGTGCTGCCGCTGATCATTCTGGGCGGAACCGCGATCTCCTCGGTGCTCGAAGTCGGCCTTGCCGGTCCGCTCAACAAGGGGCCGCACGGTTTCTCCGAGATCCTCTACGGCTTCACCAGCGCGGTGGGCAACAACGGTTCGGCCTTTGCGGGTCTGACCGCAGGCACGCCGTACTATAACGGCATGCTGGGCGTCGCCATGTGGCTCGGCCGCTTCTTCGTCATCATCCCGATGCTGGCGATCGCGGGCAGCCTTGCCGCCAAGAAGTACACCCCCGCGACCGCAGGCAGCTTCCCCACCACGGGTCTGCTGTGGACGGGCTTGCTGATCGGCATCGTGTTGATCGTCGGCGGCCTGACGTTCCTGCCCAGCCTCGCCCTTGGTCCCATCGCCGATCATCTTGCGATGATCCGTGGCCAGCTTTTCTGAGGATCACCCCATGGCCCGGTCCGCTAAAACTTCCGAATCCAAATCCCTCTTCACGGCAGACCTGATCGTTCCGGCGATCGGGGATGCTTTCCGCAAACTCAATCCCAGGGAACTGATCCGCAACCCGGTGATGTTCACCACGGCCGTCGTGGCGGTGCTGCTGACCGTATTGCTCATCGTCGGGCAGGACGGCCTTGCTGCGGGCTTCAAGATCCAGCTCGTGCTGTGGCTGTGGCTGACCGTGCTGTTCGGCACTTTCGCCGAGGCTTTGGCCGAAGGGCGCGGCAAGGCGCAAGCGGCCAGCTTGCGTGCCACAAAGGCGGAACTCACCGCCAAGCGCCTGAAGGGTGACGGGGAGCGTTATGACAGCATCCCCGCCAGCCAGCTGAAGAAGAACGACATCGTTCTGGTTCAAACCGGCGACCTGATCCCCTCGGACGGCGAAGTTGTCGCTGGTGTCGCCTCGGTCAACGAGGCTGCGATTACCGGCGAAAGCGCCCCCGTCATCCGCGAGGCCGGTGGCGACCGCTCGGCCGTAACGGCGGGCACCCGCGTCATCTCGGATGAAATCCGCGTGCGCGTGACCGTCAATCCGGGGCAGGGCTTCCTCGACCGCATGATCGCGCTGGTCGAAGGGGCAGAGCGCCAGAAGACCCCGAACGAGATCGCGCTTACGCTGCTGCTGGTGGGTCTGACGATCATCTTCCTGATCGCCGTCGCCACCATCCCCGGCTTTGCCAGCTATGCGGGCGGTTCGGTGCCGGTGTCGATCCTTGCAGCCCTGCTGATCACGCTGATCCCCACAACGATTGCGGCGCTACTTTCCGCCATCGGCATCGCGGGCATGGACCGTCTGGTGCGCTTCAACGTTCTCGCCAAGTCGGGCCGTGCGGTCGAGGCCGCAGGCGACGTTGACGTGCTGCTGCTCGACAAGACCGGCACCATCACCATCGGCGACCGTCAGGCAAGCGAGTTCCGCGCCGTGAGCGGCGTCGATATCAACGAACTGGCCGAAGCCGCACTGATCGCCAGCCTTGCCGACGAAACGCCCGAGGGCCGCTCGATCGTGGTACTGGCGCGCGAGAAGTTCGGCCAGAAAGCCACCGACCTTCCGTATGACTCCGAAGTCATTCCCTTCACCGCGCAGACCCGCATCTCGGGCGTGAATACCGGCGGACGGATCATCCAGAAGGGCGCGGTGCAGGCGATCCTTCACGCCAATCCCGGCGCGGGCAGCACCGCTGCCGCCACCGAACTGCGCCGTATCTCGGACGAGATCGGCCGGGCCGGCGGCACGCCGCTGGCGGTTGCGGTGGATGGCAAGCTGCTGGGCGCGATCTTCCTCAAGGACATCGTCAAGGCCGGCATCCGCGAGCGCTTCGGCGAACTGCGTGCAATGGGCATCCGCACGGTGATGATCACCGGCGACAACCCGCTGACCGCAGCCTCGATCGCGGCGGAATCGGGCGTGGACGATTTCCTTGCCGAAGCCACGCCCGAGGACAAGCTGGAGCTGATCCGCAAGGAACAGCAGGGCGGGCGCCTTGTCGCGATGTGCGGCGATGGGACCAACGATGCCCCCGCGCTGGCGCAGGCCGACGTCGGCGTCGCCATGAACACCGGCACGCAGGCCGCGCGCGAGGCGGGCAACATGGTCGATCTCGACAGCGATCCGACCAAGCTGATCGAGGTCGTGGGCCTGGGCAAACAGCTGCTCATGACGCGCGGCGCGCTGACGACCTTCTCGGTCGCCAACGACGTGGCCAAATACTTCGCGATCATTCCGGCCATGTTCGTGGCGCTGTATCCCGGCCTTGGCGTGCTCAACGTGATGGGTCTTTCCAGCCCGCAGAGCGCGATCCTTTCGGCGATCATCTTCAACGCGCTGATCATCCCCTGCCTTGTTCCGCTGGCGCTGAGGGGCGTGGCCTACAAGCCGATGGGGGCTGGCCCGCTGCTGGCGCGCAACCTTGCCGTCTACGGCCTTGGCGGCCTGATCGCGCCATTCATCGGCATCAAGCTTATCGACCTGGCCGTTGGCGGCCTCGGTCTCGCCTGAGGAGGCGGCAACATGACCAACAATCTTTCAAGCGCGTTGCGCCCCGCGATCGTCATGACAGGGCTGTTCGCCGTCCTGCTGGGCGTCGCCTATCCGCTGGCCATGACCGGCATCGGGCAGGCCGTGTTCCCAAGCCAGGCCAACGGCAGCCTGGTGACGGAAAACGGAAAGGTGATCGGCTCTACCGTGATCGGTCAGGCCTTCACCTCGGAACGCTACTTCAACACCCGCCCTTCGGCGGCGGGAGACGGGTACAGCGGCCTTGCCTCTTCGGGCTCCAACCTTGGCCCGGCATCGCAGGTGCTGCATGACCGGGTGAAGGAGCAGGTCGGCAGGATGCAGGCAGCCGAACCGGGTAAGGCGATCCCGGCAGACCTCGTGACGACGTCGGGTTCGGGCCTTGATCCTGATATCACCCCCGAGGCCGCGTTCTATCAGGTCGATCGGATCGCCCGCGTGCGCCGGATCGAGCCGGAGGCGCTGCGGCGCCTTGTCGCAGGCACGATCGAGGAGCCGGTGCTTGGCTTTATCGGCGAACGCCACGTCAATGTGTTCGAACTCAATCGACGACTGGATGCACTTGGCGCTAAGCCGGTTTCGTGAACGAGCCTGATCGCCCATCTCCCGAAGCCCTCCTGCGTGCAGCCGCGCAGGAGGGGCGCGGCCGTCTGAAGATATTCCTCGGGGCGGCCCCCGGCGTCGGCAAGACCTGGGAGATGTTGACCGAAGGCCACCAGCGCCGGGAAGCAGGCTTGGATGTCGTGGTCGGCGTCGTCGAAACGCATGGACGGCGCGAAACCGAGGCGCTGGTCCACGGGCACGAGATCATCGCCCGCCGCGAAGTCGACCATGCCGGGCACAGCCTTGGCGAAATGGATATCGACGCCGTTCTCCTGCGCGCGCCGCAGCTGGTGCTGGTGGACGAACTGGCGCACACCAATGCTCCCGGAAGCCGGCATCCCAAGCGCTATCAGGACGTGGAGGAACTGCTGGACGCAGGGATAGACGTCTATTCCACGCTCAATATCCAGCACGTCGAAAGCCTGAACGACGTCGTCGCCTCCTTCACCCGCGTCCGCGTGCGCGAAACGGTGCCCGATTCGATCATCGAACAGGCCGAGATCGAAGTCGTCGACATCCCGCCCGATGAACTGATCGAGCGGCTGAAGGATGGCAAGGTCTACATCCCGCACGAAGCGACCCGCGCGCTGGGGCATTTCTTTTCCAAGTCCAACCTCACCGCGCTGCGCGAACTGGCGCTGCGCCGTGCGGCGCAGGCGGTGGACGCGCAGATGCTGGAGCATGTGCGCGCCAATGCGCTGGCCGGCAGCTTCGCGGTGGGCGAGCGGATCGTCGTTGCCGTCAGCGAACATGCCCACGCCGCCGGGCTGGTGCGCGCGGGCAAGCGCATGGCCGATGCCCTGCGCGCGCCGTGGACGGCCGTGCACATAGAAACGCAGCGCGACCGGCACTTCAGCGATAACGAACGCCGCCAGCTGGCCGACACGCTGGCGCTTGCCTCTAGGTTGGGGGCTTCCACCGCCAGCATACCCGCCGCCGGCGTGGTCGAGGGGCTGGGCGGTTTCGCGCGCGATGCCCGCGCGACGCAGATCGTCATCGGCAAGTCCGCCCGCTCATGGTGGTTCGAGGCGCGGCATGGTTCGGTGGTGGACCGGCTGGTGCGCAGCATCGGCGAAGTCGCCGTCCACGTCCTCCCCTCGGGAGAGCCCGCCGCGCCTGCGCGCAGGCGGGAGAAACGCGGCGGCATTCCAGGCGGCCACTGGGGCAACCCGGCGCACTACGCGGTGTCGCTGCTGACGGTCGCGGCGATGACCGTGCTGGGCCGCCTGCTGGTGGAAGTGATCGACCTTGGCAATATCGCGCTGCTCTATCTCATCCCGGTGATGTACGCGGCGGCCTCGTTCTCGCTGCGAGCGGGGCTGTTCGCGGGGCTGGCGTCCAGCCTTGCCTACAACTTCTTCTTCCTGCCGCCGACCGGCACGCTGACCGTCGCCAATCCGGAAAACGTCATCTCGATCCTTGTCCTGCTGGGTGTCGCGGTGGTGACCAGCCAGTTCGCGGCACGGGTACGCGCGCAGGCGGACCTTGCCGGGGCCAGCGCCCGCCAGAACGCCGCGCTCGCCAGCTTTTCGGGCCAGCTGACCGGCGCGGCGACGCAGGACGAACTGATGCAGGCGATCTGCGCCGAAGTGGCCCGCCTGCTTGACGTGCGTGCGGTGATGCTGCTCCCCTCGGCGGGCGGCCCGGACCTTGCCGCCGCCTATCCGCCCGAGGACCGGATGGAGCAGATCGAACTGGCCGCCGCGCAGTGGGCGATAGACAACGAGCAGCCCGCCGGGCGTGGCTCATCGACCCTGACCGCTTCGGACTGGCTGTTCCATCCGCTGATGGCATCGACCGCTTCGGGCCGGGGTGTGATGGCCGTTTTGGGTATTGCGCGCGAGGATGCGGGCGATCCGGTGCGGTCCGATCAGGTGCCCCTGCTGATGAGCCTGCTGGATCAGGCTTCCATCGCCCTCGACCGCATGGCGCTGGAGGAGGAGAACATCAAGGCGCAGGCCATCGGCGAGCGGGACAGGCTGCGCGGGGCGCTGCTGTCGTCGGTCAGCCATGACTTGCGCACGCCGCTCACCACCATTCTTTCCGCCGCGCAGGAAATGAAGAAGCATCCCGCCACCGCCTTCGGCGCGGAACTGGTCGAGACGATCGATGCCGAGGCGCAGCGGCTCAACCGCTTCGTCGCCAACCTGCTCGACATGGCGCGGGTAGAGGCGGGCGCGCTGCCCATGAAGGTGGAGGCGACCGACCTGTTCGATGCGGTGGCGGGCGCCGTCCACGATACCCGCACAGCGCTGCAGGGGCGGCAGGTGGACCTCGATATCGCTCCCGACATCCCGCTGGTGCGGCTCGATCCCGTGCTGCTGCACCACTGCCTGATCAACCTGCTGGATAATGCCGGACGTTATGGAGAACCGGGCACGCCGATCACCATCCGCTGCCGCCGCGTACCCGATGCGCTGCTGCTTTCGGTGTCTGACGTAGGGCCGGGTATCCCGCCCGGGCAGGAAAAGCGGGTGTTCGATACCTTTACCCGGCTTGAAGGGTCAGACCGGGTACGCCACGGGACCGGGCTTGGCCTTGCCATCGTCAAGGGCTTTGCCGAAGCGATGGGCCTGTCAGTCGAGGCTTCCAATGCCGAGGAGCCATTCGGCGCCTGTTTTACCATCCGCATACCCGAAGCGCTGATCATCCGGCACCCGGACGACGAGGACATTGCATGAAGAACCGCCACAAGGTGCTGATCGTCGACGACGAGGCGCATATCCGCCGCCTGATCCAGTCGGCCCTGACACGGGCGGATTATGCGACGGTGGAGGCCGGAACCGCGAAGGAAACGATGGAGCGCCTGCGCGAAGAGCGCCCCGACGTGGTCCTGCTGGACCTTGGCCTGCCCGATCGCGATGGACTGGAACTGGTGCCGCTGATCAAGAAGGACACCGACGCCACCTTGATCATCGTCTCGGCCCGCGATGCGACGGACGAAAAGGTCGCCGCGCTTGATCTGGGCGCGGACGATTACCTGACCAAGCCGTTCGATACCGACGAGATGCTGGCGCGCTTGCGTGTCGCCCTGCGCCACCGCATGGCGCGCGGCGGCGGGGTCGCGGCGGTGACGGCGGGCGATGTTTCGATCGACCTCATGGAACGGCGCATCACCAAGGCGGGTCACGAAGTCCATCTGACGCCCAAGGAATATGCAGTGGTCGCGCAACTGGCCCAGCACCCCGGCCGGGTGATTACCCATGCCCAGATCATGGCGCAGGTCTGGCCCGCGTCCAGCGAACGCCATGTGGAATATCTGCGGGTACTGGTGCGCACCTTGCGTCAGAAGCTGGAGGACGACCCGCAGCGCCCGCAGATCATCGCAAACGAACTGGGCGTGGGCTATCGGCTGCGCGTTTCGGTGGACTGAGGCAGGGCGGCGGGTTACGCTGCTCCGGCCGCGCGCGGACCGAAGAAGATGATGCCCGCGCCGACAAGGCATACGACGGCGCCCAGCAAGTCCCACCGATCGGGCCGGGCACCCTCGACAAGCCAGAGCCACAGCACGGCCGATACGACGTAGACCCCGCCGTATGCGGCATAGGATCGCCCGGCATTGTCGGCATCGGGGATCGTCAGCAGCCAGGCGAACAGGCACAGCGAAGCGATGCCGGGCGCGATCCACAGCACCGACTTGCCAAGCCGAATCCAGGCCCAGAATGCGAAGCACCCGGCGATTTCTGCGAGCGCGGCAAACACGAATGCGAAAGCGGTCATCGCGCGCTTGTTGCGGGTAAACGACGGCCTTGCAAGGGGAAGGAGGCTTCGCCCTGCAAGCCGGGTCAGCGGCGCTGGTCGCTTGGTCTGAAGCCGATCGTGGCCAGCAGGTCGATCAGGCGCTGGCCGTCTGCGAAAACGCGGTCGCGCCATTCCTTGTGGTCAAGGTGGCCCAGGACGGAGCGCTGGAACAGCCCGGCCTCGCGCACGGCATCGCGCAGCAGGCGTGCGGAAAGGGCATCGGTTTCAAGTGGCACTACTGCAGCCTCTGCAGCCTGCGGAGCAAGCGCGGCGGAAGTGACGGGCAACACGGCCCGGCGCGGCATGGCGGCCTGACCGGCGCGCTTGAGGGTATTGGCTTCCACGTCCCAGGGCTCCCGAAGGTGGCCGCTTAGTTATGCGGCCGGCTTGATCGCTATGAGTGGAACACGGTCGGCGCGATTAAGTTTCGGTTCAGGCTCGGCGCACGCGGATTTTATCGTTTGCGTTCAATTGTGAACGGTGGGCGAATAGGGGCGGATCGGCTGGATTTCCGGGGTTTCGTGGATCTCGAGGATCTCAAAGACATTGCCGAAGAAGTCCCGGCAATATGTCCCCGCGTAGCCGTGCTTCACACCGTTTTCGTCGATGGTGATACCGTCCATCATCGGCGGGGTATGCACCGGCAGGCCCGCTGACACGATGCGGCGATGCGTCTCCTCCACATCGTCCACCTGCAGGGCGAAATGGGTGTAGCCATATTCGTTGACGCCCCGGCGCGCGTTCTGAGGGGCCTGTCTGGGCGCGGCATATTCAAACACTTCGATCTGCACGTTGCCCAGGCGACAGAAGAACTGCCGCGCCGCGCTGCCATCCAGCCCGACGACGCGGTCGATGAAGGGGTTGTCGGCCCAGCTGAGCGGTTCGACTTCCTCCACCGCGCCCAGAATGTCGATGTAGAATTGGCGCGCCCGGTCAAGGTCGGGCACGGACACACCGATGTGGTGGACGCCGATGATCCCCGGCAGTCTGGCGGCAGGAGCAGGGGGCATCGCGGGCATCTCCTTGGTTCAGGTCGCTATGTCAGACCTGGCTGAACCCGCCGTCCATCACCAGCTCGTCGCAGGTCATGAAGCTGGACGCGGCAGATGCGAGGAACACCACGCCGCCCGCCATCTCTTCCGGTCGGCCAAGCCGCCCGATCGGGTGCGATACGTTCATCGCCGCGATCGAGGCTTCGCGCGAAGGAGAAGCGCCCAGTTCGACATAACGGCCCATGATCGAATTGAGCATCGGCGTCTCGATCCCGCCGGGATGCACCGAATTGACGCGGATGTTGTATTTGAGCGCGGCGAATTCTGCGCCAAGGCACTTCGACAGCATCTTGATCGCCGCCTTGCTGACGCAATAGGCCGCGTTGAATGCGGCCCCGCGTAGGCCCCCCACGCTGGAGAAGTTGATCACCGAAGCGCCGGTCGGCCGGGCCTTCCCGCCTGCCTTCAGGAGATCGAGCATGACCTGCGTGCCGATGATCGCCGAATCGACGTTGATCGCGTTGACCTTGTGGAATTCGGCCAGCGGGGTGTCTTCGAACTTCGTCACGATCGAAAAGCCCGCGTTGTTCACCAGCGCATCGAGCCGCCCGTACTTTTCGCGCACCAGCGCCTCCACCGCGCGCCAGTCGGCCTCGCTGGTGACGTCGTGTTTCAGGTAATGATCGGCGCCTTCGATCTGCGCTTCGTCGCGCAGGTCGGTGGCGATGACGGTGGCGCCTGCCGCCTTCATGGCCTTGACGATCTCGCGGCCGATGCCGCCGGCGGCGCCGGTGACGACGGCGACCACGTCGGGAAGGGCGCTGTTCGTTGCGTGGGTCATTTCAGGTGTCTCCCGGTGGCCTCGGTGTGCCGTTGTGGTATCGTTAGGTGCCGTTTAGGTGCCGTTGTGTGCCGCTATTGCGCGGTCCATCCGCCGTCCACCACCAGTTCGCTACCAGTCATGTACGAACTGTCTGAAGAGGCTAGGAAAAATACCGCGCTGGCCAGTTCGGACGGGTCTGCAAGGCGGCCGATCGGCGTCTTGCTGGACATCAAATCGACCAGATCCTGCGCCTTGCCGGCAACGCCCTTGTCCACCCAGCGCTGGAAGCCTTCCTGCAAAAGCGGCGTCATCACGAAGCCGGGGTGGAGCGAATTGGCGCGGATCGGCATCTTTTTTTCCGCGAATTCCAATGCGATGGACTTGGTGAACAGCCGTACCGCGCCCTTGCTGGCATTGTAGCCGGAAACCTCGCTCATACCGACCAGACCCATGATCGAACTGACGTTGACGATCGATGCCCCGCCCCGGAAATCTGCGCCACTCGCCGCCATCAGCGGCACGAAAGTACGCACGCCCAGGAACACGCCGTCGACGTTGATGCTCATGATCCGGCGCCAGCCTTCCAGCGAAGTCTCGGCGACCGGGCCGGTCAGGTCGATGCCGGCATTGTTGACCAGGATGTGCAGTTTTCCGTGCCTTTCAGTGACGGCGGACAGCACCTTGGCCCAGTCATCCTCCTGCGCGACATTGGCTTGCACATAGCTTGCCGCCTGCCCCAGCCGGGCAAGGGTGGCGGCGGCATGGTCGGTGTCGGGTGCCTCCAGATCGGTGAGGACAACTTCGGCCCCCTCAGCCAGAAACCGCTCCACGCAGGCAAGGCCGATGCCCCGCAAACCGCCGGAAACCAGCGCTACGCGGCCCTTGAGCCGCTGCGAACCCAGATCGATCATACGCCGTTCATCCCTGCGGTGGAGGCCCCGTCCATGGTGAATTCGCTGCCCGAGCAGAACCGCGTCTCATCGCTTGCCAGCCAGGCGACGAGCCCTGCCACTTCGTCCACCGAAGCCATGCGGCCCATCGGCGAAAGCCCCTCGTAAGCGGCGCGGGTGGCGGCAGGATCGCCCGATTTCTCGATCAGGTTGGCGATCATCGCGGTCTCGACCACGCCGGGAAGCACGGCATTGACGCGAATCTTGTATTTGCGGTTGCCGGAATGGACGGCGGACGACTTTACCAGCGCCAGAACGGCGGTCTTCGACACCGAATAGGCCACGAAATTCCCCATCGCCCGGTGCGCATTCATCGAGGAGTTGACGATGATGGAGCCGACAGGCCCTTCGGGATTACGCGCCATGGCCCGCATTGCGTGCTGCACGGTCAGCATCACGCCGGTCAGGTTCACGCCGATGATCGTGTTCCATCCTTCGATGCCGATGGATTCGATGCTGCCATCCCCGTTTTCGGTCCCGGCATTGGCGAAAGCGATATCGAGGCGACCGTATTCCTCCAGAATCCGGGCCATCAGGCCATCCCACGCGCTGACGTCAGTTACGTCGTGCCGGATGAACAGGGCGCCCGTGGCGGCGCAGACCGCGTCGGCTGCGGCCTGGTTGGAGCCGGTGAAAATGACCCTGGCACCTTCGGCGCACAGACGCTCGACGGTGCCTGCGCCGATGCCGGAGGTTCCTCCGGTGACCAGCGCCACCTTACCTTCAAGCCGCTTCACGGCAATCTCCCAATGACTATGGCGCTGAACATGGCCCATCCGTTCCGCTCCACAACCTATGATTTTGAGCAAGGTGACTTGTGCTGCGGCCAAGTGCAGAAATGTCCCCAAACAGGGTAATTTGCGTTCTTGGGAGATTGATGAACCATGGCCGACCGGGATCCCGATATCGCCACGAAACTGGGCGAGGACCGCAGCGAAGGCATCAGCTGGGCCGAACTCATGGCCCAGGATTCGCGCACGCCTCCTGCGATCCTGACGGAAGAAAGTTACAGCTATCGCGGCTCGGACCCGATTCCCGCACAGCGTTATACCAGCGAGGAATTTGCCCGGCTCGAACGCGAACGGATGTGGCCCTACGTGTGGCAGTTCGTCGCGCGTGAGGAAGACCTGCCCGAACCGGGCGACTTCATCGTCTACGAGAATGCGGGCCGCTCCTATCTTGTCAGCCGGCAGGATGACGGCGCGATCCGCGCGATGCATAACGTCTGCCTTCACCGCGGGCGCAAGCTGCGCACCGAGGAAGGCACTGCCGACAAGTTCGTCTGCCCGTTCCATGGCTTTGCATGGAAGAAGGACGGCAGCTTCGATTCGATGCCCTGCAAGTGGGACTTTCCGCACATCAACCCCGAAACCAGCGGGCAGAGCCTTGATCTGCCCGAAGCCGAAGTCGGTCGCTGGGCGGGTTACGTCTTCATTCGCGAGGAGAAGGGCGGGCCGAGCCTTGAGGAATTCCTCAGCCCGCTGCCAGAACATTTCAAGCGCTGGCGGCACGAGGAATGCGCCAGCGTCATGCGCGTTGCCAAGGAAGTGCCTGCCAACTGGAAGGTGGTGATGGAGGCGTTCATGGAGGCCTGGCATACCATCGTCACGCACCCGCAGCTGCTGCCCTTCACCGGCGATTCCAATGCCGCCTACTGGACCTGGGGCGACAACGTGAACGTCAACCTCGTCCCCTTCGGCGTGATGAGCCCGCACATCGCGGAAGGGCAGGGCGAGCAGTGGATCGTCGACGAATTCATCAAGTACAACGGCCGCTCGGGCGACAACTATGAGGGCGAGGCGCACGCCAACCCGATGGCGATCAAGGTGCCCGACGGCGTGACCGCCCGCGCCGCGCTGGGCGCAGCCATGCGCGCTGCCTATACCGAAAGCACCGGCTACGACCACGAAAGCGCGACCGACGCCGAACTGCTCGACGGGCTGGTCTACAACGTGTTCCCGAACTTCGCGCCCTGGGGCGGCTACATGCCGAACATCGTCTACAACTGGCTGCCCGGCAAGACGCCGGACACCTGCATCATGGAAGTGCGCATCCTCGCGCGCATTCCAAAGGGGCAGCCGATCCCGCGCGGGGCGCCGCTCAAGATGCTGCGGCTTGACCAGAAATGGACCGAGGCGCCAGAACTTGGCATTCTGGGGGACGTGTTCGAACAGGACATGGACAACCTGCCATTCGTGCAGGAAGGCCTTCATGCCTCCAAGAACGGGCTGGTAAACCTTGGCAATTATCAGGAAATCCGCATTCGCCAGTTCCAGGACACGCTGATGAAGTATATCGAAGGCGAACTTGGCGTGGCGAAGGCATGAGCGAGGCCGAGGCGCGGCCCCCGCGCATCGACTGCGTGCTCATCTGCGGCGGTGTGTGGCACGACATGGACTTCGCGCGGCTGGAACTGCTCAAGCTGCTGGCCGAAGATCCCAGCGTGCGCACTCGCGTGTTCGAGAATTACGAGAATCTCGATGCGCTGCGCGAAGCGGATATCCTGATCACGTACACCTGCGATGTCACGCCTTCGCTGGCGGCGCAGGAAGTGCTGCGGGACTGGCTGAGCGCGGGTGGCCGCTGGCATGCGTTGCATGGCACAAATTCCGTGCTGCGCCTGCTGGCAGAGGGGCCTGACAAGGGCCTGTGGGACGCGCCCCGCTGGGCACCGCTGTTCATGGACATGCTGGGCTCGCAGTTCATCTCGCACCCGCCGATCGCGCCGTATACCGTCACCGTGGCAGACCCTGAGCACCCGCTGGTCAAGGGCATCGCGCCGTTCGAGACGACGGACGAACTCTACCACATGGAAACGCACGGCCACTTGCATGTCCTGCTCGAAACTGAATGCACGGTGGAGGGCACCGGCTTTGTGGAGGCGGCAGACGCGCTGGGCAAGCATCCGGTGATGTACCTGAAAGACCATGGCAAGGGCGCTGTGCTTTACAACACTCTGGGCCATTGCCGGGGGCATTACGATCTGCAGCCGATGCTGGACTGGTGGCCCACGGTGGACCGCTGCGCCTGGGATTTGCCGGTGTTCTATGACCTGCTGCGCCGGGGGATCGCCTGGCTCAAGCAGCGCGAAACTTAAGGTGCGGAGGCGGCCGAGCGTTCGGCGCCGTACCCGCCCCCTCGCGCCTGTCAATCGATCGTGAATGGAAGCGAGCTGTTTTCGTCCGACCGCGTGGGCCACAACACGCTCAGAGTGATCCGGGCAAATTTCCAGCGGCCGTCCCGGCATGCTGGCGGGTGACGAGGTCCAGCAAAAGGCAGTGGCCGCGTGCGAAGCCCGGCCCGGTCAGGTCGCTCGCGTGATCGGCCACAAGATGCAACGTCTCGTGCGGGGCGCGGACATGGGCCCGGTGTCGGCCCCGAGTACCGCTACCGGCATGACGTCCTGCGCGACGCCTTCCTGAAAATGGTGGACCAGCTGCGCGCAGCATTCCGACCGGCCTTATCCGATGTTCATGAACATACTGGGGCTCAAGATCATCGCCCCTTCGGACGCTGCGGACATGAAGGGGCTGCTAAAGTCCGCAGTGCGCGATGACGACCCGGTGATGAGCTTCGAAGACGCACCTGTTGGATGAACAATGCCGAAGTGCCTGACGATCCCGATTTCCTGATCCCCATCGGCAAGGGCGACGTAAAGCGCGAAGGCGCCGACATCACGGTGGTCGCCATCGCCGGCGGGGTCAATGTCGCGCTCAAGGCGGCGAAGCTGCTGGCGGGCGAGGGCATATCATTGGAAGCGATTGATCCGCGCACGCTGGTCCCGCTCGACCGCGATCTGATCCCGCGTTCGGCGCGCAAGACCGGCCGCGCGATCTGCGGCCAACCGCACCTGCAGCGCCGCCAGCGAGATCGCCGCCACCATCGTCGAGGGAGCCTTCGATGCCCTGCGCGGGCCGGTGGTGCGGATCACGACGCCCGGCGATGCGGTGGTGGCCTTTGCCTTGCCACCGGACAGATAGCCTCCAGATCCGTCAGAATATGCGACGCAGGGACAACATGATCGTCCGCCCCATCGGGTCTAGGTAATCAGCCTGATAGGCATAGGGCGTCGCCCCGGTATCGTCGGTGACCTTCTGCCGCTGGTTGAAAAGGTTCTCGACCGAAAGGCTGACCCGCGTGCCCCGTGCCCACGACTTGCCCCGGAAACGGTTCTGAAGATTGGCAAAGACCCGCAAGTCTAGCGTCGCGAGCGAGCTGAAATGCAGATCGCCTGACGATGACCCGGTACTTGCCCCGATCACGCGCGCCGCGCTTTGCCAGTTGCCTTCAAGACGCAGTCCGATGCCGTTATCGATGAGTCCCAGGCTTCCCTGTACTTTGTGCCTTGGCGTGGATGCACCCGTGACAGTGCCTCCGTCGAGGAGATCGATCGTGGGGCTTCCTTGCGTAAGTTGGACGTCCTGCCTCAGCACCCAGGTATGGTACAGCGAGGCCAGCAGGCGCACGCCATTGTCTCCACCGCCGCCAAAGCCCCTTGGGCCTCCAGGGCCGCGCGGTCCGCCGAAGCCGCCGGGCCCGTTGCCCGGTCCACCGCCGGGGCCATCACCGGGAGGAGGGCCCATACCGTCCGGCGGCGGCCCCATGCCATCGGGCGGCCCCATCCCGTCATCGAAACCCGGCCCGCCCGGAGGCCGCCCGAAGCCCCGTCTTTCATCGCCACGTTCGCGCTCACCGGTGACGGTGATTTCCTCGCTGTTCGCATCTGGCGCCCGATCATGGTCAAGGCGCTCTTCGCCCGGCACCGCCGTGGGCGGAGCTTCGCTGTGCGGGACGCCCTGAACCGCCGCGCCATCGCCCCCCCAACGGCGGGAAGGTGGACGCGGCGGGCGAGTGGGCTTGCGCAACTGGGCTGAGAGGTTGAAGCCCCAGCGCACCTGTTCGCTACGCTGGCGATAGACGTTGACCGGCCGGGCATCGACAGACAGCAGATTGCCGTCCTCGTCCCGCAAGAAACGGTCGGGGTACGCATCTTCTACCGCCTGAGTCACCCCGCCCAGCGACATAATCGCGTTGTGGTTGCGACTGTTAACGTATGTAGCGCTGAAGTTGAGCTTGGGCGTGCTCATCAGTTGCGCGTTGAGGCCAAGCTTGAAGCTCCGGCGGTCATCGGCCTTGAGATCGGGATTGCCGCCGGTGACGGCCGTCACCAGCACCGTCTGGCCCGTGACATAGTCATATACGCGTTGATTGCTGGTGGTCACCGTCGGATCACTGAGGTTGGCGACTGTCGGCGCGCTGCGGTCCTGATTCATCGCCGCGATCACGGTGATCCCGTCCCGCGGGCGCCAGTTGAGCCCGTAGCCGAATGTCGCAAGACTGCCGTAGCCGGACACTTGCGTTACCCCGCCATTGAGGTTCACGCTAAGCGTCCCGATCGCGCCCAGCACACGTTTGCTGCGGCTGGTAAGCGGAATGTCGACGCTCAGTCGTGCACTGCCGTTGGTTCGATTGGCATCGCCGCTGCTCGCAGTGCCGTCGCGCAGGCTGGTTGAGGATTGGGCTGTGAAGTCCCCGCCCATTTTCAGGCTGATGCCGATATCTCCGGCGGGCAAAGGCAGCAGTTTGCCCGACACCAGCATGCTGGCGCTGCCGGTGTCCGAACTGGACTTTGCGCGGTTCACGATCATGTCGCCGAGCAGTGCGGGCGACAGCGTGCCATAGGGATCGACGCCGGCGCTCCCTGCGTTCAGCGCATCCTGCAAGGTGGTCAGGTCATAGCCGTTGTCGGCGCGGGTTTCAGATTCCGAATGGGCGTAGCTGCCGATGACTGAAAGCTTCCAGCGGGTGGACAAGTCGAGGTTGACTGTCCCTCCGGCCGAGACGGCGCCGGTATTCACCACCTTGCGTAGCGGGTCTTGGGAGAGGTAGCGCGTGAAGGTGCTCTCGCCGCCGTCCGCGTAGGGATTGTCGGCGGGGACAGTCACTTCGCCGGTCGCGAGGCCGTCCAGCGAGCGGCTGGTCTGGTAAGTCCCCTTGACGTTGAACGAGGCGGTTGCGTTGGAAGCCAACTGGTGAGCAAGGCTGGCGCCCAAGACGTAGCTACGTGTCGATGCCTGCACGGTGCGATAGTCGCTTTCGCCGGGTATTGCATCGACGGCGGTGACGTTGCTGTCGGGATCGGCGGCAATGTCGCGGTCGCTTTCGCGTATCGCGGCCTGGCTGGTAGCCTTGCCGGTGATGTTGACGCGGTCGTTATCGCGGATGCGGGTATAGGTGAAGGTTCCGTTGCCCTGTCCTCCATCGCCTGCACCGGACATGCCGCCGCCCAGATTTACGACCTTTGACTGGAAGCGTCGTTTGAGGATGATGTTCACCACTTTCGCCTGCGCGTCGTAGCCGTATTTGATCGCCACTTCTTCTGGCAGGATGTCGACGCGCAGGATGGATTCGACGGGAAGATCGCCGACCTCGTTGACGCCCGATATGCGTTTGCCGTTGACCAGAACCACTGGCCCGCTTGATGCGTCGCGCCCGGCGATGCTGGCGGTCTGGTCTGCGAGCTCGTCAAGCAGCTCCGCGATGGAATCGACGCCGTAGGAAGCGATTTCGGCCTGGCCCAGCTTGTTCTCGGCGGGGATGTCGCCAATGACGGCACCCGGCAGGGCTAGTCCGGTGACGACGATTTCGTCGGTTTCCCCTGCGCTGGTGCTGGCCGCGGCGCTGGTGTCCGAAGCGCCCTCGCCGGCAGACTTCTGCTGTGCGTAGGCGTCTGGCGGCAGCATGAGCACGGCCGAGCCCAGCAGGGCGCTGAAAGTGCGATGTCGAAGCGGGTTGCGGTGCGCGGATGCCATGTGATCCGGCTACGATGAGGCACGAGGGGCGCCTATCCGCAAATGGTGAGAAATTGTAATCAGGTGTCTCGGGACCGACCGGCAGGTGCTCGCGCGGGAGGCTGCATCTTGCTAGACCACAGGGCATGACCCAGCCCATCGCTTTATCACAGCCCGTCCAGACCGATACGCCGGACTTCGTCGTCATAGACGTGGAAACTGCCTGCGCACGCGTCAGCAGCATCTGCCAGGTCGGGATTGTCGGCTTTCGCGATGGACGTGAGGTTTTTGCTTTTGAGACACTGGTGGATCCACGTGATGAGTTTTCCCCGTTCAACGTCGGCATCCACGGGATCAGACCGGATCACGTGATCGGGCAGCCCAGCTTCGGGGAGATACACGCCACCGTCAGCGCTCATCTTGGCGGCCGGATTACCGTTGCCCATTCGTCGTTCGACAAGGGGGCACTTGCCGCCGCATGTCGCCTGGGAGGGCATCCGCAGATCGAGACCGAATGGCTGGATAGCGTGCGAGTGGCAAAGCGGGCGTGGCCGCAACTGGCAAACCACAAACTTAACATGCTGGCGCGGTTCCTTGGCATAGAACACCGTCACCACGACGCCTTGAGCGATGCGCGCGCGGCAGGAATGGTCATCGTCAAAGCCATAGAGCACACTGGTATCGATCTGAAGGGATGGATGGCGCCGCCTGCGCGCGCGAAGCCCAGGCCGCCGATTGCCGCGGCGGATGGTACGTTGAGCGGAGAGCGCGTGGCGATCCTGGGGGAAGCGGTCGACGGCGGGCTCGCGTCCCTTGTCGCAGCCGCAGGCGGGCGGGTTCTGCGCTCGGTCGGCATGACGACGACGTTGCTGGTCGTCGCAAATGCCCAGCCCTACGGTCGTTGGGTGGAGGCAAGCCCGATGCATCGCAAGGCCCGCGAACTGGCCGATGCGGGCAAGCCTGTCACGATCGTTTCCGAAGATGCGATTCGGGCCAGGGTCGCAGACGCTGCCTGAAGCGGGCATAACCTGAAGCCTTTGGATGGACGGTCGATGCGGGAGGCGGTTAACGGCGGCCGATGAGTATCATCGCAACCATCATGAATTCGAGCACCGGTCAGCCGATCCAGAAAATGACTTTCGAGCGCATGCCCAAGCCCTGGGTGACGCTGCATCTTGCAAACGGCGAACAGGTGACGGCAGATCGTGTCCATGTCGGCAAGCCGGCCCCCGGCAAGTTCATCGCGCCTGTGGAGGTGTGGGTTACACCCAAGGGTTGAACACCGCGCCCAACTACATCTAAGTCCCGGGATTCCCGATAATACACTGTAATAACAATATCTAATTGGCGCGTGAGCCGCGCGCTATCCCACCGTCATGGCTGGACCGGCATCGAGTTTCATCTCTGCCGGCGGGGCGCCGGAAAGTTCTGGCGTCCTGATCCGGCCAAGTGGAAGCGGTCGCTTCTCTCATCATCCGAACACACGCCCAACTACGGCTTGGTTACTCGCTCCGTGGGTTGCATCGACCTGCGCTCAACGGGTCTGGCGATATGCGTAAGGCTGATTTGCAAATGAAAAGCGGAACAATCCTGATCGCCAGGCGGACAATATCGACGGAAATATGGACCGTTATTCGGCATGCAATCACCTTTCAATACACAAACATTCAGGGAAACTGAAGGCATAGATAAGTTTTTCAGCATGAAAAATTTATCTATCACTAGGGAAAAGCGAAAAAGATCGGAGCTTTATAAAAAGCATTCGGTCCCTGTTTATATAACATTATTTAAGATGAGGGACTTATGTTGTTTCATGTAAATAAGAGATTGCTCTTTTCTGCGTGCTCTTATGGTGCGATCATTTCTGCGTGTTCGCTGCCGCTTCTTCCGCAAGCCGCAATGGCGCAGGTCACTGCCGAAACTGCCGGTTCAGCCACGGACATCGTCGTCACTGCCCGTCGGCGTGAGGAACGTATCCTCGAAGCACCGCTGGCGATCACAGCGATGACCAGCGAGGCGCTTGACGAGCGTGGGATCAAGAACCTTCAGGACCTTGGCAGCTTCGTGCCGGGCATGAACATTGTCGGCCAGGCCACCGGCGGCGGTGCGCGTGCGGACCGTTCCTTCGTCGGTGTCATCCTGCGCGGTATGCAGCCTTCGACTTCTGCCGCTCAGACGGTGTCGATGTTCATCGACGGCGTTCCCGTCACGCAGGCGACCGCGCTGCAGGTGCTGTCCAACCCGGCCCGTATCGAAGTGATCAAGGGCCCGCAGTCCGCCACCTTCGGCCGCCAGACCTTTGCCGGCGCGATCAATATCGTGACAAAGGACCCCAGCGACACCATGTCCGGCAGCATCAGCGGCATGGCCGGAACCCGCGCCAACTACGACGTTTCGGGGGAATTGAGCGGCCCGATCTTCGGCGATGTGCTGGGCTTCCGTGCCACAGCGCGTGCCATGGGGAAGCATGGCTCCTACAAGAACGCCAGCAACCCGAAGGAGACGCTGGGTGATCAGTCTTCAAAGGCGGGCACGCTGGAACTGACCTTCAAGCCGACCAGCAACCTGACGGTCAAGGGCTTCGGGCTCTACGCTCAGATGAAAGACGGCCCTTCCGCCAACGGCTTCATCAGCGCCTATGCGCTGAGCGACCCCAACGGCAATCTGGTGCGTGCAGACCAGTCCAACTGCAACGTCACCGGATCGAGCGGCGTCACCACGCGCTGGTTCTGCGGCGTTGCGCCCAAGCTGTCGGCGCTCAGCCCGTCTGCGAACACGGCAAATACCGCGACCGTCACCAACTTCCTGAACGACAAGAGCGGTCGTCTCGTCGATAACGATCTCGATGGGTACGGGCTGGTCAATGACTACTACCACCTGCATCTTGATGTGAATTGGGACATAGGTGACAGCGGCTTCTCGGTCCGCTCGCTGACCGGCTGGAACCACGAAGCCAAGAACGAACTGGGCGACCTCGACAACTTCAACGGAGAGGCGTTCACCGGTACGGGTTCGCTCTACAAGGACGGCTACTACAACTTCATGTATCTGATCGAGGCGCTCAGCCGCGATTTCTCGCAGGAACTGCGGGTCAGCTACGACAATGGAGGAGCGCTGCAAGCATCGTTCGGTGGCAACTACCTGAACGCGCGCCAGCACGGCTCGAACGGCAGTCCCAACCTGATCGGCGCCCGCCGCAACGGCGCGACCGGGTCCGAGACTTATGGCGTCTTCGCAAATCTCAGCTACAACTTCACGCCTGAATTCTCGCTCGCGCTCGACGGGCGCTACCAGATCGACAAGCTTTACGCAGAAGCTGGGCAGGGCGGCGTGACCTCCACCGGTGCGACAATCCCGGCTGGGTTCTATGCCGAAGGGGAGAAGATCGCGGGCAAAAGCTACAAGAACTTCCTGCCGCGCGTCATCGCCAAGTACGACTTCGGCGACAACATGTTCTACGCTTCTTACTCAAAGGGCGTGAATCCGGGTGCATTCAACACGCTGTTCATCACCTCCATACCGGCCGTCGTCGCAGAGGCGCAGAAGCTGGGCTACGGTATCGAAGTGGCCCCCGAGAAGATCACCAACTACGAGATCGGCGCCAAGGGCCAGCTGTTCGGCACCATGGTGACATATGATGTGGCGGCGTTCTGGGCGGACTGGACCAATCAGATCCAGTCGCAGTCGACGACGATCTTTGCCGATCCGGACGGTGCGGGCATCCGCCCGTTCCAGGTGACCGGCTCCACCAATAGCGGCAAGGTTCGGGTGAAGGGGATCGAAGCGAATGTCTCGACCCGTCTGTCGCCTGCGGTGTCCGTCGATCTGACGGGCGCCTATATCGACAGCAAGGTGCGGGAGGGTAACAACAGCGGCGTTACGGCGCTGACCGGCATGACCGACTTCCGCGGCAAGCAGAGCCCTTTCACGTCGAAGTGGTCCGGCACTGCGGCGCTGAACTACAACGCGCCGATTTCCGATGTGCTTGACGGGTTTGCCCGGCTCGATTTCGTCTACAAGTCCGGCGCTTACAGCGACGTGTCGAACCTCGTGCGCTCGCCCGATCTGACGCAGGTGAACCTGCGCGCCGGTATCTCCAACGATACCTACCGGATCGAGGCGTTCATCACGAACCTGTTCAACGACAAGGCGTACTACAATATCTCGAACAACACGCTGATCCAGCCGACCACGACTTCGCCCAATTCGGCGGTGTCCGGCGGTCTGGTGGCGCAGCTGCGCGAACTGCGGACGATCGGTATCCGCGGAACTTTCAACTTCTGATCGACCCCATGACTGCACCCGGACCGCATCTGCGGTCCGGGTGATTTCTTCAGCAAGGTGCGCCCCAGATGCCGATCGAAATTACCGGGATCATGTCCCACCACTTGTCCAATGAGGACATGGTGCTTCCGCCCAAAGTCTTCGACAAGGCGATGCTGCGTGCCCATGCGCAGGCGCACGAGCAGGCGGGCTTCGATCGCGTCTTGATCGCGCAAAGTTCCTACTGGCCCGATTCCATGCCGGTTGCCGCCTATATGGCGGGCGTGACCGAGCGGCTGGGGTTCATGGTCGCGCATCGGCCGGGCTTCGTTTCGCCGACGATGGCCGCGCGCCAGTTCGCAACGCTTGACCATTTGAGCGAAGGCCGTGCTGCGATCCATATCATCACAGCCGCCAACGATCGCGAGACGCAGTGCGACGGCGACTTTCTGACCAAGGAGGAACGCTATCACCGCAGTCGTGAATTCGTGGATGTGCTGCGCCGCATGTGGGCGGCGAAAGAGCCCGTCTCGCACGAGGGCCGGTTCTACAAATTCAACGAATCCCTGCCGGAGATCGGCCCATATGAGCGTTCAGCGATCCCGGTTTACTGGGCGGGAGGCTCTCCGATCTCGATCCGCTATGCCGGCGAATGTGCCGACACTTACGCGGTAGGCATGGAATCGCTGGCCGATACCGGGCAGATCATCGAGCGTATCAGGGCTTCTGCGGCTGATGCCGGGCGCGACATCTCCGTGCAGGGCACTGTGCGCTACATCCTTGGCCGGACCGAGGCTGAGGCGTGGGATAATGCCCGTGAAATCCTGCGCAAATTCATCGCCAACGGGGAAGAGCGTCTGAAGCTGACCGGTAACAGCTGGTTTCAGCCCGGCGGACGCAGCGAAAAGGCATTCTCCAACGCTGCAGGCATTTCGAACGAGGATCGTTTCGGTGCACTGACGGGCTCGGACTCCGTGCTCGACGAGCGGCTGTGGATCGGTCCGCAGCGGCAGGGCATACCAATGGCGCCTTCGCTGGTCGGCACACCGGAGCAGGTGAGTGAAGCCATCGTGCGTTATTATGACCTTGGCATGACCGGCGTGCTGTTCCGGGGCTTCGACCTTTATGAAGATGCGCGGCGAGCCGGGGACGAGCTGATCCCCCGCCTGAAGGTTGCCGCGCTGGACCGGGACCGGGCAAAGGCGCGCGCCAGCGAGCCGCAGGATGCCTGAAGCTGCCAGAGATGAGGTCCGCGCCCCGCTTTCGATCGCGGTCGCCTGGGGATCTGGCTCGTTCTGCCAGAGCCTTGTCATCTACGCCTACAGCGTGCTGGTCCTGCGTTACCTTACGGATACCGTGGGTCTGGCGGCCGCATTGGCGGGCACTTTGATGGCGGCATTCAAGATCTACGACGCGCTTCTCAATCCGGTGATCGGATGGTTCGCCGATCGGATCGACACACCGATGGGCCGCCGCCGCCCGTGGATGCTGCTGGGGGGTGCTTTCTCTTCGGCATCGCTGGTGATCGGGTTCAACATCCCCCTCGATGCACCGATGATGGAGAAGATCGTCTGGGCCTGCGTGGGGCAGTTCCTGTTCTCTACCGGTTTCTCGCTTTTTGCGATCCCGTGGCTGGCGATGCCGCAGGAAATTTCGGGCAGCGCCCGCCAGCGCACACAGATGATGGCGTGGCGGGTAGGCTTCTCCTCGCTGGCGCAGGGTGCGGCGTCGCTCAGCGGCCCGATGCTGCTCGCGGCGCTTGGCATGGGTGCGCTGGCCTATGGCACGATGGGCTGGGTCATGGGCGCGCTTTGTCTCTTCTCGGCGCTGGGGACGGTATTCTTCACTCGCAAGGCCCGCGTGCGCACGGTGGAGAGCACGCATCGCCCACCGCTGGGCGCGCAGTTCGGGCTGCTGCTGGCGAACCGGCCTTTTCTGGTGCTCGTGGGGATCAAGATTTGCCTCTATTTCGGGCTGGCAGTGGCGGCATCGGGCATGGCGCTTCTGACACGCTGGGTGCTTTCCGTGAGCGACTACTGGCTGGGCATCTACACGATGGTCAGTACACTGGCGCTGCTGGCCTCCCAGCCCTTCTGGCTTTGGCTGAGCGGGAGACTTGCGACGCGCGGGGCGCTGGCCTGCGCCTTTGCGCTCCATGGGCTTGCGCAGCTGTCGCTGTTCTTCAATCACGGATCAGTGTCGCTGCTGATGGCGCAGGCCGTGCTGCTGGGGGCAGGTGGCGGCGGCGTGTTCATGTTGAGTCAGGCGCTGTTACCGGACGTGATCGAGCATGATTATCGCCGCACGGGTCTGCGACGCGGAGGGGCGTTCGCAGGCGTCGTGTCGCTGCTGGAGACGGGTTCTTCCGCCTTTGCCCTCTTTGCGATGGGGTTGGCGCTGTCGGCAGGCGGCTATGTCGCCGGGACGCAAGCAGGGCAGCCAGCACACGCGATTGAGGCGATCCGCTGGTGTGCCTGCGTGCTGCCGGCCATGGCTGAGCTGCTGGGAATCGTATTGCTGACCCGGTTCCGGATCGATCCCTTGCCGGCGGAAATCAACGCATGAAGCGGGTTGTCGCGATGGTTCTGGCGCTGATCGCGGCGCCCCTTGGCGCGCAGGACATGCCGCCTGCCTACAAGCGCAATTTCGAGACGCAGGACGGCTCGCTGGATCGGGTGGCGCGCTGGGACAAGTACGTCCCGACCGAAATCGTCGAAGGTGCACCCGGTCGCCTGTTTGCTGTTGCCGCGCCTGACCGGCTGGCGATCGCGCCGGAAGCGCTGGCGGCGGCGAAGCGGCAGGCCGATGATTCGCATACGATGGCGCTGATCGTCTATGCTGGCGGCAAGGTGCAACTGGAGGACTATGCGGCCGGTTTCTCTGCAGAATCCCGTTTCGACAGCTATTCCAGCGCGAAGGGTCTGCTGGCGCTCGCGGTAATGATCGCAGTCGACAAGGGTTTCCTGCGCCTTGATGACCCCGCATCGCGCTATATCCCGGCTTGGCGAGGGGATGGACGCAGGGCGATCAGGGTCCGCGACCTGTTGTGGATGCAGAGCGGGCTTGCCATCGGCCGCTTCGAGGTGAAGCCTTACAATCCGGTGCTCGACATGTTCATCGGGTTGGACATCAAGCCTTTCGTCGACGGTGCTCCGCTGGCCCGTTCGCCGGGAGAAGCATTTGAATTCAATCACATGAATGCGCAGGCCCTGCATGACGTGCTGACTGGCGCCACGCGGATGCGCTATGCCCGGTTCCTCTCCCGCCACTTGTGGAAGCCGCTGGGCGCGAGCGATGCGCTGGTGGCGCTCGATCATGAGGGCGGGGAGGCGCGGGCGGTGTGTTGTTTTGTCAACACGGCGCGTAACTGGTTGCGGATTGGGGTGATGCTGGCGAACGGCGGTACGTTCGAGGGGCGGCGGATCATTTCGGCCGCCAATGCGCGGATGCTGTCGACCCCCTCGCCACGCAACCCGGCCTTCGGCATGTTCATGCAAGTTGCTAATCCCGAAGGAAAATCCGGGGGCCCGAATTTCGGCTACCACGCCGCAGATCTCTACTATTTCGAAGGGCATGGCGGTCAGCGACTGTATATCGTCCCCTCTCGTGGCCTGGTAGCCTACCGGACGGGGAGGGTGGATTACGACTGGGACGACGTGCGCTTCGTCAATACGTTGCTGGATGGCATGAATTAGTCCATTTTTTGTAAGTAAATGATACGGCTGCATTATTCGTGAAATGCTGATTGACCTGCCCGCTGCACCTAGCGGCACCCAACGCGCACCTAACGGCACCCAAAGCGCACACAACGGCACCCAAGGCGCACCCAGCGCGTCCACAAACGAAAACGGCCCGCCCTTTGCAGGGCAGGCCGTTATCCATCACATTCGCGTGTGGCTTAGCCGACGAACGCGCGCTCGATCACGAAGTCGGCGGGCTTGTTGTTCGACCCTTCGACGAAGCCCATGCCTTCGAGCATCGCGGCGATGTCCTTGTTCATCGCCATCGAACCGCAGAGCATGACGCGGTCGGTTTCGGGGTCCATGCGCGCTTCGCCCTTCAGGCCTTCGAACAGGCGGCCGTTCTCGATCAGGACGTTGATGCGGCCGGTCGTGTGGAAGTCTTCGCGGGTCACGGTGGGCACGTAAGTCAGCTGGACCAGTGCCTGATCTTCGACCAGCGGGTCACCGGCAAGCTGGCTTTCCAGTTCTTCACGGAAAGCAAGGTCGGCAACCCGGCGTACCGAGTGAACGACGATCACCTGTTCGTACATCTCATAAACGTCGGGATCGCGGATCAGCGAGAGGAACGGCGCAAGGCCGGTGCCCGATCCGAACAGGAACAGGCGCTTGCCCGGCGTCAGCGCATCGGTGACGAGCGTGCCGGTGGGCTTGCGGCCGAGGTAGATCTGGTCGCCCGGCTGGATCAGCTGCAGCTTCGAGGTCAGCGGGCCGTCTTCGACCTTGATCGAGAGGAATTCGATCTCTTCGGCCCAGGAAGGGCTGGCGATCGAATAGGCGCGCAGCAGCGGCTTGCCGTTGTCGCCGCGCAGGCCGATCATGATGAATTCGCCCGACCGGAAGCGGAACGAGGCCGGACGGGTGATCTTGAAGCTGAAGAGGTGTTCGTTCCAGTGGCGGACCGACAGCACGGTCTCCACGCTCAGCGCGCCGGTCGGCTCCAGCGGGGTGGGTTCCAGAACGGTGCTATCGCTCATCAACGTCAGTCCTTGATTCATCGTATGGGTCACGCAGGCGGGTTTATCAGTGCAATGCCGAAGCCGGCGATGGTCATCGCGGCGCTTGCGCGGCTCATGGCCTGGGCGACCGCGGCGACCGTGTCGCATGGCACGACATGCGCGAGAGTTGCGCGCACGTTTTCGCGGCGGCCTATACCGACATCGCGCCAAAGTGCAAGAAGCAAGGCTTCATGTTCGCAGATGCGGTGGCATCCCATCGGGGCAAGCATCACCCTTTCGCTGGACCTGCGGCTGATCAGGGACATCGCCATGTGAAAGTCCGGCAGCACGGCGACTGCGTTGTATCCGGCAAAAGCGCGGCCGAGTGACTGTGCGGGGCAATTACCCTTCGATGCCGAATGCGCCCACCCACGCATGGCCCAGAGCAGGAACCGACCTGCATTGTCGAGTTCGGTGACCGGCCGGTCCAGAAAATCGTACATGGGCGCGCCTCAAGATGTGCTATTGCGAATTATTCGCATATCTTGTGCCCTTCGCGGTGTCATCCGTCAACCCGGAGCAGATCGGCGCGACAAGGCGGCGCCGGGGCAGGATGACCCGAAGGGCGACGCTGTCGTCAGCCCTTGCCGCAATGCAACAAAATGGCCTACCGCGAATTGACGGGGGCAAGTCGACGCACCAACTGCCAAGAGTTCATGAACCCAGATCGCCGCACCGTTCTTTCCGGTATCATCGCCAGCGCCATCGCTTCGGGCTTCTCGTTCAGGGCGCTTGCCGCCGATGAAGTGACGCGGGTGGACGATCTCATCAAGCGCATGACGATCGAGGAGAAGGCGGGGCAGATGACCTGCCTTGCCGACGCCTTCCGCCCCTTCAACCCGCCCAATCCGGCTGCGGGCATTCAGGACGTGAAGCGGCTTTCGGAGGAGATCCGAAAGGGGCGCGTGGGTTGCCTTTTCAACGGCATCGGCGTGGCGGGCGCGCGTAAGGCGCAGGAGATCGCGGTCAAGGAAAGCCGGCTGGGCATCCCCTTGTTGCTGGCGGGTGACGTGATCCATGGGCTGAAGACGATCTTCCCGGTGCCGCTGGGCGAGGCGTCCAGCTTCGATCCGGTGCTGGCGCAACGTACCGCGCGCGCCATGGCGCTGGAAGCGACGGCGGCGGGCCTGCACCTGACTTTCGCGCCGATGGCCGATGTGGCGCGCGATCAGCGCTGGGGCCGCGTTGTCGAAGGTTCCGGAGAGGATGTGACGCTGACCGCGCTGCTGACGGCGGCGCGCGTGCGCGGCTTTCAGGGGCGCGACTTGAGGCGGGACGATTCGCTGCTGGCCTGCCCCAAGCACTTCGCGGCCTATGGCGCGGTGGCCGGCGGGCTGGAATACGGCAGCGTCGATATCAGCGACGAAACCTTGCGCGAAACCCATCTGCCGCCCTTCACCGCCGGTTTCGGCGCGGGTGCACTGACGACGATGGCGGCTTTCAACGAGATCAACGGCGTGCCTGCCACTGCCGACCGTTCGCTGCTGACCGATACCCTGCGCGGAGAGATGGGCTTCACCGGCTTCGTTTTCTCCGACTACACGGCGGATGAGGAACTGGTGGCCCACGGCTTTGCCGAGGATGATCGGGATGCGGCCCGGCTGGCGGTGCTGGCGGGCGTAGACATGTCGATGCAGAGCGGGCTCTATATCCGCTACCTGCCGGAACTTGTGAAAAGCGGCGCGGTGCCGATGGGCACGGTCGACGTGGCGGTGCGGCGGATCCTTTACGTCAAGATGGCGATGGGGCTGTTCGACAATCCCTGGCGCTCGCTGGACGAGGGGGCCGAGGCTTCGCGCATCGGTTCCCCCGCACACCGCCAGCTTGCGCGCGAGGCGGGCGCGCGCTCCATCGTGCTGCTGCAGAACGACGGGGTGCTGCCGCTCGACAAGGGCAAGAAGCAGAAGATCGCGCTGATCGGCCCGTTCGGCGCGGACAAGGCGAACCTCTATGGTCCCTGGGCCTTCTATGGCGATCCCGACAAGGGCATCGACGTGGCAACGGGCTTGCGCGATGCGATGGACGATCCCGATCTGCTGACGGTTGTGCCCGGCTGCGCCATCCACGGTCCTGTCGATGGCGGGATAGACGCTGCGGTCAAGGCCGCGAAGGCGGCCGACGTGGTGATCCTGGCGGTCGGGGAATCGCAGGACATGTCGGGAGAGGCGCAGTCACGCACGGTGATCGAAATCCCGCCCGCCCAGCAGGCGCTGGCCGATGCAGTGGCCGCGGTGAAGAAGCCCACCGTCGTCCTCCTGCGTCACGGTCGCGCGCTGGCGCTGCATGATGGCGTGGCGAACGCCAATGCGGTGCTGGCGACGTGGTTCCTGGGGTCAGAGGCGGGCAACGCGATCGCCGACGTTGTGTTTGGCAAAGTCGATCCATCGGGCAAGCTGCCGGTCAGCTTGCCGTGGGAATCGGGGCAGGAGCCTTTCTTCTACGATCGCAAGTCCACCGGCCGTCCCACCGTTCCCAACGGCAGCACCGAGTACAAGGCCCGCTATGCCACCACGGACAACAGCGCGCGCTACCCCTTCGGCCATGGCCTGAGCTACACGCGCTTTACGCTGGACAAGTTGCAGGTGTCCGATCCCGCACTGCGCTGGGATGGGACCGTCACCATCACCGCGCGCCTGACCAACAGCGGCAAGCGACGTGGCAGCGAGATCGTACAGCTCTATACCCGCGATCGCGTGGCGTCGCGGACCCGGCCGATCCGTGAATTCAAGAAGATGGAGCGGGTGACTCTGGAGCCGGGGGAAAGCCGCAGCGTGCGCTTCACCCTGTCGCGCACCGACCTGCAGTTCGTGGGCGCGGGTAACCGCCTGCTGGCGGAGCCGGGGGTGTTCGATGTCTGGGTCGGCCAGTCGTCCGAAGACGGGCTGCACACTCAGATCACCCTTTACGCGGCGCCTCCGTCAAGCAGCTGACGATCATATGTTCGGATATTTAGAACATGTGATTGCGTTTAATCTCACTATTTAGGATCCCTGATCGGGCGCATCTGAGGGGCGTCAGGACGACACTTCGCCGTCCTCAGGAGTTTCGCCATGACCAACATCACCGCCAACACCAACACCATTCCTGCTACCTCAAACCGTGCCGATGCCCTCGAAGCGTGGCTGCCGCTGGTCGGTCGCGTGCTCATCGCCGCCATCTTCATCCTCAGCGGCCTGTCCAAGATAGCCGACCCCGCCGGGTCGATGGCCTACATCGCTTCGGTCGGCCTGCCGCTTCCTGCCGTGGCGCTGGCGGGTGCGATCGTGGTCGAAGTGGTCGGCGGCGCGCTGCTGATCTCGGGCTACAAGGTCCGCGCGGTAGCCACCGTGATTGCGCTGTTCAGCCTTGCCACGGCCGTGTTCTTCCACAACGACCTGGCTGACCAGAACCAGTTCATCCACTTCTTCAAGAATATCGCGATCGCCGGTGGCCTGCTCCAGATCGTCGTCTTCGGCAAGGCACGCGGCTGATACGGGTTCCCTCGCACACATGAAAAGGGGCGAGCCGCAAGGCCCGCCCCTTTCGTTGTGCGGTGATGGGCCCGCTCACCACTTGGGCGTGGCGGCACCGTCCGTCATGTGGATGGGGGCGATGGTGCCGTCGGCGTTGTAGTGGATCTCGTCCACCGCGACGACCCGTTCGCCATCGAACGGCTCGGCGCCCGCCGCGCGGTCCCAGCGGTGGTAGACGATGAACGAGCGACCGTCCTTGCGATCCACGAAGCTGTGGTGCCCCGGCCCCTGATGCGTCGCATCGCTGGTCAGGATCGCCCCGCGATAGGTCCACGGGCCCACGGGCGAGGACGCAGTGGCGTAATGCACCGAATAGCTCGACCCGTTGAACTTCCCGTGGCTGTACGAGAGGTAATAGATGCCGTTGCGTTCATGCATGAACGCGCCCTCGGTGAAGTGGGGCGGCTGCTCTACCTTCACCTCACGGCGGATCGTGGTCATGTCGCGCTTCAGTTCGAACACCCGAAGCGTGGATCCCGCGCTGCCGCCTGCATAGAAGTAGGGCGTCTTCGTCCTGGGATCGACGAAGACCATCGGGTCGATCGCTTCGAACCCGTTGCCGCCCGTCAGCAGGGGCTTGCCGACATCGCGATAGGGGCCTTCGGGCTTGTCCGCCACGGCCACGCCGATCCGGCTCGGCGTGGGGTTCTGCGGCCCGACGGAGTAGTAGAGATACCACTTGCCGTTCGCCTGCGCGACGCCGGGAGCCCAGAAGTAGTGCTCCTTCGCCCCGTCATCGCCGATCCACTTGACCTCGTCGCGCCGGATCAGCGTGCCCCGGCTTTTCCAGTCCTTGAGGTCGGTGGTCGAGAACGCGCCGAAGCGGTCCGCGGCCCAGCTTCCGCCGGGCCCGCCCGTGGGGAACACCCATAGCTCGTCGCCGATGACGACGGCATGGGGGTCGGCGCCCTCGAACTGCGGGTTGTCCGCAAGCACGGGGGCGCCAAGCGCAACTGCGGCGACCGCCGCGAGGAGAGCCTTGACCTTCATCAGAACCGCGCCCGGAAGCCGACCGAGTAAAGGCTGTCATCCGTGCGCGTGTCGCGGATGAAGTAGTCCTGGTTGATGTAGCTGCGATAGCGCGAACGCAGCACGTTGGTCCCGTCCACCGTGAAGGTGAGGTTGGGCGAGACGTCATAGGCCAGGCTGAAGTCCAGGCGGCCGTTGGGGCGCACGTAGTTCAGCCAAACCGGCTCATCAGCAGGGCGCACGTCACCCGAACCGGTGCGGTTCTCGTCGAAGTACTTCGAGCGGTAGGTGTAGACCACGCGGGCCGAGATGCCGTTGCGATCGTAAAGCAACCCGGCGTTGAAGTTGTACTTCGACACGCCCTGCAGGGTGTAGCCCGCCAGCGGATCGTTGCCGCCGATTTCGCTGTCGGCGATGGTGAAGTTGCCGAATACGCCGAAGCCCGCAAGGTCGCCCGGCAGGAAGTCGAAGAAGGTCTGGCCGCTGACTTCCAGTCCCTTCAGCTTCGCCTGTCCGACGTTGCGCGGACGCGAGATGTTGTAGACGACGCCGTCGATGGTCTCTGCCGCGACATCGTTGACCACGCGGTTCTGGATGTCACGATAGTACGCGCCGACCGCGAAGTATCCCGAACTCCAGTAGTATTCGAGCGTTGCGTCGAAGCTGTCCGACATTTGCGGCTTGAGGTCCGGGTTGCCGCCCGAACCGCCGTTGCGGATGTTGGGATTGGTCGACACGATATAGTTCAGTCCCGGATTGAGCGAGCCGAACGAAGGACGCGCGATCGTCTTGGCGTAAGTCACGCGGGCCTGAAGGCCCCCGCCGAACTGCAGGCGGGCGCTGGCGTTGGGCAGCCAGTCGTCATCGCTGGTGTCGGAGGTCGTGAGGACAGGCGTACCGTCCACCACACCGGTGCCGCTGATCGTGCGGTCGGTGCGGGTGTAGCGCACGCCCACCTTGCCATCGAGGGTCATCGCGCCGAGCGGGAACTCGTAGCCGCCCTGGACATAGCCGGCATAGGTCTTCTCGTTCGCCTCGAAGCGGCGGGTAGGATCGAACGCGGGGCGGCCATCCGGCGCGCCGAAGAACTCGCGCAGGTTCGCCTGTCCTTCATCGGAAAGCAGATAGTCGCGGCTGGGCACCATGAAGTGCGCGCCGTTGTTGATCTGCGGAATGCCCGGCGCCCAGACGAAGAAGTCGTCCGGTACGCCCGCTGCGGTGACAAGCGTGTTGCCCGATCCGCCCGGAGGCGCGACGGAAAGCTGAACCTGCTGGAACAGCGTGCCGCGATCGGCATAACGACCGCCGAACTCGATGGTCTTGAGGAAGGTGTCGGTCTCATACGAACCGTCCATCTTGACCGAGAACAGATCGCCCTTCGAACGGGTGTACTCCTGATAGAGTCCGTTCACGAACGTGAAGCCGTCGGCAAAGCCCATGGCATTGCCGGGGGAGATGATGCTGGCGGTGTTGTCCGGGTTGTCGAAGTCGACGATGACCTGGTCCACCTTCTTGCCGGTATCGACGATAAAGGTTTCGTTGCGCACCAGCGAACGCTGGTACGACAGGTCGAGGTTCAGCTTGAGCCGGCCGCCGTCGTACTTGGTGCCGCCTGCGACGAGGAAGCTGTCGGTCTTATGGTTCTTTGCCTGCATCGAGGTGAAAGAACTGGTGTTGTTGAACGTGCCGCCGGTCAGGTTGCACAGTTCCTGGCTGGTGTAGGCGCCGTCTGCCAGTTGCTGGGAATTGGGGTTGAAGCCGTCGCCGGTCACTCGCCCGGTGAAGCAGTTACCGTCAGACGTTACGTTGGTCACGCTGTCGGAATTGAACAGCTGGTATTCGTAGAACGCCGTGGCGAACTTGCCGCGATAGGCTGAATAGAGCCCGTCGACGTAGACTTCCAGATTCGGCGCGGCTTGCCACTGGAACGATGCGTTGACCTGCGGACGCGAATAGCTGCCGTATTCGTTGAGGCCCCCGGTAGAGATCGGGATGGCCATGCCTTCGCCTTCACCGCCCAGCACGTTGCCGGCGCGGCGTTCGGCCACGTAGTTGCTGGGGCGGTTGAACTTGATGTCGTACCACGAAGCGTTCACCAGCAGGCCCATCTCGCCGATGCCGGTCTCCCAGCGGTCGGTCCATAGCGCGCTGACCTGCGGCCCAAGCTTCTCGGCATTGGATGCGTAGTTCAGCTTGCCGCTGATCGCGATCGTCGGCTCCTTGTAATCGAACGCCTTGTTGAGCTTGAGGTCAATCGTGCCGGCCACGCCGCCTTCGATGAGGTTCGCCGTGTTGGATTTGAACACGTCCACGCGAGACAGTGCTTCTGCGGGAAGATCCTGGAACGCGAAGCCGCGGCTGTCGGACGTGAAAATCTCTCGTCCATCCAGCGTAGTCAGGATATCGCCCAGGCCGCGGATAAGCGGATTGACGATTTCGTTGTTGCCGCCGACGGTTACCTGCACGCCGGGCACGCGCTGAAGCGCGGCGGCGGTGGTGGGATCGGGGAACTTGCCGATGTCCTGTGCCACGATCGAATCGACCACCTGCGCGGCATCGCGCTTGATGTCGGCCGCGCGCGAAAGGCTGGCGCGGATACCGGTGACGATGATCTCGTTACCGGCGGCTTCGGCGGAACTGTCCGGAGCCTGCTGCCCGGCGTCCTGCGCAGCGGCCGGATTGGCCGCGAAAGCCATGACCGAAGCAGAGCCCATGAATATGGTGAAAAGCCGTCGCACAAATCTACTCCCATATAAGTCTGTTGTCGTCTGATATCCGGGACGCCCCGTCACGCCGGTGACGCCCCCGCGTGAGACGCGGTCTAGCGCCGAGGAATAACTCGTACAAGTTCCATTTATCTGATTTATCCCTCAATCGATAAAGTGCGCCCGTGTCCATGACGTTTCCCGCAAGGCGGGGTGCTGCGCTCTATAAGGGCTGGGGAATCGTTTTGCTGGGCGCGGCCAATCGCCCTTTCGATAGGTCATGGCGTCGAAAGGGCGGAAATCCGTGCTTGGCGAACAAAATGACGATTTTTTGAATTTAGTGTTTGACCGAATCGTGAGTGGGTCTTAGAGGCCGCTTCACCGCAGCGAAGCACGCTTCTGCAGCGGTCGCCATTCACTGACGGGCACCATGCTCTCCGAGGTTAAAG
>NZ_LYMM01000025.1 GCF_002896965.1 Novosphingobium guangzhouense
CAAAGCCAGAAAGGAGAAGCCAGCATCTTGAACCCGCCGTTCAACGGCAGCACATAAACCACACCCACCCGGGTCACTTCTCAATGGAAACCCCGGGTCACTTCTCAGTGGCAATCAACAATCGACACCGCCATCAGCGAAATCCAGTCCTCCGATGCCTATCTCGATCATGTCCTCACGATGCGTAGTGGTGACCGGGAAGCGAGGATCGCGGCCCACAAGTCTCCGATCATTGAGACCTGCGCACAAGTCCAGAAAATGCTCGACCTCGCCCGCGCTGACCTCCGCCGTCTCGAAGAACAGGAATTCGCCGCGCTGACCGTGGACGAGGTCAAGGCGAAGATCGACGCTTTGCAGAAGGGGGCGTGATCATGGTCATCCCTGCTAGTTTCTGGAACCTCGCTTTCACGTTTCTGATTGGGTTCTTTTTCGGCCTCACGGGCCTGTGCGTCCTGTTCGGTATCGTGGTGCTGCTCGCCATTGCCGCCGAGAGCGCTGCCGCCAAAGCGCGGATTGATCGGGAGCGGCGCTGATCATGGACGCCTCTATCGCAACCCGGATTGCCGAAGCGCAGGCCGCTGCCGACGATGCCTATGCACGGGCGAAAATCGTCTGTGACGCCTGCGCGTGGGCGGTGGTGAAGCTCAACAAGTCGCCCGAGAGCGACCTCCGGAATAACAGACTGGCCGAGGCTCGCGCGGCGCTCGACCGGGCAGGACTGGAGCGAGATCGGGCCAAGGACGCCGCGCGCCATGTCGCGCAAACGGTGTTCCTCGACGATCTGGCCGCGCTCACGCGGCTTCATGGTCAGCGGATCACGGGATGGGGCGACGGCTTCTATTGCGCCCGCGTCGCTGCGCTCCAAGAGGGCGAGGAAATCGGCGAATATCTGGTAATGGACTGCGAACCCGATGGCGACCTCTCCAACATCCGTTGGTCCGGTTGCCCGGAGGACGACTGATCATGGACGACGAATTCCTCGCCATCCTCCGGGCCGACATGACGCGGGAGGAACGTTGCGCCGCACTGGATGACCTCAGGGCGCGGAGCACATGGACGCCTATCCCGGCTGGATCGACCCGAGAGGAAATCAGAGACCGCCTCGTTCCCAAAAATACGCGACAAGTAATACGGCCATCAGAATCATCATCTTTGTGACAAATCCCGAAAATCCTGAACCACTTCGGTGATTTCGGGGACCTTCATATTCTTGATAAGCTTGGCGATCTCTGCGTTTCGTCGCCTTTTCCATCGCTCGATGATGACGTCTTAACTCACGGTCGCGTGCCTCCTCACGGCGGACGGCAGCCTTTCGGTTTACCTCTGCCTGAAAGCGGCGTTGGTTCTCCTGTGACCGCCGAACAAGCTCATCTTCTCTCCAACCCATTTCTCGCCCCCAAGGAATAACTCACTCATTCTAACTCGACGCGCCTGAAATGCCAGTAACCGCCAAGAAAATGGCTTCAAATCAAAGATCGATGTTCCGCCAGTACCGCTTGCTCAAACTTGGTGAGGTTCTCGCCATCCTCTACGGCATTCCAAGCCTCGACAAGCTCGCGGTCGGTCATATCGTGCGGGTCCATGGTCGGGGTCTCCATCGTTCTGGAGGATCATGAACGCGAGGTGCCGGGTATCAAAGTGCTTTCGAGTAGAGGACGGGATCAACGGTATCGCATTCGGTGGCCGCTGCCGCCCGAGCTTCGGCCTCAGTCTTGTATGAATGATCCTTGGACCAGTGCTCGCGCCCGCCGATCACCGTCATGATCTCAAACCACGTCGCGTTTTCGCCGTCCGGGGTCCGCATACTGACGGAATAGATGAAGCCTTCGGTCATATCATGGGTTCTCATGGTCAAGGTCGCTATCGTGGTGGGTGATCCGCATCTCCACCAGAGATAGTATCAGGACGGGTAAATGATTTCACCCGTCGTCACGATTTGGAACCCGTCGTTGTAGTGCGCCCCAATCGGATCAAGTTGGGTGCCGTCATCAAATTCATATGTGAACGGACGAACAGCCATAAGAGTTGTTCCACGATCATTGACGTGATGAACCACCGACCATAAACTCGTTTACGACATGGTTGCCGGTTGAACCTGAGCATTGGAATGATCGATGCCGTTTTATCATTGAAACTCTCCTAGTTGGGAGTTCCAACATACGGATGGCACGAGGCGAAGACAAGGCGGTGTACTTTGATTATGGCAATGATGATGGCAAAAGTATTTATTTCCGAAAAACAGAAATCTGCGACCTGAAGGATCAACGATTTTTGCGCGTTCGTTTCCCCACAGAGGGCCGTGGGATGAGCCTGACCGTCGCCCACCATGAGGGCAACCCAAGCTCGATCAAGCGACCCTGTGCGGCCTCCGAGCGGAAAAAGGCATCATCGGGGCAGCCTGAGGCGAGCCATGCGGAGAGACGGTCGGCGCGGGTCATGCTGCGGCCTCCAGCGCGCGGCGGAGGGCATTCGAGTATGCGATCCTCTCCTCAAGACCATTCGTGCCGCCGTTGATCCGTTTGGAAATGTTGGTGATCTGCCATCCGTCCGCGAGCACGTTGAGCCTGTTCGTTCTCCAGAACCAGCACGCGCCGATGAAGCCGCCTTCATCGGTCAGGAGGTAGGCGAGAGTCTCGTCAACGGTCTTGCCGATTTCCATGGCGAGGGCAGTGACGTTGTTCCTGCCAGTAATTTGAAGCCAGCCTTTTCCGGCAAATTTTGCGCCATCGCCCGATTTCTCAGGCCCATTGCCCATCCGGTTTGCATATACGCGATTGGCGATGGCGACAGGTTTGCGAGCATACTGCTTGGCCAGACCAACGCTCGGGAAATGCCTTTCGCCGAAGGTCGATAGAAGCGCCTGCCAACTGTAATTCAGGTTCTCTTTGTTCGCGGTGAACATCGCGGACTCGTGGGCGCACTGCGCGAGGAACGCGGCGACCCGGCGCGGGGTGTTGATCTGGAATCGCTCCATCGCGGCAGGAGCGTGGGCGAGGACCATCTTGCGGGTCGCGGCGGTCATGGTGGGGAAGGCTTGGCGGAGGATGGTGTCAGTCAGCATCCTCTATTTAGAATGCTTGCATTTTCCGCTAGCGCGCCTACAATGCTAGCATGAACAGCAAGCACAAACGGACGCTAGAGGCGATATGGGCTGACCCGGTCAGCGCCACCATCGTCTTTGCGGACATTGAGAAGCTGCTTGTTGCGCTGGGCGTGACGGTGAAGGAAGGTAAGGGTTCCGGAGTGAAGTTCTACGGACCTCAGGGGGAATACCTGAGTTTCCACCGCCCTCACCCCGGCAAAGAGGCAAAACCATATCAGATAAGAGGATTTCGGGAATATCTGATTCAACTAGGACACAAGCAACCATGAACAACGTGATGACCTATCGGGGATATTCCACCCGTGTCGAGTATAGTCCGGAAGACACCGCACTCGTTGGACGTGTTCTGGGTATTACGGACATCATCATGTTCCACGCAGATGGTGTGGCCGAGTTTGAACAGATGTTCCACGATGCGGTCGATGACTATCTCCAATCTTGTGAGGAACTCGGGAAGGAACCTCACAAGCCATATTCGGGTAAGGTGATGTTCCGCATCAATCCCGAGCTTCATCGTGAAGCGGCGATCAAGGCGGAATTGGCCGGGAAGTCGCTCAATGAATGGGCCGAAGATGCCCTGCGCTATGCCGCGTCGCATCCGATAGCGGACGATGATGGCAATCCCCATGGGCTTCCGATCACGGCGCTCGATCCGGAAATGGTCCGACGCATGGCGGCGAACACTCAAGCGTTTCACGATATCGTGAAAGCGCAGGCCGCGCTGCATTCGACGGTTGGATTGTCGGTCGGCGTGACCCCATCCCAAGCTGCCTCAGCAATCGCGGCATGGCAGAAGGAAATTACCAACGGTTGATCGACAAGAATGAAAGGCCCGTATCAGTTGGGCCTTTCATTCAGTGTTGCTCGCGCAGCCAAGTTCAAATCCAGTGCCCTGCGACGCCTCCGACCATCGCTATATTCGTGCCAATCTTCCTTATCACGTGAGTTCTCGCAGAACGGTAGGTATTGTTCTGCACGTGCGAGGTTGCGAAACACGTAGACGTCATTGAAGTCATTGACCTCATCGTCGTTATTGCAACGCAGATTGAGTTTTATTGCGGGGATCGATACCTCTACCCAATCGCGTAGGTGTGAAATTAAAATACCGCGCAGAATTGGCCAAGGGCCATCGCTAAACTCGATCCCTTCTGGACGGACCTTCGCCCAATACCATGGCGGATCACGACGGGCAGGACTGAGAATGTAGAGCGCATCTCCTGCGCGAAGCTGATCGACGTGCGTGAGCGCGCCGACAGGTGGAAGGGACAGGCGACGCATCAGACCATAGCTCCGAGGAATGCGCTCAAGATCGTCCATCCGAGCCATAGGGCGAGGATGATCAGCAACCATCGCTTGACCCTACCCTTCCGGGATCGTGGCTGTGCGGGGCTTGTAGGCGACGGCTGGGCACCCTGCCGGGTCAGCATTTCGGAGTAGGATAGACCCGAGCCGGGAATGCCGACCGTTCCCCTGACACCGCGTTTGCTCACGTTGACCGTTGCACCATTGGTCCCGAGGCTGGTCGATACCCCGGTCTTGGAGAGGTTGAGGCGGACACCCGGTAGGATGCGGATGGTCTTGCGGAAACGGAAACCCATGAAATCGTGCCCCTTTTAGAATTGTGCTTTGCGGGGTGGCAGAACTAGCTTCTGCGGGATGCTCGCTGATCGGCGAACCGCGTCGAGGAAGTCGGTGATATCGTCGTCGGTGACCCGAAGCGCCTCGCTCCAACCGTTGCGAACCGTCTTCCAACTGTCTTTTCGGAAGAGGCGTCCAGACGGCACCTCATGGACATCGAACATCTCAGGATGCTTGCCATAGAGTTCATTCGCGTCGTGTTTGACGCAATTCGCCGTCATTCTGAGCCGCTCCAGCCGGGGCTTATCGATGGTCCACCCCTTCTGCCTCGACAGTATCTCATACGCGAGGTTGCATTTGTATTCGGCCCAGCCATTTCGCTCGCAAACGTGACGCTCCCATGCGTGATGAATCATGGTGGCGAATGCTTTGCAGTGCTGGTTGAGAGCATCGTGGGCCGCTTCGATGGCATAGTGGCGGTGTTCGCTGGTGTAGTAGTGGTCACCCGTGTCCGGATCATAATTGTAGTCCTCGACCTCCCCAGCGGCGACCGCCTCCCCGTGAGCGATCTCCTCGGCTTCCGCATCGGCAAGCTGCTTCACTAGCGCCGCATGACCCGCACCATAGGCCAATCGGATCGGTGTCAGGCTCATTTCGAGGTAGATGAACGAGAGATCAGCCATTGCGCGTCGCCCCATGCTGGTCTTCAGGAATCCGGGCGAGAAGGTTCCGCACCGAGGTTGCGTGCCATGATCCACCGCGAGGCGTCTGGATCGAGCGATCATTCAATTCCCGCGCGATGCCAGTGAGGCTAGTGACCCCATGCTTGCGGATTTCGGCAATGACGGGGACGAGATCGAGGGCATGAGCATCGGCACGATCCGCAATCACCTGTAATGCCGCCTGATTGCCCCTGTGAGCCCTTCGGAGGGCGCTGGCCCCATTGGGGTTGCCGAGCACCTGTCCGCGAGCCTTCGCGGCCTGTAGCGCCTCCTTTGTGCGCGTGGATATGGCTTCCCGTTCTTGCTGAGCTACCAGCGCCATGATGCCGACCGTAAGATCGGTGGCGTCGGGAAGGTCAGCCGCGATGAACCGCGTTCCTGCATCTCGGAGCGTCATGAGGAACGCGGCATTCCTTGACAGGCGGTCGAGTTTTGCGATGACGAGTGTGGACCCGGTGACTTTCGCGTGATGGAGCGCCTTCAAGAGTTCCGGGCGATCATTTCGCTTACCCGTCTCGATCTCGACATACTCCGCAAGCTGGTCGAAGCCACGGTTTGCGCAGAACGACGCGACCGCCTGCCGTTGAGCCGCGAGCCCGAGACCCGACCGTCCTTGCCTTGGAGTGGAGGCGCGCAGGTAGGAAATTGATTTCATTCGCCTGAGATACCACCATCCTATAGAACTGCGCAACGGTCGTTAGGCAATTCTACAGCCCGTAAGATTAGCAGAAATCGTCGCTATCGGTGTTGAGCACGTAGCGAACGCCGGTTGTGAGATCGATTTGTTGACGGTCGCCAAATTCTGCCCGGTTGCGCTGCTTGATATTGGTGTTGATGGTTTCCAACGCCAGACGGTCGCGGTTGAGGTCGCCTGTAGAAGTCACACCACCGAGCGCCATGTCGAGGCGTAGATCGGCTAGAACATGCTGACCATAAGCCATGGCAGAACGAATATCCTCATCCAACTGCGGGTCTTTTCTACGCCAGTTATGAAGCGTCTGGTGCCCCGGCATGTGTTCATCGTGCGTAATCGACGTGAGCGTCTCACCAGTTACCAGACGCGAAAGTATTTCTTCGATCATCTCAGGTGTGCGGATCGAAACCCACGCTGCTTTGAGACCCTCAAGCTGGCGAAGTCGTGCAACAAGGTCGCGGACAACCCTCTTGCCGTTGGCCGCACCATGAACACGACCGTTTTTGTCGGTCAACGGTGCCGCTTCAACCGGCTGGGGGAGGGTCTGGGGGGTTGCGAGGGTCTCCACGGGCTCATTTGGGGGTAAGTTCTCCATGTCGTCAATATTTAGACGGTGGAACGAATATCATGCACAACATATAGTATGCTCGCAATTATACTTGGTATAAGATCGCCCCAACCTTTATGCCGCCGTGATTACAATCGGGGGATTTCATGAAACGATTACTGGTGCTGGCCACGGCATTCGCGCTGACCGGGTGCGACAAGGTGACCCATTTCTTCGATCCCGCCGAAGTCAAAGCCTGCGAAGCCTACACGCTGGAAACGCTGGCATCGCCGTCCACATACAAGCGGATCGACGTCATCACCCATGATGAGAAGGTCACGAAAGCCCGTCTCAAGGAATTGTCGCCCAATCGTCCCGACTGGGTTCCGAACGACGACCCCGGCATCAAGACCGTGGGCATCCAGTATGATGCGCAAAACGGATACGGCGCGATCATGCGCGGTGGCATGGTCTGCGCCTTTGAGACCGAACGGGGTGAGGTCAAGGATAATTCGGTTTCCTTAGATGGGAGAGCAAGCGCAGCCGCTAGCCATGCAAAATTTCGTGACCTCGTTGAGAGGGGCATTGTCCCGAACATGACTGCCGCCGATCTCGGTCCCTTACGCGAATATCAATGCTGCCTTTGGTGAACCAACGCGAAAGGGCCGAGGATCGCTCCCCAGCCCTTTCATCACATCGCGCTTGAAACCAAGAATAACATCGTGGTCAACGATCCCAAAACAAGCGTTGTCATCCACATCATGTCGCCAATCATCTTGGCATTAGCGTATTCTGCATGAATATCGCGCGGCGGTGTCTTTTGCTTTTCGTCGTTCATGGGAGCCCATGAACCTTCACGATTTCCCGCATCCGGATCATGACTTGCCTGCGCTCATTGTCGTCCATCTGGCAGACATTCGCGAGCGCTTCAAGAAACATCATTTGGCTTCTCGCCAACGTTGACCGATATGAAATGTTCATCGCCAATGAAAGCGCGAGTACCGCGCAAAGAACTATAACTGTAAGTGATATACTACCTCATTTGAACTTCTATAGACTGGTTAGAATATTGGCTTGTCGAAAGTCGATTTGTTTCGGAAGGGCCGAGGATCGCTCCCCAGCCCTTCCCGTCCTATGTCGAAATTGAAATCTGCTCAGTGTTTTGTGCGAAGTGGGCGGACCACGCGATAGATTTGCGTGACCGTGAGATCATACTGTCTGGCCAATGCCGGAACGGTAGCGCCCGCAGTCCACTCATCTTGGATCACCGCGTTTCGAGCCGCGCACCGCTTCACCGCATGATGATCGGCACCAGAGGGATAGTTGCCCTGCGGATGACGGCGGTTGGCCACCTGTTCCGCGCGAGTAGCCCAACGGACATTGCCCGGCTCATAGCCCCGATCATTATCGATGCGGTCTAGCGTGAGATCAGCGGAAGGCTTGGCACCAATATGCGCAAGGAACTTCTCGAAGCCTTCCTTGCCTCGCCAGTCCTCGCAGACATGAATTCCGCGCTCACCGTAGTTGTGGAACGCTGCGTGTTCGTTGTTGTGGCAACGGTGGATCGCATTGACCAGCGCGCTATACTCGGATTTGTGTTTTGATTTTAACGTCATGATAATATTATTTATGCAAAGTGACTATTTCTTTGTCACAACTTGAAAAACTTGACATGACGCAAGGCCGTTGGCCCGGTTTACGGAACTACTGATTTGCGGAGTTATGGGGTTACTGCGTTGCGGGGATGCGGATTTGCGGAAATCCGCCGAGGTGAATTCAAATCCGATCCGGTTGCCCCGCTGCGCGCCTCCCCGGCACCGCGTCGCCCTCCCCCGCCCGCGTCGCTGCGCTCCGCTCCCCGCATAATCGGTATAAATTTTTCGGATATGAAGCCCACGAAAGTAAGATCACCTTCATGGATGTCGGAACGACGAAAGAGCTTATTCATGGAGAAGGGCGAAGCCCTAGCCCGGACGGATCGGCGGCGAAGCCGTTGGTCCGGGAGGGTGATTCTCTATTAATAAAATGGTTCCGTTTCACTTCATTGAGTAATAATTCTCTAATAGAGAATCATGAGGTGGAACCCGAAATCCAGCCACGGAAGCGGTTTTCATCACGCGCATAGCGGATTTGCATAACGCACTTCGATTCCCGACCTGTGGCGTTGTCGAAGCCCTTCGGAAGTGGTTTGCCTGCCGCATCGGTGGTGGACCATGCGGGCAACTTGATGGGGGTTTCGGCGTCGAGCCAGATGATTGCGGTGGCGCTCGGGTCGCCACTCTGGATGGCGTTGGTATCGGCCATCATCATTTGTCGGTCGAAGTAGAGCGTCCCTGCGCCCCATGGCCGCGCGTAGGCCATTCCCCCGGCGAGCCCACCGCTCTCCATCGCTTCGCAACCATCGTTGACCATCGCTGCGTAGTCGCTCGAAATCGGGTATTTCCGGCCTTTCGTCTGTTGCGCTTTCGTCGCCAGTTTCCGCAACTGGTCCGGGGTCATCATGGGGACGCGCGCCTTGAAATCCACATCGTCCAGTTTGCGGAAGTCGATTTCCTTCGTGAACCATGCCTTGATTTCAGCAACATAACGGTTTGGCTGACCCTTCACCGCTTTGTCGCCAAGCCAGTTATCCCACATCGTCACCTCGAAAACTTCAATGTCGGCAGGATCGCGAGGCAATGGGGCGCACTGGCGCTTCGCGGGCTTGAAACCGTCATCGCGCAGGAGTTCTTCGAAAAGTGATTTCAAATCAGCGTTGGAACCTGTCACGCGCTTGATCGTGTCATATGCCTCGATGAGTTCGGCGCGGGGGGTGCGCTGGAACACGGGTTCGGGCTGAAGGCTGTTATCGACGAACCGGAAGCCAAGTTCGTCATTGGTAGCGCGGAAGCTAACTTCGTTATTCATATACATTTCAAATCTCCATCAAACAAAAAGCCGCCGAATGACGTTACGGGTCACACGACGGCTTAGTTGTTTGATGGAGGTGAGAGTGTAATCCTCTCACCAGTATTTATCAATAAACCTGTGCCGACGATTGAACCGTAACCCTCAATCGACTGAACTTATTTATCTATAATAGAGAATCGCGTGTCATGTGGTCCATATTATTCGTGATCATGAAACGAAAAGAGCCCCGATGATCGCATCGAGGCTCGTTCCGGAAGATTCTGAATGAAGTGTTGGCATGACCCAACCCCAGAACAATACTCAATCCCGCATCATCGGTTCAATAAAAAAGAGGCCAGCCTCTTCCCGAGACTAGCCTCTAAAGTTTGATGTCAAATCCTATCCAGTGAGGTCAACCACTTGATAGGCGTATTTATACGCGATCACGGAAACGCGATTCAATATAATTCGGTGTGGGGTAGGCGATGGAGGAACGTGGTCGCATTCGGCTCCACCGCCAACCCCGCACTTACCGCGTTTCAAAATCTGTTCAATCATGTTTGCTCGGGCTTGCCCCAATTTTATTGTGCGATATCTCTACTCCGATGAGGGAGCCGAAACACAAAGCACGCGGAAAACGGCGCGTTGACTTGATCCGCGACAGCGCGGGCAGCATGTCCATTCCGGCGGATCACGGAAACATTGTTTCGGTCAAAGTTATCGGTGACCGCATGTATTTCATAGCGCAGCGCGGGCTTACGTCCGCCGTGATGGCTGATCACATCGATCCCGAACGCATAAACGCCGACATCCCCCCAGTAGTCCAGACGGTTGAACTCGCCTACGGTGCGGAAGACCCGATGATGCAGAGGACGGTTTGCGCCGCATTCGAACTCATCGATCCCACCTATCTGCCGCAAAGCGTGGATCGTGACGCAGTTCTCACCATCGTGATTGAAGCCGCGCAATCTCTCGCGCTCGTAAAAGATACGGTGCAGGAATTGCAGGATCATCAGGCTGACGTTCGGAAGCAAGCCGAGGCAGGCGAGCTTTCCCGTGGGCACGTCCCGAGGACGCCGAACCTGCGTGGCAAGGTTCGCCAGTGCATCGCGGCGCTGCGGGACGTGGAAGTCGGCATCAAGCAGGTAGCGGGTCACTTCTATCCGAAAGAGAACCCGAAAGACCCTTGGGACAAAGCGTTTAAGCCTGCGCTGGAGGCGGCTCTAGGCGCTGAGAACGCGGCTGATCAGATTATCAACACGTGGGCCGTGATGGATCGGGTAGCGGACCACCGACATGCCATGATCCACGCTGACGCCACGAAGTCCCTTACCGTCTTCGATTATGGGCTCGAACCGGACGGGCATTTCTGCGCTCCGACCATCGAGATCGCACATCCCAAAAATCCTGTCCCTCGCCATGATGTCGGAGACTTTCTTAGCCGACAGGTTGCCGAGATCGCCGAAGTCTTTGAGGCTCTGCTCGCTCACATGTGCGATCTCAATGTTCGCCACCTCAACGATATGTTCGTCAGTCACGTCACTGCGCTTGAAGAGCCGAGAAACGGCTCATTTGTTGTGTGGAGCACCCGAATGGCTGAAGGCGTGCCGCCGTTAGGGCAGGGACAGCCAGCGGAGCCCGCATGAGCTTCGCCAAGTCGCACGCTTGTCAAATGTTCCTGTTTCGTTCACAATGCGCGGCATGGAAGAGTCGCGACCACAATCCACCTCAGACCTCGTTGCAGACTTGATCCAGTCGGCTCCCGGCTGGTGTCGGGTTGGTATCACGGCATCGTCGCAACGGGTTCGCCGGGAGGCGCTGGCCTCCCTCGCGGATCATGTTGCCGCAGGCCTCGCCCATGTCCGGGACGCAGATCGCGACCAACTTCCCCTTCCACTTTGATCGGTCATGGGTGGCCCGATTCGGTCGCTGGACGACATCTGCGGCAAAGTGGTGCTGTAGAGGCCACGTGCCGCGATTGTGGGCGGGTCGCGATTTTCAGCCCGCATGAGCTTCGGACCTATCTGACGGTCAAGCGACTCGACACCAGTTGGCCTAATTTCGCCCGCTATCTTCGATGCAAGCGCCCGGTGGGATGCGGTTCTACCAACCCTGAAGTGCGGTGGACACCGATTGATCCTCCGCCTCCTGACCCCGTGCCACCACAGGCGCGGTTCTCAAGGCAGGGCAACGGACCCAAGGTGCCGCAACCCATATCAATGGCGGAATTCAGGGAAAAACGACGCCGCGCCGGATGAAAACATTTACGACCGATATGTCGAAATCATTTCCGACATCACCATCGCACTTACCATTGAAGCATTTGCTGTAGGATTGGATGAAGGTTGGATTGAAGGTCCGACCGAAGGTTCCATCAACAAGAAACTTACGCAACATGCGCAAGATTTGTTGAAGGATTAATCCGCAGCGCGTATATGGATCGAAGCAAGTGACATTGGGATCACCTCCCTATGTTAAGACCCCTCACCGGTGCAACGGTGAGGGGTCCACCCTCGGCAGCGAGGGCGCGGTCTTCCTTACTTGCGGGGATCGAAGAACGTTGCGAACGCGATCACCGCAGAGAGGATCGCCGCATAGTCAGCAAGTGACATACGAGGTTACTCCCTTTGTGCGTGCGAACCATTTCGCCCGCACGTCCTTGCTATAGCAGCACTTCGTCCTGTGGATAAGTGCTTTTACGGCGGATATCCCCACAACTTCGGGGATAACTGAGCCATTCGCCGTGCCGCGCGAGAACTGTCGCAACCCAGCCTAAATACCTCAAACTAAGTTTTGAGGCCTCATGATCATCTTTGAAATGCCCGCGCCCAACGGGGCGCTCGCTCGCTATCACCGCATCGCCAAGTGGGAAATGACCTCCGAATACACTCGGGCGATCGTCAACTCCTACCATTCAGCCGAGATGGTCAACATCTCGTGGCAGGACGAATACACGATCCCGCTGGAGTGGAAGATCAGCACCATCGACGACATTGAATTCATTCTGACCGCCCCCGGTGCGCCCATGGCTGGCGGCAGCATCGTCCCGGACACCGTTGAGACCCTCTCGTGCGCGCAGGCAAGGAAGTGGGCCGAGGTCAAGATTGAGCGCGACCGTCGCCGGTACGGAACGTTCACCGCCGCCTTCGGCACCATCCAGATTGATGAAGCGAGCCTCTCCGCGCTGCGCAACGCTCGTCTCCTCATCATGGCCGAGGGCTCGACGATCCCGTGGACGCTCGCGGACAACACTGCCGCGACAATAACCCTCGACGATGCGAACGCGGCCTTGCTCGCGTCGATCCAGTACCAGACCGACGTCCATATCCTCTCACAGGCGATTCGAGATGAGATCGACGCTGCGGAGACCGTGGAGGCGGTGCAGGCGCTGGGCGTTGATGGTTACCCATGGCCGGTCGCGAGCGTGGCGGTCGAGGAAGAGGACGAAACCCTCGGATAACCGCTGTTTTTCCCATTCGCTAATGCGTTCCGCTCCACCAAATGTTCGAATTTATTGATCGCATTAACGTCCAAATGTTCGAAATCATGCTCATAAATGGTAGTAGAAACTTCTGGACAGGGGTGCCGCGACCGTCTAGGAAATGATTTCTTCGAGAATTTCGCCGTTGACTGTCATGTCGGCGCGCGACATAAGTGTGTCCACGGCACGCCATCCCGGCTTGCCCGCAGGACCTCCGCATGGACGATCTCGCCGACTATCTCACAACTTCTCAAGCCGCCGCTCTCCTCGGAGTGTCTGCGCATACGTTCGCGCGCCGAGCGGCTCTCCCCGGCTTCCCTCAGCCGACCCGTCCCGATCTCAAGGTTGCGCTCTATCGTCGGTCGGAATTGACCGACTGGATGGACAAGCAGGCCGCCGCCTGACTCGGCGCGCCAAGCGCCAAACCCTCACCTCAAATTCAATAACGTGCCGTCAACCGCGCTTTGCGGAGCGACGACGTGCGCCTTCACGAAAGTGGAAAAAGATGATCAGCGAGCAATTGTCGCATATCCCTACCGCCAACCTGTTCCTTCATATCGAAGAACGGTTCCCCGCACTGGTTGAGGTGGCGGTAACTGATGAGGGGGCTGTACTCATCGAATACGTCAGACATGACAACCTTTGCCTCGAAATCGCAAACGAATTCCACGCAGATGCAACAGAGGTGCTTCTAAGGATGATGGACGAGAGCATCCTTTCGATGATCACAGATGCATATATGAACGTCCGCATCGGCAATTTCTTCCTGACCGTACGAAAGGTTAGGCGAAGCGAATACGGTCCCGCCGTTCAGTGGCGCGAATTGCCAATAGTGGTACGCTCGTCGATCTCCAGCGGCGGCGCAAAGTGATCAAGATCGCGGGCAAGCCAGTCGCCGCGTAACTCCTTAGGCTGATAGCCGACCAGCCCACCCGAAATTCAATACCACCCTCACGTGCGAAAGTTTCGCGCGGCGATGATGCGCGCCTTGAGCAAGCGGGCACGAAATCATGCTCAAAAAAGGAAATGTCATGACTACTCTGCAAAGCGCGCATCGGATCCAGATCGACCCCGAGCTTGTGATCCTCACCGATTTCCTCCGGGAGTGCCCGTACCAAATGGACGATGTCACTCCGGGGCAACTCATCGAGGCTTGCACCGATCTGATCGACCGTCTCGGTTTGACGACGGACTACCTCGGATTCCGTGAGGCGCTCGACTGACCGAGCATCAACCCGGTGGGCGCGGGGCTCACCGGGTTCAACAAATCACCCCTAGGGGGAGACACGCAATGCACACACTGAGAGCCACCGAAGGAAGCCACCGCCCGCGCCGACCATTGTGAGGATGCGTACAGGCAACGATTCGGCACCCTTGACCATGAGATGGTCAGAGATGACACCCTCGACCAGATTCGCGCCCACGCTTACCGCCTCCATCGCGCCTCGATGGATGTAGATGCCCTGCGGGCAGCGGTTCATGAGAGCCAAGCTGAGGCCGACCATTACGCGGCAGGGTACCGCCTCGCCCATGGTCTGGCCTCGGATGAGCCGGTCGAGGATGCGACCCTTAACGTGTTGTTGGCCGAGGCCGCGATGTTCCACCACGCGCTAGCAACGTACACCTAACTCGCGGCAGTCTGGACAGGGATCAGGTTGACGGCTGATCGGTATCCAAAATCGGTATCCGAGGGTAAATTTGGATACTATTTGGATACTTTTGGTGAAACACGAAGAGACAATGTGGAACATTAAGTGACAACGTATACCCTAAGCAACTGTGCTCACGGGCCATTTTTGGACAAAGCGGGACATAGTGGAACAACGGGTTTCCTGATGATCAATCAGGTCGAGAACTGGTCGTATTCCTCCAAGAACGTGCGTATCCAAGTCCCGGTCGTGGTCCCCTATGCCTCCGATATCGAGCTTGCCGAGAAGCTGATGCTGGAAGCGGCGGGTGCCGTGAAGCGTGTTCTCAAGGCCCCGCCGCCGACCGTCTGGCTTGACAGCTTCGCTGAAAACGGCGTGGCCTTCGTCATCCACGTGTGGATCACCGACCCCGAGGAGGGCACCGGAAACGTGCGGTCTGACGTGCTGAAAGGGCTTTGGAGGCTCATGCGGGATAACGGCATCAAGGTGCCTTTCCCGCAGCGCGATCTCAACCTTCGCGACACGGAAACCATGCGTGAACTGATCGATGCACTGCGCGATCGGAAAGGCGCGCCCGACCGCGTCTGATCGCATGGAGGCCAGAATCCGGCCCCTCCCACTGCGCAGGGATATGGACTGTGCCGACGATGGCGATATGCCATGAGGGATGGAATCCGACCGTAGCGCCACTAGCCGCCCCGCCGCCGTCCGCCCGCTCCCGCGTGAGACGGAAAGTGTGGTCGACGCCGCCCGAAGCGTGATCGCCGCCCGCAGCATCGCCGGCATGAGCCTGCGCACGGTGGCCGAGGAAGCAGGCACTTCGGTCGGGTCGATCAGCTATCGCATCGGAGACCGCGCGGCCTTGATCACCGCCGTTCTGGACCGTGAGATAGACCTGATGACGCGGGCCCGCCGCGAATGGCGCGAACGGGTGGCGGGCCTGAACGGTGCGAGCGGCGACATTCTGGCCGACCTCGTCTGCGCATGGCTCGATGAAGGCGCAGGCGCTCGGCGTACTTCGGCGATCGTGACCTGCGAACTGGCGCTGCTGGCCAGCCGCGATCCCGGCGCTCTCCCTGCGATTGCGGCGCTGTTCGAACAGGCAGAAGGGCTGTGGCAGGACATTCTTCCCGCCGATGAACCGGGACGCAAGCTGAGCGGGTTCATCGCGCGTTACTGTCTGGACGAGCAGGTCTTCTCTATCCTTCTTGAGGACGAGACGGACTATCGCCTGCTTCGCCGCTCGACGGTGCGCGGCGTTCTGCGGACAGGCACCGTGCCGCCGGACCCCGCCCTGACGGCATGGCACATGGCGCTGGTCGATCGGCTCGCCTTGCCCGCTGCCGCCGCTTACGACGAAACCTCGCCCGTGCCGCAGGGTACGAAAGGGACCATCGCCGAACATATCGCCGACATCATCGTCGAACAGGGCGTGGGGGCCTTGTCGCACCGCACGGTGGCGCAGGCTGTCGGGGTGGCGGCGTCCAGCGTAGCGCACCATTTCCCCGCCCATCGCGACATCCTGTTTGCCGGGGTGGAGGCCGTCTATCGCCGTCTGCGCAGCCAGATCCATGTCAGCGGCGCGCGGCTTGGCAACGGCGACATCATCCGCCTGACCCATGAATGTGCGCTTGCCGCGCTGACCGACCCGGCCTTCCGCCCCTTCGCCATCGATATGCGACGCCGCCGCGCCGAAAACGTCCATAGCCGCTATGCCGAATGGCTGGGCATTCCAGAAAACTCCGACCGAGCACGCGTGCAGGCAATGGTCATGGCTTCCATCGGCCACGGCCTGCGCACACTGGCTACGGATACCCAATGGGCGGACATGCGCGAACTCGTCAGCACCCTCACCTGAACCGTACACTTGTTTTTATGATTCGATATATGGCTTGAAAAATACCACACATATGTCCTGAAAGAGTCACACAGGCAGCCTAGAGGCGCGTCCCGAAGACACCCCGGTCATCAGGACGGAGCCCACCCATGTCTGCTTTCACTCGCACGCGTACCATCCACCTCCTCACCACAATTCTCGCCGGGGCCGTCGCCCCGTGCTGGGCTTTCGCCGCGCAGGCAGAGGAAGTGCCGGCGGGCGACGATGCCCTCCCCGAAATCACCGTGACCGCCGAACGCCGCGCCGAAAGCAGCCAGAAGGTGCCGCTGGCGATCCAGTCGATCGATGGCGAAACGCTGGCCAAGACCGGCTACACGTCCGTTACCGACCTGCAGTACACGATGCCCGGCGTTCAGTATGACCCGACGCAGGGCGCCGCATTCCAGATCCGCGGCGTGGGCAGTACGTCGTTCGACTTTTCCAACGCCAAGTCGGTTAGCGTCGTCGTCGATGATGTGGTAATGGACGGCCAGCGCGCCAACGGCCTGACCGGCCTTGTCGATATCGAGCGCGTCGATGTGCTGATGGGGCCGCAGGGCACGCTGTTCGGCAAGAACGCCACTTCAGGCGTGATCGCGGTCAGCACCGTGAAGCCCAAGCTGGACGAATGGTCGCTGCGCGCCAGCGCCAGCTTCGGCGAGCATGACGAACGCATCCTCAACGCCACCGCCAACGTCCCCCTCGGCCCGATCGCGGCCTTGCGCGTATCAGGCTTCGATCAGGCCTTCGACGGTTTCGGCCGGAACGTCACGCTCAACCGCAAGGTCGGCTCGCAGCATGAATATGGCGGCCGCGCCCGGCTTTATCTTGAGCCATCGGACAGCTTCAACCTGACGGTCTCGGGCGACTATGCCTATCACTGGGACAGTAGCGTGCGCACGCCGGTTTCGGGCCAGTCGGCCGAAGTGACCGCGATCCTGAACGAGCTGGGCGTCTACCCCGGCCCGCAGAGCGCCGACACGGCAGACTCCTCGTTCGGCCAGATCAAGACCGAGGAATGGGGCACCTCGCTGCGCGCCAACGCCAAGCTGGGCGATCATGACCTGACCTCGATCACCGCCTACCGCGTCACCGGCTACGACAACTGGACCCCCGCCAGCCTGACGCCCTATGACCGCTACGCCTATATCCCGTTCAACCTGGGCCAGCTGGACACCGACAAGTTCAGCCAGGAAATCCACCTTGCATCGCCCACCGGCGGCTTCATGGAATACCTTGTCGGCGCGTTCTACAATCGCCTCCATGCGCGCCAGACGCAGCTGCAGTGGTCGACCGGCGGCCAGCCGCTCTACGACGCGGACGGCACCCCCCTGCCCACGCTGATCGCGCTGACCGGCGCCATCGGCGAAGACGGCAATGCGTCGCTGTTCGATTCCGTGAACGAAACGATGGCGGCCTTCGGCCAGCTCAAGTTCAACTTCACCCCGCGCCTCGCCCTGACGCTGGGCGGCCGGTACACGCATGACAACAATTCGCAGAGCATCGACTACGTCTATATCAATCCCGAACCGATCGCAGGATACACGCCCGCCTTCACCGCATCCAGCGCCGCGCCTGCCTTCGACTTCGGCCGGGTGAAGGGAAACAATTTCTCGTTCCGCATTGCGCCCACGTACCAGCTGGCGGACAACGTCATGGTCTATGCGACCTATTCCACCGGCTACAAGCCGGCGGGCATCGCCTTCGTCGGCAACAAGTATGCGCCCTATGAAGACGAAACCGTCAAGGCATGGGAAGCAGGCATCAAGTCCGAATGGTTCGGCCGTCGCCTGCGCCTGAACCTTGACGTGTTCCGCTCTGATTTCAAGGACTTCCAGGCGACGATCCTGACGCAGATCCCCGATGGATCGGGTGGCATGATCAACGCCACCGTCATCGGCAATGCGGGCGGCCTGCGCACGCAGGGCGTAGAGGGCAACCTGGTGGTTCAGCCGGTGCGCGGCCTGCAGCTTTCCGGCGCGGTGACTTACACCGATGCCAAGTTCACCGACTATGTCTACAACGCCACCACCAACTACACCGGATCGCGCCTGACCAACTCCCCCGAATGGTCGGGCACGGCTGCGATCGACTTCGACCATGAATTTGACTCCGGCCTCGGCTTCAAGGCCCACGCCGACTATGCCTATCGCAGCGAATACTGGACTGTGGTGGGCCAGCCCGACTACTCGCACGTTCCCGGTTATGGCCTCGTCAACGGGCGCCTCAGCGTGACCCTGCCGAACCGTCCGATCGAGATCGGCGTCTATGCGCGCAACCTGTTTGACAAGTACTTCTCCACTGGATGGCAGCAGTACGGGGTGTTGGGCCTGCTGCACTACACTTCGCCCAACGCGCGCCGCACCGTGGGCGGTTTCGTCAACGTCAACTTCTGAAGCCCTTCGGACCGGGTTCGAAGCATGGGCCCGGTCCGTCCTTCGCGGGAGAATCTCATGACTACACGGCGCGCGCTTCTTGCCGGTGCCCCGGCCGGCCTGCTGGCTGCCCAATCCGCCTTCGCCCCTTCCGCCCTTGCAGACGTGCTGAAGGGCGACGGCGGCGATGTCGAGGCGCTTGAACGCCTGATGGTAGAAACGCTCGACGAGGAACTGGGCGATCGGGCGGTTGCGCGGCGGCTGGCCGCGCTGATCACCGAAGCAGGGTTCCGCTGGGAATACCCCGCTTTTCCGGTGCGCGAAGCGGACAGCGTCGTCGCCTACAGCTTCGGCTACCGTTCGAAGACGGGCAAGGTCGATGCCAACACCGGCCTGTCTGACGGAGCGGAAACGCCTGAGCCCGGCCCGGTCAATGCGCTGCTGGCCGATGCGGTGCAGGCCATCGCGCGGGTGCGCAAGGTGCGCGTCTATGCCCAGTGGGAAATTGCGCAGGTGCTGGCGGCAAAGCACGGGATGCAAGACGTCGTGCCGATCCACCCGACCATCGGGCCCGACGGCAAGGTTGTCTATCTCAGCACCGATGGCGTAGCCAAGGCCATAGTCGCCCACGCCGGCTCCGCGCAGGCGCTCGGCAAAGTTGCCGTCGTCGGCCACCGGGACCATGTGAAACGCTGTGTGCTCACTTCTCAGGCCAATGGCATGACAGCTGCCGTCGCCCGCGAAGTGCCGTTGCCGGTCGTCTACGATCCGCAGTCCGCCCAGCCCTGGACGCGCCGCCGCGATGCCTATCTGCTGACCGACCTGACCGCGCAGCTTTCGATGATCCGCAACCGCGTCATCGCGGAACTGTAAGATAGAAACGACGCAAGGATGGGCCCTCGCTCCGGCCCGTCCTTGTGCTGCACCGCGCGCTCGACTATGCTGGCCGCGCAAATTTTCGGGAGCACACCGCCATGATCCTTTCCCTGACCGCATCGCCGACCCGTCGTGCCGCCAAGGAAAGCCGTATTCATGCCTGCCTCGATCTCCGTTTCCAATCTCACCTGGTCCACCCCTGACGGCGGACGCGTCCTTGACGGCGTAACCCTTGATTTCGGCCGCGAACGCGCGGGGCTGATCGGGCGCAACGGCATCGGCAAGTCAACATTGCTGAACCTTGTCGCCGGGCGGCTCGTGCCAGCGAAGGGCGTCGTGCGCGTGCAGGGCACGATCGCCATGCTGCGCCAGACACTGCAAGTCGGCCCCGACGAAACCGTCGCCGATCTCCTCGGCATCACCCAGGCCCTTGACGTTCTGCAGCGGGCAGAGACAGGGACGGCAACGTTGGACGAGCTTGCCGATGCCGACTGGACGGTGGAAGCCCGCGCCGCCGATGCTTTGGCCGAAATGGGGCTGAACGTTGCGCTCGATCGCTTGCTGACCACCCTGTCAGGCGGGCAGAGGACACGCGCCGCGCTGGCCGGGCTGACCCTTGCCGCCCCCGATTTCCTGCTGCTGGACGAGCCGACCAACAACCTCGACGCCGATGGCAGGGCTGCTGTGTACGACATGCTTAGCGGCTGGCGGGCGGGCGCGCTCGTCGTCAGCCATGACCGCGAACTGCTTGAAACGATGGACGCCATCGTGGAACTGACTTCGCTGGGTGCGACGCGCTACGGCGGCAACTGGAGCGCCTATTCCGAGCGCAAGGTTATCGAACTTGCCGCTGCCGAACATGACCTTGCAGTCGCCGAACGGCACCGCACGCAGATCGCGCAAAAGGCGCAAACTGCTACGGAGCGGCAGCAGCGGCGCGATGCGGCAGGCAGCCGCAATGCCGCGCGGGGCGGCATGCCGCGCATCCTTCTGGGCGCCCGGCGCGAGCGGGCCGAAAACAGCGGCGCAGAAAACAGGCGGCTTGCCGAACGGCAGCGCGCCGAAGCTGACCACGCGCTGGAACGCGCCCGCGCGCGCGTGGAAGTGTTGCAACCCCTGTCGATGCAGATCGCTCCGACCGGCCTTGCCCCCTCGCGCGAGGTACTGACGCTTGAGCGCGTCTGTGCCGGCCATGCCGCGGGAGCACCTGTTCTGAGGGATGTAACGCTGCGCATCGTGGGACCTGAACGGCTTGCCGTCACCGGCGCGAACGGCGTCGGGAAATCGACCTTGCTTCAAGTCATCGTCGGCGCACTTGCCATCTCATCCGGCCGGCTAGAGCGGCACGCTGCCTGCGTTCTGCTGGATCAGGGCGTATCGATCCTGCAACGAGGCGCGTCCATCGTCGACAACTTCTCACGCCTCAATCCGGGCGTTGACGACAACACATGCCGCGCCACGCTCGCCCGGTTCGGCTTTCGTGGGGCAAGCGCGGACCGGATGATCCAAGACCTTAGCGGAGGGCAGATGCTGCGCGTGGGTCTGGCCTGCGTGCTGGGCAATCCCCGTCCCCCGTCGCTGCTCATCCTCGACGAGCCTACCAACCACCTGGATATCGAGGCGATCGAAGCCGTCGAAGCCGCCTTGCTGGCCTATGACGGTGCACTGGTGGTAGTCAGCCACGACCGGCGCTTTCTCGATCGGATCGGCATCACCAGAACGGTGCAACTGCAGCGCCCCGGTCCAACCTCAGAGTAGCCCCGCCTCCGCCGCCGCAGACCGAAAGCCCCGGCTGACGGGGATGCGCATCCCGTTGCGCAGCACGAGTGCATGGCTGGAGCCCGACTTTTCACTATGCTTCACTGCGGCAGACGCGACCCAATAGGAACGGTGCACGCGTGCCCCTTCCATGCGCCCTTCAAGTTCGGCCACGGCATCGGAAATGCGATAGAGGATAAGATCCTCGCCATGTTCTCCGATGACGCGCAGATAGTGTTCCTCGGCGATCATCGCCCAGATCGGCCCGATCGGCTTTCTTATCCGCGCCATGAAGGCGGGCTGCGCCGGGGCCACGGGCTCCGCAAGCGCCGTATCGGCGGCGCGTGCTTGGCGGAGTGGGCTATCGCCCCCCGATGCGCTCATACGCACATAGCCGAAGCGCCGCATGCCGTGGAAATGGACGAGTACGCCGTTGATCAACACCCACAGACCGATGTTGAGCACCTGCCGCTGGATCACCACCGCAGGAGACGTCGAGGGCAAGGGCTGCCGCAAGTCCGCCCCCACCAGCGTCGCCTGGAACGCCTCTACATAAAGGTGCTTGCACAATTCGAGCACCGGAGTGCCCATGACCGCACCTCCGACGAGCACGGCGATCAGCGAGGGATGCCAAGGCTTCATCACCACTCGCGCAGCCCGCGTGGCGAGTTCATATGTCGCCAGGTTCACGATCCCGGCCCCGACCCAGAACATGATGGCCAGCCCGGTAGGCCATGCGGTTGTGCGCCCTGCATTGAGCCAGCCAAGAGGCAGCGCAAAGGCCTCGATGATGAGCAGCACCGCAATGAAGGCCGTGAATTCCGATTCCGGCGATCCGCGATTCCAATGACGGGCAAAGTGCATACCTGACCCCTTGCAATGGCGCCGCCACCACCCCTGGGCGCGCGCATCCCATGATGCGTGAACGGTAACCCGCGTCATTCACGCAGCGCGAATAACCGATGGCGACTATCCGCGTATCGACCAGCGCAGATCGCGAAGAGCCCGCTTCAAACCCTGTGCTGCGCTCTGCACCCTGCTGTCTTCCGGCCGCAGAGGGAACCAGCATGACATCGCCGATCATCGTTGCCGGAGGCGGCATCGCCGGTCTGACCGTGGCGCTCTCCCTGCTCCGACAGGGGCGGCAGGTCATCGTGCTTGAGCAGACGCGGGCGATCGGCGACGTCGGCGCCGGCATCAGTCTGGGCGCACGGACCAGCCGTGCCCTATACGCACTGGGGATCGAGGCCGCTCTCAAGGCCGTGTCCGATACGCCCCAGGGCTCTGCCGCTTTCGACTATCGCACCGGAGAGGTACTGGGCGGCGCTTATGCACGGCGCAACTGGTCGGCAGCCGATATGGCAGACGTCAACATGCTGCATCGCGCCGACTTGTTCGACGTGCTGAAGGCCGCCATCGACGCGATAGATCCGCAGGCGGTCCGGCTTGGCCACAGGCTGGAGCGATACGAACAGGATGAAGCCGGCGTCACGGTGCATCTGAGCGATGGCGATATCCTTTCCGGGTCCGTCCTGATCGGGGCCGATGGGCTTCGCTCCACCGTGCGCTCGCAGATGACCGGAGAAGTTACGCCGCGCGCCACGGGCCGGGTGGCTTATCGCTTTCTGGTGCCCATGGCTCAAGCCGCGCCGTTCATGGGTGCAGGTCCAGCCGGGATCTATGTCGGATCACGCGTAGCGCTTGGGCGCTACGTCATCCGAAAGGGCACGCTGGTGAACTGCGTGGCCTTCGCCCACCGGCCGGACGTAAGCAGCGAAAGCTGGTCGCAACGCGCCACGCGCGATGAGCTGATGGCGCTGTTCGATGGCTGGCACCCCGACGTGCGCGGCCTTGCATCTGCTGCGCCGCTTGAACGGACCGCGCGCTGGGCCCTGTACGATCGCGATCCGCTGGACACATGGATCGACGGACGTGTGACCCTGATCGGCGATGCGGCGCATCCACTGATTCCGTTCCTCGGCCTTGGCGCGGCCATGGGGGTGGAGGACGCCATCATCATGGCGCGCGCCTTCGCGCAGTGGCCGGAGCCCGCGCAGGCCCTCGACGTCTACCAGCGCGCCCGGACCGGCCGCGCCAATGCCATCCTGCTGGAATCTCGCCGTCAGGCCGAAGTCTTCGACGCCGGCCCCGGCGCCACCAACGACATGCCCGATGCCGAACGTGAAAGCCGGGTGGACTACGACCCGCTGACCGTCGCCCTGCCCCAGCCCTGGCAAACCTGTCCCGACAAGCAGCCCTGACAAGGAGCCCGATCATGATCCATCCCACTTCTCTGAAATGCCTTGCAGCCGCCGCTCTCGCTTCGCTTGTCTTGCCCGCAGGCAGCGCTCATGCCGAAGCGGATTCGCTGCTCAGCTGGACCGACATGTCCAAGATCCGCATCTATCACGCCTATGCCGCCAGCGACGGCAAAAGCTATGTCGAGGAGATGGACATCCCTGCCAACGTGCGGATGACGGGCAGCGGTCCCACCCCCACCTACTTCGATTTCAAGGATGCCCACGCGGTCCGCATCGGGCGCGGCAAATCAGGAGCGATCTTCGACTGGCACGGCGCCACCGAGTTCCGCCACCTTCTGGTGCCGTTGCAGGGCAATCTTTTCTTCGATCTTGGAGATGGCCGCACGCTCTCGCTCAAGCCCGGCGAAGCGCTCTACGCCGAGGACTGGACCGGACGCGGGCATCGTTCCGGGTGCGAGGAATCGAAGCAGCTGCCTACCTGCGTTGCGCTGGACATCCTGATCGACGAGAATCCACACGCAATGCCGCTGCGCTCGCCGCCTTCGGGCAAATGAGCATGACCGCACCGCCGGCAACCGGGCACGATGACCGGGCAGACGCGTATCCGGGCCTGCGCAAGTCCTGGTGGATGCTCATCCTGCTGTTCCTTGCCGCCAACCTCTACAGCATCGACAAGGCCATCGTCGGCGTCCTGGCAGAGCCCATCCGATCATCGCTGCATATCGGCGACGTCGAGATGGGGCTCCTGCTGGGCTTCGCCTATACCGCACTCAGCGTGGTCCTTGGCCTTGTGCTGGGCAACTTCGCCGATCACCATTCACGCCGCCGCATCCTGGCCTTCAGCATCATCCTGTGGAGCCTGGCGACGATGGTGGGCGGGCTGGCGCCGGGTTTCAAGTCTTTCTTTGTATTCCGCGCGCTGGTGGGTCTTGGCGAGGCGGGCCTTGCGCCTGCTTCGCTTTCGGTCATCGCCGATATCTTCCCGCCCCACCAGCGCGGCCGAGCGCTGAGCGGCTACTTCATCGGCGCCACCATGGGCACCGCGCTGTCCGCCGTCATTCCCGGCTGGATCGTCGGCGGCGAACTGCACATCACCCTGCCGTTGTTCGGCACCGTGGAACCGTGGCGCAGCGCCTTCCTCATCTGCGGGGCGGCCGGTCCGCTGGTCGGCCTGCTGCTGCTTACCACCAAAGAACCGGCCCGACGGCAATCCCGCTGGACGCCGGGCGTGCAACCGCCACTGCGCGAAAAGATCGGCCAGTTGTGGTTGCAACGTGCCGTGATCGTGCCGCTCTACAGCGCCTTCACGCTCTATTACGTGGCGTTCGTAGGTGTCACATCCTGGACCACCGTGTTCCTGATGCGCACCTTCCGCGCCGACCTGCCCAGCTTCTCTGGGCGCATGGGCCTGACCGCCCTGATTGCGGGCGTCGCGGGTTACTTGCTGGGCGGCTTGGTATCGGATTCCCGTATCGGCCGAAAGCCCGGCGGCAAGATCCTTTTCCTTGTCTTCCTGCCGTTCCTGGCCATGCCAAGCGTGCTGGTCCGGCTGGCACCGGGCATCGATGTCGCGCTCATCGCGCTAGCCACCATGAGCATGGCAACGCCGATGTTCAACGTCGCCATGAACGCCACGCTGCAGGATTTCCTGCCCAACGACATGCGCGGCTTCGGCTTCTCGCTGCTCGCGGTGGTCGTCGCGCTGCCTGCGGGCGCCGGAGGGCCGCTACTGTTCGCGCTGGTCACCGAACAGCTGCTCAAGGACCCCACCCGGATCGGCGATGCCTTCGCGATGGTCGGGTTGCCGGTGCTGGTGCTGGCGGCCGCATGCGCGGAACTGGCTCGCAGGGCCGCGATCCGCACCCACCCGGCAACAAAGGACTTCAACCCGTGACGCCCCATATCGATCAGGCGCGCACCCGGCGCATCCTTCACGCCATCGACGGAGAACTGACCGGCGCGGCATTTGAAGAGGTCATCGACCCGTCCACCGCCGAGGCATTCGAGCTCTACCCCGTTGCCACCGCCGACGAACTGGACCGCGCGGTGGGCGCCGCACGCAAGGCCCAGCCCGGATGGGCCGCCCTTGGCTGGGACGCCCGGGCTCAGTGCCTTGAACAGCTGGCCGATGCGATCGACGCGCAAACCGACTGGCTCGCCACGCTCCACACAATGGAACAGGGGATGCCGTTCAGCCAGTCGCTGCTCTACGTCAGCGTGGCCGCGCGTCGCATCCGGGCCATGGCCCGATACCGGATCGCCGATCGTATCCTGATCGACGCGCAGGACCGCCGCGTGACGGAGCGCTGGCACCCACTTGGCGTTATCGCCGCCATCGCGCCGTGGAACGGGCCGCTACTGCTAGGCATGATGAAGGTCGTTACCGCGCTGATCTGCGGTAACACGATCGTCCTCAAGCCATCGGAGCTTACCCCGCTCAGCACTCTGGAAATCGGCCGGCTTGGTCTGGACCTGTTTCCTGCAGGCGTCTTCAACGTCGTCGGCGGCGGGCGAGAGACAGGCGCCGCAATGGCCGCGCATCCGGGCTTCGACAAGATATCCTTCACCGGGTCCACCGCCACGGGGCTGGCCATCGCCCGCGCCTCCGCGCAGTTCCTGCGCCCGATGACGTTGGAGCTTGGCGGCAACGATGCGGCCATCCTGCTGCCCGATGGATCGGCCGATGCGCTGGTCGCAGCCGCCGCCGGGACCGGATTTCATAATAACGGGCAGTTCTGCGCGGCCGTGAAGCGCATCTATGCACCAGCTTCCATGGTCGACGAAGTTGCTGGAAAACTTGCAGCGCTGGCGAACGGCTTCGTACTCGGCAACGGCTTCGAGCCGGGTGTGACGATGGGGCCGATCCAGAACCGGGCGCAGTTCGACAAGGTCCGTGCCTTCGTGGCCGACGCAAAGGCTGTCGGCGGGTGCGCCGTTGCTGGAGGCGCGACACTGGACCGTCCGGGCTACTTCATGCAGCCCACGGTCTTCACACAACTGACGGACGGCCATCGGTTGGTGGACGAAGAGCAGTTCGGCCCCGTGATCCCCATCGTCAGTTACGATGACGTGGACACCGTTATTTCCCGGATCAACGCTGGCCCTTACGGGCTTACCGGGTCGATCTGGACTGCGGATCTCGACCATGGCGAAGCCATCGCCGCAAGGATCGCGGTGGGCTCGGCCGCAATCAACCGCCATGCGGCCTTCGATGCTGTGGTCCCCTTCCCGCTCATCAAGCAATCCGGGATGGGCATCGATTACGCGGAAGAGGGGCTCAAAGGCACGATGCGTATGCAGGTTATGACCACCACGCTGCCGCCGCCGGATATCGAGGGTGCGGCCTGAGCCATCAGGCGACGTTCCTGAAGTTCGTCTGCTTCGCAATGAAGGCGACCACGGCGTCTTCGGGCAGCGCCCGTGTGAAGAAATAGCCCTGAAGCTCGTTGCAGCCCGCATCAGACAGGCGATCCATCTGCTCGCGGTTTTCCACGCCTTCGGCGGTGACGGTCAGCCCCATCGCGTGGCCCAGCGTCACCACCGAAGTCACGATCGCGGCAGCTTCGGCATCGCTGCCCAGATTGTTGATGAACGACCGGTCGATCTTGATCTTGTCCACCTTGAACTGCCGCAGGTAGCTGAGGCTGGAATAGCCCGTGCCGAAATCATCGAGTGCCACGCGAAAGCCCAGGTCGCGCAATCGGTGCAGGGTTGCTGCCGCAGCAGATTCCTCGTCCAGCAACACGCTTTCGGTAATCTCCAATTCGATGAGCCCCGGCCGGCAGCCAGCGGCTGTGACGATACCCACGACCCGCTCCACGAAATTTCCCGTCCGAAGCTGTACCGCCGAAACATTGACCGCCACGAAAAGGTCCGGAAGCCGAACCGCCATCCGGCACGCCTGTGCCAGAACCCATTCGCCCAGCGGCACGATCAGGCCGCTTTCCTCCGCGATCGGAATGAATTCACCTGGCGCCAGTGGCCCGCGAACGGGGTGGTTCCAGCGAACAAGCGCCTCCAGCCCGATCACCTTGCCGCTCTGCGCATCCACTTCGGGTTGGTAGTGAACCGAAAGCCCCTGCCCATCGGAGAGCGCATGGCGCAGTTCGTCCTCGATCTGGCCGCGCAGCTTGACTGTTTCGTCCATGAACGGTGCGAACAGCTGAAAACGCCCGCGCCCGTCGTGCTTCGCCTTGTAAAGCGCAATGTCCGCCTTGCGCACAAGTTCGCCGCGGTCGGTCCCTGCATCGGGTGCGATCGCGACGCCGATCGTCACGCCGACGAAGACCTGGCTACCCAGCAGAGCGAACGGCTGATCGACTACGGAGAGTATGCGATCGCACAGCACCGTAATGTCCACATCGTCCGCAATATCGCATGCCAAAATGCAGAACTCGTCGCCTCCGATCCGCGCCACCGTGTCCATCGCCCGCACCGTGTCCGACAGCCGCACCGCGAATTCACGGATCAGCACGTCTCCTGCTGCGTGCCCCAGAGTGTCGTTGACCTGCTTGAAGCGATCGAGATCCAGCACCAGTACGGCGCAACGCTCCCCCCGCCGCGCACGTGCAAGGGCCTGTTCCAGCCGGTCATAGAACAACGCGCGATTGGGAAGTCCCGTCAGAACATCATGAAAGGCCAGATGCTGCGCCTGCGCCTCGCTGGCCTGAAGGTCGAGCACTGCCCCGGTGAGCTGTCTGCCGGAATGCCACAGCGACCTCACAAGCGCGCCCATCGCGGTGAACATGACCAGGATGAGCATCGCCGCAAACGGCCCGAGCAGACGACCGATCCGGCTTCCGGGCAATTCAGGTTTCCAGAAGAAGAAGCCGATCCGTTCATTCATCTCGTCCCAGAATTCGACCCCTGCCTCCCCCGGTCTGGCAGCAGGATCTTGCGAGAAGCGAAGACCCTTGAGCATGTTCCAGGCCGAAAGCTCCTTGAGATACCGGGCATCGAAAAAGCGCACACTGACCAGAAGCGGCAGGCTCTTGCTTCCGTCTGCTGCGCCGGTTGAAATGCGCATCACGCTGGCGGCGGCCGGACGCTGGGCCACCAGTGTGGCATCGCTGGCGTAGACCGTGCTGGCCTGCGTAAGCACGGTGGACTGGCGACGCGGAGCAAGTCCATAATCGACCTTTCCCGCCAGAGCCCGCCGCCCGCCAACCACCGCAACGAACGGCGCCAGATCGTTTGCAATCATCCGGTAGCTTGATGGCGGCGCGGGACGTCCCTCCACGAATGCGAAAATCGGCTTGCCGTCGGGGCTGAGAATGAACGTCATGTCATGGTGGAACATGGTGCTCAGCCACCCGCCGACTTCGCGGTCCAGCCATGGCGTATCCGGCTGCCTCCGGGCAAGTTGCTGGATCAGTTGCCCCCATGTGGCGATTCCCTGTTGTTCGTAGGCAATCTGGTCAGCGCTGCCCGAAAGCGCCAGCCGGGCGAGCCTTGTCTGCCGTTGCAACGCCACGGAATCGCTGGTTCGGGTGGCCCAATGGAGCCCCCCCGCCGTTGCCGCCACGATGGAAAGCGCCAGCACTGCCATGGGACCGATGACCTGCCGAACGAAATTTCGGCGGAAGGTGGTCAGATCGGCTGAAGGTCGGGACACAAGCCAACATCCCTGTGATATCCGGCACGGATCACGGAATCTGGCAAAGATTGGCGTGGAACGGTTGCAGAATTGCAGCCGAAACAGATGTTTCTCTGATGGGCTGGGCGCTCATCGCTGAAGTGTCGGGCAAGGCGGGCTCCAAACCGGACACGCCCTAGGGTCACATCTGCAGCGGATCACCACCGCGATCCAGAGCGCTGGCCAAAGCTCTGGCCAAAGCTCTGGCCAGCAAATCTGCTGCGCGCCCTGCTTCATCGCCATCCAGATTGCCGAAACCGAAACGCACACCCCACGGACCATTCCTGGCCAGCGAGGAAACATGGACAGACGGCAGGCCAAGCCCCGACCGCGCGGTCTCGGCATTCAGAGTTTGTGGGGACACTTCCGGGAACTGCAGCCATAGCGCAAGGCCACTGTCAGGCAGATCAAACGCGACCCGGTCGGCAAGGCGCGCGCGAAGCACATCGGCAGTGTGCATACGACGTTCCGCGTAAGTCTTATGCACCTTGTTCACGTGGCGCCAGAAAGCCCCGTTGCCGATCAGTTCAGCAGCCGCATCTTCAGTGAACCGATTGCCCATCACGTCTACGTGGGCACAATAGTAGCCCAGCGCCCGGGTCATCGCCTGGGGAGCATGTATGTATCCGATGCGAAGCGCCGGAGACAGCACTGTCGACAAAGAGCCCAGGTAAACGACATGCTCCGGCGCGTAGGCAGCCATCGGCAGCATCGGCTGCGAAACGAAATTGAAGTCGCTGCCGTAATCGTCTTCGATGATGGCATAGCCGAACTGGGCCGCCAAGTTGAGCAGCCCCAGCCTTTGCTCCGGTCCCATTTGCGTGGTGGTCGGAAACTGACAGTGAGGCGTCACGTAAATGGCGCGAACCTGGTGGCGCCTGCATATCCGCTCCACTTCGTCCAGATCGATCGCCCCGCCTTCGGAGCGGACCGGGATCACGCGCGCCCCGATCATGCCAAACGCAGCGACCGCAGGCTGATACGTCAGTTCCTCGACCAGAACGATATCTCCGGGACGCAGCAGTGCCTGAGCGGTCATGAAAAGGCCGCTCTGGCGGCCACGCGTCGTCAATATGTCGTCCGGAGCACACAAAAGACCGCGCTGATGACGCAGCATGTCGCAAATGGCCGACCTCAGGCCATCGGTACCGGACCAACCCATCGCCCTGTGGGAGCGTTCAGATACGGCGCGGTTCAACGCGTTGCGGTAAGCTTGCGCCATCAGGGCAGCCGGAAAAAGCCGGCCATCAGGCTCGCCGTCGTCAACGCGGGCCATACCGTGGCCTGGCAGGTCGATCTCATGTTCGGGTGTCGGCAGGACACGATAGCGCGGCTTTGGCTTTTCATTGCGCAGCACGTTGCGCGTCGAGGTGCGCCCGCCGCCACCGGCACGCGGAAGAGGGGCATCCGCCGCGACCATCGTGCCGCGCGTGCCTGCCGCCTCAAGCCAGCCCTGTGAAATCAGTTCTTCATAGGCAAGCACGATTGTCTTGCGATTTAGCTTGAGCTGAACCGCAAGCTTGCGGCTGCTCGGCAGAAACGTACCATGGGCAAGGCGCCCATTTTCAATGTCGCGGATGATCGCTCCGGTCACCTGCAAATAAGCGGGCGTCGGCAGCGACGGATTGATCCGGCCGCCGAAAGCGATCTGATAGTTTCTGGTCATGCAGCAGGCACGTCAACGCTTGCTGAAACCGAAAAATTCCCATCCTGAGCACGGCGATCCTGACGGTTCTGTGCCCGGTCGTGCGCAGCTGCGCACCTTAGCGGCAAAAATCAGCCGGAGCAGGGGGATAGGAACTGTCATGTGTTGCCTCTTGGAACGCAACACTGAACATAAGATTCAGCCGTGAACGTCGAAATGCCAAAATCATGCTGAAATCAGCATGATTTTAAGCATATTGCCCAGTCAGATTGACGAAACGCTCAAAATAGCTGCCCGTCGATGCCACGTCATTCCTCTATACCCAGACGTAGTGTTTTCAACGGCATAGCGTAACCGGAACCCGATCATCCCGGCCACGCTAGTCAGCGCAAAAGCGTTTACCCGACGCCGTTCAGTACGCCGGGCAGGCTTGCGGCGATCCACGGAGACGCCTTTTCGTAGGCATGGCCAACCTGCAGCACCGCAAGGTCAGCATGGCGCTTACCGATGATCTGAAGGCCGATGGGCAGCTTGCGCGCGCCGCCGAAGCCCGCGGGCACGGCCAGCGCGGGAAGGCCCGCCATCGTCGCCGGCAGGGTTACTTCCATCCAGCGGTGATAGCTGTCCATCGCCTTGCCCGCGATCTCGGTCGGCCAGTGTTCGCTCACGTCGAACGGGAAGACCTGTGCGCTCGGCAGGACAAGGAAGTCGAACTGCTCGAAGGCTGCAGAGAACGCCTTGTAGATCCGGGTGCGACCCTCCGACGCGGCAGCCAGTTGCGGCCCGGTCAGCTTCATGCCGCCTTCGACCTCCCAGATTGCCTCTGGCTTCATCAGAGCGCGTTTGGCGGGATCGTTGTAGAAGCCCTGAAGATCGGCTCCGACAGACCACTGGCGCAGCGCCACTGCCGTTCGCCACATCTCCGATGCCGGTTCCGCCAGCGTGGCCTCTGCCACGTGCATTCCGGCTGCCTCGAACGCCTTGAGCGCCTTCGCGCAGGTTTCCATGACGCCCGGTTCCATCGGCAAGGCGCCGCCCAGATCGCCCAGCCAGCCGATCCGCACGCCTTTCAGATCCTTCTCCAGCGAACCGGCGAACATCGCAGGATCATCCCCCAGAGAGAACGGCGAACGCGCGTCCTCTCCCGCCTGCACGGACAGCAGCATCGCCAGATCCGCCACGGTGCGGCCGAGCGGCCCGGATGTGGCGAAGTTCTGCCAGAACATGTCGGTATTGGGCACCGAAGGCACCCGGCCGAAAGACGGGCGCAGGCCGAACACGTTGTTCCAACCCGGAGGATTGCGAAGCGAGCCGCCAAAGTCGCTGCCATCCGCCACCGGCACCATGCGCAGCGCCAGCGCCACTGCGCCGCCACCCGTGCTGCCACCTGCGGAACGGCCGTGAGCGTAGGCATTGTGGGTCGTGCCGAAAACGGGATTGTAGCTGTGCGATCCCAGCGCGAATTCAGGCACGTTGCTCTTGCCGACGAAGATCGCGCCCGCATTGCGCATGCGCGACACGACAAGGCTGTCGGCGGTCGGGATATTGTTGCGCAGGATCGGCGATCCTTGCGTGCTGGCGATGCCCTTGACCGGGGCTGTGTCCTTCACTGCATGAGGGAAACCGTGGAGCGGCCCGTGGAAACGGCCCGCCGCCGCGTCCTCGTCCATAGCGGCGGCCTGGCGGAGCAGCGCATCGCCGTCCACGCGCGAAACGATGGCATTGAAGCGCGGGTTGAACCGATCGATCTGGGCCAGGTGGGCGGCCATCACTTCACGGCTGGACAAGTCGCGCCGGTGGATCGCGGTCGAAAGGTCCGTGGCGTTCATCATGACGATGGCGCTCCCCGGCCCGCCGGTCCCCCGCTGAGCGGCAGTCCGCGCCAGAGCCGGCGTGGCGACAGCGCCCAGCGCGGCGGATGCGGCGGCAAGCACCGTCCTGCGGCTTGTGGTCATGCGGTCAAGGGTGGGGTCGCCCATCGTCATTGTCTCCAGCTTGGGATGCGGGGGCGCTTCTTCACTGCGCCCGCACGATGGTAAAGGGCCAATATGACTTGCGGCGCGGGACCACTCCCGCGCCGCTTCATCTGCCGTCAGGCTGGCGCAAAAACCGTTCAGGCGGCGCGCTGCAGCATGCCGAACAGGTCGCGCGGGTCATCGGGATCGGCGATGATGTCCAGCTGCTGGAAGAATTCGGTGCCTTCCAGCTTGCCAAGCAGGTAGCGCAAGGCCGAAAAATCCTCGATCGCGAAACCGACGCTATCGAACAGCGTGATCTGGCGCGGATCGGTGCGCCCTTCGACCTCGCCGCTCAATACCTTCCAGAATTCGGTGACCGGGTACGAGGCGTCCATCTGCTGGATTTCGCCTTCGATACGGGTCTGCGGCTCGAATTCAACGAAGGTCGTCGCCCGGTCCAGAATGTCGCGGTGCAGTTCAGTCTTGCCCGGACAATCGCCGCCGATCGCATTGATATGGATGCCGGACCCGACCATGTTGTCCGACAGGATCGTGGCATAGGCCTTGTCCGCGGTGCAGGTGGTGATGATCTGCGCGCCTTCGATCGCGTCCTGCGACGTTTCGCACGCCACTACCTTGATCCCTGAGCCTTCCAGATTGCGCGCGGCCTTGCGGGTCGCCGCCGGGTCGATATCGTAAAGGCGCACTTCCTCGATGCCGACGATCGCCTTCATCGCGATCGCCTGGAATTCCGCCTGCGCACCGTTCCCGATCATCGCCATGACCCGCGCATCTGCGGCCGCAAGGCGACGTGCTACCATCGCCGAGGTGGCAGCAGTACGCAGCGCCGTCAGCAGCGTCATTTCCGTCAGCAGCAGCGGATAGCCGGTGTCCACGCGCGCCAGCAGCCCGAATGCGGCAACGGTCTGCAGCCCCTTGGCGGTGTTGCTGGGGTGGCCGTTGACGTACTTGAAAGCATAGGCGTCCCCGTCCGAAGTCGGCATCAGTTCGATCACGCCTTCCTGCGAATGCGACGCCAGGCGCGGCGCTTTCTCGAAGCGGGACCAGCGCAGATAATCCGCCTCGATCGCATCGGTCAGTTCACGCAGCACGGCTTCGATGCCGAAATGATGGACAAGCCGCATCATGTTCTCGACGCTGACGAAGGGGATGAAGGCAAGCGGTGAAGGCGGCGGCGCCATGATTTTCGTGTCCTCTGATGAATGAGCACCGCGATCCTAGAAGGTCGACCTGTTGGTGAAAATTGCAAGACCGCCTTGCAATCAGGTCAACATTGAGCAATTTTTACGCCTCCACCATTCAATTTGCACAATCAGGGGCAGCCGATCCGTGCCATCCGCAGCGAAATTCATGCCCGATGATCTCGACCGCCGGATCATCGGCCACCTTAGGGCAGATGGCCGTGCGTCGCTGTCCAAGCTCGCGGACGCCCTTGGGGTGGCGCGCGGCACTGTGCAGAGCAGACTGGACCGTCTCATCGATACCGGGACGTTGCTCGGCTTCACTGTCCGCGTCAGGGACGATTACGAAGACCTTTCCGTGCGCGCGGTGATGATGATCGAGATCACCGGCAAATCTACCACTCAGGTCATCCAGAAACTTCGCGGCATGGTGGAAATCCAGACCCTTCACACCACCAACGGCAACTGGGATCTGGTGGCGGACATTCGCACCGGCAATCTCTCCGAATTCGACCGCGTGCTACGGCAGGTACGCATGATCGACGGCGTGCTGAACAGCGAAACCAGCCTGCTGCTGAGCACAGTCTGACCGCCCCAGCACGGTCATCCGCGCAGTGGACCCATGCCCCTGCGGAAACTGGATGTTTCGCAAAGCAGGGCAACCGGCGATGCACTGTCGCCATGAATAATCGCAAAAAGGTGATGCAGTGAGCAAATGGCTGGCAGGTTCGGCGGTTCTGGCATGCGCGGCGATGGCCGTGGCACCTTCGGCATGGGCAGAAACGCTACCCGCACTGTCGGGGCGGGTCATCGAATACGATACGCAGGAAGTCACCTGGCCCGCGCTCGATGTCTCACCCGACGGGAAGACGATCCTGTTCGACCTGCTGGGTGATATCTATGCTCTTGCGCCAACAGGCGGCACGGCCCGCCCGGTGATGACCGGCGCCGCGTTCGACACGCAACCTGTGTTTTCCCCCGATGGCCGCCGCATTGCCTTCGTAAGCGATCGCGACGGCCGCGAGAACCTGTGGATCGCCGATGCGGACGGCAGCAATGCGCGCCGCGTCTCTCAGGAAGCAAGCGGCGCACCGCACTATGGATCGCCGGCCTGGTCGCCGGATGGCCGCACCCTTTACGTTTCGCGCATGATCTGGGGCGTGCTGGCCTTCGAACTGTGGTCTTTCGACGTCGAAAACGGCAAGGCTGACGTGCTGGTAAAGGCCCAGCCGAACGGCGACGATCCGCATCCGCAGCGCCGCAACGCGATGGGCGTAGTCGCCTCTCCCGACGGCAAGAGCCTGTACTACGCCACCAAGGCGGGGACGACATGGACCAGCGGCGCCCTGCCCCACTGGACGATCGCGCGCTTCGACCTTGCCACCCGGACGCAGCACTCCGTAATCACCACGCCCGGCGGCGGCATGCGTCCGGTGCTTTCACACGATGGCCGCCGGTTGGCTTACGTAACGCGCGAGAATGAGCGCACTGTGCTGCGCCTGCACGATCTGGCAGACGGCACCGATCGCCTGCTCCATGCCCCGCTCGATCCGGATGGGCAGTCGGGCGGATATTACGTCGATCTGATGCCGCGCATGGTATTTTCCGCCGACGACCGCAGCATCTACCTTGGCCTTGGCGGCGGGCTAAAGCGCATCGCCGTGGCGGACGGCGCGATCACCGACATCCCGTTCGAAGCACATGTGCGCCACGAGATGCCACTGCCGCTGCGCCGCCAGCACCGGGTCGATACCGGCCCGGTTCACGTCCGCGTAATCCAGACCCCGCGCCTGTCACGGGACGGAAAGCAGGTGGTTTTCGGCGCCGTAGGCCGCATCTATGTGGCCGCCAACCGCAAAGGCGCCAAGCCCCGCCGCCTGGACGTGCCGGGCGCAGCCTGGCAGCCGAGCTGGTCGGACGACGGGCGCTTCATCACCTATGTCACCTGGACGGCGAAGGAAGGCGGCCATGTGTGGGTCGCGGCGGCAGACGGCAAGACCGCGCCGCGCCGGATCACGACGCAGGCAGCATTCTATTCCGAACCGCTGTTCCTTGGCGGCGGAAAAGACGTGGTGGCCTTCTCCGCCAGTCAGCATGACCGGCTCTATCGTTCGGCAGAGAGCCTTGGGCCGATGCCGTCGACGCTGGTTCGTGTTCCCGTGGACGGCGGGACGATGCAAAGACTGGGCGATGTCGGCGCGGCGATGGACTTGCGGCGCGATCCTGATCCGGCGCGCGTGCGCTATTACGCCGATGGCTGGATATCGTCCCATTCAGCCGATGCGGACGAACCGGCGAAGCATCTGGTCAAGCTGATCGCCCGGCCCGACAGCCAGTATTTCGACACTCCCGCCCCGCTCAAAAACGCGCAGTTGAGCGCCGATGGACGCACCGCGCTGGTCCGGCTTGCCTCGCAGCTTTACCTGGTGCCGGTGCCCGAAGCCAAGGACGGCGCGGCGCCGACTGTCACCGTTACCGACCCGGCTGCAGGTGCGCAGCGGATCACTGCGATCGGTGCTGATTACATGGACTGGGCGCCTGACATGCGTTCTCTGCTGTGGTCGGTCGGCGCCACGGTGCGGCAGTTGCCGGTGGCAGCTGCACACGATGGCTCGCCTGCCGCGATAGAGCAGCGGGCGGGCGGAATCGCGATGGACGTCGTCCTTCCGCGCGACGTTCCCAAGGGCAGCCTGCTGCTGCGCGGCGGCCGGGTGATCACCATGAAGGGCGATCAGGTCATTGACGATGCGGACGTTTTGATCATCGATAATCGCATCGCCGGTGTGGGACCAAGAGGCACCATAAAGGCACCTAACGGCACTCAGGTGCGCGACATGACCGGCAAGTTCATCCTGCCCGGCTTCATCGACGCCCACGCCCACTGGTTCGAGACGCGCCGCCGCATCCTTGACATCGGGCACTGGGATTTCTCCGCCAACCTTGCCTACGGAGTGACCGCCGGGCTGGACGTTCAGACGTTCGACCCGGACGTGTTCGGCTATGCCGACATGATCGATGCCGGGCTGATGGTAGGCGAGCGCGCGTTCTCCACCGGCGAGGGAGTGTTCCGCAACAGTCCGATGGGAAGCCGCGAAGAAGCGATCGCCACGCTGCGCCGCTATTCGGATTACTACCGCACCCCCAACATCAAGGAGTACATGGTCGGCGACCGCGCAGAGCGGCGCTATCTTATCCAGGGCGCGCAGGCGCTGGGCCTGATGCCGACGACCGAAGGCGCCAGCGACTACCGGCTGGACCTGACCCAGATGCTCGACGGCTATGCCGGGAATGAGCATAGCCTGCCGATCGCGCCGATCCACGATGACCTCAAGCAGATGCTGGTCCGTTCCCGCATATCGACGGTGCCGACGATGCTGGTGCTCTATGGCGCGCCGGGTCCGCTGGGGGCGATGACGGCGGGCCATCAGGAGGATTTCGACGGTAAGCTGAGCCGCTTCGTCCCCGAATTCGCCTTTGCTGCCAAGCGCGATTCCGCGCAGTGGAACCGCGCCGACGGGCAAGGCTTCGCGCTGTTCGCCAAGCAGGCGAGCGACGTTGGCAAGGCCGGTGGCCTGCTGGGCGTGGGCTCGCACAGCGTCGTGCAGGGCCTGTCCTATCACTGGGAACTGGAAGCGATGGCTTCGGGCGGCGCCAGTGCCGCACAGATCCTGCAAGCGGCGACGATCGGTTCGGCGCAAGTCATCGGCCGCGCGCTTGACCTCGGTTCGATCGAACCGGGCAAGCTGGCCGACCTTCTGGTGATGGACCGTGATCCGCTGGCGGACATCCGCAACACCCGCTCGCTGTCACTGGTGATGCAGAACGGCCGTCTTTACGAAGCCGCCACGCTGAACGAACAGTGGCCTCGGGTGCAGAAGCGCGATGCCCAGTGGTTCGAAGGCATGTCGAAGCACGAGGTCGCCCGCGCGATCAGCACGGCGGCCGCATTTGAGGAAAAGCAGGGCGACGCCGCCTCATTCGAATACTGACGCGCCTGGTATGGAAAATGCCCTGACAGGGCATTTTCTTGACGGCACCGGCCAGACTTACTCATGAAAAAAGCGACGGGTACGAAACCCGCCGCCTTTTCTGTGTGCCCTCCGGGCGCCCGCGTCAGAATTCCAGACGCGCACCCACGGTCATATAGCGACCAATGACATCGTAGTACGGCGAGAAGTTCGAGTAGAGCGGCGGATTCTTGTCGAACAGGTTCGACACGTTGCCGTAGATCTCGAAGTGCTTTCCGTCACCGAACGGCACCTTCTGGCTGAGCTGCAGGTCGATATAGGTATAGGCCGGGATGCGGCCATTGGTGATCGTCGGACGCGTGCCGTCCCACAGGCCCGAAGAGGTGTAGCGCGCGCGCACCAGACCGCTGAAACCGTCGCTGGCATAGCCGACGGAGGCGTTGGCGCGGATGCGCGGCACGCCGTTCACGAAGGCATAGCCTTGCGACTTCACGTAATCGATCTTGTTTACGCCGTCGTCGGTCGTGAAGCGGTTCACCCAGGTGCCGACAAGGCGGAAGGTGACACGGCCATTGGCGGAATTGTTGACGGGCATCGTATAGGCCACTTCGGCGTCGATACCGTCCGTCTTGAACTCGGACAGGTTGACCGACGACGATGCCACGCTGACGATTCTGCCGTCGCTTCCGCGCGAGATATAGTCGCACAGGCTGGCATTACCGCCTTCACAGCGGTCCACCAGAACCTGCGCACCGATGCTGGTGATGACATCCTTGATCGAGATGTTGAAGTAATCGATCGAAGCGGTCAGGCCGCGCAGCGGAGCGGCCGTGATACCCGCCGTCCAGGTGTCAGCCTTTTCCGGGCGGAGCGAGGCATTGCCGCCGCCATAGACCAGCACGCTGCGGCTGCCGTCATCCTCGTACTGCGGATCGATCACGCCCACATAACTGACTGTGCGGTTGGAATAGAGTTCGCTGATGTTGGCTGCGCGGATATCGCGCGAACGGGTGACGCGGCCGATTACGCCGGGCAGGAACTCGTTCGTGGCGCCCAGCTTCCACGACCAGACGCTGCCGGTCGTGCTGTAGTCCGACACGCGAACCGCGCCGTTCAGTTCCAGTTTGCGCAGCAGCGGCACATCGCGAACCACCGGCACCACCACTTCGGCGAAGGCTTCCTTCACGTCATACTTGCCGTTCAGCGACGTGAAGTAGAACGTGGAATAGGCACGGGCAGCGTCCAGTTCGCCGATCGTCGAGCTGGTTTCCAGATTGCGGCCTTCCGCACCGATCGCGATCGAAACCGGGCCTGCAGGCAGGTCGAACGGCTCGCCGCGCAGCGAGACACCATAAGTGTCGAGCTTGTTCACGCTGTTGGAACGCGGGGTGCCGGTGACGTAATCGATCGCTTCCTGCGAAGGCGCGCCTTCACCGAAGAGGTTGAGCGGCACGCAGCCTGCGGCACCCGAACGGCACACCGCCTCGCCCGTCGCCGGATCGATCACCGCGTCCACCGCATTGGCGAAGTTGCTTGCGATCAGGAAGCCGGGGGTTTCCATCTTGTTGCGATATTCGCCGTGGCTGTAATAGCCCGTGTAGCGCCAGCGCCCTCCGCCGAAGCTGCCGTCAAGGGCCAGCGTGCCCTGGATACTGCGGCGGTCAAGCTTGATCGAGCTATACGAAAGGTCCGCATTGTAACGTGCCATCGTGAAGCTCTCGGCGTTGGCACCCGCAAGGATCTGCCGCACATCGTCGCTCAGGAAGGCGTTGTCCGCCTGGATCGTCACGCTGCTGGTGTGATCGCCGAACCAGGTGTAATTGTTGTAGTACCGCGAATAGCGCAGGTCTGCGCTCAGCTTGAGCGTGTCGGTCAGTTCGTAGGACGCCTTGGCCAGCGCGGTATAACGCTGCTGCGGCGTGATCAGCGGGCTGCGATCATCGTCCGAAGTGCTTTCGCCGCCGACCATGTTGTTGCCGGTGATCGGCCCCATGTCAGGCGTGCGCAGGCTGCCGTCCGGGTTGAAGCCCATGCCGACAAGCCCCTCCGGCCCCGACGTGACATAGCCGCCCACCAGGCGCGTGGACGAACCGACATTCGGGGTCAGCGTGTTGGCGATGATCGCGAAGCGGCCGGTGTTCTTGCGGTCGGTCTTGCGGGGGATGCCCTTGTTGTCGAGGTATTCGCCGCCGATCACGAAATGCCCGCGACCATCGGCAAAGCTGGTGCCGAACTTGCCCTCGAACTTGACCTGTCCGGCGTCCCCGCGCGACGACAGGCCGCCTTCCGCGCCAAGGCGCACGCCTTCGTAATTGCTGTCGATGATCATGTTGACCACGCCCGCGACTGCGTCCGAACCCCATGCCGCCGATGCACCGCCGGTGACGATGTCCACGCTCTTGACCATGATCGAGGGCACAGTGTTGAGATCGTTGTCACTGACCAGTCGGCGCCCGTCGACCAGAACCAGCGAGCGCGTCTCGCCAAGGCCGCGAATGTTGACCGGGAAGCGCCCCGCCTGCGCGTTGGTGCCCGAGGTCTGCGGCGACTGCGAGGCCTTGAACTGCGGCAGGTCGGCCAGCGCGGCGCCGATGTTGGTGCGGCTGACGACCTGCAGGTCTTCCTGCGACATGTGAAGCAGCGGCGTGGGCGATTCGTAGCCGGGACGGTCGATGCGCGAACCGGTTACGACGATGTCGCCCTGTGCGGCAGCAGCGCGGTCTTCGTCAGACTGCGGAGCGGTCTGGGCAAGCGCCGGATTGGCCGAAATGCTCAGTGCAATAAGCGCAGTGCCTGCCAGGATCGACCGGCGGCGTGCGCGGAGAAGCTGTTCCATCAATGTATCCCTGTTCGCGGTCGCCCTCGGGAGCGATCTGACAATGCTGCGAGATCGGGCCCCGCGGCTGAAATGCGGTGAAGCGCATGCGCCGGGCCAGCGGAACATCCACTTTCAGGAAGTCGAGGGGACCAATGCATCTATTCGATCAAGGGGACCAAGAGGCGCGTTGGTCCCTTGGCCCTGTGTGTTATTGGATGTTGGCGGGGCCGGGCGTGCAGGCGAAGGGGGCATCGTGAACGGCCAGAGCCAAGGGGAGCGTCATGTTCGATCGTCGTCAATTTCTAGGTTCGGGTGCGGCGCTGCTGGGCGCGGCCGCCTTTGCCCGCCATGCCTTTGCGGCTTCTGCACCGCTTGATATTGCGCTCGTCAATGGCCCCGTCTGGACGGGTGCAGGCGGCCGCTCCGACGCGATCGGCATCGCCGGGGACCGCATCGTCGCAGTCGGCGCGGACGCCGTCCGGGCGCGCACGGCACGTTCCACGCGGGTGGTGGACCTCAAGGGCGCTTTCGCCCTACCGGCCTTCACCGACAACCACACCCACTTCCTGATGGGCTCCAACGCCCTCACCCGCCCCGACCTCCTCAGCGTCAAGGACCGCGCAGAGTTCGTCGGCCGGATCGCCACCGCCGTGAAGGCCGCGCCCGACCAGTGGCTGCTGGGCGGATCATGGGACGAGCAGCGCCTTGGCGGCCAGTTGCCGACTCGCGAATGGATCGATGCGGTCAGCCCGAACACGCCGATCGCGGTTCCGCGCACCGACCTGCACAGCTACCTGTGCAACTCCGTGGCGCTGAAACTGGCAGGCATCACCCGCGACACGCCCGACCCGGAGGGCGGCGTGATCGTGCGCGACGACAAGGGCGAGCCGACCGGCGTGGTCAAGGACAACGCCAAGGAACTCATCAACCGGGTCATCCCGCCGCTGACGCCGGCACAGCTCGAAACCTCGCTGCGCGGCGGCATTGCCCATGGCCTGAAGCACGGCTTCGCACAGGTTCACGTGCCCGATCCGTTCGACTGGGACTGCTTCGACGGCCTGCGCCGCCTGCGCGCCAAGGGCGAAACGGATATGCGCTTCTACAACTTCGTGCCTCTGCGTGACTGGGAAAAGCTGGCCGCGCTGATCAAGGCCGAAGGGCGCGGAGACGACTGGCTGCGCTGGGGCGGGGTCAAGGCGCTGGTCGACGGCTCGCTCGGCGCGCGCACGGCGCTGTTCCACGATCCCTACACCGACGATCCGCACACGCGCGGCGTGCGCGTGATGCCGCTGGCCGAACTGCGCGAAAAGGTGATCGCCGCCGACCGTGCCGGTCTGCACATCACCGTCCACGCCATCGGGGACGAGGCGAACGACGATATCCTCGATCTCTACGCCGAAGTTGAAAAGCTTCACGGCAAGCGCGATCGCCGCTTCCGTGTGGAACATGCGCAGCACATCGCGCCCGCCACGATCCTGCGCTTCGCGAAGCAGAACGTGATCGCATCGGTGCAGCCGTATCACGCCGTCGACGACGGCCGCTGGGCAGTGAAGCGCATCGGCGAAAAGCGCCTCAACGGCACTTACGCCTTCGGTTCGCTGATCCGCAGCGGTGCGACGGTGACGTTCGGATCGGACTGGCCGGTTGCCCCGCTGAGCGCGATGGAGGGCATCTACGCTGCCGTCATGCGCGAAACGATCGACGGCGCAAACCCGCAAGGCTGGCTGCCCGACCAGAAGGTCACGGTGGAACAATCGCTCCACGCCTACACCGTCGCTAACGCCTATGCCGGTTTCCAGGAAGATCGGCTGGGCCGCATCGCACCCGGCTTCCTTGCCGACATCGCCGTGCTTGACAGTGACCCCACCGCCATCGACCCGGAGAAGCTGCCCAAGGTCGAAGTGCTGCGCACGTTCGTAGGCGGGCGAGAGCGCTTCACGGCGGCATCGGCATGAGCATCTGGTCGCCGCGCAACCCCGCCGAAGTGGCGGACCTCGTCGCGCGCCATCCGCTGGCGTGGGTCGTATCGGCCGGGCCTTCGTTCCACGCAACGCCGCTGCCGCTGGTCGCCGACCTTGATGAAAACGGCACCGTTGCCGCGCTCGTCGGGCACTTCGCGCTGCGCAACCCGCAAGTCGAGGCTCTGCGCGCACAGCCCCGCGCGCTGGTGCTGTTCCAGGGGGCGGAAGGCTACGTCTCCCCCGAACTCGTCACTCAGCCGCAATGGGCGCCGACATGGAACTACGCCGTCGCCCGCTTCGAGGTGGAACTGACTTTCGCGCCCGAAGAAAACGAAGCAGCGCTGGACCGCCTGATCGCGCACATGGAAGGCGATCGGCCCGATCGCTGGACCGTGGACCGGATGGGCGAACGCTACGAACCGATGAGCCGCCACATCATCGCCTTCCGGGCCAAAGTGCTGTCCTGCGACGCCACGTTCAAGCTGGGACAGGACGAACGCCCCGAAAGCCTCGCGCAGATCCTAGCCGGGCATCCCGATGCACGGCTGACGGCAGCGATGCGCGAAGCCAACGCCGCCCCCTAAGCCAGAGCCACGCCCCGGCCTGATCCGACCCTAATCCATCAGCGACCGCAGCGCCTTCAGGGCGCTGCGGGCTTCGTGTTCGTCAAGGCTGGCAAAGCCGATCCGCAGCCCCCGCGGCGCGCCCGCACGGGTCTGGAACGAGCGCGACGAGGCAAACCGCAGGCCCGCCCCGGCTGCTCCATTCTCGATCCGGTCAAGCAGTTCGTCCGATGCGAAGCGCAGCCAGAAGGCCAGCCCGCCGGGCGGCATTTCGTATCGCACCCGATCCCCCAGCGTGGCGTCCAGCGCCTGCGCGAAGGCGGTGCGCCGCCGGGCGTATATCTGCCGCACCTTGCGGGCATGGCGGCTCAGTTCCCCGCTTTCGATCAGTTCGGCAGCGGCATGTTCAGTGATCGTGTTGCCCATGCCATCCACCAGCGAGACGTTGTGCGCCAGCGCCTCGATCACATCCACCGGGGCCGCGATATAGCCGATGCGCAGGGCCGGCAGCAGCAGCTTGGATAGCGATCCGGCGTAGATCACCCGCCCCGGCGCATAGGCAGCCATCGGCAACAGCGGCTGCGATGCGAAATGGAATTCGTGATCGTAATCGTCCTCTATCACCGCGAAGCCGAACTGGCGCGCAAGGTCCAGCAGGCGCAGGCGCCGTTCGGGCCGCAGTGCAACGGTGGTGGGGAACTGGTGGTGCGGGGTAACGAATACGGCGGCCACCCGATTGCGACGGCAGGCCGCTTCCACGTCCTCAAGGCAGATCCCGTCATGGTCGAGACCGACAGGGATGATCTTCGCCCCACGCGCGGCGAAGGCGGCCACGGCAGGTTCGTAGGTCAGTTCCTCGACGATCACGGCGTCGCCGGGGCGGATCAGCAGGCTGGCGGCCAGAAATATGCTGTTCTGGCTGCCGCGCGTGATGCAGATGTTCTGCGCGGTCACCGGCAGACCCCGCTGGCTCTTGAGCATCGCGGCAACGCTTTCGCGCAAGGCGGGCGCGCCGCGCGGGTCGCCGTATTGCAGGCCATTGGCGCGCGTGAGCCGCTGGGCGGCGCCGCGATAGGCGCGGGACAGCAACTCCACCGGGAACAGCCGGCCGTCCGGAGCCCCCTCGTCAAGCTTGAGCCCCGGCCCCTCCGGCAGCGCCAGAGGGTGCTCGGGGCCGGGAATGAAGCGATACTCCGCCTGACCGGAGTCTTCCCTGCCTTCGGGTGCGGCAGCTCCCGCAGGATCGGGAAGCGCGGTGGAAACCATTGTGCCGCGCGTTCCTGCTGAAGACAGCCAGCCCTGCGCGATGAGGTCTTCGTAGGCGAGCACAACCGTCTTGCGGTTGACCCCCAGCCCTGAGGCAAGATCACGGCTGCTCGGCAGATAGCTGCCCGAAGTGAGGCGCCCGCTTTCAATATCGCGGATCACCGCCTGGATGATCTGCATGTAGACGGGCTCTGGGCGAGCGGCGTCGATACGCTGGCTAAGGCTGATCTGCCAGGGGCGCAACATGGCTCAGCGGCCGATATGCGAACGGTCGTTCATCACGGCGGATTAGCCAGTCGGATGGGGCTGTGGCAACCATTCTGTCTGCGCCCTCCCCCGCGCAGGCAGGCCGACATCGCCAAATGCCGGCCCGTGGCGCCGCGCCTTACAGGTCTATCGACGCGGAAAGCTTGAAGGTGCGCGGGGCGCCCTGCAACAGATCGGGGCGCGAGTTGTCGAACGCCGATGCCCAGTAGCGCCGGTTTGCCACGTTATCGACGCCGAAGCGCAGCGTCATCGGCCGGTCCGCCACCAGCGCGACGTATCGCGCACCAAGATCCACGCGGGTCCAGTTGGGCAGTTCCAGCGTGTTGGCGTTATTGGCCGGCTGCTCTCCGGTATGCACCACCCGGCCCGTCAGCGTCAGCGCCGGGATGAAGGGCACGTCCCATTCCACGTTAGCGTTGATCAGGTATTCGGGAACACCTGCCACCTTGTTCCCTTCGTTCAGGCCATTGGTCTGCCGCCGCAGACGGGCATCGATGACCGACCCGCCGGTGATGATCCTCAGGCCATCGATCGGCTCTGCCTGGATGCTCAGTTCGATTCCCCGGTTGCGTTGCCGCCCGGAAGCCTCGAAGCGGGCGGAATTGGCTGGGGTCGCCACCGGCACGAGGATCTGCGTCGCACGCTCCGTGGTAAAGAACGACAGGCTTGCCGTCACCTTGTCCAGCGTCAGCTTGCCGCCGACTTCATACTGCCGCGACTTGTAGGGGGCCAGCACCTCGCCGACGTTGACGATGTTGTAGCCGCCGCTTGCCGCCGGGGCCGTGGCACCCTGCACCAGCGCTTCGATGCGGTTGGCGTAGAAGGACACACCGCTGACCGGTTTTACCACAAGGCCGACCACCGGCGTCACCGCGTCCTTGCTGTATTCGCCAGTCTGGAGCGCGGTCTTGTTGGAATAGGACTTCACTTCGATCTGCTGAAGACGCAGGCCCGCCGTCAGAAGGATACGATCATCCCATACCCCGATGGTGTCCGATGCGAAAGCGCTGGTCAGGCGCGTGCGCGAAATCGGGAAGGGATCATCCATGTCGCCTCCGGTCAGAGTCACGGTGCTGGGCTGCGGCACGACCACGGGATCGTAGATGTTGTTGGTCCCGCTGGAGATTGCGTAAAATTCGTAGGCATTGCGGTTGACCAGCCAGTTCATCGAACCGCCCACGTTGAATTCGTGGCTGACGCCGCCTGCGGCCAGCTTAACGCGCAGGCCCGCCTGAAGCGCCTCGTTGTTGTCGGTGCGCGGGATGCGCGAACCGGATACGGAAGCGTCGCCGGTGGTCGCGTTCAGCAACGTCAGCGTGCTGTAGAAGCCGTCTTCCGAACCATCGCGCGCACCGAATGCAGCGTAGACCATGGCGTTATCGGACAAGTCGTATTCGGCACGGAATTGCCCGTAAACGTCACGCAGACTGGTGAAGTAATAGGGCTGCCCATAATTCGCGTCCGCCTTGGGCACCTTCGGAATTTCGGCGATGGTCGCGGGCAACGTCAACTTGGGGCGCAACTGGTTTACGCGCACCTTCTGATAGGCAAGGTCAAGCGAGACCCGCAGCGGCCCGCTATCATAGTCGATCGCGCCGCCAAGCAGGTAAGCGCTGCGGAACTCGTCATCGATGCCGACATCGCCGCGACGCGCCGCACCATTGATCCGTACGCCCCATTCGCCGCCCGAACCAAAACGGCGTGCGAAATCGAAGCTGCCGCCGAAATGCGCGCTCGACGTGTAATTGGCAGTCAGGCGTGTCAGCGGCTTGTCCCCGGCACGCTTGGGAATGAGATTGACGCTGCCGCCGATCCCGGTTCCACCCGGTGCCGCGCCGTTCAGGAACGCGCTGGACCCGTTGAGCACCTGCACCGAATCGTACAGCTCAGGCGCGATCAGCTGGCGCGGCGTGATACCGTAAAGCCCGTCGAAACCGATATCGTCGCCCGCCAGCGCGAAACCGCGAATGACGAACTGCTCTGCGGCATTGCCATAGCCGTAACTGGTGCGGACCGATGGGTCGTTGTCCAGCACCTGCCCCAGCGTCTGCGGCTGCTGATTCAGGATCAGCGCGCCATTGTAGCTCTTGACCGCGAAAGGCACGTCTTCGGCCGCCTTGTCACCAAGCACGCCGATCTTGCCGCCATGGGTGACACCGGTCTGGTTCTCGCGCTGGGCCGTGACGATGATCGTATCTTCGCCTGGCTTGTAGCCGGCTTCCTGAGCCGATGCCGGAAACGCCATGACAACGGATGCGGCAGCAACACCGGCCATCAAGGTCACGGCCGGGCGGTAGCGGTATTTTGTCACGAAATCAGATCCCCTTTATGCGCACCATTGTCGTCGTGCGCGAACGTTCAGGAACGGTGGCACTTCTCCGGGACGCCCGGCCAGTGCCCGCCGCATCATCTCATCAGGCGGCAGCAGTCCAGGACGAACCGACACCCGCAAGCCCCAGATCGGGCGCGCCGCCGCTTACACGGTCGATCTCATCATGAAAGATGAGCGGCAGCCCGCTAAAACAGAGCATCGGCGGAAAAACCGTGCAGGCAAAGCTGGTCCACTTATGGACCGGATACCTGGCACGAATCGTGGAACTCATGATTACAAGCCGCGAAATAATTGCGAACGATTATCATTCGCCCTTATGGAGCGAGCGTATGCCTGTCAACACGGCCGCCCAAAGCACGCCTCGACATTCAGGGCGTGGCCTTTCTCCTCCGTCCGATCGCCTCAGCAGCCGCGATAGAGAACCTCGCGCGGCGAAACCCCGAACGCCTTCTTGAATGCCCGACTGAAGTGCGAAACATCGCTGAAGCCAAATTCAAAAGCCGCCTGCGTCACGTTCTGCACCCGCGATTCCAGCAGTGCGCAATGACTTGCGCGCAGTCGCTGCTCCCATAGCCACTTGATCGGCGTGGTCCCGTCGCGGGCGAACAGGCGGTTCAAGGTTCGCGGCGTGACGCCCTGTTCGTCCGATATCACCGTCACGCTCAAGTCCGGATTGTCCAGATTGCGGCGGAGATATTGTTTCACCATGCGCAACTTGCTTTCCTGCGCTGACAGGTTGCCCATTGCGCCGACATGCTGCTCGAAGGTTGTCGCTATCACATCGAGCGCCGAGCTTGCCAAAACCTCACGTCCGGCAATTTCCGTCATGGCGGTAAGATCGGCCATCCCTGAAAGATAGGCGCACACGATCCTGCCCAGCCCCGTGTCTGCGGTTATCGGCTGTACAAGCGCGCGCCTGATGTCCTCGAACCGGGCGTCGAGCAACGCGCGCGGAATTACCATGGTGGCCGCTGCATAGTCCCCGCTCATCGCAAAACGCCAGGGTCTGCCATGATCCGCCAGGATGAACTGTCCTGCCAAAACCGTCGCCTGCCGCCCCATCTGCTCGAAGGCCATTCGCCCGCGGGATACGAAGAAGATGGTGTACTCGTCGCGCTTATCGGACAGGATGTGTGCATTCCTGCGGTCCAGCACCACGTCGTCCGCATTTGATGTCGATGCTGCTACCTGACCCACGAAAAGCGTGCCGAATGATCGAAGATGAGAATCCCCATTGAACACAAGCCGCGGCGGGCAACGGCAACTCGAAAACGCGTAAGCGCGACAAAGGGCCGCGTGCCAGTGTGCCAGAGATGTATGTGTAACGTCGAACTGACGACGCATCCGCGGCCCCATCGTAAGAAGGCAATAGCTCCCGCGAAGCGACCCCCCGCAGGATCACACCCAAAATGCAGGTCAAATCTTTGCTAATAAATGAAATTTTATTACTAATTTTAATTAGGGTAAAATTTTGCGTCGCAGCAGGGTGAAGGCCGTCCGGCTATCGGAATTTTGGCGCATCCGGGCAACTTAATGTCAGTCCTGACACAGCGGAAACGGTCGATCCGATGCAAGGGCGCGCGCCTCCTCCAGAATGGAAAGACTCTGATTCCGTGCCAAGGTTGTTCAATGACGTGACGGTCGATCCCGTTCGTGACGCGGCCGCATCCACCGCGCTCTTGTGCGCAGTTGCCGATGGGACGATCCTGCTACACTGGCAACCTGTCATGTCCGCGGACGGTGAGCGCATACTTTACCATGAGGCCCTCTCGCGCGTGATCGACGACGATGGCGCATTGATGCCAGCCGGAAACCTGATTGCAGCAGCGGAACGCGTAGGCACAATTGGGGCCATCGACCGGCATAACCTGAACCGCGTGCTGGATGAACTGGAAGCCGCGCCTGCCGTTTGCCTCGGCATCAACATCTCTGCCGACAGCGCCTGCCTGCACCCCGCCTGGACTCGGACCCTGGCAAGACTGAAGGCGGCTCCGCAGATCGCGCAGCGTCTGGTCGTTGAAATCACCGAGACCGGTACGCTCCCATCACTGCCCGCCGCGATCGCATTCGCAAATGAATTGCGCACGCTGGGCTGCCGCATTGCAATCGACGATTTCGGCGATGGGCAAGCGTCGATCCGGCGCCTCACGGCCCTGAAGCCCGACATCGTGAAGGTCGACCGGCATTTCACCGTGGGGGCGCTACACTCCAAAGCCGAATACACGATCCTTGAGCGGATGATTGCGCTTGCGCAGGCACTGTCGCCCGTTGTGATCGTCGAAGGGGTTGAGACGTCGGCTCATAGGGAAGTTGTCGAGTCTGCGGGCGGGACGTGGCAACAGGGGTACTATTGGGCAAAACCTTCGCCGGATCGTCCATGGAGGTCTGAAATCAGGCAGCTAAAGGATCTTGCCGTTCGTCAGTATCGTAAGGGCGAGGCGCTTGTGGGACATGCCTCCATATCCTCGGCGCCGCGCTTCACCGTGCTCAGATAAAGGGGCGGAACGCTGCGGCACAACCCACCTGCATCAGTCCTCTCCCCGCAGGTGCCGGATCGCTTGTTCAAGGTCTTCAACCACATTGTTCCGGCCTTGGAGCAGCGCCTGCAACTGAAGCCCGTCGGCCAGTCCCATAAGGTTCCGTGCCGACAGGTCCGGGTCTACCGTCGCCACGATGCGGCCACTGACCTGTTCCGCCCGAACAGCCAATGCCAGACTAGTCCGGACCCGCGTAACGCGCTGACAAAAGAATGCATGGGACACATGTGCCGGGTCCACAGCATCTACCGCCATGGCCAGAAACAGATGGCCCATGCCTGCGGCACTACAGTTACGCCTGACAGCTGCGACGAAACCTTCAAGGTTTGGCCCGGCCCCGTCCTCATCCTGCGCTCGCATCGCGTCCGAGTCCCAAAGCTCAATGACGTTTTGAAGCAGTTCTTCGCGGTTGGAAAAATAATACAGGATATGCGCCGGTTCGATCGCCAAAGCGGCGCCAATGTCGCGTAGCGACTGGCGACGATAGCCCTCCGCCACGAACAAGGCCGTCACGCCGCGCAGGATTTCCTCACGCCGGGCATCTCCCTTGCGATATCCCGCTCCGCGCCCACCCGATGCCTTGCGCAAGCCCGAAACCGGGTCCGGCGCGTTGGTGCTCTTGCTTGCCATTCTTGTATCTTAGCATGCCTTATGGGGTTTGCACCTTCATCAGCCTGCGGCTCCATAACTTAATGCAATAAAAATTTTATTGCATTAAAATTTCAAAGAGTATAGCAAGACATCACCCTCAAGACACATGCGGTAACATTGTTTTCAGACGAGTACGTAATGACAGACATGCACCGCCGCACGTTCATGGCCACCCTCCTCGGCGCCGGCACCCTTCCGGCTGCACCCGCGCTGGGCAGATCGCAGGGTTTCCTCAGGCGCCACGGGCTGCCTGCTGGCGTTCAGCTTTACGCCGTCGACGAGATGGTCCGCAGCGACCTTACCGGCACCCTGAGCCGCCTCTCGGCCATAGGCTTTCGATGCATCGAACTTGCCGGGCTACACGGCCACACCCCCGCGAAACTGCGCGAAGCGGCCGACGTCGCCGGTCTGCGCATCACCGGCATTCATCTTGGCGACGCGTTGCTGGGTTCTACGCGGCATGATGCGGAACTTCTGGCCGCGCAGCTCGATGTGCTGGGGGCCCGCGATGTTGTGCTGCCGATGTTCATCTTCCCACGGGACATCGCGCGGGCGCCGGAGGAGCCATTTGCCGATTATCTGCACCGTGCGGTACGCGCCAAAGGGGCCGACTTGTGGCGCCGCACGGCGGACCTTCTCAACGATCGCGGAGCGGCGCTGGCGCCTTATGGGATCCGGCTTGCCTATCATAACCACAATGTCGAGTTCGAGCCGGTTGAGGGCACTACCGGTTGGGATATCCTTCAGGAACGCATAGATCCCGCGCTGGCCGACTTCGAGATCGACCTTGGCTGGGTGGCCGCAGCAGGTATCGACCCCGTTGATTTCATTTCGAAATATTCCGGCCGCGTGCGGCAGGTCCACGTCAAGGACATCAAGGCATCTACCGCCCCCAACTTCGGCTTCCGGCAGGACGCGGCCGAAGTGGGCGCGGGAATGATCGACTGGGAGAGGCTGCTCCCCGCAGCCTATGAGGCCGGAGCGCGGCAGTTCTACGTCGAACAGGAGCCCCCTTTCGTCACCGACCGCTTCGTTGCACTGGCGAAAAGCTTCGCGTTCCTGGCCAACTGATTGGCGGGGCTGACGGATACGCAACGGCACGCAACAGGTACACAGCGGCACCATCAGGACACTTGCGCACCCGACGGCCTCCTGGTGGTGGTGCGGCCGGAAGCCTGGCAGCGCCGTTCCCACATATCGGGCTGGCGCCGACTGCACATGGCTGCCTGCCCTTCCCCGGCGATACACTGATCCAGATGTTCGCGCCGCCATTTGTTGTGAGCCTGTCGGCGGATGGGAGTGCCGCAGCACCGGCATATGCCGGTGAAATTGACACCGTCCCAACGCACCTTGCGGCGGTCGGGAATATGGTGTCCCGTTTTGCAGCGAAGAACCTGCATGGCCAGCCTGAGGCGTGCGAGCAGCTGGTTCCTGGGACGCTTCATGCAATAACGCCGGGCATTGGAACCGGCACACACCATGTAGCTGCAACCCTGCCCGCAAGCCGAGCTGCCATCAGGGGAAAAGGGTACTCCTTCCTTCGGCGAGCGGGCGAAAGTCGCACGATCGACGAATGGGGCGACGGGGTGTTCACGCGGCGGTACGATCTGCGCACCGTCAGCTATGGAAAAGACATTGCGGGATTTCATTGTATAGACTTTCACGGAAACATCGGACGGGACGATGCATCCGGTTTCAGCCGCTGTGGCGGCTGCGGTTAAAAACACTGCCTTAAGCAACCGTGTGACCTGCGGGCCCCTTAGGTCCGAACTCTCACCCGCACTTTGCCGCGCGTGACAATGCCTTGACCGGCCACGCCAAAATCTTCGAAGAAGCCGCCCTGGCGCCCCTGCGCCCTGCCTGCGTCCTTGATACACAGCCGGACAATATGCGTCTGTCACCCGCCTGAGCAGGCCGTTTCCCTCAAAACGGCAGGCACCGCACACTGGCGCCAGCAGCAGCAGGGTCAGCACCGGCGCGGCGTTCCACCAGCAGATCGGCGCGGGCGAGCATCATCTGGGCCGAGGCTTCCTGCCGCGCGATGATGATGACGCCATCAGACGTTCGGTCTGCGACGGCGCAGAGAAACTGGTCTCGATCGCTACCAGCCGGCACATCATGCAGCAACCGGCGCTCGCTCCAGCGCAGCGCATGGTCGAACCCCGCGCCGGACAGCGCGCAGATCATGGGAGCCAGGAACAGGCGCGCAGTGGTCAGCGCCGCGGTGGGATTGCCGGGCAGGCCCAGCACATGTATCCCGCCGATCATACCGTACCACACCGGCTTGCCGGGCTTCATCGCCACGCCTGCGAAGCGCATCCGCAATCCCAGCGGCGTCAGTGCAGCACGGACGAGGTCGCGGTGCCCGTCCGATGCCCCGCCCGCGATGACGATCACGTCGGTATCCTCCAGCGCCATACGGGCCGTTGCGCGCAATTCGTCGACGCGGTCCATCACACGCAGCGCGCCAAGCGGCTTTGCCCCCCACTGCCGCGCCATGAGCAGCAACGCCTCGCTCAGACTGTCGGGGATGGTATCGCAGTCCTGGACGGCGCAGCCGGGCGGCACAAGTTCATCCCCGTTGACCAACACCCGAAGGCGCGGCTGACGCCAGACCGGCAGCTTTTCGATGTCCGCCGCAGCCGCAACCACCATCGCCCGCGGATCGATCCGGGTGCCCGCAGGCAAAAGGGCCGTGCCCTGCGCGAAATCGGAAGCCCGCGGCCGAACATGCGGCTTGCCCGAAACATGCGGGACGATGATGTGTCCGCCCTCGACGCGGGCATGTTCATGCATCACCACGCGGTCGGCGCCTGCGGGCATCGGCGCCCCGGTGGATACCCGGATCGCGGTGTCCGCAAGCAAAGCCGGCGGGACGGCCCCACCCGCAACGCTCTCTGCCCGCAAAACCAGCCGGGTAAAGTCGCTTGTCAGATCCTGCGAGCGGACGGCAAAGCCGTCCATCGCCGCGCTGTCACGCCTCGGCGAATCTATCCGCGCCACCGCGTCGGCCGCAAGGATGCGTCGTCCGGCCTTGGCCAGCGCCACCCATTCGATGCCAAGCGGCGCACAATTGGCACGCACGACGGCCTGCGCGGCATCGAAGCTGGTCGCGGCGGCATGGCAAGGAAGTTCGGGCGCGGTCGCCATCCCTCTACGCCCCGACCGCCCGATCAGCCATCTGCGCAAGATCGACCGGCACCACGCCGTCGGCCTGCGCCACAGCCTGTCCGATCAGGATCAACGTAGGACGGTCAGCGGCGAAGGCCTGCGCCACCAGCGGCAGCAGGTCCAACCGGGTGCGCAATTGCTGTTCCTGCGGCAAGGACGCATCGCAGGCGACCAGCGCGGGCGTCGATCCCGGCAGCCCCGCCGCGATCAGCGCCGCGCTCAGTTCCGGTGCAGCTTCGCGCCCCATGTAAACCGCCAACGTGCAGGCCGGATCGGCCAGCGCGAGCCAGTCCAGGTCGAGCGCCTGCCCGTTGCGGCTGTGCGCGGTGACAAACTGCACCCGGCGGGCGATCCCGCGCAAGGACAGCGAAAGCCCCGCCGAAGCTGCAACCGCGCTGGCGGCGGTGATGCCGGGGCATATGCGAACCCGCGCGCCGATCTTGCGCAGCGCCGTCATCTCCTCGGTGGCGCGGGCAAACATCGCGGGATCGCCGCCCTTCAGCCGCACGACGCGTTTGCCCGCGAGGGAGGCAGCGACAAGCATCTGATCGATCGTCTGCTGGTCCTTGGAATGACGCCCTGAACGCTTGCCCACGCCGACGCGCTCTGCCTGGTCAGGTACAAGGTCCAGCACGCCGGGACCGACAAGCGCATCGTAGAAAACGATATCGGCAGCCCGGATCAGCTTTTCGGCCTTGCGGGTCAGAAGATCCGGATCGCCCGGCCCCGCGCCGACAAGCCAGACTTCGCCCGGCGCGATCAGTTCATCACTCTGCGGCATCGAGGGCCTCCTCGTTGGTCTGGGTGAGTATTCGGGCAAGCGCGGGGCGGCACGATCCGCAATTGGTCCCCGCGCCCAGCGCCTTGCCGATGGCGGGAACGTCCACCAGCGCCTGTTCGCGGATGGCCGCCACGATCTGGTTAAGGCCGATGTCGAAGCAGACGCATACGGTGGCGCCCTTTTCCGGCTGGCTGCCGGGGCCGCGCGCGGCCAGCACGGTGGCGCCCACGCCCTCTGCACAAAGCTGGCCGATCAGCCAGTCGCGCGAAGGAAGCAGGCCAGTGCGCGTCACGAATAGCACGCCCGCAAGCTGCCCGTCTTCGATCACCGCGACGCGCCGCGATCCGCGGGTGTGGTCGATCGCCTCCACCCGCTCGCCCCGGGGCAGGCAGGCTTCGATGCGGGCCGGGTCGCCGTTGCCCGCAATCTCATAGAGCGCGCCGCCGGGCACCGCCACGCGCGTTGCCCACATGCAGGGCACACGGACGGGTTCGTCTCCACGCAGGATCAGGAAGCCTTTCCATTCCGTCTCGACCTTGGCAAGCGCGGCGGGGGTGGACTTGAAACCGGGCTGGCCGGAATGCGGATCGACAAGCGGACGCGGCAGCAGGCCGGTGCGGCCGCCGGTGGATATCTGATCGGTCCAGTGGATCGGGGTGAATATCTCTCCCGGCCGCAGTCCTTCACTCAGCATGACGCGGAAGGTGCTCTTGCCCTGCGGTGTGGAGACGCGGGCCAGATCGCCGTCCGTCAGATCCAGCGCAACGGCATCGGCGGGGTGAACCTCGACCAGCGGCTCTTCGCGGTGGCGCGCCAGTTTGGGCGCAAGGCCGGTGCGGGTCATGGTGTGCCATTGATCGCGATAGCGCCCGGTATTCAGCGTCAGCGGCCAGTCAGCCAGCGGGGCCTGCAGGTCCATCTGCGTGACCTTGACCATGCGTGCGCGGCCGGCGGGCGTCGGGAAGCGGCCATCGGCGAACGGGGTGTCGCCCCAGCGGAAAGGCTCCATCGCGTCATAGGCGGCGTTGCCGATCGCGGCATGGGCGGCAAGGTTCAGCACGCGCGCGCCTCCGTGCTCGACACCGTTCTGGTACGCAGTCAGACGCGCATGTTCACGCCAGATGTCGGCAGGAGTGTCATAGGCGAAGGCGCTCTTCCAGCCCATCCGGTGGGCGACTTCCTTGATGATCCACCAGTCGGGCCTGGCCTCTCCCGGCAGGGCCATGAACGGCCGCTGGCGGCTGATCGTGCGTTCCGAATTGGTGACGGTGCCATCCTTCTCCCCCCATGCGGCGGCGGGCAGACGCACGTGGGCATGGGCGGTGGTATCGGTGTTCGCGATAACGTCAGACACGACGACGAAGGGGCATTTCTCCAGCGCCGCGCGCACGTTCCCCGCATCGGGCAGGGAAACGGCTGGGTTGGTTGCCATCACCCACAGCGCCTTGATCCGCCCTTCCCCGATGGCGCGAAACAGGTCCACCGCCTTCAGCCCCGGCTTCGCCGCCATCGTCGGCGCGGCCCAGAAGCGGCCGACCCGCGCCACGTTTGCGGGCGCGAAGTCCATGTGCGCGGCAAGGGTGGAGGCCAGCCCGCCCACCTCGCGCCCCCCCATCGCATTGGGCTGGCCGGTGATGGAGAACGGCGCCGCGCCCGGCTGCCCGATGCGGCCCGTGGCAAGGTGCAGGTTGATGATCGCGTTGACCTGATCGGTGCCCCGGATGGACTGGTTCACGCCCTGACTGAACATGGTGACCGTGCGCGGATGCGCGGCGAACATCTCGTAGAACCTGAGCAGCAGTGCCGGATCAAGGTCGCAGGTCTTCGCCGTCGTCCACAAGTCATGCCCGGTGGCAAGATGTTCCCAGAAACCCTCAGGCACGTCGACCTGGCTTTCCATGAACGATGTGTCGACCATGCCCTGTTCAGCCAGCCACGCCAGCAGGCCGTTCATCAATGCCACGTCACTGCCGGGGCGCAGCGGCAGGTGCAGGTCCGCGCCCTCGCACGTCTCGGTGCGGCGCGGGTCGATGACGACCAGCTTTGTACCCCGCGCCGCGCGTGCGGCCTGAATGCGCTGATAGACGATCGGATGGCACCATGCGGTGTTGGAGCCGACCAGCACGATCAGGTCGGCCTTGTCGAGATCATCGTAGCTCGCCGGCACCACGTCCTCACCGAAGGCGCGGGTGTGGCCGGCGACCGCGCTCGACATGCACAGGCGCGAATTGGTATCGATGTTGGCGGAACCGATGAAGCCCTTCATCAGCTTGTTGGCGACGTAGTAATCTTCGGTCAGCAGCTGGCCCGAGACATAGAACGCCACGCTGTCCGGCCCGTGACGGGCGATGGTGTCGGCAAAGCGCTTCGCCACAAGGTCCAGTGCCTTGTCCCAGCGCACGCGCCGCTCTCCGATCATCGGGTGAAGCAGGCGGCCGTTGAGCCCCACCGTCTCGCCCAGATGCGTACCCTTGGAACAGAGGCGGCCCGCATTCGCCGGGTGCGCCTCATCGCCCCGGATCGTCACCTCACGCGGGCCCGTGGCCGTCGCCGAGATGCCGCAACCAACGCCGCAATAGGCGCAGGTCGTGCGGACCGCCTCGCGCATCAGGCGGCGTCCTTCATGGCTTCCGGGCGGGAAAGGAGGATGCGCCCGTTCTCCTCGCGCACGGCGATGGTGGGCGTGCAGCCGGTGTCGGCCCCTTGCGCCTGGCCGCTGGCCAGCGCGATGTTCCAGTTGTGCAGCGGGCAGGCCACCGAATGGCCATGCACGATGCCCTGGCTGAGCGGCCCCTTCTTGTGCGGGCATTCATTGACGAGCGCGAAGACCTTGTCGTCGCCGGTGCGGAAAACCGCGATTTCCGGCTCACCGTCAAGCCGCACGGTGCGCGCGCCGCGCTGGGGGATGTCGCTCAGGGTTCCGATATCGATCCAGTCGGTCATGGGTGTCACTCCGCCGCTTCAAGCGCTTGGGGTTGGAGGTGCTGGTGCAGGTAGGCGCGGTCGCCCGATGCGCGTTCCGCCCACGGATCGTCCTGGCTGAAGCGCTGCGAATAGAGGAACCGTTCGGCCAGTGCCTTGCGGCCCGCCTCATCCTCGACCACGCGGGACTTCACGTAGTCCACGCCGATACGCTCGATCCATGGCGCGGTGCGTTCCAGATAGCGTGCTTCCTCGCGGTAGACCTGAATGAAGGCGGCGCAATATTCGAGCGCTTCTTCCTCCGTGGAGACCTTGCACAACAGGTCGGTGGCGCGAACGTGGATGCCGCCGTTGCCGCCGACATGGAGTTCGTAGCCGGAATCGACGCAGACAATCCCGAAGTCCTTGATCGTCGCCTCGGCGCAATTGCGCGGGCAGCCGGAGACGGCGATCTTGAACTTGTGCGGCATCCAACTGCCCCAGGTCATCCGCTCTGTCTTCACGCCAAGGCCGGTGGAATCCTGCGTGCCGAAGCGGCACCATTCCGATCCCACGCACGTCTTCACCGTGCGCAAGCTCTTGCCATAAGCATGGCCGGAAACCATCCCGGCGGCGTTGAGATCGGCCCAGACCGCGGGCAGATCCTCCTTCTTGATCCCGAAAATGTCGAGCCGCTGGCCGCCGGTCACCTTGACCATTGGCGCATCGTACTTCTCCACCACATCCGCGATGGCGCGCAGTTCGCGCGGGTTGGTAAGGCCACCCCACATGCGCGGAACAACCGAATACGTGCCGTCCTTCTGGATATTGGCATGCATGCGTTCGTTGACGAAGCGGCTCTGCTGATCGTCCACGTATTCGCCGGGAAGCGCGCAGAGCAGATAGTAGTTGAGCGCCGGACGGCAGGAAGAACAGCCATCCGGGGTCGACCAGTGCAGCTTCTGCATCACTTCGGGGATCGAGCGCATGTCCTGCGCCACGATCTCGCGGCGCACGTCGTCGTGGGTGAAGCTGGTGCATTTGCACATCGTCTTCGGGCCGGCCTCGACGCCCTCGCCCAGCGTCAGCGCCAGCAGACTTTCGACCAGACCGGTGCACTGACCGCAGCTGGCCGAAGCCTTGCAGCCGGCGCGCACGGCATCGATGCTGCATGCCCCAGCCTCGATGCAGCCGACGACCTGTCCCTTGGAAACGCCGTTGCAGCCGCAGATCTCGGCATCCTCCGAGAGCGCCGCAACGGCCGCCTTAGGGTCCAGCGCGCCTCCTCCCGAGGCGAAAGCTTGCCCGAAGATCAGTAGGTCGCGGACTTCGGAAACGTCCTGGCCCTTCTTCAGAAGGTCGAAGTACCAGCCGCCGTCCGCCGTATCGCCATAGAGTACCGCACCGACGACCTTATCGTCCTTCACTACCACGCGCTTGTAGACCCCACGCGCGGCGTCGCGCAGGACGATATCCTCGCAGCCTTCTCCGCCCGAAAAGTCTCCGGCGGAGAACACGTCGAGCCCGGCAACCTTCAGCTTGGTCGAAGTGACCGAGCCGCGATAGCCGGTATGCCGGTCGGTCAGGCCGTCGGCAAGGCTGCGGCACATGTCCCACAGCGGCGCAACAAGGCCGTAGACGTTGCCGTCATGCTCCACGCATTCGCCGACCGCGAGCACGCAAGGATCGCTGGTGACCATGTGATCGTCGACCCTGATGCCGCGATTGACGTCCAGCCCCGCTTCGCGCGCCAGCGCGGTGGAGGGACGGATGCCCACTGCCATGACGACAAGGCTGGCCGGGATATCGCGCCCGTCCTTGAGCCGCACGCCTTCCACTTTGCCTTCGCCGTAAATCTCTGCGGTGTCAGCGCCGGTGAGGATGGTCTGGCCACGTCCCTCCAGCGCGGACTTGAGCAGCCAGCCCGCCGCTTCGTCCAGCTGGCGCTCCATCAGCGTGGGCATCAGGTGGATCACGGTGACTTTCATGCCGCGCAGGGTCAGACCGTGCGCCGCCTCAAGCCCCAGCAGGCCGCCGCCGATTACCACGGCGGAGCCGCCGCCATTCGCCTTGCCCGCCTCTGCCGCCGCCAGCATCGTGTCCACGTCATGCATGTCGCGGAACGAGATGACGCCGGGCAGATCCTTGCCGGGCACGGGAATGATGAACGGATCGGAACCCGTCGCGATCAGCAAACGATCGTAATGCACTGTGCGCCCCGACCGCGAAGTGACGGTCTTTGCCGCGCGGTCAATCGCGGTGACGGGGTCTGCGGTGATAAGGTCGATGCCGTTGTCATCGTACCATTCGCGGGTGTTGATGACGATCTGATCGAACGTCTTCTCGCCCGCCAGCACCGGCGACAGCATGATGCGGTTGTAGTTCACGTGCGGTTCTGCGCCGAAGATCGTCACCCGGTAGCGCCCCGCATCGCGAGCCAGCAGTTCTTCTATGGCGCGACAGCCCGCCATGCCGTTGCCGATGACGACCAGATGTTCGCGCACATCGCCACAGGGGACGACCAGTGCGTCATCATAGTCGGAATTGGTTTCGATCCCGTCCTGAAAGTCCATGTTCTAAACTCCGGTTGTCATGGGAATTGGAGCTGGAAACGAGAAAAGGCCGCCATCCAGACCCCCGGCGTGAAACCGGAAGTCAGGATGGCGGCCTTGCCATCATTCGGTGCTTACGCGCCCCGCCAGTGGGACGTTTCGGCGATTTAGGAAGGACAGCGTTGCCCTTTGCACTGCAACATAAATGGAATCGGCCAAAGGCTCAAGCGATTCCGTCAGGCAATTCGTCAGATCGCCCAGTCGAACTGCACCCAGACCTTGTCGGTATCGCTGCCCAGCGCCTTGGCATCATAACGCGCATAGCGCAGCGCGATCACGGTACTGTGGAGCTTCGCAGAGGCCAGAAGGTTGATTTCGTTACCGTAATGCTGATCAAATCGGTCACTGTCAAAGCGGTGCCAAGTCGCCTGCAGGGTCACGGCGGACAATGCACCGATCTGTTTTGCGCCATACCCACCACCAAGATAAAGATCGCGCACGCCGTTCGCGGGCGTGGTCAGGAACTTGTCTGCCCAGCCCTGAAACTTGAAGTTGGTGCCCAGCGGGGTCTGGAAACTGGTCAGCGCCGTACCTTCATCGGCACCCAGCACTTCATAGCCGGCGTTCACCTTCCACCCCTTCACGTCCAGCGCCACGTCGGCCAGCCAGTATTCGGCGCTGTAATTGTTGGGGTTGCGGTGCCAGTCGGACTGACGCGCGTGACTTGCCTGCCATGCCAGTTTCACCGCCTTGCCGAAGGCGTGCGTTCCCGCCAGCCGCGCGCCATATGTCTGGCTGGAAAGCCGAAATGCCTGCACGGCGGCCTCGTCCTGATCGACCAGATAGGCAAAGCCGGTCAGCATGCCGAGCGGCGTGGCCCACGAAAGGTTGGCAAGCACGTTGTCCCCGCTCACCGCCTGCTGGCGCGCGGCGTTGCCATCGACACCCCAGATCGTGCGTACACTCCAGACGTAGGAGACGTCGAGTTTCAGTCCCTTGACCGGGGCGACCTCTGCCCGCACCGCATCGAAAGTCTGCGCATTGTCGCGGAAGGCAACGTTACCAACGAAACGTTCGTCATCCAGAGCGATCTTCTGCCGTCCTGCGGTAAGCGTCGTCCCCTTTGATTTATACTGAAGCTGCGCGATGTAGATCGCCACGTTCTGCGGATCGGCCACCAGCGGACGGGTCGGTGCCCCGTTCAGGCCGTCAAAGTAATCATCCACCACCGCCAGATTGCCCTGTGCGACCACGGTGGCGCTCAGGGCTCCGCTACTGGCCTGCGCACCCGCGCGCACCCGCACCGTCAGCGCATCGGCCTTTGCAGCAATATCTTCCTGATCGGCGTGTTCGTAGCGCACACGCGCCTCGGCGATCGGCGTTACGATGATCTCCTCGGCCTGTGCCGATCCCGCGCAGGCGATCCCGCCGACGGCCAGAACGGCCGCCGCCTTTATTATGGTTTTCATGATGATGCGTCCCCCTCAGGACGTGAAGAAATGGGGCGGCGACACCGGGATGCCGCCGCCCGTTCATGCCGGCTCAGATGCGCGCGCCGGTTTTCCAGGTCGCGCGCCAGCGGGTCTTGACGCTTGCCACCGAAGCAAGGGCCACGACCGCAAGGCCGGCAAAAATCAGGAAGCCCGGCGCGAAGCTGCCGGTGAACTGCTTGGCAAGGCCCAGCGAACTGGCAAGGTAGAACCCGCCGACGCCGCCCGCCATGCCGACAAGGCCGGTCATCACGCCGATTTCTGCCTGAAAACGCTGCGGCACCAGCTGGAACACCGAACCGTTGCCGGTACCAAGCGCCAGCATCGCCACCACGAACAGGACCAGCGCGGCGGCAAGGCTCGGCGCCTGCGACACGCCGACAAGCGCGATCGCGGCCACCGCGTAGACCATCATCAGCGCCTTCACGCCGCCGATCTTGTCCGCCAGCGCGCCGCCCATCGGGCGCACCAGCGATCCGGCGAAAACGCAGCCCGCAGTACAGTACCCGGCCACCACGGTGCCAAGGCCGAACTGGTCGGTGAAGTAGATCGGCAGCGATGCGGCAAGGCCCAAGAAGCCCCCGAACGTCACCGCGTAGAACGCCATCAGCCACCAGGCGTCGGCCTGCCTGAGCAGCGCGGCATAATCCATCAGCTTGCGCGGGGCAGGCGGGTTGGGCGCGTCCTTCGCCATGGCAAGGTAGAGCGCCAGCACGATCGTCAGCGGGATACAGGCAAGGCCCAGCACCGCGTTCCAGCCGAACATCTTGGCCAGTGTGGGCGCGAAGAGCGCAGCGAAGACGGTGCCCGAATTGCCCATCCCGGCAAGGCCCATCGCCTTGCCCTGATGCTCGGGCGGGTACCAGCGACTGGCCAGCGGCAGCGCGACGGCGAAGCTGGCTCCGGCGAAACCCAGGATAACGCCAAGCGCCAGCGTACCGCCAAAGCTGGTGACGCCCATCGACCATGCGAAGAACAGTCCGGTGATGACGATGACCTGATTGATCGCACCCGAACGCTTGGGCCCGATACGGTCCACCAGCAGCCCGTTGACCACGCGCAAGGCCGCGCCCGCCAGCGTCGGAAGCGCCACCATCAGGCCCTTTTGCGCAGGCGTCAGTCCAAGGCTCAACGAAATCTCGGGCGCCAGCGGTCCCAGCAGAACCCATACCATGAAGGCCAGGTCGAAATAGAGAAAGGCCGCGACCAGCGTCGGCGCGTGGCCGGCCTGCCAGAAGCCGACGGCGGGCTTTTCCGCGCCGTCGGTCGCAAGCGCGTCATTGTCTTCGTCAGGTCGCCAGAATGCGGTTGCCATGGTACGTCCCCCATATGTCAGGAAAGCGGACACGAAAAAAGCCGCAGGCCGGACGTCACACGATGGTGAGCCCGGTCAGCGGCTTTGCTGCGAAATTCGGTGAGGACGGCGCCCCGCCTTTGGGACGACCTATCCGATGTGGGCGCGCATCATCGCGCGACCTTCACATAGTCACGCGATTCGGCGCTTATGGCAAGGTGCAAAATTCGCCGTAGTTTCAATGCTGCGGTGCAAAACCCGCGAGGTAGTCCGCGATCCTTTCGGGGTCGAACACACGCCCGTCGAAGAACCGGTCCGGCCCCAGCATCAGATCGCCCTTGTGCGAACCCACGCCCAGCGGGGCGCCGACCGCGCCTTCCAGCTTCATGCTGGCCCCCGGCATCGGCAGCCCGCTCCCCGCCAGCGCGCGGCGATAGATGTCCGGGCGGAACACCGCCGCCGCCTGCCGTTCCGTCTCTGCAGAGAGCTCCACCATTCCCCAGCGCACCAGCTGAGAATAGATCCACAGCGCCTGACTGCGCCAGGGAAACGGCGTCGCCTCGCGGGAGAACAGGACAAAGTCCGGGCTGGAGATCGCCGCATCACCCGCGCGCGGCACGATCGAGCCGGTCAGCGCGCGCAGGATCAGGTCTGCGGGCTGGCCGACATAGCGCGGATCGGCAAGGATATCCGCCAGCGCTTCCCGGTTTTCCGGCGCATCGCACCAGACGGCGGCACGGGCCAGCGCGCGCAGCAGGCGGTCGGTGGTCTCGGGGTTTTCCGCAAGCCAGCTTTCCCGGAAGGCCAACACCTTTTCCACGCCGCGCTGCCAGATCCGCTCTCCGATCGCGACCGCCTCCGCGCGGCCGGAATCGATGGCCGCGCCGCCCCACGGCTCTCCCGCAATAAAGCCGTCGATCTCCCCGGCATGAATCGCCTCCACCGTGAGCGAAGGCGGCAACACGCGCAGCACCACGTCACGATCGGGATCCACGCCCGCGCTGGCAAGCCAGTAGCGCAGCATCAACGCATGGCTGGAAAAGCGGTGGACGACGCCGATGACCGGCTTCCTGCGCCACAGCCCGATGGCGGCAGCGAAATCATGCGCGGTGCCCAGTGGGTCGGCCAGCCGGGCGGCGGGATCGGGCGCGAGGGCAGCGGCGAAGTCCTTTGCCATGACCAGCATGTTGCCGTTGACGCCCAGCTTGTAGGGCGCTGCCAGCGCGGCGGGCTGCTGGCTGAGACCCAGCGTCACGGCCACCGCCAGCGGAGCCAGCATGTGCGCGGCCTGCACCTGCCCATAGACAAGCCGATCGCGCAAGGTTGCCCAGCTCGTCGTCCGCACGAGGTCGAGCGACAGCCCTTCTTCCTCTGCAAAGCCGCGTTCGCGCGCCGCGGCCAGAACAGCCACGTCGTTCAGCGGCAAGAAGGCGATACGAAGGCTGGTTGTCATCATACCCCTCCCAAAAGATCGCTGGCGGTAATCAGCGCCTGCGCCACTTCGACGATCCTGCGCCCCTGGTTCATCGCGGTGGAGCGCAACAAGGCATAGGCGTCCTGTTCGGACAAGGCGCGCTGGTTCATCAGGATCGACTTGGCGCGATCTATCACCTTGCGATCCGCCAGCGCGGTGCGCGCTTCCTCAAGCTCTGTCTGCATGCGCGAGAACGCGTTGAAGCGGCGGACCGCCAGTTCCAGCACCGGCTTCACCCGTTCCTTGCGCAACCCGTCCACGACATAGGCCGAAACCCCGGCATCGATCGCGGCACCGATCATCGCTTCGTCAGACTGATCGACGAACATCGCGATGGGCCGGGCAAGCGCACGGCTGACGGTAAGCATTTCCTCCAGAGTATCGCGGCTTGGACTGCCAAGGTCCATCAGCACCACATCGGGCGCCATGCGTTCCAGCCGCGCAACGAAAGCCCCGCGCGGCGGCACGATATGGATATCGTCATAGCCCGCGTCGCGCAGGCCCTCCTCAAGCACCGTCGCGCGAAGGCCGCTGTCGTCGATAATGACAATGCGCATGGAAGCCCCTTCCCGCCTCCCTTGCCGCAGGCGGATGGGATTCGTCAACGCATGCCCAAATGCGGCAATGCAAGTGCGCGGCCAAGTGCGCGGCCCAAATGGAACGCAAAAGACCTTACCCGGATCTGCCCAACCGATTATCACAACCGGGAAAGACGCCGCGCGCGCCTTGGCGGGTTTGCCTCTCCCGGCAGCATCCCGACAGTGCGCGGGGCCTGTCAGGCGAGATCGTGAGGGTCTACGCCACGGTCGCATGAAGAGGATGTCCATGGCCCATCGCGCTCGCTTTACAGCGGCAATCGCTGCCGTCTCACTTATCGCCATGGGCGCGGGCAGCAGCGTTGGCGCGCAGGACGACGCTCAGGACGCGGCGCAAAAGCCCGCCTCCGCCGCGACTCTGCGCTATTTCGAAGAGACGACCGCCAGCCTGCCGTGGAACGACAGGGAGGACTTCGACCTTGCGACGCGCGGCTTCGTCGCAGCCATCCCCGGCGGAGAGATCAGAAAGGCGGACGGCAAGCGCATCCGCGATCTCAGGGAACTTGACATCTTCAAGGGCAAACGCCCGGATACGGTGAACCCCAGCCTCTGGCGCAATGCGCAACTTCTGTCGCAGTCGGGGCTCTTCAAGGTGACAGACCGGGTCTATCAGGTGCGCGGCGTGGAACTGGCCAACCTGACGGTGGTGCTGGGCAAGACGGGCTATATCGTCATCGATACCCTGACCACAGTGGAAAGCGCGAAGGCCGCGATGGACCTTGTGCGCGCGAAGCTGGGCGACAAGCCGGTGATGGGCGTGATCTACACTCATTCGCACATCGACCATTTCGGCGGCGCGGCAGGTGTGATCACCCCTGAAGAGGCCAGCGCACGAAAAGTGCCTATCGTGGCGCCCGGCGGGTTCCTCAAGGAAGCGATCTCGGAGAATGTGATCGCCGGCCCCGCCATGAGCCGCCGCGCGATCTACGCCTTCGGGCACCTCATAGGCACAGGACCCAAGGCAGACATCAGCGACGGCATCGGCCCCGCCTTCAACCGGTTGGGCAACGCCACCGGGCAGGTCCACATGCTTCCCCCCACGCATGAGGTGACACGGACTGGCGAGACGATGTCGATCGACGGCGTGGACCTTGAGTTCCAGTACATGCCCGATACCGAGGCCCCCGCCGAAATGGCGATCTACATGCCCCAACTGCGCGTGCTGGACATGGCCGAGAACGCCAATTCATCGCTGCACAACATCCTGACGCTACGCGGCGCGCAAGTCCGTGATGCAAAGGCCTGGGCGGACGATCTGACCCGGTCCATCGCACTTTACGGCGATCGCACGGATACGCTCATCACTTCGCACTTCTGGCCCCACTGGGGCAACGCGAAGATTCTCGACTATCTTGGCGCGCATCGGGACATGTACAAGTACCTGCATGACCAGTCCGTGCGAATGATGAACCAAGGGATGAACGGCGAGGAAATCGCCGAGAATCTCAAGCTCCCGAAACCACTGGCCGATCGCTGGTTTAATCAGGGCTATTACGGCACACTGAGCCATGACGCCAAGGCAGTCTACCAGCGCTATCTGGGCTGGTATGATGGCAATCCCGCCAACCTCAACCCGCTGCCTCCCGAAACCGCTGCGGCAAAATACGTGGAAGCCATGGGCGGCCCGGAGGCTGTGCTCAGGCTTGGCCGAAAGGCGATTGCGGAGGGCGATTATCGCTGGGCTTCGGAGCTGCTCTCGCGCCTTGTTTTCGCGCGGCCGGATGATCGCGCTGCCAAACTGGCTCTAGCCGACAGCCTTGAACAGCAAGGCTATCAGGCGACAAGTTCGATGTGGCGCAATGCCTTCCTGACCGGCGCCAAGGAACTGCGCGAAGGCGTGAAGACCGGTGGATTCGATTCCGTAGCCGGCGCGATCCCGGCCATGCCACTCTCGGATATTCTCGACCTGCTTGCGGTACGCGTTGTACCCGAGCGGGCGCTGGCGGCACCGATGGCTTTCAACCTTGTGCTGGACGGCAAGGACGCCGAGCACGTGGAAATCCGCAACGGTGTGCTGATCCATCAGCCGGTGGGCAAGGCTTCCGGACAGAAGCTGGAACTGACCCGCGCGCAACTGGTAGCAGCGATCACGAAGAAGCCGCAGGACAGCGCCCTTGCCGCCGATGTGGCGAGCCGTCTGGATGCCTTCCTTGCTCTGGTGGAACCTCCCAAGGGCACCTTCGGACTGGTAACGCCGGCCCCTTGAGCATCATATCCGTGAATATGGCCCGGCCAAGGCGCCGGGCCTCCCCGCCCGAAGCGCGTAGAGCCTAAGCCTTTCGGCATGACCATCACCGTAACCCGTGACGGCGCCGTCGCCGTCGTCGCCTTCGACCGGCCCGCCGCGAAGAACGCCTTTACGTTGGCGATGCGGGCAGAGTTCATTGCCGCCTTCGCCAAGCTGGAAGCCGATCCCGGCGTGCGCGCCGTGGTCCTGACCGGCACCGGCGGCGCATTCTGTTCCGGCGCCGACATTGGCGAGATGGGCGACACCACGCCTGACGATTTCCTGCGCCGAATGCGCCAGTTGCACGCCATGGCCCGCGCCGTTGCCCGCTTCCCAGCCCCTGTGATCGCAGCAGTGGACGGCGTGTGCATCGGCGCGGCCTGGGGCTTCGCGCTTGCCAGCGACATCGTCCTTGCCAGCGAACAGGTACGCTTTGCCGCCACCTTCCGCAGGATTGGCTATGCGCCTGACGCGGGGCTTGCCTGGCAATTGACACGCACCATCAACCCGATGCGCGCGAAGGAGATCATCTATTCCGGCCGCGAGGTCCACGCACCCGAAGCGCTTGAACTGGGCCTGGCAATGGAAGTGCTGCCCTGCGAAGCATTGTTGCTGCGCGCGCTGGAACTGGCGCGGATGATCGCAGATGGCCCCGCCACCGCGCTGCACCTTGCAAGGCGCCAGTTCGCCGTAGCACCGGCGATGAGTTTCGAGAGCTTTCTCGACTTCGAAGCGACAATGCAGCCGTTGCTCGGTCAGACCCGCGACCACCGCGATGCCGTTGCCGCTTTCCGCGACAAGCGCGCGCCCACTTTCAACGCCGGCTGAACGCTCGCGTCCTCATTTCCCATGGAGCCCATAATGATCCGCACCGAACAGACCGGCCCGATCCTGACAATCACCCTGGACAATCCTCCGGTCAATGCGCTTGGCGCCGCCGTGCGCAGCAGTCTGGCGCAGGCCATCGCTGCGGCCTCCGAAGACCCGGGCATCAGCGCCGTCATCGTCACAGGCAACGGTAAGCTGTTTAGCGCAGGCGCGGACATTTCCGAGTTCGGCAAGCCACTGGCCGACCCGCAACTGCCAGATGTTCTCGCCACGATCGAGGCTTGCCCCAAGCCGGTGATCGCCGCGATCAACGGCACCGCGCTGGGCGGCGGGCTGGAAGTGGCACTTGCCTGCCATTACCGCGTCGCCGTAACCTCTGCCAAGCTGGGCCTGCCCGAAGTGAAGCTGGGTATCCTGCCCGGTGCGGGCGGAACCCAGCGCCTGCCGCGCCTCCTTGGCGTCGAGGCAGCGCTGAAAATGATCGTCTCGGGAGATCCGGTCTCTGCCGCCAAGGCGCTGGCAGACGGCCTCGTCGACAAGGTCGTCGATAATGGTGATGACCTGCTCGCCGCCGCCGCCGACTTCGCGCACTCTCCCGCCTGCCCGACCGGAGAGCGCAAGGTCGCGGGCGATGCCGCTGCTGCGGACGCTTTCGTCGGGGCCAATCCCCGGCTGTTCAAGGGCTTCACGGCGCCCCTCGCCTGCGTCGAGGCGGTGAAAGCGGCCGCCTCCCTGCCGCTCACCCAAGGTATGGCAGTCGAGCGCCGTCTGTTCCTGAAGCTTGTCGCGGGCGAACAGTCGAAGGCCCTGCGCCACGCCTTCTTCGCCGAACGCGCCGCCGCCAGGATTGACGACCTTCCCAAGAATATTGTGCGGCGAGAAATCCGCCGCGTCGGCATTATCGGCGCGGGCACGATGGGGGGCGGCATTGCCATGAACTTCCTGTCGGCTGGCCTTCCCGTCACTATGGTCGAGACCAGTGCTGAGGCGCTCGAACGCGGGGCTGCGCTGATCCGCAGAAATTACGCGGCCACCGCCGCCAAGGGCCGTATCACCATAGATCAGGTCGAGGCGGCCATGGCGCTCCTCGATCCGACGCTGGAATTCGGGGCTCTGGCTGATTGCGATCTCGTGATCGAGGCGGTCTACGAGAACATGGAGGTCAAGAAGCAGGTCTTTGGCCGCCTCGATGCAGTGGCAAGGCCCGGCGCGATCCTCGCCTCGAACACCTCGTACCTCGACGTAAACGAGATCGCTGCCTGCACCTCTCGCCCCGAAGACGTGCTGGGGATGCACTTCTTCTCGCCCGCCAACGTCATGAAGCTGGTGGAGGTCGTTCGCGGCGCGAAGACCGCACCGGACGTGCTCGCGACGATCATGGCGTTGGGCCAGAAGATCGGCAAGGTGCCCGTGGTAGCGGGCGTATGTTATGGCTTCATCGGCAACCGCATGCTGATCCCGCGTCAGGACAACGCCCTTGCCCTCGTGATGGAGGGCGCCAGCCCCGAACAGGTGGACAAGGTCCACACCGACTTCGGCATGCCGATGGGCCCGTTCCAGATGACCGACCTTGCAGGCGTGGACATCGGTTGGCACCGCGATGAAACGCGCATCGACAACCTCAAGGACGCGCTCTGCGCGCAGGGACGCTGGGGCCAGAAGACGAAGGCGGGATTCTACGACTACGACGAGAACCGCAAGCGCAGCACATCCCCCGTCGTTGCCGCGCTGATCGAGGAGTTCCGGCAGCGCGAAGGCATCACGCCGCGCACTATCTCGGACGAGGAGATCATGGTGCGCACGCTTTACACCATGGTCAACGAAGGCGCGCTGATCCTTGAAGAAGGCATCGCACAACGTTCATCGGACATCGACGTGGTGTGGCTCTATGGCTATGGCTGGCCACGCTGGACCGGCGGCCCGATGTTCTGGGGCGAACGCGAAGGCTTTGCAAAGATCGTTGCCGGACTGGAGCAGTACATGAAGCGCATGCCCGAAGGCTTCACCATTTCGCCGCTGCTGCGCGCACCACAGGCAGAGCCGATCGCATGACCGGCAGCTTCGCGTTCTCTTACGGTCCGCGCCTTGTCAGCGGCGCGGGTTGCGCCGAACGCATCGCCGATCTGCTGCCTGAAGGCCCGGTGCTGTTCGTCACTGACGCGATGATCATAAAGCTTGGCCTTGCCCAAGGTGCACTGGCGGCGCTGGCGGCCTCAGGGCGGGATGTGACGATCGCATCCGAGGTCGAGGCCGACCCCTCGCGCATCACACTCGAAGCGGTGGTTGCACTGGGGCGGAAATGCGGCGCTGCAAGCGTCGTCGGGTTCGGCGGCGGCAGCCCGATGGACGTCGCCAAGCTGGCGGCCTACTTGCTCGGCTCGGGCGATGATCTCGACGCGATCTGGGGCGTCGGCAACGCGCGGGGAAAGGGCCTGCCGCTGGTGTTGGCGCCGACCACTGCGGGGACCGGATCGGAAGCCACCCCCGTCTCGATCATCACCCTGCCCGGCGATGAGAAGCGCGGCGTATCCTCCACCGCGCTGGTTGCGGCTTACGCTGTGCTCGACCCGGTGCTGACGCTGGGCCTGCCGCAGCATGTCACCGCCGCCACCGGCATGGACGCAATGGTCCACGCGATAGAGGCTTATACTTCGGCGCACCTCAAAAACCCGATGTCCGACCTGCTAGCCCGCGAGGCGCTGCGCCTGCTGGCCGCGAACCTGCTTGTCGCCTGCGAAGAGCCGGGCAACATGGCCGCGCGCGAAGCGATGCTGCTGGGCGCGCATCTGGCGGGCGTGGCGTTCGCCAACGCGCCGGTTGCGGGCGTCCACGCGCTTGCCTATCCGCTTGGCGGACACTTCCACGTGCCGCATGGTCTCTCGAACGTGCTGATGCTGCCGCATGTGCTGGGCTTCAACATGAACGCCGCAATGCCGCTCTATGCGCAGCTTGGCCCGCTGGTCGATCCGGCACTGGACGGCCTTGGCCAGCAGGCGCAGGCACAGGGCCTGCTTGAAGCGCTGCGCGACATGGCGGCAAAAGCGGGCATGCCCGCACAGCTGACCGCCGTGGGCGTGAGCGCCGACGATCTCGACCAACTCGCCGCCGACGCAATGCTGCAGGAACGCTTGCTGAAGAACAACCCGCGCCCGATTACGCTGCGTGACGCGCGCCAACTCTATGAGGCCGCCCTTTGAGCCGCGAACCGCTACGCCCGCGCACCGCCTATCACCATTTCACCCCGATCAGTACACGCTGGCACGACAACGACGTCTATGGCCACGTCAACAACGTGGTCTATTATTCGTGGTTCGACACGGCCGTGAATTCCTGGCTTATCGAGGTTGGCCTGCTTGATATCGAAAACGGCAACCCGATCGGTCTGGTGGTGGAAACAGGCTGTCGCTACGCCGCCTCGGTCGAATTCCCGCAAAGGGTCGAAGTGGGCCTGAAGGTGGCCCGACTTGGTTCCAGCAGCGTGACGTACCACCTCGGCATCTTCGTCGAAGGTGTCGAAGATCCTGCGGCCGAAGGGCAGTTCACTCACGTCTATGTCGACCGTGACACCCGCCGCCCTACACCGTTACCCGATGCATGGCGGCAGGCGCTGGAAGGTATTGCCTGACCGGCCTCAGCTTGATGCAGGTGCCGGCTGCGGCCGCCCCTGAACGGCAAACCGATCCCCGACCGTCGTCCCGACGGGAAAGGCTTCGTCCAGTTCGGCAATGGTAGCCTCATCAAGTTCAAGCTTGTTGGCAGCCCAGTTCGCCTCAAGGTTCGCGATACGGCGCGTGCCGGGAATGGGCACCGTATCCTTGGCGATCAACCATGCGATGGCGACTTGCGCAAGCGTTACGCCCAGTCTTTCGGCAACGCGCTCAATCAGGGCGCGGCGTCGCGCGTTCGCCTCGATCGCATCCGCATGATACCGTGGATGCAATTCACGCCGGTCGCCCGCCTCTGTGGGAAGCGATCCGGCCAGGAAGCCCCGGCCCAACGGGCTGAAGGGCACGAAGACGATGCCCAGTTCACGCACCGTCGGCAGGATTTCCGCCTCGACATCCCGGCTCCACAACGAATATTCGCTTTGTAACGCGGCTATCGGGTGAACCTTGTGCGCCCGCCGAATGATTTCGGCCGATGCTTCCGACAAGCCGATAGCGCCGATCTTGCCCTCTTCCTTCAGCCGCGACAGTTCTCCGACGGTGTCTTCGATCGGCGTGTTCGTGTCCACGCGATGAAGATAGTGAAGGTCGATGTGATCGACACCCAGCCGCTTCAGGCTCGCTTCCACGGCCTGACGGGCATAGGCCGGCGAACCATCTACACGGGCGCCGGCCTGCTCGGCCGAGAAGCGAAAGCCGAACTTGCTGGCGATCACCAGCCGGTCGCGCTGCCCGGCAAGTGCCTTGCCCAGCAACGTCTCGTTGTGGCCGCGTCCATAGCTGTCTGATGTGTCGAAGAAGGTGATGCCAAGGTCGATGGCGCGATGGAGGGTTCGGGTCGATTCCGCATCGTCAGAACTGCCGTACACACTCGAAAGCGGCATGGCACCGAAGCCCTGCTTGCCGATCACGGATTTAGAGAAAGCAACCATCTGTTTCGTCTCCAGCACGGGGTTAGGGTATCAGGGAATTCGGATGGCTCACCACTTCACGTCGAGCCGGGCGTAATAGAATCCGCCATCAAGACCGAAGGGCGCGTAGCGATTGTAAGGCGCGACTTCGGTGCCGGAGATGAACTGCAGGGCCTGGGCCTCCGCAGAGATCCGATCCGGTCTCTTGTTCAGAATGTTGGTTCCGCCAACGGAGATGCCCAGCCAGTCGGTCACCGCATAGTTCACATTTGCATCGACGGTGACGGCCGGTGACTGGTGTTCATCCAGAGCCGCGCTGGCTCCACGATACGTGGTGGAACTCCACCGCGTCGCCTTGACCCATAGGTTGAGCTTCTCTCGCTCCCACCGCAGCGCAAGAGACGTGATGTTCTTGGGGTAGTAGCTGGTGAATTGCGCGCCAAGCATGCGCAGGGTGCCTTCGCTGGCAGTGCCGATAATCGCGGGAAGCGCGGAGAAGTTCTTGACCTTGGTGACATTCTGGTTGCTTGCAAGCGTCCAGTACAGCGTGCCCAGATCGCCGATCGGATCGCTGTGCTCCAGCTTGAAATCGAAGCCCCTGGTGAGGGTACGAGCACCGTTGATGTTAAACGTCACTGAACTGACGTTGTAATTGCCCTGCGCGTTCAGCAAGTCGGCGAGCGGCGTACCCGCCGTGACGTTTGCCGATGCAGCCACGATACGGTTGCGAATGTCGATCAGGTATCCGTCCAGGGTCAGCACCGTGCGGGCAAATGGCCGTGCCACGAAACCGGCGCCCGCGTTGATGCTGTGCTCCGCCTTCAAGGCGGGAACACCGATCAAATGCCCCAGTTCATCGAAATGGTTGGTGGTGACGGACGTGCGCTGTGTGAACTCACCATAGGTCGGGCTCAGCGGATTGTTGTCGACCGAATAGCTGCCGCTGCGCGTGATATTGCGCTGCTGCAGAAGCGTCGGCGCGGAGAAGCCGTTGCCGAAACTGCCGCGAACGGCGAAGCCGTCGCTGAATTCATAGCGGGTGGAAACTTGCCCTGCCGGAGCGTTGCCAAAATCTGTGAAATGCTCGAAACGCCCTGAAAGGTCGATAGTCCACCGATCTGTGAGCTGCTGATTAAGCTCGATGTAGCCGGCAATGGTCTGTCTGCTCCAAGACCCGGTAGCTTCCGGCGGCGTACCTGACATGCCCTGTGCGCCAAGGTTGGGATGGGTTCCGGCAAGAGCGGTGCCCTCTGGCCAGACCCATGTTCCCGCAAGATAGGAGAGCAACTCCCCCTGCCCCTTCCTGAAGCTGTCTCGACGATGTTCGGCGCCGAGGGCGATGGTCAACGGCTGGCCGAAGAGCCCTGAATCCACCTTCCGTGAGAGTGAAAGGGTGGACAGCAACTGTCCATTGATCTGCGAACCATCGTAAAAATCGCGCTGATCCCAGTATTCAGGCCCGGCGGACACATTGATGCTGTTCTTGGTATAGATCTTGGCATGGTCACCGCCGTAACCGCTACTGAGGTTCCAGTCCCAACCGGCCAGTTCACCCTTGACCCCCAGAACCGCCTGAAAGTCGTTCTCCCTGACGTCGAATGTCGGCAGATAGCCATCAGGAAACACAAGTTCGCCGCTCGTATACGGAGCATTCGCGAAAGGGTCCTGCGGACTGGGCGTGGTGCCGGGTGCACGCGACTGGTTCGATGCGGTGCGATAATAGCCCGGGCCTGATGAATAGCGCCAGGCATACGTGGCATTGCTGTAAAGCGTCACGTCGCCCAGCGGCACCTGCGCGTTGTACGCAAAGGAGAAGGTCTTCGAGGAAGGCATGCCCAGCCATTGCCGGTACCGCGACTTACTGGTCTCGCGAGGATCGAGCGAGCCATCGGCCAGCGTGGGATAGAGCAGCGTGGCGCGGTCCGAAAGCGAGGCCGCCTTGTAACCGGGAAAGTTGTTGGTCGCGTTCTGCCACTGCGCATTGGCGCTGAGGTTCACGAAGCCGCCATCGTCGTCGAGCCGCCATCCCTGATGGACCTGAATGTTTTTGGTGCGGCCGTACTTGTCGGGCAGGTCCCCAACGCTCTGGCCATACTGTCCGTAGTAGGCGGACAAGGATCCGCCATCGTCCACGGTCTTCTTGAGGATGATGTTGATCACGCCCGCGATCGCGTCCGACCCGTAAAGCGATGCCGCACCGTTCCCCAGCACTTCTATGCGCTCGATCGCATTCGAAGGGATCAGGTCCAGATCCGTGGGAGATGCGCCGCCGACCAGTAGCGAAGTCGTATGCCGGCGAACGCCGTCGACAAGGATCAGCGTGTCCTTGGCATCCAGCCCTCTCAGCCGTGCCCCCCGCACACCGGCGCCCTGCTGCCCTTGATAACCGCCCGCCTGGACCAGATAGCTGGGCAGCACCTGCGACAAGGCATCGCGCAGATTCTGCTTGCCGGAACGTGCGAGGTCTTCCGAATTGGCAACCGATATGGGCACGAGGCTTTTTTCGGCCGTCCGCCCTTCCGTGCGGCTGCCGGTGACGACGATCGTGTCTCCCTCTACGTCGGCAGCAGCCGGAGAATATTCTGCCTCTGCTCCGGTTTCCGCATTCGCCCGTCCCGCTGCCAAGGCCGTCAGCGCGCAGCCGATCAGGAGCGAATGACCAACCAGGCGGAACCGCCCGCCTTGAGTGTGTGCTGTTTCCAAGAGTTCATGCCCTCACTTAATACTCTATCTTTTTTATAGAGATTATGAGGTATGGCATCATAGATTTTTTTGGCTCCCGACAAGCGGTGCTGATGCGTCCGCAGTTCAGGCAATCAGCTGCCTGAACTGCGGGGACCCGCTGCCCTCAGCAAAACAGCGGCAGGCTCGCCGCTTCCTGTTCCGTCAGATCGATACGGAACACCGTGCGCAGCGTGTCTGCATAGTCTGCAGGGCCGGCGATCTCGCGTCGTCGGGTGCCGCCTTCCCCGTGTGCTGCGCCATATATCGTGAGGGTTCGGTCCACCATCGAGGCGAATCCGGTTTCGTGGGGAATGCTTGCCACATGCAAGGTCGTGAAACGCGTTTGCGCGCGCGTCGAGGCCCAATGGTTGGCCTGCTCCAGATCATCGGGGGCGACATCGGACAGATCGAACACATATTGCGGCTGCCAGTCGCCATGTTGCGCCGCGCGACCATCGGTTGCGCTTGCTGGTCCCGCGCGTTCCAGCAACCATTCACCTTCGAACGTGCCGCGCTCTCCGGTACGGCGCAAACGATGGCGGGCGCCATCAGCGGTCCGAACCTCTACGCCTTCCTCCAGCGGAAGCGGGGCAAGATCGCTGCCACCGAAACCGGCATCGGCCACCCAGGGCCGGCCATCGATGAGAAGCAACAGGCAAGTGTGGGTGCGAGGCGGCACAGCGTCTTCCGGCTGGCCCAGACGGACCCGTGCCAACAAAGGCCGATTTCTCACGCCGACCGCCGTCAAGGCATCCGAAAACAGGCGATTGTGTTCGAAGCAATAACCGCCGCGCCCCTGCACCACCAGCTTGTCGAACACGCTCTGCGGATCAATCCGGATAGGACGTTGCAACATCGCGTCGAGGTTCTCGAACCCGATGTTCCGTCGGTGGGCTGCTTGCAACGTGGCAACGCCCTGCGGCGTGGCTGAAGGTGCGCCGGAAAGACCGATCCGGCCAAGATACTGATCGAAATTCACAAGAAACCTTAAGTCGATGGTATATATTATGACCTCCTCACGGATCACTGTCCGTCAGAAGACACGGCCCTCGTCGAAATCGTCGCGCACGCCATTGATGACGTAGTCGCCGATGACACGCGCCCGCAGCGCTGCCGGGTTGTGGTTGCACAACGTGCGCACGTTTCGCCAGTGGCGGTCGAAGTTGCGTCCTCGCGCGGTCGCCGAACCGCCACCGGTATCGAACAGAAGTTCGGCGGCTTTCAGCGCCAACTGGCCTATCATCACCTGCCCGCGCGAATTGGCAAGCTGCGCTGCCAGGACCACGTCGTCGAGATCGGGCGCATTCGCAAGGATCGCCGCCTGCGATATATCCAGGTGACGCGCAGACTCCGCTATCAGTGTATCGATGGTATGCGACAGCACTGCGATGTCTCCAACAGTGCGCTGCACAAAATGGTCGTCACGCGCCGTCGCCGATGCGGAATGCTTGGCAGACCGCGCCTGGTGCTGAACATAGGACGTGGCATCGGACAGCACGTTACGAACGATCCCGGCCACTACAGCCATCAGATGCAGCTGCGCCCGCACTGCGCCGTGACGCTTGATAAAGGGGCTCGTTTTTACGCGCTGGAAGTGCAGCTCGCTTGCCTCTATGCGGACATTGTCGAGAACCACGCTGCCACTGGCGCTTAGCCGTTGACCCATGCCATCCCAATCGTCGCGAACGTCCACTCCTTCCCGGTTCGCAGGGATAATCACCCCGGTCGGCTGACCTTCGGCGTCGATTGCGCTGAAGCTAAGGTAGTCGGCAAAGATCGCGCCGGTGGCGTAATACTTGTGTCCGTTAAGACGATAGTGATCGCCTTCTTGCAGCAGCGTGGTGCGGATCATGTTCGGACGCGGCGTGCCGATCTCCATGTTCGCCCCCCCGAACAGCTTGCCCACCAGCACATCTACAGCAAAGCGCCTGCTGGAATCCGAATCCGGATCGAGCGCTATCGCTTCGAGAAAGCCGAAGTGCGTGCGCAGGGCATGAGCGACACCCGAATCCGCCGAAGCGATAGAGGCGATGATCTCCACCTGATCTGCATGACTGCCGCCCGGGCCTCCCAGCGAAGTGGGAACGCGCAGCCAGGTAAGCCCGGTCGTTCGCAGCAACCGAAACAGTTCGTATGGTAGACGACCCTCGCGCTCGCGCTCAGCCGCGCCTTCGGCGATCTTTGCGACGACAACGGGAAGGCCGGCAAGTATGTGCTCCCGCGTAAGGGGCTGCACTGCGGCCCGCCCGGCCCCTGCCTCGCGCACGCCTGTCGAGGGCTGCTGCAAAATATCCGTTGCCATCAAACTTGTCTCCAAGGCAGCCGAAGCATCGGCGGCGTATTTTCAATTGAACTTGAGATCCGCAAAGTTGCCGTAAAACCCTTCGGCCGTGTCAGGCAGGCGCGAGAGGCGCCTGCCTGAAAAGATGGAGCCGCTGGTAGTGTATAGGGGTATCCGAGGCAGGTCTGTCTGCGCGATACGCTGGAACTCGGCATAGTAGGCCCGGCGCTTCTCGATATCCGGCTCAACCTGCGCCGCCTCCAGCGCCCGGTCCAGCGCGGGATTGTGGTAATGTGCGCCATTGGAGAAGGCCACGCCCGGCTTGAAGCTCTTGGACCAGTAGAACCGCTGCGTCCCGATAACCGGGTCCGGTCCCATCTGCCCGCCAGAGAGGGCGACTTCGAAATCACGATCGGTATAGATGCGCTTCACGAAGGTCGCAAAGTCCTGCGATCGCAGTTCAACCCGGATACCCACCCTGGCGAGCGCCGAACGGATATACTCCGCCAGCTTGATTGACCTTTCTCCCGATGGTGTGGGGTCAAGCGTGAAGCTGAGCCGCGCGCCCTTGGCGTCAGGCTTCAGTCCCGCTTCGTCGAGCAGGGCTTTCGCACGCTCCGGATCGAACGGATAGAGCGGCACGTCTTCACTGTGAAAATCCTTGTAGACCGACGATATCGGGCTGCGATCTATCACCCCGTTGCCGAACAGGATGTGCTTCAGAATGAAGTCCGGGTCTATCGCATGGGCAACGGCCCTGCGCACCCGCACATCGCGTAACTTCGGCACATCCAGATTGAACTCCAGACCCATGCCCGCCGTGGGCAGAGCGAAATTGCGATCGTCGCGCACGATATCGGGCAATTTGGAAACGCGAGCGATATCTCCCGGCGCGATGCCGTTGGTGAACTGGATCTCACCAGTCTCCAGCGCCGCAGCATTGGCAGCGCTTTCTCCGATGACCCGGAAGATGACGCCGTCCAGCGCCGGCTTGCCCTTGTCCCAATAGTCGCGGTTGCGCTCCAGTCTGATGAACTGGCCCCGCTGCCATTCCACGAACCGGAACGGCCCCGTTCCGATCGGCGCATTGTTGGCCGGGTTGGAAAGAACGTCACGCCCTTCGTAGACGTGGCGCGGCACTACCTGGGATTCGAAAGAAGCCAGCGCGCTGAGGGCATAAGGCGCCGGATCGGAAAAGCGCAGAACTGCGGTCAGTGGGTCAGGCGTGTCCACCGCCACGAGTCTGGCAAAAGTCATCCTCCCACGGCTGTGATACTTACTCCAGATACTCAGCGCCGAATATGCGACATCGGCGGAAGTGAATGGCTTGCCATCGTGCCATTTCACCCCGGGCCGCAGGTTCAGGGTAAGCGTGCGCTTATCATCGCTGACGTTCCAGGCCTGCGCCAGCCCCGGCTCGGGCTTCAAATCGGCTGAGTAAGTGAGCAGACCGTCGAATATCTTGGGGGACACCAACTGCCCCCCACCCGCAGACGTGATCGCCGAGGTCAGAGTGGTGGGCTCTATACTGATGGCCACCACCAGAGTATTGCCCGCCCCTTCCGACGCCCCGCCGCATGCCTCAAGCAACGGCAGCATTGCCAGTACGCCGCCCATGCCCAGCACGCTACGGCGGCTGAGGGCGTTTAAATCATCGTCGTACATGCAAATCATCCCTTGGAGGCGGAAAAGGAGGCGCCGATCCGGACCGGAAGGAAGATCAGCGCCTTCCTGTCACAGATCAGGCAGCGACACGATGGGACAGCGCCGCCCACGGTCGCTCGTCCACCCAGGCCCGCACATCGAAGTCGGCTGCGAGGAACCCCCATTCGTGGAGGAAATCCTTGTAGTGAGCGATCGCATCGATCAGTTCCGGCTCAAGCCCGATGCCAAGATGGCGGTGCAAGTCTGGACCATTGGCAACGGCAACCACGTTTTCCGATGCACCCGCTTCACGCGCAACGAAGCGACGAACCTCTTCCGGGTGTGCTTCGGCCCAGGCGCTGGTACGCTGAAGAGTGCGCAGGATCGTGGTGACAAGATCGGGGCGGTCCTCTGCCAAACGTTCATCGACGGTCAGGACGCGCGGCGATCCAGAATTGATGCGAATACGCGGATCAGGATGGAAGCCGAACTCCGCAACAGCGTGTGCCGCGATCAGATTGGCGACCGCGACGCCCGCAGTGCCCTTGACGTAGATCGCATCCACTTCGCCGCGCAGCAGCGCCGCTACTTCGGCGCCGTATGCCTGCCGACCGCGCAGGCCGAATAGCTGCGGCCCCTCCCGTTCGTCCAGCACCGATCTGGTCAGCGCGATATCGACGATCTCCACGTCCCTGTGTGTCAGGCCCTCCAGTGAAAGTGCTGAGACAAGGCCCTTGAGCGCCGTGGCAGCCATGAAGTCAACGATCCCCGCAGGACGGCGCGGCACGCCAAAGCGACGGCCGACAAGGTCCCGCGTGGTGCGGATGCCGGTTTCCGGCAGCGTGATGATTGCCTGGAATTCATCGGTCCAGGTTATGCCGACAAGTCGGGTGCCAGCCCCTTCAGACCTTGCCCGGATCGGCGGCACATTACCGCCGTGACGGAACGAATAGGCAAGGTGATGATCGAAGTGGCTTGCGCGGACGGCTCGGTCCTGACTGTCCGCAATCGAATTGAGAGTGACGCCCTCCTTCGCGAAAGCATCGTCCAGAAAGCCCAGCTGGACAGCCAGACCCACCGGGGTCGGCACTGGGCAGCGCGTGTACCAGATTTCCGAGACGCTGTTCTTTTCCGTCATTGCCATGCCTCCTGTTGATGGCGCGGGACAGCCGGCTGAAAAGCAGATCGACACTCCTGATGAGCTACCGACCCCAACCTTTTCGCTGTTCGACATTCGATGATGCTGGCTGTGATGACAGGTATATTCTCTACTATTCCAATAGGAATTTAGATTATCTGTCGAATGATCAAGCAAGGCTTTCAGCCGGCATCGAAGGACGCGCACGGGCTGCGGGGTGCGGCAGGCCGAAGCGCTCACGAACGGTGCGGTCGTCATAGGCAGTGGGATAGACACCGCGATCCTGAAGAATGGGGATCACCTTATCGACGAACTCCTCTATATCATCGGGCGCCCGGGGCGGCTGATAGGTATAGCCGTCCACCGTGCCGTCGGCCCACAGGTCGATGATCTGGTCGGCGATCTCCTCGGCGGTGCCCAGGATCAGACGGTGGTTGCCTTCTGCCCGCCGCACCACTTGCCGCGCAGTCAGGCGTTCATGCGTCAAAAGATCCACAAGACCTTGTGTGAACCCGATTGCCGTGATCCGCCCGGGATCCGGTATGAAGCGCTCGACATCAAGCGGGGCGTCGGGATCGAAGTCGTGCGGGTCGATCCCGTGTTCACGCGTGAACCTCACCAGAAGCCCGTCTTCCGACCCTGCCCCGCTGAACAGTTCATGCTTGCGTAGCGCTTCTTCCCGGCTTTCGCCAATGATCGCCACCAGACCGGGCGTAAGGCGGATTTCAGAAGGGTCGCGCCCGGCGGCGATGGCACGCTCCGTCACGCGCTGGCGGAACGCCTGCCCGGCACCGCGCGAGAGGATGTTGCAATAGATGATCTCGCCATGCCTCGCCGCCAGGTCGATACCCCTGTCCGAGCCACCCGCCTGTGCGATCACGGGATGGCCCTGCCGACTGCGCGGGACGTTCAGCGCGCCCCTGACAGCAAAGTATTCACCGTCATGCGCGATCGGCTCTACCGCGTTCGTATCCCAGAACTGCCCCTCAGGCTTTTCGCCTTCGGCGTCCCAATCCCAACTGCTCCAGAGCTTCTTGGCAACTTCAAGAAACTCCTCAGCACGAGGATAGCGGACATCGCGCGGCGGCAAAGGGTCATTGCCGAAGTTCGCTGCCACCTCCGGCACGAAGTTCGATACGATGTTGAGGATCAGCCGCCCGCCCGAAATCAGGTCAAGCGTCTGCGCCCTGCGCGCCAGATTATAGGGAGAGTTGTAAGTGGACGAAACCGTCGCCACCAGCCCGATATCTGGCACCGATGCCGCAATGGCAGTCAGCAGGATCAGCGGATCGAAGGTGTGCAACGGCCGCGATGCAGGATCGGGCCGCAGCAGCGGCATGTCCGACAGGAACACTGCGTCAAACACTCCCTTATGCGCAAGTCGCGCCAGTCGCAGGTAATGCTGGATGTCAGTGACGTCGCGCGGCTTGAGACGTGCGTACTTCCACGCATTACCCAGATAGCCGGTGGTGTTGATACCGACATTGAGGTGAAGGCGACGGTCGGGAATGGATTGGGTCATCGTAAGACTTTCCGGATGGGGGTCTATTCAGCAGCGACGTCAAGGGCAGGGCGGGTCGCGGTGGCGTTATTCAGCATCGCCGCCAGCGAACCGCGCACAGCCTCGTAGCCATGCTCGCGCATGGCTTCTTCGTAATCGTGCACGGCCTGCGCCTGCGGCTTGCCATTACGGCGAGCGGCAACCAGTTCGCGGGTCAGCAGGCCCGCATCGTAAAGCGCGGTATTGCCGCCCAGCGCCTTGAAGTAGGTCATGGAATGGATCGCATCGCCCAATAAAGTGACCGGGCCGGTGGCCCAGACCGCCCCCGGCACAGAGGTGCGCACTTTAAGCAGCGCCACGGTCGAAGGATCGCTGTGCCGGATCAGACGCACGATCCGGTCGTCCCAGTCAGCGATATGATCGACCAGCAGGTCCAGCAGCCCCTGACCGTCCATGGTGTCCAGCAGGTCATCAGAGGCCAGCTCGTCTCGTTCGTAGGCGGTGTTCCACCAGATGTAGCTGGTGGTGTTGTCGAAATGAGCGCCGGTAATGTCATTGTGGGTCGGATCGTCCCGGCCGATCAGGTCATGGCGCGCATGGGCCGCTGCGTCCACGCGATGGCTTGTGATCATCATGCGCCGGCCGTTGGCTGGCTGAATACCGGCATTGTAATCTATCAGCAGCGGCGAGATATCGTGCGCCGCAGCGGCGGAAAGCGCCATCTTGCCCGCCAGCCTGCGCATGCCGGTATCAATGACGCGGAAATCGGGAAGCAGCTGCCTTCGCACTACGGAATTTGCGCCGTCCGCTCCGACCAGCAAGTTGGTGCGAATGGCAGAACCGTCCTTGAACCATGCAATAACGGTACCGTCTTCCTGCTCCTCGTAGCGCTCGAACGCGCGCCCGGCGTGGAACACATCGTCGAGATCGGACAGCAGTATCTGGCGCAGCGTGATGCGGCTGACCGATTTTGCAACATGCGTATCTTCGCGGTCATGCGCGCTGGCTGTCGAAGACAGGAGATTGAACCGCTCATCCAGAGCAATGCTTTCGGACGGCGCAATACCGATCGTCTCCAGAAACGCGTTGTACAAATGCGGCGGCAGGTTCGCGGCAAGGGCATCCAGCCCGCGCTGACGGATCCTCAGGCGAAAGCCCTGCACGTAGTCCGCCCGGACATGATCGCGCTCGAAAACCGCGACGTCGATGCCGTGCTTGCGCAGCCCATGGGCCAGCGCAAGGCCGCCCGGCCCGCCGCCAACGATCGCGATGTCGACAAAGGGTATGGTCATCGGAAACCACCTGGTAAGAAACGCTGGGGAGGAGGGAGGAAGGGGTGCTCTGCCCGGCACACCCCTTCCCCGTGCCGGTTCGGCAAGGAACAGGCGCGTCGTGCACTCAGGCGAACTGTCTCACCGGCCGCTCGAATTCTACGACGTTGTCGATATCCGTGTGCGAGAAAGGCACCCGGCCTTCGATCGGGTGGCTGGGATCATTGAAGCCCAGCGTCGATGCATGCCCGGTCGTAACCAGACCGTTGACGAAAGCCTCGTCCTCAGCGGTCAGCCTGACATCAAGGGCGCCGATATAATTCGCCCAATGCGCTTCTGTGCGCGGACCGGTGATGGTCGAAGTCAGCAGACGATTGTTGAGCACCCAGGCGATCGCGAAATGAACCGGGTCGATCCCGCGATCGCGGGAATAGCCGGCAATCTTCTGCGCGATCGCTACAGATTCAGGGCGCCATTCGGTCTCCAGGATACGCTTGTCGGCACGTCCTGCACGGGTGTCGGCCGGGGCGGCCGCGCCCGGTGCGTACTTCCCGGTCAGTACGCCGCGTGCCAGCGGGCTGTAGGACACTACGCCTAGCCCATAATAGTTGGCCGCGGGCAATTGCTCGGCTTCCGCCACACGGTTGACGATGTTGTAAAGCGGCTGACTGGCGACCGGACGGTCGATGTTGAACTGATCCGCCAAGAGCGAGACTTCGGCGATGCGCCAGGCGCGAAAATTGGACACGCCGAAATAGCGCAGCTTGCCCTGTTGGATCAGATCGCCCAGCGCGCGAACCGCTTCACCCAGCGGTGCATCGAAGATGGCACGGTGGAAATAGAGTATATCGATGTAATCAGTGCCGAGCCGGCGAAGACTGTTCTCGACGCTTTCGATGATCCACTTGCGCGACTGGCCGCGCTGGTTCGGGCCAGGGCCGCGCGGATTGGCGAACTTGGTGGCAAGTACCCAGTGGTCGCGATGAGCTTTTATTCCGCTACCAACCACCTGCTCGGATGCGCCCTTGTTGTATCCGTCGGCAGTATCGATGAAGTTGATGCCCTGTTCCCGCGCGGTATCGATTATACGGTGCGAAGTAGCTTCGTCCGTTTCGCCACCGAACATCATGGTGCCAAGCGTCAGCGGGGAAACCTTGAGGCCGGAGCGGCCGAGATAGCGGTAGTCTATGGACATTATCTTCTCCTGAGAAAGCGGTCAGACGTGGTGGCATGCGGCGCTCTGGCCGTTGCCGAAATCCTTCAGAGGGGGCTCAACCTTCGTGCAAAGTTCGGTGGCGAGCGGACAGCGCGGGTGGAAACGGCAGCCGGTGGGCAGGTTCTGCGGGCTGGGCAGATCTCCCCTGATCGGCGCTGCATGCCGGCGGCGAGCCGGATCGGGCACCGCGTCCATCAACGCACGCGTGTAGGGATGGCGCGGCGTCGACCAGAGCTGGCGCGTCGGCGCACTTTCAACCACGCGCCCCAAGTACATGACCATGACCCGATCGGTGAAATACCGCACCACGGAAAGGTCGTGAGAAATGAAGATGTAGGACAACCCAAGGTCCGCCTTCATCCGCCCAAGCAGATTCAGCGTCTGCGCCTGGATCGAAAGGTCGAGCGCCGAAACAGGTTCGTCACAGATGACGAGGTCCGGCTGCAGCACCAGTGCACGGGCGATGCCGATCCGCTGGCGCTGCCCGCCGGAGAATTCATGCGGATAGCGGTCGAGCGCTTCCACCTCCAGACCAACACGGCGGACGATGTCTTCGACCCGGCGGTTGCGTTCGGCCTTGCCCACCTTGCCGCTGCCGCCAATGCCGTGGACGATCAGGGGGGCGGTAAGGATCTTGCGGATCGAATGGCGCGGGTTGAGCGAAGCGAATGGATCCTGAAATACCATCTGCGCGCGGCGGCGGAACAACGCCAGCCCGCGCTGTGAAATGGTGGTGATGTCTTCACCATCGAAGGAAATCGCGCCCGCACTCGGCTCGACAAGCCGCAGGATGCTCTTCCCAAGCGTGGATTTGCCGCATCCTGACTCACCGACGATGCCCAGTGTCTCGCCCGCCTCAAGATCAAGCGAAACACCATCAAGTGCTCGCAGCGCGCCACTCGGCAGGCGGAAATGAGTGCTCAATTCAGAGATCGACAGCAGTGACACGGTTCTCTTCCGAAAGGAGGACAGGGCAGGCGACCTGACGCCCATGGGACAGCGTGGCGAGCGCAGGCACCGCATCGCGGCACCCCGCACGCACGTGCGCGCAGCGCGGAGCGAAGGCGCAGCCGCGATCACCCGCCAGGGAACTGATCGAGCCCGGAATTTCGTAAAGCGGGCCATCAATGTAATTGTAACTGTCACCCAGACGCGGAGACGCGTTCAGCAGACCGCGCGTGTAGGGATGCAGCGGATTACCGAACATGGCGTCGGGCCGAGCCTGCTCCACCTTGCGGCCGGCGTACATCACCACCACCCGGTCAGCCCATTGCGACACGACGCCAAGGTCATGCGTGATCAGCAGAACCGCCATGGACAGTTCACGCCGCAACCGGTCGATCAGGTCCAGCACCTGCGCCTGGATCGTTACGTCGAGCGCGGTCGTCGGCTCATCGGCGATCAGCAGCCGAGGGCTGCAGGCGACTGCCACGGCGATCATCACGCGCTGGCGCATGCCGCCCGAAAGCTGGTAGGGAAAGTCGTCGATGCGGCGATGGGGATCGGGAATACGTACCAGATCCAGCAGCTCAAGGGCCCTTGCACGGGCTGCCTTACGCGAAAGCGACTGATGCTGACGAAGTGCCTCGATGATCTGCGCTCCGATGGTCATCACCGGATTGAGACAGGTCATCGGCTCCTGAAAGATCATGCCGATCGACCCGCCGCGCAATGCACGCGCTTCACGCGGGGCCAGCGTGGTAATCTCGCGCCCCTCAAACTGGATGCTACCATGTGCAATCGTGCCGCCGGCAGGAAGAAGGCCCATGATCGATAGCGCGGTAAGCGACTTGCCCGATCCGGATTCCCCCACGATGGCAAGGGTTTCGCCCTCGTTGATCTCGAAGCTGATGCCTTTGACCGGCTGCTTTTCGCCAAAGGCGACGCGCAGGTCGTCGACAGCAAGCAGTGACGGGCCATCCCCACGCGGCAGGATAAAATGCTCGCTCATCGGCGCACCTGTCGGCGGGGGTTGAGGATTTCGTTCAGCGCATCGCCCAGCAGGTTGAGCGCCAGCACTGTCAGCATGATCGCAAAGCCGGGCAATGCGCACATGTACCAAGCCGTGCGCAGGTACTCGCGGCCCGCGCCGATCATTGAACCCCAGCTGACTACGTTCGGATCACCCAGCCCCATGAACGACAGCGCCGATTCCATGAGGATCGCGGACGCGACCATCACCGATGCAGTAACGATGATGGGCGGCAGCGCGCTCGGCAGGATTTCGGACACGATGATGCGAACATGGCCGAAGCCAAGGCTGCGCGCAGCCAACACGAAGTCCTTTTCGCGAAGGGTCCTGAATTCCGCGCGCGACAGACGGGCAACGCCGGGCCACGTGACGATTGCAATGGCAACCGACAACGTAGCGATACTTGGCTGCGCGATCGCAACCACGACGACGAGCATCACAAAGTTCGGCAGCGTCTGGAAAACCTCGGTGACGCGTGAAAGGACCACGTCGGTCCATCCGCCAAAGTAACCGGCTACCGCGCCGACCGAGACGCCGATCAGCAGGCCCAGAAAGGTAGCGAACACGCCTACCTGCAACGATACGGCGGCACCGTGTACGATTCCGGCCAGCATGTCGCGCCCCAGAGAATCGGTGCCGAGCGGATGAGCTGCGTCCGTTCCGGGCCAGATGAAGGGCTCTGCCACGATCGCCAGCGGATCGCCAGGATAAAGCAACGGCGAAGTCAGCCCCATCAGCGCTACGAAGAGAAGGATTGCTCCACCACTCACCGCAAGCGGATTGTGTCCGATGACGGAGAGTAGCCGCCGCGCACGCGAAGGCGCGGATTTCGGGACGAGGGGTACAACAGGCTGCTCCACCGAAGGCCAGTCGGCCAGCGAAACGATCTCTGCTGCGCGCCCCTCGGCAGGCACGCGTTCGGGCGCCAGACGCAGGGCTCTCACGTTACTTGGTGGCATCGTTGCCTCCCACTCTGGGGTCGATAATGCCGTGAAGAACGTCGACCACGGCATTGGCGACGATCACTAGCAGCGAAGAAAACAGCAGGATGCCGAGCAAGACGGCAAAATCGCGGCCCATCACGGCCTCGTAGGCAAGGCGGCCCAGGCCCGGCCAGCCATAGACTGTCTCAATTACGACCGATCCGCCAAGCATGCCGCCTACATGCATGCCCGCCACGGTCGTCAGCGGGATAAGCGCATTACGCAGCACATGGCGGAACAGGATATGTGTTTCGCCCAGCCCCTTGGCCCTTGCGGTGCGCACATAGTCTTGCCCTTTTGCCTCAATCATCGAGATGCGGGACAGCCGGGCATAGATCGCTATGTAGAACAGCGAGAGCGAGACGGTGGGCAGGATCATGTAACGCAGTTGATCCAGCACGGCCGCGATCCCGGTGGCGGACGATCCGATCGTCTGCGACCCACCGCTCGGCAGCCAGCCAAGCTTGATCGAAAACAGCACGATCAGCATCAGCCCAATCCAGAAGGCCGGAACTGAATAGAAGATCAACGACAACACCGAGAGTACCCGGTCAGTCGCCTTGCCCTCACGCGCGGCCATCAGCACGCCGAGCGCAACTCCGACAATCAGCGCCAGCACCAACGCAGATCCCGCCAACATCAGCGAACCGGGCAGACGATCCCAGATCAGTTGCGTGACCGGCATGTTATAGCGGGGTGAAAAGCCAAGGTTCCCGTGCGCCAGATCGGCAAGATATGAAACCAGCCGCTGGCCCACCGGCTTGTCGAGCCCGTAATGGGCGCGCATTTCAGCCATAGTCTCGGCAGTGGCTGAACCTGCTTCACCAGCAAGCACATCGACAGCATCGCCGGGCGCCAGCTGCAGGAGAAGGAAGCTCAGGACAACGACACCAAGAGCCGTCGGGACGGCATGCAGGCCGGTTCTCCAGGCAGTTCGCGCGGCGCGTGAAACGGAGGTCATGGTGCGTTTTCAGCCCTTCGGTGCCGTCGCCATTCGGCGAGCCGCCTTAGTGGTAGGTTCCAATACCCCCTTAAGTCAATTAATTCGATAGAGATTGCAATGATGAGCTTGCGGGCGCGTGCAAAGAAGATTTTTGGGCGCCGCAATCAAGTCTTTGCGGTCTGAAAGGCCTGATCCCGCTACCGTTCCGCCTCGGGCCATGCCTTGAAAAATCCGCCAAAAAGCAGTACGTGCGCGCCTTAAACAAGCGTGATTCGACGTGTTTCTGGTGGGGTAAGCTTCTCAAATGCTGTCGCAGCAATCGCGCTACGCGTTGAAGGCGCTCATCCACCTCGCATCCCGCAATCCTGAAAAGCCGCACCCGACCGCCGAGATCGCCAGCGCATGTAATGTGCCGCGCAAGTTTCTCGAAGCGATCCTGCTTGATCTCAAGGTCGCCGGACTGGTGCACAGTACGCGCGGAAAGCTGGGCGGGTACTCGCTCGCCCGCTCGCCGCAATCCATAACGTTTGGCGATGTCATTCGTGTGACCGATGGCCCGCTGGCCCTGCTGCACTGTGCGAGCAAGAAATTCTATCGTCGCTGCCTTGACTGCCCTGACGAACAGGCATGCCAGCTGCGGGCGATCATGATCGAAGCGCGCGACAAGCTGTCGGCAGTGCTCGACAACCGCAGCCTGGCCGATGCAATGAACGGGGGAGCCGGCGGCATTCTGGACGACCAGACCGCCCCGCTGGAAACATAAAAGGTATCCGGGGGGCCTGACCGTCGACCGGTCTCGCCCCCCGGATTTCGATCAGATCGCAGCTGTGCCGATCCGTGCGTCAACACCCGGAATGCGATCTTGAAGTGTGCCATCGTAAATGCGCACATCCCAACCACGCTGCTTCAGCCAATAGGCCGTAGTGATTGCCCGCACATCTCCCACGGCGTCATCGATCAGCACGATGCGCGCGCCTCGTACTGCGACGGTACGGTGCGACACGGCCAGAAGCTGGCCGCCGGGCGATGAAATTGAGCCCGCAAGGTGCCCTGCCTCAAACTCTTCGGGTAGGCGCACGTCGAGCAGGTAGGTGGTGCGCTGTCCATCTTCGAGCCATGCAGCTACGGCATTGGGGCCGATCCATTCGACATCTGCTTCAGCGGCCAGCACGTGGGCATGGCGCACTCCGAATTCGGATGCTGCGGCGCTGGCCGCATCAAAGGTTTCCTCGCCCCCTTCTGCAAGCGCGTTGCCTGCTTCAACCCAGGCGCGCGTGCCTTGCACCAGATAGGAAACCCGGTTGGGCACCCCCGCCGAGATCAGCGTCTGCGCACCGATGATGGCGCGCGCCAGCCAGGCACAAGTCACGACGACATGGGTGTCGGGCGATGGCACGAAGTCAAGGAAGCGTTGCAAAAGCTCACCTCCCGGTAGATTGCGCGAACCTGGAATGTGCGACAGCGCGAACTCCGGCGGCGTTCGGGTATCCAGCACGATGAGATTCTCGCCCGCTTCACGCAGCGCCTGCAGTTCGGCGATGGTCAACGCCGGTGTTCCGCGCTGATCCGCCATCGAGACTGTGAAGATGTTGCCGGCGATATCGAAAGTCGGCAATCCGTTGGGACTATCGGACAGCCAGCCCGGAATACCGCCATCGAGAATGACTACGTCCGTGTAGCCAAGCTGGTCAAGGACGTGGGCAGCCTTCGTCGCCTCGCCGTTTCCTTCGTCCACCAGCACAACCGGCACGGTAAGACGCGGGACAAACTTTTCCACTTCGGCACCCAGGCGGTGCAAGGGCAGATTGGTTGCGAACAGGGGCTGCCCTTTCGCAAAGTCCGCCTCGTCCCGCAGATCGAGCAAGGCGAATTCTGCACTCTGGCCGGGAGTACCTGTTGTCAGCCAGGTCTGAAGCGTGGCGCGGTGAATGGTGCGAATGGTCATCATGCTACTCCTTGTAGATTCAGTCAGACTGCGGGCGGGGAAGCCGCGTTGTCCCGCGGCGCTCCGTCCTTGATGTTGCGACGGATCTGGGCGGGCAGCGTGCCGTTGACCGCAAAGGCTCCGGCGATCCGATCACGGTAGACGCGCGGGTTATGCGACGTGATGGTCCGGGCATTACGCCAGTGCCGATCCAGCCCGTGATCGCGCCCCGCGCCGGAAGATCCCAGCGCATCGAACAGCGCGGTAGTAGCATCGAGGATAAGATCGCTGACGACGGTGACCGCCTCGTTGATCTCCACGTCCGCCAAGGCGCCGGCATGGTCCTCTGCCAAACGGTCGCCCGCCTGATTGTGCGCGAAAACCCGTTCAAGGGACTCCGCCACTTTCAGGACGATCGCGCCTGCACCATAGGCGGCGCCGCGAACGCGACCGACAACGGCTAGGATTTGCGGATCATCCCGAGCCTGATCGGCATTGCCATGACCATAGGCACGGGACCGTTCCGCCACCAGCCGCGCAACATCGTTAGCCGCAGCCCGGCCGATGCCAGCCAGCGTCGCAAGGTGAACAAGCTGGAAGAACGCCCCGACATAACGGGCACGCCCCTTCTCCGCGTTCACAACGTCGCCGGGCACGAAGACGTTCTCAAAAGTCGTGGTGCCGCTGCCGGTAAGCATCTGACCAAAACCGTTCCAGTCGTCGATCACTGCGACGCCCTCGGCATGGCGCGAAACGATGGCGCCAACAGGCTCACCCGCCTCGTCGATACCGCCCATATTGATCCAGTCTGCGAACAGCGATCCGGTGGTGTAGAACTTCTTGCCGTTTAGCCGCCATCCGTCACCCTCAGGTGTGAAGCGCGTCGTCATTACGCCCACGTTCCCGCCTGTCTCTGAAAAGCCGTTGCCGAAAGTCTCGCCCGCGACGATCCGTGCGAACCAGCGGTCGCCGTGTGCCTTGTTACGCGCGTTCAGCAGATCTTCTGTCACGCCGATATGCGGTCGCAGGATGTTGGTGATGTTGGGGTCGGCCTCTGACAGTTCGATAAGCAGGTTGAACAGTTCAGGCAGTGTCACCCCTTGCCCGCCTTGTTCAACAGGCACCCGCAATGTCGTGAAGCGTGCGGCTTTCAACCATTCCAGCTCTTCAAAAGGCAGGAGACGCTGTCCATCGCGGATCACTGCATCCCTTCGTATCCGCCGGAAGATCGGCCGGAAAGGACCGGCGAGCGCTTCATAGCGCGCGCTCGGCCCCTGCCCCCAGCCTTGTTCGATCTGCGTGGCTGCCTGATCGGGGCGATCAACCGTGCCCGTGTCGGCATGGGTCGATATCGGCTGATGTATGCTCATCGCAATCCTCTCAGTATGCAACGGTGAACCTGCGCCGGACGTGCGCCGCCTTGGCAACCTCGTCGAGCACGGCAATGGCGAAGTCGGCACGCGAGATATGGCTTTCGCCCTGTGGATCACGCAGCAGCTGGTCGGTGCCGAGACGAAACACCCCGGTACGCTCGCCGGCTTCGATCCGGCGTGGCGGCGAAACGTAAGTCCAGTCAAGATCGCCAGCCTCTTCGACCAACCCTTGCAGGATAGCGATGTTGGCAAGCGTATGCGGGCGATACTGCTGCGGATACTCGGGCGAATCCACCACCAGCACCCCCGGCGAAGCCCAGAGGCTGCCAACACCGCCCACAAGAATCGCGCGTTTCACGCCGCCCTGCCGAACGCCATCCAGAATGGCCTTATGGGCTTCGCGCAGGCGCTGCGGCTTGCCTTCCAAAGGCTCGGAGGGATCCGGGCTGAAGGCACTGATGAACACGTCATGCCCAGTCGCCCCTGCTGCCACCGATGAGGCATCATACGCATCCACGACCTTTTCCTCCAGGTCGGGCTGCGGTGCGACGCGGCCCACCGTCCGGACAAGCGCCGTCACTTGATGGCCACGCAGCAGGGCCTCCTCCCTGAGCTCCGCACCGATGCGCCCGGCCGCACCCAGCAATGCTATTCTCGCCATTTCAGGTATCCTTTCATGTTGAGGGAATGATCAGAAGGCGACGCTCACGCCGACGTCGGCGCGGAATGGCGACTGCGAATTGGCGACACGATAAGTACGCCCCTTCACGGTATAGCTGTTGGTGAAGAACCCGACGGCTGACGTCGCCATCTCGGCGAAACGGTCGCCACCATACGCCACGCCCGAAAACCACACGCGCAGGTCACGCCATTCCGGCCGCTCGTAAGTCAGCCTGAAGCCAAGACGGTTGTAATCCTTGTTCTTGAGAACACCGAGCGTGCCGTCGGCCAGTGTCACCGACCCCGAACTCAGGTACGTCCCGCCCACGAAGTTGTGCTGGACCGAAAGGCGGATACGCTGACCGTCCGTCCCGACCGGAGTGGCAGCTTCAAGGTTCCAGCCCGCCGTCCAGGGCGGCGTTCCGGTAATATAGAGTTGGCCGGTGTTGGTACCCCCGGTCAGCTTGCCGTAAAGGTAGTTGTAATTCGCGCCGATGCGCACCGACGTACCGCCTCGATCGTACAGACGCAGGCGCCCGTCGATGTCGAAGCCCTTGCGGATCGACTTGCCCATGTTAACCTGCAAGCCGGTCAGCGGATCAGTACCCAGTTCGCCCTGATTAAGTGTGCTGTAGACGCCGCCCTGCAGGTTGAGGCCCAGCGCATCGTTATCGTACTTGAGGACCACTTCCTTGGTATTGAGCTTGGTCGGGTCCAGTTGCGGGTTGCTCCAAAGCGCAGCGTTGTTGATATTCTGCGACGTGATGCCCTCACCGAAGTTACCGAGCAGGGTGAAACCGAGAAACGGTCCGACGGCGATGCCACCATGAAGCGTCGGTTCATTCGACCAGGTATTGAACTTCACCGTGCGCAGCGCCATCGGCGTACCGGTCTGAGCACTGCTGGGATAATAAGTGACGGTAGCGTCGTAGTTGAACCAGTCGTTACGCAGGCCGCCGGTGATCTTGAACCACGCTGCGGGTTTTAGAGACAGTTCCGCGTAAACGTCAGGGTTCCAGACAGTGAAGTCTGCCCGCGAAAAGAACCCCGTCCATGCATTGAGAATCGTCGGCTGCGCAACCAACTCGTTATCGAAGCCGGGACCACGGTTAACCTTGGCGAAGTCACCGCGAATTTCCGCACCGCCGCGCAGGATTGCTTCAATGCCGCCGAAACTGAATTCTGCCCACGGGTGGAAGCCCAGCCCGGTGCTCCAGCGACTATTTTGAGCAATGTTCTGCGGAAAACTGTCAACTACGCCGATATCCTGGCGGTTGATGGAGCGATAGTCCTTCTCACGCTCCACCCAAAAGTTGGCGTCAAAGTTGAAGGAGTCGGTGCGGTGTTCCCATTCCGCCGTCAGGGTGCCTGACCGGCGCCAACCCTTGGCATTGTTATCCGTGGCCGAACGCTCGTCGATCTGTCCGCTGTCGACCAGATCCGTGCGGATATAGCCGGGCTGGCCGTAGTGGTTGCTGTAAAGCTGAAAGCCGACTTTGAGCACATCGTCAGGTGTGATCCGGGAGGTCACCTTGGCGAAAGCGTTGAACTTGTCCTGATCGTTGTTATCCCGTCGTCCCTGTTCGGAAAGACCATCGAATGCAAAGTAGAAATGCGTCGGCAAGCTGGGATCGTCGCCATTTCCGATGGTCGCCACCAGCCGTTTGCGTCCATAGAATCCATAGCTCAACGAAGCACGGTTCTGTATGCGGTCGACAGTCTTGAAGATTGCCGTGCCTGCATAGGCGAAATTGCCCGAATATCGCGTGTCGAATGGGCCCTTGATGACGTCAACCGATCCGACGATCTCGGGAATCAGAATGTTGAGGTCATTCGATCCGTTGTTATTCGGGCCTGACACGAAATTCCGCGTATAGCCATCGACGATGCCGCGTACCGAAACACCATCGCCGACGAGGCTCCAGCCGCGGATCGTAACGCCGTTTGGAATGCCGCCATTCCCAAGATCAGCCACCTGCACACCGGGAATCGCGCGCAGCAGGTCATTGGCCGTCGTGATCGCCAGACCCGAAATATCATCCTGATCCAGCGAATAGACTGCAGCGATACCGGCCGCCGGATCTACCGAAAGAGTGGTTGGCGTGGCAGGCGCGCTCCTGCTGCTCTGAACGAGAATGGAGCCCGCCTGTTCATCATCCTCCGCAACCGGATCATCCGCCGCGAGTGCAGCTATGGGAAACGCGAAGGCAGCGCCTGCGAGCAGCGCCCCAGCCGCCGAACGTTTGCGCCGCTGTCGGTCACCCGAAAAAATACCCCCATTCGACACTATGCTAAACTCCTGCTGGATGTTCTGCTCCAGGCGCATCCGGTCCCCTGCGCCCAAGCGAATGGGTCGCCGTTGTTGTTGTGATGACGATCGAAATGCGGGGCCTGCGTGGAGGCGGTCCGTCAGCGGGCGGCTGGTGGGACATGACGTAAGTTGATGAAACCCGTGCGATCTGGGTTCTGTATAATCCCTATTAACATAATAGAGATTCAAAAATTCTATGCACTCCCCAAGCTGCCCTTAGCCTGCCGTTAGGCTGGTGCGAGCTTCAGATCCGCGAAGTTGCCGTAGATGCCCTCGGCGCTGTTCGAGAGCGCGCTGAGCTGATCGCGCGCGAGCAACACCTGATAGTAGCTGATGAGCGGAATGCGCGGCAGGTCCGCTTGCACCACGCGCTGGAACTGCGCGTAAAGCGCGCGGCGTTCCGCTTCGTCCGACTCGGTTGCCGCGGTTTCCAGCAGACGGTCCGCCTCCGCACTGGAATAGTGCGACGCATTCGAGAACGCGACGCCCTTTGCAATGCCCTTCGACCAGTAGAAGCGCTGCGTGCCGATCACCGGGTCAGGGCCCATCTGGCCGCCGCCCAGCAGCACTTCGAAGTCCCGGTCGGTATAGGCCCGCTTCACATAGGCCGCGAAATCCTGCGAGCGCAGTTGCACCTTGATGCCGATCGGCTCAAGCGCCGCGCGAATGTACTGCGCCAGACGGGTGGACTGATCGCCCGTGGGCTGGGCATCGAGGATGAAGGCAAGACGCACACCGCCCGGCCCGCGATGAAGGCCCGCCTCGTCGAGCAGCGCTTCGGCCTTGCCGGGATCGAACGGGTAGCGGGGCACATCGTCAGTATAGAACCGCCCAAGGTTCGAAGGCAGCGGCCCGGTTGCGATTTCGCCGCGCCCGTAAAGAACATTGCGCAACACGAATTCGCCGTCGATCGCGTGGGCAATGGCACGGCGTAGCCGCACATCGCGCAGCTTGGGCAGATCGAGGTTGAATTCAAGGCCCAGACTGGCCGTCTGCAAGGCATAGTCGCGCGTCTGGTCACGAATTCCCGCAGATCTGACGACGCGATCGACGTCACCGGAAGCGACACCGGTGCAGAACTGCAGCTCCCCCGTTTCCAGCGCCGCCGCCTGAGAGGCACTGTCCCCGATCAGGCGAAAGATGATACCGTCAAGGTGCGGCTTGCCCGCATCCCAGTAATCGGGATTGCGGTCCAGCACGATGTACTGGCCGCGCTGCCATTCGACGAACCTGAACGGGCCGGTGCCGATCGGAGCATTGTTCGCCGGATTGCCCAGCACATCCTGGCCCTGATAAACATGCCGAGGGATGACCTGGGATTCGTTGGAGGCAAGCGCGCTGAGGATGTAGGGCGCCGGTCTGGACAGCCGCAGGATCGCGGTGTGGGCATCGGGCGTGTCCACCGCGATGACGTTGGCGAAAGTGGAACGGCCGCGGCTGTGGAACTTCTTCCAGACTTCAAGCAGCGAATAGGACACGTCGGCCGAGGTGAACGGCCTGCCATCGTGCCACTTCACGTCAGGGCGCAGGCGCAGCGTCAGGCTGAGGTTGTCCGGTGCCGTTTCCCAGCCCATGGCCAGACGCGGCACGGGGGTAAGGTTCGCCGTGTAACCGACCAGACCGTCGAAGATCTTCGATGAAACGAACTGCACTGCCCCTGCCGAGGTAATGGCCGTGGTCAGCGCGGTCGGCTCCGTCTCCAGTCCGATCACCAGCCGGTTGCCGTTACCGCCCGGCCGCCCGCCGCAGCCTTCAAGCAGCGATACGAGCCCAAGGCTTGCCGCACCGACAAGCAGGCCACGGCGGTTGAGAACAAGATGCGGGGCAACTTCGATAAAAGGCGCGGCCAATCTCAATTCCTTTTCATTCAAAAGGGCAAGTCCGGGTCGGCACGACGGCGACGCGGAAGCGCTGTTGCGCCGGGTTCGGAAGACCGGAAAATCGCGGTTTCGCGTGTCTTTCATCGACCCGATCGTGCCTCTCGAAAGCCTTATCAGCGCGACCCTATATCGCTGCAAAAGAATTCTCTAGTGTTTCGATAGACTTTGTTTGTATGCTTCCGAGGGCAGGATTGGGACAGTGTCCGCGCCGCGTGATGATCACCGCTGGCTGGTTCACGGAGGGAATGCATGAACTTGTTGACGCCCTTCACATTGGGTTCGCTCACGCTTTCCAACCGCGTCGTCATGGCGCCGCTGACACGTCGGCGCGCAGGCGAAGGCAAGCTGCCCACCGCCTTGATGGCCAACTATTACGCCCAGCGCGCAGGAGCCGGACTGATCATCTCCGAAGCAACCGAAGTCGATCCGCGCAGCATCCCCGATGCGCCGTCCCGCCCCGGCCTGTTCAACGCCGCGCAGGCGCAGGCATGGGCACGCGTAGCCGATGAAGTGCACCGGGCCGGCGGGCGGATCTTCGTGCAGCTATCGCACCTTGGCCGGGCGTCTCATCCCCTGCTGCTGGTCAAGGGCGAACAACCCGTCGCGCCCTCTGCCATCGCGGGCAAAGGCGTTGCGTTCACCCGCGAAGGGCCATTGCCCTTCCCCGTCCCGCGCGCGCTCGACATTGCAGAGATCTGCGACGTGATCGACCAGTTCGCCGTCGCGGCACTTCTTGCACGCGAAGCGGGTTTCGACGGCGTGGAGATTCATGCCGCCAACGGCTACCTGATCGATCAGTTCATCCGCTCAGGCTCAAACCGGCGCACCGATGCCTATGGCGGACCTGTAGAGAACCGCACCCGGCTTCTGCTCGAAGTCACCGAAGCGGTCGCGGCCCTTTGGGGCGTCGACCGGGTGGGCGTAAGACTATCGCCGTGGAGCGACTTCAACGGCATGTCCGACGAAGACCCCCTGCACACCTTCTGTTACGCAGCCGAAGCGCTGGACCAGATCGGCATCGCCTATCTTCATCTCGTCGAGCCTGCAGGCCAGACTCCGGGGCTGTCGCCGGTCCTGCGCCAGAAATTCGGCGGCGCGCTTATCGTGGCGGGCGGTTATGGCCATGAAACCGCAGAAGCGGCGATAGAGGACGGAACCACCGATCTCGTCGCATTCGGAGAAGGCTTCATCGCCAACCCCGACCTGCCCGAACGCTTTCGGCTGGGCCTGCCCCTCAACACCGCAGACCGCTCGACGTTCTACGCCGGCGGAGCGACCGGCTATACCGATTATCCGTATCTGGACGCACATCAGGTGCTCCAGTGATCCGCCTTCACGGGTCGGGATGAAGCCGACCTCGCGTCCCGTGCCTGATGGCCGAAACCAGACGGTCAATACCGGCGGGACAATGAAGCCACCGCACCTGCGCGAAGAAATCGGGGGTGCCCCGTACGTGCTTCGGGCGCACCGATCATCACGCAGCAGGAACCCGAATGAGCCAGATCGAACCCTACGGCGCTTTCGCCTCGCGCGATTACCGCTTCTTCTTCGCGTCGCGCCTCGCCAACAGCTTCGGCACCAACATCATGATGCCCACGCTCGGCTGGCAGATTTACGCGCTGACCCGCGATCCTTTTGCGCTGGGCATGATCGGCATGGCCGTGTTCATCCCCGTTGTCCTGTCGAGCCTGCCCGCCGGACAGGCGGCTGACCGACTGGAGCGCCGGCGCGTCTACATGACGGCGCAGATCGTGCTGATCGGATCGGCGCTGAGCTTTTGCATGCTCACGCTTTCAGGTGTCACGGCTCCATGGGCGTTCTACCTCGACGCGGCGCTTTTCGGCGCGGCCAAGACGTTTTCCATGCCGACCGCAACCGCGTGGATGCCTCATCTGGTAGAGCGCAGGCACTTTCCCAATGCCGTCGTGTGGACCTCGTCCACTTACCAGATGTCAAGCGTTCTGGGCCCTGCGCTTGTCGGCCTGACGCTTTATGCCTTCGGCGAGGCTGTGACATATGCCATGGCCGCGGGGTGCTATCTTGCTTCGTGGATGCTGGCCTGTCTGGTGCGCATCCGCAGCAGGGGCGCGCATCGCGAACAGCACGGTCTGGCGCACATCTTCGCGGGCTTCACCTACATCTATCGCAGCCGCCTGATTCTGGGCGCGACCACGCTGGATCTGTTTGCACTGCTGCTGGGCGGCGCCACCGCGATGTTGCCCGTCTACGCCCACGACGTCCTCCATGTGGGGGAAGGCGGATTCGGCCTGCTGCGCAGCGCACCGGCGCTGGGGTCGGCCGCTACGGGCATCTTCCTGGCCCATCGCCCGCTGAGGCGCGGCGTCGGCCGGTTCATGTTCACGTCGGTGGTGGTCTATGGCTTCATCGTGATGGCATTCGGCCTGTCGAAGAACCTGCCGCTGTCGATCGCGCTGCTGGTGCTGCTCGGCGCGGCGGAAACGGTCGGCGCCTTCGTGCGCCAGACGCTGGTGCAGTTGTCCACCCACGATGACATGCGCGGCCGCGTGACGTCAGTGAACATGATGTTCGTCAGTGCACGCAACGAACTGGGCGATGTCCAGTCCGGGTTTGCAGCTTCGCTGATCGGGGTCGTGCCGGCGGTGGTGCTCGGTGGGCTGGGCACCGTCATCGTCGCCGTGCTGTGGCAGCGCATGTTCCCGGCGCTGCGCAACGTCCAGACCTTCGAACAGGCCCTGCCCGAACGCGCTTCCCAGTCCCCCCAATCCGGGCCCCGTCCTTGCCCCTCTTGTCCTCCCGATAGTGTCACGCAAGCGCGGGCCTGAGACGGGAAATAAATTCCTACAAGAAAGATAGGAATTATGAATCGCCATCCTGCGCCAAGCCGATAGCTTCCAGGTTGTCCGCTTCGAGGAGACCAAGCATGACTGACCGAAAGATTGACAGCCAGACCTTCGCCACCTGGCTCGATGACGGGGCAGAACTGGCTGTTCTGGATATCCGCGCAAAGGAAGACGCCGTCGGTTACGGCTCTCCCCTGTTCGGCACCAGCCTTCCTGCCGATCGGGTGATCGCCCACATCGACCGCTCAGTGCCCCGCCGGCACATCCGCACCGTGCTGGTCGACGGCGGGGACGGCGCAGCGGAGCGGCTGGCCGCGGAACTGTCGGCAGCGGGCTGGACGGCGATCCATGCACTGGAAGGCGGCTTTCCCGCATGGCTGGAAAGCGGCTTCGCAGACCGCTCCTTCGACATTCCGGGCCGGGACTTCTCGCTTGGCGTGCAGGCGGAAAAAGGCACGCCCGCCATCACCGTGCAGGAACTGGCCGAGCGGCGCGGCAACGGCGAGGACATCATCGTCATCGACACCCGCACCGTGCCTGAATACACCCGCGACCATGTCCCCGGCGCCGTCAACATTCCCGGCGCGGAACTTCTGCTGCGCTATAGCGAGATCGTGCCTTCGGCTGAAACACAGGTGGTCGTGTCCTGCGCCGGCCTGCCGCGCGCCATCCTTGGTGCGCAGACGCTCATCGACGCCGGGGTTCCCAACACCGTCGCGTATCTGGACGATGGCACCGCAGCCTGGCGGCGCGCAGGCTGGCCGCTGGAAGAGGGCCTGACCGCGAAGTACAAAGCCGCGACCGAAGCCTCGCGCCGGTTCGGTCGCGATCATGCGGCGCAGCTGCCTACGGCCGGCCGGTTCCCCGAAATCGACCTTGAGACCGCGCACCGCTGGGCCGCCGACCCGCAGCGCACCACCTATCTGCTCGACGTGCGCACGCCCGAGGAATACGCGGCAGAGCATGTCACCGGTTCGCTGTCTTCGGAAGGCGGCCAGTTGCTGGGACTGTCCAGCCGCACGATCGCCACGCGGGGCGCACGACTGGTGCTGATCGACGATACCGACGGCATCCGCGCCCGGACAGTGGCGCACTGGCTGTCACGCCGCAATTTCGAGATCGCGATCCTGCGCCATCCCTTCGGAGGAACCGCAGCAGGAGAGCGCCGCGCAGTCGCAACCGCCTGAGAACTGTTCCGGCCCGGCAAGCATTGGCTGCCGGGCCGGTTGCCATGGCCCGCGCCATCCTTTCGCCGTCTCTGCCTGCCGGGCCTCGGGTTGAGAACAAGGCTCTCTCAGGGACAGTCCCTATGGATACCGGCCGGGCGGCGTCCGACGATCTCTTCGTACATGAGGAGACAGGTTATGATCTTGCGGGCCGCGACATTGGTGAGTGCTGTTTTTCTGGCCTCATGCGCAACCGCACCTACAGTGAAGTACGATGCCGATACATCGGCGGACTTCACCCGGCTCAGGACATATAGCTGGGCCTATTCCACGGCCCCGCAAGGCGCGAACCCGCTTACCGTCCAGAAAGTGAAGGCATCGGTGAATGCCTATCTCGCCTCACGCGGGTACACACAGGCAGAGCCCGGCGACTTTGCCCTCGGGTTCACGCTGGGCGCGCGTGACCGCGTCGAAGTGACGCAGCTGGGCAACTACGGACCGTACTATCGCCCATGGGGCCCATACGCGGGCTTCGGCGGATGGGGCGCGGGCTACAATTCCGTCAACGTGCGCAACGTCACCGACGGTATGCTGGCGGTCGATATCTATGACAGCCGAACGAAAGCCCCCGTCTGGCACGGCACTGCAACGCAACAGATATCCGGTGACACGCCCAGTCAGGCCACGATCGATGGTGCGGTCAGCGCCGTGCTGGCCAAGTTCCCGCCGCCCGCTGACCAGAAGTAACCGGGACGGCGGGATGCGATCAGGCGATCAGTCCCTGGTCGCCGTCGCCACGCCTGCGCAAAGTGGGACGAGAACCAGCAGGACGGCCAGAATCCAGAACGCATTCGGCAAGCCGATCACCTGCGCAACAAAGCCGACGCCCGCAGGACCGGCAAGGATGCCCGCATAGCCCACCGTCGTCACCGATGCGATGGCAAGCCCGGAAGGCATGACCGTCTGCGCGCCGGCCTGACGGAACAGCACCGGCACCGTGTTGGAAGCGCCAAGACCGATCAGCAGAAAACCCGCAAAGGCGATCATCGCAACCGGCGCAGTCAGCAGCACGACATAGCCGACGATGGCCAGCACGCCGCCCCACAACATCGTGCGGCGATCGCCAAGGCGGGCGACAACGGCATCGCCGGTCAGGCGTCCCAGGGTCATGGCAATGGCGAACACGCTGTAGCCAAGCCCGGCCTGTGCGGTCGGCACCAGCCCCTTACCGCTCAGCAGCAGTGCGCCCCAGTCCAGGATCGCACCTTCCGTCAGGAATGTTAGCGCCGCCAGCAGGGCCAGCAGGATGACGATGCCGCGCGGCACCACGAACAGCGCAGGCTCATCCACGCGGGGCGTCCTGATGAAGTGCGGCGCGGCCACGATCAGCGTGACAACCATCAGAACCGCCGCCACGATCGCGCCCGTCACCGGGCCCAGCCCCATCGACAGCCCCAGCGTCATCATGGAAGCGCCGATAAAACCGCCAACGCTGAACAGCCCGTGGAAGCCCGACATCAGCGGACGGTCGGCGCGCTTTTCCACTTCCACGGCATGGACGTTCATGCCCACTTCGATCACGCCCAGAAAGCCGCCAAACAGCAGCAATGCTGCCGCCATCGTCCAGATATCCGGCGCGAAGGCCAGGAACGGCAGCAGCACCGCCTGCCCGATTCCGCCCGCGATGACCGCAGGCCGAGCGCCGATGCGCGACGTAAGCGGCCCGGCAAGCTGCATTGCCACCACCGACCCCAGCCCAAGGCACAGCAACAACAGGCCCAGAGTGCCGTCATCGACAGCAAGCCGGGCCTTGGCAAGCGGCACCAGCGGAGCCCAGCAGGCAACGCCGAACCCGGCCACAAGGAAAGCGGCCCGCGTGGCGTGCCGTGACGCGCTATCCTGCTTCACTGTCCGTAACTCCGCCGGTCTTCTTGCTGCGGATCGGCGCGCAGGACGTTCGCACCCGCCATTTCCATTTCGGAAACGAAGTGCTCCGGTGCATCATGCGGAACCACGACATGATCGATGCCGGTCAGATCGACGATCTGGTGGGGCGCTCTGGCGCCAAGCTTGTCATTTAAAACAAGCACAATCGTGCAGCGGCTGCGTGAAACAAGCGCGCGTTTGAATGCGGTATCGCCCGCATCGAAAGCGCTTGCCCCGCCTTGCGGTGAAAGCGCGCAGGCGCCCAACAGGCAGACATCGATGTTGAGCCGTGATACCGCCTCGATCGCGGCGCCATCGACACAACCGCCGATGGCCGGATCGACGCCGCCACCGACCAGGAGCACAGGAAGATCCTGCCGGGCGGCCAGCGTTGCAGCGGCTTCGATAGAATTGGTTCCGACCGAAAGGTTCTCGTCGTCCGGCAGCACTTCGGCTGCCATGACATTGGTGCTGCCATTATCGAGAAATACGAAACTTCCCCGAGGGATAAGGCTGATGGCGGCCTTTGCCAGCGCTCTTTTCTGCGCCAGCCCGTCGTTCAGCCGCGCCGCGATCGGCAAGGCACCGGACGCCAGCGGGACTGCGCCTCCATAGACCCGCCGACAAGCCCCGGCCGCCGCCAGTGCACGCAGATCGCGCCGGATGGCATCTTCCGAAACGGCAAATTCACTTGCCAGAGCGGTGCTGCTGACCGGCTCTCCGGCAAGAAGGCGCGATGCGATCAGATCGCGTCGGGAAGAGGGAAGCTCAAGGGACATGAACCCCCATTATTGCACGATCACGATTCGAACAAGCAACATCGTGCACGCGGTATCGTGAAGCAGGCCCGCCTGACGGCACGCAAGCCCCCCCCTGACCGCTGCCGGGAAGCTGCGTCCCGGTCGGGACCGTGCCGCCAGGGTTCAGCGCAGCCTGAATTCGATCGGCACCGTCAGTTCCACCGTGTCCGGTCGCCCGGCTGGGATCGCCGGAAGCGGCTGCGCAAGCCTGACGGTTTCCAGCGCCGCCTGATCGAGCGTGAACGAGCCGGACTTTCGCACGATTTGGCAGGCCAGCACCGCGCCTGCCCGGTTCATCGTGAAGCGCACCTGCACCACGCCCTGCTGCCGTGCGGCGCGGGCGCGCGGCGGATAGCGGCGGAAACGCTCCAGATGCGCCAGCACCGAAGCCTCCCAGTTCGGCCGTGCTTCGCTGGACAGGCGTGGCGCGGCAGGCGCCTCGATCGCCTTGGGCGCCGTCGTCTGCGGTATGGGCGGTCCGGGGTCGACCAGTTCGACCGGCGCAGGGTCCTGTGCCTTTGCCCCCGGCATGTCGGACAGCAGGATCATCGGCGGCGGCGGCGTGTCAGGCCGGGGTTGCGGCACGGCTTCCTGCCGTTCAACCTGCACAGGCCCCGGCGCCACTTCGCGCACGGGCTCGGGCGGGGCGGAAAGCGGCTGCAGTGCGACGGTCAGGGGCGCCGAGCGCGGAAGGATGACGCGCGGCGCCGAATGCCAGGCGAACAGGCTGACGCCAAGCACCACCCCCGCGACCGTGGCGGTCCCGGAAAGACCGGCAAGCCGCGCCGCCAGAGGGGGCGGCTGGTCGCAATAGCGCTGGCTTGCATGGATCGTAAGGACGGCCTCGTGTCTCATCCCTGCTCTCCCGGTTCGGGACGGCGGACGATCCATGTCGCCCAGAACAGCAGGAAGGCCGCCAGCACGCCGGCTGACAGGGCATGCGGGTGGACATGGATGCAGAACATCGCAAAGCCGAAAGCCATTCCGGCACAGGCCAGCGCCTTGGCATGTCGCGGCACGGCGCGGCTGTCACGCCACGCCCTCAGCGCCGGGCCGAAACGCGGGTGTCCCAGCAGCCACGCTTCCAGCCGCGGCGACGACCGGGCGAAGCACGGCAGGGCCAGCAGCATGAAATCGGTCGTCGGCAGCAGCGGAACAAAGATGCCCACGAAGCCAAGACCCACCAGCAGCAGACCGATCGCCAGCCACACGCCGCGTGCCACGCGCCCGCGCTTCAGGACGCTTGCAGACGCAGGGACCGGAGCAGGGACCGGAGCAGGCTCCGCAACAGGCAAAGGCCCGCCCCCCGCCTCAGCCAAGTTGCGCATCGATATGGCCCTGCACCTGCGCGAACGCGGCCTTCGCGCCGGCGTCGGCAAGCGCCTCTTCCGCGTCGGACAGTGCGATGGCGTCCAGCGCTGCGGTGAACGCCCGCCAGTGCGGGGCCGGACCCTCGCCCGAGGGGGCAAGGTGGCGTGCACCGAAGCTGTCGGACAGCGAAAGCTTGGCGGCTTCCTTGCGCAGCAGCGCCGCACCCATGTTGGACCCTTCGGCCACGTAGAGCCAGCCAAGCGCGGTGCCGCGGTTCACCGCCTCATCGGCACCGAAGGCGGGCGCGTCGGCGTCAGGCAGGGCCAGTCCAAGATCGGCCATGTCGGCCAGCACCAGCGCCATGCGGCAGCGCGATGCCAGTCCGGGCAGCGCCGCCTGCAATCCGGCGTCGGCGTAAAGCGCCTCGATGTCGCGGTGGAACAGGTACTGGATGCGCAGAAAGCGGGCGTATCCCTCCAGCGTTGCAAAGGATGCCGCGCTCATGATCGCATTGTCCACGCCTTCGTGGACCGACCGGGTCGCAGCCTTGAGACGTTGCGCGCGGCCTTGCGCCGCCTGCGGGTTTTCGGTGATGGTCAGGGTCATGGCAAAGTCTCCTTCGGGTGATCAGAAGTTGCGCCCAAGGCGCAGGGCAACGCTTGTGCGGCGATAGGAATAGAGCCAGTCCACCGTGCTCTCGACCCGCGCGTACTGGAGCACCAGTTCCGGCACGAGCCCCGCGAACTTCAGTGCCGGGGCGCTGGCGATGGCCGTCACGTTGTACTGATCGTCCTTGCGGGTGGCGGCGAAGAGTTCGCTGTAGGTACGGTTCCGCCGCTGCCGGTACGAGCCCAGCACGAAGAGGTTGACGCTCTGCCCGAAGGCCTTGTTCGCGCCGATCCTGCCGCCCCACTGGCGATAGCCCTCATCGAAACCCGGCGTGTTCTTCACGGCAAGATCGACGCCCGCAAACAGAGTCAGGCTTGGGGTAAGGGCGTACCAGCCGGTCAGGCCCACGTCGCCAAGCGGACCGCTCTGCGCCTGATAGCCGGACAGGGTGTAATCGAACCGGCGCAGGTTGCCTTCGAACCGTCCGGTGAACCGGGGCGAGAAGGTATGCGTCCATTCGAAGTTGCCGCCCGCGGCACGGTAGAGCGCCGAAGACCCCAGTGTGCCCAGTTCGAACGACGGGGAAAGCGCGATCTGGTCCCTCGACGTCTGGTAGTCATACCCCACCCGGACGATCGCGGTCGCCTGGGAATAGCGGTGATGCTGCGGATAGATGTCGCCGAAGGCGATCACGCGCGCTCTTACCCCGCCGTGCCCCGCCAGCGGCACCCGCCGGTTGAGCACGCCTTCGAACGACAAGCCCGCCGCCTTGATCGCATCGGGCACCTTGCGATCGATCAGGCACGTGCCATCGTCCATCGACAGCAGGCAGGCGTAGCTTTGCGAAGACTGGTTGACGTTGGTGCTGTAGCTGGGCCCGAATGCCAGATTGCCCTGCCACCCATTGCGCCGGGCCAGCGCCGCAGCGAAAGTGTCCACGCTTCTGAGCACGCCCTCGGCATGCGCGCCTTCGGTGACGAGACGCAGGCGCAGCGCCCTGAAGGCCCGCTGCGCTTCGCGATCCTTGTGGTTTTCGAACAGTACGCGCGCCAGTTCCAGCTGTGCGGGCAGGAAATCGGGCTTGGCGGCCAGCAAGGCGCGATAACGGCTTTCGGCCTCGGACAGCCTGCCCGCGTTGCGCGCGAGCGCCCCTTGTGCGTACAGCACCAGCGCCGCATCGTGGCCGTCCAGCTTGCGATAGGCGGCCAGAAAGCGGTCGACATCGCGCCACTGCCGGCGCCCGATGGCGATGTAGAGCGCCTTGCCGACATCGTCCACGGTGTCCCTGACCGTATAGGACTGACCATCGATCACGATCGTCGAGGGCGCGGCGTCCGGCTCGGCGTCCTCCAGAGTACGGCGATCGTCTTCGCTGCGCCGGCGATCGAGTTGCTGGTCAAGGCGCAATCTCGTGTCGCGGCCATTGTCCACTTGCGCGGCCGCCGGATGCGCGAAAGCGATCATCGTACACAATATGCAGGAAATACCGGATGCAAAACGGGCCATCGTCTCGAAATTCATAGATGCCGCCGGAAGACCGGGGCCGCTTGCGGCAGCCCCGGTCCGGTTGGTCTGGTCAGTTCTTGGTGCCGCCGAACGCGGTGTCGTATTGACGCGCGGCGGTGCTGCCATTGCCGAACTTCACGTAACCGGCGAGCGCTTCGACGTTGGCGCCGAAGAACTGCCCGCTGACCGTGCCGCCCGTGGCAAGCGTGGCGGTAGCGCTGGAGGCGCTGGCACCGGCGCCCGAAATCGCGCCGCTGCTGTTGATCGCCGCCGTGCCGATGTTCACGGTGTACGAAGAGGCGGAATTGGTCAGACTGCCGTTCAGCGTGCCCGCGCCCCCGATGAATGCGGCGTTGAAGGTGCCCGAAAGCAGCCCGTTGCCCGCATAGTTGCTGATGCCCTTGACGGTGTAGCTGGCGTTGCCGCTGGTCGGGATCGCCGTGGTGGCGTTGGTGCCGCCGTAGTAGACGGTGTGACTACCGCCGCTGACACTGCCGGTCTGCGACCATTCGCCGAACCACACATCGTTCGATCCGGCCTGCGCGAAATCGAAGCGGCCGTACTGGCTGTGATCCGTCTCGGCATTGGTGGTGTTGACGAAGCTGGTGACTTCGTTGTTGCCAAGGATCGCCTTCAGCCCCTGGAAGTCGATGCGCGTCGTAAGGCCGGTGTTGGGCACGCCGATGCCGACGCGGCCGGGCACGTGGATCGAACCTGCCGACACCGTGCTGACGCCGATATCCACCTTGGTGCTGTCACTGGATCCGCCAGTGATCGTCGCAGTCTGTGCCTGCGCCGTTCCGGCAAGCACGGCACCCGCCAGGGCAGTCGCGGCGGCGAGGGTTTTGAGATTCGAGAAATTCATTCTACTTCTCCTGCGATTTGAGCGCCTGACCCGTTCAGGCGCTTGCATCCAGGGTCGTCATCCATCCCGGTCTTTGCACGGACGTGAGGGATGGGTGGCGGCCCTGAAACCTTGGGGAACCCGTGTTCAGAACCTGCCGGTCAGGCTCATCCGCACCGTCCTGCCGGGGGCGGGCAGCATCGATCGCGAAAGCGGGTCCAGATAGTAGCGATTGTTGAGGTTCGTACCGACGAGTTCGGCCGTGAACCGGGCGTTGATCCTGAAGCGGGCATAGGCATCGACGGTGACGATCTCTCCCCAGGTGTAGGGGATGTTGAGGGCGCAGGCGCCAAGGCACCCGTTCTCATAGTCGGAGAACTGGGCCAGTTGCGGGTTGTCGTAGCCGCTGTACCAGGTCAGCCGCCCGCCCACCTCAAGCCGGCGTTGCAGGAAACGGCCGCCGAACGACCAGTTCACGGTATCCTCGGGCGTGGCCTGCGTAAGCAGGAACCCGGCAAGGAAGCCGTACTTCACGCAATTGGGCATCCGGCCCGAACTGGGGTCCGTCAGCGCCGCCACGCTTTCATCGCAGACCTTGTTCGTCGTCTGATGACCGGCGCTCAGATCGGTGAAGAAGCGCCCGTTGTCGAAGCGCGCCTGCAATTCGAACCCGGCGATCACCTGCCTGTCGAGGTTGCTGAACATCAGGTGCGTGTCGCGTTCGATCACGTCATGGGTGGTGTTGCGATACCAGGTCAGCTTGATATCGGCGTGCTGATCCTCTCCGCCCATGCCCAGCAGCGGGCGCAAGTCCTGGACGAAGGCCGCTTCCCACGAATGGATGCGCTCGGGCTTCAACTGGGCCATGGGGTTGATCGAGGCCGAAAAGCCGATCGTGCTTTCGAACATGCTGGGGAAACGATAAGCCTGTGCATAGCGCACGTAGGCGCGGCTGGCGTCGCTCAGGTACACCGTGGCCGAAGCGGAAGGCGCCCATCCGTGGCCGGACTTGCGCGTGGCCTGCGTCACCGCGACCGCGCGCGTCACACCCTGCGCAACGCAGCTGCCCGCCGCGTAGTTCTCCAGGCTGTCGAGCGATCCGTTGAGGCAGATGTTGTCGGCCCTGCTGAAGTTGCCATTCGCATCGGGCAACCAGTCCGTTCCGACTTGCGGCATCTGGAAGGTGTACGGATCGGCCGCATAAGTCGCCACTTCGGCCGGCACGATCAGGTCCAGCAGGAAATCCGGGATACCCTGCGCACTGTAGAACGCGCGCCGATAGGCTTCGAAATCGGCAGCGCCATAGCCTTCCGTGCTGTAGCTGGTCGTGTACCGGTCCGTGACGTAATAGTTGAGCGACCCGCCGTTCAGCTCCAGCAGCTTGGGCAGGAAATCGTCCTTCGCCCAGTACCCTGAATAGGCCAGCCCCGCGTTGAGCTTCAGGAAGCGGACGGGCTGCCATTCGCCGGTCAGGTTGATGCGATATTCCTCCCGGCGGCCGGCGCGGGGATATTGCCTCCAGCCGTTGGCCATCGCGGTCGAATATTCGTCATCCGAGCGCAGCTTCTCATGCTGCCAGCTGGCATCGAGCAGCACGTTGAGGTTCGAGGCGAGGTTGAACTGGTTGCTGGCGCTGAACCCGAAGCGGTTGTTCGTGGAATTGCTCAGCGCGCTGTTGATGATGATCGGATCCTCGACCGAGGCCGCATTGGGATATCCGCCCGCGCTGTAGGTATCGCTGACGGTGTGCGTGGCCCAAGCCGTCGCCTTGAAATCGATCAGCTTGCTGTCCGGCTGCCACTTGTATTCGGCATTGTAGGCTTGCGCGTGGACCTTGCTTTCCGGCCACTGGACATTGCCGAAATAGCCGCCGGCGGTCGACATGATGCGCGAAGGCATGATCTCGCCAAAGCGGGTGCGGCTGTCGCGAAAGCCCACTTGCAGGTACTGGTCGTCGGCGATGTGCCAGGTGCCCTTGAACATCCAGGATTCCAGCCTGCTCGACGTGTTCGGCACCTCGTTGCCGGGTTCGTAGTTGAGCCCCAGCCTGCGGACGTAAGTGTCCGAATTGATCGGCAGGTCGTCCTGCTGGTAATAGGAGGCTGCGGTCTTGCCCGAGAAGTAGTTGCCTCTCTCGCGGAACGCGTAGGCGCCGAACAGGTCGATATCGCCGACACGACCGGCTGCGGCCAGACGGATGGCGCGGTCCCCGGCGGAAAACGCCTCGTTGTCCTGCGGGGTCCGCAGGTCCACCCGCAGCGAGGGGTCGGCATAAGGGTACGTCGGCGTGCCGGAAGTGCCCGGCGATCCGGGGAAACCGGGCACCGTGGTATAGTCCTGCCCCGTCAGCAGCGTCGGGAATCTGGGGTTCGTGGAGTTGTTGCCCCCTTCCACCCTCAGTTCGAGGCCGAAGGTCTGCCCGGCGGAAAGGATGTCATCGACATCGAGCGTATCGATGACCACCGCACCGCCCGTCGATCCGTTGACCCCGCGTACCGACACCGGGCCCTTGAGCACCTGCACGCCGGAAATCAGGCTGGGATCGATGTAGCTGCGGTTGCTCGCCCCGTTGTACCCACGCCACACGGTCAGCGCCTGTTCGGTGCCGTCGATGATGACCGGGACGCGGCCCGGCCCCTGGATACCGCGAATGCTGGGATCGATCGCCCCGCCGTTGCGGGCGTCGCCGCTGTAGACGTTGACCATCCCCTTGAGCACGTCGGCCGTGTTGACGCCCTTGTACCGCTCGATCTCTTCGCGCCCCGCGTAAGTGGAGGACATGTCCTGATCGTAGATGGCGTCCTTGAGCCGGGCATCCCGCTGCGCGCCGGTTTCCGAGGCCGCATCGATGCCCTGGCCTTCGACCCTCAGCGTGCCTAGGCTTACGGCCTGATCCGCTCCCGCGATCGGCTGGGCAGGCGGCGCCCGGTACAGCGTCACCACGTTGCCCTCGATCCTGAAGGCAAAGCCGCTGGCGGCAAGGAGACGGGCAAGCGCCTCCTGCGTCGTCATCCTGCCGCGCACGCCGGGACTGCGCTGCCCCTGCAGGTCGGCCGCGTTTATGCTGACTTGCAGCCCCGACTGGCTGCCGAAGTCCATCAGCGCCTCGTCAAGCGATTGTGCCGGGATCGCGAAAGTGTGCACGGCACCAGCGGGGGCGGCTTGCGCCACGGCCGGTATCGACCACAGCGCCACTCCGGCCGCCGTCGACGCCATCAGCAACCCCGCGATCGCCCTGCCCCACTTGTCCTGCGCACGCCCCGACCGCCCGCGAATTCCCCCCGAAATCACCAAACCTGCTCCATCCGCTCAAGTGACATGTGATAAATGCTAATGCAATGCATTCGCATATCACTTGACGAGCGAGGTCAGCGCATTTCCGGAAGAATTTTCACGACAACATGCAACACCATGAAAAATAGATTTTTTTTTCGGGTTTATCCGCGCAAGGTCACTCAACCGAGACGATCTTCACCCATGGCGTCAGGCGCGTAACGCGAAGGGGGTGGACCTTTGCGATGGCGGCAAGCGCGGCGTCCGGATTGCGCAGATCGTAAATGCCGGTCACCCGGCGCGATGCCAGTCCGGGGCCACGCGCGAGGATATAGCCGCGATACCACGGGCGCAGATCTTCCAGAACTTCACCGACCGGCCGGTCCTTCACGAACATCCGCCCGTCGATCCATCCGGCGATGCGGTCCGCGCGAACGGAGCCGCGCCGGGCATGGCCGTCAGGGCCGCGCGTGGCTACATCACCCTTGTGCAGCACCATCGTGCCCGCCGGGCCATATTTCACGGCAACCGTACCCCGCCGCACCGCCACGGAAGCCTTCGCCGATATATCATCCACTTCGAAGGCCGTACCCAGCACGGTGACCACGGTATCGTCCGCAAGCACCCTGAACGGACGATCCTTGTCATGCGCAACGTCGAAAAAGGCGCGCCCGCGCAACAGGTGCGCCGAACGCTGCCTGTCATTCACGTCAAAGGCCAGCGCACTGTCCGGACCAAGGGCCACGCGGGTCCCGTCTTCCAGCACGACCTGCCTGACTTCGCCGGTCCCGGTGATATCGCGGGCCTGCAGGCGCAGCGCCACGTTGGGCAGCAGCACCAGGCCGAGGCAGGCAGCGGCGGCGACCGCTGCCACCACGCGCCGGCGGCGGACGAGCCCGCCTTGCCATCTCCTGCCACCGCTCAAAAGCGTGACCTTGCGCGAAGCAGGAAGGGTCGCGATGTGGTCCGGATGCGTTCCCGTCAGGGCAAGCGGAAGGGCAGCCTCCACTGCTGCGGCAAGGTCGAGCGCCCTGCCCCAGCTTGCGCGATGCGCCGGGCTACGTTCCTGCCACTGCGCCACTTGCGCGTGCAGGGCATCGTCGTCCGGCCGATCGTCGAGACGCACCAGCAGGTCAACCGCCTCGCGATCGAGCGCGCTCATGTTCCTGTCTTCTCCGGTCATGGAACCCGCGTACTTCCCATCGAACGTCTGGATCCTGTGTGCCCTTTCGTGAGGCCCCGCGTGAGGCCCCATGTGCGGCCCCTGTGCGTGGCCTCCTTGTACCTTTCCTGACGAACGAGCCGCGCCGATTTCCGGAAATTTTTCACCATGCCCGTCATCGCCCCCTGCCCAGAGCTTTCCGGCAACGCTCCAGCGCGGTCGCAACCAGTTCATGGGCCACGCTTTTGGACAGCCCCAGACGCGCGCCCACTTCCACCAGCGTCAGCCCTTCGACGCGGTTCAGCAGGAACGCCCGGCGCGTGCGATCGGGAAGACCGGCCACCGTGTCCAGAACCCGCGCAAGTTCGTCGGCCGCCTCGACCTGCGCCTGTGCCGAAGGCTGATCGCTGGCGATCTGGTGCAGATCTTCTCCCCCGTCGTCGGCAAACAGCCGTCCTTCCAGAGCCCGTCGCCGTCGGCTGTCGAGCGCAAGATTGCGCACGATGCGATAAAGGAAGCGCTTGGGGTCGTCTATCGTTTGCTGCTGCGCGGACCCTGTAAACCGCCCCCAGGCGTCCTGCACGATGTCTTCGGCCTGAGCGGCATCTCCGGTGATCGCCGCCGCATAACGGACAAGCGCAGCCCGGTTTTCGACGAAGAAGCCAAAGTTATCCCACGCTTTTCGTCCCGTAACTGTCCCGGCTGGCTGGTCCATGCCGGGGGCCTAGCAGATCGGTTGTTGCGAACCAATCTCAAAAACTGCACCACCCCGGCCTTAGTATGCGTCGCATAGGATTTCTTATTTATAATATTAATACTTGACGCCCGTTAAGTCCGTTGCCTATCAAACTGCAACGGCTGCACCACAACCCGATAACGGGAGTGGGCGGCCACTGCCGGCACCTGCATCCCTGTGTCGGTCAATGGGGGAAGTTTGATGCTGAATACGAGGGCAACCCGTCATATCCTTATGCTTGGCGCCGGTTTTGCCGCGCTCAATGTCGGCGTGGCCGGCGCGCAGGATGTGCAAGGCGACACCGAAACGACACTGGCGGAGCCCGAAGCCGGTCAGGACATCGTCGTAACCGGCATTCGCGCATCGCTGGCGACCGCGCTTGGCGAAAAGCGCAACACCGTGAACATCGTCGACGTCATCAATGCCGACGACGTGGGCAAGCTGCCCGACCAGAACCTTGCCGAAGTGCTGGAGAACATTTCCGGCATCCAGATCGACCGCGCGCAGGGCGTGGGCAGCAACGTTTCGATCCGTGGCTCTTCGCAGAACCTCGTGCTCATCAACGGACGCGCCACGACGCCTTCGGGCGACAGCCGCGGCGGCATCAGCTTCGGGGACGTTCCGGCCGAACTTATCGCATCCGTCGCCGTGACCAAGGTGGCGACGGCTGACCAGCTGGAAGGTTCGGTGGGCGGCATCGTCGACTTGCGCACCTACAAGGGCCTTGGCCTTAAGGCGCCGATCGCGTCGATCCGTACCGAGATGGAGTATGCCGAATACTCCGACAGCTACAATCCCCGCATTTCCGCCGTTTTCGGCAAGAGCTTCGACACCGGCATCGGTGAAATCGGCATCGTCCTGTCCGGCGGCTACAGCAAGCAGACGGTGCGCGAAGATGCCCTGAACGTGCGCTACGCCGCACGCACCACGGTTGACCTTGACGGCGACGGCACCAGCGATCCGTACCTGCGGCCCAACTACGCGCAGCAGTTCAACACCGTGCGCGACCGCGAGAACAAGTCCCTTACCGGATCGATCGAGTGGCAGGCATCGCCCGAACTCAAGCTCTTCGTCGACGGCACGTACATCGACCAGTCAGTGACGGGTGCGGAATACGGCGTCTTCTTCCACCAGCCCAACGATATCTCCGAACTGCCCTATCTGGATCAGGCGCAGATCGACACGATGAATTCGGGCGGATTCGATTATCGCCTGATGACCAGCGGCCTTGTCGGTGACACACGCCTGCGATCGCGCAACAGCAGTCCGACGCGCTTTACCGAAAGCTACATCGGCGCAGTCGGCGGCGAATGGACTAAGGGCGCGCTCAACGTGAAGTTCGAAGCCAGCCGCGCCGGGTCCAACAGCGATGAAGCCGGGTTCGAAATGGTATCGCAGTACAGCGATCCCTCCAGCTCCGACTTCAACAACGAACGCGGCAAGATCAGCCCGCCGGTGATCCTGGAGATGACCGACGACCTGCTCTACTTCGCGCCCGACCCGGACAGCCCGCTGTGGGCCAACAAGGCGAACCCCGCCTACTGGAGCGCGTTCATCGCGCGCGACAACGAAACGCGCTTTCGCAACGTGGAGAACGCCCAGCGCCTTGACGTGAAGTGGGACGCGGACCTTGGCCCGCTGCGCTCGATCGAGATCGGCACCCGGTTCAACCAGTCCAATTCCAGGCGCGATCGCTTCACCCAGGCATCGCGCACCTTCCCCGGCTTCAGCGCCGCCGACCGCCCGGACCTGTTCGACATCGCGCAGGATGATGTCTTTGCCGACACCGGATATCAGTACATCGGCGGCTTCATCGTGCCCGCATCGGTCACGCAGGATCCGGCAGCCGCGCGCGAGGCGTTCGGCCTGCTGCCCGTGGCGCCGCAGGACTATGCCGCCAGCTTCAGGGTCAAGGAAAAGACCGTGGCGCTTTATGCCAAGGCGAACCTCGATACCGAGATCGCAGGCATGGCCGTGCGCGGCAACGCGGGCGTGCGCTGGGTCAGCACAGACCAGACCACGATCGGCAACGCCATTTCCAGCGGCGTGATCTCGCAGATCGTCGACAAGAAGAACTACAAGTTCTGGCTGCCCAGCGCGATGCTTTCCATCGAACCGATGGACAAGGTGATCGTGCGCGCATCCTATGGCCGGTCGATGCGGCGCCCGGACTTTGCCCAGCTTTCGCCTTCGGTGAACTTCCCGCTGGTGGGTGACGTCTATGTCGGCACCGGCAATCCCGAACTGAAGCCGCAGACCGTCGACCAGTTCGACGCGGCGGTGGAATGGTACTTCGATCGCAATTCGATCCTGTCGATCGGCGGGTTCTACAAGAAGTACCACGATCTCGTGACCACGGTGGCGATCGCGCCGACGCTGATCGATCCGGCGGGCAGCAGGTTCGATCCGAACAACTGCGCGACGGGCATCTTCAACCCGGTGGCGGTGGACCTGACCGGCAATGTCGGCGTCTGCGTGGGCGTAAACCAGCCGCAGAACGCAGGCGGAGCGACGCTGAAGGGCCTCGAAGTCGCCTTCCAGCACAGCTTCACCTACCTGCCCGGCTTCCTCGACGGGTTCGGCGTCATCGCCAACTACACCTATCAGGACGGCAAGCGCGATGCGACCTTCACGGTGCCGGGCATCGTATCGGGCAGCGGCGCGGCGGCTGTGCTGCCGTTGCCTCTGCGTGACCTTTCGAAGAACAACTACAACATCACGCTGTTCTACGAGAAGTACGGGCTGAACGTGCGCGTGCGTTACACCCGGCGCGATCCGTTCCTGCGCACGGAGGCGACCGACCTCAGCAACAACCTGCCCTGGTATCAGGACGATCGCGCGCAGATCAACGCCAGCGTCTCCTATGACGTGAACGACAGGTTCGCCGTGACCTTCTCGGCGATCAACCTGACCAACGAACCCAGCATCGAACGGGCCATCTTCGCCGATGGTCCGGTGGGGCAGTACCGCGCCGCCGATCGCCGCTTCGTGTTCGGCGTGCGGGGCAAGCTGTAAGAGGTTTATTGGAAATTCGCTGCTGGCGAATTTCGCGGCCATGGGTCGTCGACGGGATAAAGTACGAAAGGGAATGCCCATGAACCTTGGCAAAAGAACGCGCCGCGCCGTTACCTCGCTGCTCGCATTCACGATGCTGACCGGCGCGCCGCAGGCTTTCGCGAAGGAGGCTCAGGCTCAGGCGCGGGCCCAGGCGCAGGCGGCAGCGCGTCCAAACGTGCTCTTCATCCTGATCGACGACCTGAAGCCCGCGATCCATGGCTATGGCGATCCTACCGCCATCACTCCCAACATCGACCGTCTGATTGCGCGCGGCACCCGTTTCGACCTTGCCTACGCCAATCAGGCGGTCTGTGCGCCCAGCCGCCTCAACCTGATGAGCGGGGCGCGTTCCACCACCTCGGGCATCTACGATTTCGGCATGAACCTGCGCGATTTCATGCCCGATACGGTGACCCTGCCCCAATACTTCATGAAGGCGGGCTACCGCGCGGAAAGCATCGGCAAGGTCTTCCATATCGGCCATGGCACGGTGGGCGATCCGCAGAGCTTCTCGGTCCCGCCGCACAAGGACCACGTCATCGAATACGTCTCCCCCGAAGCGCTGGCGGTCGGCCGCACGCGGGAAGAGGCGCTGTTCAACGAATTCGAACTGCCGGATGAGGACGTCTGGGAATTCTCCCGCACCTTGCCCAAGGGCGTCGCGTGGGAAGACCCCGACGTCCCCGATGACGCCTATGCGGACGGACGCACGGCGGACTATGCCATCGGTCGCCTCGATGCGCTCAAGGGCGGCGCGCAGCCGTTCTTCCTTGCGGTGGGCTTCGCGCGCCCGCACCTGCCGTTCTCGGTGCCGAAGAAGTACTGGAACATGTACGATCCGGCCAGACTGCCCATGCCGCAGTTCGAACGGATGCCCGATGGCGCGCCTGCCTTCGCGGGCAAGGTGGGCGGCGAGATCAACGCCTATACCCCCGTCCCCGCCGATACGCCCGAAGCGCAGTATCCCGATGACCTGAAGCGCAAGCTGATCCACGGCTACTACGCGGGCGTCAGCTATACCGACGCCCAGATCGGCAAGGTGCTGGACGAGCTTGAGCGCACCGGCCTTGCCGAAAACACCATCGTCGTCCTGTGGGGCGATCACGGCTACCACCTTGGCGACCATGCGATCTGGACCAAGCACACCAACTATGAACAGGCGACGCACCAGCCGCTGATCTTTGCCGGACCGGGCGTGGCCAGGGGCGCTTCCACGCGCCAGCCCACCGAAACGGTGGACATCTATCCGACGCTGGCGGCTCTGGCCGGCTTGCCCGCGCCCAAAGGTCCGCAGCCGATGGACGGCATCAACCTGAAGCCGGTGCTGGAAAATGGCGCGACGCGCCTGCGCGGTTATGCCTATCACTTCTACAACCGCCCGCACCGCTGGGGTCAGGCGATCCGCACCGAACAGTACCGCCTGGTGCGCTGGACGCACGACGAGACGGGAGAGCGGGTCTACGAACTCTACGACCTCGTCAACGATCCGGGCGAAACCCGTAATGTGGCCTCGGACAAGCCCGCAGCGGTG
>NZ_LYMM01000026.1 GCF_002896965.1 Novosphingobium guangzhouense
TGAATGGCCGCGAGCTGTCCCGTGCAGTCAACGAGACCGAAGAGACTTGCGACGCGACGGCCCATGCCGAAATGATGGCTTTTCGCGGTGCAGGGCCGGCGCACGGCGACATGGACCTTCGGGGCGCGACACTCTACTCGACCCTGCAGCCATGCGGCATGTGCACAATGGCCTCGATCTGGGCGAAGGTGGGGCGCATAGTCTATGGTGCGGGTCGCGACGACGTTCACCAGATGTATTTTGAAGACCGGCACCTCGACACCATGGACTTTATCAAGGACGCGTTTCGCGACGACCTTGCTCTCGAAGGGGGCCGTTTGCGGGCGGAATGTGCCTCCCTCTACTTCGCGCCCGGAGATGAGGTTCCGGTGGATGAACAGGGCAATCTCTGAAGCGCTAGGGTGGCAACGAACAGCGGCCGGACATAGTAGACCATCGTCTCGCAGGAGTTGACCCATGTGTAACCGCGCCCGCATGAAAGGTGAGATCGAAACGATTTGGGGATCGGTCGCCGAGCTTTTCAGCGAGCGCCCACGCGACAATCGCTTCGATCCCCACGAGCTACGGCCCAAGGGGAGGGCGTACGTCATCCGCGAGCAGGATGGCGTTCGGGCATGGGACGTAATGAACTGGGACGTCCTGGGCGGCAAAGCGCCCTATCCAATGACCAACGTTCGCAACCTTTCCCTCCCGCAATGGAGGCGGCTTGCCGACCGGCCGGAAAGCCGGTGCGTCGTGCCGCTCACCGAGTTCTGCGAATTCACCCCCCAAAAGCATGACCTTGGCGACGGTAAGCCGCCACTGAAAGGCGAGATGTGGTTTTCGGTTACGGATCAGCCAGTCTTCGCCGTGGCCGGGTTCTGGCAGGGCACCGGAGGGGGGAACGGCTTCACCATGGTGACGTGCAATGCCAATTCGCTGGTCGAACCGATCCACCCCAAGGCAATGGTGACGATCCTCGATCCTGACGACATCGATATCTGGCTCCGGGGCTCCTACGACGCGATCCGGCTGCTTCAGCGCCCCTTTGAAGCTGAGAAAATGACAGTGCTTGGCCCGGTTTTCCCGACCCGAAAACCCGCGACCTCGCTGCCAAGTTAGGCAAGGATACTATTCTTCGTCTGGCAGGGGCATCCCGACGTCAGGTGGTCGCACGCGAAAGAGCCCGCATTACCGGATCGGTCACGACATAGACGGCCTGTCGCTTCGCTCCGCGATTGTGGTGATCAACCCGGAAGCCCTGGTAGTGTCGCTTGACCAATCCGGCTCGGACCAATTCGCTCACGGCCCGACTAACGTTTGTACGACCTGAAATGCGGACACGTTCAAGAACCTTCTTGTCGATCAAGCGCTGCGCGACATCGGGATCCGGCGGCAGCGCACACGCATCCTCGAGGGTCTGGCGGACGCGACCTTCGATTGAAAGACGTCGGGGGTCGCGCTGAGCGACGGGAACCAAAGCATCGCAAAGCCAGTCGCGAACCGGCACACGCACCTCCCCGACGAGGACATAGGGCCCGGCAGAGCCGGTGCGCTGACTGGCTTCGACAAGCAGGTTGAGTACCATGAACGCGTAGCGCGGACGTTTGCAGCTGGTGGAAAGGCGCTCGAGGATCGAGACCGTGGTGGTCGGGGGCGGCGCAGCGAGGCGCATCGGTTCGGAAGGTCTGCTGTCGCGGAAAAGATCGGCCTGGAACATTTCATGAATCAAGCACGGCCGACACCAGATGTGAATCCCTATTCCATGCAGGGAGGCAAATGGGACAGTCGTGTCACTTTACCGGTGGTAAAGTGACAGCCAAGGTTCTTTTCTAGCCACTGAGCGCTGAGATGGACCGCTTCTAGTCCCAACTCGATGCGGCCCACAATGCCGATAGGATGAGCGCGAGTGGACTGCTGTTCCCGGCGCAAAATAGAAGGACGAGGAGCGACCGCTATCGAAAAAGCGGTCGAAGATGGACTGTGATGATTGCCTCTCCTGGTTACCTTATTGCGGACCAACCCAGATTAAAACCATGGTAAGGGACGCGCAAAACAGGGAAAGCCATATCGCGATCTGGCTGTAGATGTGCAGGGCCACGCCGACCCAAGTGTATCTGCGTCGTAAGACCGCGCCGCTGCCAACCGCAATGAGAAAAGCGATGACGACCTGGGGGGTGATCGATGGCGAACGATGCAAAAAGGCTTCCGCAAGGGGCAGTAGCCCTAGCGCTGATACGACCAGCCACGAGAACCCTAGGGTGGAGTAGCTTATCGGATCATCGAACACTTCTGCGGACTCGGCTTCAGGCCTCAAGGTTGCCAATTTCACACCTTTATGCGATTCATGGCTTGGAGGTCCGCGCCATGAGTCAGATTGATTGGAACATCTACAACGCAACGTCTGACCTTAAGGGCGGGCCGCTGATCGTTCAGGATACGAGCGGGCCTGATTGCAATATTGAGCCTTACACCGACGAAAATGGCAACGAGACTCTTGGTGGTCAGATCGGTTACGTGCTTGGATATGTCCTCATGCTGGCTTTCTTCCTTGTGGGGTACTTTGTCATTTCCTCAAATTAGGATCGTTAAAGAATCCTTTGTCCATGTCATCATTGACCATGGATTGGACAGCGGCCCCTTTACTCACATAACCGGCGCGCATCATGCGTTTCGCTTCGCCGAGCGCTTGCAGTTCCTGCTTCCCGGCCTCAACCTTAGCGCTTGCATCCCCCGGTCCTGCAGGCCCCGATAGGGTCGTTACACCCGCCAAACCTCGTGGATGGTAACGCGCGCGAACGCTCGCATCGTCCGGGCTTACGGCAGAAGGATCAATCTCATTCAATGGCGATGCCATCATCTCCGGCCCGACCGCATCCCAAATCGCCTGGCTCCGCTCATCGAGGAACTTGGAGATCATTGCATCCCTAACCTGCCGTTCCTGTACGGTGAACGTGGTTTGATGAAGTTCCGGGGCAATACCAGGGGGCATACGATTTGCTTCCTGCCGATACCACTCAGCGAGTTCTTGGCTCAAATTCTCGCTAAACTGCATATTATGACTTTCAGCATAGCTGATGTCATTGGAGAGTTGCTCGGCCAATTCATTAAGTTGGCGCAGCCTATTTTCGTGCGAATATGCATCGGTAAGAGAGTCGTCGCTTCCGACCACGCTGATTGAACTTCGGGCAGAACGTGCGAACGAACCGCCGCGGCTATAGGAACCATCGGTCACTGCGTAATTATCGCCGTTGCCATGCTCAAATCGCATGGAATCGGTCACGCTGGAGGCATCATCGCTTGTGACAGTTCTACCTGTGTTATGAGACAGATCCCAGATTTGATTGTCTGTCCAGTTTTTGCTGCCGCTGACACTAGGAAGAGCATCCTTAACTTGGCTGATAACATCCTTTTTGCCCGGACCTTGATCCTTTCCATTTCCACCAGAAGACTGGGCCGATTTGCTTCGACCATTGCCGCTAAATCCGGCACTTACACCTCCCTGCGTACCATCGATTTGTCGAGAAACACGGCCCACGCCGTTATCGACCTTTGAGGTGTCTGTTATGCCTGAACGTGTCTCGATACCATTATTTGCGGAATTGGATGTTCGATCGAACTGCTCATGATTTTCACCCGATTGGGTGCCATTCGCACTTTCGCTGCCGTGCGTGCTTTCGCTGGAAATCGTTCTTCCGCTTCTGTCGGTATGCGCTGCAGTCGTAACATGTCCGGCGCTGACCTCCTCGCTTCGAGCGGCGCGCTGCACGGCGCTAAGCTGCTGTCGCATCTCCGCGACACGCGAACTGTTGAGTGTCGACGAGAAGGCGAGCTTTGACATGCCTCCACTGACATCTGTGATGATCGATCCATCAGCCATGAAGGAATCGGTAGAGCCGTTATCGTTTCTCACTGTGAACGACGAGGCGCCCGTCGAGAATGTCGGCGCATCCGACCACTGGTTGCTCTGGCGCATGTTCGATGTCAGGTTCGCAAAGCTGGTATTCCCATAGGAATAATTGCCGGTCGTCTGCTCGACGGCCGCCGCTTCGGCCGCGTTCTGCGCCGGCGCGAGGATCGAGGTCGCCTGCCCGGAAATGCTCATGGCTCCGCGCGCGAGCCCCGCGGCAATGAACGGCACGCTCATCAACATAAAGCCGGCGATCGTCGCGGTCTCGGCATTAACCGCGCCGATCCCTGCGTAGCTGGAGAGCGTGAGACCGCCCTGGGACACCGCGTTTGATGCGCTCTCCGCGCGCGTCATGCAGATCATGTGGAGGATGACGTAAAGCGGCCCCCAGGCAGCGAGGTAGAAAAACCCCGTCACATAACCCTTGAGCGCTTGCACCCCGGTCTGGGGCATCAGGAACAGCGGAAAGATCACCGGGAACATGGCGTAGAAGACAACAGTCAGCACGATATTGAGGATCGGCACCCACGACATCGCCTGCTGGGCGATTGAGTTGTAGGTGTTGCGCGCCTGGATGTCGGCGCGGGTTGTCGCAAAGGCGTCCATCGAGGCGCCGCCGGTGCTGCCGCCCATCGCGTCCCGGGCCTGCATGAAAGCGTTGATGGCGCTATTCTGCCGCATCGAGGAGGTATAATCGCTGGACGACCCGGTGAAGGTCTGGTTCACGATCGGGACGTCTTGCCGCAGCTTCGCTGCCGCAGCCGTCTCACTGAGGTTCGTGTAGGTCTGGCGGCCCCAAAGCGGTGTGGACGCATCGATGATGGTGTTCCACAGGCCTGTCAGCGCCTGATAGGCCACCTGACAGGTGATGATGGTGTTGTTGACGGAGCCACCACCGTCACGTTCAAGCCATACCTGCGACCGGGCCGGAGATCCGGGACCGATCGACGCCCAGAGGTCGGTGCTACTCGCCAGATCCGTGAGGGATTTGAAATTCAGCAGAACATCGCCGAACACGCAATTCTTGTAGTGGTTCTGCAGGTTGGTCGCGAACTCGGCATCGCGGATCTGGAAGTTGCGGGTCGCGTCAAACAGGCGCGATCCGTAGATCATGCCGTTGTTGGAATAGTTGAGCTGGCTCGGCATCGTGAAGACGGTCTCGGCCGTGCGAGTCAGCCAATCGCCCACCTGGCTTGAGAAACTGGCGATCACGCCAAGTCCAAGCGGCACGTTGGCGACCGTCGCGGGGGCGAGGGAAGGGTTGATCCGATCTGTCACTTTCACATCGACGGTCGGAACCATCAGGCAGGAATAGATCAGCGTCGAGCCAAGGAACCAGTTCATCCAGACGCGGAAATTCAGCGTGAACGCCACGGAGAGCAGGGCATAGATAAGACCGATCACCATGACGACCTTGATGAGCGATCCATAGCCGCCACCACCTGTCCAAGCCGCCACGGCGTTGAAGGTGTTGACGATGTACTCACCGCCGCCAATCGTGAAGACCTCGACCATGCCTGTTTCCTACCCGCTTAATTGAGACCCTGGACGTTTAGGCCGCGCGAGAAGTTCAGCGCGGCCGCCATCCCCGGCGACATTGCGTTTTGCAGCGTCGATTCCAGCGCGATTGACTTGTTGATGAGCGCGATCGAGATGTTGAGCGTGTTCTTCACCTTCACATCCCGCTCAGCGTACTTGGAACGCGCCTCGCCGAGCTGCTTGCGCCATGTCTCGGCGGTCGCCTGATCCGCTGGCTGAAAATGGACCTGCGATTGCGTGACCCGGTCGAGCATGTTCTCGATCATTGAACTCAGGAGATTGACGGCCACGATCTCCGCGAGCGCATCGGACTCACTTTCGCTGAAGCTGCCGTGGGCCATGGCCTCGACGGCAAGCAGCTTATAGAGCGGCACGGTAGTCAGCGACAAAAGCTGCTGCTCGGCCGACGAAAGCGCAGCATCGGTGCGGATCTTGTCGCGCATCGAGGTGATCATGGCCTTGATCCGCGGACGCAGCGCCACGTTAGTCGGAATCGATAGGTTCTGCTCGGAAACCTGAAGGCACTTGTCATCATCGGTGCAGGTCAGGATCTTCGCCGTATTCCCGGTCTGCGTACCATCCAGAAGCGCTGTCACAACAGCATCCTCGGCGGGACCGATGTACTGGATCGAGGCCGGATTGCTGCCCTCAGCCTTGTTGACGATGATCGTCCCGACGACGGTCATCAGGTATTCGGAAAACTCGGCGTCGAAAGCGCCGAACTTCTGCGACCGCTTCAGGGCCTCCCATGTGTAATTGCGCGGCTCTCCCGGAATATGCTCGTTCATGGTGGCATCGCTGTTGTTGGCGAGCACATCATCGATCTGGCCGTCAGCCCCGCAACCCTGCCTTGAGCGCGCCCAATCCGAAAACACCCCCTGGCTGTTGCCGACGGCCGCACAGATTGTCGATCGCGCGCCCTGCATCTGGGGCCATACAGCTCCGACCAGACCCTGCGCCGCCTCGCACGACGAGATATTCATCTGGTTCATCTGCTGGGCGGCCTGCTGAAACTCGCCCATGATCTTGCCGATCTCCGGCGAGACGCTGTCGATCGCAAGCTTGAAGGCGAAACCAAGCGCATTGTTGGCCGTGGCCTTGAGCATGGCCACCATTTCGGCAGCATTGATGAACGAGAACGACCCGGTGAACAGGTCGATGCCGCCACAGCCCGCGCGGGCGCTGGGCAGCTGCAGGTTGAACGGCGACACGCTTTTTTGCGGGAAGCGCGTCCAGGCATTCCCGAGCGAATAGTAACCCGCCGACTGCCCTTGATAGGCCGTCGGGCCGGTTACGTTGGCGGCGCCGCCGGCATCGTTGAAGAACGAGTTCATCGAACTGGCAACGTCAGCCCTCGCAATTCCGATCGGCACCATGCTGGCGGCCCCGAGGCTCAGAGCGGCGGCGGCAAGCCGCCGACGAAATGCGCGGAAGCGAGAGGAGGGTTGGGTTTTGCCGCGAGGGGAGGGGGCCACGTCAACCATCAGTAATCACTCCCGACCTTGGTGTTGGTGAGCATGAAGATGCGGTCCATGATTTCGTCGGCCGAGAGGATGCCGAAACCGATCGGCACGGTCTTCCTGGTGGCGGTATCGAACAGGACCAGTGCCGGCGTTGCGTTGGGCACGCCCATGCGCTCGCGCTGGCCGGAATCGACCACGTAATTCGGGAAGTCCTTGCTCGGCCCACCGTCCGTCGAGACGGCCATCACAGCCAGACCATGCGAATCCGCGACCGACCGCAGGATCGGCGCGAAGATTTCGCAAGCGCCGCAGCTCTGCGCGAAAAAGTAGAACATGCCGTAGCGCTGGCCGAGGTGAGACAGCAGCTGGCTGCGATCGGACGTGCGGTTGTCGGTCCATGCCCGCTTCGCCACCGTCGAGACGGGCCGCTGCAGCGTGTAGTCAATGTCCGGGTTCTGCCACAGGGCGCGCTGCCAGGTGTCGGAGAAGGTGGAAGCGCGATCGAGCTGCTCGCGCTGGAAACGCACATAGGCGATCACATTCTCTTCACTCGGCTCAAGGATCGCGCGCGCCTTCAGTTCGTCGAGTTGCTTGGCGATCGCTGCCATGCGCTCGCTGGCAGACTGCACCGGTTCGGCCGCCTTCTGTTCGCTCGGCTTCGGTTTGGGCCTCTCGCAATAGAACCACTGCCCCAGCTTGCGCTCGCGGCAATAGAAGTCATCATTCCCTTCGACCTCACTGATCCCGGCATCGTCGTCGGCCGCAAGAGCCGGCGCCGACAGGGCAGGGGCGATAGCCAGAACAATGGCACCAAGGCGGGCGAGGCGCGCCGGCTTCGAGTCCGAGACGCCCCTGCGGATCTCCAGAGCGTTGCGCTTATTGGTCATCATCGACTGAGTGCTCCCCATCCAGTTCCTGCATCGCGATGCCCAAAACGGACATCATCCGGGCCACATCGAGCATGCTCGTGCCCTGATCCATCATTCGCACCAGACCGTGCAGATGCGTGCGGCCGTGCCGGCGCCCATCGAGCGTTGGGCGGACCCCGCCCATCCGTCGAACGAGCCACCCCTTCTCGATCATCGCGCGGAACCGCTGCTCGATCTCGAAAGCGTCGAAGTGGCAATCGAACCAGTGTCCCAGCGTTGCAGATACCTCGCCGGCTACCGCCGCCTTGCTGACACGGTGAACCCGCATGAAGATCGCAAGGTCGAGAACGCTCATATTGATCAGGCATGGCACCTTGTCCCCCGCGCCGCCGGCGTCATTGGCTGGTGTGGATGTCATAGTAGTCCTGGATCTTGTCCTGAATTTCGCTGAGCGTGCTGACTTCGTCGGGCAGCTTGGCGGCGTCCACGAACTCGGAATAAACCTCGGTGAAGTCCATCACGGACAGATCGAGGCGCGAAAACTCGTCGATGGTGAAGCCCTGGCACTGCTCCTTCTTGGGCTTGCCCCACGGCTTGCCTAGCTGGGGGCGGCCCTGCTCCTGCAGGATGCGCGAGAGCTTGCTCTCAAAGCAGCAATAGGCGGTGCGCTTGGTCTTGCAGATGCCCAGCACGCTCGATGAGCAATAAGTGCCAACCTTGTGGCAGAAACCCATGCGATCCTTGATGTCGAGCATCTTCTCGTCGGTGGAGCACAGGAACATGGTGAGGAACGGCGTCGCCAGTGCGGCGATCGCCGTCGGCCCCCCGGCAATAGCGGCAGCGCCGGCACCAGCGGTCAGAAGCCCCGACGTCTTACCCGCGCAGCAATTGACCAGACCGAAAACCGGCTTGTGGCAGGTGTCACGCTCACCGGAGAAGACCGTGAAATTCTCCTCGTCGAACTCTTCGCCTGCCTGGCCCAGCGCGTGCAGCGCGACCAGCGCATCCTTGAACTCGGTCGAGGCTTCACGCTCGATCGTCTCGCAATCGCCATTGATGCAGTAGACGTCGTTCCCGCAGACATACTGCTTTGGATCATTCCCCGGAGTCGTCGGAACCGGGCACCGATAGACCTTCTGGCTGACCTTGCAGGCCCCGGGCGTGTAATCCGGGTCATCCTCATCGTCGATGCACTCATCGCGAACGTAAGTGCATTCCGGCTTGTCATCCAGTTCGCCGCAATCATTGCCCTGGGTGATCTCGTTGCAGGTATAGTTGGTCTGCCAGGCCCAGCAGGGCTGCGTTACCGGCACCCCGTTGATGATCCGCGTCTGCGGGTCGCTGTCCGTGCAGACCTCGGCGCTCTGCGCCACGCACTGCGAATTATTCTCCAGCGCCGTGCAGCCGTTGACCTTGTTGGTCGTGATGACCGGCGCCGCGTTATCGACCTTGAACCAGTGCTGCCCGGTCGTTCGCGAAATGACGGGATAATTGCCGCTGAAAGGAAGCGGATTCCCAACCACGCTGGCCTGAACCGAACATTCCATGACGTGCAACGGGTAGTTGCCGAAATCCTTGTTGCAGCTGCCTGCGGCCTGCGATCCATATTCTGCCATCGTTGCGCAGTAAGGTGCCGTACCGACGGCCTTGCAGGTGCCCGCAGCGATCTCGTCAGCCATGCTGTCCGGATCAACATAAGGGCCCTTGTCCGACATGTGGTAATACCACAGCGTCCGATTTTCGACCGAGACATTCAGCGTCGATGTGCAAGTGCGCGGCACCTCGTCCAGCTTGGACCCATAGTTGCAGGTCGCCTCGTAATAGCTGACGTTCCCGCCACCGGGAGGCAGGGGTGTGCAGCTCCCCGCCTGACCGCCCATCTGCTCACCCTGCAGGTAGGTATCGGGGTTCGCCTCGATCTCGGTCGCGCGCCGCGTCGTGTCGAGGATCTCCTGGGCATCGAACACAGGCCGCGTCTTGTTGCGATCCGTCGATACCGCGAAAGCCTCATTGCTGCTCGCCTGCGCGCCGGCATCGGCTACCAGCTTGTCGGGATCGTCGAAGTAGCTGCTCTGCGGCAGATCGGTCCCCTGATAGCCGGGCACCTGATCGCGCATGGTTTCGCTCGGCACCAATGCGTCATTGGCGCGCATGTCCGTTGCGAAATTCTTCCCATCCTCCTTGGCTTCCTGCACCGTGCTCTGCGCGAGCACTGCGCCGGCACCCGCGAAAGCAATCGGCAGGATTAGGGAAAGGGCGAAACGGCGCATCTTAGCTGGCCTTGCCCATGTTGCGCAGTGCGACGGACGCAACGCCGGCACCCGGGCCGTGCCCATCGACGAAGGACTCGAGCACATAGTTGACCGAGACGTTGCCGGTCATGCGATCATGTGGCGGAACCACCGTTTTGCAGTTGAGACCCGCGCACAAATCGAAGTCGGACGATACCGCGACATAGGTCGGCACCGCCTTCACATCGAAAGCGCGGAAGAGGCGGGGATCGATCCCGACGTTGGAAAGCTGATCCTGCTCCGTCACCACCTTGGAGAGCGCCGTCGTGAACGCCTTCAGGGAGTTATTCGGGAAGCCCCGGAACACGATGATGCCACCGGCCTTCGACGTGTCCGCGATCATCTGGCGAAGCGCCTTGGGCGGCATGGACAGGCTCGCGAACACGATGAATTGCGGCGCATCACCCTTCTTGGCCGCAACATTCTGCGAGGCGCCCTGGATGATCTCGTCGAAGTCGAAAGGGCCATCGCCGTTCATCGGTAGATCCGCCTTGGCCAGATCGGTCAGGCTATCGGTGCCTTGCTGCTGGACGGCCAGTGCCTCCTCGCGGAAGGCTTCGCCGCGGCCCTTGACGTGATCGGCAAAGGTCTGGGCGTCTTCCTGCATCGCGGCCGCGCGCTTGCGCACGGCCTCAAGATCGAGACCGTCGATATTCTGGGCGATGGCCTGGATGCCGGCGACTGCCGAAATACCGGCAAGGGCTGCAATCACGATGGTTCTGCGTCGCATCGGATATGTCTCCTAGAGTAGAGTCAGACGTGGGCGCGGTGCGGTGTCTCCACCGCCCGTCTCCCACGCCTGCTCTCCGAACCGGACTTGCACCTTTCGTTGTGCATCCGGCTCTCCAAAAGTCTTGGCGAACTCGGGTTTTCTCATCCATTTGAGATCGAACCGGTGGACCGGCACGTAGCTCATCAAGAACTGTTCTGTGCCGCCTTCAGCCCAGACCTTGGCACCGGAGTGCGCGGTACTGGGTCGGCGCCACGATGCGATCTTCCTCCCGGGGACACCTGCGTGCTTGGCCCGCAGCCACAGCCAGAGACGTTGACGCACATGCCAGTCGAGACTGGCGAAGATGCGTTTGGACCCCAAACAGTAGCGATAATAGGCGGACCACCCCCGAAGGTATGGATTGAGTTCCTGAAGCATGGCCGTGAGCGAACGCCGAAGCGTCTGGCGACGAGCCAGTTGATTTACCCGAATGCGGAAGCCGTTGATCGGCTCGCGGGGGATTTCGATGCGGGCATGCAGCCCGAACCGCCTGTCCCACTTGAGCCTTACACGGCATCCCAAGAACCGACAGCCCTTGGTCAGCGCGGTGATGCGCGTCTTCTCAGGCGAGAGCGTCAGACCCATCGTTTCGTACAGGTAGGAGGCCAGCGCCTGCTTTTCGGCAAGAGCATCAGCTTCCGTCCCTGACACGAAAATCAGGAAGTCATCGGCATAGCGGACAGGGTAGAAGACCGTTCGACCGGCCCTCCGGTCCTTGTCGCGCTTGATGGCCGCCAGCCTGATCCCATCGGATTTCAGCCGGGGGTCTTCGGGGCGGCGGACCCATTGTCGATACCGTTCCTCGATCACGCCAAGCGCGATGTTGGCCAGCAACGGCGAAAGTACGCCACCTTGCGGTGTGCCGGTGTCTGTTGGACTGTACGAGACATCCTCCAGTACTCCGGCTTTGAGAAACTGCACGATCAGCCGGTTCACCTTGCGGTCCGCGACGCCGTGGCGCACGCGTTCCATCAGAGGGTGATGGCCGATGTTGTCGAAACAGGCCTCAATGTCACCTTCGATGACCCATTGATACGGCGCATCATGTCGGTAGCCATCGGCAGCAGGTTTGCCCCGCGACTGGATGGTCACACGGATATGTTCGAGGCAGGCCTGACTACCTCGTCCGGGCCGAAACCCGTATGAGACAGGCCAGAACCGGGCCTCGAAGATCGGCTCCAGTACTTGTTTGACCGCGCACTGCACCACGCGATCCTTGACCGTAGGGATACCGAGGGGTCGGAACTTCCCCGGTTTGCCGGGCTTGGGGATCCACTTCCTTCGTGCAGGAGACGGACGATAATCGCCCGACCGGAGCTCTTCTCGGAGCTCATGAAGGAAAAGGCCGACCCCTTTGCCGGTAGCAATTTTCTCTACGGTCGCCCCGTCGACTCCCGGCGTCTGTTTGCCGCGATTACCGGCAATCGTCTTCCAGGCCATGTACAGATTGCGGGGATCGGTTACCCAATTCCACAGATCACGATATGGTGTCTCGAGGTTTTCCCGACTCCACTGGTATAGCTTGCGCTGAACGCTGAGGAGCCAAGCCTGAGAGGCTTGATTATCAGAGTCCACTGATAGTTCCTCCGTCATGAAAGCACACCGACTTCCTGCCCGCCTTCGCCATGTGGACGGCTTTCCCGCCCTCGGACTACTACGCAGGCTCCGCCCCGCCAGCGCCCATCCCCGGTCTCCGCGGATAGCCTGCTCCGAAGCAGGCGGACGATGATGGTTCCCGTGTTCCGACGATCAACCTTGGACCCGTAGGTGCGACGCTTAACCCCTTGCGGTTCAGGCATGCGGACAAGAAAGGACGATCCGCACACGAATACTCTGCGAGAATTCACCAGAAGGCAGCATGCCAAACCAACCGGTTCGCACCGCGATCTCCCCACCCCGTCAGGTGATCGGGAGTTCAACTGTAAATAAAGAGGCTTCAGACACGTCATTCGCTTTTATCTCACCATAGGACCTGTGGTAGCCCGACCTGCGGCTGACGGGCCGCATCCGGTGCAGTTAAGGTCTCCTGCTTTGAGGCCGTCCGCCGGAACGTGGAAAACCTTGGAGACCCCCTTCCGACCCGGCTCCTTCCGCCGAGTGGGGTGGCATCGCAGCCACCGGTCAATCGTCAGCAAGACGATCGAAAGGATATGATGTTGTTTACATACATATTTCCTTTCTGCGCCGTCACGGCGCTCGCACACAACAGTTACGCTTGCGCCAGACGAGGTAGCCCATGTCCTCGCCCTGGACGGGATAGGAACGGCCAGTCTGGGGCGGCAGGGTGGAAGCGCCGATGGGCGAGCAACCCAGCTTCCCGCTCACCGTCGGGATCGGATTGGTCATCTGGATGCGGTACTGCTGCTTCTTGAGCACCGGCATCAGGTACTTGTCGCACATGCCCTTGCTGCCCATCGTACCCCATGCGAGGCCCTGACGATGCATCTTGAAGGCGAAGCGCGAGAGGGCGAGGCGCGATGCCTGCACATGGCCGATCGAGGACGAGATATTGCCGTTCATCGGGTACATCGAGCCCTGACAGCCCGCGCACCAGAACGTCACATCGAGCGGCAAGCGCGCGGTTGCGGCAATGCAGTCACCGGCGCAGGCCGCCTTGGCGATCGGATTGGCGAATATCACCACCTCGGGGTTGATGATCGTGGTCAGCGTGTCGTCCTGCCAGAGCGGATCGACCTCGGTCATGTATGCGATGTCGAAAGACGCCTGCTCGAAGCAGAGGAAGTCGGTCAGGATCTCCATCCAGTAGAGGAGGGGATAGACGTACCAATGGACGTGCCACTTGGACGTATTCTGCGCCTGTCCGCCGACCTGCGAGGGCCCCGTGAACTGGCCCTGGCCGATGTCGAACCCCGGCGCGATCTTCATGCCGCCAAGGTTCACGAAGCACCACGGCTTCACCGAAACGTCAGCAAGGCGAACCGGCTCCCAAAAACCCGCTGCGATGCCGATGCGCGGAATCGGGCTACCGCAGGCGCAGATCGGAAGGCTGGGATTGTTCGTGTCGGGGCGCGTGCTTGGCCAAATGCTGAGGCCACCGATCGAAAGGGGAAAGAGGCACGACCAGCATACGTCCGTGATCGGGTTCACGAACTTGCCAGTGCAGCGCGACTGCGCCTGCGCCGATGGGGCAAGCATGGCCGAGGCGAAGAACATCGCGAAAATCGCGATGAGGCAGCGCAGCGATTTCATGATGCCGTCTTCCGCGTCGGGGAAATCGAGGCACAGGTTCGTCGATACCGGGCAAGGCATGCGCAGCTTGTCAGCGAACATATCGCCAATCAGCTTGGCCATGTCCCACGGCGCCCAGCGCTGCGGAAGGTTGCGAACCGAGAAAGAGCGCACATCGAAGACGTCGGGATAGATCTCGCCAATCTCCGGCGCATCGTCGACCATCTTGCCAGTCGGGCGAAAGCGCTCGGTGCGAAGCAGGATACGATCCGGCTCGATCTTCATCTCCAGATCGTGCCGCACTGCCTGATCAGCGATCGGATCGAACGGATTGTAGATGATGTTATCGTCGCCCGGTGCCGTCGTGGGCGAGGTCAAGTCGTCGATCCACGCAATCAGCGCCTGCGGGTCCATCGGCCGCGCATAGATCCCGATCGATTCCAGCGAGGACACCAAACCTTCGAGAACCGAGACGATTTCCTCGTTCGTCACCCGGCTCGATTCCGGGGTGGCGTAGGAAATCGCGAGGCGATGGTTGCGCAAATGGAACGGCGCGGCCGAGGACAGCGAGTTCCAGACACCATCGAGCAGGTACTCGGTGCGGTGCTTGGCCATGCGCTCGTAGACGCTTCCGGCCATGAAACGCGGCAGATACCATTGGGACAGGCGCTCGCCCACACGAGGGCTCATCCAGCCATGGAACTGGAGCGAACCCGGCGTCGGGATGCCTTCGGAAAGGAACTGCGTCAGGATTTCCGAGGTGCGTTCATTCGCCCCCATCATCGGCGTCGCTTCGAGGACGAAGCCACGCGACGAACTGTTGTAGAACAGGTGCGTCTTGGGATCATAGCTGCGATAGGGCAGCCAATGGACGAGACGGGGAACCGTCGTATCGGGCCGACTGGTTTCGGGCTTGGCGTTGTCGCCAAGCAGCGTGCCCATGATCTTGGTGAACATATTCATGGCTGCACTCCCGGAAACGAGCCAGCTCGCATCACTGGCAGGGGACTGGCGTCCTTTGCGGCCGCCTTGGCTTCAGGCGCAGCCCGGCCAAGCGCAGAACGGATCGCCGGATCAGCCTCCACAGTGGCAATCGCGGTCTTGCCCTTGGCGGTCGCATGCTGGGGCACCGAGATCATCGGTCCTGCAGCCACGCCATCGGCCACGGCGCCGCCGTTGGCGGCGGTACCAGTTAACGGGGATGCGAGGGGGGTAGCAGGCACCGGTTGAACGACCGGCGCCTGCGCGACAGGCTTGGGCTCGGCCTGACGCCGAGCGTCGGAGGCCTGTTGAGGTTGGGGAGTAGGCGAGGGCGTGGAAGCCGCAACCGGCTTTGCGGTCGCTGGCTTCGCAGCCCTTGGCCTGCGCGGCGTGGTCAGGGTACGCGAGACCTGGTCCTTGATGTCCCCGACAGGATCGGGCGACTGGACTTCTCCGCCATTGCCGGCAGCCCGCGCCATGGCGACGGCTTCCGGCGTCGGCAGATCAGGATCAACCGCCAGCGTCTCGATCATCGGCGGTTCTGCGCGCTCGACAGCTGCGAGAAGCGTATCGCGACCTGCAGACGCCGCCACTTCATCGGGCGTTTGCGCTACGGCATTACCGGCTAGGGCCTCGGTCCACTCGCCCCGCTCGACGACCGCATGAACCGCCGACTGTTCATGAAGCCTGCCCGAAGCGTCGATCTGTGCCGGAAAGACGATGCGAAGCACCCGCTCGCGTGTGCGTACCGGCGAGCTGGCCTTCTGGTAGCCTCGCCCTTCCGCTGGCGGTTCCACATAAGGACCAGCAGGAGCGATCATGCGATCGCCTTCCTCGCCCGAGATCATGGCGAGGGCGCGATCGTCGATCGTGCCGCTCGGCGCGCAGATGCCATCCGGCGCGCGGCAAGCGAAATCGCCCTTCACATTGCCGCCCAGCGACATGCACCCAGAAAGGCTGGCGCTGGCCAGCAGCACGCCGGCAAGGCCGATGCGGCCCCGGATCACGACTGACCTCCCTTGAGCCAATTCTCAAGGAACTCCTTGGGCCTGTAACCCTCGAGCACGCTGCCATCGTCACGCACGATGACGGGCGTACCGCCCAGACCATGCTTGCGCGCGAACGCCTCGTTGGCATCCAGGCCCTTGGTATCGCAAGGACCGGTCCCCTTGATGTCCTGCCCGGAATAGGCGGCATGAAGGGCTTTGGCCTTGTCCTTCGCGCAGTAGACCTTGTCGGCAATGTCGCGGCTGCCCAGCACAGAGATCGGCCGCTCGACGACGCGCACGTTCATCAAGGAGAGTGTGTTGCTCAGAGCACGGCAGTAGCTGCAGCGAAAATCGCTGAATACCGTAACCGTCTTGCCCGACGAATTGCCCCAGACGATCGCGCCATCCTTGGGCAGTTCGCCCAGCGGCAGTTTCTGCAGCGGTGCAGCGGCAGCCGCGGCTTTGGCAGCTGCAGCGGGCCGGGCGGCAAGCGCAGGCTCATTGTCCTCGGCGCCCGCAGCGTTGGCCTTGGCCGATGCTCCCAGCAGCATGTCCGGGTTCATCTCGAGCAGGCGGGTTGCCGTCAGATCCTGGCGCGTCTCCATGTCGTAGACGCGGCCGATCACCAGATAGCGCGCGGTGCGGTCGATGTAGAACAGGTTACTGCCGGCGGTGACTTCGCACAGGCCATCGACCTTGTCGCAATTGACGCTCGTGACCTTGGTCTTGGGAAGGCGCGCCTTCAGAAGCTCGGCGACGCTTTTGCTCGGCGGCGCGATGTAATCACGCGCATAGGCGAGCGTCGCGACCCCACCGCCAACAAATGCGAGCCCGCAGGTGAAATAGAGGAATGCGCTACGCATCCATGGGCGCTTCAGCTCGGTGTCCAGGTCAGGAACGACGCTTTGGGCACCGCCATCATGATGTTCAGTTGCGGACATAGACACCCTCCAGGAAGACGATTTCGACATCGACGCCGGTCGGCATTTCGATGACAGGCTGGTACTGTTCGGCGCGCTCGATCAGGTACTTGCTGACCATGTCGCCGGTCTGCGAGACGCCCTCGCCAAGGCCGCCTTTGGCGATGTCTCCCATCGACAGATCCTGGCGTTTGCCGTCGACGATGACGTTGGGCTGCGTGAGGGCGTTGTTGGAGTTGGCCGCAAAGCCTCGACCGAAGCCGCCGACGAGGCCAGCGATGAATGCCTGGCTGATAAGGCTGCCCTCGCGGCTGACGACACGGCCGCGAACGCCCGTCTTGCCGCCAAAGGCGATGAAGCCCTTGACCTCGGATACGGCGTAGCGCCCACCCGGCTGCGGGCAGGTCATCTTCTGCAGCTTGACGTAGACCTTCTCGCTCGACAATTCGCCGCGCGCCGCGCCGTTGATGAGGCAACCCTGAATCTTGGTCGTCAGCAGCTTGCCATTCTGCAGCACCGACCGCGCAGGCCCGGTGACACGCAAGACAACCGGGAGCGGATCGGTCTGGCTCTGTACGCCTGCGGCAGCATCCACACCCACGATAACCTTGGCGGTCGCGAAGCTGTTGGGCGGCAGATAGTTCGGGCTATCGGTGTAGACCGTGTTGCCCTTCTCGACCTTTTTGGCATTGCCCGTCTCACCGCTGTTGAAGGAGACCATTTTGACTTCGCTGGACCGGCCACCCCCAGAATTGGCTGCGGGCGAGTCCGGTCCAACTGCGCCACCAGCGTCAGGACGCTGATAAGTCGGTGAGTTCGGTCCATAAAGGGCGGCGGGACCGGGCGGTGGAGCCACCGGCGTCGCCCGCTCGTTGATCTGGCGCCGGAGCTGCTCGTTCTCGGTCTGGTAGGCACTGACCACCCGCTGTCCATCGACCGTCATGGACTGGTTTTGTGCGCGCAGCGCCTCGATCTGCTCGGATAGCTGCGCAACCTTGGCATTGGTGCCGCCGACCGACTTGAGCTGGTTCTCCTGGCTCTGGAAGCGGTTTTCCGACTGCGCCATCCACTCCTGCTCGGAGAGATTGCGGTTCATCATGTCCTTGGTCGAAACCTGAACGTCCTCGATCTCGTCGTCGGCATGGCCTGCGACCTTCCCGTTGTCGGAGAAGATCCACATGCTTGCCGCGACGACACCGACAACCGCGACCCCGCTCAGAAGCATGCGCTGCTTGCGGCGCGTCTCGGTGTTGCCGTCGAGTTCATTGCCGACCGGCGAAACGCCATCGCCCCCTTCCGGGCCATCGAGCGATTTGCGCGAGCGCGAGAAGATACCCTTCAAGTCCATGGCTCAGTTCCCGGTGCGAGAGACAAGGTACGCGGTCGTGACCTTGCCGGGCGCGAGGCGCGGCTCGGCGATCGAAACCGCAAGCGAGGAAGCCGGCGCAACGCTGGCCTCGGTAAGGGTCGTTTCCTGCGCGCCCTTGTTCTCGATGCGCAGGACGCGGCCGGTCATTTCCGAACCGCGATATTCGGCGATCATCTGGACCTTGAGGTCGCCCACGTAGACGGGACGCAGCGAGCGCTGGCGCATTTCGTAGCCATCGACGATCTGACCGCCGTACATCGCCTGCACCAGCTCGATCGCCCGATCCTGCGAACTTGCCTGCTGGACGTTCTGCGGTCCTGCCTCGGCGGCATCGGCCTTGGCGATTGCCGGGTTAGAGATAAACACCTGCACCGCCTGATCGCCCGCAATGCGGCAGATGAACTTGTAGACATAGCCGCGCTTGGAGGTCGCGAAGAACGACAGGGCAGGGCGGGCAAAGCCATCGGGCACCGACAGGTAGATGTCGCCGCGCACCGGCTCGTTGACCACGCTAAAATCGTCTGCCGGGTTGCCCGTGTTGATCTTCGAGACAGACGCGAACTCGTCCTCAACAAGGCTGATTCGGGTCAGATCGCGCGCCGAGGCGCTGCATTCAACCTGGCTGCCGTCCGAAGCCATCAGCGTCTGGTCGCCCAGCGCCATCGCAGGCGCCGAAATGCCCATTGCCGACGCGGCAATGAGCAAGGCGCCCGTCGTGCGGCTTACGATGCACATGCGCGAGCAAAGTGCGGCGCCGGCGATGGCCGAGCCGATCAGGTATTGGGTGGGTGTCATGACAGCCCGCCTTTCTTCTTTTCAGGCTGGACCATCCCGAAGCCGATCAGCTTCAGGGAGAGCCCCGAATATTCCCAGCTGAACTGGAAGGTGCGAATGTCGCTGGAAACCACCTTCTGGCCGACCACCGTGTTGAGCTTGCCGGTGACGGTTGATCGCAGGTTCGCGCTGTCGATCTCCATCGACTGGATCTGGAAATACTGCGAGATGCTCGAGCCGCGCTGCTCATTGACGATTTCCAGCAGGTCCGCCTTGATCTTGCCCTGCGCGCGCGGCGACACGATCTCGAGCACCGACTTCATCCAGTAGTCGAGACTGCCCGGTGAGCGATCCAGCGTCAGGATGGCAGTGTCACGGGTCATCAGCTCCAGATACTCGCGCGAGACGCCCGCACTCGACAGCGTCAGAGGCGAGCGCAGGACAGGCTGGAGCACGATTTCGCGGCTGCGCGTGACCGAAAAGAGGAGGAGGAGGGCGACGACGCCTGCAAGAACGAGCGCAGTTACCCCGAGCATGTTACGTTGGCGCAGGATGCGTTGGCTCTGCGCGTGCTGATAAGAAAATTCCATGTCAGCCCACCATCAGTCGAAGGTAGGAAGGCGGCGTGGCCCGCAGCGACGGAAACCCGCCCGGCAGGTGCCAGTATGCGAGATGGATCAGCCACGATGTTGCCCGTCCCGCCTTGGCTTTCCGCAAAGCCCACCATCCCAGGACGGCAAAGCCAATCCCGATGACAATGTGTTGGGACAGGATTCCCCAGATGAACGGGAGAACCATCGCGAGAAACTCATCAAGCGTCCAGAAGCCGATCAACTCGGGATCATCCAGATGAGAGGGGATCACATACTTGTCGGCCGCCATGCCATGCCACCTTCCAAAAGGTGCCGGCGAAGCTGCTACTTCGCCGGCGTTCGGGATCAGATCGTGGCGGTGACGGTAGAGGTGACGATCGGAATGCCGGTGCCAGCGCCCACGCCGACGCCGACCGGGATCGCGACCTGGCCGAGGCTGAAACGGCCCGAGGCGAGACCGACGATACCGCCCGCGAGCGAGAGCACCGTGATGATCTTGCCGCCCGAACCTTCGAGGAAGCCGGTGAACTGCGTCAGCGCGGTGTCGAAGGTGGTGTCGGCGCCGGCGAAAGCCGGACCGGCGAATGCAACGGCAGCAGCGGCAAGGCCGATGACTGCGGCTGCGGTGGCTTCACGGCTCACGCCGCGGTTGAGCAGGGTCTTCATATAAGAGTCTCCTTCAATCGAGCGCATTTCAGCGCGCCCAAGAGAAGGCTGCGAAACACCCAGGAACGGGATCAAGCTGGAATGGTCGGAACGAATAAGGAGTTCTGCTATTTTCTTGTGACCGGATGAATTAGCTCGCCGAATCACTGTCTCGGTCCGCGATGGCGGACTCCGATCCTCAATTGAGGACAACCGTCCTCATCTCAGGACGGCCATCCTTGTCCGGGGACGCGGGTCCTTGAACCGGGACCCGTGTCCCTACCCTAGGACGCCCTGTCTCGCGTCCGATAAAGGCGTATTGAACGCCTAGCTGTGTTGATAAAGGGCCGTCGCCCGCACTGGTGATTGGAAAATTGGCGTTTTGACGTACTGTGGCAAGTCAGGGAGTAACGGGACCGATGATTCGACCGTCGGGGTGGTGAGTAATCATGGATCATGAGAAGAATATCTATCGCATTGATGTTTCTGAATACTATTTCAGGATGACAACTGAATGTATTCGTCTCCATTCGAACCTGCGGCATCGATATGCGGCATTAAACGACGTTGTTGATGACCGAGTTAAATTTGCGGAGGGCGCTTGTCGTAACCACCCACCTTCAACGCTCAAAGAGCATCTCAAGCTAATACCTGCTAAAGGAAACATACCTCTCGAAATTGAGATATTGGAAACGAACGCTGGGAAGATAAACGACGTAGCCATCGATCTTTCATCGATCATAGGGACTTCGGTTGGTTTTTCTGAGGCGCTTTCAGTAATCATGTTTGACTTTATGGTAGAGGCTAATCGAACAGAAGTTCTTACTAAGATCGGATTTACGTCGCAGGAAGCGGCGAGGTACCGGCAGTTACTAAAGCCAAATGCTCCCGGAGTTAAATCCATTAACTGACGGGCCATTATTATTTCTGACCAATTGCCGCATTGCAGTTGCGAAGGGTTTGCAATCGCTCGCTCTTTGAGTAACCCTGCGGGGGCATTACCGGAGGATTGGCGATGGGGGCACCAACAACCGAAGGGGATTTCCCTGTTAAAGGCGAGGTCCAATCGTTTGGTTTCGTTGACTATGTTCGATGGCGAATGGGCCAAGAGGGACTACATTACCGCGATCTTGCGGTCAGGGCCGGACTTTCAAAGTCCCGCACCCACACTGTGTTTCACCCGGAACCCTCCAAGCGAAGACCTATCTACATTTACGAGTTCCACGCGGTGGCTGCTGCTTTGGATCTTTCGCCGCTAGAGGCAGCACTGGTTAGCGACCTGTGTGCTGGGGGTGGTGTCGACACGGAAGGTGTCGAAACTGAGGTCAAATTCTATGCCGGCATCATCAACCGCTTCCGAAAGGAAATGCGACAGATGATGGAACGCATTGCAAGCCTCGAGTGGAATGACGTCCGGCCTGCGCACGGTGACTTGATCATCGAGCGTGTCTGGGCGCAAGTCGAGGACGCGTATTCCGACGTCGCGGATAGAAAGGAACTTCGCCGCCTCAGGAACGATGAAATTTAATGCATACTGCGAATAGCTGTTTCTTGTACCGATCGATCATAGCCCGGCTATAGATAGATCAACGTCTGCATCCCGTAGTGACTAGACTGTCAGGAGTCTAATTTCTTCGAAGTGGTCGCAGAGAACCCGGCGTGGCCGCCGTTTCAGCAATTTCGTTTGTTGCAATACCACTGCTGCACTCATGGAGCGCAGGCAGCGCATTCGCTTGCCGTCGTTGCGGCTGCGGAAACTTTCACTTTCTAAGATGCTATCTTTTACAGTCAGGAGCTTTTTGGCCGTGACCAAATAAAGGAAAACCCGGCGCTAAGGCCGGGCATCCCAATTTCAGCGATCGCTTAGCGATCGGAGATGTCAGCGGCGCCAACCGCAAACGGTCTCAGTTACAAGGCCTGACATAGCCGATCCCGATCCCCGATACAAGGATGCGCGTTTCGCGCCACGGAATCTCTTTGCCAGGTCCGGCCTCCAACAAGGAGGAAGGCGATGGGGATCTATGCTGTAGGCGACACGGCACGAAGTGTGCTGTCCGGCGTCCCTGTAAATACCGAGAAGTCCCGCTCCGGCGCGAAGCATCGCACCGGGGCGCCCGTCAGGGCGGGCAGCCTCGAGGCGAACACCTTTGAGGACACATTCTTCCAGGTGCCGAGCAAGGGCGAACCGGATCGCATGCTCAAAATGGCCGAGCAAGCGCTCGATGCCGGCAAAAAGCTGCTGCGCGAGTACAAGGCAGGGTTGCGCACTCTTACCGCATCAGAGAGGTTGATCACGACCCTCACAGCCTCGGCGGTGCGGATCTATAAAGAGCTGACCAAGCTGGCGCGCCTTTGTGACGGCAAGATCTATCCCAGCTACGACCATCTTGTTGAGGCTACCGGCCTCGGCCGTTCGACTGTAAGGCGCGCTCTGGCCGTGCTGGAAGCCATCGGCTTCATCATCCGGCAGCGCCGATTCAAACGGATTGAAGCCAATGGACCTGGCCCCCGTTTCAAGCAGACTTCCAACGTCTACCGCCTCCTGACGCCAAAGAGCGTGCGTCGCTATACGCCACGCTGGATGCGCGCTGCGCCGACACCTGTCGATGATGACTGGCGCCGTTCGGATGAGGCCGAGCAGGTCAGTGCCATGGTCGCGTCCCTGTCCTGCAAGGAATTTGCTGAATTGGCGATTGGTGGCGCCATTGGCGGCGTGCTCGCCAAGCTCGGTGCCGCGATCGACAATAAGGATGACCGCGATCGCCGGGCCTCTGCGAGGGCTAAGGCGGCCATTTCATGCGCTTTCTAGCGTGAGGTTCATTGTGGCGCTCAACCGCTCACCAATTTATATTAGTATAAGGATTAATGGAGTTGGCCTAAGTCGGCCAACGCACCGATCTGACGATCCAAGGCCGAAACACCAGCATCCTAAAGAAGCCCCATCGCAATGCCGCACCCGCAGGAGTGTCGGCTACGCCGCCACGTGCTCCCAGGGGGAGCATGCGTCTTCTTCCGCCCTCTTTTCGTGCCCTCGCGCTAAACGAGGGGTCAGAAAGGCGCGAAATCGAAAGGGATCAGAACGCGGCTACCGATACAGTGCGGCCTTTGGGCTCGGGCACGAAACTGGCCTGTTGCTGACCCGCGCCATAACGACGCAGCCGCGCCCAATTATCGAGGATGGTCGCAACGTAGCCCTGCGTTTCCCTGATCCGGGGAACAACCCCGCCCTTAATCCGGCCCGGCCCGGCATTATAGGCCGCCAGCGCCAGATGCACCTGCCCGAACCTGTCGAGTTGGGTCCGCAGATAACGAGCGCCGCCGCGCAGATTTTGGACCGGATCATAGGGATTGACCCCAAGTTGCGCTGCGGTCCCCGGCATCAATTGCGCCAGGCCGTAGGCTTTCATTCTTGAGATCGCCGCTGGATTATACCGGCTCTCCTGAATGATCATCGCGTCGAACAGGCCCGTCGGAATGCCATGCTCGCAGGCGATCGCGCTCATCATCCCGTAATAGGCTGCGCGGCGCGCCTCAGCATCGGGCTTCAGGAACCCTGCCGGACGATAGGGGATCGAGGCGCATCCCGGTGTGTAAGGCACCGAGGCAAGCGTGGGATACTGTCCCTTCATCCACCCCGGCACCGCGATCGAGGAAACCGGCGCAACGGCCGCCGCAGCCAGATCATAGGAACCGGCAAGATCGGGCTGATCGACCACAGGCGCGCTAAACTCCTGCCCCATCTGATATTCGACATAGCGGCGCGACAGGTCATGCACGCGAAACGCTTCTGGAATCCCTGCGTCAGGTGCAGCAATCGACCTCTCTGCGGGGGCGTCTGCAGCCGGGGCCGGTTGTCCCATGACGACAAGTTCCACCTTGCGCGTCTTTTTTACTTCGCCAGCGCTCACACTATTGGGAATGACGCACAGTAACGCGACCAGACCTGATGCTCGATGTACTCGCATATGAACCCTCCAACGCCTTGATGAGATAATTGGAGTTCAGAGGCTTTGCCCTTGTCAACGCGGCGATCCTCACGAACACTTTTTTTGAAAAAGGCTTTGGAAGGCTTCCGGCATGTGGCTCGTACCCCGCGACACCAACGGCAAAGGCTCAAATCGCATCCCACTGCCCCCCGATCTGCGCGCAGCGCTGATCCGATGGTACGTCGGCAAAGGCACTGTCCATGACGAAAAGGCCGGCATCACCCTCGTTCAGCAGGCGCGGATCGGCCACAAGTGGATCGCCTGCGACTGCCTCGGCGCCGACAAGGTCCCAGCCATCCTGACCCCTGCATTCCTCTCCGAAGCGGAAACCTACTATCTGCGTCGTCTGACCAGCTCAAAACGCCCCGAACATCTGCCCGACTGCCCTTTCTTCCGCGACCAGGTGACGATCCGTATCAGCGAAGTGCGGTCGCGATCGACCCCGCTGGAACCGCCTGCAGGCTTCTTCGAAGTGCTCAAACCCGCGCCTGAGAAACTGGCGCAGCGCCCGGAGGACGATTCCAACGATGATCGAACCCGCAACGCCTCGATCCCGAGACTGGCCAGATTGCTCTGGCGCCTCATGGCCGCAGCCGGCGTCAATCGCATCGCGCCGCTCGCCTACCGCGAGGAATGGTCGATCCGGCGCGAGTTCGCCGCGCTCACCAGAGCGGCAGGTCTGATCGAGATCGCACCGGGCATCCAGCTGGAGAAAGCCTTCTGGACCCACCCGAAGCCGCTTCAGGCCCGCGCCGTCTACGCCACGCTGCGCGCGCTCGAGGACAGATGGCCGCGCGACCACGCCCCGCAAGGCTTCGTCCTTCTCTACGCCAAGGGCATCCATGGTCAGGAAATCACGCTGCCCGACGGCGACACCGTCACGATCGCCAACCGCATCCAGTCCCCGTCGGTGCGCGGCAACCCGATTGCGGGGCCGTTCCTGGTCATCATCGTCGTCGGCAAATATCCCGAGGCCAAGGGCTACGCGCCGCTACGCGCCTATGCCCAGCCAATCCTCAATGGCCGGCTCTTCGCGCCCGTCGATTCCGATTTCGAGCGCGACGTCTTCCGCACGATCCTGCGGACCCAACAGGAACTTCATGGCCGCGGCATCGACCTCGCGATCGACAAGCCGGTCTTCGACACCCTGACCCCGGACGGACCGTGCCGTCCCGACTTCCTGATCGAGGCGCGCTCACGCGAGACCGGCGAGATCCGCAACCTTGTCGTCGAGGCCATGGGCTTCAAAACCGAGGAATACGAGGCGAGCAAGGCCATCACGCATCCGCGCATGGCACATCTGGGTCAGATCGTGACGATCGACAGGCAGGATGACGACGCCCACACGGGACGGCGTGCGCTCCTTGAAGGGCTCGGACTCTGACGATCTAGCGCCAGGACAGGCTGGCAGCGAAATAGCCGATGATGCCCAGCGTGACCGGCGTAGAAAGCAGATACAGCTTCTGCCAGCGCCACCAGATCCGAGGCAACAGCAACGCCGCTCCCTTCAGGCTGCCCGCATCCCGCCAGACGCGATCCTTCCAGAGTTCATGCAGGGCGACACTCACCGAAAGCACCATGGCGATCGCGCAGCACAGGCTGGTCGCGAGGTAGATTGCCATCCAGTTGGCGATTTCGAGAGGCGTGAACTGAGACATCAGACCCTTGGCTATACCTGTAATTTTCTATCAGGGCACCTGATTCCACCGATAAGAAAGTTACAGGTAAATCGATAATTTCCTTGGACTATCAGGTATTTTCACACACAAACCGCGCAAAGAGTGGAGAGGGAAGAGAGGGAGTGGACCGAGCAGATCGGCCAAAGTCCTTCAACCATCAGCGGATGCCTTTGCGGGCATTTGCTACATGGAGGTAACTCCCCATGGAACGCTTTGTTCTCTTCATCAGCGAGCCGGGAGCTGATGACTTTGTAGACATCCACCCCAGCGAACCGGCTGCCCAGAGCGCGCTTGTCGACTATGTGCGAGCCCGTGCAACTACCAACGGCCTGCCTGACCACCCTGACGATGAACAGGCCATCGCCTCCTATTTCGACGGTAGCGAAGCTATCTTCGCGATCACGCGCATTACGCCGCAGTCGATGCCAGGAAACGACCAATGACCATCGTCGCGCGTCGCCCATCCCAGAAACTCATCGACATCGTTGGAACCCTGCGCGGCACCTGGCATGGAACCCGAGCCATGTGCCGCTGCCCGGCGCATGACGACCACGAGCCCAGCCTGTCCCTTCGCCAAGGGGATCGCGGAATCCTCGTGACCTGCTTTGCAGGATGCGATTCCGTCGACGTGCTGCGCGAACTCGATCGCATCGCGATCACCCGCCATTACGAACCGCCGCCAGACAATGTCCGTGCCGGCACCGCGAACATCGAGCGGCTCTGGTCGCAGGCGCAATCCGTGCCGGGTACGCTTGGCGAACGCTATCTCGGCTCACGCTTCCTGCTGCCTGTTCCCGGTGACGTGCGCTTTCACCCGCGTTGCCCCCATGGCGCGAAGCCCAACACCGTCTTCAAGCCCGCCTTGCTGGTCGCGGTGCGCGAAGGGCAGCGGCTTGTTGCCCTCCAGCGGATCTTCCTCGATCCCGAAACCGCGCGCTATACCGCCAAGGCGACCATCGGTTCGCTCGGCATGGGCGCATGGCGCGGCGGCGGTATCGGGCCCACCATCGGCCTTGCCGAAGGCTTCGAGACGGCGCGGGCATGGAGCCGCATCAACAACCTTCCATGCTGGGCCACGCTCGGCTCGCGCCGGTTCGGCCTGGTGACGATCCCTGACAGCGTGACCGAACTGATCCTGGCGGGCGATTACGACACGGCGGGACGCAGGGCCGTAAACCGGGCATCGCACCGCTACGCCAGCGACAACCGCGTGATCCGCGTCGATTTCCCGAAGGGCTACAAGGATTGGGCACAGGTGCTCGAAGCCCTCGAGGCGCAGAAGAGAGGAGGGGGAGGGGAAGGGTGATCTGCCGTTCGGCAGAGAGCCCAAGGAGACCCCCATGCGCGACCTTCTCGATCTCACGCACGTCAATGATGCGCCGGCAGCGCGCACGATCGCCGCCCTTCTCGCCACCGATGGCGCAATTACCCGCCGCCAATTGAACGATGCCATGGTACAGGCGTTCGGCGGCAGCGATGCCGACGGGCGCTGGACGCAGCGCGACAGCTTCGAGATGCTCGAGCACGCCCTTGCCCTTCACCTTGCGAGCGACGGGCATCGCATCGACACCCTCGCGGACATCGCCACCTCCAGCGCGCTGATGCAGCGCCTGCCAACTCAGACCGTGCGCAGCGAAGAACAGATCGAGCTGCAGCAGTTCTCGACCCCCGCCGACATTGCCGCGCTGGCCATGCTGTTCGCCGCGATCGGCGTCGACGATGTCGTGCTCGAGCCGAGCGCCGGCAACGGCCTCCTGATCGCCCAGGCCCCGCGCGGCCGAGCGCTTCAGCTCAACGAAATCGACCCGCGCCGCCGCGAACGCCTTGCTCACATCTTTCCCGATGCGACGATCACCGGCCATGACGGCGCTGCGCTGGTCGCGCTTCACGCGGATCTCCCGCGCCCGAGCGTCGTCCTCATGAACCCGCCGTTCTCGCGCAGCATTGGCCGCGGCGCCGATGACCTGGCTGCACTGCGCCATCTGCAGGCCGCCATCAAGCGGATCAGCCCGGGCGGCCGCGTCGTCGCCATTATGCCCGACTGGTTCGCGCCCTGCGCGCGCCTGCGCACTGCCTACGAGACGATCCTAACCGGCTGCACCGTTCGGGCATCGCTTCGCCTCGAGCACTGCTACAGGAAGCACGGCACCGACATTGCCGTTCGCCTCTATGTCATCGACAAGATCGCCGGCGACCTCATGCCTGCGGTCATCGAGCGCGCGGCCGTCCTCGACTTCCTCGATGCCATCGACATCCCCGCCCGCATCAAGCTGGAACCCACCTCCAACCTTCCGGTTCGCCCTGCGCCTGCCAAACCGACTTCGCTGTTCGGCGCCGCGCGCAATACCAGGGTGGCCGCGCCACGCCCCTATCACGCGCCTAAGGCCAATGCGGTCCTGCCCGTCGGCTATCGCAAGCTGGACGAGCCCGCGCCGCTGGCCGAACAGGTCGGTGTCTACCTGCCCTACCGGCCAAGCCGTATCGTCTTCGACGCAGCGGGCGAACACCCGACAGCACTGGTTGAATCGGTCGCCATGGGCTCGATCCCGGCGCCGATCCCCACGCACATCCCGCATCTGCCCGAACGCACCGTCAGCGAGCGCCTCCTGTCCTCCTCCCAGCTCGAGACCGTCGTCTATGCAGGCCATGCCTGGAGCCAGACGCTTCCCGGCACCTTCAAGCCTGGCAAGGAAGGCGTTGGCCTCGACATTGATCCTGAAGGTCGCAAGTACCGCAAGGGCTTCTTCCTTGGCGACGGCACAGGCGCTGGCAAAGGCCGCCAGATCGCTGCCTGCATCCTCGACAACAAGCTGCAGGGCCGCCGACGCCACATCTTCGTCACGAAGAACGAGCCGCTGCTCGAGGACATCCGCCGTGACGTCACCGCCCTTGGCGGCCTTTCGGCCGACGTGCAGCCGCTCTCGAACTGGAAGGTCGGCCAGCCCATCACGTTGGAAGAGGGCACCCTTTTCGTCACCTATCCGGGGCTGCGATCGGGCCGCTCGGATGCAACCCGCCTTCAGCAGATCCTCGATTGGGCAGGGCCCGACTTCGACGGCGTGATCGCCTTCGACGAGGCCCATGAAATGGGCGGTGTCGCGGGCGGCGAGGGCGCGCTCGGCAAGACCGAAGGCTCCCAGCAGGGCATCTGCGGCGTCCTCCTTCAGAACCATTTGCCCGATGCGCGCGTGCTCTATGCCTCAGCCACCGGGGCTTCCGACGTCAATAATCTGGCCTATGCCGTGCGCCTCGGCCTCTGGGGGCCGGAAACGTCCTTCCCCGACCGTGAATCCTTCATCTCCAACATCCGGCAGGGCGGCATCGCGGCGATGGAACTGGTAGCGCGCGACTTGAAGGCCCTTGGCCTCTACACGGCGCGCGCACTCAGTTTCGCCGGCGTCGAATACGAAGTGCTGCGCCACGAGCTGACGCCAGCCCAGATCGAGATCTACGACACCTATTGCCGGGCCTGGCAGGTCATCAACACCAACCTCGCCGCCGCGCTCGAGGCGACGAACGTGGTCGACGCCCTTGGGGGCAAGACGCTCAACTCCGGCGCGAAGGCGGCAGCGCGTTCGCGTCTGGAAGGAACCCGCCAGCGTTTCTTCGGCCAGGTGCTGCTTTCGATGAAACTCCCCACCGTGATCGCGGCGATCGAGGGGCACCTGAAGCAGGAGCATTCGGTGGTCGTGCAGCTGGTGACGACGGCCGAGGCGATCCTCGACAGGCGCCTCTCCGAGATGACGGCCGAGGAACGCGCAGAGCCGCAGATTGAGTTGTCACCGACTGACCAGATCATTGATTACCTCAAGCGTGCCTTCCCGACGCACCAGATGGAGGTCTTCAAGGACGATACCGGCGCCCTGCATTCCAAGCCCATGCGCGACGAGGACGGCAACCCGGTCCACAATCCCGAAGCGATGGCCGCGCGCGACAACCTGATCGAGCATCTTTGCGCACTCCCGCCGATCAAGTCGGGCCTCGACGCGCTGATCGAGCATTTCGGGCCAGATCGGATCGCCGAAGTGACGGGCCGCTCCAAGCGCCTGATTACCGGGCCGGACGGCCGACAGACGGTCGAGACGCGGACCGCGCGCACCAGTCAGGCCGAGGCCAGCGCCTTCATGAATGATCGCAAGAAGGTGCTCGTCTTCTCCGATGCCGGCGGCACGGGCCGTTCCTACCATGCCAGCCTTGATGCGGTGAACCAGGACCGGCGCGCCCATTTCCTGCTCGAGCCGGGCTGGCGCGCTGACCGGGCCATTCAGGGTCTGGGCCGAACGCACCGCACCCATCAGGCATCGACGCCGCTGTTCCGTCCAGTCACCACCGACTGCAAGGGCGAGCTGCGCTTCACCTCGACGATCGCCCGCCGCCTCGACAGCCTTGGCGCCCTCACGCGCGGCCAGCGCCAGACCGGAGGCCAGGGCCTCTTCGATCCCGCCGACAACCTCGAAAGCGAGTACGCGCGCGACGCCCTCGTTACGTGGTTCCACCTTCTCTATCATGGCAAGCTCAAGAGCACGAACATGACCGAGTTCGTTGACCTCAGCGGGCTGGAGATCACCGAGGGCGACGGCGTCCTGAAGGAAGACCTTCCGCCAATCCAGCGCTGGCTAAATCGCCTGCTGGCCCTGCCGATCGCGCTGCAGAACAAAATCTTCGAGGAATATCTTACCCTCGTTGAAACCCGTGTCGCCGCCGCGCGCGAGGCCGGCACCCTCGATGTCGGCGTCGAGACGATCACGGCCGACAGCGCCCGCGTCATCAGCGACACGATCCTGCGGACCGATCCCGGCACCGGCGCCACCACGCACCTTCTCACGATCGAGATCGCACGGCGCAAGAACCCGATTTCGCTGGAGCGCATCCTCGATATGGTCCGCTGGCGCGAGAACCCGGCCTTCGTCATGAACGCCAAGTCGGGCCGCGTCGCGCTGCGCAGCAAGGCGAACGCATGGATGGACGATGAAGGCGAGCCGATCCTTCGCATCGAGCTGCAGCGCCCCTGCAGCCGCAAATCTATGCGCGAGGCGGATCTGTACGAGACCGCCTGGGAGGAAATCGACGAAGACACCTTCCGGGCCAAGTGGCAGGCCGAAGTCGAAGAAGCCGCCGAGCAGCTGGAGACGGAGACGGTGCGCCTTGCAACCGGGCTCCTGCTGCCGATCTGGTCGGCGCTGCCCTCCGATCACCTCGCGGTCAACCGGATTGTCGACAAGAATGGCAACAGCTGGCTTGGCCGTATCGTCTTCGAGCACAGCATCGTCGACCTCTTCACCAAGCTCGGCCTTGCGAGCAGCGAGGAGATGCCGGTCGAAGCGATCACCAATGCCGTCCTCGCAGGGCGCAGCGTCAACGTGACCCGCCCGTTCCCGATGTCCTTCAAGCGATCGCATGTGAACGGCAACCCGCGTGTCGAGATCGTCGACGCTCCGGCCTCGCAGCTTGCATGGCTCAAATCGCTCGGCGCGTTCACTGAGATCATCCAGTACCGCACCCGCGTCTTCATCCCGGTCGCGCAGGCCGAGGCCATCATCGCCGAGATCCTCAAGCCCTCCTGATCGCCCCGGCTGCTTTGGCGCACCTATCCTCCCTGATCGACCACCAGTGCCAAAACAGCCGGGTCGGTCAGGAGAGAGGAGGGGGAAGGGAAGAGGTGTCCGTGAATTGGCCGGACGATGAGAAGAAGGTGTTGTTCCCATGATCCAGACCGTCAAGCTGGCAAAGCTGGTCCTCTCCGACATCAACGTGCGCACCCGCGGCGAAGACCTGATCGAACAGTTCGCCGCCGACATTTCCGCGCGCGGCATCCTGCAGAACCTGGTCGTGACTTCCGTGAAGAAGCCTCGCGGCTCCTATGGCGTCATTGCCGGTAGCCGGCGCTTTCGTGCCCTCATGCTGCTCGCCGAGCGCGGCGAGATCAACGCGGCCGAATACGACGTGCCCGTGCTGATCCTGAGCGGCGGCAACGATGAGCTTTCCGAAGCATCGCTCGCTGAAAACTTCCATCACCTCAATATGTCGCCTGCCGACGAATGCCGCGCCTTCCAGTATTGCCTCGGGCAGGGCGGCGACATCGAGGCGGTCGCCAAGCGTTTCGGCATCACCCGCCGTTTCGTCGAAGGACGCCTGCGGCTCGCGAACCTTGCCGAGCCCATCTTCGACGCCCTGAAGGCGGGCGAAATAACGCTCGACATGGCCAAGGCATATGCCTCCACCGAGAGCCATGAGCGCCAGCTGATGGTGTGGAAGAGCTACGGCGCCAACAGTTACCACGCCAGCGCCGACACCATTCGCCGCGTCATCGCAAACGACTCCATGAAGTCGACCGATCCGATCGCACGCCTTGTCGGCGAGGAAGCCTACGTTGCGGCGGGCGGCGTCGTCGATCGCGACCTGTTCAGCGACAACGGCGATCGCTGGACCAATCCCGAGATTGCCCACACGCTTGCGGCCGCGGCGATGGAAGCCCAAGCCAAGCGCATCGGGGAAGAACGTGGCCTCGCGTGGATTCGTCCCGTCGCCTCCAACTCCACCTGGGAAGTGGCGCGCGACCTTTGCCGGGTCAGCCTGCCGAGCCTTCCGCTCACCGAGGCGCAGATCATCCGCATCAGCGAGATCGAAGCGCGCCAGAGCATCATCAGCCTCGAGATGGACGATGAGGAAACCGAGCCGGAAGCCTACGAAGCGCTCGACAAGGAATACGATGCGCTCACCGCCGAACTTCGAGAGGTCAACCGCCGCGAGAAGATCCTTCCTCCCGAACTCGCCCCGCGTGTCGGCCTGTTTCTGACGCTCTCGCAGGACGGCAGCATGGAACTCGACCACACCTATTACAGCGAGACGCCGCTCAGCGTCACCGTGGTCGAGCCCGACGAAGACGACGAGGACGCGGCCGAAACCGGGGAAGACGGTATCGAGGGCGAAACTGCCGGCGATGCTGCGCCGCGCGTGCCGACCTTCCGCATCGAGGAAGGCGAGACCGCCACCGTCACCGGAGGCACCAAGGATGTGTCTCCCGACGAGGCCGCACCGGGCGGCAAGGCGCTTAGCCAGGTTCTTCTCGACCAGCTCGCCGTGCAGCGCCGCGACGTTCTGGGCGCTTCCATGATCGCCAATCCGGCGCTCGCGCTCGACTTCATGCTGTTCGCAATGGTCGATAAGGTCGACATCATGCGCGAGAGCTGCGGCACCAGCATCCATGCTCCGCATCCCGAAGATCCGGTTCGCTTCGACGCCTATCCGCAGTCGGTCGCGCACGATTATCTGGCCGAAGTGCGCGAGGGCCTCGACGCCTCCTGGACCGAACACAAGAGCATGATCGAACGCTTCGACGCCTTCCGTGCGCTCGGCGATGAGGCCAAGACCGCGTGGCTGGCCTGGACGGTAGCCAAGTCCTTCAAGTCGAAGGAAACCTACAGTCATCGCCAGAACGCCCTTCAGAACCACCTTGCGGGGCTGCTCGAAGTCGATGTTGCCAAGTGGTGGCGCCCGACCTCGGCAAACTTCTTCGACCGCGTATCGAAGGGCGCGCTGCTCTCGCTCCTCGATGAAGTCGGCGGCCCTGCACTCTCGAGCCGTCATGCGAGCCAGAAGAAGGGCGAAATCTCGACGTCCTGCGAGAAGCTGTTCGCCGGCGATGCGGTGATCGAAGCCGATGTCAAGGAAAGGGCTCTGGCCTGGGTGCCCGCAGCGATGCGCTTCACCCCCGCCGAGGTGACGGCCGATCAGGACGACGACGACACGCCCGAAGAAGCCGGCGAACGTGGCTCCGACGGCGAAGCCGAGGACGAACTGGCCAGCCTGATCGACGCAGCCCTTGCCGGGCCCGACGACGGGGATGACGGCGAGGGCGTCTCGATCGACGATGCGGGCTCCGCTGAAGGCGACGACGATCAGCAGATCGATGATGGCTCGCCCGCTGTCTACGGCGACGACGATGCCGTCAGCCAGTGGGCCGAAGCGGCGGAATAACCCGCGTCCCCAACCTGACCGACGAACCGCCGGTGGGCTTTACGGCTCACCGGCGGCTTTTCTCGCCACACCGGACAAGGGACATACCCCATGAAGACGCCCCGCAATTCGCGCGAGATCGCGCGCGAAGTCACCAACGCCATCGTCTCCCGCCTTGAAGCCGGAACTACGCCATGGACCCGCTCCTGGTCGCTGACCGGGGAGGGCGGTCGTCCTCTGCGCCACGAAGGCACCCCATACAACGGCATCAACTGTCTCTGGCTCTGGACCATCGCCGATGCGCGTGGATACCGCAGCCGCTACTGGATGACTGCCCGCCAGGCCGATGAACTTGGTGCGCGTGTTCGCCGCAAAGCTGATCCCTCCATGTCGATCTATGCCTCCAGCTTCCGCAAGGCCGGACAGCCGGGATTGATGGGCGAGGCCACCGGCCAGCTTATCCGCTTCCTGCGCCACTACATCGTCTACAACGCAGACGAGATCGAGGGCCTGCCGGATTACTACTATGCCCGCGACGTGCCGCCGACACCGAGCCTGCTTTCGCAGCGCCAGGACGCGATCGATAGCTTCTTCGCGGCAATCCCTGCGCGGGTACGTCATGGAGGTGACGAAGCCTATTACAGCCCGATCGGAGACTACATCCAGCTACCCCGTCCCGGCAGTTTCAAGTCGGGGGACGCTTACGCCTCGACCCGCGGACATGAAAGTGCGCATTGGAGCGGGAACAAGGACCGTCTCAACCGGACGTTCGGCAAGCGTTTCGGCGACGATGCTTACTGCGTAGAAGAACTTTGTGCTGAATTAACAGCAAGTTATATTTGCGCCGAACTCGGCTTGCCAACGGAACTCCACGACAGCCATGCCAGCTACCTTGCGCATTGGGTCAGGGTACTTCGCGCCGACCACAGCGCCATCTTCACCGCTTCGGCCAAAGCCGAACAAGCCTTCAACTATCTGCGCGCCTTCAGCCTTGCCGAGGCGTCTGCGCCTGCCGGCGATGCCCTGAAGGCAGCGGCATGACCCCACACATCAGGAGACATCACCATGGGCTGGCTCTTCATGAACAGACACCACATGGGCGGACACGCTACACCCAAGTCCTACCTCGACGCCCAATTCACCTTCACCAATGCGCCGGACGACAAAGGAATCGCGCGCGGCGCCGGCGTCCTTGCATCGTCCTGCCCCGGCAACCGGGTCTGGTACGCAGCGGTGCAATACTCCGAAAACGGCGTGCCGACCGAAGTCATCGCCATGGTCTGCCTCGTAAAGTGGAACCCGAGGGACAAGGAGGCCATGCACTTCGGTTTCAAGGACATGAGCGAAATGATGGGGCCTTGCGAGGCCGAGGCTCCGGAGAACATCCTTCGCCTGCTCACGCCCACCACCAACGAGTATTCCCTCGACTGGCGCCGGCGCTGCGTCGCCCGCCTGCAGAAGCGTTCCCGAAAGATCGTCGATGGCATGCGCGTCAAATTTCCGCAGGCGATCACCTTCACCGATGGCTTCGCGGGTGACGAGTTTACCGTCATCAAGCGCGGCGCGACCATAACCTTCCGCCCCGTCGGCAGGCCCGGGCACTACCGCATCAGCAATTTCAGGGACGCCGAATGGTCGATCGTCCCGGCAACGAAGGTTCACCGAACAATCTTCGCGCCGCGGCCCTCTGCAGCGATGCCCCCGCCATGAGCGGGGCATCCAGACTCTCGCCGCTGCGGGCGCGCCTCTGCAGGCGCGAAAATGCCATCCGTGTCGCGCAGCGCATGACGCAGGCCAGAATCGCCGTCATGGTCGCTCCCGGCGATGCCATGCAACCCTGGCGCGTGATCGAGCGGACCGAACTTTCGGCCAGCGAAGTCGCCGCGCGCATTGTCCTCAAGAAACAGGAGGACTTGAGATGCCCCGCCTGAAACCCGCCACACCGCGATCCAGGCAACAGATCGACGACGCCCTGAAACTCATGCGCCGTGCGCGCGGACTGCTGCGCGAGGCAGGCGCTTCCAAGGCCGCTGGCCGTCTTCACAGCGCCATCAACAGCGCCGAGGGCGCACGGCGGCACTGCGAGCGACGTCCCGTTGTCGTCGATACGATGGCGGCCTGGCTCTCCGAAGCCGAATGAGGGGAGCGGGAAGGAGGAAGCGAACGATCGAGGAGAACATCCATGCCCGCATTCGCTTCCTCCCCCGCACCCGAAATGACCCGCTGGGGCAAGCCCGTAACGGCCACCCAGCGCCTGCCCGGCATCTGGCGCGTCATGACCCCGTCGCATGGCGGCTTTGTCCTGTCCGAAGCGCGCCAGGCCGCCATGCCCGAGGCCCTGCGCCTCGACGGGCCAGAGTACGAGCATGACGTTGACTGGTCGCTCGTGATCGTCGCGTTCCAAACCGAATTTGCCGCTGCCGGAGATCCGCTCTTCGACATCGAACTCTCGCTCGCCACCGGCACCGTCAAGAGCTGGCGGCCCGAACGCTGGGAAGCCTATGCCAGCGAGCCCGTCGAACCCCGGCAGAGCCACGTCCGGCGCGAGCGCGAAGCCTTCGAGGCGCGCATCGGCAAGGTCGTTGTCACCACCGCCTATGGCAATTGGGCCGATTGGGTGCCCACTGGCAAGGTTGGCGTGCTTGGCTACCGCCTCGCCAGCGTCGATCATATGGCCCGCCCCACATACGCCGACCCGGTGTTCAAGGCCCTCGTCGATGCTGCCCGTTATGAAGAGCGCACCAGCGTCATCAGCTTCGACGAACTCGACGCCGAGATCCTGACATGACGATCGAGGTGATCGTGGGCCTGCCCCACCTCAACGAAGGGCCAATCCTGCAACGCGCGCGGCTGATGCAGCAACCCATGCTGATTTCCGCGAACTGCCTCTCTCGCTGGCGGACCGCTTCAGGGGGCTGGCGCGAATGGCATGGCTGGCGCACTGGCCAGCTCGGCAACGCCTATGGCCTCAAGAGCCTCGATCTGGACAGCGCGGGCTATGTCCTTATGGCCAGATACGGCGGCTATCCATGGTCGATCGCCGACTACATGGCGCTGGCCGCATCCTATCCCTTCCGCCGCTTTGCGGCTGCCGACTATTGCTGCGAGGCCGAAATCGCCGCCGATCGCGCCGAAGTCCTCGACCGCATCGCCCGTACCGTGGCGACGAACCGCGAATGTCGTTCACGCGCCTATGACCTAGGGATTATCGACCGCTTCATGCCGGTTCTCCAAGGCCGCTATCCTGAAGACTACGAACGCTGCGCTGAAGCACTGGCATGGTCGATGAATCCGGGCACCGTTGTCGGTGTTGGTTCGATGTGCCGCCGAGACATTCATGGGCCTGACGGTCTGATCGCGGTTGTCGCCCACCTCGACAGGATACTCCCCGATCCGGGCCCGCGCCTCCACCTGTTCGGCGTGAAGGGAGCGGCCATCCCCTACCTTCAACCCTATGCCCATCGCGTGGCCTCGCTCGATTCCCAGGCATGGGGCACCGCAGCACGGCGCGATGCCCGGCGCCGGCAGGTATCGAAAACCGATGCCCTCGCGGCCGACCACATGGAGCGCTGGACCATCGCCCAGCTTGATCGTCTGCGCGAACCCCATCGGGCGATGGCCATCACTCCTGAACCTACGCCTCCACAGACGCCGTCCGATCCCTGGGAAGCCGCCATCCAGCAAGCGCAGGCCGAGATCCGCGCGCTTATCGAAAGCGGCGACCTGGCTCACGATGAAGTGACCACTGGATGGATCGAGACATGGGCGGCCGACCTATACCGTAGACGGCCCAAAGCTGCCGGAAACCTAAGGCCACCAAAGGTAGCAGCGGCATCCTGACTCACTGCTGAGAGCAAAAGACACTGACTGGCGATGTCCCGCAAGGCCCCCGACTTGGTGATGAACATGTGAACGGACAGCAGGGCAGGTGTCTACTACGCGCCCATTCCAGTCATGTACCTTCGTTCCGCCTAGGCCAGTAACCAGTCATTCAGTTGTCAGAGCGACAATCAGGAATGAGTCATAATTGCAATTGCGGAGTGGTCCGCTGCCCTATGAACAGGGCGTCCATCTTCCTGCCTCTGGTGTAACGATCCACAAGTTGCACAGCATGCGGCGTCATCAACACCGTGAAGCGCACGAACGAACTCATCCATCACATCTACGATGCGCTCATCATTGCTCGCGCACCGGCCGCAGATTGCACGATCTCGATCGGGTCGACTTGCATGTTGCGTCTTCTCGCAAGCGCTTCGGGCATCTCGCTTCGAATCCACTCAAGCATCTCTTCGCGAATGGCGCAGCGTAGATCGAACAATGAAGGGCCATCCTTCGCGCTCATGAGCAACCGGAGCTCCAGCGTCGTCTCGCGGCAGTCGGTGACTTGCAGAGCATGGGCACGGCGATCCCAAAGGTCGTGTGTCGCGAGCTTGCGGGAGAATTCGGCACGGATGGGCGCGACGTCGGTAGCATGATCGAGATAAAGCATCACCGTTCCAAGCAATTGCGAGGACGTCTTCGTCCAGTTCTGGAAAGTGCTCTCGAGGAACCGGTTGGATGGAACCACCAGCCTGCGCTCGTCCCACAGGCGCACCACGACATACGTCGTGCGGATGTCCTCGATACGTCCCCATTCACCGTCAAGAATTACGACGTCGTCGATGCTGATCGGCTCGGTGATCGCCATCTGGAAACCTGCAATCAGCGCCTTGAGTGCAGGCTGGGCGGCAGCTCCGACTGCGAGCGCAGCCAATCCGGCTGAAGCCATGAGCGTCACGCCGACCTGACGAACGCCAGGGATGGATGACAGCATTCCCGCCATCGTCAGGAAAACGATGCTGAAGGTTCCGATCCTGCTGAATATCGATAGCCGTGTCCGGCGGCGCCGGGCATCTCGATTATCTTCGACGTCGATGTCGGCAAGCAGGATCATGGCCTCGACGAACGCTCTCAAGATAGCAATCGCAACCCATCCGGTAAGAAGGGGTACAATTAACCCGGCCATGCCATCCCAGACTGAGTCGAGGGACGGCACCTTGCGTGACGCAAGTACGATTCCCATCGCGATGAACGCCCATCGCGTTGGCCGCTGCAGTCGACTGACGACGATGTCATCAAGTTGGGTAATGCTCGCCCTCGATAGTCTGCCCAGCAAATGGAATAAGGCCGAATGGATGATGAGGGCTATCGAAATGCCGAGCCCGCCCGCGATCAGGGCGAAAATGGCCTCGCGGCCCCAGATCGAGAGGGATGGCAGGTATCGATCGAGGAATGACATCGATGGTTCCGCTTGGTTATCGGGAATGTCAGGCAGGACTGTGGATCGGGGCGACTGGACTTGCATGCCCCAGACGCCCGAGTCATTGGAAACCGCCAAGCCAAACGGGCGGCTTACAGCGAACACTACAAGCATTCGCCCATAGACAGGCGTTTCCGGGCGGTGTCGGCTATGCCCTTTGCCATTTTCCCTTGAAACTTTCGCCATGGAGCGGAGGGCTGGCCGCTCCATGGCGTGAACCGTTCTAGCGCTCTTCGGGACATCCAGGCGCCGCGGCTGATTGAACTGTCAGTCGAACAGCCGGTTCAGGAAACCCTTGCGGCGGCCACCGTGATGCCCCCGCATGGGCTCGGCTCCGTGCCTGTTGCCGTGCTTTGCACCGTGTCCGCCATCGAACATGCCGAGCCGTTCGCGCGGCACCGGTCTTTCGGTGTACTCGCTGATGCTGCGCTCGATCATCTTGTCGAGCTCACCGCGATCGAGCCACACACCGCGGCACTGCGGGCAATAGTCAATTTCGATCCCTAGACGTTCGGTCATTACAAGGCTGACGGTGCAGGCGGGGCAAACAAACCCAGCCCTATCTTTTTCGGTAGACATGATTGGTCTCCTGAATTTTCTGATGATTATCGAGACACTCAATTGCGCCGATCGGTCTCGCGATCATTAGTTGACTGGTACTTGGCAGCACGCCGCCGGTGACGGTTCGGCGCGGCAGGCTCACGCATCACCCGCTTCACAAAATTGACGAACGCGGCGTCTTCCAACTCGATCGCCGTCAGGATATCGTTCGCGACGAGCCTACTGGCCAAGCGACCGAAAAACCCGATGGCCTCTATGCTGTGGCGTACACGGGAACCAGATCCCTCATCTTCGATCCGATAGGTTTCGGTGAAACCGATGAGGCGATCGGTGCCACACCGCCATCCGACCGCTGACCCCTTGTCCCAATCGGTTATCGTCGCATCGACGACGAGCCACTTCTTCCAAAATGTCCGACGAGCGTAGCGAAAGCTGCTGCCTGCTCCTGGGTTGCGTACCGTAATCCTGGTGCCAGGTCGCCACAGGCGATACTCGTCGAGGTTGGCCAGCATGCTCCATACGCGCAACGGCGAGGCTGCGACGTAGAATGTCGATTCCTGTCTCACCGGCTGTCTACGCTCTCTCGAAGGCGCGAGGGCCCCGCCGCAGGCAGCTGCGCTGCTGTGGGATGCGCTTTCACATCCGAGAAAAAGTCGTGGAACACGGTTGCGCGCACGGCCGCGAGTGTAACGTACATGGTAATTCCTGAATTCGAGATGCGTTAACCCGCACGGTCTGGCGACCGGCGGGCGACTACGGCTCGTTCAGGCGATGGGAGGTCGAAGCAACGGCCCTGTGGTCCAGCGCGGAAGGACGACAGCGTTCCTTCCAAGCTTCACGGATCCAAGAAGAACCCGCGTGAGTATGTTCGACTGGCTGTCACGCACCACAGCAGCGACTGAATGACACATGCCGTGGTGGTGAGCGATGCCCTTGTCCATATCCCCAGGGGCCTTTTCGGCATCTCCGCCGGAATGCACAACACCAGTGCATTCGATCAGTGGTGCTGCGGAAATCTCCTGAGCATGCACCGTCGATGTGGCAAACCACGCGCCTACAAGAACATACAGGACGAGAAGACTTCGACGCATCATTGCACTCCTTAAATAGGCGCGCCACTGTTCCGTGTCATCCCAATTTTTTTGTCGGCAGGTCGAACTCCGGTTGTCCGCAGCGGCGGTGCCTTCAACCACAGGCGGGTTTGTTCAGGGGGTTATGGCTAAGATTTTGATTTCATACCCGCTAGTCATGTCACCTGTGCGCTTTGTACTCTGCGGCTCCCCAATTAATGCTCCGAATGCTCCGAATGCTCAAGACATCTGGCGCTACAATTTATTAATGCAGCCTCTGTCAAGTATTGCCAAGGCTGCTGCAAAGTCTGGCTCTGTCACACGATCTGGGACGAATTGTCGAAGCCAACGTGAGGGACCAGTTCGGGAAGCGTCATCTAGCGTTAGCCAATACTCCCACTGTGAAGTGCAACAACGCCAAACAAAAGGAGAGCCCGGCACTCACCGGAGCCGCTCCGTTTGCCTTAGCCTGCATCAGCGCCTGATCCGGAGGGTGTGCTCCCCGTGCTGCTCGAAGCCACCACACCAGAATCGTCGAAATCAGCATCCAATGTATTGGTCCAAATCAATATTGATATTTTTAAATTCAGCGGTGTGAATATGCATCGTTTCACATCTAAGAAGTAAAATTGTTGTGTAATAGGCAACTTTGATCGAATTCTTGGCTTCGCGAATTAATTCAAGATATACTTATCGCGTTATATCGTATCATTCGCAAAAATCCTGCGAAGCCCAATTTCTCTGATGACATTGTCGTCCGTATAAGATATCGGGCCCTTTGATGTTTCGCCGCAGCTTCCTCCTGCTGTACCTGCTTGTCGCCTCAATGATGGCGACCGCGACGGTGCACGCCCAGGAATCTTCGGTCGCTCCGGTTATCGAATGCAGCGGCATAGTACATGCCGACGGCGACGCAGACCAGAGTCGCGGTGATCCCGACAAGGGAATGGCCGGACATCACAGCGTATGTCACGGCTCGGCAGCTGTGTTTCGCGACGCACTATTCGCTGGAGTCTTTCCGGTCATGCGTGGACTTTCAAAGCCTGCGCCAGAAGCGGTAGTTCTGCCTCGCTGGACGACCGGGCCACTGCTGCGCCCTCCTATCGCCTGATTGAGCTCTCAACACCCGCGCGCTGCGACTGGCGCTGCGGGCCGACATGACTCGATTCAGGAAAATCAGCAATGTATCGTACGCTCGCAGCCCTTCTGGCTGCCGCGTCTTGCGTCACGATGGCGCAAGCGCAGGAGACGCCTAGCGCAGTTTCCGCAAGTAATGTCCTGTCGCTCGACGATGCCGTCGCTGCCGCAGGCGGCTCTGCTCCCGCGATGGATGCGGGCCGTGCAGGCATCGATGCTGCCAAGGCAGGTCGTACCGTTGCAGGCCTTCGGCCAAACCCGGTCGCCCAAGGTCAGATCGAAAACATAATTGGCACCGGGCCTTATTCCGGTGTCCGAAGCAGCGAAACCACGGTCGGTTTCATGCAGACCCTGGAACTTGGCGGCAAGCGCAGTGCTCGCGTTGCCGTAGCAAGCGCCGAACTCTCCCGCGCAGAACTTCAGGCTGCAATCATCGCTGCCGATGTCCGCCTTCAGGTAACGCAGCTTTACGTTGAGGCCGTCTCGGCCGAACGGCGCCTTATAACAGCCAGGGACCAAGCTCGCATCGCCGGCGATGCCCTGCGCGCCGCCGGTGTCCGGGTGCAGGCCGGGCGCGCTTCTCCCTTGGAGCAGCAACGTGCCAATGTGGCGCGAGTCAATGCTGAAGCCAATGTCGAGCGGCAGGATCGCCTTGCCCGAGCTGCCCGCACCAATCTTGAAAGGCGTATTGGCCGCGCCTTCGACGGCCCCCTGGACATCGGCCTGCTTGATCGACTGCCTGCCGTTTCTGCGTCCTACGGGCCGTCCGAACCGGTCAGCCCGCAAGGAACGCTGGCACTAGCTGCTGCCGATGCAGACCTTGCCATCGCCGATGCAGGCGTTCGCCTCGCCAAGGCAAACCGGGTGCCGAACATTGATGTCGGACCATCGGTACGTCGTCTGGAAGCCACGAAGGACTTCGCCGCTGTCTTTACGGTTTCGATCCCGCTGCAGGTCTTTAACAACGGTCGCGCCGCTTTGGCGCAAGCAGGTGCCCAGCGCACGCAGGCGGAAGCCAATCGCCGGGTGACCGCGCTCGATATCGAGCAGGCAATCACCAATGCCCAGGCCGATGCCGACAATGCGGCGACCACGGCGCGAGCGACGTCGGGACCAGCCTTGCAGGCTGCGCAGGAAGCCGCCCGCATCGCTCGTATCGGCTATCGGGAGGGCAAGTTCAGCCAGCTCGACCTTCTCGATGCCGAACGCACGCTCGCCGACACGCGCGTCGCCGCCATCGACGCTCTCGCATCATACCAGAATGCCCGTGCGCAGCTGGAGCGCCTGACCGCGCCTGCCGTCGCGCCTCAAGGGGGGAACTGATTACCATGAAACTGAACACGCTCACTTATGCCGCGCTGCCTCTCTCGGTTGCCTTTGCCCTCGCCGCTTGCGGCGGTGGTGACAAGGCCGCTGAAGCGCCGGCCGCGGAAAATGCCGAGGCTGCACAATCCAAGCCAGTGGAAGGCAAAGTCCTGATGAGCGCCGAGCAGATCAGCTCGGCCGGGATCCAGTTGGGCCGACCCACGATCGGCGGTTCGGGAACCGTGGAAATTCCCGCTACGATCGACGGCGATCCACAGGGTACGCAGGTGGTTTCGGCCGCGATCGGGGGCCGCGTCGTTTCGCTGACCCGCAACCTGGGCCAGTCAGTCGGACAAGGCCAGGCCATTGCCGTGATCGAGAGCCGCGAGGCCGCGTCGCTCAACGCCGAGATCGAGGCAGCTCGGGCGCGCCTGTCGCTTGCGAACTCCAACCTTGGCCGTGAACAGCGCCTGTTCGCCCAGAAAGTCTCGCCCGAGCAGGACCTGATCGCCGCACGTACCGCTGCAACGGAGGCTCGCATTGCCCTGCGCCTGGCGCAGCAGCAGGTGTCTGCCGCAGGTGCTGGCGGCGGCGCGCTCAACCGGATTGCGATCACGTCCCCGATTGCGGGCCAGATCATCGCGCGCAGCGTCGTGCTGGGCCAGACGGTTGCGGCAGACGCTGAACTGTTCCGCGTGGCGAACCTCTCCAGCGTGTCGCTCTCGCTTAATCTACAGCCGCAGGATGCGGGACGCGTGCGCCCCGGCAATACCGTGACGATCAAGGCGGCAGGCCGCGAAGCCACCGCGCGCGTGACCTTCGTCTCCCCTGCCCTCGATGCCAATACCCGCCTTGTGCCGGTAATCGCGACGATCGACAACCGCGCGGGCCAGTGGCGGGTTGGTGAGCCCGTCACGGCATCGATCGCGCTGTCGGACAGCGGCGGCGGCAATGCCATCAAGGTGCCCACCACCGCCGTCCAGACAGATGAAGGCAAGACGGTAATCTTTGTGCGCACGAAAACCGGATTCCAGGCGGTCCCGGTGACCTTGGGCGACAGCGCCGGGGACATGGTCATCGTGAAATCGGGCCTGAAGGGCTCCGAGGTGATCGCCACCGTCAACAGCTTCACGCTCAAGGCCGAACTCGGCAAGAGCGAAGCGGTGGAGGACTGAGCCATGATCGCCCGCGTAGTCACATGGGCGGTCGAGAAGCGCTGGCTCGTCCTGCTTCTCACTGCCATCGCCGCCGTCATCGGTGCGGCATCGCTGTCCCGCCTGCCGATCGACGCAGTGCCGGACATCACCAACAACCAGGTCCAGATCAACGTCCGCGCGCCTGCCCTTTCGCCCGAGCTGGTTGAGAAACAGGTCTCGTTCCCGATCGAGACGGCGCTGGCCGGTATCCCCGGTCTCGACTTCACCCGCTCGCTCAGCCGCAATGGCTTTGCGCAGGTGACCGCAGTCTTCTCGGACTCCACCGATATCTACTTCGCCCGCCAGCAGGTCGGCGAACGACTTCAGGGGGTCGCGGAGAACCTGCCGGCCGGTGTGAACCCCGAAATGGGACCTATCGCGACCGGTCTTGGCGAAGTCTACATGTGGACCGTCAAGCTTGAACACCGCAAGGATGACAAGCACCGGCCCGGGGAACCCGGCCAGCAGCCCGACGGTAGCTACATCACTCCTGAGGGAGAGCGTCTGACCACGGAAGCCGAAAAGGCCACCTATCTGCGCACTGCGCAGGACTGGATCGTCACCCCGCTGCTCAAGAGCACGAAGGGCCTTGCGGGGGTCGATTCCATTGGCGGCTATGCCAAGCAGTTCCTGGTTGTTCCCGACGTTCAGCGCCTCGCCTCGCTCAACCTTTCGCTCACCGACCTTGGCAATGCGCTCGAACGAAACAATACCAGCGTCGGTGGAGGTTTCGTCGATCGCAATGGCGAAGGCCTTGCGGTCCGTTCGGACGCGCTTATCCGCAATGCTTCGGAACTTGGCCGCACGGTCGTCGCCACCCGCAATGGTGTGCCCATCACACTTGACCAGGTCGCATCGGTCCGTTCGGGACAGGCCATCCGCATGGGTTCGGCCTCAGAGAACGGCACCGAGGTCGTCGTCGGCACCGCCATCATGCGGATCGGCGAGAATAGCCGCACGGTCGCGACCGCAGTCGCCGACAAGCTGCAGTCGATCAATGCCTCGCTGCCGCCTGACGTCGTCGTTCAGCCGGTGCTCAACCGCACCGCACTGGTGAACTCGACCATCAAGACCGTCGCCAAGAACCTCGGTGAAGGTGCGGTCCTCGTCATCGTCGTGCTGTTCCTGCTGCTCGGAAACTTCCGCGCTGCCCTCATCGCCGCGCTCGTCATTCCGGTGACGATGATGCTGACCGGTTTCGGGATGCTCAAGGCTGGCGTGTCGGCTAACCTCATGAGCCTTGGTGCGCTCGACTTCGGCCTCATCGTCGATGGCGCGGTCATCATCGTCGAGAACGCTCTTCGCCGCATCGCCGAGGACCAGCACCATCATGGTCGCCTGCTCAGCGTGAAGGAGCGTCTCGCCACCGTCGCTTCGGCTGCACGCGAGATGATCCGTCCTTCGGTCTACGGTCAGGCGATCATCATCCTCGTCTACGTGCCGCTGCTCACCCTCACGGGCGTGGAGGGCAAGACCTTCGTCCCGATGGCGCTCACCGTCATCATGGCACTGGCTTTCGCGTTCGTCATGTCGCTCACCTTCGTTCCCGCGATGATCGCCATCTGGCTGTCCAACCGGGTCGAGGAAGAAGACGGCCGGATCGTGACCTGGTTGAAGAAGCGCTACGAACCCGGTCTTGACCGGGCAATGAAGCGCCCCACCCTGACCATCGGTGCAGCTCTGGGCAGCCTCGTGCTTGCGGCCGCTGCCTTCACTTCGCTCGGACAGGTCTTCCTGCCCCAGTTGGATGAAGGCGACATGCTGATCCAGGCCCTGCGTATCCCGGCGACGTCGGTTCAGCAGAGCCAGGCCATGCAGGTGCCGATCGAGCGGATGATGTCGAAGCAGCCGGAGGTGAAATTCGTGTTCTCCAAGACCGGTACGGCGGAACTCGCGTCCGACCCTATGCCACCGAACGCCACCGACATGTTCGTGATCCTCAAGCCTCGTGAGGAATGGCCGAACCCGAAGCTAGACAAGGCCGAGCTCGTCTCGCGCATCGAAGGTCAACTCGCGAAGTTCCCCGGCAATGCCTACGAGATCACGCAGCCGATCCAGATGCGCTTCAACGAACTGATCGCAGGCGTTCGCGGCGATATCGCCGTCAAGGTCTTCGGTGACGACTTCAATACCATGAACCGCACCGCCGAGCAGATCGCCAGCATCCTGCGCAAGACTGAAGGCGCCGCTGACGTGAAGGTCGAGCAAACCACCGGTCTGCCGATGCTCGACATCGTGGTGAACCGCGATGCCATGGCCCGCCTTGGCGTCACCGCGCAGGACGTGCAGGATACCGTAACCGCCACGCTCGGCGGCCGGACCTCCGGCATGATCTTCGAAGGCGATCGCCGCTTCCCGGTTGTGATCCGTCTTTCCGATGCCCAGCGTGCCGACATCAACCTGCTTCAGCAGTTGCAGGTGCCGGTCCCCAGCGGCTCCTATGTGCCGCTCGCCAGTGTTGCGGAAATCAAGGTCGTGGATGGTCCCAACCAGATCAGCCGCGAGAACGGCAAACGCCGCGTCGTGGTGCAGGCGAACGTGCGCGGGCGTGACGTCGGCAGTGTGGTTGCCGATGCCCAGGCAGCCATCGGCCAGAAGGTTCGGCTTCCTGCAGGCAGCTATGTCGAATGGGGCGGCCAGTTCGAGAACATGAAGTCGGCCAGCGAGCGCCTGAAGCTCGTGATCCCGGCCTGCTTCATTCTTATCCTGCTGCTGCTCTACGGAGCGCTTGGAAGCGTTCGCGATGCCGCGATCGTCTTCACCGGCGTCCCCTTTGCATTGGTGGGCGGCGTCCTGCTCCTCTTCGTACGAGGCATGGACTTCTCGATCTCGGCAGCAGTCGGCTTCATTGCCCTGTCTGGGATCGCAGTCCTCAATGGCCTCGTCATGGTCAGTTCGATCCAGGACCTGATCCGGACGGGTATGGAACGGGCTGAGGCCGCCCGGACCGGCGCCATGCAGCGTTTGCGTCCGGTTGCCATGACGGCGCTGGTCGCCAGCCTCGGCTTCGTGCCGATGGCATTGGGAGCAGGTGCAGGTGCCGAAGTGCAGAAGCCGCTGGCGACGGTCGTGATCGGCGGGCTGATTTCGGCAACGCTGCTGACCCTGTTCGTCCTTCCAACGCTCTACGCCCGTTTCGGACAGAAGGTCATCGGCCCGAACGAGCACTACAACGAAGAGCATGAGGGCGACGACTTCCGCCACCCCCACACCAGCGAACCAGCCTGATGGGATGGTGCCCGGTCGGACTTAGACCGGGCACCATCCGAGTCAGGGGAACAGAGGAGTGGAACCGATGGAGAAATTTCAGGCAGGAGGTGCCATACCCATCGACCAGCCATTGCCGCCTTGTCGTCGAGCCCGATCGGTTGAGGAGCCGCAGGCATGAACGATACTCCAATCGACCATGACATCCTGTGCCCCTTTTGCCTGATCGACCTTGTCGAACTCGAACAGGAGGGCGTGGAGTTCAACCATTGCATTCATTGCCGCGGCCTGTGGGTTCCGAGTGAGGAACTGGACAAGATCGCTCGCCTTATTGCCGCAGGCCGGCAAGCGCGCTCGCAACGCAGATCATGGCTGCCTTGGCGGCGCTCGCAACCGCATTCTCAAAGCGGCCCACTGAAGCGTCTGTTCGAACCGCGATGAGATGGCCCCCACACGGAATTGGTCGCGCAAAACCGTGTGGGGGTCCGCCATGGGCGCCTCAACCAGTCGCATCCCCTGAGGCGTCCATGGCGACTTTTCAAGGACGTAAGAACATGAAAAACAAAAGCAGCACAACATTCCGGTATGGGACGGCAACCTTGGCCCTCGCCATGCTAGCCACCGTGACAGCATGCTCAAAGGAAGAACGGGAGCGCGCGCCCTCGGAGCAGGAGATCCATTCGATGGATAACGCGACCCGGTCAGCCGAGGTCGGTCGGCACCCATATCGCTGCAGCGACGGATCCAAGGTCTACGTGGATTTCAAGGACGCCGGACTGACACTGGAATATCGCACGTCGAAAACCACTCCTCCTCAGGTCCTGACCGCGCCGTCCCAAGGACTCCAGTTCTTCGGCGAACACGGCACGGCCATCGTGCGGAACCAGAACTTAATTCTTGAGGAAGCTGGTGTGACCAGGACATGCACCCGCGATGGTTGGGAATGATTTATGAATTGCGATCCCATGCAAGAAAATTTTTACGGGTGACATCATGATCGTTGGAACAACTCCTCGATTTCGCCAGATCATTCTTGAAGTTTCGAAACCGCTATCCCTGCTGTTCATCTGGGATGTCGCGGTTACGGCCTTTCATTTCTACATGCCTATCAAGGAGCCACCGCTGCCGACTGCCCTGTTCGGCACGGCTCTTGCTCTGTTTCTAGGCTTTCGTACCAACGCTGCATATGCTCGGTGGTGGGAGGCGCGCACGCTTTGGGGTGCACTGATCAATGCTTCACGGAGCATCACGCGCCTCACGCTCACTTACAGCAAGACCCCCAACGGTCCGAACCTCGCGTTTCGAGAGAGCGTGATCACCCGGCAGATGGCGTTCGCCCATTCGATGCGTTGCCAGTTGCGCGGCCAGAATCCCAGAGGCGACATTTCCCGGCTTGCTGGCGAGGACATAGCCGACGCCGCTATGCAGCGCCGCAATCCTGCGAACGTCATCCTGGAAAGCATCTCGGGTCTGTATGCTGATGCGCTCGCGGCAGGCAGGATCGACACCATCCAGCAGGGAGTTGCGGAACGCGTCCTGATCGACATCGCAAATGCCCAAGGTGGCATGGAACGGATCAAAAATACGCCGCTGCCAAATGGCTTCCAGTTCTTCCCGAATCTGTTCTCGCGCCTGTTCTGCCTGCTGCTGCCGATCGCGCTGGTTGAAACCCTTGGTATCGCTACACCAATCGGATCAACGCTCATCAGCCTCGTATTCCTGGCAATCTTGAGCATTGGCGATGACCTTACCGATCCTTTCGCCAACTCGGTGCACGACATCCCCCTGACCGCGATGAGCACGACAATCGAGATCGACCTATCGCAGGCGCTCGGCCGTCCCGGACCGGAGCCACTCAAACCGGATCGCGGGATTCTCTGGTGAGACGCATCGCCCCCCATTTCCACATGCGCAATCAATTGGATTCACGGGCATGAAGGCGCTTGAATACACTCTCGTCCCGACTCTAGCACTTGTTGCCGGAGCAATTCTGGCGGTGTTCAAGCGACCCGCGGCCAACTTCACCAGCACCATGCAGCATTTAGCGGCGGGGCTCATCTTCGCGGCCACTGCCATAGAGATCCTGCCTCAGGTGACCCATCTAGCTGACCCTGCAGCCACGCTATACGGCGGAGCGCTTGGCGTCGCATGCATGCTGGGCCTCAAATCGATAGAAGCTCGCTTTTCAGGCCCAGTCATCCTCCTGACGACGGTCGCCATCGACATCCTGCTCGATGGCCTCGTGCTTGGGTTGGCATTCATCACGGGCTCCAAGGCAGGCATTCTTCTTTCCATCGCCCTGACCCTCGAAGTGCTGTTCATCGGCATCACCCTGACCGCCAAGCTCAATACGGCTGCGACCCGGCGACTGCGTACAATCGCGACGGTCAGTGCGTTGGCATTGTTGTTGCCTGTCGGGACGCTTGCAGCCATTCCGATCGCGACGCTCCCCCCATTCTACATTGCCGGCTTTTTGACCTTCGGTGTCATGGCACTGCTATTCTTGGTAACCGAAGAATTGCTCGTCGAAGCACACGAGACGCCGGACACCTCATTCGCCAGCGCAATGTTTTTCGTTGGTTTCCTAGCGCTGCTGACCATCGAGGAGATCCTCGTATGACCAAAGACATCAAGACCGCTACGGAACGCCGGACGCTGTGGACCGTGCTGCTGCTCAATGCCGGCATCTCGGCAGCTTTCTTCGCCACGGGCTTCATAGGAGACTCGAGCGCCCTTATAGCGAACGGCGTCGACAACCTTTCCGACACGGCGGTCTATGCACTCAGTCTCGCGGCCCTGAGCAGAGGTCGCAAATGGAAAACGAGCGCTGCAACCGCATCGGGTGTTATGCTGCTTGTCTTTGCCGTAGGAATCCTGATCGACGTCGGTCGCCGCTATGTTGTCGGCAGCGAACCCATAGGTCCAACGATGATGATTATGGCGGCAGTCGCAGGTGTGGTGAACTATCAGTGCCTGCGTCTTTTGCAGCGTCTGGATAATCCAGACGTCAACATGCGTGCCGCAACGACCTTCAGCTTCAACGACTTCGTATCAAACGGCGGCATCTTGATAGCAGGCGGGCTGGTATTCTGGCTCGGCTCGAACTGGCCGGACCTGCTTGTGGGCCTCGGCACCGCAGGCATCGCCTTCATGGGCGGCCTCGAAATTCTCTCAGACGCGCGCAATGAAATCAAAGCGGACAAAAGGAGCCTTCTCAATGACCGATAAGCTCGAGCTGGAAATCCCGGTCCTGCTGCCAGAAATACCCGACGCCAAAGATGCATGCGTCGGAAGGCTAATATCCACGTTGTCCGCCAAAGCTGGTGTCGAAAAGGCGCACCTTCGCTTTGACAACGGCACTCAAACGCCGACACTTTGCATCCATTTCGACCCTGACACGTTATCGGTCACTCGTCTGCGCGAACTGGTGCGTTCGGCAGGTGCCGAGCTCAGCACACGCTTTCGCCACAGGGTTTGGGAAGTCACCGGCATCAATCACGAGCGCAAGGCACGCACGGTTGAGCAGGCGTTGAAGCTTCATGGCGTTCTGGAAATCAGAGCCAGCGCCGCTGGCACTGTGAGTGTCGAGTACCAGGCGTTCGCCATAAAGGAGAGTGAAATCCTTGCCGCAATGCGCAGGGTCGGCGTTGTGCCTGTCCCTGGTACAGCCCCGTCGCCGCATGCAAGGGATGACCATGCACCACACGACCATGGTGCGGGAGATCACAAACACAGCCACACCCACGGAGAAGATGAGAAGCATGGCCCTGGTGATGGGCACGATCACAGCCACGCGGACTTCCTAGGACCCAACACCGAGTTGATCTTCGCTCTGGGATGCGGTGCTTTGCTGGCGATCGGTTACCTCTTAGAGAGGTTTGCTGCCGGTCTACCGAACTGGGTGCCGACCGCGCTTTACATTGCGGCGTACGGCCTTGGCGGCTTCTTCACTTTGCGAGAGGCAATCGACAACCTGCGGCTGCGCAAATTCGAGATCGATACACTGATGCTGGTCGCTGCCGCCGGCGCCGCAGCGCTGGGTGAGTTGGCAGAAGGTGCGCTCCTGCTCTTCCTATTCAGTTTTGGTCATGCGCTTGAACATTACGCGATGGGCCGGGCCAAGAAGGCGATCGAGGCGCTGGGGAAACTCGCGCCCGAAACTGCCACAGTACGCCGCGAGGGTACTACCAGTGAAATACCGGTCGAGGAGCTTGTCGTCGGTGATGTCGCCATCGTACGCCCCAATGAACGCCTTCCCGCGGACGGCTTTGTCCTCAAAGGCACAAGCGCGATAAACCAGGCTCCTGTCACCGGCGAGAGCATCCCAGTCGACAAGGTGGCCGTCACCGATCTGGAGGCCGCCCGAGCGAAGCCCGACGCCATCGACGGCTCCAGCAAGGTCTTTGCAGGCACGATCAACGGAGGCGGTGCCATCGAGATCGAAGTGACAAGGCGGTCAAACGAGACGGCCCTTGCCAAGGTCGTGAAGATGGTGAGCGAGGCAGAAACGCAAAAGTCGCCCACGCAGCGCTTCACTGACAAGTTCGAGCGGGTCTTCGTTCCCGCAGTGCTGATCCTCGCGGTGACCTTGCTGTTCGCGTGGGTCGTGATCGACGAACCGTTCCGCGACAGCTTCTATCGTGCAATGGCCGTGCTCGTCGCAGCCAGCCCGTGTGCGCTGGCCATCGCCACGCCGAGTGCCGTCCTGTCGGGCGTCGCCCGCGCCGCGCGCGGCGGCGTCCTCGTCAAAGGAGGCGCGCCGCTGGAAAACCTCGGCTCACTCAAGGCAATCGCCTTCGACAAGACTGGCACGCTCACCGAGGGCAAGCCTCGCATCACCGACGTCGTGCCCGTGGATGGTGCCAGCGAAGCGGAGCTTCTCGCCATTGCCGTCGCGGTGGAGGATCTGAGCGACCATCCGCTGGCGCAGGCGATCGCCAAGGACGGTCGCGAGAGGCTCGCCGGTGCGGCACTTCTTGTCGCCTCGGAAATGAAGAGCCTGACCGGCCGCGGCGTCGTAGCGACGGTCGATGGTGAGGAGGTCTGGATCGGCAAGGCAGAAATGTTCGGGACCGAAGGCATTCCTCCTCTCGGCGTGGCCGCGACACAGGCGATCGCGGATCTGCGGGAGAATGGCCGCACGACCATGGTCGTGCGCAAGGGCGCTCGCGATCTCGGCGCCATTGGCCTTATGGATACCCCTCGCGAGGCCGCGAAGGCTGCCCTCAAGCAGCTTCATGATCTGGGCATCAGCCGCATGATCATGATTTCCGGCGATCACCAGAAGGTTGCCGAGGCCATCGGGGCCGAAGTCGGCATCGACGAGGCCTGGGGCAACCTGATGCCCGAGGACAAGGTCGATGCAATCAAGAAGATGGCCAAAGAGCATAAGGTCGCGATGGTTGGCGATGGAGTTAACGATGCTCCGGCCATGGCCAGCGCAACGGTCGGTATCGCCATGGGCGCTGCGGGATCGGATGTTGCGCTCGAAACGGCTGATGTGGCCCTTATGGCTGATGACCTTGCCCACCTCCCATTTGCAGTCGGCCTGAGCCGCCATACCCGTGGCATCATCCGTCAGAATGTCTTCGTAAGTCTGGGCATTGTCGCATTCTTGGTTCCCGCCACCATCTTGGGGCTGGGCATTGGGCCTGCGGTGGCCGTCCACGAAGGCTCCACCCTCCTTGTGGTTATCAATGCCTTGCGGCTGCTGGCTTACCGAGATCCAACGGGGAGGACTGCCTGACGCCGACAAGGCCTGCGCGTCCGACCAACATCGGCATCGTGAAACAGCCTGACCCAGCGGAGATAGTGTTCGAAGCGTGCTTGCGACGCGTAACGCAGCGTTACAGCAGCATGGCTACTAGACGGCTTAACGCTGGGTGGGTCTCTGGCTATGGTAGAAGCTGCCGTTCGAAACCCTATCGATGAATGGCGCATTTTTTTATCAGCAGCCGACGCCGCGTGAGCGGCTGCCATGCTCGAACCCCGGCTCTAATTCGGACGGTCGCCTACCGGCCAACGACTCCCTGAATTACTGTGCTGCGAAAATGGAGGGGGAACGGGGTTTGCGCGCAATTTATGCGCGCAAGGGAGATCTCCCATGTCCGATCACTACATCATGACCGCCTGCAGCCAATACCCGCAGACCTATGTCGCGGAACGCGCCGATCATGCCAAGGCTCTGGCGGACTATCGCCAGAAAGATCCCGAAGCCTTCCTCATGACGTGCGACGCCTACCAGAAGGCCGAGGTCGAGCGCACGATGGCGAAGTTTCCACTCACGCGCGTCACACAGCGCTTCTACGACCACATGCTCGGCATCCTACCACCGATCTACAGCCGCTTCAGCCCCGGTTGGTTCGTCAGCGAACCCGTCGTGCAGCGCGTCTACATGCAGTTCATCGAGCATAAGGGCCGCTTCTATGCCGGCTATGCCAACCTCAGCATGACCGACCGCAAATGCTGGACGATCGCCGACATCGAGGCGCTCGAAGCGAGCGGTAATATCACCGAGGTCGACTGGTTCTCGGAAGACTCCTGATGCGGCCTGAAGATCAGAGCCTCTGAGTTGAGGGGGAAGGGAAGATCGAGCGCGTGAATGCGCTCGGTCTGACCCGGAGTCCTACCATGACCTACGACGTCCCGTTCCGTCACATGCAGGCGATCGACCCCAGCAGTCTCACCACCATCACCGCAACGCTTCATGCCATCAATCGGGCCATGGAAGATTGCCGCATTGCTGGCGTCGATCCCGACCACGACCCGGCGATCGCGCTGCTCGCGCGCCATTTCGCGACTGTCACCGCCAACCGCGGCGATGATGACAGTCTGCGCTTCGCCTGCAGCCGCCGTATGGCCGAAATCGAGCGCTTTCCCGCGCTTCTTACCCTGGCGGTGCGCGGCGTTGCCCATGACCGGGTAGCCAAGGAGCGATTCCACGCCGACGGGCGCAAGGCCATGAAGGCGCTCGCGCTGGAAATCGGCCTCGCCCCAGGCAGCTTCACCATCAGTTCCATGCCCAGCGATCCCGCGATCGCAGGATACGTCGCGCTGTCGAGCGATGACATTTCGATCATGCTCAGCGTGGGCCCGCTCCATGAAGGCAACGAGGTGCAATACTTCGCCAAGCGCGGTCCTGCAGCCGGTCAGAAACTGCGCTTTGCCCCCATGCGCGACTTCGTCCGGCGTGCCCGCTTTGCCGCCCGCATCCGCCGCGATCTGCGCCTCGATGCCATCCTCCCATCGCCCGCGCCCGTCGAGAATACGGCGACCATCAACCGCGAACCCATCGCCGCTTAGGGAGACATCCCATGCTCACCAACCAACAGGTTGTCGATCAGGTCCGCAGCGATGCCGCACGGATCGAACGGTTCGTGCAGCGCCGCGAGACTTTCCTCGATGCGCTGGATTGGACAATGCTCACTTGTGAACAGGTTCATGAAGCTGCCATGCTGGACTTCATGCTGGAAGATGACCTTGCCGAAGCCCTCCAGCGGGTTTCCATGGCGGAAAGCCTCGCTGCGATGGGGCTTCCCCTCGTCCCCACCTTCATCCGCTACAAGCCGTTCCCGCGCCCCTGGCACGCGGAATGGCTTACCTTGGTGAACTGACCGGAGATCCCCTCATGAGCCGATACGATTTCGCCGGGAAGGGCGTCGCGAGCAGCGTCGCCATCGGATACGACCGGCCTCTGTCGACATTTTTCGTGCAGGTCATGCAGCCCCATCCCCGCATCGAGGGTGAGGAAGCAACCTACATCTGGAAGGGTAGTGCCCCCGGAGAGCTTCCCACCGCTGCAGACGCAATCGCTATTGCGACCGAATATGCCGATCTGCCTAAGGATCTTGGCTCGAAGCTGGAAACCGATCGCCTGAAGACGCTCGGCACCTTCGACGGCCCCGCCCAGCTGGCCGCCAAGCCCTTCATCCAGGCATCGCCGCCGCCGATCCACACCGAGGCCGACGCCCGCGAAGCCGGCTACACGCGCGCGGTGCTTGCAGACAGCACGCACCATACGCTCGAATTGCTGATCGAACCCGGCGCAGACCTCGATTCCATCTTCCTCGCCTTCGACCGCGACGCGAACGAAATGCTCCATGTGCATGGCTGGAACTTCACGATCGAGCCTGAAGCCCCTTGAGATGAGGGGGAAAGGGACAGGCGATCCATGGAGGATCGACGGAGGTTCCCTTGTCCTACACCATCGACATTGGCGCAGCGCCTGCGAACGCCCATTGCGCCCAGCTTGGCCACACCCCGGATTTCGAGCGGGTCAATCGCTTCGAGATCGACGCCTACCGCATCGGCATCATCGCGATCCATGGCCTTCCCCCTGAAGGCTGCCGCCTCACCAGCAAGCCCAACCGCCACGATTTTGGCACCTACCGCACTCTCGTCCTGCATATCGACGACGAGAACGACGCTGCGGTCGCCGCCTATGCCGAGGCCGTCGAAGACGGGCTTGGCTCCTGGATCGAAGCCGCGATTGCGTGCCCCGTCGAATATGACGGCAATGTCGCCACCATTCCGAGGCCCGAACTCGACGAAGTGACGATCGGCGCGCTGCTGACCACCCGCCCCGGCGCAAACGGCCGCTTCGCGATCCCCGCGTTCGAGACCATCCACACCAACCTTTCGGCCGCATTCCCCGAACTCGCCGAGGCCGCCCGCGCGCGTCTCGCCGGCGATGCCGCCTGAAGCGCAGGAGATCCATCATGGCGAATAACTACCTCACCAGCTCCTTCATCCTCGAGATGACCGCCGAGGATGCCGAAATGGTCAGGCTGGCGCAGCGCGCAAGCGAGATCGTCGAAGACCCCTGTATAAGCGATACCGGGCGCGACCTCGCATACGCCGACCTTGGGCCGCGCTTCGCCGCACTCTTCCCGCCCAAGGACGATGACGATTTCGGGAGCTTTCTCGACCTCTTCGACGATCCCGACTTCCCGACGTTCGACTGCAGCATCGTCATCAGCGAACCCGATGCCGAGGGGCAGTGCAAAGTCAGCTTCAGCGGCAACCAGTTTGGCGTCGATCAGGTGGCGAACCTGATTTTCGCCGCCTGCAAGTCCGCGCTCCCTTGCGCCTTCTCCTGGGCCCATACCTGCGATGCCCTGCGGCCCGACGAGTTCGGCGGAGGCTGCGTCATCATCACCGATGCCGGAATCGATTTTCACAGCACGACCGGGATCATCGGGCGCGTACTCGGCACCGGCGCCGGTCCCTCCGAAACCCCCAAGCCGCTATTCGATCCGGCGCTCGTCTCCATCGAGCAGAAGCGCTTCAGCCATACCCAATGGGAAATCCTGGTCTGCTACAACGGTCAGCGCATCGAGCAGTATGGCGACAAGATCGAGCTGGCCGGGAAGGAATATCGAGGACACCCGCGCGAGGTGTGGATGGCAGTCGCCTATCGCGAAGCGATCGCGCGTGACATGGCCAGCAGGCTTCCCGTCGTCGAGGAAGCCGCGATCACCGCCCATCTGAACACGCACTGACCCCATGCTGCACCAGCATCTGCAGCCTGCCGGCGCCACGCCGGCAGGACTGCCTTCGCTCGCCCTGCCTGCCGAGATCCGCGCCGCGATCAAGGCCGGGGCCTGGATCGTCTTCAACGTCTCGGGGGGCAAAGATTCCTCCGCCGCCATGTTCGCCGTCTCGATCGTGCTCGATCAGCTCGGCCACCCCAGAAACCGCCGCCTTGTCATCCATGCCGACCTCGGCCGCGCCGAATGGGAAAGCACGCCCGCCATGGTGGAACGGCTCGCAGCACTTGCGGATCTTCCGCTCTGCGTCGTGCGCCGTAATGCCGGCGACCTCTTCGACCGCTGGGCGCAGCGCTTCGAAAACGGCAAGCGCCGCTACGAAGCCCTTGAAACCTACAACCTGATCGGGCCGTGGTCTTCGGCCTCGCTGCGCTTCTGTACCTCCGAGGCCAAGGCCCATGTGATCGGCCCGCACCTGGCGCGCACCCTGCGCGGCGAAACCATCATCAACGTGCTCGGCATCCGCCGCGACGAAAGCACCGCGCGATCGAAGACGCCCGAATGGAAAGCCGACACGCGCTACGCCAGTGCAGACAATGCCCATGGCACGCGCATGATGCTCTGGCATCCCATCGTCGAATGGACGACGGCCGAAGTCTTCGCGGCCCATGCCCATCTCGGTATCCCGCTCCACGAAGCCTATACCTGCTACTCCAGTTCGCGGCTTTCCTGCCGGTTCTGCGTCCTGCAGTCGATCGCCGATGCCCGCGCTTCAGCCAGCGCTCCTGCGAACCGCGATGCGCTGATCCACCTATGCGGTCTTGAGGCGCAGTCCACCTTCTCGTTTCAGCCCGCACGCTGGCTTGCCGATACGGCTCCCGATCTTCTCCCACGCGACCTGCAGATCCGCATCGCGGCCGCCAAGATCGACGCCCACCAGCGGCGCGAGGCCGAGGGCGCGATGCCCAAGGGCCTGCGCTACGTGAAAGGCTGGCCACCGCGCTTGCCGACCCTCTCCGAGGCCGCGGCCATAGCCAGGGCCCGCGCGCCGATCCTCGCACGCCACCAGCTCGCCAACCGCTTCCCGACAGCCCGCGCCGTGCGGGACCGCTTTGCCGACCTCATCGACCAGCGCCGCAGCGCCTGACCCATCGCGAAAGGATACTGTCATGACCGCTTCCACAGAGCATCCCATCATGTCCCAGGCCGAAGCCGTTGCGCTCGGCTTCGCCGGCTTCAACGACGTGCCGCACAAGCCGATCGACGTCCCCGATGGCGAATACACCATCACCGCCAGAACGAGCGACGGTCGCCGCGTCACCTTCTGTTTCCTGCCCGATAGGGAACGCAGCCCTGCCGGGTTTGTCGACATCCAGTACCACGATGCCGGCACGTCCATCCCGAACGCCAACGGCGGGCATTCGCCGACCTTCAACGCCTTCGGCATCGGACGCGGCGGACGCCATATCCTCGACTCCCGCCCGCTCGATGAAGCCGATCGCCCCTCCATTCTCGTGCTCATGCTCGACAAGGCCGGAAACGAGGCCAAGCCGTCGCCGCGCGCGAAGGCGCGCACCGTTGGGGGACGCCGCGAGGTTTCGTGGAGCTTCGGGGAAGGCCCGATCTTCCCCGGCTACACGAACGACAGCGAGTGGAACGGCTTTCTCAACATCACCGTCGACGAAGCCACCTGGCCGCATGTTCGCGCAGAACTTCTTTCGAGCGCCGATGGCGACCGCAAGCTGATCGCGTCGGTGAACGCTCTGAAGCCCAAGGCCGGGTATGTATCGCTCGCCTTCGGCTACACAACGCAGGAAGTCGAAACGCGGTGGGCTCTGCAATTCCCCGACTATCCGATTGCCTGCATGCCGCCCATTCCGGGAGACTGGACGGACAAGAGCTGGCGCAACGACACCAAGCCCAGCTTCGAAGTCTGCACCGGGCCGATGGGCGAGCCCGTCGAAATGTGGATCGACTATCCCGAAGCCGCGCTGCGCGAAATTGCGAGCGAGCCGCGCTTTGGGCTCTACCGCCGCAATGCCGAAGACGAGCTTGAGGCCATCTACACCGGCGAGGATTACGCCAAGGCCATGGAGCATGCCAACCGCGAGGCCCTTGCCTGCGCATTCGCCAAGGCGCTCGCCCATGAAATGACGCCTGACGAATGGCAGACCATGCGGATCAACAACCAGACGATCACGCCGGGATGCTGCGCGTCACATGACTTCCTTGATGCCAACATGGTCATGCTGGCCGTGTGGCTGACCTATCGCGGCGAGCAGCTGATCGCCCGAGGAGCGATCACCGGCATTGGCGATGACCTCGATCACGTCAACGCGGCTTGGGCGATCGCCAGAGAGCGCTACATTACCTCCAGCGCCGAAGGCGAGCGCTTCGACCTCTGGCGCTGCAGCGGGCTCACCGTACCAGACCTTTCGGCCGCAGGCTGCGAAATGGGCGACAATGACCCATACATCCGGCCTGGTCGCGTCTACGAGCCCGGCCATATCGAACTGGATGAGGAAAAGGGCCTCATCGTCACCATCGGAAATTCGATCCGCACCTTCGAAAACCAGATCGAGGCCGAGGGGCACCTCTGGCGGGCCTATGCTGCCTCCGAGTTCACCCTACAGCCCGAGGCCGCAGGCTGATCGAGACGCCGATGCTCACTTGAGGGAAGGGGGAAGGGGACAGGCGAGCAACCCGAAAGGAGCCGCCCCATGTCCAACGTCGTGAAACTTCCGGGACCGCCAGCGCCCCCGCGCTGCGCGGTTCCCATCGGCAAAACCTGCAATGGCCCCCTCGAACTGGATCTAGCCCGCGTCCTTGCCGGTCGCATGCTGGTCCAGGGCGGGTCCGGTGCTGGCAAGAGCCAGACCATGCGCCGCATAGTCGAAGAAGCCTTCGACTATGTGCAGACCATGATCGTCGATCCCGAGGGCGAGTTCGGCAATCTTGCCGCGCATATCGGCGCCACCACGATCAAGGCCGCTGAAATCGCCGCCGATGGCCTGACCGCCGCTGCGACCCGCGCGAGGCATCACCGCATTGCCCTGCATCTGGATCTCACCGACCTCGATCCCGAACAGCGCATCATCAAGGCATCGGCCTTCTTCGCCGGCCTTGTCGGCGCGCCGCGTGAGGACTGGAAACACACCGTCCTTGTCGCGATCGACGAAGGACACCTGCTCGCGCCCCATCAGGCTGGTTCTGCGCAGGACGCGGAAACTCGCCGCCTTGGCGTCGCCACGCTCACCGACTTGTGCGCCCGAGGCCGCAAACGCGGGATCGCACCCATCATCGCGACCCAGCGCCTCGCCAAGCTCTCCAGCTCCGTCGTCTCCGAGCTTCAGAACTTCCTCATCGGCATCAACGTCTTCGACCGTGACATCCTGCGCGCGGCCGACATTCTGGGATTCAGCCGCAGCGAGGCCGAAAAGCTGCGCACCCTGAGCGCCGGCGAGTTCTACGCCTTCGGCCCCGCGCTCACCCGCACACCCCTGCTCGCCAAGATCGACCAGACCATCACCGAACATCTCGGCGCCACCCCAGACTTGCACGGCGCGGCCGACCTCGATCATGCCGAGGCCCAGAAGCTGCTCGACCTCGAACATCTTCGCGAAACACCAAGCCGACGCGACGACAATCTGAAGGCGCGCGGCAGCCGCGCCCTCGACGCCTTCCTGCTCGATCCGATCGCGCCAACGGCAGCGGCAGTCTGCCTGGCCTTGAAGAGCATTTCTCCCAACGCCACGACCGCCAATGAACTGGCCAAGCATCTTTGCATCACGCGCGAGGCCGTGGATCAGGCGCTGGACGTCCTCTCAGCGCTCTCAGCCGTCGATACCATGCCACGCGCCGATGACCGCATGGCGCGCCTCCATACGCGCCTGCGCGCCCGTCTCAGCGATGTCCATGTGGTCGGCCTGTCATGACCGACGACACCGCCCCCATCATCGTCGAACTGGTGCCGCTCGCAGCACCAGTACCCACGCCATCGGCGCCGCTGGCCGAAATGGTGTATCGGCCCGACAGCTGGACCCCGCAGGAGGTTCGCACCCTGCGCCAGCTGTTCAACGACGACACCCCACTTCCAGAAATCTCCCAGGCCCTGGGCCGCGGCTTGCAAGGTGTCAGGGACAAGGTTTGCACCCTTGGCCTGCGCCGCCATTCAACGCGGCCGTGGGGCGAGCTTGAAGATCACGAACTGATCCAGACTTACGGGCAGGAGCCTGCTGCCACGATCGCCGCACGTCTCGGCCGCTCCTGCGGTGCGGTCTATACCCGCGCCGCCTTCCTTGGCCTCAGCGAAGAGGCAGCACCGGCATGGACGCCATGGGAAGATGCGCAGCTGCGCGCCGGCTTTGCGGCCGATATTCCGACAGCACAGGTCGCGCTCATCATCGGCAGACCCCATGCCGGCGTCTACAGCCGTGCCGGCAAGCTGGGCATCAAGCACGCCAGCACCCCCAAGGGCTGGACCAACGCCGAGATCGAGCGCGCCATCGAACTCGTCCAAGCCGGTCATACCTACACCCAGATCGGCACAATTCTTGGCACGGAAGGCTTCGCCACCCGCACCAAGTCGTCGCTTCAGGCGCTTATGCAGCGAACCGGGCAGGGGAAGGGCTGGGGCCGCGTCTGGATGCCCGAGGAGGATGAACTTCTCATCAAAGCCTACCGCGACAACGCCAGCCTGACACCCTTGCGCAACCTGCTTGGCCGATCGGTCTTCTCGATCCGCTGGCGCGCGGAATATCTGAACCTTCGCGGCACCCATGCCCGGTCCAAAGGCTGGCGCCTTGGTCCTGACTGGTCCGAGGCCGACGAAGCATGGCTTCGCCGCGACTACGGCAAGATCCCGACGCCCGAACTGGCGCGCCAGATGGGCCGCACCCGCGCAGCCATCTTCACGCGCGCGAACATCATTGGCCTCGTACACGAAGGACGCCAGCGCTGGACGCCTGATCATCTGGCCGCGCTGCGGATCGCGCATGAGCGTGGCATCAGCCTCGCCGACCTTGCCGCAGCGCTCGGCCGCGAAACGGGTGCCCTTCACAAATATGCCGGAAAACAGGGCCTGGTCTTCGGCCGTCGCCCTCGCTGGCCACAACCCCCGACCCTCGCTGACATCCTGAATCTGCCCGAGGCCGCGAAAGGAAAGGGGGAGGGGTGAAGGCGAAGGCAAGGATTATCCGCGCCAGCAGGAGATGCAGCATGTGCCCTGAAACTCAGCCGACTGCCGCCCCGAACCCGAACGCAGGTCATGAAATCGTCCTCTGGCCTGACGGAACCTGGTGCTGGCACGACGAGTTCGATCCCGCCGAATGGTCGTTCATGTCGGACGATTACGAGGTCATCGACATGGGCGACATGCCGCGCGTCGAACGGCTTGCCCGCGAGGATGCGCAGCTTTGCGCGGATGTCCTCGAAGAACTGCGCTGAGGGCCCGGACATGGTAGACCGTGTTTCCGCGTCGATCACGATCGGCGGCACCATCAGTCACGCCCTCTGGAAGAGCCTCACGGTCGCGATCGCGGCCGAGGCTCTGTCCACCGATTGGGACGGCGAGCCTTTCAACGACAGCGACCTGACCGAAGGCCAGCCCTTGCGCCTCTATGCGCACGAAGTCGCCAACGGCACCTTCAAGGAACTGGAGCCGATCTGCGAGGCGCATGGTGTGCCGTTCGTGCGCTCCTCCTACGGTTTCACCGGGCAGTGGGGCCCGGAGAAGGTCGTCTTCACCGGAACGGGCGATCCGGTCATTTATCCCTGCAGCGAAGACGGCACCCCATACGTCGATCGCGCGAAGATCGAGGCGCTCGGCAGTCTCGCTGCGGTGAACGCTTATCTGGACGAGGCCGATTTCGCTGTTCCCCCGATCGTCATCACCAACGAAGCTGGGGAGGGGGCCTCGGTCGTTACTCCTGTCGCTCTCGCCCAGGCCGTCCACGTCCCGCCTCCGCTCGAGATCGCCAGAATGCTCGCCCTCAGCACGAGGCATATGAGCCCCGCGACGGCTGCAAACTGGATGCCGCACTGTCCCTGGACCTGCTTCGACAAGGACGACTATGGCTGGTTCATGCACGTCTGCGATGACGTCGGCATAACCGAGGCCAAGGGCGTCCCCGCCGAGATCCGTTCGGCCATCCACGTCGCCAAGCGCGAAAACTGCGCATGGATCATGTGGGACTGCGATGGTCCGCAGATCGACGAGCTGCCGGAATACGAGTGGTGACGCATTCCAGGCACCTCCCCGCGACGCAGCTGCAGAGCGCTCACAAGGTCGTGGACGCGGGAACCCGCGTTCCGGACTTCCTCTTGCCGCCCCGCGCCCCGAACGTCCTCGCCTATGGCGTGGGTGTCGATTCCACCGCGCTCCTGGTCGAACTGGAAGCGCGTGGCGAAAAGCCGGACCTTGTCATCACGGCGGATACCGGCGTCGAGAAGCCGGCCACTTACGAGTACCTCGACGTGATCCGGCCATGGATGGCAGCACGCGGCATCCCTTTCGAGATCGTTCGCTATCAGCCGCGCCGCTTCAAGCACTGGCCGCCCTACTATTCCCTGCTCGAAATGGCGCTCACCAACGCGACCCTGCCCAGCAAATCGCTCGGCGGTTCGAGCTGCAGCTTGAAATATAAGAAAGCGCCACAGGACGCCTTCCTGAAAACATGGCAGCCCGCGATCGACGCATGGGCAAGGGGCCAGAAGGTGACGCGCCTGATCGGTTTCGATGCCGGAAAGCGCGATACGATCCGCTACACCCATGCCGCCAAGATCGAAGATCCACTCTACGACTATCGCTATCCGCTGCGCGGATGGGGCATGGACCGCGAAGCGTGCGAACGCCGCATTGCCGCTGCTGGTCTGCCCGTTCCGCCCAAATCGAGCTGCTGGTTCTGCATCGGGATGACCCCGCCAGAAGTCCGCAATCTGCCCGTATGGTGCCTTCGCCTGATCGTCCTTGTCGAAGCGCGCGCCGCACCGCGCCTCCATACGGTCGAAGGTCTCTGGCGCAAATCCACGCGCGCGAGACCGGGACGCATGACGGACTTCATCCGCCATGAACGGCTGCTGCCCGCCGACGACATCGACCGGATCATCAGTGATGCCCCGCTCGACCTGATCCAGTTTCAGGACGTCGCGGCCTCGATCCCCGTCGACGAGCGCCCGACCATGCGCAGCTGGATCGAACGCTTCAACGCTGCCGTGCCCGTATCGCAGCGCCCCCGTCTCGCCGCCTGACCCACAGGAGAATTGCCATGTCCCTCGCAACCGTCGCAGCCGGTATGTCCGAACGCGAAATCATCGCCCGTCTCAACGATCGTTGCCGACACGGCCTCGACCGTACCGGGCGAACCGTTATCACCCGCACCTGCCTCGGCACCTTTGCCAACAATCCGGTGGCCGAGGTTGTGGCCCAGGCCCAGATCCTCGCAGAGGTGCGCAAGTTCACCTATCCTGACGACGACAGAACCGAGCGCGATCGGGGCCAGATCGAATACCGGGGCACGACCGTCTATTTCCAGATCGACGCCTATGACGCCAACCTGAAATGGGGTTCGCCCGATCCCACCGACGCCAGCGTCACGCGCAGGGTCATGACGATCATGGTTCGCGAGGATCTCTAAGGTGCGGGCCGATGCTCCGATTGCCAACCACGGTTGACAGTAAGGGGTGTGTCAACTATGGTTATCACATGATCGAGATGATCCAGTCTAACGCCTTCAATCAATGGTTGGCTGGTTTGCGCGATTCAAATGCGAAAGCCCGGATACAGATCCGCCTGCGTCGCTTGAGCCTCGGAAATCCGGGCGACGTAAAGCCCGTAGGGGATGGAATATCCGAGCTTCGCATTGATTATGGGCCGGGATACCGCGTTTACTACATGAAGCGCGGCCCCATCGTGATTGTCCTGCTTTGCGGCGGTGACAAGAGCACCCAGGCACGAGACATCGCGCAGGCAAAGTCAATCGCGAACGCATGGAAGGAATGAAATCATGGACGTGACTTTTAGCCGTTACGATCCCGCCGACTTCCTCAAGAGCGAAGCGGACATTGCGGCCTATCTGGACGCCGCTGCTGAGGATGGTGATACCGCCGTAATCGCCGCCGCTCTGGGCGACGTGGTGCGCGCTCGCAATCTCAGCAAGCTCTCACGCGATACCGGCCTTAGCCGTGAAGGCATTTACAAAGCCCTGTCCGGTGAAGGGAATCCGAGCTTCGCGACGATCGGCAAAATTGCCGATGCCCTTGGATTGCGTATCAGCTTTCAGCCAAATCAACAGGCGATCACACCGGCGCCATAACAGCCGCTGGCCTCAATTGCAGGAGATCAGACCGTGAGGTTGTCTATGGAAACCTTCCGCTCGAGCGAAGTTTCGAGGCGCTTCGGTTTCTACTGCGATAAAGCCATGATCCACCCGATCGCGGTCGAGCGCGATGGTGCCGTGCGTGTCGTCATGCTGTCGGCTGAGGAATACGAACGCCTGGCACGGCTCGATCACATCGCCCTTGCTCCTGAGGAACTGAGCGAAGCGGCATTCAGCGCCATTGCTAATGCCGAGCCTGTCGTCGATCCGGACCTGGCCAATCCAATCGAGAGCGCCGTGTCCAAGGCCGAATAAAATGAAGGCGGTGCCGGGCGGTCGCGTTTACCCGGCACCTGGCGCGGCCATTAGCATTCTCGTGTCCACGTTCAAGATGCCTGCGATGCACATGCACAAATCGTCATAACTCTAACGACGTTCTACAAGTCGATGTTGCGCCGCTCAATTTCGTCGAGCACGGCCTTTTCGAAATCAGTAAGGTTTTCACCGTCTTCGACTTTATCCCATGCATCGACCAACTGTTCGTCGGTCATCTGTTTCGGGTCCATCATCCGCGTTGCTCCTGCATCGACAGGGCGATCATCACACGCGCGCGCGTCCCCTGCAACATGGGCATAGCTTTGGCGCGATAACAACTATTATGTTAAATATCAACATCTTATGGCGAATACCGTTTTAGGGCCATACCCGCTGTAGGTCAATCCTGGCCGCGAAGGCAGCACTTCAATCAGCCTCGAGGAGAAACCAATGCGTGAGCAATCTCGCAGCGATGAAGATTTGGGCGTCCGATATCTGCGAATGGCGCTCGAGTACGGCCGTGCCACCCGCACATTGCTGGACGGGAACCAGTGTGAAGCACCGTTCTGGCAGAGCGTGGGTCACGCCCTCGAGCTGTCGTTGAAATCGCTGCTCAAAAAGCACGGCTTCGACGAGATGGACCTCATGCATTTCATCAATCACGATCTTTATGGGGCAGAGCGGTACTACCTCAGGCAGTGCCCGGATTCCCAACTGATCTCGGCCGACGCATCACGGCTGATCCGTCATCTGTCGGATTACCATGCCCGTTTGGATTTCCGGTATCCCTGCCTTTTCCCGGTCGCCTCGCTGCCCGACCCGGCCGATGCTGAACGGGCGCTCGCTGCACATCTAAATGCGGTGGCCAGCCATTTCGGGGTCACAACCCATGACCCAAGCTAGCAAAGAGCTTCGCGTAGGGGGCATGCGATACAATCGCAAACTCGCCACAGTCTCTCCCGAAGAGTTCGCTGAGCTTATGGCGATCGTCTATTCCGAACCTGCGCCAGCGCGCCCCCTCACCCCTGATGACCACTGGCGCCGAGCCTATCAGCTCGAACAGCAAAGCAAGCGCGTCCTCGGCTCCCAGGCGGACTTGTTCAGCGGACGAACTATCACCCACTACCGGCGGCACCGGCCTGCGGCCGAGGTCGAGACACCGGCCATGGAAACGATCGAAGCAAAGCTCGATCGCATCGCGGACGATCCCCTTGCCACCTTCGGCCCGGAACGGGCAGATCGCCCCGCCTATCTTTCAAGGGACGACAAAGCCGCGATTCTGCAGGGCGCCGCAAACTGGCTCCAGGTACGACAACGGGTCCGCATCGTCGATGCTCCGGGAGCCGTAGATCCCGCGTATGGACCGCACCTTTTCCTCGGCCGCGAAGGCGTCATCTGGAGATCGTGCAACGGCACCTTCGCTGACCACTGTTATGTCTTCCTCGACCCTGTCGGTGCAGAGCGCACCGCCAAGATCCGGATGGTCGAGGTTCGCGACATCGAGCCGATCACATGAGCGCGCGGCAATCCGACCTGTTTCACGGCGACAAGCAACCTCCCCGCACATCGCCACCGATCCGGTCCTACCGAAAAATCCTCAAGTCCAGCGCTAACGCCTTTGCCTGGGAAAGCATGGGATCATGGGTGCGCCACATGCATCGCCTCTTCGCGATCGAAACCACCAGCTCCGATCACTACGAGCGCGTCCGGCGAACCGCGCGCCAACTCACCGTCGAGCACATCCGGCTTTGCCGGCATGCCGACGATCTCGCCCGGTGCGAGGCTATGCTCGTCCAGGTCAACTCCGGTTGGCTCTATGGGCTCGATCGGGCTTTCACCCGCGTAGAGCGCGGTGAACTCCTCGTCGAGGTCCGTAATCGCATCGTGTTGCTGGGCCTCGGCCGCACGGAGCCCAAAGCGAAAGGACCACGCCTCGATCCCGTGCGTCTTCCCGACGCTGCGCTTCTGCACCTGATCCAGACACATGCCGATCCACACCTGGTCGAGCAGCTGCGCGCCGAGCGTCAACGCCGCCTCGATGCAATAACGGGGCCGAAACCGTAGCAGCGGCTTCGACCCCGTCGATTGAATGAGACCCATGCATTACTGTGGATCAGCCGTAGCAACGCCTCAACGTCGATTCCGGCTGCAAGCACGATAGATCGCAATGGGTCAATTTAACATGAACGAACCTGCAAGGTCCGTTCCCGCGCATCTGCGCACATCACCCGAAGGACATCACCCGAAGGACAAACTTATGATTATCTCGTCTCTCTCAGCCCGACGACGCCATCTCACCTCATTCGAGAGGTGTTATGCCGTCGCTTGCCAGCTTCGCGACACCACCGGCGCCGACCAGTTCGTCGTGCGCACCGACGACCCCTTGCAACCCTTCCGCGACTCGCGGCATCAGCCGAGCGAGCCGGAAACCATTCTTGCGCTCGTAGCCTGAGCGCTCAATTCCAGACCTTCTGATCCGCCACTAGTTCGGCGGGCGTCTTCCCAGCGACCAGGTTGCGTGCCGCAACATGAAGCACTTCTGCTCCCGATTCACGCACGGCCCGCGCCATGTAGGCGCGCCGGTTCGCGAGGATCGCCAGCCAGCGCATGTCGCTCACGGTTTCGTTCAGATCGCGTTCGCAGGTCAGATACCACAGCTTCATCTGCAGTGGATTCTTATCCTTCAGGATTTCCTCGAAGGCCGCATAGCCCTCGCCATAGCTCACGCCCTTGCGGGCGTCGTTCCACAGGTCGAAATAGGCATCCGCCATTTCGCGGGTCGCGAAATACCCGGCATCCAGGCTTTCACCCATAAGGGCTCCCGCCAGCAACCGACGAACAGGTCGAAGTTCGACATCGTTCACTGCGTCCATCAGGGGCAGATCGTAATTGTAGCCCTCCAATACGTCTTTCATCTGCATAGGTTTTTCTCCTTCGGTGAGACCTATGAGGCGGTTAGAACATTAAGTGAACACCCAAGTCAAGGCCCGTTCGGTCGTTCAAATGACTGGACGTCTTGATCGTGTTGAACTTCCAAGGAGGGCGGAGTTAACCCTTTGTTAGTAATTGAAACTCAAACTTTGGCTTGGCGATCGAGTAGCAGTCTTGTTCCCCGCCGGTCTGACATCCCCGATACCCCCTGTACCTAAATCCTTGTCAGACCGGCGACCCGCCGCCAACCGCTGCGATCGCCTGCAGAAAGGATCACCACCATGGAACCTCTGCGCCACCTTGATCGAGACACCCGACGCGCCCGTCTGCTCGCAGCGCGCACCCGCCCCGTTGGCGGCATCAACCGGCGCGGAATCTTCACCGGCCATTGGGATCGTGGCGACATTGTCCGCCAGTTCTGCGGCGGTAACGGCTCGTGGATAGGACTTGCAACCTATACCGGCATAGAACCGGGTGAGCATCAGCTATGACCTTCATCGGCTCCCATACTCAGCCGCTGCCGATCGCTCGCCACGTCTTTGACTTGAGGCGATAGACCTCGCGGCCGCACGCCGTGCAGGCGCCGACGTAATGAAAACCATCCCACCGGGCCTTATTCCGGTCGGGCTTGTGACGATTTATCAGGCACAGGATCGATTGCGGTATCATCGACGGTTCACCCTCAGGTTTAGTGGCTTGCCCCCGAAGAGGGCCTGCCATCGACGTGATCATATCGCAGCGCAACATACACTGCCTCGGGTTGTGCATCCAGCACGCCAGAACGCGATGGATTTCAAAACACAGCGGATTTCGGCGACCCCGACTTGCCTCTCACTCATGGATACGCTCTTCTTTGCGTGATCCCGGACCAAAAGGACGTGCCTGATGACACACTTCATGCTGATCATCATATGCGTAGCGGCGCCCTTCGCGCTGCTCGCTGTCACGACACATATGTCGGGCGCCTTCACCCTTCCCCATCCCGACGCACCCCCGCCGTCGAAATCCCAGCGGCTACGCCGCTATCTGCTTCTCAACTGGCCGTGGATCTGCGTACCGTTGGTAGCCGCGTTCGCCGGCTATCGCCTCGCACAGGACAATCTGTCCGCCTCGAGTTGGACCAACCTCGGTATGATAATCCTCGCTCCGGTCTGTTTCGCGCTCCTGCTCGTCCAGCCCTGGAGTCATCGGCGACTTTGGGCGCCATGGATAAGCGTCATCATCCTTCTGATCGCTAGCATTGCCCTGGCCCCAATCTTTGCCGAGGCAACCGGCCTGTCCCACCTCGAATGGCGCAAGTGGTCAGTCGTCGGGCTCGCCGGTTGGACATTTGCAGGCGTGATCGTCTTCCTGATCTGGAACGAAATGCAGGAGCGCATCCTCGATAGGAAGAAACCGGCTTTGCCGGACCTCCTTCATCGAACTCCGGCGAACCGCATCCGTAACCCTTCGCTCGGCCGGAACGTCACCACCCGCCGCGCCGAAACCGTCGCCTCTTCGCCAGTCTTGGGGTTGCGGCCGACACGCGCGTCCTTGTCGTTCAGCAGAAACGTGCCGAATTTCGAAATCTTCACGTTCTCGCCAGACGCCAGAGCATCGGTCATGCGCTCAAGGATTTGCTCGACCATATGCAGAGCGTCAGACTTCGATAGGCCAACCTTGCGGTGCAAGGCATCCGCGAGACCCGATCGCGTCAATGTCGGGGTGTTTTCTATCACGCTGCCTCGCTCAATAAAATCACGATACCCTCAATCACTTCCTCTTGCGTTTTGTTCGGCCGGGGTGCGGAGGGCGCACTGAACCATACTCAGTCTGGAAATTTTTGAGGGCAGCTTTCGTTACTATGTAGATGAAGGGAAATAGCTCGATCTTACGTCGCCATTATTTATCTAGCTCCAATCCGCCGAGATTAACATGAACACCCTTGGATAAGGCCATGTCTAGAATACGGCCTAAATCCTCTGGCGCTCTTAACTGGTAACGATTTCCTTCAAAAATAACGAACGATAAACCGGCCTTCTTGTGAACGACGCGCTCAGCAGTTTCATATATATTTAAGAAAGCGCCGGTGAGCTGCGCAATATAGAACTTCTTGGAGACATTAACTCTGAATCGGTTATCTCCGACCGGCTTGCCTTGCTGTTCGGTCGTCGCGGATTTAATCCAACGCCCCGCGAGTGGGTCATCCTGGTCTATCACGATAACCTTCCTATCACGAGGCTGCGTTGCCTATAAAACAGGCAATATCAGAACGATGGCCTTCCTACCATTGATGCCTTGAAATCGACTATCTTCTTGGCGTTCAGGCAGGAAATTAGGGGTCCTCTCGCCTGCGGCGAGACCGGGCTCTAGTCGCCTGCGGCTCCCGGAGCCCCTGCGGGTCTCCGCCGTTCCGGTGACGATCCCTTGGGCGCATTGCACCGCCTCCCTGCCATCGAGGACGGCCTCCAGACTGCCCGAAACTTTGGCGGCGCCATGATCCTTGGCCTCCACTCCTTCGACAAGCTGGTGCAGGTTTACGGCGAGGAAAACGCCCGCAACCTGTCATCGCTCGCGCGTACCAAGCTCATGCTCGCAGCGGCCGATCTCGACACGGCCGAGCAGTGCGCCCGCTACATCGGCAATCGCGAAATCCGCCAGATGGATGAGGGCTATTCCTACGGCTACAATTCCACCCGCGACGCATCGACACTGACGCCTCGCAAGCAGATCGAACCGCTCGTCATCCCTGACGACATCATGAACCTGCCTTCGATGCACGGCTTCGTGAAATTCCCTGACGGTTTCCCTGCTGCGCGCGTCCGTCTGCAGTGGCAGCAATACCCGCAGGTCGCAGAAGGTTTCATTCGGCGGCCACCGAACAAGCCGGACGATCCAGATGGCAAGGTTCGCGGAGGTGGGGGTAAGCCAAAGGGTGGTGATGACGGCGGGCGAGGTGAAGAGATCGCGCTCAGCGAAGAGGAACAGAAGGCAGGCGAAGGCCCGATTGCTCTTGCGTCCAATATCCTGTCGCAACCCTCAGAGCAGGAACGCGAAGAGCAGGAGGGTCGCGATCCAAACGCGCGAGAGGCCCTTGAACGTATGGACCCGGGCGCCGCACAATCCGCGACAGGGATTGGTGACACGGCGCAGGACAATTCCACCGACCCTAACGGGATCGATACTCCAGAGCGTGAAGCTGCGCTGCCTGAAAATTCCACCGCCCGACGCGACGGCCAGGAAGTATCATCCCGATCAACCGATAAGGACGCCGGCGTTGAGGCGCCTCAAGGACCGATCGATCCTGCCGAGGAAGATCTGGGTGTGCGCGAAGCGCGCGATGGCTTCGGCACGGGCGATGGAAAAAACCACAGTCACGATCACCACGATCTGGGTGATTCAGACATGGGCATCGGAGACTGACCGATGCACTCCATCGCATCCGTTCGCTCCGCTGGTGGCGCCGCGAAGTATTTCACCAACGACGATTTCGTTGCCGGTGATTATTATACAAATGAGCAGGCGGGAGAGGTCAGCCAATGGAGCGGCGCCGGCCTCTCCGACAGCCCGATCGCGGAAGGTTCAAGCGTCACCCGTGAGGCGTTCGAAAAGGTTCTGCTGGGCGAGACACCCACTGGCGAGCAGATCGAGGCGAAAGAGAACCGCAGACCGGGTTACGACCTGACTTTCTCCGCTCCAAAATCAGTATCGATCATGGCCTACATAGCCGGCGACAAGCGCATCCTTGGACCTGACGGGGCATTCGCGCTCTCGGTCAAGGATACCATGGCATGGGTCGAGAAAAACCTCGCCGAAGGTCGCAAGACCGTCGATGGCAAGACGACGGCTGTTCAGACCGGCAATCTCGTCTACGCCTTGTTCCAGCACGACACGAGCCGGGCGCTCGATCCGCAACTCCACATTCATTCCATCGTCGCCAACATGACGCGCATGCCCGACGGCAAATGGCAGGCGCTTCACGCTGACAAGATTTGGTCCAACAACACAGTCATCGGCTCGATCCAGCACGCCTTCCTGCGGACCCGTATGGAGGAGCTGGGCTACAAGGTTCAGTTGGACGGCAAGCACGGCACGTTCGAGGTCGTCGGTGTCCCCAAGGATGTCATCGACGCCAACAGCACCCGCCGCGAAGAAATCCTCATTAAGTCTGAGCAGCTTGGGATCGTCTCATCCAAAGGGCGCGACATCGTCACCGTCAACACCCGCGATGCCAAACTGAATGTTGAAGAGCGCGAAGGCATGGTCAAAGGCTGGATCGAGCGAGCTGCAGCGCTCGGATTTGACGGTAAGGACGTCCTCGCCGCGGCTTTGCGGGCTTCTCGCGAACAGCCGGAAAACCTCGCCGTGCGGGGCTACAAGGCGATGCTCGAGGTGGTGAACACAGCGCGCGAGTTTGTATCCGGCCTTCTGCGATCCCCTGAACCACTGGTCGATGCCGGTATTGCGCGTCTGGCCGGGTCGCCGGGCGATGCGCGCGCGCAACTGGCCGTCGCCTCGGCCGTCCGCATTCTCAGTCAGCGTGAAGCCGCTTTCCAAGTCCATCAGGTTTCCAAGACGGCTCTCGATCTTGGCCTCAAGGGCGTGACGATCGACAACGTCGAGGCGCGGATCGATCGGCTTATCAAGAATGGCGACCTCGTATCCGGTCAGATCCGGCACAAGGGCCGCTTGGTCGATGCTGTCACTACGCCCGAAGCGTTGAAGATCGAGCAATCGATCCTTGATCACGTCGATGCCGGCAAAGGTAAAGGCACCTCGATCGTTGACGCTGCCAGTGCGCCGTCCCGGCTTCAGGAAGCCGCGTCGGCCCGGGAACTGAATCAGGGGCAGCTCGCGGCCGCCACCATGATCGTCTCGAGCGGGGATCGCTACGTCGTCGTCCAGGGCGTCGCCGGCGCTGGTAAGTCCACCATGCTGCAGGCTGTCGCCGCAGTCGCGCGCGATGAAGGCAAGCAAGTCCTCGGCCTCGCCTTCCAGAACAAGATGGTCGGCGACATGCGCGAGGGCATGGTGCCCAAGCACCTCACGGCCGAGGACATGGAAAAGGCCGGGGTTTCGGCACAGACGATCGCATCATTCATATGGCAGAACGAGAAATACCTTAGCGACCCGAGCAGTCCTGGTGCTCAGCAGAGGCGGAACGAACTGGCCGGCACCATCGTCGTCGTCGACGAAACCTCGATGGTCTCGAGCGAGGATATGCTCAAACTCATGCGTATCTCCGAGGCTCTCGGCATCGAGACCGTAGCCTTCGTTGGCGACCGCCAGCAGCTCTCCTCGATCGATTGGGGCAAGTCTTTCGCCATGGTCCAGGCGGGCGGCATCACCATGGAGCGCATGGAGCAGAACGTGCGCATCAATCCCGAGAACAAGCAGCTTCTCACCGTTGCCGCCCTCGCCAACACCGGCCGGGCCGGCGCCGCGCTCAAGGTGCTTGGCGAGAATGTCACCGAGCATTCGGAACCGGCAGCCGAGGCAGCCGAGACATGGCTGGCACTTTCTGCAGAGGACCGCGCCGCCACCGCTGTATTCGCCTCGGGCCGCGAGACGCGCGCAGAAATCAACTCCGCGATCCAGGAAGGGCTTCTGCGCGAGGGCACGCTCAAGGGCGACGGGCTCGATGTCACTGTCCATGACCGGGTTAGCAAAGAGCGCGAGCAGCTGCGCTATGCCCATCATTATACCGTCGGCCAGACGCTCACCGTCACCGGCCAGGTGCGGGAGGTTGGTCTCGGCCGCGGCCAGTATCAGGTTAGTCGGATCTTCGACAACGGCAAGGTTCAGATCACCGGACCCAACGGGCGAAACATTCGATTCGATCCTCAGCGTATCGATCCCGCCATACGTCGCGACCGGCTTGAGTTGACCACACTCCAGACCTTGAAGATCCACGAAGGCGATACAATCCGCTGGACCGCGACCGACAAGGACCGCGGCCTCGACAATTCCGCGCTCGCCAAAATCGTCTCGATCGCAAACGGCAGCGTCACTTTCGAGACTGCCAACAAGGAGCAGGTCACGCTTGAGCGTGGCGATCCCATGCTGAGCCGTATGGACCTCGCCTATGCCCTCAACATGCACATGGCGCAGGGTGTCACCACCGACAAGGGCATCGGCGTGATGCTTTCTTACGAGCACAACCTTTCGAACCACCGTCTTTTCAACGTCCTCGTTACCCGCGTTCGTGACGGGCTCACCATGATCGTCGACGATCGCGAGAAGCTGGAATGGCGTTTGAACTCCAACCCCGGCGACAAGACTGCCGCCCTCGAGAGCACCGGGCAGCTCGACATCGATGGTGTAGATGCCAAGCAGGAAGCGGCTGACGCTGCACTTACCGCCGCATTCGATGCGCTCGAGGCTGAGAGCGGTGCCGGTGGCGCGCCGAACGGCCCTGGCAGCGATGCCACCGCTGATTTGGGCGACCTGCCCCCAATGCCCGCAGCCGATGCACAGGACGGCAGCGCTGGAGTTGGCGCCAATGGCAACGACAACGCGGCCGCAGGCCGTAGCGAAGTCGAGACGAGCCAGAACGGCATGTCTGGTTCCGATTCAATGGATCTGGATGACCTGCCGCCGATGGGACCATCGGAAACTGACTATTCCACTTTCGATGCCAATTCTGATCAGATCTACGATCCCGGCGCTGATGAGCCCCCTGCCCCCGCGCAGGACAAGGAAGACGCCGATCCGCTCCGACAAGCACTGCTGGATCACCTCGAGGGGGATGGGCTCGGCATCGTCGACACCACCATTGATGACCTCACCGGCATTCCGCCGATGCCTGGCCGTGATGACGGCCAAATTCCGGGCCTGCCGGAGAAGAACCTTGGACTAAACCTTTAAACTGCAGCGATTTTCCCAACAATATCTTCAACTGCGTTGTGCGCGATCATGATGTCATGACGGTCCAGGCCATGATGGAGAGGCCGGTCGATCTGGCGCTGGTCGGGGCCACGCCGTGGAATGCACCCTCCGGCCTTCCGCTGGATCGCGATCATCGAAGGGACGGAGCATGGCCCAAAGGCCGCGTCCCGTATCCGCGCGCTCATTCACTCGTCAGCTCTGTCGTTTAGCAAATCAAACAAGGGGAATAACCGCCGTGGCTGATCACCGCCCTGGACGATCCATGCGTTGGCTGCCAACAGCGATCTCATCATATGAGACTGTTGACCGGGGAGGACAACGACGGCTGACCCTGCTTCAGTAGGCTTGGCGTAGGCCTTCAGTATGCGTGTTTGGCCGCTATCCTGGCAGTCGGACCAACGAAGAATGGGCTGTTCACCCGACATTCCGTACCAGGCTCGGATGGCCGACATAATGAAGAAACGTGCTCCGACCAGCGCCGCGACTGGGTTACCCGGAAGCCCGAAAATCGGTACACCCGATCGGCTCGTCGCGAACAGAACCGGCTTGCCTGGCCGCATATGAGCGCCGTGGAAGTAGATCAAGGCACCAATCGCTTCAACGGATGAGCGCAACAGATCCTTGGCGCCTACGGAGGCGCCACCAGTGGAAATGATCATATTCACACCGTTATCCAGAGCAGAACATAGAGCTTCGCAGATAGCCTGCGCGTCATCTTTGATCCGGGTATGCTGCAGGATGCTACACCCGGCATCTTCCAACAGCGCCCGTACCATCGGCCCGTTCGCATCGATGATCTGATCGGCAGTAGCATCTTCGCTGCCTGCCAGTTCGTCGCCCAAGACCAATATCGCGACCCGCGGTTTCGCGCGGACCGTTACATTGGTAACTCCGTAGGCTGAGAGCGTCCCGACCATCGCTGGGTTGAGACGTATCGGCCTGTCCAAAACTGTCTCGTTGAGACGAGCGTCTTCACCGGTCAGGCGAATGTTCGCGCCCGCCATGAGGGCCTCGGAAAGGAGGAGACTGGTTCCCGCGATATTCGCTTTTTCCTTAACCAGAACCGCGCCGGTGCCAGATGGCACTGCGGCTCCAGTATAGATCGGGCGCGCTTCATTTTTGCTTAGTGGCCGCATTGGCTCCCCGGCGAACTGCGCTTCGCCGATCCAGAGGGAATGGTCGCCAGGCAGTTTTAGGGTGTCTTTGCGAATAGCGAAGCCATCCATTGCGGACATATCGAACGGAGGGCAATTGCGTTGGGCCACGACCGGTTGGGCCAGAATCCGACCGTTCGCCATTATGACGGGCAAGACCTCGCACGGTCCGGCATAAGCGTGATCACGGACTTTCTGGAGAGCATCGTCAAAAGCAATACGCGTCGGTTTCACTTAAATGCTCTCCGGTCCGGCCAGCCACCGCTGTAAATCCATCTCGAAATTGAAGTTTGCGATGTTGGTAGAAGTCTGCAACGGAGCGGCCGCGATGGAACGGCCAAAGGCACGCAAGGAATGTTTGCCGTCGGCTACCAGAAGCTGATCAAGCGCCTCACAAGCCTTGGTAGGCCACAATCCAATTACAGGGTGCCGATCGACAAAGGCCGCTTCTTGTCGTCTTATCAGATCCGACAAAACTGTCGAGGAACCGAAGGGCGTATCACACGCTAACGTCAGCACCCATTCAAAGCCATTTTGCTGGCCATAATGTAGCGCTGCACTCAGCCCCCCCAACGGCCCCATATCCGGCGCAGGGCGGTCTTCCAGCGAAATCTCGTTCGGCCATTCACGACCGCAAACCACGATCGCCTGAGTTACATCTCGCAAGGTGTCGATTGCGTGCGACAACAGGGGTTGGCTTCCGACCACTGCTAACGCCTTGTCGCTGCCGAAGCGCCTTGATCGCCCCCCTGCCAGAACTGCTCCGAGAACTTGTGTCATAGTGCGCGAAGAACGCTGTCGGGTCGAGCGAGGACATAAAGCTGCAGATTGGCATCGTGCGCTCGATGCAACGCTAGCGCGGTGGGTGCGGAAATCGTAACTAAGGTTGGACAGCCCGCCAGAACGGCCTTCTCAACCAGTTCATAGGAGCACCGTGAGGACAGGAGCGCAAAGCCACCATCCCAGTCAATCCCTTCGCGCAGCATGGCCCCGATCAGCTTGTCGAAAGCGTTGTGGCGCCCAACATCTTCTCTCACGAGTTGTATGGCGCCGTCCCTCGAACAGAATGCGGCAGCATGGACGCCGCCGGTTGCGCGATTGAGAGGCTGATGATCACCCAAAGAAGCAAGCGCCGCAAATACCGCTTTTTCTGAAAGAGCCGATGAATCCGGCAAACGCGGAAGTGGACGCATCGCCTGCTCCAGATTCTCCAGACCACATAGGCCGCATGAGGACTCCGATGCCCTGTGCCTGACGCGGTCATGGACACGTGCCAGCACGTTCACCGCAAGACCTAATCGTAGAATGATGCCATCGTCCGTAGAATGGCTGATGACACCATCAATCTGATCGGGCCGGTCGATCAACCGTTCGCTCCAGGCGAACCCGTAGGCGAAATCCTCAAGGTTTTCCGGCGTAGCCATCAGCACGGCGTATCCGACACCTCCCGGTTCGAAAGCGATGGGAACCTCTAGCGCGATCGTTCTCGGGTGCACGGACACCGCCCCGCTGGCTTCGATACGATGAAAGTTCGCGTCAGGCGGCATTCGCGGTCAATCGACTGCGGGTCATCTTCACACGCACAGATTTGTACGATGGGGTGCCGCTGGTCCGGTCATGGTCGTCCAGGGGGACCAGACAATTTGCCTCAGGATAGTAAGCCGCAAGGGAGCCGCGCGCGATCTCGTGAGCGACGACCGTATATCCGGTGAGAGACCGCCCCGGCGCTCCTTCGATATCGACCATGTCCCCATGCGCGATCCCGAGTTCGGCAAGATCATCGACATGCGCGAAAATCACGTCCCGTCGGCCCGTGATACCGCGGTATCGATCGTTCATCCCGTAAATCGTGGTGTTGTACTGATCATGGCTTCGGATCGTCGTAAGAATGAGACTCCCCCCCTCATTCACAGCGCCAGTCAGGGGATGCGCGATGAAATGGGCCTTGCCTGACGGCGTGTTCCAGACTCGTTTGGAGGCACCGACGGTCAGCCGGAAACCACCCTTCTGGCGCACTCTGACATTGAAGTCCCTGAAATCAGGGAACACAGCCTCGATCGCATCTCGTATGCGATCGTAGTCCGCCACGAGCCAATCCCAAGGGATATCGATGTCCGGCAAAGCCGCCTTTGCCATACCGGCGACAATTGCGGGTTCAGACCTGAGGTCAACGGTAGCGGGCTTGAGAAAGCCGCGGGAGGCGTGGACCATCGACATCGAATCCTCGACCGTGATCCACTGGGGGCCTTCCGCCTGCTCATCCAGCTCGGTTCGGCCAAGGCAAGGTAAAACGATCGTCTCCTTGGCCAAAAGCAGACAGGTCCGATTGAACTTGGTCAGGATGTTGACCGAGAGCTCAAGTTTGCGGAAGGCTTCGAAGCAGGCATCCGGATCGGGCATCGCAACCGCAAGATTGCCGCCCAGCGAAATGCAGGCCTTCGACTTGCCTTCGCGCATCGCCTGCAACGCCTCGACCGCCGCATGGCCGTGCGCACGCGGGCTGGTAATACCAAAGTAAGCGTCGAGACGCGCCAGCACCGGTTCGCTGGGTAGTTCGGTGATGCCTACGGTCCGGTCGCCTTGCACGTTACTGTGGCCGCGCAGAGGACAGATTCCCGCGCCCGGCTTGCCCATGTTGCCGCGGAGGAGCAGCAGGTTGGCAAGTTCCTGGACGTTCGCGGTGCCATTGGCGTGCTGCGTGATGCCCATGCCGTAGCACACGATGACCCGCTCTGCCTTCGAGTACGTTTCCGCCATGCTTTCGATGGCCGCCTTCGAAAGGCCGGCGCGCGCGACTATTGTGTCCCAATCGAGGGCTTCAATACTTTCGCGAAGCTCATCAATCCCGAGGGTGTGCTCTGCGATGAATGGCCGATCGAGCAGGCCAGCGCCGCCTCGGGCCAGATCGGCTGCGTCGGCTTCGAACAGCGCCTTCATGATGCCCTTGAGCATGGCGCTGTCACCACCGACCCGAACCTGATGATAGGCGGAGGCAAGCTGGGTGGAGTTCGGCGAAAGCATTTCGGTAGGATGCTGCGGCGACTTGAACCGCTCAAGCCCCCGCTCCTTCATGGGATTGGCAACGACGATGGGTACGCCGCGCCGTGCAGCGTTGCTAAGCGTCGAAAGCATACGCGGGTGGTTCGTACCAGGATTGTGGCCGATGCAGAATATAGCGTCGGCTTCGTCGAAATCCTCCAGCGTAACGGTGCCTTTGCCAATGCCGATCGACTTTGGAAGGCCCATGCTCGTGCCTTCGTGGCACATGTTCGAGCAGTCCGGGAAGTTGTTGGTACCATAAGCGCGCACCATCAGCTGGTAGAGGAAGGCCGCTTCGTTCGATGCACGGCCTGAGCAATAGAATTCAGCCTGATTGGGATCGTCGAGAGCGCGAAGGCCAGCACCGATGCGATTGAATGCCTCATCCCAGCTGATAGGCACGAAGTGGTCGCTATCGCGGTCGTAGGCCAGGGGGTGGGTCAATCGACCGGCATCCTCAAGCTGGTAATCACTCCACTGCCACAGCGAGGTTGCACTATGTTGTGCGAAGAAATCCGTATCCAAGCGTTTCGTCGTGGCCTCCCACGTGACCGCCTTTGCGCCGTTTTCACAGAACTCGAAAGACGAAGTCTTCTTGGGATCGGGCCAGGCGCAGCCGGGACAGTCAAATCCGGTCGGCTGATTCATCTTGAGGAGAGCGCGGGTATCCTTTGAAGATCCCATCTGATCACGAACCGCGAGCGCAACGGCTTTCAATGCACCCCAGCCGCCTGCCGGCCCATCATAGGGCTCGACACCGGCGACCTGTTCTTCTGCGGGGATCCCCTTAGGACTGTCCTTGGCCATCATCATCTCCTCGACATTGAGCGATATCGCGCTTTGAGAGAGATCGATCAAATCGGAATGTTACAACTCCAATAGACAAAGGCTATCATACGGGGTCAAACTGAGCAGGTAAAGCAAGGCTCTCACCTATGGCGAGGATCGGGCCGGCCGTAGCGGAAGGGAACTTGTCGCCCGGCAACACCAACCCGATCGTCGCTGACGCTAAAGGCGGAACAATCGGCAAAACTCTTAGATTTTCTGGCACCATCGACCGATAGCTTTCCGGAATGAAGGCCGAGTAGCCGCCCCCGGAGACAATGGCAAAAAGGGCGTCGAAGCTGTCCGCAGTGATAACAGGCTGGGCCGAACACCCATGCTGCGCCAGACGGTCGTCGAGAATACGGCGATTTTGCATGCTTTGCGGCAACAGACAAAGACGATGTTCAATGGCTTGTCGAACAGGCACGGGAGTGCCGTCGGGAAGTCCGGCGGTCGCGCCTGTAAGAAGGACAAATCGATCACGATAGAGCCCGAGCAACCGAAAGTCCGGGGGCATCGCCTTATCGACATAGGTGATGCCGACATCCAGTTCGAATGTGCGAATCCCGCGAAGAACGGCCTCGGATGTCATGGAATGACAGGCGATGGTAACCTCGACATGCGCCGCCTGGAGTGCTTGTGCGAGATATCCGATTACGGGCATCGCTGCGGGAATGCAGCCGATACGGACCTCCCCGCTAAGGGGCTTGTTAGCGCGCCCTGCCGCCAGTACCAGATTGGAGTGAGCCGCGATAACCTGCCGTGCCCAGGGCAAAACGGCTTCCCCCTCAGGCGTAAAACCGATGAAGCGTCTCTCGCGCTCCACTAACCGCTTACCAAGTTGAGCCTCAAGCGAAACCAGCCCTGCGGATAGCGTTGGCTGGGAAACGTTGCAGGAAGCGGCTGCTCGCGCGAAATGACGTTCGTGGTCCAGCGCAATGAGATATTCCAGATAGCGAATATGCATACCCATCCCTTTCACGATAGGAACAATCTATCACCGCTTCCTTCTCCTTTGAAACACCTGACGGATGGTCCTTGATTGCCGCTGCCCGCGCCCGCCAAGCGGAGACCTATCTCCTACTACTTCACCCACTGGCTGCGAGTATGCGTGGCGCCAGCATCTGATCCGGCGAGGTTGCCCCGCATTCTCATGGTGAACTGGCTTCGCAAGTATGCGGCAGGACGCGTCTTGTGGGCGGGCCTCGGCGACAAACGCATGCGTGCTCAAATGGAGCCCCGAACGGGTCGAAGGTCAAGCCGATGCGATCGAGATACGGGCCGGCCTTCTTCCGAACGAGGCCGGTATGGATGTCGAGGGAATGGACCTAGCGAAGCACGCACTCGACCAGCTGCTCTCCGTCGATTCGTGATCTGGACTCAGGTGGCGGCGCGTAACCGAGCCTATCTCGAGGACTTCGGGGAGCGTCTGTCCTGCGCTCATGAGAGTGCAAGCGTTGATCGAGGAGCGTCTCAACCGGTAGGCGGTTTTGGGTTTTCACGATGCTGGACTGCCGGGCGCGTGCCTTCGACGGGTTCCAAAAAAGTATGGCGAAGCGCCGCGGCGTTTCCGAGGCATTGAACGTCAAAGCTGATCCATTGCCTCCGAGTGAGTCAGCAGCCGGGCTCATCACCTTTTGCTCTGTGTAGGTGGAACGCCGTCACGGCGCGCTCGCAGGATGGAAGCGAGGCCCGCGTGCCTCACGCGGCTCGGCACAGCCACGCCATGAAGATGATTTTGAGGATGCGGCGCTACGATCCAAGGGACATGGGCGTTCCACGCGTCGATCCGAATGGCTGGCGCTCCGAGTTCGGCCCCTACTTGATTTTTTTGCTTCGCCGTACCTCCCGAGCGCGGCGGCGACCTCCGGTCAACGGGCCCTCTGTGGAAATGTCTGGCGAGCGCCGGGCGTCTAGGCGGTTTGTTTTTGGCCGCTTTCCATACTCGGCTCCCCGCGCGTTGCATTAGATTGCCTCGGTCCATCCGACTCCGGCGGGGATGGACACACAGCCGACTTCAAGCGTCGGACGACTGATCCCAAGCGAGCCGCCGGCGGAGTCATAGATGCGCGATCCCCGATACGACATCCTTTTCGAACCAGTGCAGATCGGTCCCGTCCGGACGAAGAACCGTTTCTATGTAGTTCCCCACGCGACTGCGATGGGCATGACGGCGCTCGAGGAGATGATCGCGTTCCGCAAGGCTCGGGCCGAGGGTGGATGGGGCGTCGTCTGCCTTGAGGAGACGATGATCCACGAGACCTCCGACCACGCGCCCCTTCCGGATCCGCGCATGTACCACGACAAGTACATCGAACCGCTCTCGCGGGTCGTGTCAGCGGTCAAGGAGTATGGTGCGCTCGCTGGCGTCGAGCTCGCGCATGCGGGCGCCTCGGGGCCGGCGATCTACCACCGCGAGCATCCGCTTTCGCCCAGCACGAAGTATCCGCACTACTTCTACAACCCGATAGCCGCGAGGTCGATCGATAGGCAGGACATCCTGGACTTCCGGCGGTGGTACCGCGACGCCGCGATCCGCGCGAAGAAGGCGGGCTTCGACATCATCTATGTGTATTGCGCGCACAACCTGTCGCTTCTCCAGGACTTCCTCGACAGCGGTGTGAACAAGCGAACCGACGAATATGGAGGAGTGTTCGAGAATCGGGTGCGCCTGCTTCACGAAACGCTGTCGGACGTCAAGGACGCGGTCGGCGACACGTGCGCGGTGGCGGTGCGCTTCGCGGTGGAGGAGCGGCGTCGAGCCTCGAGCATCACGGCACTCGAGGACGGCCGACGCGTCGTCGAGGCTCTGGCTGACGTTCCCGATCTCTGGGACGTGAACGTCAGCGACTGGGCGTGGGACAGCGGAAGCAGCCGCTTCTTCGATGAGGGGCAGCAGGAGCCGTTTATTGACTTTGTGAAGAAGGTCACCAGCAAACCCGTGGTCGGGGTCGGCCGTTTCACGTCGCCCGACGCCATGGTGAGCCAGATCAAGCGGGGCGTGCTCGACCTGATCGGAGCGGCGCGGCCGTCGATCTCGGATCCGTTCCTTCCGAACAAAATCAATGAGGGCCGCCAGGACGACATCCGCGAGTGCATCGGCTGTAACGCGTGCACCGCCGAGGTCATGACCTCGTCGCGGATCCGTTGTACTCAGAATCCGTCCGCGGGAGAGGAGCATGTCAGCGGCTGGCATCCGGAGAACGTGCCTGCGGCGCACGATCCGGACGCATCGATCCTCGTCGTGGGTGGCGGACCGGCTGGCCTGGAGGCGGCTCATACGTTAGCCAAACGTGGCTACCAGGTGTCGATCGCCGATGCGGGAAAGGAGTGGGGCGGTCGACTCGTGCGCGAGCGTAGACTGCCTCGGCTGAGCGCCTGGGGCCGTGTGGTCGACTACCGGGTCGGTCAGTTGCAGACGATGCCGAACGTCAACATGTACCTCGACAGCCCGCTGGGCGCCGACGACGTCGGCGGTTTCGAGGCGGATCACGTGATAGTCGCCACGGGTGCAAAGTGGCGGGGCGGCGGCGTCGGGCGCCATCATGACGAACCGATCCCCGGTCACGATCTCCCCCATGTCCTCACGCCAGAGGACATCCTCGACGATCGGCTTCCAAAGTCAGGAAGTGTCGTAGTTTACGACGAGGACTACTACTATATGGCCGCCGTTGTGGCCGATCGGCTGGCCAAGGCGGGATGCAAGGTCACCTACGTCACGACTGCAAGCGATCCGTCACCGTGGACGCACAACACCCTCGAGATGGTCCACGTGATCAATTCGATGAACGAGGCGGGGATCTCGATCGTTGTGGGGACCTCCATCGTGTCGATCTCGGAGGACTCGGTGAGAGTGAACCGTCTGCTCGACGGCGCAGACAGCGAGATCGCCGCAGATGCGGTCGTGCTGGTGACGGGACAAGTGTCCGAGGAAGGCCTGTATCATCAGCTGGTGGAGAAGCGTGAAGCGGGCCTCATCCGTTCGGTCGAGCGGATTGGCGACTGCCTTGGTGCTGGGCAGATAGCCCAAGCGACGTACGACGGCAGGAAGGCGGGCATGCGCTTCGGAACGACGACTGAGTGATCGATCAGGAAGGCCGGGCTGTGCCCGACCTTCCTTTTCAAGGATTGGGAGCTTTGATGCCGGCGGTGAGGAATTCGACCATGTGGTCGAGCATTTCGTCCTTGGAGAGTTGCAGTATCTTGCCCTCGGTAAGATCTTCGATGCGGCCCAAATCGTTCAGCATGAAGAGGTATGTGCCGACGAGGAAGGCCATCCGAAGCCCGATGGTATGCTTCGATATAGCGGGGAGAACTTTGCTGAGGGCATCGACGTAGCGCTTCACTGAAGCGTCGTATACCTCGCGTCGCAGACGGAGCGCGTGCTCCTCCGGCTCTGCGTGGAGACGAGCCTGCAGCCGCACAAACGCAGCGCCTGCCTCGCCGCTGTACTTGAGATCCCATTGCGGCTGCAAGTATGCCCGGATGATGGATTTCACCGTCAACGGTTTGCCGCTTTCCAGGAGGCGGTCTAGCAGCACATGACGATGGCCGGACAGCAGGCCGCCGCGTCGCCGATACACCTCGTCGAACAGTTGCTGCTTGCTTTCGAAGTAGTAGCGGATCAGACCCTGATTGACACCAGCGCGATCTGCGATGTCGCGGATGCTGATACCCGCGTATCCACCTTCCGCGAACGCGATCTCGGCTTTGTTCAAGATCGTCTCGCGGTGATTGCCGTCCTTGCGTGGGCGACCCGGCTTGCGCGCCGTCTTCACTGCGCTCTTCTCCTGCGGCGCCTCGGCGTCCATCACTTCGGCTTCCATCCGGCCCCGTTCCAACATCATCGCTATTCACCAGCGTTAGCGGGGAACGCGCTGGCTAGGAAGTGTCTAGCGCGACAAACAGGATGAGAATGTTATTGTCGCGCATTCCCGTGTTCCCTCACGAAGGAATGTTGAGGTCAAGCCAACGCACCATCAGTCCGGCGATCTCATCGCTATTGCTCTCGCTCATAAGCATGTGTCCGTTGCCGGTGATTCCGTGCCGCTCAAGGCGGATGTGCTCGAAGACCGGTGCGCGGGCGCGGAGGAATTCTGCCGCGCGGGCATTCGCCTCGCGCATCCAGGTGGCCTCTCCGGTGACAACCGCGATCGGTCTGGCAAATGGATCATGGTGCCCTTGGTAGGAGGTAGAGACCAACCCGTTATCGAAGACGCCCAGAGGATGGACCATACCGGGGTAACCGAATGGTTCCGCCGCGACCACGGCAGCGACGTTCTCACCACCTAGAGCGGACAGCGCCCAACCGCACGGCGCGCCCATCGAGTGACTCACGATGATCGTCGGACCAGTCATCCGGAACAGCTGTTCCGCAATGGCTTCCACGTGGCGCTGACTGGATGCAAGGCTGTCGGCCATCGGACCCTGGCCCGCCATGAAGCGGTCTCCGGCAAGCGGATCGGCGGGCCATCGGTTATGAGCGACGGCGTCGCTCCACAAGCGCTCCTTCTCCGGCTCAATGAATCGCGAGTATAGAGCATCGTAATCGGCGGCCGGCGCCGTAGGGCCCAAGGCGCGATTGTTCCAATGGGATCGACCATGGCCCGGCCGATCGATGACGTAGGTCGCGTATCCAGCGCGCAGGAAGCTGTGCACCCAGCCTGGCCGCCCGTCCGGTGTCCTGATGAAATCCGAACCCTGTCCGCCGCCGCCGTGCACCAAGAGCAAAGACATGGGGCGGCGACCGACCGGAATGAACCACTGGACGTAGGCGTTTATGCCGGGCGAAACGTGATCGCCGTCCCGGACGGGGGCCGACGTCAAGAAGGTGCCGCCGAAGTCGGCGAGTTCGAAGGGCAGCTCGTTGTTCAGAACTGCGTCTCCATCTGCTTGGTGAAGCTCAGCTCGCGTTCGAGGAGCCGCTCGTCGCCCGCGGCGGTCCGAAGGAACTGGATGCGGTCCTCTTTCTCCTGTCCTTCCTTGAGATGATAGAGAGTGCGCAGGTTCCCGGAGGCGCGGGGCGAGGTAATCTCGGAGAACACCCGACGTCGGTCGCGTTCGTAGAACTCGAGGATCTCGTCGCCCGCGTCGTCATGGATGACGCGGTTCAGGGCTTCGATAAGCGCGAAAGCGTCGAACATGCCACCGGTGAGGCCAAGGCCGCCGGTCGGGTTGGTGACGTGGCCGGCGTCTCCGACGAGTAGTATGCGACCTACGCGCATGCGATCAGCGATGCGCTGGTGCATGCGATAGGGGGAGTAGGCCACCACTTCGTAGGGCAGGTCCGGCAGGTGGTCGGCGAACATTGCGTCGATTCGGCCTTCGATCCCCTCGATCGGCAGATCGGGATCCTCCACGAACGTAACGCGCCAGATGTCCGGCTCTTCGATCTTGCAGATGATCGCGCCGTGCTTCTGGTCGAACTGCATTACCGACTTAGGATAGCCGCGTGAGGACAAATCGATGCGCGTGTTGGTGGCAACGTATCGCTCGGGCCACGTGGTCCCTAGAAACTGGAGATCCAGAACCTGCCTGCGCACGGTGCTGTTTGCTCCGTCGGCGCCAATGAGGTAGTCGCCTTCGAGCACCGACGGGCCATCCGGCCCTTCGACCTCAGCGATCACGCCGCCGTCGGTCTGGCGACACGAGGTCAGTTTCGTACGGAGCAGGATCTCGACGTTCGGTAGCGCGGAGGCGTGTCGTGCCAGAATCTTCGAAAGTAATCCTTGGTGAAGGTGCAGCGCGTGGCCGCCCATGCCCTCGGGGACCCATTTCCATTCGATCATCTCGCCGGTGCTGTGTATGTGCCAGCCGAAGTTCTGCCGCAGGAAGCCCTCCGCGACGCAGTCCTGCAGCAGGCCGAGCCGCTCGAGGTGCGGCAGTACAGGGTAGTGGTAGACGAGCGCGCGGGGCTTGTCGTTGAACCTGTCCTCCGCCTCGAGGATGGTCACGCGCGTGCCCTCCTTGGCGAGCCCGAAGGCGGTGAGAAGACCAATCGGCCCTGCACCGACGACGATCACATGTTTAGCCATTCCATCCGTCTCCATCTTGGGTTCCGGCGCTGCGCGCCGTGAATGTCGCTTCTAGATCCGTTTCAGCCATTCGATGACGTCCGCCGCGTCGGTGACGTCTCCATACTTCTGGCCGATATCATACAGGGCCGCATCATGGGGAGCGGTCGCCCGGTCGGCACAGCAGTCCTGCGGCACCAAGACGGTGAAGCCCGACTGTACGGCGTCGACCACAGTGGCACGCACGCATCCGCTCGTAGTTGCGCCCGTCACGACGAGCGTGTCCACGCCGGCGGCCGTGAGCAGCGCTGCGAGGTTGGTACCATGGAACGCCGAGGCTCCGTGCTTCACCAAGACTGGATCGCCGTCGACGATGCCGGTCGACGCGTCGACTTCGACCATCCTCGTGCCGACGAGGAGCGCCTTCATCCCCGTCGCCTTCCGGAGCCATGGCAGCGTCTCGGCCTCCCACCGCTGGTACGCGATGGTAGTGTAGATCACAGGAAAGCCGCGGTCGCGCGCGAGATCGGTTATCTTCCGGGTTTGAGCGATCTGATCCCGCATGTCCGCGGCCGTGGGGTAGCTTGTATCCGTGAACCCGTAGCTGAAGTCGACGACGACGATCCCGGGGCGCTCACCGCGGGCTACCGTGCGACCGAACCCCGCCTTGTCGTATACCTCATCCTGCGACATCGAACACCTCGCGGCTATCATCGAGAAGATCCTTGGCCGCAATGCGGCCATCGAGGACCACGGGTTCGCCGTCCAGGAACAGCGAGCAGCCGCGCAACGGGATGTCGAGATGGCAGTCGGTGTCGTTCGCACCGCCGAGTTCGTTGTTGGGGCCAGTCGAGAACAGCACGTTGCCGAGGAAGCTTCGCGGCTCCATCCCCATTCCGCCTGGGAATTCGCCCGGCGTCATGCGGTGCCATTTCGCGTCGGGATTCATGCCCCAGCCGATGTGACTCATCGCGAAGCCGCGCGGATCATCGAAGTCGGCCATGTAGGACTTGACAATCTCGGCCTCCAAGCCGCCTCGGATCGAGGTGACGATGCCCTTCTCGATCGTATAGGTGATCGGCTCGCGAACGTAGATGTTCTGCGGCAGCAGGACGTCGCCGGGCGCCACGACGATCTGGCCATCGACGCCATCGTCGTCGCCTCCCGTGAAAACGAAGCCGGATGGCCAGTGGTCCCAGCGACCCGGCTCGTCCGTGCACGCATACTCGGTCACAGTGGGATAGCGCCCAATTCTGTAGGTAACGTCGGTCCCGTGAGGCGAGGTGACATGCATCGTTCTGGCGCGGCCCAGAAGCTCTCCCGCGGTCTCGACCCTCTCACGCAGCTTCTTCGACGGGAGCATCCGGGCGAGAAGCTCCGGTGGCTCGACGACCGTTAGGATGCGCGCACCTGCCGCCTGTATGGCCATCTGCTCCGGCGAGAACAGAAGGAAGATGCAGTCAATCACCATGTCGACATTCTTGAGCGCCTCGACCGCCTCGGGCATCCTCGACAGAGGCGTCTGGCCCACGGCCCAGCCGCCCATCGGCGGCGGCGCGGGGAGGCGCATGTGATAGATGTTGGCCTTCAGCATGCGGCCGGCGGCAAGGAACGCGTCGGCATAGTTTAGTCGGTCGTCCCCTTGAGTCAGAACAACAACTCGCTCGTCCGCCCGAACTCCCGACATCTTCAGCTGATGGAGACAGATATCCGTAAAGCTGGACCTATCCATGTGCTGGAGCCTCATCGATGTTGGCCGGGAAATCCGCCACTGCGTTGAGGAACCCCTCGAGATCGTCCCAAGGGATCATATGTCCGGCTTTCTCGACGGTCACGATCTCGATCGCCGGTGCGAGACTGCCGATCTCGGCAACGTCGTCGGCTTCGATCACCGGCGATCCGCCAGCGACGATGAGCCTCATCGGCAGGTCCAGTAGCGGCAGATCCGCATGGATGTCGTCGGAGTGGAAGCCCTTGTACGCCGCGTCTATGGCGCGCAGCTCGCAGGTGTGGAGCCACTCCGCACGCAGGGCGAGCTGATCCTGCGTCCAGGTCGGGCAGAACGCCCGCATGTCCTCAGCAGAGCATCCCCGCTGCGCAAGCAGGATGGAGTCTTCGTACCACGGCCAGGCGGAGGGGTACGGCCTCCGCCCGGGCCCGCTGACCGGAGGATCGGCCAGGATGAGGCCGCCGAACGCTCCCGGTGCCCTGCGGGCCGCCCGGATCGCGGTGCGGGCACCCATAGAATGCCCTAGGATCACCGGTCGCTCGAAGCCGAGCTCGCGGGATACCGCGATCACGTCATCCGCCATCGCGTCGAGCGAGTAGTCCAGATCGCCTGCCTCACTCAGGCCTCGGCCGCGAACGTCGAGGACGTGAACCTCGTACGAGTCCGCCAGCCGGGATGCGACGAAGTCCCAGGTGACCGCTGGGGAAGTAATCCCGGGCACCAGCAGCATGACAGGGGATCCCGGAGTGCCGTGGCGCACCAGATGATTTCGTATGCCGTTGGCATGCACGTTGTAGCCGAAGCCGACGGGTGCCATCAGTAGGCTCCTGACAGCAGCGTGCCGCCGCCGGGCACGCGCGTGTCGAGGTCTAGAGCTTTGAGCATCGCCCACGTGGTAGAGATCGCGGCCGTCAGCACCGGCTTCCCAACCTGCGCCTCCACGATGGACACGGCCGGCAGCGAAGGCATTTGCACGCAGGCCGACAGCACCACCGCATCCACCTCTCCGACGTGCTTCATCGAGGCCACGATGCCGGGGAGGCGAGTCGGATCGTGCGCGGCGACGGCGAGGTTGTCCGAGATCTCCAGCGCACGCCATTCGACGACGTCTATGCCCTCGGCTCGGATGTACTCCACGACCAGCTCGGTGAGCGGCTTCATGTATGGCGCGACGATCGCCACGCGCTTCGCCCCGATCGCCTTGATGCCATCCACAAGCGCACCGGCAGACGAGACGACGGGAGCCGGATTGCCGTTGTCCACCGTCGCCTGATGCAAGCGCGCCTGAGACTCGCGATGGTACCCCTTGCCCATCGACATGATCGCAACGAGGCACGCATAGCCCATCACGTCGACGGCCGCGTCAGAGAGCTCTACCGCGCAGGTGTCGCTGGCGCTGTCCATCTTTGACAGCTCCTCCTTCGTGACGTGCTTCATCCGCATCCGGGCCGAATGGAAGGTGAACCGCTCCGGCGAGATGGACTCGCGGGCTCGAAGAAGGGCGGGGATCTCCGTCTCCATGGTCACGTTCGAACTCGGCACGATCTGCCCTATACGATAGGCTCTCAACACCTTCTCCTCTGCTACTGATCGATCAGTAATTCTGCTATTGCATAAATACAAGCTGTATTTCGTGGCTGTTTCCGCACCCGCCACCGGCCAACCTTCAATTCGGTCGGAGGCGCGCTGAAGGCGCAGTCCATCGGGTAGCGAACGCATGAATCGGCGGTTGATCAAAACGCTTGATTTCTTCATCCGTATAATTGATGGTAGGCGGGTTGATGACGTTACCTCGTCAATGCTCGTCAGGTCCGCCAAGCCGATCGATTGACTGCTGTCGCAATGGCCGCGAGCGATCTCTTCTAGGGGATCGTACCTGTGTGACGCGCGATCTCGCCCCGTCGCTGGGCAACGAGTTTGCGACTGTCGGAGGATGAGGAAAGAGAAGGCCGCAGCATGGCGTTTATATCAGCGAGGTGGCTGAATCAGAAGGATCTTGAGGGTTGCGACGAGTTGTGCACTCGTCCCGGCGCTGCGGAGCCGCGCGCGGCTGCTCCTTGGACGGGCGTCGAGAGCGAATTCTTCTCACCCGTCATCGCGGCGATCGGGCGTCCCCGGGCGGATGGGCGCGGACGGCCGCGATGCGGCGCCCCCCACGCATCCGCAGATGCCGTGGAGAGAAACGAACGCTGTTTGCACACCGATCAATCGTTCGTTCGGCCCACCCGCCGATCCGAGGGGGACCCGCTACTCGTCAGAAGACTCAAGAGCGCCGTTCTGGACGGTCCCCGCTTCGATGCTGCGGAGGCGGACATCGCGCGTGAGCTGGGTCTATCAGGACGCACCCTCCGCCGCAGGCTGCGTGAGCTCGGGACAACGTATGCCGAGACGCTGGCAGAGGCGAGGTTCGCCTTCGCTAAGGGATGCCTCGCCGACGCATCACTGACCATCGGCGACGTCGCGGATCGTGCAGGGTATTCCGACGTGAGCAATTTTCGGATCGCCTTCAAGAGGTGGGCCAGCTGCTCGCCGCGCATGTTCCGCGCAGGGCTCGGACTGAATCCCGACCCAGCGGGATCGACTGAACCCTGACCTTTCATCAGATCATGCGGTGGGCGCATGCTCCCGATCATGGCCTGGAAATTACTCCACTAACCCCAAAGAGGAAAATGCCGATGTCGAGTCTTGCCGATAGCACCACCGCCTTCATGAGCACCTTCAACGACGGAGAGTTTGAGCGAATGCTCAGCCTTTTGTCACCCGAGGCCGTATATATTGACCCGAACGGCATTGAGCACAGTGGCGTCGCCGAGATCGGAGCGTCCCTGAAATCGATCTTCGACGGTTCGCTCGGCAGCGTCAGCTACGACGTGTCCTCGACCGTCCTTGACGAGTCTGACCAACGTGCCCTCGTCACCTGGACGATGGTCATGACCGCAGCGGACGGATCGGTGTCGTCGGTGGACGGTCTTGACATCCTGCGCTTCGAAGACGGCAGGCTCGTTTCGAAGAACGCATTCTGCAAGGCCGAAGCGCTGGCCATTCGCAGCGTGTCGTAGACTCTGAATACCACTTTCTACTCGTTCTCGCCGACCCGCCGCCGTCACGTGTTCGCATGCGCCTGACCGCAGAAAATCCGGCAGCGGGCCGGCGTGGTGCCTGGGCCCCTGACGAGCGAGGGTCTTTGTCCGGTCTGCGTCTGCAAACGCGCTGCCGATGACCCACTCCGTTCGAAGCGACTTCGTGACCTGGAGAGTGGCTACGTCCAGCAGGCCGCGCAAGCGTTGGATTAGGAGAACGACGACGTTAGAACTGCCGCTGCTGCCGAACGCTCCAGTACTGATGAAAGGTCGCAGTACAATCGATGGGCGGCTGCTCGATAGTTCGGGTGCTATAGATCGTGTAGGTGCCGCCATCGCTTTTCACCGTCCCGAGCGGTTCTGCCGAGCCGCCTTTGCGGCGTGAATTGCCTGGCCCAGCTTTCCATGACGTAGGTTTCCACCAAGGAATTAATCGTCCACCCGTACAACTGCAGGTAGCCGTTCGTTCCAGGTTCGAATCTCTCGGCCCGGTAAACGACTTGACAGTTTGCCGAGCCAGCCCGCCATCCCTTGCTTACAACGAGGTTCTCACCGCGAGCGAGCCGGAATCGGATCGCGTACCGACCATGGGCCCCCAGAGTCTCGTAAAGGCATCTCCGCCGCTCTTGCAGAGGGTAATGTAGAAGCCGCCGTTGAAACGCCATCCAATTGGCGCATACTCTCTCACCTGTGGTGCTGGCTCTGACAGCGGCGAAGAGCAACAAGGACGCTACCGCCATGACGGCGCCGGGCTTGTCGATCGTCGATAGGGTCTCCGAGCGGCCGCGATCCTTGTCGCCTCGAATGTCGACTGAAGGGTGCGAGGTGTCGGAGCGCACCGGTTATCCGTTCGGAGGCGGACGCCCTTTACGAACGAAGCGGGCGATGTGTCCCGATCATGCTAGTGGTCCGAGCAGCCTGAATCTTCGAATGGGCCGCGTTGACTAAGCATGCATACGTTTGCCTTCGGACCTTATGACGAGGCTGACAGGTACGTAGCCCTAGGCCGGATCGACATTCAGGATTCCCAAGCGGGCTGATCGCTGATTCATAGGCATCCGTGTTGAGGCGCGGAGCGGGTGATGGCAGCCAAACGGTATGAACTGAATGACGCCCAGTGGGGGAGGATTGCACCCCTGTTGCCGGGCAAGGCAGCCGATCCTGGCCGGACGGGATCGGATAACCGATTGTTCGTAAACGGTTGTTTGTGGGTGCTGCGGTCGGGTGCGCATTGGTGCGACCTGCCGGAGCGCTATGGCAAGTGGAAGACGGTGCATCGGCGCTTCAGCCGTTGGTGCCATGCCGGCGTCTGGCAGCGGGTGTTCGATGCGCTGACGGCGGACCGCGACAACCAGTATCTGATGATCGACAGCACGATCGTTCGCGCGCACCAGCAGGCGGCGACCGGAAAAGGGGGGCGTGCGATCAGGCGCTGGGGCGTTCCCGAGGCGGACTGACGACCAAGGTCCACATGCTGGCCGACACCCTCGGCCGGCCGCTGCGCTTCATCATCACGCCCGGCCAGACCGGCGACATCACCCAGGCACCGGCCCTCCTCCTCGGTCAGAACGGCGATGCCGTGCTTGCCGACAAAGCCTATGATAGCAACGCCTTACGCGCTGTTATCGCAGGGATGGGAGCCGAAGCGGTCATCCCTTCGAACCGTTCCCGAAAGGTTGCCATCCCCCACGACGCGATGACCTACAAACTGCGCAACCGCATCGAGCGATGTTTCGGCCGCCTCAAACATTTCCGCCGCTTCGCCACCCGATACGACCGCCGCACCATCCACTTCGCCGGTTTCATACACCTCGCCGCCGCAATGATCTGGTTACGCTGAATGTCGATCCGCGCTAGACGAAGGAAAGATCGTGATCGCTGAGTGGTAGCGAGCGTATCCGGGGCCCGCCAGCGTCGAAGATTGCATTCAGCATCGCGGTCATCACGATCGGGACCGCATCTTCGCCAACACCGGCGGGATGCTCGTCGCTTTGGACGAGCTCGATATGGATGTTTCTGCAGGCGGTCGCCAGCCGGGCCACGTTGTGGTCTTGGAAGTTGCGCTCGACCACGCGGCCGTCCTTCAGGGTGATTTTACCGTAGAGGGCGGTCGTGATCGCCCAGAAGATACTGCCCTCCACCTGACCCCGCACGACCTCCGGATTGAGAATCCGTCCGCAGTTCAGCACCACGAAAACACGATCCACCCTTAATGCACCCTTGCCGTCAAGCGTCACGTCGACGACCGCTGCCGCTGTTCCGGTCCGGTACGTCACCCAGTAGCTGAAATCGTTGACGGAGATTCCGCGGCCGCGACCCCGAGGCAACCGCTCTCCCCAGCCCGCGATCTTTGTGACCCGGTTCAAAGCGTCCCTCATGTTGCGGATGCGGTTCACGGCGACGCCCCGATCCTTCAGGTCGGCCGGAACCGTCGTCTCGTCGAGTAGCTCCATGTAGAGGTCGACCCGATCCCGTCCAGCGGCCACGGCCAGTTCGTCCTGGAAGCCTTGGTTCATCCAGACGTGCTGGGTGAACGCCACGCCACGCATCCAGCCAAACGGCTGCGGCGTCTTGATCCGGGCATATTCTATCTGGAGGTTCGGCACGTAGTGCGGTAGGCGGGCGGGGCCGTAGCTCTGGTCGGGAGCCGTCCCGCTCACGACGCGGTTGAACCACGCGATGACCTTGCCATTCTCGTCCAATCCCGCCTTGAACCGCGAAACCGTAATCGGCGGCGGATAGCCACGGGCCATCATCTCCTCCCGCGTCCAGATGAGCTTGATCGGCCTGCCGGGGATCGCCTTGGCGATTTGCACTCCTTGCGAAACGTACTCGTTCTGGCACCGTCGGCCGAAGGCTCCCCCGGTGTACGGCAGGTTGAACTGGACCCTCTCCGGAGGAAGCCCCGCCGTGACCGCGGCGAGGCGGTGAGCGTCCTGGGCGAACTGCGTGGAAGCCCACACCTGCAGCCCCTCCGGACGCAGCCATGCGGTGCAGTTTATCGGCTCTAGCGGCATCGCGTCCATGAAAGGGTAGGAGTAGTCCGCCTCGAGCACCTGAGCTGCCCGGCCGATGGCCGCAGCGTAGTCGCCGGCCTCGCGCACCACCGGCTGCGTCTGACCGACGCGCCGCGTGAGGTCCGCCATGATGGCCTCGCTGCTTGCATTAGCAAAAGGGCCCTCATCCCACTCGATGGGAAGGGCCAGCAGGGCCTTGCGGGCGCGCCAAAAGCTGTCCGCAACAACCGCTACCGCGTCGTCCATGCCGTAGTCCTCGCCGCCGTCGGCGATCGGCCCGTTCAGTCCGCTCGAGCCGCCTGCTATGCGTACCACCTTCACAACGCCAGGCATTTTGGCGATCGCGGTCTCATCCCAAGAAACGAGTTTGCCTCCGTACACCGGCGATTGCCGCACGGCTGCGTAGAGCATGCTTGGCAGATCGACGTCGATGCCGTACTGGAGCGTGCCGTTCGTCTTCTGCTTCAGATCCAGACGCTTGACTGGTTTGCCGATGAGACGGTAATCGGCCGCCGCCTTGAGCTTAACCTTTGCCGGCTCGGGTGGCGTGGTATGGGAGGCGAGGAGAGCGAGCTCCGCGTAGCTATGGCGCGCACCGCCTGGGAAAACGACGCCGCTGTTTTCTGTCCGCAGGTCCTCGATCGCGATCCCCGAACGGCGCGAGGCAGCGATCAGCATCATCTGCCGGATCTGCGCGCCCGCCATACGCATCGGATCGAACAGCCTGTCCGCGGACCAGCTGCTCTCGGTGCAAGTGTAGACATAGACGTTGCCGCGCTTCAGGTTGGTCAGCGGATCAAAGAATTCCGGTCGGACGAGCGACCAGTCGAGATCCATCTCCTCCGCGAGCACCTGCGATAGCGTTGTGATGACGCCTTGGCCGATGTCGCTCTGAGGTATCCGGATCCGAACGGTATTGTTCGGCTCGATGACGACCCAGGAAATGAGTTCAACCGGGGTGGCTGGGCCGTAGTCGGCCACTCGACAGCCCGACATCGCCACGGGAAAAACGACGCCGGCCGAGACCGCCGCCATGGACTTCAGCAAGTTGCGCCGATCGGTTTGCATGCCGTCATCAGATCCGATTGTTGGCCGCGGCATGGATCGCCGCACGTATGCGTTCATAGGTGCCGCAACGACAGATGTTGGTGATTTCCCGATCGATCTCGTCGTCGGTCGGATCGCTTGACTTCGAAAGGAGAGCGGTCACTGCCATGATCATGCCGGACTGGCAGTACCCACACTGTGGGACCCGCAGATCCTGCCAGGCCTTCTGGACGAACTGGTCAGCGTCGCGGGAAAGGCCCTCGATCGTCGTGATGTCGAGTCCGACGGCCGCTGACGCAGCAAGGGAACAGGAGCGGGTCGCCTGGAAGTCGGCGATCACAGTGCATGCACCGCATTGGCCGATACCGCAGCCGTACTTCGTGCCCTTCATCTTGAGCGTGTCGCGCAGCACCCAGAGCAGAGGAGTGTCGTCATCGACCTCGACTGTCGTCAGCGCACCATTGATCTTGAGATTCACCTTCATAGCGACCGGACCATTCGTCTGTTGGAGATAAGAAACGGCATGGCAGAGCGTTGCCGTAGCGCCTTGTCCGATCCCATCAATCCCGTCATCGAACCGTCTCCTGTCGTTGCGTTCGGCGCATCGCCTGCTTCGGTGGCCGTTCTGACCGTCGATGAGACCGGTTGCGTGGTGAACGATCTCCATCTCCAGAGTCGGCTGTTTTGCCCAGCTCTCTCGCAGTTTTAGGATGCGATCTTGAGCACGCGCCACAGCAGGCGTCAATGAATTATTCGATTGCAGAATAGATGGCGGGAAGGGATCCTCGGTAATGGTTGATCGCCGATCGGAAGGCGACCGCCGACTTCGAGCCAGATCATCGAGCGCGCCTCGATTCTTCAGGAGTCCGCTTCGGACTCTCAGCCACGACCCACTCGATCGTAGATTTTTGTTCGATCAATTTCCTTGGTCCGCAAGCGCTTCTGAAGCGTTGAGGCAGAAAGAACTGGAGCGGAAGTCATGACAAATACTCAAATCTCAGCACTAGGTCGGCTGGTGATCTGCCTGCTTCTCTGCGCGACGACCGAAACCGGCGCGTTCGCCAATGGTCCGCCGTCGCCGTCACCGATCAATGGAAAGAGTCTCCTCGCGAAGATGGACGCCGATCGGGACGGGCGGATTTCCAGTACGGAGTGGCGACTGCAGAGCATGCCGATGGCGAACTTCAGGAAGCTCGATCGAAATCACGATGGCTTCGTGACCCTCAAGGAACTGGTTGCGAAACCGCCCAAGACGCTGGACGCGTCGCGTGACGGGAAGCTTTCCCCCCGAGAAATGACCTTCGGAAAGGCTGCAAAAAAAATAGCGCCGAGGTCCAAACGGCATTGAGGATCGGCAATTCCATCCGCCGCCCGGCTTTCGAGGACGTTGCGCTTCCGCAAGCCGCCTGCGAAAAACCGCTGTGATATCAGGGCACGGATTCCCGACGATCGAGCGGGCTCAAAAAAAGGCGCGGACCAATTGCTACTGGTCCGCGCCATGGATGCCGGATCGAATGAAGGCCTTTAGAAGCGGAAGGTCACATCGGCGCTGTACATCCGCGGAACGCCCCTCTGAAGGAAGTCGAAGCCCAGCGCTCTCAGCTGAAGCCCGTAGGAGACGTACTTCTCATTGAACAGGTTCTTAACTCCAGCGCCTACGGAGAAGCGATCGGCATTATACGCAACCCGGGCGTTCGCCAGCCAATAGCCACCCTGCGACAGGGCTTCGGCATTGTCGTAGAAGACACGCGACGTGTAGACGCCGTCGCCGTTCAGCTCCACGGTCGCGTCCTGCAGCTTAAGAAGCACGACGTTGGCGTTGAGGTTAAGGCTGAACTTCGCCGCGTTCGCGATCTGGTTTCCGGCGACCACGACTCCGCTGGTGCCAGTGACTACCGCATCATCTCCGTATGTCGGGTCGAGCACGCCCACGCCGACGCCGAGCGTGACGCGGTCGATCGGTTTGGCAGTGATCTCGCCTTCGAACCCGCGGACTCGCGCATTACTAATCGAGCGGAGGGGAAGCAGCAGGCCTTCCGGCACGATAACCTGCTGATTCTTGTAGTCAGTTTGGAAGACCGAGCCGTTGACCGTCAGAGCTCGATCGAGCAGAGTCGATTTGAAGCCCGCCTCGAACGTCCGCGCCGTTTCCGGCGGAGCGAAGTTGACCTCGGAGGGGTCGCTGAACGCTTGGGCGTTCACTGCGCCCGTCCGGTATCCCTCACGCATCGAAGCGTAGAGCAGGACCTGTTCTGAGGGCTTCCAATTGATGCCCGCCTCGAAGCTGGTGTTGTTGAAGGTCCGCCGGTCGGAAACGTTCGCAATCGTATTGACGGCGAAGGTATCGGCAGTGTCGCCCAAGAATGCGTTGTAGCGATTGACCGCAACCTTGTCCCTGCTGAACCGTACGCCACCGGTAACGGTGACCGTCCGGGCGAGCTTGAGTTCGGCACGGACGTAGGCCGAGTAGCTGTCGCGCTTCTGCAGGAAATCGTTCGTCTGGGTGAGACCCCGCCCCGTCGGGGTCAGCCCCAGGCTGCATGCCGCGCCGCATCCCGGATCGGTGAACAGACGGAAGTCGAACCCAGCGTCCGCGCTGTCCCACGTGTATAGCGCGCCCGCCTGAACGTTGAACGGCCCAACGAACGACGTGGCGACGCGGAGTTCCTGAACGAACTGCTTCAGATTCTTGCCGCGCGTGACGAAGGGGCTCTCGACGGCGATCTCAAGACCGTCCGAGTCGACGACGTCCACCCACTTGCCCCAGTCGTATGTCGTGACGGAGTTGAACGTGATGGTGTCCGTGGCATCCCACTTCATGACGAGGTTGACCCCGTCGATGCGGATGTCGCGCTTCGGCGTTCGGGTGAGCGAGTTCTCGAAGAAGCCGAGCCCGTTTCTGTTGGAACCCGGCAGGCTACCCAGATTGTTGCCCGGGAACAGGATGGCGGGGTCGTTAAAGTCGATGTTCGCGGCGATCGGTGCGTAGTTCCGCCCCCCGCTCTTGACGTGGTTGTAGCGCAGCGTCGCCTCGAAATCCGGTGCGGGCTCGAACTGCACTGCGCCGCGAATCGCGAAGAGGTCAGTCTGATTGAGGTCGCCGGCTCCAGGCGCGAGGTTGCGGAAGGTGCCGGTGTCGTGGACATACAGCCCGGCGACCCGCAACGAAAGCACGTCTTTGATCAAGGGCGTCTGGACCGCGCCCTGCAGCCGTACCCGATCGAAGTTGCCGTAGCTTCCGGTCAGGTAGCCTTCTGATGTGAAGCCGGGCTTAATCGTCACGATGTTGACGGCCCCACCGGTCGCATTCTTCCCGTAAAGAGTTCCCTGCGGACCGCGAAGGACCTCCACCCGTTCCACGTCGAAAACCGGCATCGACTCGAAGGCCTGCAGATTGCGGATGCCTTCGTCGATGTAGATCGCGATCGGCTTGCTCTGGTTCGGGGAATAGTCGGTCGACGAAATGCCGCGGATAACGAAGTTCGGTGGCCCGCCCTCGCCGTAGGGATAGCTCACCTGTGAGTTGGGTGACAGTTTGATGATATCCGAGACTTGGGTAACCTGACGTTCCTGGATCGCTTCAGCTCCGAGCGCCGAGATCGCGATCGGCACGTCCTGGATACGCTGCGCGCGCCGAGTCGCCGTGACGACGATGTCGCCGTTGTCCGCGCCATCAGGGCGTTGCTGAGCCGCATCGGCGGTCTGGGCGTCCATTGGAGCTTGGCCATCCGGCATGGTCGTTGGCGCTGCCGGAACGGGCGGTAAGGCGCTCTGGGCTTGCGCGGCGATCGGCCAAGCAGCGCATAGAGCGGTCGCGAGCGCCGCCAGCGAAAGACGCGGAGTGTATTGAACATGCATGGAAAGTTCTCCCCTTAAAATTGTTCCTGTGACGTCCTCCCGCTTCCTGGGAGCTGGTGTCACCACCAACTTCCACGACAGCCCGCGATGTTTCGCTCAGGGCTGTCCAGGCCGGCTGCGATCCGGGCGGATGATCAGTGCTATGAGAGCTTTTTAAACTGGTCAACAATTATCATTACGTATAATTATTCGATTCGAAAGCGGCTGGGGCGGCAATCGCCAGATTTCCCTTGATGTGCCAATGCGGTGCAGCCCTCTCCGTCCAATTGGAGAAAAAGTAGAAGCCGTCCGAAGAATTGGCACCGGCCCGCTTGAAGAAGATAGAGCGCCGTTGAAAAATGTGCATCTGACGAATAAATATGTTGCTCAGTGATCTGGCCGGACTATGGTCAAGGTAGCCGCCGCGCGACTCCCGATGGCGATCCGTGCGCATCACTGACGGCACTGGAGCTCGGGGCTCAAGCAACTACGAAGCCGCGCATCTATGAAGAGGACGGGCATGAGCTTGGAGAGATTCGTTTCATTTTCGTTGAAGCCGAACTCCGCATCCGTTTGTCCGGGTGCGATGAGCCGAGTTGGGCGCCGTTCCGCGCATCGCGCCCTCGAGCTGAAACCGCTTTCGTGAGCGCGGCGGTGAGCCAGTCGCCTCGCGGGACCTCCGCCCGAGCCGCCAGCGCGGTTTCCGGGCGCGCCATCGTCGTCGCTTGCGTGCTGTATGGCTTCTCGCTCATCCTAATCGACATCGCGCCTTTCTTTATCGGACTGTACGTCGATCATCTCGGCCTGACCCTGAGTCAGGCAGGTCTCGTGCAATCGGTAGATCAAGCCGGGGGCGTGCTTGGTGCGATTGCCGGCTTCTTCCTCATGCCTCGAGCGCGGTGGCGGACAATCATCGTCGCAGCGTCGCTCGTCGCCACCCTCGGCAACGTATTGACGGCCTTCGCCGACGGTTATCTTGTCCTATGCTTCATACGCTTCGTCGCTGGTTTCGGCGTAGTCCTTATCACGACGGTTACCGCCTGCGTGCTCGCTCAGGCTGCTGTCCCGGTACGGGCCTACGGAGCCGGGCTGGCTCTTGGCATGACGCTTTCAGCCGTCGCGATCTGGCTGCTGGAGGCCCTGCGAGCGCAGTTCGGAGATGCTGCGGCCTTGGGTTCGGGAGCGCTTTGGCTCGGTCTCGGTGCCGTTTTGGCCCTGCTGCTTCCGCTGGACCTCGATGGTCCTTCGGAGCCTGCCCTGCCGGAGGACGTGCCACAGATGAAAGGCGGTGCTCGCAATGCCGGCCGCGTCGCCTTGCTGGGACTTCTTCTCTTTGGTGTCAGCGTCAACGTGATTTACGCCTTCATAGAGCGGATCGGCCTCGCCAACGGGCTCGATCAAGGATCCGTTGCGAACGCCATGGCGTTCGGCTACATCTTCTCGGGGTTGGGCAGCCTGATTCCGACGATCTTCGGGGAGAGCGGGCGCCATCTGCGATGGATAGGTATAACGACGGTCGTCTTCCTTTCGTCGATCCTTGGCATATACCTCGCGCACTCCACCGCTTTCTTCACCGTCGCCTTCGCGATCTACGCATCCGCGTGGTGCATGGGACTGGCGTTTTACATGTCGATGACCGCGGAGAACGATCCGAGCCATCGCTACACGCGGATGATCTACGTGGTAAACGTGGCCGCCCAGTCGGTTGGTCCTGCGATCGGCACTCTGGTGCTCGCGCGCGCGTCACTGACTGCGGTCTTTATCGTCACGCCGCTGCCGGCGTTGCTCGCCGCACTGCTAGTGTCCTCGACCCGTCAGGCCCGCGTAGCGTCGCCGCCGCCGCACCCGGCCCACTGAACTCGGAAGCGAACCGCACATGCCTTCGACCTCATTTCACCTCCTGCCAGCGATGGAACGCGATTACTGCATGTCGATCGCCGTCCGCGCCGGCGACCTCGTGTTCATAGGCGGTCTCACCGCAGTGGACGCATCGGGTAACGAACTGCACCACGACGATGCCGCGCTGCAGTTCAAGGTCGTCTACGAACAAATGGGCAGGATACTTGCTGCTCACGGGGGATCGGCGGCGGACGTCGTCAGCGAGACCATCTACTATTCCTGCACAGGCGAAGAGTACTCCGAGCGCCTATTTCCGCACCGGAAGGAGTTCTACCGCGATTGCGACGGGCCTTCCGTCGCAGGGGTGCAGGTCGCGGGTTTCATCAGCGCGGCGATCCGCGTCGAGGTCACATGCGTGGCGCACATCCCGAAGGGAAGGCCCGCATCCGCCACTTCTCCATTCCACATAGAGCGACAGGATCAGCAATGACCGCTTATAAGATGCTTATCGACGGGCAGCTCGTCGAAGGGCCCCGCACGATCCCGGTGATCGATCCATCGACCGGAGAGCCGTTCGCGGATGTCTACGTGGCCGACGGCGCGCAGATCGACGAGGCGGTGCAGGCCGCGGTCAGCGCCTTCCCCGAATGGGCGGCAACATCCTGGTCCGAACGTCGCAAGTGCCTGATCGAGTTCGCACGGCGACTGGACGAGGAAGCGGACGCATTCGCGAGCCTGCTCGTACGTGAGCAGGGCAAGCCATGGGGCGAGGCGCGCTACGAGGTCGATGCGACTGTGCGTGGCATCCGGTTCTACGCGGACGTCGAGCTTCAGGCCGAAGTTCGCGATCATCCCACGGGACCCTACGAGGTCGAGCGGCGTCCGCTTGGAGTGGTGGCCGCGATCACCCCCTGGAACTTCCCGATGATCTTGGCGAGCAACAAGTACGCGCCTGCCCTCATCACCGGTAACACGGTGGTGCTGAAGCCCGCGCCGTCGACTCCGCTGACGACACTGGAACTCGGTCGTCTGGCAGCTGACGTTTTTCCGCGCGGCGTCTTCAACATCGTGGCCGACGCCAACGATCTTGGTGCTCGTCTAGCCGGCCACCCGGATGTAGCGAAGGTGTCGTTCACTGGCTCCACTAATACGGGGAAGGCAGTGATGCGCAGCGCCGCCGACGATATGAAGCGGGTGACGCTGGAACTCGGTGGCAACGATCCGGCGATTGTTCTTGCCGACGCAGATCTGGAGGCTACCGCGAGGGGTCTGGCCGCTACCGTGTTCCTGAACGCCGGTCAGGTCTGTGCTGCACCCAAGCGTCTCTATGTAGCCGCCGAAGTGTACGACGACTTTCGCGACCGGTTCGTCGCTGCGACACGCGAGATTAAAATGGGTGCCGGCGATGAGGACGGCGTGACCCTCGGACCGGTGCAAAACAAGATGCAATTCGATAAGGTCCGCGGCATGATCGAGGAGGCGGCGGCATCCGGCACAGTGCTTACTGGAGGCCATGTAGCCAATCGGCCTGGCTACTTCATCGAGCCGACCGTCATCGCCGATTTGGCGGACAACGCCCCTCTGGTGACTGACGAGCAGTTCGGTCCGGTCGTTCCGCTCCTGCGCTTCACCGACGAGGCCGATGCGGTCGCACGCGCTAATCTTGGAGCGTACGGCCTGGGCGCGTCCATCTGGACCCGTGATCTGGATCGTGCACGCGAACTCGCCCGTGGCATCACGGCCGGTAGCGTCTGGATCAATCAGCACACCGCGATCCATCCCGAAATTCCGTTCGGAGGCGTCAAGCAGTCCGGTCTCGGGTCGGAAGGAGGACTCGAAGGCGTGAACGAGTACACCCGGCTTCAGGTGATTAACCCCGCCGCGTGATCCCCAACGGGGGATCGGGGGCGGAGAGGAGACGAATGACTATGACGATTACGATGGACGGGGATGAGGGTACGGCGACGGGCGGCCGGATCAATCGGCGCTCGCTGATGAGGTTCGGGGCCGCGGCCGCCGGTGCTATCGCCTTGGCGAGCTGCGCCAAGGAAAACCCGAACCGGGAGGCGCGCGACGGAAAGGACAAAGGCCCCTACGACGTCGCCGTCGTAGGGGCCGGCTACGCTGGAATCACGGCTGCGCGCGAGTTGGCGGCCAAGGGCTGGCGGGTGGTGGTGTTGGAGGCGCGTCCGCGGATCGGCGGACGGACGTTTACGAGCACTTTCCTCGGGCGACAGATCGAGCTCGGCGGCTCCTCGGTCCATTGGGTCCAGCCGCACGTTTTCGCCGAGATGCAGCGGTATGGCTTCGGGTTCGAGGAGGTCCCCTTGCGCGATCTCGACAAGGCATACGTCATGACTGCCGACGGAAAGGTCCACGATGTTGCGCCCGAGCGCTTCGACATTGGATACAATGACGCGTTCGACAAGTTTTGCGCCGATGCCAAGACGCTCTTTCCGCAACCCTTCGCGCCGTTCTCCAACGCGGAAGTGGCGAAGCTCGACATAATATCGGCTGCCGAACGAATGGCGAAGCTGGATCTAGACCCAATCCAACGCGCGTCCCTGAATGCGGAACTGGTGCTGTACGCGGGCTCTTCCACGAACACGTTCAGCTACATGAGCTACGTCAAGATGTTTGCCGCGGCCGCGTGGGACCCCTATACCTTCACGGACTCCGAGAAACACTGGCATATTGCCCGAGGCGGCACTGCGGCCCTCGCCAAGGCGATACTCGACGACAGCAAAGCTGATGTCAGGCTCGGCACGGTCGTAAAGCAGGTGGAGACGACAGCGGGCGGCGTGACACTGAGAACGGCTGACGGCCAGTCAATCGAAGCCAAGGCGGCCATATTCACGCTTCCAACCCAGGTCTATCCCGATATTGAGTTCAAGCCGGGCCTCTCCGCGGAAAAGCAGGCGTTCATCAAAAACGGCGATCTTTGCGACGGCGCAACTATGTACATGCGGATCAAGCAGAACCTTGGCAACACCTTCACCTTCTGCGACGATCCCAACCCGCTCAGTGCCATCCAGACTGAGGAATCCGACCCGGAGATTGGCACGATTCTGAAGGCGACGCTCGGTCGCCAATCGCTCATCGACATCAATGATCAGGATGCGGTCAACGCCGAACTGCGCAAGATCCATCCCGGAGTCGAGATCACCGACATCGCTCCCTACAATTGGGTTAAGGATCCCTTCTCAAAGCAAGCGTGGCCAGCATACCGCGCCGGCTGGTTCCGCAAGTACAAGGACATGGCGAAGCCGGAAGGGCGGCTATTCTTTGCCGGCTCTGGCACTGCCGATGGCTGGCACGCCTATATCGATGGAGCCGTCGAAAGCGGCATCCGAGCCTGTCGCGAACTAACCGCGATGCTCGAAAAGGAGACGAACAAAAATGGATGACACCTCGCCGAACTCCGGCGTGTGGGCGGTATTCGCTATTATGAGCCTCGCCGCGCTCGCAGCCTGTTCGAAGCAGCCGGCAAGCGGGAGCGGACAGGGTGGCGGCTCCGCCGCGACGCAAACGACGTCCACCGACTATTCCGCACTGGCGCAGAGCCCGATGCGGGTCCAGGCTGGAAAGAAGATCTTCACTAACTGTGCGGTTTGCCATTCGGCCGAGACCGGCGCGCCGTCACCGGCGGGACCCAATCTCGCCGGGGTGGTGGGGCGCAAGATCGGAAGCGTGGCGGGTTATCCCTACTCGGAAGCGTTGGCGAAGGCGAACGGCAGCTGGACTCCCGAGAAGCTGGACGCCTTCTTGAAGGACCCGATGGCGGCGTATCCGGGCACGGCGATGGCGTTCGGCGGTCTTGCCAAGGATGGCGACCGTAGGGCGGTCATCGCGTATCTCGCAGGCACGGGCGCGAAGTAGGAGCGAGCAGTCGTCGTTCTATGCCCTAGGCGTCCGGCGGCGGTTCACCGACATCCTCGCCGCGAGGCGGAAGCCCGGCTCCGTGACCAAATGAAAGTCAGGTCGAAGCAGGACGTAACGACATGAGCGACTGGCACTTCTATGAACCTCGCGCAGGGCATGGTCTCCCCAGGGACCCGTTGCGCGCGATTCTGGGACCGAGGCCGATCGGGTGGATATCTACCCGATCGGCCTTAGGGGCGGCCAACCTCGCGCCCTACAGCTTCTTCTCCATGCTGGGCGACAAACCGCCGATCGTAGGCTTCTCCAGTATCGGTGAAAAGGATACCCTAGCCAACATCCGAGACACGGGCGTGTTCGCCTGCAATCTGGTCACACGCCGCCACGCCGATGCAATGAACGAGACATCGCGCTCGGCGGCGCCTTCGACAAACGAGTTCGAAGTAGCGGGCCTCGAAGCGGCCGCCTGCACGGTCATCGAGTGTCCCCGTGTCGCGGAGGCGCCGGCGGCTCTGGAGTGCCGCCTCATCGACGTGCATCCGCTCACGGATTCGTCGGGAGCGCCGGCGGGCGCCTGGCTCACTATCGGTGAGATCGTGGGCGTCCACATCAACTCCGCGTTCCTGCACAACGGCCTGTTCGACACGGCTGGAGCCGGCATCGTGCTGCGGGCTGGCTACGCCGCCAACTACTTTGAGATCGCACCTGAGGCGGCATTCTCCATGCGTCGCCCGGCGAGCTGACCGAAGGTGGGCCTTCTCACTGAGACAGAGCTCAGACCTTCGCCTCGCTCTTCGATAGGACCTACCCACCATTAATTCTTCTTGCGTATAATTAAGCGCGGTCGTAACTCGTTAGGCGAATGTCCGATCGACCGGGAGGGAAGCTGATGAAGATGCTGGTACCGATCAAGCGTGTGCTTGACTACAACGTCAAACCGCGCATCAAAGCTGACGGAGCAGGGGTTGAACTCACGAACGTCAAGATGAGCATGAACCCGTTCGACGAGATCGCAGTTGAGGAGGCGATCCGGCTAAAGGAGAAGGGGCTGGCGACCGAGGTGGTTGTCGTTTCGGTAGGCGAGGTGAAGGCGCAGGAGACGCTGCGCACAGCGCTCGCCATGGGCGCGGACCGAGCGATTCTGGTCACGAGCGACCGGAAGGTGGAACCACTTGGCGTAGCGAAGGTCCTGAGGGCGATCGTCGACGAGGAGCAGCCGCAGCTGGTGATCCTCGGCAAACAGGCGATCGACGACGACAACAGCCAGACGGGGCAGATGCTGGCAGGACTTCTCGGATGGGGGCAGGCGACGTCCGCGTCGCATGTCGAGCTCGCCGGCGACTGCGTGACAGTGACACGCGAGATCGACGGCGGGCTTGAGACGGACCGCTATTGCCTGCCTGCGATCATAACGGCCGACCTGCGCCTAAACGAGCCACGGTACGCCTCCCTCCCCAATATCATGAAGGCCAAGTCCAAGCCGCTGGCGCAGAGGAGCGCTGACGATTTCGGTCTGGATCTCTCGCCTCGCCTTGAGACGCTTCGCGTGGTCGAACCGCCAGCTCGCGCAAGCGGGGTGAAGGTCGCCGACGTCGACGAACTTGTCATGAAGCTGCATGCTATGGGAGTCGCGAAGTGAAAACGCTAGTCTGGGTCGAGCACGACGGCAACTCCGTCAAGGATGCCACTCTTTCGGCGGTTACCGCCGCATCGAAACTAGGCGACGTCCATCTGCTGCTGGTCGGTCAGGACGTCCAGGGCGTTGCGCAGGAAGCGGCCGGGATCTTCGGCGTCGATAAGGTGCATATGGCCGACGATGCGGCTTATGCTCATCAACTGGTGGAAAACGTCGCACCGCTCGTGGTCCAGCTCATGGCCAGTCACGACGCCTTCGTCGCGCCGGCCACCACCGGGGGCAAGGCGATCGCACCACGCGTGGCGGCCCTGCTGGACGTTATGCAGATCAGCGACATCCTGTCCGTGGAGGCTCAGGACACGTTCACGCGGCCGATCTACGCGGGCAACGCCATTGCCACCGTCCGATCGTCTGACGTGAAGAAGGTCGTCACCGTTCGCACCACCGCGTTCGAGAAGGCTCCTCGCGAAGGCGGTAGTGGAGCGGTCGAGGCTGTTCCCACGTCCGGCGACAAGGGACTGTCCTCGTTCATCGGGCAGGAGATCGCCGCGTCGAACCGTCCCGAACTGACGAGCGCGCGGGTCATCGTCGCGGGCGGGCGTGCGCTTGGCTCCGGCGAGAAATTCGCGGAACTGATTGAGCCTTTGGCCGACAGGCTGGGCGCGGGTGTCGGTGCCAGCCGGGCCGCCGTCGATGCGGGATATGTGCCGAACGATTCTCAGGTCGGTCAGACCGGCAAAATAGTCGCTCCGGAGGTCTACGTGGCGGTTGGCATCTCGGGGGCCATCCAGCACCTCGCCGGCATGAAGGACTCGAAGATTATCGTCGCCATCAACAAGGACGAGGATGCGCCCATCTTCCAGGTCGCGGATCTGGGCCTCGTCGGCGACCTCTTCGAGATTGTGCCGGAACTGACCCGCAAGCTCTGAGCTGCCGATCGGCTGCCCTCCATCGGCGTGTGACGTCGCTGGAGGGCCCCCTTAAGGGGAGTTCGTTTGCGACGCTCTCGCAACCGACCCTGAACTCGGACCGGAGCTCCCCTAAGGACGGCCCGACGGTTCGCCGCCCAGCGAGTTCACGGCTGACCGTTCATTCCGCTTTGGCCAACACGCCCGCCACACGACCGGCATCGACTTGTAGGCCGGCGTCCCGCTTACCTTGTCGTGTCTGCCGCAGTATCGGTCGTTGTTACTGTATGTGAACGGACCCTAGGGTTCGATGGTGCGATCCTTTCGTTAGAATAGAAAAAAGCTTTATGGGACAGGTTCGTCACCATGAGCGAAGCCGGGTTGCATTTCATCAAGGCCCGGTTACGCGATGTTATCCTCGATCCTGACGCCCAAATTCAAGCGATGATCACCCACCTCTTCGAAACGTTTTTGAGGATCGTATCGGCGTCCTCTTCCCATGTCGGGTACGCAGCAGCAAGCAGGTGGTCTTCCAACCGCTGACCGTACCGACCACCATGCGAACTCTGCACAATCCTTGCTCCGCAGGTTTTATGCCTATGACAGCATCTTTGCCGCCGGTCCGTCGATCGGAAGCAGCAGCTCCGCAAACGTGACGCCAAGAATTGGCTTGCCTGCATCCCGGATGCCCACCCCGGCGACATCGGTAGGGATCAATTTCAACACAACCTAAGGCTCTTCGAAACCGATGGTCGAGCCTATCAGACCGCGTGCGCCTCACCGCCCCCGCGAAGGCGCGGCCCTGGTGCAAGGGCAGGTTATATGCGGGCGTTGCGGAAGCCATATGAGAGCCCGGTGTGCAACCGGCGCGGCCAGGTGGAAATTCGGTATCTGTGCAGTCGCTCTTCCGCATCCCGCTGCGAGCCCCCCTGTCAGTCGATCGCGGCAGAAATGACGCCGGCGCCCGTGGAGTTGGCGGTAGATATCAGGAAAGAGATCGCGCATCGCAACGGCGAAGCGGATGACCTCCGGCTCCGCGCTGTAGAGCGTGCCGGGATCGATGCCGGACTGGCGCAGCGCCGGTTCATGCTGGTCGATCCCAACAACCGCTTGGTTGCCGCCACATAGGAACGAGAATGGAACGACAAGCTGCGCTCGCTGACTGAGCTACAAGAGGACAGAGTGCGTGTTTTGAGCCAAGACCAGCTGAACATGGAGGATTCAATTCAGCGGATGAACCGGACCATCAAAGAGGCGACCGTCAAGCGCTTCCACTACGAGAGCCACGACCAACCTCGGACGCATCTTGCCGACTTCATGGCCGTCTAGAACTTTGCCCGCTGGCTCAAGACACTGGGCGGCCTCACACCCTTCACCAAAATCTAAACGGCAAAAACCAAACGGTTCACCGTCAACTCGAACCGCCAGATGCTGGGACTAAACGCCTAGCGAGCGCCAAAGCCGTATGCTGCAAGCAGGGTCTGGCTTTCCGGGGATAGCAGATACAGCGCCAGCTTGCCAGCCGCCGCCTCGCGCAGCGGATCGTGCGAGGTCGTCACCACGACCATGCCGTAGTCGGCCTTGATCGCTAATTCGGGCGGAAGTTCCGCTTTGTCCACGCTGGGGTCGGGGGTGGTCTTGCGCGAGCTGCAATAGCCGATCGAAACGTCGGTGCCGCGTTCCAGCATGGCCTCGCCCTGGCTGGTCGCCTTGCTTGGCGCGGGGGTAACGGTGCCGCCGACGACCGCCTGCGCCTTGGCCCTGAGCACCGCAGTGGCGCCGGGACGAACGCTGTCGGCCTTATCGAACAGTTCTTGGGCATAGTCGCCGCCGGGATCTGCCTTGGGCGTGGATGTGCCGATGCGCACTTTTGGATCGAGAAGGCGGTCGAGCACGTTGGCGCTCGTCATGCCGACGGCGGGCAAGGCGTAGACGCACAGCCGGTTGCGGGCGAACACCGCCGCCGCGCTCGCCTTGCCCTGGGCATGGAGGCGTTGCGGATGAGTCATGTTGGCGGAAACGAACAGATCGGCGCGCTCACCCGCCTCGATCTTCTCGCGCATCAGGCCGGCAGGGCCGGTCTGGAGATCGACATGCTGCCCGGTCTCGGCCTCGAAGCGCCTCAGCATCGCGCCCAGAACCCCGGTGGTGCTGCCGGCCGCATAGACGGTGAGGACCGGCGCGGGGCTTTGCGCCACCGCGACGTTCGGGATGGTGCTTGCCACCGCGATCAGCGCAAGTGCTGCGATGCGGACGGACATCACAGCGCCACCTGCATCTGCACGCGCACCGAGCGCGGCGCGCCCAGCGTGCCGGTGCCATCGTCAGTGCTGTTGTAGCCGTTCTGCCCGGTGGGAGTGATATTGGCCCAGTAATGCTGGTTGAACAGGTTGTTGACGCTCAGGCGCAGGGCGAGGTCCTGCCCGTTGATGTGCGTCTGGTAACGGATGCCAAGGTCGACCAGCGTATACCCATCGACGAAATCGGTATTGCTGTAGTTGCCGGGACGCTCGCTGACGTGGCTAACGTCGGCGCTAAGCGTCACTTCCGGCAGCATCGGCAGGCGGTATTCGCCCAGCAGGTTGAACGCCAGCTTGGGCAGGCCTAGGATTTGCTTATCGCTGGTCAGCGCCGATCCGGTGTCGAACAGCTTGGGATCGAGCACGGATACCCCTCCAAACAGGTTGAGGTCGTCGGTGATGCGGCCGTTTGCGGTAAGTTCCACGCCGCGGTTACGCTGGCGGCCCTGCTCGCGGTAGATGTTGTCCGGGCCCGTGAAGGCATAGGGCCGCTCTATCTGGTAGGCGGCCAGAGCCAGGGCCAGGCGGCCAAGGTCGAGCTTGTAGCCTGCCTCCCATTGTTTGCTGCGATAGGGGGAAAGCCCCTCGCCGGCATTGGCGGCAGCAGCGGGGGCAGCATCACCCTGTTGCAGGCTGCTGGCATAGGTGACGTAGGCGGTCATGTTGGCGCGCGGCTTGACGATGAGACTGGCGGTGGGGCTCAGCCCGTTGTCCTTGTAGCGCGATGTGACGGTGCCGGTACGGTTGATGTTGCGCGCGCTGATCCAGTTCTGGCTAGCGGCAAGCAGGACCGATACCGTGTCATTAAAGCTGATCGTATCGCCGAACGTGATCGCCTGCTGCCGCGTGGTCTGTGCGTGGAAGCGGTCCTTGAAGTCCGGCAGCACGGGCTGGTCAAAGCTGGCAGGGTTCGCCAGGTTGCCGCTGCCCAGCGTGATCGCGCCGGTCTGGAACGGTGTGTAGCGCTTCCACAGGAAACCGGTTGTGCCGACGAACACTTCATTGCGGATGCCGGCCAGGTCCAGCTTGCCGCGCAGGGTGGCGTTGTTGCTCAACACCCGGTCGAGGCTGAATGTGGTGTTCACCGTGGTCGCGCGGTAGTCGCCCGCGCTGTTGAGGATGGTCAGTGTGGGTACTGTCGAGGCACGGTCGTTGGTCATGTACAGGACCCCGCCGCTCAGTTGCCAGTCACTGCCCAGATTCTGGAACAGGCGGCCACTGGCGATAAATGTCTCGTTGTCGTCCCCGGCCCACTTGTAGCCATAGCCTGCGCGTTTGGGATTGGGTGGAATGCTGGCGAAGCTGACCCCGCGCGCCAGCGAGAACGTGCCGGGAAAGCCCGTTGCGGTGTAGCGGTAATAGCTGGTGTTCACCTCGATGCGGGTGGCCGGCGCGGGGCGCAGGTCGAACGAGGCGCTGGCCAGCTTACGGCGCAGGTTGCTGGCGTCGGCGTAAGTCTCGCCCTCCTGCGAAAGCAGATTAATGCGTGCGCCGAACAACCCGTCGGGGCCTGCCCGGCGGCTGAGATCGACATGGGCCAGCACGTTTCCGCTGCTGGTGTAGCCTAGCTTGAACGCGCTCAAGGACTGGTCGGTAGGCCGCTTGAACACGTAGTTGAATGTTCCAGCGGGGCTCGCCGGGCCGTAAAGCGCACCGGCGAGCCCGTTCAGCACTTCGATCCGGTCGAACTGCTCGATGGCATAGTCCGTGGTCGCGGCGATGTTGAGGCCGTCGATGCGCGTGTTCTGGACGACGCCGGCCTGCATCCCGCGCGATTGCGGGCGGATGTTCTCGCCCTGCACCGAGGGGATGTAGCGGAAGAGTTCGCGCACATTCTGGAGTTGCTGGCTTTCGGCCAGGTTCACAGGGACGACGCTGATCGAATAGGGTGTGTCGAGCGGGGACTTCTCGCCCAGCGGACCGACTGCCACCTTGCGAGTGCGGTAAGTATCGTCCTCGGAAGGAAGCACGCCGTTGACGATGATCTCGCCGCCGCCGTCTGCCTGGGCCTGGGCCTGGGCCTCGCTCGCGGGCACGAAGACCACCATCGCCAGCGCGTGCAGGCTGCCTGCGATACAAGTGCTTGTGGTTGATTTTCGCATTGATAGCCCCCTGTTTTCACGCGCTCTATATTCTAATGGATATAGAAGGCAATTATCCCAAGGGGTGCGGTTCCGGATTTCCAGAGCGGTCGACCACTACTAAGCGAGATTTCTTGAGCACTATCAGATGACAGCCGCAGAGCCGACCCATTGTTACCCTTCAAAGGTCGAATTCGGCTCCCTCGGTACAGACCTTCTGCTTTTTCGCCAGTGCGCGACCCAATCCAGATGTTTTGGACGCCTATTCGGAGCGTCGGGGCAACAGTAAACGCAACAGTCTTGGCAGTTTTAGTGGCTTATTGTGAGATAAAACGGGAGGCTCCCGCTCTGGTTGGCCGCCCCACTTGTCGTCGCTTGCGAACGTTTCTTCGCTCCAAGCCTGTCACTGGCACCTGATGGTCGCTGGGCCGCAGCACCCTCATCTTTCGCCGCACGGATTGTCGGGAAAGGCAAAGTCAGGGTTATCGATTAAACTGCGATCGGTCAGAGCGTCCAGATAAGCCAGAACTTGGGTCGCTTAGTCGGCATCCAAAGCGAGCCGATGGCGATCAATCGCTTCGTGGCGCCTCCGGGCGGACCCATTGTGGAACCACGGCCCGGTCACGGCGACGTTGCGCAGCGGCGGCGTGCGGAAGCGCCCTTCGTCAGCCGTCTGCTCCGTGGCCTCTGCCAGACCGCGATCCGCGTGATTGCCGCGCAGGCTTTTCCGGTCCTACGATATAGCGCACGTCCCGCGTAAACGGCAGCCTTGCCACAAGGGGGCACCTCAAGGTTCGTTCGCCAGACAACGCTAAGCCGGAGATGTCTCTGAAACTCTGCAATAACCTTTTTGCATGCCTGCCCCATTGCGCGGGTCTAGCCTG
>NZ_LYMM01000027.1 GCF_002896965.1 Novosphingobium guangzhouense
TGATGTTATCGGGCGACTTGAACGCCTGCTAGTGGTTGCTTCACGAAGGTCCGCAATCAGGAACCGTGTAACTGTCTCTGAGGGGCCTGCTTGGGGCGTTTGCAGACAGTCCACTTTCCTACACATGGCGCACTCCAGTACAACGCCTCCATGCCGACACAGACCGTCCTGCAAATCGCAAGGTTACACCATAAGGTGACACCTGTTCCTCCCAAGGTGACACATTGGCGGCCGAATGTGTCACCTTGCACGCCCAAGGTTACACATCCGGCCCCTCGATCCCCCCCAATTCCGGCAAGGTGACACCTGTTCCCCCTGGACCGTGTAAACCGTGTAAACCTGTCACCATGCGGCGGCCTTTTACAGGGCCTGCCGAAGCGCCCTTGACCTGCAACACCCACGCGCTAGGCAACCGGCCATGGCCTACCCCGTCTCCCCGCTCGCCTCGCCCTTCCCCGCCCTGCCCGATATCGCGGGCGTCGTGCCGCATGTCGTGCGCGCCGGATACAAGGACTGGGGCCGCTGCGATCTGACTTACGTGACGCTGGACGAAGGCACCGCCGTCGCGGGCGTGTTCACGAAGAACGTGTGCTGTTCCTCCGAAGTCGATCTTGGCCGCGAAAACGTGAAGCTGGGCCGGGCGCGGGCTCTGGTGGTGAACGCGGGCAATTCCAATGCCTTCACCGGCTATCGCGGCCGTGAAGCGGTGGAACAGATCATGGAACAGGTCGCCGGCCACATCGGCTGCCCGAAGGAACAGGTCTTCGTCTCCTCCACCGGCGTGATCGGCGTGCCGCTGCCCAAGGACAAGGCGCGCGAAGGGGTCGAAAAGGCGCTCAGCGCCGAACCCTGCAGCTGGGAAGACGCCGCCAACACCATCGCCACCACCGACACGTTCGCCAAGGGCGCCACGGCCACCGCGATGATCGGCGACACCAAAGTGACGATCAGCGCCATCATCAAGGGCTCGGGCATGATCGCGCCCGACATGGCGACGATGCTGGGCTATCTGTTCACCGACGCCGCCGTCAGCCCCGAATTCCTGCAGGCGGCCCTCTCCGCCGCGAACTTGCGCACGTTCTCGTGCATCACCGTCGATTCGGACACCTCGACCAGCGACACCGTGCTGGCCTTCGCCACCGGCAAGGCGGGCAACGCCCCCGTTACCGGATTCGACAGCCCCGGCGCCCATGCCTTCGCCGCCGCCGTCCATGACGTATGCCGCCAGCTCGCCCACCTCGTCGTGCGCGATGGCGAAGGCGCGCAGAAGTTCATCGCGGTGTCGGTCAGCGGCGCAGTGTCGGACGAAAGCGCGCGCAAGGTCGGCATGGCCATCGCCAACTCTCCCCTGATCAAGACCGCCATCGCCGGAGAAGACGCCAACTGGGGCCGCGTGGTCATGGCCGTGGGCAAAGCCGGCGAACCCGCCGACCGCGACAAGCTGTCGATCGGCTTCGGCGGCATCTGGGCGGCCAGGGAAGGCCTGCCTCTGGCAGACTATGACGAAGCCCCGGTGGCCGCGCATCTCAAGGGGCAGGACATTTCGATCGAGGTCGATCTTGGCCTTGGCGAAGGCTCCGCGACGGTGTGGACCTGCGATCTGACCCACGGCTACATCTCGATCAACGCCGACTACAGGAGCTGAGCTTGAACACGCCGTTCTTCACGATCTGGGGCCGTCTGAACTCCCACAATGTCAAGAAGGTGGCCTGGTTCGCCGAAGAACTCGGCCTCAAGTACCAGCGCCATGACATCGGCGGAAAGTTCGGCTTCACCGGCGAATATCTTGCCAAGAACCCCAATCGCCTGATCCCCACGATCGAAGACGGCAAGATCGTGCTGTGGGAATCGAACGCGATCCTGCGCTATATGGCGGCCGAGTACGGCGGCGGAGCATGGTTCCCCGCCGATCCTATCGACCGGGCGCTGGCCGATCGCTGGATGGACTGGCAGTTCGCCTATGCCGATGCGCAGCGCGTGCCCTTCCTCTCCTTCGCGCGCACGCCGCAGGACCAGTGGGACCACGAAGCCATCGCGCGCGGAGTTGAATCATGCGCCCGGCACCTTGCGGTGATGGACGCCTACCTTGCCGACAAGCCCTGGCTTTCGGGCGCGCAGTTCGGCATCGGCGACATTCCCATGGGCGTCTACGCCTACACCTGGTTCAGCCTGCCGTTCGACAAGCCCGAATTTGCCGCTGTTGCCGAATGGTACCAACGCATCCGCAAGCGCCCCGGCTTTGCCGAACAGGTGATGATCCCCCTCACATGATCACTCCCGCCCTTCACGCCGCCGTCGAGACCATCATGCGCGAGGCGAGCGAGCACGCCATCCTTCCGCATTACCAGAAGCTTGCCGCCAGCCAGATCGACGCCAAGGCGCCCGACGATGTCGTCACCGTGGCCGACAAGCAGGCCGAAGCGCTGCTGACAGATCGCCTGTCCGCCCTGCTCCCCGAAGCGGCAGTGGTGGGCGAGGAAGCCGCCTTTGCCGACCCTGCGGTGATGGAGCGGCTGAAAGAAAGGCTGTGCTGGACCGTCGATCCGCTCGACGGCACCAACAACTTTGCCTACGGCAAGGCGCCCTTCGGCGTCCTCGTCGCGCTGGCGGACAAGGGCGAGACGATCGGCGGGTGGATTCTCGACTGCCTGACCGGCCGCTTCTGCCGCACCGATCTGGGCGGCGGTGCATGGATCGACGGCGAACGCATTACCGCGCGCACCACCGGGCAGAAGCCGCCGGTCGCCGCGATCTCCACGATCTTCCTGGATGACGGCGCGCGCGAGAAAGTGCTCACTCACATCGCCCCGCACTACACGCTGGTCGATATCCCGCGCTGCGCGGCAGAGCAGTACCCCCGCCTCGTCAACGGCACCAACGACATCTCGGTGTTCAACCGCACCCTGCCTTGGGATCACGCAGCGGGCGTCCTGTTCCTCAACGAAGCAGGCGGCAAGGCCGCGCGGCCAGACGGCAGCGCTTACCGCGTAGACGAATACGAGCGCCGCGACCTCATCGGTGCGTCAAGCCCGGCGCTGTGGGATGCCTTTGCCGAAGTGGTGGCGAAGCTGGCGTAAAAGACCACGCATATCACGAACAAAAAAGCCCCCGCCGTTCACACGGCGGGGGCTTTTTCAAACCACTATCGAAGCGATCAGAGTTCGCTTTCGATCCAGCCCTTCAGCGCGCTCTTGGGAGCTGCGCCCAGCTTCTTGGCGACCGGCTGGCCATCCTTGAACAGCACCAGCAGCGGGATCGACTGCACGCCGATGGCCGAAGGCGTTTCGGTGTTGGCCATGATGTCCATCTTGGCGATGGTGACCTGCTCGCCCAGTTCCTCGGCGATTTCTTCAAGGGCGGGAGCGATCATCTTGCACGGGCCGCACCAGTCCGCCCAGAAATCGACGAGGACGGGCTTGTCGGACTTGAGGACGTCGGCCTCGAAGCTGGCATCGGTGACGGCAATGGTGGACATCGAATGACTCCTGAATTGGGATTTGAGCGACAATCTAGGGAGGAAACCCGGCGAAGCAACGCCGGAGCGGTGAAAGCTTTACTCGCGCGGCTCCAAGTCCGGCTTGTGGGCGGCCAGAACCTCGACCGGAACCGCGATCAGCCGGGGCACCGCGGTGTAGAGCAGCGCCACCTCCACCGTGCGACCGGGGAACGTGGCCTCCAGCGCAGCAGCATAGGCACCCATCTGCCGCAGCACACCGCGCGGCACGGCATGGACGGCATCAGGCGGGCGGCGCGCGCTCTTGTAATCGACAAGGCGCACGCGGCCAGGTTCGATCACCAACCGGTCGATCGTGCCCGCCACCACCTGCCCGCCGACGACTGCCGCAACCGGAACTTCGGCAAGGCTGTCCGGCCCGAACAGGTCCGCCCAGTCCGCGTTCCCAAGCACCGCCAGCGCGCTTGCCAGCAAGCCATCGCGAACATCGTGGGGAATGTCGGCCGCGTGCCGTGCCAGCCACCCTCTGCCCGCATCCTCGCGCGCGGCGGCGGGGACATCCGGCAGACGTTCCAGCAGCTTGTGAACCAGCGTACCGCGACGCGCCGCATCGCGCCCGGCGCCGGGCGGGAAAGGCGGGTCGGGCGCGTCTTCCTCACCCAGCGATGAGGGCGCCAGCGGGCGCGGCGGGCGTGGTTCTGCGGGAGGACCACGTTCCAGCCAGCGCGGAAGCGGCTCGCGAAGATCCAGCATCGGCGTTGTGGCAGCGCCACCCTTTACCGCAGCCGCGGGCACCGACGGCGCAGGCTGGCCATGTTCGCACCGCGCGCCCCAGATCGGGTCGCCGATTTCCGCATCCGCCGCGAAGAGTGCCCGCAGCCGCGCATACCAGCTTTTGGGGCTGGGCTCCCCCTTGTCGCGCGACGTCAGAGCACCACCGACGAACAGCGCTTCCTCCGCACGGGTCATCGCCACGTAGAGCAGGCGCCAGTGCTCCTGTTCATCCGCGCGCTTATCGGCGTCGATACGATCGGCGATGCGCCCTTGCTTCTCGTCCTTCGAAAGCGGCGGCAGCGGGATCGCGCGCGCCGGATTAGCGGGGTCCGGCAGATCGATACCGCGTTCGCGCGCATTGTCCGGGTTGCTCGTCGCATCGGCAAGAATGACGATCGGTGCCTGTAGCCCCTTCGATCCGTGGACGGTCATGACCCGCACCAGACCCGCCGCGTTATCCGCTTCGCGCTTCAGTTCGCCGTCGCCGGCATCGAACCATGCAAGAAACCCGGCAAGGCTCGGCGTATCGGTGACCGCATAGGCCTTGGCGGCATTGATCAGTTCATCGATCGGGTCGTTCGCTTCCGAACCCAACCGCGCCACCAGCCGCCGCCGTCCCTGCCACGGGCCGACCAGCAGCCACTGCAGCAGATCCTGTGGCGGTTCATAGTCCGCCAGCCGCAGCGCTTCGCCAAGCCGGTCCATCACCGCTGCGACTTCAGGATCACGCGATCGGCGCAGATGCTCCCACAAACGGGTGTGCTTGTCGCGATAGCCATGGGCCAGCAACTGCTCCTGGCTCCATCCGATCAGCGGCGACACCAGCAGCCCGGCAAGGTTGAGGTCATCTAGCGGCTGCACCGCAAATCGCAGCGCAGCGACGAGATCCTTGACCGCCAGTGGAGCGCCCAGTCGAAGGCGATCGACGCCCGCCACCGGCACGCCCGCCGCATGGAGCCGTGCCACGATCAGCCCGGCCAGTTCCTTGCGCTGGCGCACCAGCACCATGATGTCGCCCGCACGTGCCCGGCGTGGCGTTCCCTTGGCCAGCGTGAAGCCCGGCCCCTGTTCGTCCAGCCATTCGCGCACCTGCAGCGCGATGCGCTCTGCCATCTGGCGATCGGGGCGCGAGAGCCAGTCCGGCGTTGCGCCTTCTTCATCCGGCAGTTCGTCATCCTCGGCGTCCGTGCTGTCGCTGACGGGATGCCAGAGCGCGACATAGCCGGGGCGCTCCTGCCCTTCGTGGGGTTCTGGCGGCTGATCGAGCCCGAAGTTCTCATGCCCGACACCCGCGATCGCGCGGTCCACGAAGTCCAGCACCGTCTGCGCGGTACGGAAAGACCGGTCCAGCCCCAGTTCCAGCAGCGCGCGGGCGGAGTGGTTGCTGCGCAGCATCTGCGCATTGTCAGCCGCCGCGTCCATCTCCCTGCGCACCCGGTCAGCCGCGCGGCGGAAGTTTTCCGGGCTGGTGCCCTGAAAACGGAAGATCGCCTGCTTGTAATCGCCCACCACGAACAGCGTGCGCATAAGGCTCTCTTGCGGGCTGTCCTCATACTTCGAAAGTCCGGCCCAGAACTCTCCCGCCATGGCGAAGATGATGTCCCACTGCGCGGCATTCGTATCCTGCGCCTCATCGACAAGGATATGATCGAAGCGGCGGTCCAGCTTGTACCGTATCCAGTCCGCCTGTGCCTGATTGGCCAGCAGGTCGGCCGCGCGGCGGATCTGGTCGTCAAAGTCGATCAGCCCTTCGCGCTGCTTGGCTGCATCCCAGGCCATCGCGAAGGCACGGCCCAGTCGCAGCGCCGGAACCAGCCGCTCCGCCAGTGCCAGCAAAGCCCGCAGCGCCCGCACTTCCAGAATGCGTTCGATCACCCGCGCGGCAGAATCAGCGTAACCGGGATCGATCTTGTCCAGAGAAGTCGTGGACTTGGGTTCACCCTTGGCGGTCAGGAAGACTTTCGCCAGCGCATCCAGGCTTTCCAGCCGTTGCCTGGCGTTACCCAGCAACCACTCGCTGATCGCATCGACCGCGCCAAGCCCCGTCTTGGTTCCCCACTCGTTGTTGACCGCCATGCAGTGCCGCAGAGAGCGCACGTCGAACGCCGCATCCTCGCACCGCGCTGCCAGCCAGTCGGCATCGGCGTCGCTGGGCAGTCCCAGCAGGCGCAGCACGTTGCCGCGCATGTCCGCTGCCTGCCAGCCGCCCGGCCCGAACCAAGCCTCGCGCGCGGAGGCGCAGCGCAGCAGGAACGCCATGACGGCATCGGGGCCATGCCGAAGCGAAAGCTGCTCCACCGCCCGCAGCAGGGCCGGATCACCGACCGGCGCGTTCTGCGCGTCGACCAGCAGATCTGCCAGCACCTGCCGCGCCAGCAGATCGCGCTCCCTGTCCTCCATCGGGCGGCTGCCGGGGATGAGGTCTGCCTCCAGCGGGAAAGTCGCCAGCAACCACTGCGAGAACGCGTGGATGGTATCGATCCGCAGCCCGCCGCCCGGACTGTCCAGCACGGAAGCAAACAGCGTGCGCGCCCGTGCCAGGTTTTCATCGGTAGCCTGCGCGCCGATAGCGGCAAGGCGGGCACGCAAGCCGAACTCGTCCAGCCGCACCCATTCGGCCAGCGTACCGTTGATACGCGCGGCCATTTCCGTTGCGCCGGCTTTTGTGAAGGTCAGGCACAGGATCTGCGAGGGATCAACGTTGGGCTGCAGCAACAACCGCAGCACGCGCGATGACAGCACCTGCGTCTTGCCCGTGCCCGCCGAGGCGGAAAGCCACACGGTTTCCTGCGGATCGACCGCGCGCATCTGGTTCCCGTGCAGGGGATGGACGGCTGCGGGGCCGCTCATGCCGCACCTTCCGGCTTGTTGCCGAGCGAGGTGATCCATTCGTCCAGCCGCATCAGCTGATCGTAATCAGCATAGCTGCCCAGTTCAGGGTTGAGCCGTGCGGTGAAGGGTTCGTCGCCCAGAATCCAGCGGTCCAGCGCATCGTCCAGATAACACAGCGTCTCGGGCAGGAAATCCTCGCGCGGGATGCCGGATTTCTTGCGGCCTTCCAGCACCGGTTCGAACATGTAGCCCATGCCGCCGTCTTTGCCCTTGGCCATCGACCAGTATTCGAACGAATCCGCCACACCTTCCACGCCTTCGAAGCCGCCATCCTTCGCGATCAGAGCGATCAGGCCAAGCTGCAGCGCAAAGCCTTCCTGCACGCGGCGGCCGGTTGGCGGCTGCCCGGTCTTGTAATCGACCACGGCCAGACTGCCGTCCTCGCGCCGGTCGATGCGGTCGGCGCGGCCGTGGATGCGGATGTCGCGGTGGCGCATGTCGCCCCATTTCTCCACCGCAACGACCTTGCGCCCTGCCTTCTTGGCATCGAGGATCATGCCCTCGAAAGTCTCCAGCGCGGCGGAGAGGCGCGGCCACCACAGCACGCGCATCAGCGGGTGGGCATTCTGTTCCGTCAGCACGCCCTGCGCGATCGCATGAAGCCCGCCCTCCGGCTCTCCCGCTTCATGCCAGCGCTGCATGATAAGATGCGCAACCTCGCCCTTCCATGCTGCGCTTGGTTCTGCATCAAGGCCGTCGATGCTGCGCAAGCCAAGGACTGCGCTGGCATAGAACTGATACGGGTCACCGCGCAGCCGATCGAGCCCGGTGACGGAAACATCGACCCGGCGCTGCTCGGCCGAAGGCATCGGCTGCGGACGCGGATGCGCTGCGACTTGCGCGGCGTCGTCGAGCAGGCGGGCGAGACGCACGGCGTCCTTTTCCACGTGCCTTTCCAGCTGGTCACCCAGCATCGCGCGCACGCGCAGCACGAAGCGCGAAGGGATCACCGGCCCGCCTTCGTCACGCTGCGCCCAGCTGAGCACCACTTCGGGCGCGCCCAGCGCTGCGGCAAGGTCGTGCGCGGAAAGACCGATGCGGAAATCCGCACCCGGCACTCCCAGCGCGCGCAGCACGGCAGGCGGCAGCAGCGCGTCCTGCGCGGCGCTGCCCGGCCACACGCCCTCCACCAGACCGCCGCAGATGACAAGATCGGCACGGCTCATGCGGGCTTCGAGCAGGCCGTAAACCGATACGCGCGGATGCCCGCCCCATGGAGGGCGCACCGAAACCCGGTCCATCGCATCGCGCAGCACCGCGGCCAGTTCGCGCGGGTCCAGCAGCGTTCCCGCCGATCCCGCCGCCCCGCGCAAATCCTCCACCAGCGCACTGAGCGCGCGACCGTCAGCCCCGCCCCACAGGGCTTCGCCGCACAGGGCCTCTGCTGCATCGGCCAGCAGCCCAAGCAGGCGCTCGAACGGTTCCGCCTCGCCCAGAGCGAACAGCGGCGACAGGATCGCCTCGATCCCGGCCCACCATTCGGCCAGCTTCGCGTCCTCAGCCTTTGCGGTCAGAGGCGCAAGGCCCGCACCCGGACGCGGGCCGCGCAGTGCAAGGTCCAGCTTGCGCGCATTCTCCAGCCAGCGCGGTCGGCCCGGTCCCGCGCCCGTCAGCGGATGAACCAAAAGCGCGATGAGCGGCACCGGCGCGGCCTGTTCGGCAACGACTTCTGCCAGCAGCAGCAACAGGCGCCCCGCCGCAGTCTGCGGCAACGGGCGACCTGCGGTATCGTCCGCCTCGATCCCCCAGCGCTCCAGATGGCTGACGACACGCGCGGCCAGCCCCCGGTCCGGAGAGATCAACGCGACGCGCCGCTCGGGCGTTTCAAGCGCCTCGCGGATGAGCACTGCGATGGCCTGTGCTTCTTCTCCGGGATGGGTGCTTTCCATCAGGCGCACACCGTTCAGGCGGCGCTGTTCGGCAGGCAGATCGACCCATGCCGCAGACGCGCGCGGCGGCAGGAACAGGCTGGAGATCGCACGGCTTCGTTCCGGCGGGGCAGCGGCCAGGCCCGAACGGTGCCAAGGCTGCACTTCGCTGCGCGCCAGCCCCATGCGGTTGAGCAGCAGTTTGAGGTGATATTGCGGATGGGTCACCGCATCGCCGCGGCCAAACGGAGGTTCATCCGGCTGCGCGGGTGCACCTGCGGTGCCGAGTTCGCCCCAAACTTCGTCCGCCAGGGAAAGGTCGAGGTCGGGCAGCACCACAAGGCCCTGCGGCATTTCGCTGACGACCCGCAGCAGGCGCGCAAGCGCCGGGGACGCGCCGGTGACGCCCGCAGCCACGACAGGGTACGGCGGCGGCGCGGCCTTCCAGCGCGCGGCAGCGTGATCGAACAGGCGATTGCGACGGTCTGGCGCATCGATTTCGCCGCGCCCGGCAAGTTCGGCGATCCAGTGCTGCTGTACCATCAGGAAGCTGCGGGTATTGTCGCTCCAGTGACTGGCCAGATCGCCGACGATGCCGATCACCCGTTCGGACATGAGATCAATCGGAGCGATCTCCTCCGCAAGAAGGCGATCCATCGTGCGACCGATCTCAAAAGCGCGACGCAGCAATGCCGCACCGGTGCCTGCAGCATCGCCCTCCACTTCACGCAGGTAATGGGCAAGACGCAGCCAGCGGCGCGTGCCGTCAGCGGCAGGCGGAATGTCCGCCGCTCCCAGCGGATCGAGCAACGGCCCCAGAGTCTCGTCCAGATCGAGATCGCCCACCACCGCCATGCGCGGCAGCAACATGCCTGAGCCGGAGTGGCGCACGAAAGCCTCGGTCACCGTGCGCACCGTGCGGCGGCTTGGCAGCAGCAGCGTCAGGCGTGCCAGCGCGATCTCGTCTTTCGCGTAGCGCGGGATCAGCCCCGCGACGAGAGCGTCGGCAAAACCGCGATGGGCAGCAATGGAATAGACCTTTGGACCGGTGCGCTCAGGCACGGGTCAGCCATTCCTCGGTCGGCCGGATCGCCGACGGTTCACCCACTTCGAACCACAGCCCCTGATGCGACACACCGTAGAGCCGCCCTTCCTCGATCGCGCGCGACCACAGCAGGTTGGTGGAAAACGGCCCCTCCGGCGCATCGCGCAGCAGACGCTTCGAAACGAGCTGGATGCCGGTATAAATGAACGGCGCGACACGGCCCGGACGGCGGCGCGAAACACGGCCCTCAGGGTCAAGGTGGAAATCACCCTCCCCCCGATAATTGAGCGCGCGGGTATGCGGCACCATCAGTAGCAGCGCATCCATGCGTTCCGCGTCCCACACCTGCGACAGTTCGGTGAACACGTCATTGGGACCATCGAGCCAGATGTTGTCGCTGTTGAGACAGAAGAACGGATCGGGCAGCAGGGAAGCTGCGTTGACCATGCCGCCGCCGGTTTCGAGCAGCATCTCGCGCTCGTCCGACATCGTCACGGCGGGCGCAATCTTGCGCACCTTGAGGTGGCCTTCCAGCGCATCGGCCATGTAATGCGCGTTGACTACGGCGTGGGTGACCCCTGCATTGCCAAGCTTGTCGAGCGCATGATCGATCAGCGACTTGCCGGCAACGCGCACCAGAGGCTTGGGCTGCGTGGCGGTAAGCGGGCGCATGCGCTTGCCCAGCCCTGCAGCAAGAACCATCGCCGTATCGCTGGCGAGCGGCTTTATCGTCATTTTTCGAAAGTGCCCCCGTTGGCATCGCGCAGCGCGGCGGGAATATTGGCGTCGAACCAGCCCGCCACCGGGGCCAGCGCCGGGTGCGCCAGATCGCGCTCCAGCATGGCCCACACACGCGGGATCAGGTCAAGGTAGCGCGGCTTGCCATCGCGCCGCCACAGCCGCACGAAGATGCCGATGATCTTGACGTTGCGCTGCGCCCCCAGCCGCGCATAGTCCGCAAGGAAGGTTTCCACGTCCGTCCCGGCCTTGTGCACGTAACGGTCGAACATCTGCGCCTCAAGTTCGGGCGAGACTTCGCGGCGCGCGTCCTGCAGCAGCGAAACGAGGTCATAGGCAGGATGGCCGACAAGGGCGTCCTGAAAGTCCAGCAGCCCCTGCTTTTCCAGGCTGCCAAGCAGCATGATGTTTTCTGCGTGGTAATCCCGCAAAACGGTGACGCCGGGCCGCTGGCGCGGCAGAACCGGCGAAAGCGCCTGCTCCCACGCGGCCGTGAAACCGGCCGCATCGACATAAAGACCCTGCGCAGTGCAGTACCAGTCGATGAACAGCTTCACTTCGCGGATATATTCCGCCAGCGAATAGTCGCGGAAAGGCCCCGCCGGCAGCTGGTGCAGCTTCACCAGCGCATCGATCGCGGCGGAATAGACAGCGGTTTCGTCGGCCGGCCACTGGTCGAGGTAATCGCGCATCCGCGCATCCCCGAAGTCTTCCATCAGGATCAGACCGCGATCCGGCTTCTCGGCAAGGATGCGCGGCGGCCGCATGCCGTTGTCATCCAGCCAGTGCGCAGCGCGAAGGAATGGGCCAATATCCTCCTGCGGGGGCGGCGCGTCCATCAGCATCGCGGTAGCGCCGTCTATACTGCGCACACGGAAATAGCGGCGGAACGAGGCGTCGCCCGGCAAAGGTTCGACAGCCGCGCCTCCCCAACCGGCGGCGGCAAGAAAGGCATCGAGGCCTTCGGGCAGATCAACGGAGCTGAGCGTCATACAGGTATACGCCCTAGCCAATCCGCCCCACCCTCGACAATGGCGATCCTGCCGTCCTGAACAACTTCCAGCGTGATGGAGAGGCAACCCGGCTCATGCGTGAAGCCGCCCGCGTGATCCGGCCACTCGGCGATGAGGGCCGCGCCTTCGCGGTAATCGTCAAGGCCGATCTCCTGCGCCTCGTCAGGATGGTTGAGGCGATAGAAGTCTGCGTGAACCAGCGGCAGGCGCACGGCGGGCGGATCGTAAGGCTCTATGATCGCGAAACTGGGCGAGGGCACCTCGCCCTCATGGCCAAGCCCGGCGATTATCGCGCGCGCCAGCGTGGTCTTGCCCGCGCCAAGACCGCCGGTCAGCGCAACGACATCGCCCGGCAGCAGCGCATCGGCCAGCTTGCGACCCCATGCGTCCATCGCGACAAGATCGGGAAGGTCCACCCTCATGGCAGTTCGATCACGGCGCTGGTGCCCTTGCCGGGTTCCGATTCGAGCCTCAGGCTGCCGCCGTGCGCCTCCACCAGCTGGCGGGCCAGCGGCAGGCCAAGCCCGTCGCGGCTTTCCACCTTGCCGTCAGCGCTGACCTTCATCCCGTCCAGCGCGCGGGCGAGCGTGCGGCTGTCCATCCCGGCTCCCTTGTCCTGCACAAGTATCTGGATCGCATCCCCGTCCCCAGCCTTCCGGCGCGACAGCTGGACAAGCACGCGCCCCCCGCGTGAAGACGCTGCGATCGCGTTGTCCACGATATGCCCGACCGCCCGCGCAAGCCGCCGCCGGTCGGCGACGAGGGGGCGCAGCAGGCCCTTGGCCTGCAGATCCAGCGTCAACCCCGCCTTCTGCAATCGCCCGGCCCGTTCCTCGACCACGGAGCGCACGAAAGGCATCGGATCGATTTCCTCGAACTTGAGCGGTAGCAGGCCCGCTTCACTCTGCGAGAGGTCAAGCAAGCTATCGATATGGTCGCCCAGCTGCTGCGACGCCTCTATGATCGAACCGACATAATCCCGCCCCGGTTCGCTCAGATCGCCGCCAAGGCCCATGCCCAGCATTTCCGCGAAGCCGCCGATCGAAGTCAGCGGCGTGCGCAGTTCCTTGCTCATGTTGGCAAGGAAGCGGGTCTTGATCCCATCAGCCTCGATCAGCGCGGCGTTGCTTTCGCGCAGCGCCTGTTCAGCCTTCATCGAATCGGTAATGTCGAGCACCGCCAGCAGGCCGTTCCCATCGGGCAGCGGCACGCCCGCGTATTCGAGCACGCGGCCATCCGCGAGGGTAATCCGCCCGCCGGTCTGCGTGCGGTCAAGCGTGGCTGCGCGCACCACGTTCCCCACCGTTTCCGCCTCGACCGGGCGCTTGAGGCGTGACGCGATCTTCTTCAGCAGCGCTTCGACGTGCGGATGCGTATCTAAGAATTCGCTCTCCAGCCCCCAATCGGCGGCAAAGCGGCGGTTCCATATCTGCATGCGGCCATCAGGCGCGAAGACCGCCACCGATTCGAACAGGCTGTCGAACGTGGCCGTGCGCGTCCGCAGCAGCGTATCGCGAACGGCGGAGAGGCGCAGCTGCTCCGTCCGATCCTCGATGATCAGCAGCAGCCCGCCATCGGGGACCGGCTGGGCAACGATGCGCAGATGCGTGCCGTCCGCCAGCGTCCAGCTTTCCTCCTGCGTGGAGCCTGCCGCGAACCAGCCCGCCTTTTCGCGCCGCCATGCGGGAAAGTCCCGCGCCTCCGGTACGCGGCCCGAATCGCGCGCGGCGTCAAGAAGACGCTCAAACGCCGGGGGATCGACAAGCACCCGACCGTCAAGCTTGAACAGGCGCTGGAACGGCTGGTTGGCGAAGGAGAGACGACGTTTGGCATCGAACTGCGCGACACCCGCCGATAGCTGATCGAGCAGGGCCCGCTGCGCTTCCCGGAAGGCGCGGAAGGAGCGCGACATCTCCTCCAGATCCTCGATATCGACGGCGTAGCCAGCAACACCGTCATCCCCCAGCGGCAGGTCGCTGACGCGCAGGGCGCGGCGCTGGCCGTCGATGGTGGTGGAAACGATACGCTCTATCGGGGTGCCCTTCTCCGCCGCCTTGCGCGCCACCTGCCCCGGCGTGAGGCCGTCCGCAGATTCGATCAGTTCGGTGCCCTTGGCGACCACATCGTCCGCGCTTCGGGCGCCCACCGCCGCCACGTAGGCGTGGTTGACAAGTTGCAGTTCGCCGTCGGGCCTGCGGAACCACATCGGCATCGGCGCCGCTTCGATCAACGAGACGAGCGCGTGGAAATCCCCCCGCGCGCGCGCCGCTTCATCACGCAGGCGGACAAGTTCGGTCTCGCTGTCGGAAAAATCGAACACCCAGACCAGCGCCGCCCCGCCGGGAGAAACCTGCGGGTCCGCCAGATGCCCGCGCAGCGCAAGGCTGCGGCTGGAGCCATGCGGCGTCACCGCCATGCGAAAAGGCGCGGCCGTCTTCTGGCAACGGCGCACCGCCTCGGTCAATTCGGCAAGTTTCTCGGCGGGCAGGCCGCGATCATTTCCATCCAGTTCGGAGAGGAACTGCGGTACTTCGTCCAGCCCCAGCCACTGCGCAAGGCGCGGGCTTGCCTCGATGCGGCCGTCGGTACGCACCAGCAGCGGCAGCGCGGGCGATTCCTCGACCATTCGGCCAAGGCGGCGGGCGGAGCGCAGTTGCGCTTCGGCGCGGCTCTGGCGCAAGCGGGCAGACAGTACCGCCCAGGCAGCGGCGATCGTCCATGCGCCCAGCAGCAGGCCGATCAGAAGAGGCAGGAAACGCGAGAATTCCATCGCGACAGGCTATGCTGCGCGCAGATGCCGCTGACAATGGGGGATGGCGCGAAACCGGTAGATACACGCGGTGGGCCCACCGCCTGCCCGCACCCTTCAGCCGGAACGAAAAAGGGCGCCTCCTCGCGGAAGCGCCCTCTTCTTTCGGTTCATGACCGATCAGTAGCGGTAGTGATCCGGCTTGAACGGACCAGCTTCCGGCACGCCGATGTAATCAGCCTGCTTCTTCGACAGCTTGGTGAGCTTCACGCCCAGCTTTTCGAGGTGCAGCGCGGCCACCTTCTCGTCGAGGTGCTTGGGCAGCACGTAGACGCGGTTTTCGTACTCGTCGTTCTTGGTGAACAGTTCGATCTGCGCGAGCGTCTGGTTGGTGAAGCTCGACGACATCACGAAGCTGGGGTGGCCGGTGGCGCAGCCCAGGTTCACCAGGCGGCCCTTGGCAAGAACGATGATCTGCTTGCCGTCCGGGAAAGTGACAAGGTCGGTGCCCGGCTTCACTTCCTTCCAGTCGTAGTTGTCGAGCGCCGCGATCTGGATCTCGCTGTCGAAGTGGCCGATGTTGCAGACGATCGCCTTGTCCTTCATCGCGGCCATATGCTCGCCGGTGATGACGGAATCGTTGCCGGTCGCGGTGACAAAGATGTCGCAGCGGGTCACGGCGTCTTCCATGGTGACGACTTCATAGCCTTCCATGGCGGCCTGAAGCGCGCAGATAGGGTCGATTTCGGTCACCATCACGCGCGCGCCGCCGTTGCGAAGCGAAGCGGCCGAACCCTTGCCGACATCGCCGAAGCCGGCGACACAGGCGACCTTGCCGGCCAGCATCACGTCGGTGGCGCGGCGGATCGCGTCAACCAGCGATTCCTTGCAGCCATACAGGTTGTCGAACTTCGACTTGGTGACCGAATCGTTCACGTTGATCGCCGGGAACGGCAGCTTGCCGTCCTTGGCGAGATGATAGAGGCGGTGAACGCCGGTGGTGGTCTCTTCCGAAACGCCCTTGATCGCGTTGACGGTGCGCGAAAGGAAGCCCGGCTTGGCCTTGAGGAAGGCGTTCAGCGCGCGAACGAATTCGATCTCTTCAGCGTTGCTGGGTTCGAACAGCGTCTCGCCCGCTTCGACGCGCGCGCCCCAAAGCGCGAACATGGTGGCGTCACCGCCATCGTCGAGGATCATATTGCAGGTCTGGTCCGGGTTCTCTTCAGTGCCCCAGTCGAAGATCTTGCCGACGTAATCCCAGTAGTCCGACAGCGATTCGCCCTTGATCGCGTAGACCGGGATGCCCTGCGCGGCGATGGCTGCGGCGGCGTGGTCCTGCGTCGAGAAGATGTTGCAGGTGGCCCAGCGCACGTCCGCGCCAAGGGCAACCAGCGTCTCGATCAGCACGGCGGTCTGGATGGTCATGTGCAGCGACCCGGTGATGCGCGCGCCCTTGAGCGGCTGCGACGCGCCGAATTCCTCGCGCAGTGCCATCAGGCCGGGCATTTCGGTTTCAGCGATGGCGATTTCGGTGCGGCCGTAGTCGGCAAGCGAGATATCGGCGATCGCGTAATCGGGGGCAGTGGTGGTGGCCACGGGGGAAACTCCTGGTCGTGAAGGGTCGGCGCCCGAAGCGTACAGGACACCGACAATCGCGCCTCCCTACCCGCTCGGCACGACGGAGGCAAATATAAAGATATCTTTATATGCTGATCCGCCGCACCGCCATTGCCGCCGCCCGTCACGGCCCTATATCTCGGGCGCAACTCAATCCACGCCTTTGAAAGGACGAGATTCATGACCATCGCAGTTGGCGAAAAGCTGCCCGACGTTAAGCTCATCAAGGTTGGCGAAAGCGGCCCCGAGCCCGTGCAGTCGGGCGAATATTTCGCGGGCAAGAAAATCGCGTTCTTCGCCGTTCCCGGTGCCTTCACGCCGACCTGCTCGGCCAAGCACCTGCCCGGATTCGTCGACAAGGCGGCGGAATTCAAGGCCAAGGGCGTCGACGAAATCGTGTGCACTTCGGTCAACGACGCCTTCGTGATGGGCGCATGGGGCAAGGCCGCCGAGGCTTCGGACGTGACCCTGCTGGCAGACGGCAACGCAGACTTCGCCAAGGCCGTGGATCTGACCATGGACGGTTCCGGCTTCGGCATGGGCACGCGCAGCCAGCGCTACTCGATGGTCATCAACGACGGCGTCGTCGAACAGTTGAACGTCGAAGCGCCCGGCTCGTTCGAAGTCAGCTCGGCAGAGCACATGCTCGGCCAGCTCTGAGCCTGAGGCATCGCTGAAAAAAGGCGCCCTTCCGATGGAGGGGCGCCATTTTCTTGTCCGCCTGCTGCGTATCGGCAGGGCGTTGGAGTAGCCGCACGGCTTGGCGGGGGCGCAATGCGCGGGTAGCACTTGCGCGAACGGTTCAAGTCAGGGGTTAGATCATGGCGCGCTCGGTTATCGTCACCGGTGGTTTCGGAGTTCTGGGACAAGCGGTGGCGCAGGCATTCGCGGCGGCGGGGGACAAGGTCGCCCGGGTGGACTTCGCCCCCACCGCGCATGAACCGCTGCCGGGCGCACTCGATATCGGCGGGGTTGACCTGACCGACGCGGCATCAACGCAAACCGCGCTGGACAAGGTCGCCGCAGCGCATGGCGGGGTCGATGTGCTGGTCAACGTCGCGGGCGGCTTCACGTGGGAAACGCTGGAGGACGGCTCGATCGATGCGTGGGTCAGGATGCAGGCAATGAACCTCTTGACCGGGGCAACGATCACCAAGCTGGCCCTGCCCGCGCTCAAGGCATCCACCGCTGGCCGCGTGGTCAACATCGGCGCAGGTGCGGCAGGAAAAGCTGCGGCGGGCATGGGCGCCTACACCGCGTCGAAGTCAGGCGTCCACCGGCTGACAGAAGCGCTGGCGGAAGAACTTTCCAGCACCGCCGTCACCGTCAACGCCATCCTGCCCAGCACTATCGATACGCCAACGAATCGCGCCGACATGCCCGATGCGGATTTCTCCACATGGGTGCAGCCGTCAGCTATCGCGGACGTGATCGTATTCCTTGCATCGCCGCAGGCGCGGGCGATCAGCGGAGCGCTGATCCCGGTGACGCACGGCGGATGATACGCGGCACGTAGACAACGATACGCCGCCCTCCCCCCTCGCCCGCATAGATCCGTTGCCATGCACGGCTGCGGGACAGGGCTTCTGCCAGCGGGGCGTTGTGATCCTCGTCAAGCACAAAGGCAGCCGGGTTCCATTTGCGCACGACATCCACCAGCGGGACGATGCCGTTCTCGATCCCGCCGTTATACTGCCATTCCTGACGCGCGTAGCGGTAATAGCGGCCGTCATAGGCGACCTTCCAGTCGGGGTAGCCGGTGTCGATGATGACGCCGCCGAACGGGAAATCGCCATAGATCGTTCCGCGCACGCCCGTCTTGCGCAAATGCTCCACTGCCGCGATCGGCAGGGTCGGCGCGAAGCGGGTGGGCGCCAGCAGCGGGGCGGCCACCGCAACGAGCACCAGCGGAGCGAGCACCGCCAGCCATTCGCTTCGGCCCGGCCTTACGCCCTCCGATCCCGCAGCGCGGGCAATCACCGGCACCATCGCCACGGCCCAGAACAGCACGAAGCGATAGGCCATCAGCGTCATGATGGTGAGGCCCAAGGCAACGGCCGCTTCACCCAGATCGACGCGCCCGCCCCGGCGCACGATCAGCCAAAGCGTCAGCAGCGTTATCGCCAGCACCGGCAACCCGTTCGCATGATTGGCCGGTATCCAGATCGGGAACCACTCGCTTGCGCCGATGGCGATGCTTGCCTGAGCATTGGCGGCCGATGTCGCGAGTATCGAGGCCCCATCGGGGGTGGCGAACATCGCCGCCACCGCCAGCAGGCCAAGCGCGCTGAGCCCCCACGGGCCGGACGATGCGCGGCCCCTCATCCGGCGATACCACCCGGCCCCGGCAGCGAGGTTCAGCGCGGCCACCGCGACGCTTACCGAGGGATGCAGGTTCTGCCAGGCGACCAGCACCGGCAGGCCCAGCGCCACCATCGGCAGCGGCCGCAAGTCCAGCCGCTGTAGCGCCAGCAGCAGCCCGAAGCACAGGCAGGCGAAGCTTTGCGGACGCACGCTGGCAGTCGGCAGCGCCGCGACGAAGACCAGTGCCAGTGCGATCGTGACCGCTTGCAGGCTCGCGCCCTTCCAGCGGCACGCGGCGGCGACGGACCAGAACCCGCCAAGCCAGCACAAGGCGTCGAAAAGGCGCAGCAGATCCCAGCCGCCAATCCGCCGCACCGAGGCCATCACCGCCTGCCCCGCCCATGCCACGGCGGGCAACGGTTCCCCGGCGTGAAGCGCGGCGAATGGTTCGGTAGGCACCGGCCCGCCGCGATCGACGATCAGTTCGCCCAGCTTGAGTTGCCAGAAGATATCGACGTCCCAGACCGCCCGCAGCAGCAGGGTCAGCAGCATTCCCGCCGGCACCAACGCCATCAGCAGGCGCGCGCGCGCCGGTCTTGCCTGAAATGCCCCGTCTGACTGCTCGATCATCTGCCTGTCCGCCCCGGCCTGCCCCCGCCGGATGGCAGCGGCTTTGGCCACAGGCGCGGCACCATTCAAGAGGATTTTCGCATGTTCACTGCAGCCCCCGCCACGCAGCGTAATCCGCGATCAGCTGTGGATAGTCCTCAAGCGCGGGAAAGCGGTCATAGCGCCGCTCCACTCGCGTTTCGACCCAGCCCAGCTTCTCTGCCACCTGCATCTCGACATAGGGCATGAAGGCATGCCCATCGTCGAGCAGGGTTGCGCGCACATTCACGAAGCCCATCACCGGATCGACGCGGGTGAATACCCAGGACTTGCACCAGACGCAGTGGTGATGCTGCGCCTCGTCACCGTGAAGGCCGCCGATCTCGGTTTCCCCGGTGACAACCTCGAACCCGTGCAACGGCACGGCAATGGTGGTGGAGAATGCACTGGCCGTCATCCGTTGGCAGCCCGTGCAGTGGCAAAGTCCTTCGATCAGCGGCCGAGCGGTGAGGCGAAAGCGCAGGCGCGAGCAGCGGCAACCGCCCTCAAGAACCTGCGCCTGGCCCATGTCATCCTCCCGGTCGGCTCAATACCCCATCAGGCTGAGCACTTCCTTGCGGGAACGTTCATCCTCCAGGAAAGTGCCCATCATGCGGCTGGTGATCATGCCCACGCCGGGGGTGCGCACGCCGCGGGCCGTCATGCAGGCGTGGTTCGCCTCGATCACCACGGCGACGCCCTGCGGCTTGAGGTGTTCCCAGATGCACTGTGCCACTTCGGCGGTCAGGCGTTCCTGAATCTGCAGCCGCCGCGCGAAGCCATGCAGCACACGCGCCAGCTTGGAGATGCCGACGACATGGTTGCGTGGAAGATAGGCGATCGCGGCCTTGCCGATGATCGGCGCCATGTGGTGTTCGCAATGCGACTGGAAGGGGATATCCTTCAGCAGCACCACCTCATCGTAACCGCCCACTTCTTCGAAGATGCGCGACAGATGAATCGCCGGATCTTCCTGATACCCCTGGCAATATTCGAGCCATGCGCGCGCGACGCGCTTTGGCGTGTCGATCAATCCTTCACGCGTCGGATCGTCGCCCGCCCATTCGATCAGCGTGCGAATGGCGTCCTGAACGTTATCGGGCACGTTCGGCTTCCCGAGCGGGTTGTCCTCATCGGGACCGACCAGGCTGCTCATTCCGCTTGCTCCTTCTCAATTTCTTCATCAGGCGCACACGCATCAGGTGTCCTTTGCGTCGGAACAACCCGCGTCGCTCGATGGGCTCGAACATTTCGCCGGGGCGTTCCGGATCGAGCACCCCGCTTTGGCCGAGTGCTCTTTCAGCTTCCGACAAGTTCTTCAAGGGCAAGGGTTCGAGATATTTCACTCCGGCCTTGGCGCGATCGCGATTGAGCGCGTCCACCATCGCCGCCATCGAGCCGTGCGCCTCGATCCCGGCGGCCACTTCGTCTTCGGTGATACCGCAGTGCTCAGCCAGCAGGCGCAGGCGCAATTCGGTGATCGTGGCCGGATCGATGTGGGTATTGGCAGGCCGCGTGACGTCGATGAACACGTCACATTCGCTGTCCAGCCCCATCGATCGATTGTTCATGTTCGCTGAGCCCACGCGCAGCACTTCGTCATCGATGATCGTCAGCTTGGCATGGACGTAGATCGGCTCACCTTCGGCATTGGAGGGTGTGAAGATGCGAAAAGCACCCTTGGGGTCCGCGGCCTGCAGCGTCTCGACCAGTTCGACGCGTGCGGTGTCCATCGCCTTCTGTTCCAGCCAGCCGTCGGCGGTGACGGGATTGACGATGAAGAACTCGGGCGGATTGTCCTCAGCCAGCCGCTTGCAAATGGCCTCCGCGATCGCGCGTGAGGCGAAATACTGCGTTTCGGCATACATGAAGCGCTTCACGCGGGCGATCTGCTCGACGAAAAGCTGCTCGATCTCGTTGACCTGGGGGCAGTCGTTGTATTCCGCGCGGGTACGGGCGATGCCGATCTCGACGTTCTCGAATTCGGCCATCAGCCCTTCGGGCCATGGCGTTCCTTCACGCGGACTGCAGGGTGCGAGATCCTCGCCGCCGGCCACTTTCCATCGCTCGCGCCCCAGACGGCCCAGCGTCGCGGCGACTTCGCCCTCCATCATCATCGTGACGTCGTGCCAGGGGCCATAGAGCCGCCCCGTCGGCCGCTTGCGGCGCGGGTCGTGCGGCAGGTGGTCAGGCGTGTCCCAGCGGTCAGACGTCATGTCGATGCCGCCACAGGCCGCGACCTTGTCATCGATCACCACGATCTTCTGGTGGTGGCTGCAGCCGACCGGATGAGCGGAATCGAACTTGAAGTCGATGCGCGGATGCTTCGCCCAGCGCACTACGTCGAAAAGCATCGTACCCCGGAACAGGTACTTGAGCATGGCGACGTTCCACTTGAGCAGCTTGATTTCCAGCTGCGGATTGCGCCGCGCGACCCAGAGCATGAACGAGCCCAGCCGTGCAGGGAACTTGCGCTTGCGGCCGCGCTGCCACCAGCGTCGCCCCGAGGTCAGCAGGATGCGGGAATCGAAGTCCCACCCGATCATGAAGATGCGCTGGCGCGCGCCCTCCATCGTTTCGCGAATGGCCTCGAAGTAATCCGCCGCGTCCACCACCACATGCGCGCGCGAGGCTTTGGCGTAGCGCCACACCGAGGGCGAGACACCCCCGTCATTCCGGTCTTCCATCGTCGATCCTGCAGGAGCTTCCACCACGGCCGCATCAAGCACCCAGCCCCCGGAAAGTTCCCCTGCGAATGTCAACTTGTGAACATGGGGAGGGACTTCGCCCACCCTGCCCCGGCGTTCGTCGCACGGGGCCTTGGCCATAAGTATCGTAGGGGCCAGACCATGCCCTGCGCCTTGGGCGCAGCATGGTGATGCACGCGGTTTTCGCCAGTGTCGGGATTCGCCCAATCGCATCATGCAATGATCGTCTGGTAGTCATATCGACAACTGCAAGTGCTCACGCCGGTGGCCAGAACGGCTGAAATCCGCATTTTTCCACAAGGACAGACCGGCTCATCGCGCGAATGGCTCGATTCGCCCCGGCTTTCGGCAACCGTTCACCCTGCGTCGAATTTGGCTGACTATACCTGTCCCTTACCCCGTCTGCCGTGAGCGTGTTCGCCACGGCGGGGCCGGCGCAAGTCGGACGGGGTAACCCAAGCCCGGTTCGCCGGGCCGCATTTCTCGCCCCTTCAGGGGGGCTTGTTCCGGACTTGTCCTCCCACGGTCCGGCAAACAAGGAGTACGCCATGAAGAAAACCCTCATCACCGCCGCCATCGCTGCGGCCGCCTTCGCTCCCGCTGCCGTGATGGCACAGGCAGCCACTCCGGCTGCCGCTCCCGCCGCGTCGGCGACCGCTGCGGTCAATCCGACCACCGGCGCCAAGGTCTTCGACGCCACCGGCGCCGACGTCGGCACCGTGGAGGCCGTGCAGGGCGATATCGTCACCGTCTCCACCGGCACCGCGCGCGCCGGCCTTCCCAAGAATGCCTTCGTGATGCGCGACAAGGGCCTCACCATCGGCATGACCAAGGCTGAACTGGAATCGGCCGTGAACGGCGCCAAGGCAGAAAACACCGCTGCCAAGGACGCCGCGATCGTCGCCGATGCCCCGATCAAGAGCAGTGACGGCGTCGTTCTGGGCACCGTCAGCAAGGTTGAAGGCGACAACGTCACTGTGGCCCTCAGCGGCGGTGCTTCGGCTGCGCTCAAGAAGTCGTACCTCGGCCTCGGCGCCGACGGTTCGCTGGCCCTGGGCATGACCGCTGCCGACTTCGCCAAGGCGACCCAGTCGGCCGCCGCCGGCCAGCCGGGCGCAGACGCCGCCGCGACTGCGGGTGGCGCAGCTGCCGCGACCACGCCTGAAGGCCAGTAAGCCTGAAAGCTTATCCTGCTTCGGCAGGATGATCGAGGGCCGGGAGCGATCGATGTCGCTCCCGGCCCTTTCTATTTATCCGGGTCAAAAAGGTCTTGCGATTCGCGAACAGGCTGTTGCAATAGCGGCGCCAGCCCGTCCAGACGCGCGACAAGCGCGCCGCCCATAGACCTCATGGGATCCGCATTGACCATCTCGGAACGCTTCACGACCTTCTTCAAGGCCGTCCCCGGCATCGACGCCTCGCTTGACCTTGCGCGCCGCAGGGCCGCCACGATCGGCGGCGCGGTGCTGCTGGGCCTCATCGCCATCGCCTTTGCCTGGGCGGGTGACACTGCGCAGAAAGTGTTCCGCGAATTCGCCGCCGTTCATCCTTATGCGCCGCTGGTCATGACGCCCGCGATCTTCGCCGCGGTGGTCTATATTACCCAGCGCTGGGCGCCCGCCGCGCGCGGATCGGGCATTCCGCAGGTCATGGCGGCCGGCGAGAACCTTGAACTTGCCCGATCGCCGCTGCTGCAGATGCGCACCGCGATCACCAAGCTGATACTGACGGTGATCATGCTGCTGGCCGGAGGATCGGTTGGCCGCGAAGGCCCGACCGTACAGGTCAGCGCCGCGATCATGGTCGCCTGCCACCGGGTACTGCGCGTGCCGATGACTGCGGGCGTCCTTATCGCGGGTGGCGCGGCAGGTGTGGCCGCCGCCTTCAATACCCCGCTGGCAGGCGTCGCCTTCGCCATCGAGGAACTGGCCGCCGCGTTCGAGCAGCGAGTGGCCGTACTGGTGATGGGCGCGGTCGTCGTCTCGGGCCTCGTCAGCCTCGGCATCGCGGGCGACTATGTCTACTTCGGCGCCATGCGAAAGACGCTGGAAGTCGATTCCGTCGTCCTGATCGCGCCCGTCGCCGGTATTCTCGGCGGTGTGCTGGGCGGGCTGTTCTCGCGCCTGCTGCTGGCCTGCGCGCGCGCGGAACACCCGCTTCTGGCAACCATGCGCGCGCGGCCGGTGGTCACTGCGCTCGGCTGCGGCTTTGTGGTGGCAGTGCTGGGCGTCGTCACCGGCGGATCCACCTGGGGCACGGGTTACGAGACCACGCGCCTGATGATCGAGGGGCAACAGAGCGCATCGCCGTGGTTCGGCCCGGCCAAGTTCGTCGCCACCGCCGCAACCGCGATCTCCGGCGCGCCGGGCGGCATCTTCGCGCCGTCGCTATCGGTCGGCGCGGGCTTTGGCGAACTGCTGTCCTATGTCTTTGCAGGCGACCCCATGCCTGCCGTCGTGCTGCTGGGCATGACCGGCTACTTCGTCGGCGTGGTGCGCGCACCGCTGACCGCCGTGATCATCCTCATGGAGACGACCGCCAGCCGGGGCATGATCCTGCCGCTGTTCCTGACTGCCATCATCGCAGACACCGCCAGCACGCTGGTTTGCCGCGAAAAGCTTTATCACGGCCTGTCACGCGGCTTCGTGGCGAAAGGCTGACCCACAATCCTCCTGCCGGCGCCCCCGCATCCTGCGAGGTCGCCGGCAACCGCATGACCCAAAACGAAAAACCCCGCCGGATCTCGGCGGGGTTTTTCGTTTTGAATGGTGGCGCGCCCGGAACGATTCGAACGTCCGACCCTCAGATTCGTAGTCTGATGCTCTATCCAGCTGAGCTACGGGCGCATACCATTTTCAACCCAACCAAAGCCACGATTTCCCCCGAAAGGGAAAGTGGCGCGCCCGGAACGATTCGAACGTCCGACCCTCAGATTCGTAGTCTGATGCTCTATCCAGCTGAGCTACGGGCGCGTTGGAGGGCTGCCACTAGGAGGAGAATCGGCTTCGGTCAACGCCTATATGCCCCTTTGCGGCTATTATTTATCCACACCCCCCAAATACCGCTCAAGAGCATCGGCCAGCGGGTAGTCCAGCGGCGGCATGGCAAGCTGCGCGATCGCACCCGGCAAGACCCAGGCCACGTCCGCCGCTTCCAGGGCGCGCGGTTCGCCCTGCCAGCGCCTGCATATATAAAGAAGGATCACTATCGGACGCGGCATCCCCTTCCCGCCTTCGGCGACCGATGCGGTACGCCCGCTGGCGAAGCCTACCGCCTGCAGATCATCAGGCGCGATCGTCACGCCCAGTTCCTCCTCCAGTTCGCGAACCAGTGCGGCCTCGGGGCTCTCGCCCGGCTCCAGCTTGCCTCCGGGAAATTCCCATAGGCCGCCATGCACCCCGGTGAAATCGCGCTGCTGCATAAGAATGCTGCCGGAACGCTCGCCGTCAGCCTGACGCAAGAGCGCGCCGGCGACCACGAGCAGGGGTGTCGGTGAACTTTCCAGCACTGCCTCCTGAATTAATGCCTAATTAACGCTGCCGTGGGATCAGCCAGCCCTCGCGCGAACTAGCACGGTGACCATGCGCTTCCATCGCCTTCTCAAGACGATCATCGAAAACCGGGACGGAGCGTCCACGGTGGAATACGGCATGATCCTCGCCTTCATCGTGCTGGCTGTCTTCGCCACCCTGCAGGGCGTGGCCAGCCAGACCGTATCTATGTGGAACACCGTAGCGACGAAGTCCTCCGCCGCGACGAATAAAAACTAGCCTGAAAACGGGGCTCAAACAGCCTTAAGCGTTTATCAACGATTGCAGGGTAAAAAGAGATTGTCCAAGGCGCAGAAGAGAGACTGAAGCGAGGCGGACCGGGTACACACAGACTGCTTTATCAGGAGACCACCATGAAGTTTCTCGCCAAGCTGCGCCGCAACGAACAGGGCGCGACCGCCATCGAATACGGCCTGATCGCCGCTCTGATCGCAGTTGCCGCCATCGCCGCCATGCAGGGCATGGGCTCGCAGCTCGTCACCACCTTCACGAAGACCTCGTCGGCTATGTCGAAGGGCGTGAACTAATATACGAATACTTGATCTGTACTTTCACATCAGTGTTTCGAGGGGCGGCAGGGAAACCTGCCGCCCCTTTCGTATTTGCGCGATCGGGGCGATACGGCGCCTGATCTCAGTAGGTTACGATCTTCACCTTCTGCCCCGGCGTCAGCGTGGCGTTCGCCTGCAGGCCGTTGAGCACCAGGAAACGGTCCACGGCCGCATCGGTATACGCCATCCGCGCCGCCAGCGAACGCACGCTGTCGCCCTGCTTTACAGTGACCACCCGCAGCAGACGCGGCTTCACCGTGCCTGCATCGGCCGCCGAGATGCGCCGAATCGAGCGGAACATCGGCGTGAACACTTCGGCCGCGCCCGCCTGTGCCAGGGTGACGAAGTGATAGGCCTGACTGTTCCCGAAATCGTAGGCGAAGACGACGACGTCTACCGTGCCGCTCTGCTGCTGCACCCGCGCCACGCCATAAGCGGCGGGGATGCCGTTCACGGTCGTCTTCTGGATGCTGGACGGCGTGATTCGCGCCTGATTCGATTCGGTCAGCCCCGCGAATACGCTGGTGATATACGAATCAAGGGTGCCGTTCAGCTTGCCGCCCGAAAACTGCGCCTTGCCCGAAGACCCGCTGATCGACACCGCCTGCGTGCCGTTGACCATGAAGAAGCCGTCGGGTGCCTCGAACGCGAATCTCAGGGTGGGATGGGTGAACTTGCGCCCGTCGACCACGCCTTGCTTGGGATCGTCACCGTAGACCAAGCCATCGATCCGCGTCAGGAACGTGTCCCGATTCGTCGCCCCCGCAGCAGAATTGCCCGCGTACGTCAGTGCCGATCGCACGCGCGAAGCGGGATCGGGGTGAGTCGAGGCCCATTCCGGCGTCTGGTTGCTGGACCCGCGCAGTTGCGCCTCAAGCGCATTCTGCCGCGCCAGGCTTTCCAGCACGCTCGACATCGCGCGCGGATCGTAACCGGCGCGCTTTAGATACGTGATGCCCAGCTGGTCCGCCTGCAGTTCCTGCGAGCGTGAGAATTTCAGCGTAAGCAGCTGCGATCCTTGCGAAAACAGCTTCTGCCCGAAATCACCAAAGGCATTGTCGCCCAGCACCGCGCCGGCCAGCACGGAACCCAGAACGCCTAGGATCTGGTTGCGCTGCGCGGCCTTCTGGCGCTGAGCGGAATGGCGCGCGGCGACATGGCCGACTTCGTGGCCGAGCACACCCGCCAGTTCCGCCTCGTCGTTCATCAGCGCGGTCAGCTGGCGCGTCACGTAGACGTAGCCGCCGGGGATCGCGAAGGCATTGTTAACCGGCGAATTGAGCAGCGTAACCGTGAAGTCCCCCGTCGCGTTGGACAGGCCGGACTGCACCGCGATACGCTTGCCCACTTGCTCGACATAGCTGGCCTGCGGGCCGGTGAGCGCACCGCCGAATTCCGCAAGAAGTTCCGGGTGGGCCTTGGCGCCTTGCGACTTGTCGGCCGCAGAGATCGCATAGACGCGCGGCGCCTTCGACGATTGCGCCTCAAGCCGCGACGGCCCTGCTGTAGCCACCAGCAGCCCCAGCGCGGATACTGCCGTGCCGATCCCGGCCGCGCGCTTCACGTTCAACACCATCTCGCTCCCTTTTACCGTGCGACGGGCCGCCACCCGCAATCTTTCCCGTGCGATCAACGAGTCGCAGGTGGGCCTTGTTCCATTCCGGCTACATCCGCCCCGTCGCCAGCGGGTGACGGGAATTGACCAGTTCAACCAGCCGCGAACTGTCGACATGCGTGTAGATCTGCGTCGTCGCGATATCCGCGTGGCCCAAAAGCATCTGCAGCACGCGCAAGTCCGCGCCGCCTTCCAGAAGGTGCGTGGCAAAAGCGTGGCGCAACACGTGAGGCGAGACGCGCTCAGGGTCGAGCCCCGCCCTGCCCGCCAGCGCGCGCAAAAGCTGGAACAGCCGCACCCGCGTCAGGTGCCCGCTTTCCCCGCTCGACGGGAAGAGGAATTTCGACGTACCCTTTCGCACCGCCAGCCAGCGTGAAAGCACGGCGCGGGCCCGCGTGCTGACCGGGACCATGCGCTGCTGCCCACCCTTGCCGGTGATATGCAGGAACGGCGCATCGCGCGGCACAGCGGCCACGGGCAGCGAAACCAGTTCGGTCGCCCGCAGGCCGGAGCCGTAAAGCAATTCGAGCAACGCCAGCAATCGCACCGCGTCGGACCGTTCGCAGACGGCTTCCTCATCCGCCTGCGCCAGAAACCGCTCCACCTCTTCATGGCTGAGAAGGCGCGGCAGGGGACGGCGTGGACGCGGGCGCGGCAGCGCGCCGGAAGGATCGTCGGCACGCAGGCCCTCATCCATGAGAAAGCCGTAGAACTGGCGCAGCGCCGAACAGCGCCGGGCAAGGCTGGATGCGGCCAGCGTGCTCCATGCAGCGCCCAGCCCTTCCAGCGCTTCGGCGTCGGCATCCGCGACATCGCCCAGCGCCTGACGCGCGGCCTCAAGATCGCGGCGATAGGCGGCAAGAGTGTTGGCCGCCGCACCGCGCTCCGCCGCCAGCATGGCAAGGAAGCGTTCGACCAGATCGTCGCCCGCTCCGGCCCCGCTGCCAGCCGCGCTGCTCCCCACGCTTCCGGCCCCGGCCACGCCTGTCAGACCCGCGCGACCGCCTCGGCGGCGATCATCCGCGCTTCGGCGTCGAGCCCGACCGACCGCAGCGCCGCAACGATATGATAGAGGTGGCGCGGCGTCATGCGCTGCCAGTTGTCACCCTGCATGCCGAAAGCCGCGAGCAGCGCCACGCTGGCCTCGTCGCCGCGACTGGCGGCATGGTCGATCGCCTGCGTCCAGCGGGTGCTGCCACCCATCCCCATCCCGGCATCGCGCACGACCCGCTCTGCATCGGCGCGATCGACGCGCTCCAGCCCGGCAAGCCCGGCGGCAAGGAAGGCCGAGCGGCGCTTCTGCGTGCTGTCGTCGTTATCGACGTAGGTATTGAGCGTCGAGCTGCCGACCGTCGCCACGCGTCCCGGCGCTGCAAGGATCAGCATACCCCACGCGCGCGACCCGGCCTCGACCACGCTCGACCAGCGCAGCGCATTGGCGTCGTATCCCGCGGCCAGCATCGAGGCGATCAGCGAAGGCGCAGCCTCTGCCATGTCGGCGCTGGGCGCCATGCGCGCCGCCGCTGCCGCCGTCAGCACCTGGCGCGCATAGAGCGCCGATCCTTTGGCGTTCCACAGCGTCTGCATTGCCGCCAGCCGCGCTGCCGGGTCCTGCAGCGTATAGGCATCGCGCAGGGATTCGGCGCGATCCTGCCATTCACCGGTCACGTCGGCATCGGCGAATATCTGCGAATAAAGATCGACCATCGCCGCGTTGGACAGCACCCCCGTGGCCGCCGCGCGGTCCGCCGCCGCAGCCCGTCGCGCCAGCCCTACCATCGGCGCCAGCGCGGTTGCATAATCATAGGAAGGCCCCGCCTGCGCCATCAGCGCGGCCGGCGGCTCAAGCCCGGTGCCGATGGCAAGGCCATAGCGCCACGGCGTCATCGTGGTGACCTTGTCCCACTCGATCGTCACCGCGCGCCGCGCCTTGCCCGCCGCCCCGGCGTACTTCTGGGCGAGGAGCAGGTCGATCTGGTCCATCTTGCCGCGCACCCGGTCCCGCTCAAGCTTCGATATCGCCGCCGTGCTGTTGCCGCGAAACGCCTCGCAGATCGTGCGCGATGTATTCCACGCGGCATCGTCACGCAGCGACCCTTGCGTCGCCATGACCGGGCACATGCCGGTAAAATCGGCATTACGGGCATAGACGTCAAACGCCACCTGCCCGAACGCGGGAGTATAATCGGCGATGTCGAGATCCTGCAGCACCACGCGCGCCGCATCGGTTTCGCCCATGCGCAGCAGCAGGCCCACGCGCATCGCCATGAAGTCGGCCGCGCTCATCCCGGCGGGCGGATTGAGGCGCGAAGCCAGCGCGCGGCGCAGCAGGATGTGCCCCCAGCGCGAAACCAGCTGGCCCCGGTTACCTTGCAGCGCCACACGGATCAGGCTGCCGTTCTGCCCAGCGAGCGAGGCCATCGGCAGCCCCCCCTCGTCCGCGCCCAGCATTCCGGCCTCGTCGGCAGAGCGGCGCGCGGCGGGCGGCATGTCGATCACCACCTTGGCGCCCAGCAGCGCTTCGAAATCCTCGGGCGACATGCGCTCAAGCTCTTCAAGGGTGGGGATGCGGCGCAAGGTGCCGTCGTCCTGCGCGATTTCCGTCGGCATCGCGCCCGGCGTGCCGGTCGGAACCGCCTGTACCACCGGGGTCGACGTGGCGGCGGGGCGCGGAGCCCCCGATGCGGCGGCTGCGGCAGGCGCGGAAGAGGATGCCTGAGGACGAGGCGCCTGCGTGCGCGGGGCCTGCGGACGCGGAGCGGCCGTGCGCGAAGGCGCGGGCGCTGGTTCGTCGAACATCTTGGGCAGAAGGGATTCAGGGCCTTCCTGCGCCACCGCCCATACCGAAGTGAGCGCCAGCGCCGCACCGGCCAGCAGGTTCACCGCTCTCATTTGGGCAGCTCCGGCACGGCAACCGATACGGTCTGCTGCACCACCGGCTGAACGCCCGCGTCATTCCATGCGGCAATGCCAAGGCCGATGACGGCGATCGGCAGGAGAATGGCAACGGCCGACGCTATACGGCGCCTGCGCTTTACGATGTTCACTCGGCTTCCTTCACCATGCTTGCGCTGCGACCTAGCGCAACTATAGGCGATGGGGCAATGGACGTTCAACAAACCCGGTTTTCCGCGCAGGAAATTGCGGCACTCGCTCGCCGCATCCACCGCCCCATCGTGCTTGTCGGCATGATGGGCGTGGGCAAGTCCAGCGTGGGCAAAAGGCTCGCGCAGCTGCTCGATTGCCCCTTCGCCGATGCGGACGACGAGATCGAGCGATCTGCCCAGATGACCATCCCGGAAATCTTCGAAACATACGGCGAAGACTATTTCCGCGACGGTGAACGCCGGGTCATCGCGCGCCTCATCACCGACAGCGAAGTGGCAAAGCGCCGCATCGTCATCGCCACGGGCGGCGGGGCCTTCGTCAACCCCGAAACCCGCGCGCTGATCCTCGAAAAAGCGATCACCGTATGGCTCGACAGTGAGGTCGACACCCTTGTCGAACGCACCGCGCGCAAGGAAAACCGCCCCCTGCTGCGCAATGGCAACCCGCGCGAAATTCTCGGCCGCCTGCGCGAAGAACGTGCGCAGCACTATTCGCAGGCCCCCATCCACGTGCTGAGCAGCGCCGGCCCGCACGTCCAGACAATCAACAAGGTACTTCAGGGAATTTCCCAATGGCTGTGATCCCCGTCGATATCGCCGGTCGCCCTTACGAAGTGCGCGTCGGCGCCGGGCTGCTGGCGGAACTCGCCCCCAATTGCCGGGGCAAGCTGCGCAAGCGCGGCGTGCCCATCGTCACCGACGTCAACGTTCATGCGGCGTGGGGCGCGGTCGTCGAAAAGTCCCTGCGTGACAGCGGCCACGAACCGCACTGGCGCATCCTGCCTGCTGGCGAGGCGACCAAGTCCTGGGACGAGCTTGCCGCAACGGTGAACTGGCTGCTCGGCCTTGAAGTGGAACGCGGCGATCACATCATCGCGCTTGGCGGCGGTGTGATTGGCGACCTTACGGGCTTCTGCGCCTCCGTGCTGAAGCGCGGCTGCCACTTCATCCAGGTGCCCACGACGCTGCTTGCGCAAGTCGATTCGAGCGTCGGCGGCAAGACCGCGATCAACACACCGGCGGGCAAGAACCTCGTCGGCGCGTTCCACCAGCCCTCGCTGGTGCTGGCCGACCTTTCGGCGCTGGAAACACTCCCCCAGCGCGATCTTCTGGCGGGCTATGCCGAAGTCGTGAAGTACGGGCTGATCGATGATGCCGACTTCTTCGCATGGTGCGATGCCAATGCCGGCGCGATGATCGCGGGCGACAGTGCGCTTCGCGAATATGCCGTCGCGCACTCGGTCGGCGCCAAAGCGCGCATCGTGGCCGAAGACGAATTCGAAACGACCGGCCGCCGCGCCCTGCTCAACCTCGGTCACACGTTCGGCCACGCGCTGGAAGCGGAAACCGGATTCTCCTCGCGCCTGCTGCACGGGGAAGGCGTCGCCCTCGGCATGGTGATGGCGGCGCGCTACTCCGCCCGGCGCGGACTGATGCCGCACGCAAGCGCTGAACATGTGGCACAGCATATCGGCGATATCGGCCTGCCTGCCAGCCTCAAGGCGCTGGGCCTCGATTGCAACGGTGCGGTGCTGGTGCAGCACATGCTGCACGACAAGAAGATGGACGCGGGCACCCTGCCCTTCCTGCTGATGAAGGGTATCGGCCAGACCTACCTCGAAAAGCAGGTTTCGCTGGAAGATGTCGCGACATTTCTCGACGAGGAACTGGCGCGCTGACAGTGGGCTGACGAAGCGCGGCCACGTGCTGTTGTGGCACCTTTGGGTGCTGCTAGGTGCCGCCTAGGTGCGGTTGTGTGCCGCCTAGGTGCCGTCTAGGTGCGGTTGCGTGCCCCCCGCCTCATGTCGGTTGTGCGCCGCCTCGTGCACCCGCAGCGACGAAGCACGGATCGCTGCCGCCTCGGGTACGTTATAGAATTGCACGTACTTTCAACGAAGTAGGCGCTGTCACGCTGGCCGGGGGGCCAAGACGCCCCGTGCGAATCCCCCGGGGCGTTGCGAGGCGGCAGGTCGATCGGCCTGCCGCCTTTACTATGCATCGCGCATTCAGTTTGACCCGGATACATCGGCATGACATTGCTCGCCCACGACCGGCGATTACGCCCACGCACAAGAATATTACGGGACCAAGATGACCGCAGCCGAAGCGACACCCGAACTCGATTTCCCCGAGGAGGCGGCCCGCGATGACCGCGCTTTTCTGGGCCATCCCAAAGGCTTAGGTCTGCTTGGTATGGTTGAGGGGTGCGAACGTTTCTCGTATTACTCGATGCAGACGCTGCTGGCGCTCTACATGGTCAACTACCTGCTGGTGCCCGGCCGGCAAGAGGGCGTGATCGGCCTCGCCTGGGTCACCACCCACCTGTTTCCCGGCCTTTCCGGCCAGCCGCTGGCGTCCGAAATATTCGGACTTTACACGGCGTTAGTCTACCTGACGCCTATCCTCGGCGGCATTCTGGCAGACCTGTTCCTCGGTCGCCGCGCGGCCCTGATCGCAGGTGGCGTGATCATGTCGCTCGGCCATTTCCTGATGGCGTTCGAAGGCGCCTTCCTCCTCGCGCTCATCTCGCTGGTCATCGGCGTCGGTCTGTTCAAGGGTAATATCGCCAGTCAGGTGGGCGAACTCTACCGGCCCGGCGACAATCGCCGCGCGATGGCATTCCAGATTTTCTATATATTTATCAACGTTTCGGTGATCGCAGCCCCGCTCGTTTCCGGCACTTTGGGAGAAAAAGTGGGCTGGCATTGGGGCTTTGGCTGCGCTGGCGTGGTCATGGTCCTTGGTCTGTTCCTCTACCTTTATGCCAGGCCGTGGCTCCCCGCCGAAGGCAAAGCCACAAAGTCTTCCGAGCCGCGCGCCCGGTTCCAGAAGGGCGATGGCCCGCGCCTTCTCGCCGTACTTGTACTGGTTCCGATCATGGGCGTATCGCTGCTCACCAACCAACAGATTTTCAACGCTTATCTCGTCTGGGCCGACCAGCAGTTCCAGCTCTCTTTCATGGGAGAGACGCTGCCGACAAGCTGGATGATCACCATCGATGCCACGCTCAGCTTCTCGATGCTGGTGGCGGTCGCTGCGTTCTGGGCGTTCGTCGGCAAGCGCACCGGCAAGGAACCCGACGAACTGGGCAAGATGATCCTCGGCTGCGCCTTCATCGTCGGCGGCGCAGCGTGCCTGTACATGGCAGCAGCAACTCAAGGCACTGGGAAGATTGGACTATTCTGGCCGGTCATGTTCCATCTCATAAACTCGATCGGCTTTGCACATCTGCTCCCGGTCAGCCTTGCGCTGTTCACCCGGCTTGCCCCCAAAGCACTGAATGCATCGATTGTGGGCATCTATTACCTGTCGTTCTTCGGCGCGAACCTTGCTGTCGGCAAGATCGGCACGCTGTTCCAGACGATGCCCACCACGCAGTTCTGGCTACTTCACATGGCCTCGGCAGCGGTCGCACTGGCTGGCTTCGCCTTGTTCAAGTTGTTGTTCGCAAAGCGATTGATGGCCGCTGCCTGATGCCTGTCGTCGGCTGCCTGCTGCTGATCGTCCTACCCTTGCTAGGACTTGCGGCAGGCGGCTTTCTTGACGGCGCCGAGGGAGCGAAATGGGGCGCCGGCGTTGGCTTGGCACTCGCCCTGACGCTCTTCGGTATCGGTTCCTACGCCTTCGTAAAAGGCATCCGAAGCCGCTGAGATCAGCCGAAAACCGCGACCGACTGCATCCCTGAAATTGCCGGAACGCCTTCCGCATTCCACTGCATGATATGCTCGCTCGCTCCGCCGTGCGCCGCGTGGTTGCTGGTCGAGCGGATCAGCCACCAGCCGTCTGCAGAAGGCTTTGCACCTAGCATGTTAACATGCCACTGCATCGACGAAATCGGCACCTTGAAGCCCAGCAACGGCCACACCGCCACCGGCAAAACATCGCCGCACAGTAAGGTTTCGACCTCCGGATCAAGGTTTTCCCTGTCGCCCGCCCGCACCCACCATGCAAGATCCGCTTCCCCCAGGGCCTCCTTCGGCATGGCGAACCGGGCTTCGAAATGATTTCGCAGGAACGCCGGAGCATGATCCATCGGTACCGGCTTTGCGTCATCCAGCGCGATGAGGCCGTCAGGCAGCGGGTGGTGATCGATCGAAAGCACACTCTCGATCTGACGCATGAAGACGAAGGTGCTGGTAAACCCGACGATACCGCCAGCGGTCAGTTCGGCGGAAACCCAGGTCGCGTTGCGCCCCTGCCGCAGTATCCTTGCCTTAGCTTCGATCCGGCCCGCCAAAGGACCTACCATCGACAATTGCCCCGAACGCAACGGCGCAAGATTATCACAAACGCCTTTGGCGGCCGCCAATGCGATGGCCGAAGTAAGACCACCATATGCGGTGCGCCCTTGCAGCCAGTGCTCCGCAATCTCCAGCGCGAAGCCGCCGTCAATCGCCTCTGCCCCGGCAAGCATCTGTCCGAAGCCATCCATCAGAACAGCCTCGATCCGTCAGGCACGCGCTTATCGGGGGAGAACAACGTGACCCGCCCCTCTTCGTCCGCAAAGCCAAGCGTGAGCACCTCGGACAAGGCCTTGCCAATCTGCCGAACAGGAAAGTTCACCACTGCCGCAACTTGCCGCCCAACCAGTTCCTCAGGAGAATAGAGCGCGGCCACCTGACCCACGCTCTTCTTCTCTCCGATCCCCGGACCGAAATCGATCCTCAGCTTGTAACTTGGCTTGCGCGCGCCCTCGTAGACTTCCGCGGCGACGATAGTTCCAATGCGGATGTCTACCTTAAGGAAATCATCGAAGCCTATGGTTGCGCCAGTGGGGGCTGACGGGTCGTGATCGAGATGCATATCACTCCATTTCGAGGATAATCGCGTCCACCGCCAGACTTTCGCCCGCCTTGGCGTTGACGGATTTTACCGTGCCCGATTTCTCGGCGCGCAGGATGTTTTCCATCTTCATCGCCTCGACCACGGCGAGCGGCTGACCGGCCTCGACCTTATCACCCTCACCCACATTGAGAGAGACTAGCAAACCGGGCATCGGGCAGATCAGGTACTTCGAAAGATCCGGCGGAATCTTCTCGATCATGTGCTTCGTGTAATCGGCAATGTGCGCGGGCAGGCAGTCCACCTTATGGATCGCGCCGCGGGTAGTCATGCGAAAACCGGTGCGGGAAACGTCCAGCTTGAGCGTCAGGTGTTCGCCATCGACTTCCGCGTCCACGAAGCGATCCCCGGGCGTGTATTCCAGCTCAAGCTCGACTTCGTCGCCATTTACGGTCAGCAGATCTTCGTCGAGTTCCACCGCGAACACGCTGCCGTCGATAGTCACGGTCCACTCGCCCGGAGGATCGAGCGGCCCGCCAAGCTGGCCTTCGACCCGGCGTGAACGATCGGCGCGCGCGGTGGCTACGAAGGCGGCAACTGCAGCCAGTTGCACCTTTAGTTCACCCGACGCAGGCGCGCCGGTGAAGCCCTCAGGGTATTCCTCGGCAATGAAGCCGGTCGTCAGTTCGCCCGAGCGGAACCGCGGGTGCTGCATGATGGCCGAAACGAAATCGATGTTATGACCAAGACCCTCGATCTCGAAGGCGTCAAGCGCAGCAATCTGCTTGTCTGCCGCTTCATCGCGCGTCTCGCCCCAGGTGATCAACTTGGCAATCATGGGATCGTAGAACATCGATACTTCGCCACCTTCGTAGACGCCGTCGTCGACGCGGATACCATCCACGCCGCGGCGCCCGTTCTCGGCACCGTCATCCGTCCAGCCTTCGACCGGCGGATTGTAGCGCACGAGGCGGCCCGTCGAGGGCAGGAAGCCGCGATAGGGATCTTCGGCATAGACGCGGTTTTCGATGGCCCAGCCGTCGATCTTCACTCCGCCCTGCGTCATCTCCAGCTTCTCACCAGCGGCGACGCGGATCATCTGCTCAACGAGGTCGACGCCAGTGATCGCCTCGGTAACGGGGTGCTCCACCTGCAGGCGGGTGTTCATTTCGAGGAAATAGAAGCTCTCGCCCGTCGAATCTGCGCCCGAGACGATCAGTTCTACCGTACCCGCCGAGTAATATCCCACCGCGCGCGACAGAGCGACGCATTGCTCTCCCATGGCCTTGCGCATCGCAGGCGTGACGAACGGCGACGGCGCTTCCTCGACCACCTTCTGATGGCGGCGCTGGATCGAGCATTCGCGCTCGTTCAGGTAGAGGATGTTGCCGTGCTTGTCGCCGAGGATCTGAATCTCGATGTGACGCGGGTTGAGGATGAACTTCTCGATGAAGACGCGGTCGTCGCCGAAGGAGTTCAGACCTTCGCGCTTAACGCTCTCGAAGCCCTCGCGCACGTCCTGTTCGGTATAGGCAAGGCGCATGCCCTTGCCGCCGCCGCCCGCGCTGGCCTTCATCATCACCGGATAGCCGATCTCGTTGGAAATGCGGACCGCGTGTTCTGTATCCTCGATTTCCCCCACGAAGCCGGGAACGACGTTGACGCCCGCTTCCTTGGCCAGCTTCTTGGATTCAATCTTGTCACCCATCGCGGCGATCGCACCGACGGGAGGGCCGATGAACTCGATGCCTTCCGCCGCCAACGCCTCTGCGAACGAGGTGCGCTCAGACAGGAAGCCGTAGCCGGGGTGGACCGCTTCGGCGCCGGTCTGCTTGCAGGCGGCGATGATCTTGTCCGCGATCAGATAGGACTGCGCGGCGGGTGCCGGGCCGATGTGGACCGCCTCGTCAGCCATCTGCACGAAAGGCGCGCGGGCGTCGGCATCGGAATAGACGGCCACCGTCTGGATACCCATACGGCGCGCGGTCTTGATCACACGGCAGGCAATCTCGCCCCGGTTTGCGATCAGGATTTTCTTGAACATCAGTTCCCCGTCTCCACGTATCCGCGCAACTGCTTCGTGCGCGCTTCGGTCAATTCCCTGAGGCAGCCGTTCTGCTGAAGCGGCCAGATCGTGCCGCTGTCCTCACGCGGACCGTTCTCTGCAAAGCACTGGGCGTCGCGATAGGCGAGCCACTTGCGCTGCGCATCGAGCAGCCGATTGAAATTTCCGCCGGGGCCCTGCTTGTCGGCGGTCTTAGCCGCCGCTGCCGCCCTCCCCCAGACCTCGTTCATCACCCGATCCGCAGATTGGAATTCGCGGTACGAGCAAACGTTCATGTCCGTCTGCGTCATCGCGTTAGCGCAATCGATCGCGGGCTCAGAGGCCAGGAGGAGGATCGGCAGGATCATTTGTGGATCACTCAGCCGCTTCCAGCTTGGCGCAGCCCTTGGGCATACGCTGGGCTTCGACTTGTGCAGGTGTCAGTTCGATGGCCATCGGCTTGATGCCAAGGCGCGCGAACATCGCCAGATCGCTGTCATCACCCGCATTCGGCGCAGTCAGCAGCTTGTCGCCCGTAAAGATCGAGTTGGCGCCTGCCATGAAGCACATCGCCTGCGTCATCTCTGACATGGACTCGCGCCCCGCAGAGAGGCGAACCATCGATTGCGGCATGGTGATGCGCGCGACGGCCACGGTGCGCACGAACTCCACATCGTCGATCTTGGCGAGTGGGGTGTCGGCCAGCATGTCGCCCAGCACGGTGCCCTTCACAGGAACCAGCGCATTGACCGGCACCGACTGCGGGTGATCGGGCAGCGTCGCCAGCGTATGGACGAAGCCCACGCGGTCGGCGCGCGTCTCGCCCATGCCGACGATGCCGCCGGAGCAGACGTTGATGCCCGCCATGCGCACGTTCGACAGCGTATCGAGGCGGTCGTCCATCGTGCGCGTGGTGATCACCTGATCGTAACGCTCAGGCGAGGTGTCGATGTTGTGATTGTAATAATCGAGACCCGCCTCGGAGAGCATGTCCGCCTGATCAGGCGTCAGCATGCCCAGCGTCATGCAGGTTTCCATGCCCATGGCGCGCACGCCCTTCACCATCTCGATGATCGCGGGCATGTCGCGGTCCTTGGGATTGCGCCATGCAGCGCCCATGCAGAAGCGGGTAGAGCCCTGATCCGCCGCCTGCGCCGCGCGCTGCAGCACCTGCTGCACTTCCATCAGCTTGGTCGCCTTGACGCCGCTGTTCGCTGAAACCGACTGCGAGCAGTAGCCGCAATCCTCCACGCACCCGCCAGTCTTGATCGAGAGCAGTGTGGAAAGCTGAACCTCATTCGCCGGATGGCTCGCGCGGTGAACCTCAGCAGCGCGGAAGACCAGCTCAGTGAAAGGCAGGTCGAAAAGCGCCGCGATTTCCTCGCGGGTCCAGTCGTTACGGGGCATGATGGCGGCGGTATCGGTCATTGTCATTCCTTAGCTGGCGAGAGCCAAACCACACCCATAGGCGCAGGAGCAGCCCTGATCCAGCATCAGCCTCATTCAGCTGCCTCAAGATGGGAACCGAGCGGCGGCATGTTGTGGCCGAGCAGCCGCAGCACGTCGGCCGCGCACTCCACCACGTTCGAGCCGGGACCGTAAATGCCCTGCACGCCTGCGTTGCGCAGATACTCATAGTCCTGCGGCGGAATGACTCCGCCGGCAATGACCTTGATATCGCTGCGCCCGGCTTCACGCAGCTTCTGGATCAACTCCGGGATCAATGTCTTGTGGCCCGCTGCGAGACTGGATGCGCCGACAACGTCGACCTCGTTTTCCAGCGCGAGCACCACCGTTTCATCCGGTGTCTGGAACAGCGGGCCGGAAACGACGTCGAACCCCATGTCCCCGAACGCCGAGGCGATCACGTTCGCGCCGCGATCATGGCCGTCCTGCCCCATCTTGGCGACCAGCAGCTTGGGCTTGCGGCCGAGACGGCGCTCCACCGCCTGCACACCATCCAGCACTTGCTGCCAGCGGCTATCGCCTTCGTAGGGCGCGGCATAGACGCCCTTCACCGGGGTCGGCTGAGTGCCATAACGCTGGAAGCTGTCCTCCATGGCCGAACTGATCTCGCCCAGCGTCGCCCGGGCACGGGCGCATTCGACGGCGAGCGCGAGCAGGTTGTTCTCTATGCTGGCGGGCGCCGCAGCACCGTCGCGCAGGGCCTTGAGCGCGGCCTGGCAAGCAGCCTCGTCACGCTGCGCCTTCATCTTGTTGATGCGGGCAATCTGGCCTTCGCGGACCTTGGCGTTGTCCACTTCGAGCGTTTCCAGCAGGTCTTCGCTGGCAAGGCGGTACTTGTTGACACCGACGATCACGTCGTCGCCACGGTCCACACGGGCCTGACGGGCGGCGGCGGCGGTCTCGATCATCGCCTTGGGCCAGCCGGCAGCAACGGCCTTGGCCATGCCGCCTTCGGCCTGCACGCGCTCAATGATCTCCCAGGCCTGGTCGACCAGCTGCTGCGTCAGCGCCTCGATGTAGTAGGACCCACCCAGCGGATCGACGACATTGCACATGCCGGTCTCTTCCTGGATGATGATCTGCGTATTGCGGGCGATGCGGGCCGAGAAGTCGGTCGGCAGCGCGATCGCCTCATCCAGCGCGTTCGTGTGCAACGACTGGGTTCCGCCCAGCATCGATGCCATCGCCTCGATCGTGGTGCGGATGACGTTGTTGTAGGGGTCCTGCTCCTGCAAGCTGACGCCCGAAGTCTGGCAGTGGGTGCGCAGCATCTTCGACCGTTCATCCTTGGCGCCCAGATCGGTCATGACCCGGTGCCACAGCACGCGCGCGGCGCGCAGCTTGGCGATCTCCATGAAGAAGTTCATGCCGATGGCGAAGAAGAACGACAGGCGGCCCGCAAACTTGTCGATATCGAGGCCCGATGCCACGCCGTACTTCACGTATTCCGCGCCGTCGGCGATGGTGAAGGCCAGTTCCTGCACCTGCGTCGCGCCGGCTTCCTGCATGTGATAGCCGGAAATTGAAATCGAATTGAACTTCGGCATCTCGCGGCTGGTGTAGCCGAAGATGTCAGAGATGATCCGCATGCTCGGCTCTGGCGGGTAAATGTAGGTGTTGCGGACCATGAACTCCTTGAGGATGTCGTTCTGGATGGTCCCGTCGAGCAGCTTGCGATCGACGCCCTGCTCTTCGCCCGCCACGATGAAGAAGGCCAGGATCGGGATCACCGCGCCGTTCATCGTCATGGAAACCGACATCTTGTCGAGCGGGATGCCGTCGAACAGGATCTTCATGTCCTCGACGGAATCGATGGCGACGCCGGCCTTGCCCACGTCACCCACGACGCGCGGATGGTCGCTGTCGTAACCGCGATGGGTGGCAAGGTCGAAGGCGACCGAAAGACCCTTCTGGCCCGCCGCAAGGTTGCGGCGATAGAAGGCGTTCGATTCCTCGGCGGTGGAGAAGCCTGCGTACTGGCGGATGGTCCAGGGGCGGCCGGCATACATCGATGCGCGCACACCGCGCGTAAACGGCGCGAAGCCGGGAAGGCCGGGATCGACGGTCACGTCCTCGGCAGTGTAGAGCGGCTTCACCGCAATACCCTCGGGCGTGTTCCAGGTCAGGTCCTTGCCCTTGACCTCCTTGTCGGCGGCTGCCTTCCAATCGTTGATGTCTGCCATTGTCCGCATCCCTTCCGGCCCACACTCATTGCGTCGGCCGTAATCTTTTCTCAGTGAGCGCCCTTGGGCGTTTCCATGATCTCTGTGAGCTGACCGCCCATGTCCCTGGGGTGGACGAAAAAGATCAGCGTCCCGTGGGCCCCCATGCGCGGCTCACCCAGCACACGTTTGCCAAGGCCTTCGAACCACGCCTTGGCCGCATGAATATCGGGCACTTCGTAGCAGATGTGATGCTGCCCCCCGAGAGGGTTCTTCTCCAGCCACTTGCCGACAGCTGAATCCGCGACAGTGGGCTGAAGCAGTTCGATCTGCGTACCGGACGTGCCGTCTTCACCGGGCGTATTGACGAAGCAGATACGCACTTGCTGGCTTTCGAGCACGAAGGGCTCGGTCACGTCGGTTGCCCCCATCACGTCCCTGTAGAACGCAATGGAGGCGTCGAGGTCAGGCGTAGCAACGCCAATATGGTTCAGCCTGCCCAGCTTCATGCGGCTTGTCCTACGTTCTCGATGACCATGGCGATGCCCTGCCCACCACCGATGCACATGGTGATAAGACCGTACTTCCCGCCGATACGCTTCAGTTCATACATGCATTTGATAGTCAGCATGGTTCCCGTTGCGCCGACGGGATGGCCGATGGAAACGCCCGATCCATTGGGGTTGACCTTCTCCGGATCAAAACCCAGAACCTTGGCGACGGCGGCAGCCTGCGCGGCGAAAGCCTCGTTGCTTTCGATCACATCGATCTGGTCCAGCGCAAGGCCGGCGCGCTTGAGCGCGATCGGAACAGCCCGGATTGGCCCTTCGCCCATATATTCCGGCTCAACGCCCGCATGACCCCAGGCAATGATCTTGGCGAACGGCTTGAGGCCGCGCTTCTCGACTTCGGAGCCAGTAGCAAGCACCACCGCAGCTGCGCCGTCGTTGATGCCGCTGGCGTTGCCCGCAGTGACTGCACCATCCTTCTTGAAGGCCGTGCGCATCTTGCCCAGCACTTCAAGGGTCGTGTCAGCTTTCACATGCTCGTCAATGTCGAAGACGGTTACGCCCTTGCGGGACTTCACCTCGACGGGAAGAATCTGTTCCTTGAAACGCCCATCTGCGATCGCATGGGCGGCGCGCTGGTGACTGGTGACAGCAAGCGCATCCATATCTTCACGGCTGACACAGTGGCGCGCCGCCACGTTCTCCGCCGTGATGCCCATGTGATAACCACCAATGGCGTCCGAGAGGCCAAGCGTCAGCGCATCTTCCTGCGTGTTCGCCCCCATTTTGCGACCCCAGCGCACGCCATGGTCATGATAAGGCACGTTCGACATCGATTCCGCGCCGCCAGCCAGCGTTACCGTGGCTTCACCCAGCTTCATCATTTGCGCGGCCGAGATGATCGCCTGCACGCCAGAGCCGCAAAGGCGGTTAAGCGTCAGCGCCGGCGTGGAGATTGGAATGCCGGCGTTGATGCCGATCACGCGAGCCAGCATCTGGTCACGAGCGCTGGTCGGCATAACCTGCCCGATGACGACATGCTCGACAGCCGCGGCCTCGATCCCGGCACGCGACAGCGCCTCAGTAGCGACGAGGGCGCCCAGCTCCGAGGCGGCGAAGCCCTTCAACGAACCGCCAAAATCACCAACCGCCGTGCGGACGCCGCTGACGATGTAGATGTCTTCCATGACCTGACTTCCAATCCCTTGTTATCGATCGGAGGCTTATTCGGCCTCCGATCATTGTCACGGTACTCTCAAAAAGGTCACTCCCCGTCTTAGAGCGGGATATTGTCGTGCTTCTTCCAGGGGTTTTCGAGGCTCTTGTTGCGCAGCTTGCGCAGGCCCAGCGCGATACGGCGGCGGGTCGAGTGCGGGTAGATCACCTCATCGATGTAACCCCGGCTTGCCGCCACGAAGGGGTTGGCGAAGCGGTCTTCATATTCCTTGGTCTTCGCAGCAATGCCGTCCGCATTCTGACCGCGGAAGATGATCTCCACCGCGCCCTTGGCGCCCATCACGGCGATTTCCGCCGTGGGCCATGCGTAGTTGAGGTCACCGCGCAGATGCTTGGAACTCATCACGTCGTAGGCGCCGCCGTAAGCCTTGCGGGTAATGACGGTGATCTTGGGCACAGTCGCCTCGCCATAAGCGAACAGCAGCTTGGCACCGTGCTTGATGATGCCGTTGTGTTCCTGGTCAGTGCCCGGCAAGAAGCCCGGCACGTCGACGAAAGTGATGATCGGGATACTGAACGCGTCGCAGAAACGCACGAAGCGCGCGGCCTTCTTCGATGAATTGATGTCGAGAACACCGGCCAGCACCATCGGCTGATTGGCAACGATGCCAACCGTGCGCCCTTCGATACGACCGAAACCAATGATGATGTTGCTGGCATGAAGGGGCTGAAGTTCGAAGAACTCCCCTTCATCAACAGTCTTACGGATGACCTCGTGCATATCGTAAGGCTGGTTTGCCGAGGGCGGAATGATTGTGTCCAGACTGGGCTCAAGGCGATCCCAGGCATCGGCGCTGGGCCGCTCAGGCACGTCATCTCGGTTGGACGAGGGCAGGAAGTCGAAGAAATCGCGCGCAGCCAGCAGTGCCTCGATATCGTTCTCCAGCGCCAGATCGGACACCGAGGTCTTGCTGGAATGCGTAATCGCCCCCCCCAGCTCTTCCTGCGTGACGACTTCGTTGGTGACCGTCTTCACCACTTCAGGCCCGGTGACGAACATGTAGGAGCTATCCTTCACCATGAAGATGAAGTCGGTCATGGCAGGCGAATAGACCGCACCGCCGGCGCAAGGCCCCATGATCAGCGACAGCTGCGGCACTACGCCGGATGCCAGCACGTTGCGCTGGAACACGTCGGCGTACCCACCGAGCGATGCGACACCTTCCTGAATGCGCGCGCCGCCGGAATCGTTCAGGCCGATCACCGGCGCGCCCACTTTCATCGCAGCATCCATCACCTTGCAGATCTTCTGCGCGTGACGGGCGGAAAGCGAACCGCCGAACACGGTGAAATCCTGGCTGAACACGTAGACCAGGCGACCATTGATCGTGCCGGAACCGGTCACGACGCCGTCGCCAGGGATCTTCTGATCCTGCATGCCGAAATCGACGCAGTCGTGCTCGACGTAGAGGTCCATCTCCTCGAAGCTGCCTTCGTCAAGCAGCACGTCGAGACGCTCACGCGCAGTCAGCTTACCCTTTGCATGCTGCGCGTCGATGCGCTTCTGACCGCCGCCCAGCTTGGCGGCGGCACGGCGCTTCTCCATTTCGGCGATATTTGCTGACATCCGGATTCCCTTGCCTCGGCGCATACAGCGTCAATTGCTGCATCCGCGTAAGACCGGGAAACCCGTCCCGTCAACTGTTTTTAATCGCCCGGTTAACACTTATCGCAGGTGTGTCTGCGATCTATCCGTCAGGCGATATGCGGACCACTTCGCCGTCCGCTGCCTTACTTTAGGAGCACCATCTCCTCCGACATGGTAGGATGGATTGCGACCGTGGCATCGAAGTCGTCCTTGGTCAGACCCGCCTTCACCGCGACCGCTGCAAGCTGCATGATTTCCGGCGAATCCGGGCCGATCATGTGGATGCCAAGGACTTTGCCAGTCTCTGCATTGCACACCATCTTGTAAAGCGAACGCTCGTTGCGATGCGCTACAACGTTCTTCATCGGGCGAAAATCGCTGGTGTAGACCTTGACCGTGCCGAACTTCTGGGTTGCCTCGGCTTCCGTAAGACCTACCGCCGCAATCGGCGGGTGGCTGAAAACTGCCGAGGCGATGCAGGAATAGTCAACCGTGGTCGGCTTGTTGCCGAACACGGTGTCGGCAAAAGCCTGCCCCTCTCGAATGGCCACTGGGGTGAGCTGCACCCGGTCCGTTACATCACCCACGGCATGGATGCTCGCGATGCTCGTGCGCGAATTCTCGTCGACCTGGATCGCACCGCGGTCGTTGACGACCACGCCCACGTCATCCAGCCCCAGCCCCTCGATGTTCGGTATGCGACCGGTAGCAAAAAGCACGCAGTCCACCTCGATCGGTTCATGATTGCTCATGAAGACCAGCAGAGAGCCATCCTGCTGCTTCTCGATCTTCTCGAAGTTCGCATTGAAGCGGAAGTTGATGCCCTTGGTCAGCGAGATCTGCAGCAGGCGATCGCGAATCTGCTCATCATAGCCGCGCAGCAGCTGGTCGGAGCGGTTCATCAGCGTCACCTTCGCACCGAACTGATGGAAGATGCCAGCGAACTCGTTGGCGATGTAACCGGCACCGGCGATCAGGACACGCTCGGGAATGGCATCAAGGTGGAATGCCTCGTTCGAGGTGATACCATACTCATGGCCCGGACACGAAGGAACGTGAGGGCGCGCGCCGGTTGCAATCAAGATATGCCTGGCCGTCTTCTTCTCACCGCTGGCGAGCGTAACCTCGTTCGGGCCGGTGATAGTGGCGCGTTCGTGAAATATCTCGACCTTGTTGTTCTCAAGCGTCTGTGTGTACAGGCCATTCAGCCGGTCGACATCGCCCAGAACATTGTCCCGCAGCTTCTTCCAGTCGAAAGTGCAGTCGGAAATCTCCCAGCCGAAGTGCTTGGCGTCTTCCAGATCCTCGGCGAAGTGCGCACCGTAGACGAGCATCTTCTTGGGTACGCACCCACGGATTACGCACGTACCGCCGACCCGGAACTCTTCAGCCACCGCAACGCGTGCGCCGTGCGCCGCCGCAACGCGGCTTGCGCGCACGCCGCCGGAACCGGCGCCGATGGTGAAGAGGTCGTAATCGTAGTCGGCCATGCGATGAAGCTCCTTAGGGTCGCGGCGCATATGGGCCATGGCCAAGGCGATTGCCAGCATGGCGGGCGCGCATTTCCATCCGACGCTCAAGAATTTCTTCCCGCCGCATCGTTCGAGGAACACATTGTCAACTTGATTGGTTGAGTTTATATCTGAAGGCATAGCACAAGGGAGATCGTAGATGCCCCGCTCGCCCCTACCCTCTTTAAACACATCTGGCTCACCAGCGCAGGAACCGCTGATACTGCTCGTCCCCGGCCTTGACGGCAGCGGCCCGCACCACTGGCAGCGCCGCTGGGCCGAAGAACTTGACAACGCTCAGGTCGTGGAACTCGGCACTTGGGACAACCCGCATCGCAACACCTGGATCAACCGTCTGAACCTTGCCGTCCATCGTGCCGGAAGGCCCGTGGTCATCGTTGCCCACAGCCTCGGGTGCATCCTCACCGCGTGGTGGTCCAAGTTCGAGCAGCCCAGCTGGTCGGCACCCGTGATCGGCGCAATGCTCGTGGCCCCGCCGGAAGTGGATTTCTTCCCGCGCGACGAGCGTGTCACCGGGTTCTCTCCAACGCCAGCAGATGCTCTGCCGTTTCCCTCACTACTGATAGCTAGCCGCAACGACCCGTGGATGGGCTTTGAAACATCGAAGAGCCTTGCCCGGCGCTGGGGCAGCACATTTGTGGATGCGGGCAACGGCGGACACATCAACGCCGATTCAGGCCTTGGAAGTTGGGAGGATGGAAAACGCCTGCTGGCGCAACTGGTAAACGGCAAAGTCCCTGCGCCAGGCTCTCCACTGCCTGCGCATGCAGATTGGGCAGAGGGCCTCGAATACCGCGCCTGAAAGCGGGCCTGCTCCCCCTTGCAGGGTGCCGGGGTGGTCTTGCGGCCACCCCGGCGTATCGCAGATCAGCCGATCCCCGCGAGAGCCAGCAATGCAGTGGTCGAGGGGTCGAATTCCACGCCACCCTGCTCGATCTGCTTGGCTATTTCCTTGCCCAGCTCCACGCCGAACTGGTCAAACGGGTTGATGCCCAGCAGCACTGCATTGGCGAACGTGCGGTGTTCGTGGAACGCCACCAGCGCACCGAATGTGGCGGGGGTCAGGTCATCGAGCAGAATGGTCGCCGAAGGACGATCGCCCGGATAGGCCCGCGCGGGATCATCGCTGTGCTTGCCCGCCATCAGCGCCGCGCCCTGCGCGAAGCAGTTCGACAGCAGGATGCGGTGGTGATCCTCGGCAAGATCGTCACCCGGCGCGATAGAGGCGATGAAGTCCACCGGCACCAGGTTGGTGCCCTGATGCAGCAGCTGGAACACAGCATGCTGCGCATCGGTGCCTACGCCGCCCCAGGTGATCGGCGCGGTTGGACCATCAACGGGCTTGCCATCAAAAGTCACCTGCTTGCCGTTCGATTCCATTTCCAGTTGCTGGAGATAGTCGGGCAGCAGCGCCATGCGTTCATCGTAAGCGAAGACCGCGCGGGTCTGGCAGCCGCGCAGGCGGGTGTAATACTGATCTGCGAACGCTGCGCGCAGGGGAAGGTTCGCAAGTCCGTCCGCGTCGCGGAAATGCACATCCATTGCCGCCGCCCCGTCGAGGAACTCTGCGAAGTCAGGCCAGCCCAGCGCCATAGCAACAGGGAAACCGATCGAGGACCACAGCGAATAACGACCACCGACACTCTCGGAGAACGGCAGGATTCGGGTTTCGTCGACGCCCCACTCGATCGCCTTTTCAGGCGCGGCGGTCAGTGCAACCACGCGGCCATAAGGGTCCTCGACGCCGTTCTCGCGCAGCCAGATCAGCACGCTGTCGGCATTCGTCATCGTTTCGATGGTGGTGAAGGTCTTGGAAGCAACCGCCAGCATGGTGGTAGCCGGATCGCACTTTGCAAACGCCTGTTCCAGCGCGCAGCCATCAATGTTGGAGACGACGTGGACGTCCACCATAGCGCCTTCACGCGCCAGCGCATCGATCGCCAACGCCGGGCCGAGAGCTGAACCACCGATGCCAACGTGGATGAGGTGCTTCACCTCGCCCATCGCACCGCGATGGATGGCCTCGACGATGGCAGCCATACGATGGTGATTCTCGGCCGCGAGCTGGACGCTCTCTTCCTTGCCGACGCCACGCTGAGCGGTGTGCTCGGCAGCGCGGCCTTCGGTCGGATTGACGATCTCTCCGGCGAACAGCGCCGCGCGACGTCCCGCGAAGTCCTGCACCTGGGCCAGTTCCTCAAAAGCGGCGACGTGCGCAGCGTCAAGGTGCGTTTTCGACCAGTCGAACAGGATGCCGATGGAGCTTTCCTCCTCTCCCATGTCGAAGCGCGTTGCGAAGGCATCGAGGCGACCGGAGTCGGCATCGAAAAGCTGCTTCAAGGTAGGTTTGTCGAGGCCCTGCAGCTTGTTCCACACCGCTTCGCTCATACAACGCTTCTCCTGATAGGCATTCGGATGCGCCTTATGCGTTCCGCAGTTGCGAAATCCAAGCCCGAGTTGTGCAATAATTGGCCACTTGGAAGAACCGTAACGCACGTTGGTCGGGATCACTCTTGACGAGAGCACGCCGCCATGAGCAAGGGTTTGCCCATGAGCGACACCCATAGCGCGACCAAAACCGAGCCCGCGGGCACCCCCACCAATGGCGCGGCCCCGGCCTCAGATGCCAAGCCCAAGAAGGACGAGAATTTCTTCTCGTTCCTGTTCTGGCTGGTGCTGGGCGTGGTGGTGCTGCGCAGCTTCATCATCTCGCCCTTCAACATCCCCAGCGAATCCATGCTGCCCCGCCTGCTGACCGGCGACTATCTGTTCGCCACCAAGTGGTCCTACGGCTATTCAAAGTATTCGCTACCATTCAGCCTGCCGCTGATCCCCGGCCGTATCCTCGCCAGTCAGCCCGAGCGCGGCGACGTGGTGATCTTCAAGGCTCCGCCCGACAACGACGTCGATTACATCAAGCGCGTCATCGGCCTGCCCGGCGACGAGATTCAGATGAAGGGCGGCCAGCTGTGGATCAACGGCAAGTCCGTTCCCAAGGTCAAGGTTGCGAACTTCATCGTGCCCGTCAGCCCCAACACCGACTGCGGCCCGGGTTTCGAAACTACACAGGCCGGCAGGGAAGTCTGTTCCTATCCGCAATTCCGTGAAACCCTGCCCAACGGCAAAAGCTACACGGTGCTCGACATGGGTGCGACCCCGCAAGACGACACCGGCGTCTTCGTGGTTCCCGAAGGACATCTGTTCCTGATGGGCGACAACCGCGACAACTCGATGGACAGCCGCTTCCCGGCGGTTGAGGGTGGCGGCGTCGGCATGGTCCCGCAGGAGAACCTCGTGGGCAAGGCAGCGGTCATGATGTTCTCGACCGATGGTTCGGCCGAGTGGATCAAGCCCTGGACCTGGTTCACAGCAGCGCGCTGGAACCGGATCGGGAGCGTGATCTGAGTGCTTGAGACAAAGACCCGCGACTTCCTGACCAGGCACTCCGGCTGTGAACCTCTGGACGAGGGGCTCTGGCTTTCCGCCCTGACGCACGGCTCTACCGGTGAGAAGCGCAATTACGAACGGCTGGAATTCCTGGGCGACCGGGTACTTGGCCTCTCCGTCGCCGAATGGCTCTTCCGTAACAGCGAAGAAGCGGAAGGCCGCTTGTCGCAGCGCCTGAACGCGCTTGTCAGCCGCGCCACTTGCGCCCAGATCGCGCGCGGTATCGACTTGGGCTCGCACATGCGCCTGGGCAAGCAGGCGCGCGACGATGGCGGACAGGATTCGGAAAACATCCTGGGCGACGTGATGGAAGCGATCATCGGCGCCTGCTTCACCGAGCGCGGTTTCGAAGCCGCGCGTGACATGGTATTGGGCCTGTGGGCAGACACTCTTCAAGGCAAGACCGGCAAGCGCAAGCACCCCAAGTCCGCGTTGCAGGAATGGGCCGCCGGCAACCGCCGCCGGATGCCCGAATACAAGCTCATCGACCGGTCAGGCCCCGATCACGCGGCACGCTTCACGGTTGAGGTATCGATACACAACGTCGGCTCGGCCCAGGCCACCGCCAATTCCAAGCAGGACGCCGAAACCGGCGCTGCGGAAGAGTTCATGAGGAAATTCGGATGACCCAGCACTGCGGTCTCGTCGCCGTCATCGGCGCTCCCAACGCGGGCAAGTCAACGCTCGTCAACGCGCTTGTCGGTCAGAAGGTGGCTATCACCTCGGCCAAGGCACAAACCACGCGCGCTCGCCTGTTGGGCATCGCGCTTGAAGGCGATGCGCAGATCATCCTAGCAGACACCCCCGGCATCTTCGCCCCCAAGCGCCGCCTCGATCGCGCGATGGTAGCGGCCGCATGGGAAGGCGCGCAGGAAGCGGACGCGATCCTGCTCATCGTCGACACGGTGAAACTGCGCCGCCACGAACTGATGCCTCTGCTGGAAACCTTGAAGGACCGCCAGGAACGCAAGGTTCTGGTGCTCAACAAGGTCGATGCGGGCGCCAAGGAAAAGCTGCTCGTTCTCGCACAGGAATTCACCGCCGAAGTTCAGTTCGACGAAGTGTTCTTCGTCTCCGCCCTCACCGGAGACGGCGTGCCGGAACTGAAGACCTGGCTTGCCGCACAAATGTCCGAAGGGCCGTGGCATTACCCGGAAGATCAGGTTTCGGACGCCAGCGAGCGCCTGCTGGCCTGCGAAATTACGCGTGAACAGCTATACCGCCAGCTGCATGAGGAACTCCCATACGACGCCGCCGTGCGCCCTGAAGCCTACACTCCGCGCAAGGACGGCTCAGTGGAAATCCGCCAGCAGATCGTTGTCACTCGCGATAACCAGCGCGCCATCGTGCTTGGCAAGGGTGGCTCCAAGATCAAGGCGATCGGCGAAGCCGCACGCAAGGAACTGAGCGAAGTCCTTGGCCAGAAGGTCCACCTCTTCCTGCACGTCAAGGTCGAGGAAAACTGGGCCGAAACTAAGGATATCTACGAGGAAATCGGGCTCGACTGGGTGAAATGATGAAGGCCGCATTCTCGACCCTCGCCGCAGCCGCATTCCTGCTGGGCGGCTGCGCCACCCCTTACATGAAGGCCGTCGCTGCCGAAAAGGCGCAGGTCGCCATGGTGGAGGAGAATTTTGCCGGTCAACGCTATGTGGCCATCGGTTCATCCTTTGCCGCCGGCCCGCAACTGCCTCCGGTGAAGCCCAGCTGGCCGGCCCGCTGCGGGCAGAGCTTCAACAATTATCCGACCCTTCTTGCCGAGCGTTTCGGCATGGTGCTGATCGACCGTTCGTGCTCCGGTGCAACCACTGACAATGTGCTTGGCCCATGGGGCGAAGTGCCGCCCCAGATAAACAGCGTCACACCGGACACCAAGCTGGTGACAGTGACAATAGGCGGCAACGACCTGTCCTATATCGGCAATCTCTTTTCGGCGACTTGCGCATTCAACGCCCGGATCATCGCGGCCTCCGGAGCGAAAACGAAGGCCTGTGGCCCGGTCCGCATACCGACCGAAGCCGATTATATCCGCGATGAAGCGCAACTCAACGAAATCGCGAAGCGGATAAAGGCCACCGCACCGCAGGCGCGGATCGTCTTCGTTCAGTATCTGACGCCCGTGCCGCCGCCGGGCAAGCTTTGCGCCGATACGCCGGTGAGCGAGACCGACGCGGCAATCGTGCGCGAGATCGGCCGTCGCCTTGCCGAGATCACCGGCAGGGTCGCGCAGGCCCACGGCACCATCGTTGTCGAGATGAACCAGTCCTCGGCCACGCACACGCCTTGCGACAGGGAACCCTGGATGATCGGTTCCCCGCAAGGTTACGACGGTCGACAGGGCTTGCAGTGGCATCTCAACAAGGCGGGCATGCAGGCCACCGCAGATGGGATTTCAGCCTGGCTGATCAAAGCGGGTATCCGCCCCGTCAAGCCCTCAGTCACCGTCGAACCTGGCCTTAATCCGCCCGGCCAGGCCCCGACGAAGCCCGCTCCGGGACAACCGATCCCGGCCGTTCCGGTACCGGCACCAAGCACTGCCCCAACCGCCAAGCCGGCACCTGGCGCAAAACCCTCCGCCTAGGCAACGAAGCGGTCTTGATGTCCCAAGCAGGTACGACGCCCCCAGCATCGTCGCATTCCTGCAATCAATGACCCTTATGCGGCCCTATCCAACGACCGCCCCTGTCCTGCGGCCGGAACAAGGAAAGGGTCGCTCATGGTCGCGCGGACTACCGCCGCGGCGCAAAGGGATGTTCCGGTAGCGATAAGCCGCTCATTCGGCACTCAACTGCCATGGGGCTCGCTTGCGCTATTCGTGCCGGTTGCCTTCGCGCTGCGGATCATGATGTTCGGCAAGCCGGCATTCCAGTCGGACGAGCAATTCTACCTTCTGGTGGCGCAACGCATGGCGCAGGGCGCCCTGCCCTACATCGATATATGGGACCGCAAGCCCTGGGGTCTGTTCGCGATCTATCGCGCCGCCTTTGCCCTGCCTTTCGATCCCGTTCTTGGCTACCAGTTGCTTGGACTGATCTGCTCGGTTCTCACCGCGCTTGTCATCGAACGCATCGCGCACCTAATCGCCCCCCAGCGAGCCGCGCGCATGGCCGGGTTGGTCTACCTCTTGTGGCAGCCGGTTTTCAACGTAGCGCTCGGTCAGTCTCCGGTGTTCTACAACCTGCCGGTTGCCACGGCTGCGCTCATCGTCATGGAGGCCCACGCGCGAGCGCACGATGCCTCGCTTCCCCGCCGTGGGATGAAGGCCATGCTGCTGCTCGGGCTGGCGATGCAGATCAAGTACAGTGTGGTCTTCGAAGGAGCTGCCTTTGGCCTGATGCTTCTGATACGTGGCCGGCTAGACGGCTGGTCAGGCCGGCAGGTTGCGCTCATCGGCATCACATGGATCAGCGTAGCGCTGGCTCCCACCGGAGTCGCATGGGCGGGCTACGCACTTGCGGGACATGGGGAAGCCTTCGCTCACGCCAACTTCACGTCCATCCTTGGACGGACGACGGACCTGCCGGAGGCATTTGCAAGACTGGCGAAGGAATGCGTAGCGCTGATCCCATTCGCCTTTGCCCTCCTGCTGGCGCCGTTCCGCCTGCCCCAGGTCCGGGGTATACGGCCGGCCGTCCTACCCTGCCTTCGTATCTGGGCGCTGGCCAGCCTGGGCGGATTCCTCGTCTTCGGCACCTGGTACGATCACTATCTGGGGCCGGTGCTTGTTCCGTTATGCGCCCTTTCTGCTCCGGCGCTCGCACGCAACGACAAAGGCGAGCGCTGGTACGGCAACCTGCTGTCGGCTCTTGGCGTCATCGGCGCCATCATCGTCCCTGCCCTGCAAGTACGTGAGAAAGGCAGCGCCGCACAGTTCACTGCCGCCACGCATGATATCGCGCGCGAATTGCGTGGCCGCTGCCTCTACGTCTTCGAAGGAGACAGCGCGCTCTATCGCACCACCAATGCCTGCATCCCGACGCGCTTCGCCTACCCCAGCCACCTCAACGCCATGAACGAGGCCAAGGCGCTTGGCATCAACCCGGCAGACGAAGTGCGGCGCATCATGGCCAGCCGCCCCGGCGTTGTAGTCATATCGCTTTCCGGGCGCCCGAACCGCGCCAATGACGAGACTCGCGCTATCGTCATGAAGGCGCTGCATCGCAATTATCGCGCTTACGCCGAAGTCACCCTGGGCACGCGCCGGTTCGGCCTCTGGAAACTCAAGTAACGGCACTCCCGACCGGAGTCGGAGTGCCGTCACCCTGATCAGCGTGCCTTGGCGATGTTCATCCCGTGCAGACGGGCTGCATCCTTAGTCGATTCTTCAGTGCGATTAAGGGCCTTGGCGATTTCCTTGAGCCCCTTCCCTTTGCCCGCAAGGGTTTGCAGCTTCTGCAATTCCTCGGGCTTCCAGGGCTGCTTGTGCTTGGCAACCTTGTCGCTCATTCTGCGGCCTCCTTCGACTTCTTGGCCGGAGCCTTCTTGGCTGCGGTCTTCTTAGCAGGCGCCTTCGCCGCAGTGTCCTTCTTGGCAGCATCCTTCGGGGCAGCAGCCTTCTTCGGAGCCGTCTTTTTCGGTGCGACCTTTTTCGCCGGTGCCTTCTTCTTGCCCTTGGCAGGGCCCTTCGCAGCCTTTTCATCGATCAGCACGATCGCCTGTTTGGCAGTCAGGTCTTCGGGCTTCTGGTCGCGCGGAAGCGTGGCGTTAGTGGTTCCGTCAGTCACATATGGGCCATAACGGCCCGCCATGACCTTGATCTCACCGCCCGAAGTGGGGTGAGCGCCCAGAACCTTGAGCGGCTCTGCCTTGGCACGTGAAGCTGCTCCGCCGCGGTTGGCGGCATCGGCCAGCATCGACACCGCGGCGTTCATTCCGGTGTCGAACACTTCCGCCGTCGAGCGCAGGCGTGCGTACTTGCCTTCATGGGCCAGATAGGGGCCATAACGCCCGATGCTGGCAGTGATATCCTTGCCCGTCTCCGGATGCGGACCGACCGTGCGCGGCAAGCTGAGCAACTTGATCGCCCATTCCAGCGTCAGTTCGTCGATATCCTTGGGAATCGAGGCGCGCTTGGCCTCCTTGCCTTCTCCCAGCTGGATATAGGGACCGAAACGCCCCGAACGGCGTGTGATCTCCATGCCGGTTTCGGGATCCTTGCCCAGCCCTTCGTCATCGCCACCATCGTTTGCACCGCCGGGCTGCGCGAACTTGCGGGTGAACTTGCACTCAGGGTAGTTCGAACAGGCCACAAAGGCACCATAACGGCCCCCACGCAGCGACAGGCGCCCCTCACCGCACTTGGGACAGACACGCGGGTCGGTGCCGTCAGCCTTGGGCGGGAACAGATAGTCGGACAGGAATTCGTCGAGCGCCTCGGTTACTTCCGAGGGCTTCTTTTCCATGACCTCATCGGACTTGGGCTTAAAGTCGCGCCAGAAAGCTTCGAGCAGCGCCTTCCATTCCTGACGGCCGCCCGACACGTCATCGAGTTCATCCTCCATACCTGCAGTGAATTCATACGCCACATAGCGGGGGAAGAAGCGTTCGAGGAACGATGTCAGGAGTCGCCCGGTTTCCTCTGCAAAGAAACGGTTTTTCTCGGTCCGAACGTAAGCGCGGTCCTTGATGACCTGAATCGTTGCGGCATAGGTGGACGGACGCCCGATCCCCAGTTCTTCCAGCCGCTTGACGAGGCTCGCTTCAGAGAAACGCGGAGGCGGTTGCGTGAAGTGCTGTTCGGCGGTGATGTCCTTCTTGGCGGGCATGTCGCCTGCCTTCATGAAGGGCAGCAGGCCGCTTTCTTCATCATCGTCCGACTTGTTGTCGCGGCCTTCCTCGTAAACGGCAAGGAAGCCCGGAAACTTCACGACCTGCCCCGAGGCGCGCAGTTCGTTGCGGCCGGTGCCATCGCGCAGAGTGACGGTTGTGCGTTCAAGCTGGGCCGACGCCATCTGGCTGGCCATCGCGCGCTTGAAGATCAGATCATAAAGGCGTGCCTCATCCCCCGAACCGAAACGATCCTTGGAAAAGTCGGTCGGGCGAATGGCCTCGTGCGCTTCCTGAGCATTCTTCGCCTTGGTTTCGTAATGGCGCGGCTTTTCGGGGACGAAATGGCCGGAGAAACGCTCGGCAATGGCGGCGCGGGCGGCTGAGATGGCGCTGGGGTCCATCTGCACGCCATCGGTACGCATGTAGGTGATCGCGCCCGCTTCGTAGAGCGTCTGTGCCACCCGCATCGTCTGGCTGGCCGAGAAACCCAGCTTGCGCGCAGCCTCCTGTTGCAGCGTGGACGTGGTGAAGGGAGGCTGCGGGTTGCGGCGATGCGGCTTGGTTTCAACACCTTCGACCTTGAAGGCGCCCTGCTGCACCGCTGCCTTTGCGCGCATCGCCACGCCTTCGTCGCCAAGGCTCAGCCGGTCGAGCTTCTCGCCCTCGAACGTCACCAGCTTGGCGGTGAAGTCCGTACCGTCATGTGCCATCAGCGCGGCGACCGACCAGTATTCCTGCGGCTTGAACGCCTCGATCTCACGCTCGCGGTCGACGATCAGACGCAGCGCAACCGACTGCACGCGGCCTGCGGACTTGGCACCGGGCAGCTTGCGCCACAGCACGGGAGAAAGCGTGAAACCGAACAGATAATCCAGCGCACGACGGGCAAGATACGCGTCGATCAGATCCTGATCGAGTTCGCGCGGGGCCTGCATGGCCTTGGTCACGGTTTCCTTGGTGATCGCGTTGAACGTCACCCGCTGCACGTCCTTGGGCAGCGCGCGGCGTTTGGCCAGCAGTTCCTTTACGTGCCACGAGATCGCCTCACCTTCGCGATCAGGGTCAGTCGCGAGGATCAGTCGGTCGGCTTCCTTGGCGGCATCGGTGATCGCCTTCACCTGCCGCTGCTTGTCGCCATAGAGTTCCCAGTCCATCGCGAATTCCTCGTCCGGGCGGACGGAGCCGTCCTTGGGCGGCAGGTCGCGGACGTGGCCGTAGCTGGCGAGAACCTTGTAGTCCTTGCCCAGATACTTTTCGATGGTCTTTGCCTTGGCGGGCGATTCGACGATGACTAACTGCATTTCAGACTTTCTTATTGCCCCTCACGTACACGTACGCGCACAGGTGTATGCGCATAGGGTGGGAAGGCTTGGGGGCTTTCGTCAACCCTCGTGGCGACGCTCCCCCTGCATTCAGGCGAAGACGTTGTCGAGGTCACTGGCCTCGCTTCTTGACAATCGGAAGGCAGCCACCGCCACAAGCGAGGCGACGATAGAGTAGACTGCCGTAAAAAGGTTGGGCGTAACGGAAACTGCCAGGGGCGGGAAATCGGCGACATAGTCCTGCCCGACCTCCAGCCCGACCAATACGGCGCCAAGGATGGCAGCGTTGATGGCATATGCGATCGCGATCGGCAGCCAGCAGTCCGCAGTGGCTGTCCAGCTCGACGAAAGCGATTCCTGCGAACGGTTGTCCTCGACGATGATGAAAGCGGGAACAAGCGACCAGCGCGCCATCAGAAACAGGCCGGGCAGGACCAGCAGGACAAAGCCAAGCATGATGCCAAGACCCGACAAAAGCTGCGCCACGAACAGCGACCCGAGCCGCCAACGCTCTCCCCAGTGGCCAAGCAGCCGCTGCAGGACCGCATAATCGAAAATCAGCGCGACTATGCTGCCGACGAATATCGTCGTCGTAGGCGAAACCATGTCTGACGCTGTGTAAATCACAGCCTGCAGCATGCCGATCACAATCAGGAACGGCAGGTTTTGCCCGGCGATGACGGCGATCTCGCGCGTCAAATCGCCGACGCTGAACCGTGAATTCATTCTCGTCCCCCTTACCCCAGACTAACCCGCCCGCCCGCATGGCGTACCAGATCCCCCCTTAGTTCCAGCTCGACGAGCGCCAGTTGAACGGCGGACGGCGACGCGCCTGACTGACGGATCAGTTCGTCCACGCCAACCGGAGCGGTCGTCAGCAATCCGGCGATGTCACAGGATGCATCGACCTGCGCGGCGGGCTGGCCTTCAATCCAGAAGACCGGCGATTCGCGCAATGTCGTGCGCGCCACGCCGGAAAAGTCCGTCAGTTCCTCGATCACGTCATGCGCAGTCTGCACAAGCGTCGCGCCGTCACGGATCAACTGGTTGCAGCCATGGGCGCGGGCGTCGAGCGGAGACCCAGGGATCGCCATGACCTGCCGCCCCATTTCGCCGGCAAGCCGTGCGGTGATGAGCGAACCGGACTTCGGCGCAGCCTCGACCACTACCGTGCCCAGACATAGTCCGGCGATGATGCGATTGCGCGCGGGAAAGTTACGTGCCAGCGGCTCGGCGCCGGGCGGCTGCTCTGCCAGCAGCAGGGCACGCGTTGCGATTTCCTCCTGCAGTGCCGCATGCTCGGGTGGATAGATCACGTCGATGCCGCTGGCGATTACGCCGACGGTCGCGCCAGCCCCGGCTCCGGCCAGCGCACCTTGATGTGCCGCGCCGTCTATCCCCCTCGCCAGCCCTGACACGACCGTCCAGCCCTCTGCCTCCAGTCCATGCGCAAATTCCCGCGCCAGACGGATAGCAGCCGCCGACGCATTTCGTGCGCCGACAATCGCCACGCAGGGCCGCGCCAGCACCGAAAGGTCGCCGCGCCAGGTCAGGATCGGAGGCGCACCCTCCGTTTCCGCCAGCAGGCGAGGATAATCGGGCGAATCATGGAAAAGATAGCGGGCGCCCGCCTTGCGGGTAGCGGCGATCTCATCGTGGATACGCCATTCATCCGCCGGCTTGTAAGCGCGACCAGAGCGTCCTGCGACGTCGGGCAAGGCGGCGATAGCCTTCGCCGCATCGCCGAAACGCGCGATGAGATGCCGGTACGTCATGGGCCCTACATTGGGCGAGCGCAACAGCCGGATGCGGGCGAAGGCCTCTTCCTGCGAAAGACCGCCCGATCCGCTCACTTGTTCTTGCCGCCCCCGACGCGCGGCTCCGTGCCCGTCCGCAAACGGCCGATATTCTCGCGATGCAAATACAGCACCAGCAGGGCGATGACGGTGAGCACTAGCCCCGCCTGCGGGTAGCCCAGTACGAATGCCGCCAGCGGGGCGACGACCGCTGCAGCCATTCCTGCAACCGAAGAGATGCGCACCGTCGCCAGCAGCCCCAGCCACGTCACCGCATAAGCCAGGCCCACCGGCCATGCGAGCCCGAAGGCGACGCCCGCTGTAGTGGCAACGCCCTTGCCCCCCTTGAACTTCAGCCAGACAGGGAAGCAATGACCAAGGAACGCGCCCAGCGCGGCCACCGGCGCCCACTCGGGCCAGAAGTGTGCAGCAATCAGCACCGCCGCCAAGCCCTTGAGCAGATCAAGCAGTAGCGTCGCAGCGGCCAGACCCTTGCGGCCGGTGCGCAGCACGTTGGTTGCCCCGATGTTGCCCGAACCGATCGAGCGCAAATCGCCCGCCCCGGTCGCACGGGTAAGGAGGAGACCGAAGGGCACCGATCCGAGGAGGTAGCCGAGTAAGAGAGGAAGAATCCAAGCCATGTCACGCGCCTTAGCGCCCTATCGCGCTTTGCAGAAGACAGGTTGCAGCATTCGACGTTGCGGGAACAACCCCCGGGCGGTTAACAGGTGGCAAGGTCCAGGGATTGATGATGACTTCCGATATCAAGAGCGTGCCGCAAAGGTCCGCCGACATGTTCGACAAGGTAGATGCGACCGCACCGATCCTGCTCTTCGATTCGGGCGTGGGCGGCCTCAGCGTGCTTGAAGAAGTGCGCAAAGTGCTGCCTGACGCGCCGATAATCTACGCTGCCGACACTGCCGGCCTGCCTTACGGCACCAAAACCGAAGCGCAGATCGCCGCAAGGGTCGCGGGGCTTCTTGGCCGCATGACCGAACGGCTGCGCCCGCGCCTTGTCTGCATCGCCTGCAATACCGCCTCCACGATCGCGCTGGGCATGGTGCGTGAAGTGCTGGAAGTTCCGATCGTCGGCACCGTGCCCGCGATCAAGCCCGCTGCCGCGATGACGCAAACGGGCGTGATCGGCCTGCTTGGCACCGAAGCGACGATCCGGCAGGCCTATGTGGACCGGCTCGAACACGAATTCGCGGCCGACAAGCGCCTGCTGCGCCACGGTGCGCCGGGCCTTGTCGAAGCGGCAGAGGCCAAGCTGCGCGGCGAGCGAGTGGATCCTGCGCTCATCCGCCAGGCCGCCGAAGCGCTGCGCGCGCAGCCAGACGGCAATCGGATCGATACCGTGGTGCTGGCCTGCACCCACTTTCCTCTGGTCGAGACCGAACTGGCCGAGGCATTCGGTCCCGGAGTGCGTTTCGTGCATGGTGCGCAGGGTATTGCACGACAGCTGGCCCGTCTCACCGCAGGGCAGGAATACTCTCGCCAAGGCCCTGACCTCGCGCTATTTACCGGCCAGGGAGACATGCCCGATGCCTATGCTGACAAGCTTGCGCAATACGGGCTTTTGAGGATCGAGAGGTTTTGACGCGACGACTCAATTTATGGTTGTTGTCGGTACTGCTCATCATCGCCATCCCCTACTACTGGTTCCTGGTAGATGCCGGGCCGGGGCCGGGGCGTAACGATGCGAAGGCAGTGCCGCTGACCATTTCATCTCTGCGCGATCTGGCTGCGGCAAAGGAAGGCCAACGTCCCATCGAACTGCGCGTGGAAACAGTCGGCCTGCGCATGACTTCACGCAATATGCTCGTCGCTGGAGGCGGGCTGCGGCAAGTCCCCAACATCATCCGCGCTTATGAATTCATTGTGCCCGGCGGCGGCCCCATCCTCATCGATGCGGGTATTTCGCGCGCTTCAGCCAAAGCGCATGATTTCGAGAAGTTCGACGCAGCGGCACAGTCCCGTATCGATCTGGCTTTGTCGAAAGCGTCTCACACGGTCCTTCTTGCCGACAAGCCGCCCCACAACGGAGGGCACGAGGCGGGTACTCGCCGGGCAGGCAAGGAACTCGGACCGGCCGGCAGCGCCCCCTATGCGATAGCTCCCGGCGTGGTCGTGATCCCGACTGGTAAAGTCGCGCCGGGGTCGCAGATGGTGTACGTCCGACTGGCGGACGATCGCGAGTACCTGTTCGCCGGCGATGTCGCCAAGCTTGCGGTCAACTGGAAGGAACTGCGCCTTCCTGCCCGCATCGCCACCCGCGACGAAGCGCCATCGTTCCGTCGGGAAAACCTTTGCTGGTTGATGACGATCAATGCCTTGCACCGCGCGGCGCCCCAGATGACGGTGGTCGCGGGACACGAACCTTCGGATATCCCGTTTTCCGCAGGCACGTTTTCCGATTAGCCCTCAGGTACAAGCGACTGGCAATGAGAGACGCGATAAGCTATTGGCCCCAGCAAATGCAGTCCGGACAACGGACGCGACGCTTTGGGCAGGCGCCGGAACAGGCAAGGCAGGACAAAGTCGACACCGTGAACTACGAGCACATTTTCGACCAGGCGATTGAGCGCCTTCACTCCGAAGGGCGCTACCGCGTCTTCATCGACATCCTGCGCAACAAGGGCGCCTATCCGAACGCACGGTGTTTCGCCGGCCACAACGGTCCGAAGCCGATCACTGTATGGTGTTCGAACGACTATCTTGCGATGGGCCAGCACCCCAAGGTTATCGAGGCCATGGAAGAAGCGCTACATGATGTGGGCGCAGGATCTGGCGGCACCCGCAACATCGGTGGCAATACCCATTATCACGTGGATCTCGAACGCGAACTGGCCGATCTTCACGGCAAGCAGGGCGCACTGCTGTTCACTTCGGGCTATGTCTCGAACGACGCCACACTGTCTACGCTGGCCAAGCTACTGCCAGGCTGCGTGATTTTCTCGGACGAATTGAACCACGCCAGCATGATTGCGGGCATCCGCAATTCGGGCTGCGAGAAGAAGGTCTGGCGCCATAACGACCTTGAACATCTTGAAGAACTTCTGGCCGAAACAGATCCCAACCTGCCCAAGCTGATCGCCTTCGAATCGGTCTATTCGATGGATGGTGACGTCGCCCCGATCCACGCGATCTGCGACCTGGCGGAAAAGTACAACGCCCTCACCTACATCGACGAAGTCCATGCTGTCGGCATGTACGGCCCGCGCGGTGGCGGCATCACCGATCGTGACGAGGCGGCCCACCGCATCGACATCATCGAGGGGACGCTCGGCAAGGCATTTGGCGTGATGGGCGGCTACATCGCCACCAATACCAAGATCATCGACTGCATTCGTTCCTATGCCCCCGGCTTCATCTTCACCACGTCGCTGTCGCCGGTGCTGGTCGCGGGTGTGCTCGCATCCGTGCGCCACCTCAAGAGTTCCAGCGTGGAGCGGGATGGCCAGCAGCGCTCTGCGGCAATGATGAAGCAGATGTTCCGCGATGCGGGGTTGCCGGTGATGGATTCGGTTACGCACATCGTCCCGCTCATGGTGGGCGACCCGGTGCGCGCCAAGCAGATCAGCGATATCCTGCTCGCAGAATATGGCGCCTATGTGCAGCCAATCAATTTCCCGACCGTGCCGCGCGGCACCGAACGCCTGCGTTTCACCCCCGGCCCCGCACACACCGAAGAGATGATGCGCGAACTGACCGACGCACTCGTCGAAATCTGGGACCGACTGGAAATGCGCCTCGCCGCCTGAGCGGCTGCGTATCACGCGCAAGCAGTTGCAAGATATTCCAGTCCGAAAGGCCCCTCTCATTACGTGGGGGGCCTTTTTTCTTATGCCCTGCGTTCCCAAGTGCACATCCGTTGCGGCGCAGCCCTGCGCGCCCTCTCCTGCAACGAAATGACCAGAGGACCATCCATGGCAAAGCTCTTCGAGCCCCTCACTCTCGGCGATGTCACGCTCGCCAATCGCATCGTTATTGCCCCCATGTGCCAGTACTCCGCCGAAGACGGCCGCATGACTGACTGGCACACCCAGCATCTCGGCCAGCTTGCCCAGTCAGGCGCTGCGATCCTGACGATCGAAGCTACTGCCGTCGTGCCGGAAGGGCGCATTTCCTACGCCGACGTCGGTCTGTGGGATGATGCAACCGAAGACGCCATGGCCAAGGTCCTTGAAAGCGTGCGCCGCTGGTCTCACATGCCCATCGCCATTCAGCTTGCCCATGCCGGTCGCAAGGCCAGCACCGCAAAGCCCTGGGACGGCGGCGCACAGATAGCGCCTGACGCCCCCAACGGCTGGCAGACGGTGTCTGCGTCCGATCTACCCTTCGAAGCTCATGAAAATTCCCCCGTCGCGCTCGACAGCGCCGGGCTTGCACGCGTCCGCAACGCCTTTGCGGAAGCCGCGCATCGTTCCGCCCGCCTGGGGATCGACGCGATCCAGATCCACGCCGCGCACGGTTATCTGCTGCACCAGTTCCTTTCACCCCTTTCGAACACACGTACCGACGAATACGGCGGTAGCCTTGAAAACCGCATGCGATTTCCGCTGGAAGTCTTCGACGCGGTGCGCGCGGCGTTCCCGGCTGACAAGCCGGTCACCGTGCGCCTCTCCGGTACGGACTGGGTCGAGGGTGGCTGGGACATCGATCAGACCATCGCCTTCTCCAAGGCACTTGAAGCGCGCGGTGCGGCAGCGATCCACGTCTCCAGCGGTGGCTTGCATATCGATCAGAAGATCCCCGTCGGCCCCAACTACCAGGTGCCTCTGGCAAGGGCAGTGAAGCAGGCCGTGTCCATCCCGGTGATTGCCGTGGGCCTCATCACCGAACCCGAACAGGCCGAAGCCATTATCGCGACCGGTGATGCCGACATGATCGGGCTTGCCCGCACCGTGCTGTACGACCCCCGCTGGCCATGGCACGCGGCAGCCGCACTCGGCGCAAAGATCGCCGTGGCACCGCAGTTCCTGCGCAGCCAGCCCCGCGCCTACAAGGATCTGTTCGTCAGCGCCTGACGAACAGCGTGTCACCGCCAGCCCGCTTCGCCACCACGAAGCCGGGCGGCGGCGGCAGGTCCGCGGGAACGCCGCCCGACACCCAGACAGCATCGAAGCCGTCCGCCCGCATCGCCGCCATCTTCGTATGAAGGGTCGCAAGATCCGCCCGGTTCTGCGGGCAAAGCGGCGGCACGTCCTGCGAACCACTCACCCATCGCTGCGCCAGTAGTGGATCACGAATGGTCATCAACTTGGCGTTATCGACCATGAACAGCGTATTGGTGTAAGCATCCCTGCGCGTAAGCGCATAGCTGCCCAGCTTTTCGTCCGGCACCAGCCGCCAGGGGAAGCCGCATTCGGGCGCTGCCCATAGATAGCCAAGGCGGCTGCCGTGCGGCACAGCTTCCAGCACTGTCAGCCGTTGCTCCAGGCTTCGCCCGTGCACTGTCCAGTCGCGAGCTACTGTCCCAACCCGTACGCAGAACAGGGCAATGCCCGCAATCACGACAAGCCGCTCGCGCTCGGGCCGGGCGCTTGGGGCGATTGCAAGTACGAGGACGAGCAACGCTATGGGCGCGGTGCGCAGATCGGTGCCCCATGCGTTGAGAATAGTCGTGGGCGCTGCAACCGTAGCGATGACCAGCAGCATGCCGCTAATGAGCAGGCGACGCTCCAGCCTGCGTCCTGCGGCCCATACCAGGGCAACCACGCTTGCACCGCCGATCGCCGCCAGCAGAACCAAATCGACGAACTTGTCCGTGCCGCGCAAGGCACTGGCGAAAACGATCAGCTTGGTATTCACGAAATCGACATAAGCCGGCCCGCCGCCATTGCCTGAAGCCTCCGAGCGCCAGAGCAGCAACGGCACTATCGGGATCAGCAGGACCAGATTGCGACGGATCGCGGGCCATAGCTCGCGCCAGTTCCTGAGCCCGCCCAGTTCGTTTCCCAACGCCAGGATCAACAGGATCACCCAACTGGCCATATGCGCCGTCCAGACGCCAAGTGCAGCCACGGCCAGCAGTGCCTGGTCCCGGCTTCGGCCGCGCGGACGAGCGTAGAGCCAGGCCGCAACCAGTAGAGCCAGCGCCACGCCCATGCAGTAATTGAGGAAGCCCCACATCCATGCCTGATGCATGGCGAAGGGAAGCGCAACAAACGCGCTGGCGCTCACTCGCCCATGCGCAGCGCGTGAAAGCTGGAACAACCCCAGCACCATAAGCGGTGCAAGCAGCGCAGCTACAACCACCGTCGCCCGCTCGCTGCCCAGAAGTGGAGTCAGCAGCACCGAAGGCAAGTCTGCCCCCAGGTTGGCGATCCACTGCCAATGCACCGAGAACATTCTACCCAGCGCCGGATCGTGGGCAATGTTCGCCAGAACGTGATGGCGCGCCATGTGCGAGGGCATGTCCACAAAGCCGGGCACGGACGCCAGGAGCACAGGCGCAAAGGCCAGTGCTACCATTGCTGGCATCAGCAACCGCCAGCGCGGAAACGAAGATCGATCGTCATGGTTCGGCATCGCTGCCCGTCTAGCGCGGCGAGAGTTAAGATCGCGCCAACTTGTCCGCCACAAACGAAACCCCCGGAACCATGGGTTCCGGGGGCCTCTCGTTATTCGAATGGGATGCGGCTCAGCGCAGCGACACCACGTTGTCTGAAACCCGCGGATCCTTGCGGCCGGTGTAGAGGCTTGCCATCGGTTCGTCCTGAGCCAGAACAACTTCTCCGCCACCAAAGCCGTTGAAGGCCGTGCGCATTGCGGCACCATAGGCACCCAGCATGCCCACTTCGATCCAGTCCCCCGCCTTGATGTCGGCCGGAAGCAGGAACGGGCCTTCCATGAAGTCAGCATCGTCACAGGTCGGGCCGTAGAAGGAAAATTCCTTCAGTTCCGACGAACGCTCTGCATCCCCATGCTTGTCAACGCGGCCGATCGCCTTAACCGGGAAACGCCATGCAACGTGTGCCGCATCGTAAAGCGCGCCATAGGCACCGTCATTGATGTAGAGTTCGTCGCCGCGACGTTTCTCGACCTTGACGATCAGCGAGTTGTATTCGGCCGACAGCGCGCGACCGGGCTCGCACCACAACTCAGCGTTGTAGGCGATCGGTAGCGCTTCGAAGTGGCGATGGATGATCGCGAAGTAATCTTCCAGCGGCGGCGGTTCCATGCCCGGATACGAGGAAGGGAAACCTCCACCGACATCGACCATGTCGATAACCACGCCAGCTGCCGCAATGGCGGCGCGTGCACGCTCAAGCGCCTGCACATAGGCGAAAGGCGTCATGGCCTGCGAGCCGACGTGGAAGCAAACGCCCAGCCAGTCAGCGACCTGGCGAGTGGCCTGAAGCAGTTCGCCCGCATCCGCAACGTCAACGCCGAACTTAGAGGCGAGGCTCAGTTCCGAATATTCGGACGATACACGCAGGCGCACGCAAAGACGCAGGTCCGTAGCCCGGTTACCTTCAGCGTCGGTGGTCGCTTCGACGATCTTCTCGACCTCCTCGATCGTGTCGAGGCTGAAGGTGCGCACGCCATGCTTGAAGTAGGCTTCGCGGATCGCGCTTGCGGTCTTGACCGGATGCATGAAGCACAGGGTTGCGTCAGGCAGAACCCCGCGCACCATGCGCACTTCGGCAATCGAAGCTACGTCGTAGTGCGTGATGCCGTTGTCCCAGAGGATCTGAACGAGGTCGGGCGACGGGTTCGCCTTAACCGCATAGAGCGACTTGCCCGGAAACTTCGTGGCGAAGAAACGGGCAGCGCGCGCCGCAGCATGCGGGCGGTTCAGGATGACTGGTTCGTCAGGCGCGAGGGTGCGCGCTACGGCCGGTGCGTCGAGGAATGCGTGCAACTCAAGGGACCCCCAAACGGTGTGTTAACGACAAAGCTGCCTTGCGGTTTGGAAGTCCCCATGGGGCAGCGAGGGGCGGGATATAGGGCTCAGCGGGCGAATCGCAAGAAAAAAACAGGCGCCTTCACAAAAACGTCACACGAGACGACACTGTAACGGACACTGCGGCCGCAGCAAAAATTTTTCCCTTTTCCTGCAACATCTTGCATCGATCCACTCCGTTGCGCTGGGATGACGGTTCCGCGACGGCCCGTTCATCCTGGTCATCGTTTGCAACGCGACACGACAATCAAACGATCCGCGCCGAATCGTTGAAACGGGCCTGACTGCATCAGCTGTGCGATGGGCAGCTTGACGGTAGCAGGCACCCTGCCCGTATCGTCCTTAATTCACATATCCGCACAACTCCGGGGGTCAGCTCAAACGCCCTCGGAAATCCTCATAATCGAACTTGCGGATGCATTCGAGCGAGTCGGTTTCCGAGTCCCACAGCCAGATCGACGGCAACGGTACGCCGTTGAAGGTCGTCGTCTTGACCATCGAGTAATGCGCCTGATCGAGAAACGCGAAACGCTGGCCGGCTTCGGGATCGGTCGGAAGCACATAGTCGCCAATGACGTCGCCTGCCAGGCACGACGGACCGCCAAGGCGTACCGCCTCACCCTCGTCTTCGCTGCGCTCGCCCAGCAGCGCGGGGCGATAGGGCGCCTCGATTACGTCGGGCATGTGACAGGTTGCGGAAATATCGACGATGGCCACAGGCATGCCGTTCCAGCCCACGTCCAGCACTGTGCCGACAAGAATTCCGGCATCCAGCGCCACTGCCTCGCCCGGTTCGATATAGATTTCCGCGCCGGTATCCTCGGCCATGTCGGCCAGGAATTCGATCAGTTCCTCGCGCTGGTAGTCAGCGCGGGTAACATGATGGCCGCCACCGATATTGATCCATTTGAGCTGCCCGAAGAACGGTTCGAGGAAATCGAACACCTTGTCCCAGGTCCGCTGCAGCGGCTCGAAATCCTGCTCGCACAAATTGTGAAAATGGATGCCATCTATCAGTCCGACATGATCCTCGGTCAGCTGATCGATAGGGAAGCCCAGGCGCGAATGCGGCGCGCTCGGGTCGTATTTGGGCACTTCGCCTTCGGGGTGCAGCGGATTGACGCGCAACCCGATATCGAAGCTCTCGCCGCGCGCGCGCGCGCCTTCGATGAAGGGCCAGAAGCGTTCGATCTGTGCTGGCGAATTGAAGATCACGTGGTCGGAAAGGCGCAGGATTTCGTCCATGTCCTCTGCCTTGTAGGCCGCGCAATAGGTTGCGATCTCGCCGTCGTAGAACTCCGAGGCAAGGCGCGCTTCCCACAGGCCCGACGTGCAAACGCCGTCGAGATATTCTCCCACGATCGGTGCAGTCGACCACATCGAGAACGCCTTCAGCGCGGACAGCACCTTGGCACCGGACTGTTCGCCGATCTCGCTCAAAATGCGCAGGTTGGAGCGCAGCTTGGCAGCATCGACCACGAAAGCAGGGCTATCGACACGCGAAAGGTCGAAGTTCGCAAATGCGCCCGGATCGCCGGCTCTGGTTTCCATTGTATCAGTTCCCTAGCCCAGCGGGCCTTTGAAGATGAACCACGCCCCTGCCCCGACAAGGCAGAAGCCGACGATCTCGTTCCAGCCCGGCTTCTGCCCGAACAGCGCCCAGGCTACCAGCACGAAGCCCAGCAGCGAAAACGCTTCCTGCATGACCTTGAGCTGGCCGAGCGAATAAGCAGAACTGCCGATCCGGTTCGCCGGAACCGCAAGGCAATATTCGAAGAATGCGATGCCCCAACTCATGGCGATCGCCACCCACAGCGCCTTTCCCGGCACCTTGAGATGAAGATACCATGCGGTATTCATGAACAGGTTGGAGCCCGCCAGCAAAGCCACGGGCGCAACAAAGGACCAGTTCATCGGATCAGTCGACGCAGATCGCGTAGGCTGCCTTGCCGCCCTTGACCTCTGCATAACAGCCGAATAGCCGGTCATCGGCCTGGCACTGCCCGGTCGCCGCCTTGTCCGGCGAAACGGAGCCCGCGCTGCCAACGCACTTGCCTTCACATTGCGCGGAATCGCTGCACTGTCTGCCCGCATCCGCATAAGGATGCACGCACATCTCCATGCCCAGCATCCCGCGCCGCTGCGCGGTGCCACCGCCGGAGACGCAGGCTGCCTTGTCCGCAGCGCTCATGTCGCGCGCGTAGGACTGGTTGCCTGCGGGCTCTGCAGGACCTGCCGGTACCGCGGGTGCCACCGGTTGCGGCGCAGGCGCCTCGCCGGGCGTGCAGCCGCCAAGCGAGAGCGCACCCAGCGCGGAAAGGTACAGGAGGCGTGAGCGGCCGCCCATCAGAACGGCAGCGGCTCCGACAGTTCCTCGACGGTCCACGGCAGGCCATGCTTGTTGAGCATGTCCATGAAGGGATCGGGATCGAACTGTTCCATGTTGAAGACACCCTCACCCGACCACGCGCCGGTCATGACCATGGCGGCACCGATCATCGCCGGTACGCCGGTGGTGTAGCTGACGGCCTGGTTGCCGGTTTCTGCGTAAGCATCTTCATGGTCACAGATGTTCTTGATGTAGAACGTCTTTTCACCCGAACCGTCGAGCGCTTCGCCGGTCGCGATATCGCCGATGTTGGTCTTGCCCTTGGTCGTGGCGCCAAGCGAGGCGGGTTCAGGCAGCACGGCCTTGAGGAACTGCAGCGGCACGATTTCCACGCCGTTGTAGATCACCGGATCAATGCGGGTCATACCCACGTTCTGCAGCACGGTGAGGTGCTGGATATAGGCATCGCCGAAGGTCATCCAGAAGCGGCCGCGTTCCATCTCGGGGATGAATTTCGCAAGGCTTTCAAGCTCTTCGTGGTACATCATGTACATGTTCTTCGGGCCAACGCCCTCGAAGTCGAAGCTGACCTTCTTGCCCATCGCCGGGGTTTCGACGAAGTCGCCGTTCTCCCAGTGGCGGGCGGGCGCGGTCACTTCGCGGATGTTGATCTCCGGGTTGAAGTTCGTCGCGAAGGCCTGTCCGTGGTCACCGCCGTTGCAGTCGAGAATGTCGAGCGTGCGGATGGTCTTCAACTTGTGCTTCTTGAGCCACATCGCGAAGACGCTGGTGACGCCCGGATCGAAGCCCGAACCGAGCAGCGCCATCAGGCCCGCTTCCTTGAAGCGTTCCTGGTAGGCCCACTGCCAGTGATATTCGAACTTGGCCACATCCTTGGGCTCGTAGTTCGCGGTGTCCATGTAGTGCGTGCCGGTCGCAAGGCAGGCATCCATGATCGCAAGGTCTTGATAAGGCAGGGCAAGATTGACCACCAGCTTCGGGCCGATGCTGCGGATCAGCGCCGAGGTCGCCTCCACGTCGTCAGCGTCGATGGCATAAGTGGAGATCGTCACGCCCGTGCGCGCCTTGACCGATTCGGCGATCGCTTCGCACTTCGAGACGGTGCGGCTGGCCAGATGGATGTCCGGGAAGATGTCGGGGTTCATCGCCATCTTGTGAACCGCAACCGAGCCGACGCCACCTGCGCCGATCACCAGAACCTTGCTCACCAACCTGTCTCCTTGGACCTAGAGGCCCCGGGGGCCAATCGAAAGCGCGCCATATAGGGCCGTTCTGTGACAACTCAACTGTGCGGCACACAACCGCACCCAAGGTGTACACAACGATACCCCAAGCGCACTCAGAGGCACCCTAGCGCCACACGACGCGCCCGCAAAGACGCACGGCCCAGCCCGGCTGTCACAAACCGCCTTCAAGCCGTCATCACCCGGTCACTGCACGGTGTCATTCGCGCCGCATCCCTTCGCAGGAGCCAGTTCCATGACGCGCCCTCTTTCCGGCCCCCGTTCCAATCTGATCGAGAACGCGGTCGTCCGCGACGAAGCCTCGCGCAAGAGCAAGCTGCTCGACAAGGCCTTCGCCATGGCTTTCAAGGGCCTTGTCTATGCCCAGATCTGGGAAGACCCGGTTGCCGACATGACGGCGATGGAGATCACGCCGGACAGCCGCATCATCACCATCGCCAGCGGCGGCTGCAACGCGCTGTCGTACCTCACGGCGAACCCGGCGCATATCACCGTGGTGGACCTCAACACCGCGCACATCGCGCTCAACAACCTCAAGCACGCCGCGGTGCGCCATCTCAGCCACGCCGAAGTGCGCCGCTTCATCGCTGAGGCCGACCGCGCGGAGAACGTTGCGCTGTATCGCGAACGTCTGGCTCCTCATCTTGACGAAGCGACCCGCCGTTACTGGGAAGGCCGCGACCTCGTGGGCCGTCGCCGCATCGGAGCATTCACGCGCGGCGTCTATCGTCACGGCCTGCTTGGCGGCTTCATCGGCGCGGCGCATGTCATCGCCCGGTTGCACAGGGTCAACCCGGCCGAGATTCTCGACGCCGCTTCGATGGAGGAACAGCGCCGCATCTTCGACGAGCGCTTCGCCCCCGTGTTCGAGCGCCGCTTCGTGCGCTGGCTGACCAAGCACCCTGCATCGCTGTTCGGCCTTGGCATCCCGCCGGCGCAGTACGATGCGCTTGCAGGCGGCCAGTCCATGGCCGACGTGCTGCGCGGCCGGCTGGAAAAGCTGGCCTGCCACTTCCCGGTCAACGACAACTACTTTGCCTGGCAGGCATTCTCGCGCGGGTACGGCAAGGGCGTGGAAGCGCCCCTGCCCCCGTACCTGCAGGAAGCCAACCTGCCCCTGGTACGCGAACGGCTTGACCGGCTGGACCTGCGCCATGCCAACTTCACTCACGTCCTCGCCGCCGCGGACGCTGCCAGCTACGACCGCTACGTCCTGCTCGATGCACAGGACTGGATGACCGACGCGCAGCTGACCGAATTGTGGGCCGAGATCACCCGCACCGCAAAGCCGGGCGCGCGGGTGCTGTTCCGCACCGCCGCCGAACCCTCGCTGCTGCCGGGCCGGGTGCCCGACGCCATTCTCGATCGCTGGACCTACCGCGTCGAAGAATCGCAAGCCGCGACGCGGGCGGATCGTTCTTCGATCTATGGCGGCGTCCACCTCTACGCTTTCAACGGCTGATCCGGGGAACCGCTTCCAGATGGCCTCCACCGCACAGAACCATGCCGCGCTGATGGACAGCATCTATCGCTGGCAGCGCCCGATCTACGACCTGACGCGCAAATACTACCTGTTCGGGCGCGACCGACTGATCAACGAACTGGATGCCAAGCCCGGCATGGCCGTGCTGGAAATCGGCTGCGGCACCGGGCGCAACCTTGCGCATGTCGGCAAGACCTGGCGCGGGGTGCGGCTGTTCGGGCTGGACATCTCCAGCGAGATGCTGGCCGCCGCGCGCAAGACGCTGGGCACCGGCGGCACGCTGGCGCTGGGCGACGCGACCCGCTTCGACGCCGGGACGCTGCTGGGACGCGAGGGTTTCGAGCGGGTCATGCTGTCCTACGCCGTCTCGATGATCCCGGACTGGCAGGCCGCACTGTCGCAGGCTGCCGTTACGCTGGCGCCGCGCGGGGCCTTGCACGTGGTCGATTTCGGAGACTGCGCGGGCCTGCCCTTACCGCTACGCAAGGGCCTGCTGGGCTGGCTGGCGAAGTTCCATGTCACCCCCAGGCTGGACCTTGCGGAAGTGGCCGGGCGCGTCGCCGACGAACACGGCCTAACGCTGGAACATCGCCGTGGACCTTTCGGCTACTACCAGATGGTGCGCCTCGCACGAATATGACTTCGCTCTCAGAAGGTTTTAGCCACCCAGCCATTCCGCTGCCGGGCTTCATTTTCTGAAACAGCGGGGGTTTGCTGCCGTCCGGCGCGCGTCTAACACCGCGCCCATGACCCTGCGCACCCCCACGCCCGAAGGCATCGCCCTCGCCGCCCGCAAGGTGGCCGAGATTCTTCCCCGCACGCCGCTGCTGCCGCTTGATGTCGATGGGCGCACGATCTGGTGCAAGGCGGAAAGCCTGCAGCCGGTGGGCGCCTTCAAGATCCGTGGCGCCTGGCATCGTCTCAGCGCCCTTTCGCAAGAAGAACGCGCGCGTGGCGTCGTCGGCGTCTCCAGCGGGAACCATGCGCAGGGCGTGGCCTGGGCCGCGCGGCGGCTGGGCATCAGCGCGGCGATCGTCATGCCGGTTGATGCGCCCGAAGTGAAGCTGGCCAATACCCGCGCGCTGGGCGCCGAAGTGGTGCTTTACGACCGCCCCGGCGGCGAGGATCGCGATGAAGTTTCCCAGCGCCTCTGCGCGGAGCGCGGCGCCACGCTTGTCCACGCCTATGCCGATCCGTGGATCATCGAAGGTCAGGGTTCCACCGCGATCGAGATTACCGCGCAGCTGGCCGAACAGGGGCTCGCCGGGCCGGATCTGATCGTCGCCCCCTGCGGCGGTGGCGGACTGACGGCGGGCCTTGCCCTCGCCTGCCCCGATGCGCGGATCGTGCCGGTCGAACCCGAAGGCTGGGACGATGTGTGCCGCAGCCTTGCCAGTGGAGAGATCCGGCGCGTCGGTCCCGATGCGCCGCCCACGCCTTGCGACGCACTGCAGACGCCGGGCACATGGCCGATCAACTTCGCGATCCTTAAAGAGCGCTGCCCGTTCGGCGTAGTCGCCACTCCGGCCGAAGTTCGCGCCGCGCAGCGGCTTGCCTTTGCGAAGCTGCGGCTGGTGCTGGAGCCCGGCGGCGCGGCGGCGCTGGCGGCAGTGTTGGCGGGCAAGGTCGAACTGGGCGAACGCAGCGCGGTAATTCTTTCCGGCGGCAACACCGATGCGGCCGCGTTCGCACAGGTGCTTTCGTCCCAGGATTGAACGGAGCCACCCGCAAACTCCCGATGGAACCGGCAGGGATTGCGCGATATGTTCCCTGTATATCGGCATGATGTGTCGGGAGTATCGCGATGGACAAGGGAATGCCCGTCCACGCCCTGAAGCCGTTCAAGATCGTCTTCATCGGGGTGGAGCTGTTCTTCATCTGCATCACGCTGGCGGCGCTGGCGGACGTGGTAATGGCCGAAAACTGGGGCCTGGGCTGGAGCGTATTCTTCCTCGGCTTCATCGCCAGCGCTTGGGGCGCCGCGGCCTATCCGGTATTCTGCGGGTGCTGTGGCTGGAACCGCCGCTGAACGCCTGCTAGAAACCGCGCCATGGATTTAGACGACCAGCTGCGCCGCTACTTCGCCACCGACGACCTTTCCACCGTCACCCCTGCCGGGCTTGAAGCCGGGGTGGAGCGGATGAAAGTCGATTTCGGGATGGAACAGGACAAGGGCCGCCGCTTTGCGCTGTGGGCGCTGATGCACATCCTTGGCGCCGCGCCCGACCTCGACGTCGCGTTCGAAAACGAGGACGAACGCAACGTCGCGCGTGACTTCATGGAAATGATGGAAAAGGCGGCGGGGCTTTAAGGCCCCGCTTCAATCCCGCACGAAATAGCTCGCCAGTTCCACATGGGTGGACCAGCGGAACTGGCCGACCGGCCGCAATTCCACCAGCCGGAAGCCCGCCTCCACCAGCCGCGCGGCATCGCGCGACCAGCTTGACGGGTTGCAGCTGACATAGACCACGCGGGACACGGTGGAATCGGCGATGCATTCCACCTGCTCGCGCGCGCCGGCGCGCGGCGGATCGAGGACCACGGCGGCAAAGCGGCTCAGTTCGTCCGGCTGCAACGGGTTGCGGAACAAGTCGCGGTGGACGCTGAAGACGGGCAGCTGCGCACGGTCCGCACCCGCCTTGCAGGCAAAATGAACGTCGCGCGCGGCTTCTGCCGCCAGCACTTTCGTTTCCGGCCCGGCCAGCGCGAACGCGAACGTGCCAAGGCCGGAAAACAGGTCAGCCACCGTGGGCGCGCCCGCCAGCCATTCGCGCGCGGCGCCCACCAGCGCCTCCTCGCCATCCAGCGTCGCCTGCAGGAACGTGCCCGGCGGAAACGGCACTTTCACGCCTCCAAGGGTCACCGTGACCGGCACCGGCTCCCATACCGTTTCAAAGCCATAGCCGCCGTCCATCGTCAGGCGCGCCAGCTTGTGTTCGCGCGCGAAGTCCAGCATCGCCTCGGTCGCGGCAAGCCCTTCTGCGGTCAGGCCCTTGACGCCAAGGTCGATGCCCTGATCCACCAGCGTCATCTCGATGTCGGCGGCCATGCGCGCCTGCACCTTGCCCGGCGCGGGTTTGCCGTGGCGGCCCTTCTTGACCGGAGCAGCCTTGCCCATCGTGATGAGCAGCTTGCGCAAGGGGCCAAGCAGCGCCACGATTTCCGGCACCAGGACCGGGCACTCCTCCAGCTCGACCAGCCGGTGCGACTTCGCCTCGCGAAAGCCGATCACCACGCGCCCGCCCGAACTTTCCGCGCGCAGCGAGGCGCGGCGGCGCGAATGCGGCGGCGAAAGGTGCGGCGGGGCAAGCACTTCGGCCCCCAGTTCCTGCGAAGCCGACGCATTGGCGACGCGGCCTTCGACGAAAGCTGTCAGGCTCTCCTCGTCCAGTTGCTGCAACTGGCACCCGCCGCAGCTGCCGAAGTGGCGACACGGCGGCTCGACGTGGTGCGGCCCCCATTCAAGCGTGTCGTCGATGCGCAGCTTGTCGCCGGGCGCGGCGCCCCAGGCGAAGCGGCCGGACGCGGTGACGCCATCGCCCTTGGAGGCGATGCGCAGGATTTCCTCGGATTCGGTCATGGCGCTCGCGCCTATGCCCGTGGGCGTGCCCGCCTGCAAGTTACAGACATTCCGCCAGCGCCAGCGGCACCGCCTCGGCCAGTTGCCCCGCCGTGAAGGCAGGCGGGCAAAGCCGCGCCGCCTCGCCATGAAGCCACACTCCTTCGCAGGCCGCATCGAAAGCATCGCGACCGGTCGCCACGCGGCTGGCGATCACGCCTGCCAGCACGTCCCCGGTGCCTGCGGTGGAGAGCCACGGGCTTGCCCGCGCGGCGCAGGCGATCCGGCCATCCGGCGCGGCGACCACGGTGTCCGGCCCTTTGGCGACGACGACCATCCCGCTTGCCGCCGCCAGCGCCAGCGCGCGTTCGGGCCGCGTGCCTGCGCCGTCGAGGTCGAAGGCCCGCTCCAGCGCCACCAGTTCGCCTTCATGCGGAGTGGCGATGACGGCGGCGTCGCGCTCTGCCAGATGGCGCGGAGCCAGCAGCACCAGCGCATCGGCGTCGATCACCACCGGCACCGCGTCCGCCAGCGCCACCGCCAGCCGTTCACGCGCGGTGCCGTCGCGACCAAGGCCGGGGCCGACCAGCACCGCCGTGTTGCGGTCATCGACAAGAACGTCACTGAGGTGACCCTGATCGACCACGAGGTCGGCGGGCACGTTGCGCTTGCTTTCGGCGAAGAGCTTCACATAACCCGCCCCGGCCCGCTGCGCCGCGATCCCGGCAAGCACCGCCGCACCCGGCATCGCCCCGCCGACCACAGCAAGCAGCCCGCGCCGGTATTTGTGCGCGTCCGCCGTTGGCGCCTGAACCTGTGGCTTTGCGATCGCCAGCGCCGCGCCCGGCACCGCACCCACACCGATCGGCACGCGTTGCAAGCGCCCCATCCGGGCACTGGCAGGCATCAGGAAATGCGCGAACTTCCACGCCCCCAGCGCGATCGTCAAATCGTAGACCGGCAGCCGTTCGTTAAGCAGCATCCCGGAGTCGGACTGCACTCCGCTTGGCAGATCAACTGCCACCAGCCGCTGATGCGCGGCGGCCAGCCGGTTGAGCAGCTCTGCATGTTCAGCCGACAGGGGCCGTGTCAGCCCGGTGCCGAACAGACAGTCGACCAGCACGTCGCCGGTCGCGTCCGCATCGGGGCCAAGCACTTCGCCGCCGAACAGCGCACGCGCCTTGCGGCAAGCGTCGGTGGCAGGCTCTGCAGCGGCGACGACGCGGGCGTGGCCGCCCCGTTCACGGATAGCCTCTGCAAGGACGTAGCCGTCGCCGCCATTGTTGCCGGGGCCGCACAGCACCGTCACCCGGCGGTGCCCCGCCATGCGCCAGACCCATTCGGCAGCGCCCCGCCCCGCAACCTGCATCAGCGCATCGACGCTGGCACCGGCGTCGATCAGCGCCTGTTCGGCATCGCGCATCTGGTTGGCGGCAAGGATCTGGCTATCGTGGGGCATCTGGCTTCACCGTCGCGGGAAAAAGGTAGCGGTCGGTCCCGACGAGAACGTCGAGCCGGTCTCCCGCCAAGCGTACCCGCGGCGGCGTGGCGCTGTCCAGCGTGGTAACCCCGCTGCCGTCCTTCTTCACTGCAAAACGGCGATAGGCACCATCCGGGTGGTGCACGATCAGGGTGAGCCTGCCGCCCTTCTCGATCCGTTCGACCGAACAGGCGGGCTTGAGTTCGGGCGCACCGCCAACTGCACAGTCGATATGTTCACGCGCGATATCGACGGGCCCCGGCTCCTTCTCCCCCGAACAGGCGGCAAGGATGGCGAGGCAGGCCAGCGGCGCGAGCCGGGAATATATAGGGCAGGTCATGCCTCTGCCAACGCACAGGCAAGCGCGAGGCTCCGGGCCTGCTCAAGCAGCAGGGGGAAGGATGCCCCTCCCCCCGCCAGCCATTATCCGCGCTTCAGCTGGGTAACGTCGCGCACGGCGCCCTTCGAAGCGCTGGTGGTCATCGCCGCATAGGCCTGCAGCGCGGCCGAAACCTTGCGCGGGCGCGGGTGAACCGGCGACCATGCATCGGCACCGCGGGCTTCCTGTTGCGAGCGGCGGTGCGCCATGACCTCGTCCGAAATCATCAGGTTGATGGTACGGCCGGGGATGTCGATTTCGATGGTATCGCCGTTCTCGACAAGGCCGATCTCGCCGCCTTCGGCTGCTTCGGGCGAAGCATGACCGATCGAAAGGCCCGAAGTGCCGCCCGAAAAACGCCCGTCGGTCAGCAGGGCGCAGGCCTTCCCCAGCCCCTTCGACTTGAGGTAGCTGGTGGGGTAGAGCATTTCCTGCATACCCGGACCGCCGCGCGGCCCTTCGTAACGGATGACCACCACGGTTTCCGCCACGACTTCGCCGCCAAGAATGCCCGCGACCGCTGCGTCCTGCGATTCGTAGACCCGCGCGGTGCCGGTGAACTTGAGGATGCTTTCGTCCACGCCCGCCGTCTTCACGATGCATCCATCGCGCGCGATATTGCCGTAGAGCACCGCAATGCCGCCGTCCTGGCTGAAGGCGTGCTCCTTGCTGCGGATGACGCCGTTCTCGCGGTCGAGGTCAAGTTCCTTCCAGCGCGCCGACTGGCTGAAGGCCGTCTGCGTCGGTACGCCGCCAGGCGCGGCCTTGTAGAATTCCTGCACCGAAGCCTCGGTGGTGCGGCTGGTGTCCCAGCGTTCGATCGCCTCACCCAGCGTGCGGCTGTGCACGGTCGGCAGGTCGGTGTGCAGCAGCCCTGCCCGCTCCAGCTGGCCAAGGATCGCGTAAATGCCGCCTGCGCGGTGAACGTCCTCCATGTGGACATCGGCCTTGGCCGGGGCGACCTTAGACAGACACGGCACCTGACGGCTGAGACGGTCGATGTCGGCCATGGTGAAATCCACGCCCGCCTCATGCGCGGCGGCCAGCAGGTGTAGCACCGTGTTGGTCGAACCGCCCATCGCGATATCAAGGCTCATCGCATTCTCGAACGCCTTGAAGCTGGCGATGCTGCGCGGCAGCACGGATGCGTCGTCCTGCTCGTAATAGCGCTGGCACATGTCCACCGCGACGCGGCCCGCTTCCAGGAACAGGCGCTCGCGGTCAGAGTGGGTTGCCAGCGTCGAACCGTTGCCCGGCAGCGAAAGGCCCAGCGCTTCGGTGAGGCAGTTCATCGAATTGGCGGTGAACATCCCCGAGCACGAACCGCAGGTCGGACAGGCCGAACGCTCGATCGCCTTCACTTCCTCGTCGGTGTAGCTTTCGTCAGCAGCCGCAACCATCGCATCAACCAGATCGAGCGCATGCTCCTTGCCGCGCAGCACGACCTTGCCGGCCTCCATCGGACCGCCCGAAACGAACACGACCGGGATGTTGATACGCATTGCGGCCATCAGCATGCCGGGCGTGATCTTGTCGCAGTTGGAGATGCAGACCATGGCGTCGGCACAATGGGCGTTGACCATGTATTCCACGCTGTCGGCAATAAGATCGCGGCTGGGCAGCGAATAGAGCATGCCGTCGTGGCCCATGGCGATACCGTCATCGACCGCGATGGTGTTGAATTCCTTGGCGACGCCGCCCGCGGCCTCGATCTCGCGCGCGACCAGCTGGCCCAGATCCTTGAGGTGGACGTGGCCGGGCACGAACTGCGTGAACGAGTTCACCACCGCGATGATCGGCTTGCCGAAATCGCCGTCCTTCATCCCCGTCGCGCGCCAGAGCCCGCGCGCGCCCGCCATGTTGCGGCCGTGAGTCGAGGTGCGTGAACGAAGGGCGGGCATCGTGGGAACTCCAAACGTCATGGGTGCGCGGGTTTTTCGCGCTGGCTGGAGCCGCCCCTACACGGTGATTGATTTCAATTCAACGCTGGTTTCAGAAACTTTATTTCATTTCAGCTTGCCCACGACTTCACGGCACAGGCCTGTCATCACGCGCGCCCATTCCTCCTGCCCTGCTTCCTCGGCGATGAGATCCTGCCGGATCTCTATGCTGAGGTAGGGCAACCCGTTCGGTTCTGCATGGCGGTTCATCGATGCGTTGAGCAGCTTGCCCGAATAGGGCTCCTGATCGCCGGTGACGAAGCCCTGCGCCTCAAGCCAGGGAATGGCGATGCGCGCGGCGCGTTCATCCTCGTTATAGAGCACGCCCACCTGCCACGGGCGCGGGCGGGTGCAGGTGGCAAGGCCGGGGGTGAAGCTGTGCAGCGACAGGATCAGCGCCGGGGGAGTCTGTGCGAGCTGTGCGGCCAGCGCCGCGTGGTAGGGATCGAAGAACCGGTCCACCCGCGCCTGCCGCTCCTGCGGGGTCAGCATGTTGCCGGGTATCGCATGGCCGTCGCTGATCTCGGGCATCATGCCGGGAACGTCGTACGTGCGATTGAAGTCGCACACAAGGCGGCTGACGTTGCCCAGCCATGCGGCGGTGCCTGCTTCGACCATGCGCGCGCCGATGGCAGCCACGCCGATGTCGATCGCGATGTGTTCGTCCAGCAGCGCGGCATCGATGCCAAGATCGATATCGTCAGGCACGCGGTTGGATGCATGGTCGGATACGACCAGCACCCCGCCGGTCACGGGCGTGCCGAGCAGGCGGTGGAACTCGGTTTCCAAGTGTAACCTCCGATCGTTGCGCATTTACGCCTTAGCGCAACTTGCCCTGCATTTTCCACCAGCCCGGTTGACTATCCGCCAGCTTATCCCACGCTGCCTGCAATTGCGCCCCGGTTTCATAGAGCGCAAAGCACGTGCCCCCCGAACCGGACATGCGCGCAAGGAACGGGGCAGTATCCTGCAGCGCCGCCAGCACATCCGCCACTTCGGGGCAGATCGCGATGGCCGGAGCCTCAAGGTCGTTGCGGCCCTCCATCGCGATCCGCCGGACGGAGCCAGTCTGCCCGAAATCCGGCATTCCGCCACGATCGACGCCGTCCCACGCCTTGAACACCGGCCCCGTGGGCACTCCCACGCGCGGGTTGACCAGCAGTACCGGGGTGCCCGCAAGGTCGCTCTCTACCGGTTGCAGGTCCGTGCCGGTGCCGGTGCCGATGCAGGTGGTGGACAGGACGCAGGCCGGCACGTCCGCCCCGAGCCTTGCCGCGCGGTCCCGCCAGTCGTCAGGCAGGCCATGCGCGCCTTCGACCATGCGGAACACCGCGCCCGCGTCAGCAGAGCCGCCGCCAAGCCCCGCCGCAACGGGCAGGCGCTTTTCAAGATCGACCGACCACCCGGCGCCATGCGGCAGTGCGGTCAGCGCCTTGGCGACGATATTGCCGAACGGATCGTCGATCTTCCCCGCGAATTCTCCATGCGTGGCAAGCCAGTCTGCCCCGGCCGGCGACGCACACAGCCGGTCGCCGTCGTCGACGAAGGCAAACAGGGTTTCCAGTTCGTGATACCCGTCCTCACGGCGGCGGCGGACGTGGAGCGCAAGGTTGATCTTGGCGTAGGCAGTTTCGGTCAGCATCGCCCCGTCCATGGCGCGGCGGCGGGCGGGAGGCAAGGTGTGACGCAGGGTGCGGCGGAACGAGAAAGGGGAGGCGATGCCTCCCCTTTGCACGTCACATGTTCGGATAGTTGGGTCCGCCGCCACCTTCCGGCGTGACCCATTCGATGTTCTGAGTCGGGTCCTTGATGTCGCAGGTCTTGCAGTGGACGCAGTTCTGCGCGTTGATCTGCAGCTTCGGCCCGGAACCGTCGGCATCGACAAATTCATAGACCCCGGCCGGGCAATAGCGCGCTTCGGGTCCGGCATAGACCGGCAAGTTCACTTGCGTAGGGATCGAGGGATCCTTCAGCTTGAGGTGGACCGGCTGGTCTTCTTCATGGTTGGTGAACGAATACGACACGCTGGTCAGACGATCGAAGCTGATGACGCCGTCCGGCTTGGGATAGGCGATCGGCTTGTAAAGATCGGCGCGCTGCGTTTCGCTGGCGTCGGTGTGGTGCTTCATCGGCTTGGCGAGGCCGAAGCCGAACAGCGTACGCAGCCACATGTCGGCACCCGCAAGGATGGTGCCCAGTTCGCCCCCCCACTTCGCCACCATGGGCTCTGCGTTCTGGACGAGCTTCAGTTCCTTGGCGATCCAGCTGGAGCGCACTGCGTCGTCGTATTCCTGCAGGGTGTCCTGCTCGCGCCCGGCCTTGATGGCGGCGGCGATGGATTCGGCTGCCAGCATGCCGCTTTTCATCGCGGTGTGCGTGCCCTTGATGCGCGGCACGTTGACGAAGCCTGCCGAGCAGCCCGCCAGCACGCCGCCGGGGAAGGCCAGCTGCGGGACCGACTGCCAGCCGCCTTCGTTGATCGCGCGCGCGCCATAGGCCACGCGCTTGCCGCCTTCGAGGATGGCGCGGATTTCCGGGTGCTGCTTCCAGCGCTGGAATTCCTCGAACGGATAGATGTACGGGTTCTTGTAATCGAGTGCCGTCACGAAGCCGAGCGCAACCTGGTTGTTCGCCTGATGGTACAGGAAGCCGCCGCCCCAGGCGTCGTTCTCGCTCATCGGCCAGCCCTGCGTGTGGATCACGCGGCCGGGGACGTGCTTGTCCGCCGGGATGTCCCACAGTTCCTTGATGCCGATGCCGTAGATCTGCGGCTGGCAATTCGCTTCAAGGTCGTACTTCGCCTTCAGGCGCTTGGTCAGATGGCCGCGCGCGCCTTCGCAGAACACGGTGTACTTGCCCAGCAGGTTCATGCCGGGCTGATAGTCGCCTTTGGGATTACCCTCGCGGTCGACGCCCATGTCGCCGGTCTGCACGCCGATCACCGCGCCTGCATCGTCATAAAGGATTTCGGCTGCCGGGAAGCCGGGGAAAATTTCGATCTCAAGCGCTTCGGCCTGTTCGGCCAGCCACCGGCACAGGTTGCCCAGCGAGCCGGTGTAGTTGCCCTTGTTCGACATGAAGGGCGGCTGGATGATGTGCGGAAGGGAGAACTTGCCCTTCTTCGTCAGGTGCCAGTGCCAATTGTCGGTAACTGGCGTTTCCGCCAGCGGGCAGCCGTCTTCGCGCCAGGTCGGCAGCAGTTCGTCGAGCGCCTTGGGATCAATCGTCGCGCCCGAAAGAATGTGCGCGCCGATCTCGGAACCCTTCTCAAGCACGCAGACCTGCAGTTCCGGGTCCACCTGCTTGAGCCGGATCGCAGTTGCGAGTCCGGCAGGTCCACCGCCCACGACGACAACGTCGTAAGGCATCTCTTCGCGTTCGATCATGGAAGCCCCGTGCAATCTTTTCGTGTTTAGTCGAGCGATTAAAATACACGAATGCCTTGATTGCTCCCGCGCGTCAGGTCAAGACCCGCGCGATGGATCAATCGCCAAATCCGCAATTTCTGGACGATATCACAGGTGCGCTCGACTGGTGGCGGGACGCCGGGGTCGATTCCGACTTTCTCGACGAGCCCGTGGAATGGCTCGCGCCGCCTGAAGATGAAGGAACACCGGCGCCCCGCCGTCGCCCGGAGCCAAAACCGGACCCGGATGCGCCGCCCCCGCCTGCAAAGCTCGACCCGGCCAGCCTGCCGGCCGACCTTGCGGCCTTTACGCCATGGTGGCTGACCGAACCGCTGCTCTGCGAAGGCGGCCCTGCGGCCCGCGTTGCACCGCAAGGCAAAGCCGGTGCGGACCTGATGATCGTGGTCGAGCAACCCGAAGCAGAAGACGGGGAAACCCTGCTGTCCGGCCAGCACGGAAAGCTGCTCGACGCGATCCTCTTCGCCTGCGGCACAAAGCGCGAGGACGTTTACCTTGCCAGCGCCCTTCCCCGCCATACTCCCGGTGCCAACTGGGCGGCGATGGGGGAGCGTGGAATCGGCCAGGTTCTCAGGCATCACGTGAGTTTGGTGGGGCCGAATCGGCTGTTTGTCCTTGGCGGAAACGTCCTGCCGCTTATCGGCCACGAATCGCCGCATCGCCCTGCCATGTTAAGGACTTTCGATCATGAAGGGGGCTCGATACCCCTACTCGCCTCATGGGCGCTTGATGCCTTGCTTGCGCAACCGCGGGCAAAGCCGGTGCTGTGGAGGGCCTGGCTGGAATGGACCGCCGCCTGAGAGGCGCGGCCGCCGGTCGGTCGGAGCAGGTGAATCGCATAGGATCGCGGGGAATACCTTTGAAACGAATTATCAGGGCCGGACTGGTTACGGGCGCGTGCATCGCTGCCTGCGTGTCTGCAGCGCCCGCCTTCGCCAACAGCGCGGCAGTGGACTATTTCCGCACCCGCGCCGACCGTACTGCCGTTCCCTCACTGCTCAGCCAGGACGACCGGACCTACTACAAGGCGATGTTCGACGCGATCGACGCCAAGGACTGGTCGACCGTGCGCAAGATGCTGGCCGATCGTCCCGACGGCCCGCTGCACCAACAGGCCCGCGCCGAATACTACCTCGCCGCCGGTTCGCCCAAGATCGAACTGAACGACCTGCAGAACTGGCTTTCGCAAGGCACCGAACTGCCGGGCGCGGACCAGATCAGCCGCCTGGCGCTCAAGCGCGGCGCCACCAGTGTTCCCTCGCTGCCCAGCGAGCAGAGTTTCGCCCGCCTGCCCACCATCGCCAAGCGCGTGCGCCCCTCATCGATCGATGACGGCACGATGCCCGCAGGCATCGCCAACGGCATTAACGATCGCATCAAGAACGACGATCCGATGGGCGCGCGTCTGCTGCTTGACGGGATCGACGCCAACCTCTCGCCCTCTTCGCAGGCAGAGTGGCGGCAGAAGGTTGCCTGGAGCTTCTACATCGAGAACCAGGACGCCAACGCCTACCAGATGGCGCAGATCGCGGCACTGGGCCAGGGCCCCTGGGTCGGGGAGGCATGGTGGACCGCCGGGCTCGCCGCATGGCGCCTGGGCGACTGCGACGGTGCCTCCGATGCTTTCGCCAAGGCCGCACGGTCTTCGGACAATGCCGAACTGACGGCGGCTGCGCATTACTGGAACAGCCGTTCGCTGGTGCGCTGCCGCAAGCCCGAGCAGGCCAGCGCCGCGCTGCGCCTTGCCGCCGCGCGCGACGAGACTCTCTATGGCATGCTGGCCGCTGAACAGCTGGGCCTCAAACTGCCTGAACAGCACGCTGCGGCCGACTTTACGCAGGCCGACTGGCAGCAGCTGCGCGCCAGCCCGAACGTGCGTGCCGCCGTCGAACTGGCGGAGATCGGCAAGGATGGGCTTGCCGACGAAGTGTTGCGCCATCAGGCCCGCATCGGCGATGCTTCCCAGTACGCCCCGCTGACCCGCCTTGCCCGCGATCTCGGCTTGCCGGGCACGCAGCTGTGGATGGCCTACAATGCGCCCTACGGCGGCAAGCCCGAACCTGCCACGCGCTTTCCAACGCCAAAGTGGACCCCGGTGGGCGGCTGGAAGGTCGATCCCGCGCTGGTCTATGCCCATGCGCTGCAGGAATCGGTGTTCCGCGCCAGCGTCGTCAGCCCGGCAGGAGCGCGCGGCCTGATGCAGATCATGCCCGCTGCCGCGCAGGATCACGCGGGCTCGCTAGGCTATTCCGGCAACGCCTCCGACCTCAACAAGCCCGAGGTCAACCTCGCCTTCGGCCAGCGCCATCTTGAGGCGCTGAAAAACGATCCGGGCACACAGGGTCTGCTGCCCAAGGTCATGGCGGCCTACAATGCAGGGCCGCTGCCGGTGCGCCGTTGGAACACCGAGGTGAACAGCCAGGGCGATCCGCTGCTGTGGATCGAATCGCTCCCCTACTGGGAGACGCGCGGCTACGTGAACATCGTCATGCGCAATTACTGGATGTATGAACGCCAGGCCGGCGGCGCGTCCGAAAGCCGCATGGAACTCGTACAGGGCATGTGGCCGACCTTCCCCGGCCTTGCCGGATCGGAAGGCGTGCGCATGGCCGCTAATGGAGCAATCGTGCGTGGCCATCGACCCTGAACGTATCTTCAAACCGATCAACATCGCACTGCTTACCGTTTCCGACACCCGCACCGCCGCCAACGACACTTCGGGCGACATCCTTGCCCAGCGCATCGTCGGTGCCGGGCATACGCTGGTACACCGCACGATCCAGCGTGACGATGCAGGGCAGATTGCAGCGCTGTTCGGCCAGTGGATCGACGACCCGCAAGTCGACGCGATCGTTTCCACCGGTGGCACCGGGCTGACCGGCCGCGACGTCACGCCCGAAGCCCTCGGCATGCTGGGCGGGCGCGAGATTCCCGGCTTTGGCGAACTGTTCCGCTGGCTCAGCTACAAGACCATCGGCACATCCACGGTGCAGAGCCGCGCCATGGCCGTTGTCGCGCGCGGCACCTACGTGTTCGCGCTGCCCGGATCGAACGGCGCGGTGAAGGACGGGTGGGACGGTATCCTTGCCGAACAACTCGACAGCCGCAATCGCCCCTGCAACTTCGTGGAACTCATGCCCCGCCTTCTGGAAAGCTGAGGCGGCGGCCAGTCTCAACTGGACGACTGAGGGCAAGCTTGTGGATAAATCCGGGATAGCCTGAGTATACCCTGTGTATCCGCAGGGATAAGTCTGCAGCCTTTCCTTCGGGCAAAAGGTTGCGGGGGCAATTGCCGCCGCCCTTCGCGCGCGCTAGCCTGCCACCCGTCAGCGAGGAGCCTTCGCACGGATGCAGGAATTGCACGCACTTGCTCAGGCGATCGGCCTGCAACGCATCTGGTGGGACGTCGACGGCAGGGAACACGTAATATCCGATGCGTCGTTGCGCGCGATAGCCGCAGCGCTCGGCTACCCCGCTGAAACTGCCGCACAGACCACTGCCAGCCTTGCGCGGGTGGAGTTTGAAGATGCCGAACCGCCTGCGATGCTCGTCACCGAGGTTGGCTCCGAAACACATTTGCCCAAAGCGTTGGCCAACGCGGAAATCACCCTGCCGGACGGCTCTGCGAAGCGCCTGGACACCGCAAGCTGGACTCTGCCGCCGATCGACACGCCGGGTTACTACCCCGTCTCGGTCAACGGCCACGCCTTTACGCTGGCAGTCGCGCCGCGATCATGCCCCACCCTCGCCTCGCTCGGCAAGGAGCGTATCTGGGGGCCGGCGGTCCAGATACCCGCCCTGCGCGGTAAGCGCGCCCACCCTTTCGGAAACTTCGCAGAACTGGCCGAGGCCGTAGACCTCTTTGCCGGGAAAGGCGCAGACGCGCTGGCGATCAATCCGGTCCATGCGCTTTTCGCCGGCTACGGTCGTGATTTCAGCCCCTATTCTCCGTCGAGCCGCCTTTATCTCAACGGTGCGATGGGTGACCCTGCGCTGGTCGGGCTACCTCCGTTACCGGATGACCCGCAGGGCGATGGCCCGCTGATCGATTGGGAAGAGGCGTTGCCCCGCCGCCTCGAACAGTTGCGCGCCACGTTCGCAGGGCTTGACGAACCGACGCGGGCCCGGATCGCTCGCGACAATGCCGCACAAGGCGAAGGCTTGATCCGTCAGGCGATCTACGACGCGATAGACGTGCGCCTGCGGGCAGAGGGCGCCGCAGGGTGGCAGCAGTGGCCCCCGGAACTGCGCGATCCGGATGGAGAAGCAGTTGCCGCCTTCGCGCGCGACAATGCCGCCGAAGTGGAATTCCACCTTTTCACCCAATGGCTGGCGCGCGAAAGTCTGGCGCTGGTCCAGCATCGCGCACGAACTGCGGGAATGGCCGTAGGGCTGCTGGCAGACCTTGCGGTCGGTGTGCACACCGGCGGAGCCGACGCATGGAGCATGGGCGATGTGCTGCTGCAGGGCCTGACGATCGGCGCTCCGCCTGATCCGCTGGGTCCGCTGGGCCAGAACTGGATGCTCACCGGGTTTTCCCCGCGCGGCCTTGCCCGCAGCGGCTACGCGCCATGGATCGCCACGATCCGTGCAGCGCTTTCCACCGCAGGGGCCTTGCGCATCGATCATGCCTTCGGCCTTGCCCGGCTATGGGTAGTGCCCGAAGGCCAGCCCTCCAGTGCAGGCGCCTACCTGCACTACCCCTTCGCCGACCTCGTCCGCCTGGTCACGCTGGAGGCGCATCTCGCAGGTGCGCTGATCGTGGCAGAGGATCTTGGCACGATGCCGCACGGATTCGGCCCAGCCATCACCGGGCACGGCATGCTGGGGATGCGCGTCTTGTGGTTTGAGCGTGCGGCCGACGACGGATTCATTGGCGCGGCGGATTACGATCCGCAGGCGGTGGCAATGACCGGCACTCACGATACGGCCACAGTGGCAGGCTGGTGGAGCGGGCGCGACTTGCAATGGGCACAGCAATTGAGCCGCCTGCCCGATGGCACGACGATGGAGCAGGCAGAGGCCCGGCGGGCGTGGGATCGCGGATTGCTCTGGGCTTCGCTGACGCACGATTCCGCCGTTCGCCCCCGACCGGAAGATACTGCGCCGGTGGTACAGGCAGCCTTGCGCCATATCGGTAGCACACCTTGCGACCTTGCTATCGTGCCGCTGGAAGATCTGTTGGCGGAACCCGAGCAGCCGAACCTGCCGGGGACAATCGCGGAACACCCCAACTGGCGCCGCCGCCTGGACGCCCCGCTGTCGCAACTGCTGGACGATCCGGCGACGGCTGATCGGGTGAGTACGCTGGATGAAGCACGAAAGGCAGGAGCTACGCCCTGAATGTGCCGGGCATAAGGTAGCTGCGATCGAGTTGCTCCATCGCCGTTACGCCGATCATCGCCATCGCAATGTCGATTTCGTTGGCCAGCAGGTCGATCGCATGGCGCGCGCCGGCCTCTCCGCCCGCAGCGCAGCCATAAAGGGTCGCGCGGCCTACCAACACTGCCTTCGCGCCGATTGCCAGCGCTTTCAGCACATCTGCCCCTCGCCGCACACCACTGTCGAACAGTACGGTCGTGCGGTCTCCCACCGCATCGACAATGCCTGCCAGCACGTCGATCGCGGGCGGAGAGCTGTCGAAGTTGCGCCCGCCGTGGTTCGACACCGCGATACCATCTACGCCGTAATCCAGCGCCATGCGCGCATCCTCGGCGCTAAGCACACCCTTCAGCACCAGCCTTCCCGGCCAGCGGCGGCGCAGTTGCGCCACATCGTCCCAGCACACCGAGGCGGAGTTCGCCACGCGGCTGACGGTACCGGTCAGCTTGCCGCCGACCTCCTGCGGATAATTGGCGAACTGCGGCAAGCCGCCCTCAAGATAATACCGGCAAATCACCGAGACGAACCATGACGGCCGCTTCAGGAAATCCGTTACGAGCGTGGCGTTCGGCCGCACCGGGTTGGACATGCCCGCCCGCCGGTTGAACTCGCGTAGCGGCCACATCGGCGTATCGACCGTCAGCACCAGCACTTCCGCACCGCTGGCCTGCGCGGCTTCCACCACCTGCCATGACAGGTCCCGCCGTTCCCACAGGTACATCTGCATCCAGTGACCGGATGAGGCACACCGGGCGATATCGCCAAAACTCGTGGTGGAACTCGTCGTCTGCGTAAAGGGTATGCCGGCTGAGGCAGCCGCGCGCGCGATAGCCCGTTCGCCCCGGTGCCAAAGAAGATCCGACACCCCTGTCGGCGCAATCACCAGCGGCAGAGGCTGGCGGCGGCCGAACAGTTCGATCCCGGCCGAACGCCGCTCGACATCGCGCAAGGTGCGCGGCAGCAGTTGCACCGCTTGCAGTGCCGCGACGTTGCGTTCGATCAGCAGGTCATCCTCGGTCCCGCGTTCAATGAATTCCCATATGGCGCGTGGCAAACGACGCTTCGCCAGCGCCCGCACTTGCGCAATATTATGCGCCTTGCCGGCGATGCCACCCATCACAGGCCAAGGTTTTCGCGAAAGGTCTTGCCCTCGTATTCGGTGCGGTAGACCCCGTTGCGTTGCAGGATGGGAACCACCTCATTGACGAAATCGGTGACCGAACTGGCCATGACCGTCGGGGTCACGTTATAGCCGTAGCACCCCGTTTCGCGCCAGACGCGCTCCATTTCGGAGGCCACCTGCTCCGGCGTGCCGACGATCTGCGGCTTGCCCACCGCAAGGCCCCAGCGGATCGCTACTTCACGCAAGGTAAGCGGCCGGTCACCCTCGATATTCGCGAACGCTTTCATGAGCCCTTGCGAGGCCTGCGTCTCGATCTCGGCCAGCGGCTGATCAAGGTCCATCCCGGCGAAGTCCACCCCCATCGTGCCCGAAAGCCGAGCAAGGCAGCCATCAATGGGCAGCTTTTCGACCAGATCGGCAAGCTTGCGCTTCGCCTCTTCCTCGGTCCCGCCGACGATGGGCTGGATGCCGAAGCTGACGCCGGGGGTTACCTTGCCCGCCGCCTGCGCGGCCTCGGCCAGATTGGCCATGAAGCGCTTCATGCCCGCGATGTTGGGCTGGATGGAAAACACGACATCGGCGTGGCTAACCGCGAACTGCTGCCCGCGCCCGGAACTGCCGGCCTGGAACAGCACCGGATGCCCCTGCGGCGAAGGCGGCACCGGTGCTACGGTCTGGCAGGAAAAGAATTCTCCCGCATGATCGATGAATTCAACTTTTGCCGGGTCCGCGAAGACCCCCGCCTCCCGATCTGCAAGGATCGCACCCGGCTTTACGGAGTTCCACAGCTTGTAGCAGACCTCCATATACTCATCGGCACGGTCATAACGGCGATCGTGGTCAAGCTGCTGAAGGCCAAGCGCCCGGTGCTCCCCCCGCAAGTGGCCGGTGACGATGTTCCAGCCGACGCGCCCGCCGGAAAGATAATCGATGGTGCCCAGTTGCCGCACGATGGTCCACGGCTGGTACGCGCTGGTCGACATCGTCGTCGCCAGCCCCAGATGTGTGGTCGCGGCGGCCAGAGCAGAAAGCAGCACCACGGGGTCGAGCGAAGGCCAGCACACGCCGTACTTCACGGCGTCTTCATGACTGTCGCGATAGCGATCGAAGACACCGGGCGTATCCGCAAAGAACATGCCGTCGAAACGACCGCGCTCCAGCGTTCGCGCCAGATCTTGCCACAACCGCAGATCGTGCAGCGCATCGAGACGGTTATCGCCCGGCTGCGCCCAGCTCAGGACGGTGTGGTTGATGGGCGAATTGATCAGGAAGCTGACCAGATGGATATGCTTGCTCATGCCTGTGCCTCTCCTGCCTGCGTGATGAAGCCGGCAGGAAGAGGCCGCAAGGACAATGTATACACTGTCGTCGCGCAACGTCGGAGGAAGCGCGTTTTTTAGCGATATTTCGCAATCATCATATCCAATTCATCGCCCGAGCGTATGCTACTCAGGTAATCACGTCGGGTGCCGAGCGTCCAGTATTGGCCACGATTCCGGCAATCGCCTCAGCTGCGGCGATCTGGTGCTCCAACATCGCCGAAGTTTCCGCGTCGAGATTGCCGAAACGCGGCTCATAGCGTTCAAGGTACACGCGCAAGGTCGCGCCCTGCGTGCCCGTACCCGAAAGGCGGAACACGATGCGGCTACCGTCCTCGAACAACACGCGAATACCCTGGTTCGCGCTGACCGAACCATCGACCGGATCGGTATAGGAGAAGCTGTCCGCATGACTCACCGTCAGCGGGCCGAACGCCTTGCCCGGCAGCGTGGCGATCTGCGCCTTGAGCCCGTCCATCAGCGCATTCGCGCCTTCGGTCGCGATGCCTTCAAAGTCGTGGCGCGCATAGTAGTTGCGTCCGTAGCGCGCCCAATGTTCCCGAGCGAGATCGTCTACGCTGATGCCGCGCACCGCAAGGATGTTGAGCCAGAGCAACACTGCCCAGAGCCCGTCCTTCTCCCGCACGTGATCGGACCCGGTGCCGGCGCTTTCCTCGCCGCAGATGGTGACCTTGCCCGCGTCCAGCAGGTTGCCGAAGAACTTCCAGCCGGTCGGCGTCTCGAACACCGGCACGCCCAGCCCTTCGGCCACGCGGTCGGCGGCGCCGCTGGTCGGCATCGAGCGGGCGATGCCCGCCAGTCGGCCGCGATACGCGGGGGCGATTTCGATGTTCGCGGCCAGCATCGCCAGCGAATCCGATGGCGTGATGAAGCGCCCGCGCCCGATGATCAGGTTGCGATCCCCATCCCCGTCAGAAGCAGCGCCAAGATCCGGCGCATCTTCCGACATCATCAGGTCATAGAGTTCCTTGGCATGGATCAGGTTGGGATCGGGATGATGGCCGCCGAAATCTTCCAGCGGCACCCCGTTCACCACAGTCCCCGGCGCGAAGCCGAGGCGCCGTTCCAAAATCTCGTGCGCATAAGGGCCGGTCACCGCACTCATCGAATCCATACGCATGGTGAACCCGGAGGCGACGATCTTGCGGATCGCATCGAAATCGAACAGCTCTTCCATCAGATCCGCATAGTCGGCGACAGGATCGATCACCTGCACGGCCATGCCGCCCACCTGCACCTCACCTATGGCATCGAGGTCGATGTCAGGCGTCTCCACCGTCAGCCAGCGGTCGATCGTCCTGGTGCGATCTAGCACCGCGCCGGTCACATTCTCCGGCGCTGGACCGCCGTTGGCGATGTTGTACTTGATACCGAAATCTTCGTCCGGTCCGCCGGGGTTGTGGCTCGCCGAAAGCACCAGCCCGCCGCTGGCCTGGTACTTGCGGATCACGTGGCTGGCGGCGGGGGTGGAAAGGATACCCCCCTGCCCGACCAGCACGCGGTCATAGCCGTTGGCCGCCGCCATGCGGATCGCCTGCTGGATCACGGTACGATTGTGATAGCGCCCGTCACCGCCGATCACCAGCACCGCACCCGCCTGAGGCGCCACCACATCGAAGACCGACTGGATGAAGTTCTCGGCATATCCCGGCTGCTCGAACACCCTGACCTTCTTGCGCAGACCTGATGTACCGGGGGCCTGCCCGTCAAAAGGGGTGGTCGGGACTGTGACGATCTGGATCAAGGAAGATGTCTCCACTGGTTCTGAAACAGGCATGTGCGCAATAGGCGACACTTTCGTGTCATGACGCGCATTGTCAAATGGTTGCTCGCTGCAATGCGGCAATCGACAGGTGGTTGCAGCCGTTCCGAGTTCATTAACTATCTGCTATGTAAAGATGCGAGGATCGAACCCTTGTCTTTGCGCCGAGGACGACGGCGCGCCGCATGAGTACTTGCCGGATGCATCCCCAGCCCGCCCTGGCCGACGAACCCGCCCGCCTTGCCGCCCTGCAACGCCTCGCCATACTCGATACGCCCCGCGAAGAGGCGTTCGACAATGTCGTGAACCTTGTGCGTACAGTGCTTGGCGTACCGATTTCCGCCGTCACGCTGGTGGACAAGGACCGCCAGTGGTTCAAGGCGATCGAAGGCATCGACGCAACCGAAACGCCCCGCAACGAATCGTTCTGCGCTTATGCCATCCAGCAGAGCGCTCCCCTTCTCATTGCGGACGCCACGCAGGATCCGCGCGTCGCCGACTACCCGGCCGTGACACAGGACCCGCACGTGCGCGCCTATGCCGGCGTGCCGCTGGTGACCTCGGACGGCTACAACGTCGGCGCACTCTGCGCGGTCGACACCAAGACGCGTGAATTCACCGAAAGCGAACTCGACATCCTGCGCAACTTCGCGCGGATCGTGGTCAACGAGATGGAACTACGCCGCATCGCAGAGCGTGACCAACTGACCGGCGCCCTCACGCGCCGCGGCTTCCTCGAAAAGGTGAATCAGGAGATTGCACGCTGCCATCGCCATGGCCGTCCAGCCTCGCTGGTGCTGATCGACGTTGACCACTTCAAGTCCGTCAACGACACTTGGGGCCACCCGGCCGGAGATGCGGTGCTACGCGAGCTTGCCAACACGCTGGACGCTGCGGGTCGTTCGGCCGATGTGCTCGGCCGTCTTGGCGGTGAGGAATTCGCGATGCTGCTGCCCGAAACCGGCATTCCCGAAGCACTCACCGCAGCCGAACGCTTCCGCATCGCGATCGAGGGGCGACCGATCGTGGTCGCTCCTACGCGCACCATCGCAGTCACCGCCAGCTTCGGGATTGCCGCGCTCGATCTTGGCGTTACCGTTGCCGAGGAATGGATCGCGCGCGCCGACGGCCCGCTTTACGAAGCCAAGCGCGCAGGCCGTAACCGCTGCGTCCTTGGCTGAGAGTCAGGACAACTCGCAAGCCTTTCCCGGCCGCGCATAGCGTGGCTCGGCGCCCACCGTCGTATCGGTCAGAACATTGAGGAACGCCTCGATATCCGTTGTCTCTGCCGGCGAAAACGCAATTCCATGACGAGAGATCGCGTCAGCCAGAGTGTCGGCGCTACCATCATGCAGATAAGGGGCCGTCAGCGCCACATTGCGCAATGACGGCGTACGGAACTTCCCGCGATCATCTACCCGGCCGGTCGCGCGGGCGAGGCCGAAATCGCCGTTTGCAGGGACCGCCGGCTCTTGCGACAGGCGATGAAACGCAAGGTCGGTGAACTCCCTGCCCGAATGGCATCCAGCGCAGCCTGCCTTGCCGCGAAACAGCGCCTCGCCGCGCGCAGCTGCTGCGTTGAGTGCCGGGCCTCCCCTGACCGCATGATCCCAGTCTGTCTCATGACTGACGATGGTTCGCTGGAATGCCGCCAGCGCCGCAGAAACCGTCGCGAAGTCAATCCGGCCCCGCGTTGCCGGAAACGCGGCCCTGAACAGCTTACGATAGCAGGGATTGCTCGAAAGACGCCGGGTCAGTTCAGCTTCCTGGCCTTTCATGCCCATTTCCACAGGGTCCTCCCCGGCGATCGGCACCCGCGCCTGCTGCTCCAGCGTTAAAAGCGCAGCATTGCCCCAGGTCAGTGGAGACAAGCTGCCCACATTCACCAGCGACGGCACATTGCGAAGGCCCGGCTCTCCATGTGCGCCGGGATGGGCGCTTACGCCATCGGCAAAGCTGTGGCGCGGATCATGGCACGTCGCGCATGACAGCGTCCCGTTGATCGACAAGTCGCCGTCATGGAACAGCCTGCGACCAAGCGCGATCTGCGCTTCCCTGTTTGCCCCTGCATCGCGTGCCAGGCCCGCCCCGGCAACAAGGCAAAGACTTGCAAGCAGCAGCGCCCAGCCTCCGGCCCGCCCCCTCCCAATGCTCATCGAACCGGCGCGACCATCACCGTCAAAGCCTGTTCCCCATTTGCCGCGATCTGCAGCAAGTGACGGCCTGCCGGAAGGTCGTATTCGACCATCTTGGCAATGCCGGAGCAATCCGGCCCATGGCCGTGCGCTACCGAAGGAACCGCCTGGCCATCAACGATCACATCCACCCACGAGCGCCCACTCTGCGCCACGCGGTAACGCCCCGCCGCAGCGACATCGAACACGAAGAGCCCCCCGAAGCTGACCGAACCGCCGGGTTTTCCCGGCTCGATCGCGTAAGCCACCTTCGGGGTCGGAGCCAGTTCCACATCTGCGGGAACTCCCGGTGCAAGCAGCGCTTTCGGCACTGCCGATACCTTTACCGCCGCCTTCACCGGACGGTGCACCGCGCTCCAGCCCGCAAGGTCAGCGGGAATGGCTGCGGAAGCCGTGCAGGCCGCGTGATCATGCCCCGCCATCGGATCGGCAGCGTCGGCCGAACCTGCCGCCGCCATTACGAGAAGAAGTGCACCGAAGGTGCGTGTCATGATCATGGCTCGCGTCCATTCTATGTTTCTATGAATATAGATATACACTGCCCGACGTAATTATGTACGGCGGGATACAGATTCGTTCCAAGCGCGAATCCGACCAAGGTTCAAGGGGGATAATATGAAGTACGCCATCACTGCGGCGCTCGCCGCGTCGCTGGGCTGCGCGGGTGCGCCTGCATTCGCGGAAGAAGTGGGGAACAGCACTTTCGGCCTTGGCCAGATCGTGGTCACCGCACCGCGCGCAAAGGACAGCGACATCACCGCTTCTACCGTCAATGCCGAAGCGATCTATGACTTCTCTCGCGATACGCTGGACGAAGCGGTCAAGCTGATCCCCGGCGTGACATCGGGCCTGTCGGGCAATTCGCGCAATGAGCGGCTGATCTATGTGCGCGGCTTCGACCGCTATCAGGTGCCGCTGTCGATCGACGGCATCCGCGTCTACCTGCCTGCAGACGGACGGCTTGACTACGGCCGCTTCCTCACCCCCGATGTGGCAGAGATCCAGGTAGCGAAGGGCTATGTCTCGGTGCTCAACGGCCCCGGTGCAATGGGCGGCGCGATCAACCTCGTCACCCGCAAGCCGCAGAAGGAGTTCGACGCCGAAGCACGCTTCAGCCTGAACTTCGACAACGATGTGGACTATGCGGGCTATACCGGTTTCGTGTCGCTCGGGACCCGCCAGGAAAAGTGGTACGCACAGGCCAGCTACGCCCGTAATTTCACCGATCACTGGGATTTGTCGAACAAGTTCGATGCCACGGCCAACGAGGATGGCGGCGAACGCAACTTGTCGCGGTCAGAGGACTGGCGCGTAAATGCCAAGCTAGGCTTCACACCCAACGCCACCGACGAATACGCAATCAGCTTCACCCGGCAGGAAGGCGAGAAGCTCGCCCCGATCCACGTCTCCGACGCGACCGGCCTGCGGTACTGGACCTGGCCTTACTGGAACCTGCAGAACGTCTACTTCCTCTCGACCACGCAATTGGGAGAGATCGCGACGCTGCGCACCCGCGCCTATTACAACACCTTCAAGAACAGCCTCGACAGCTTCGACAATGCCGACCTGAACACGCAGACGCGTGGCAGTTCGTTCAACAGCGCCTATTCCGACCGCGCTTATGGCGGCTCTGCCCAGCTTGACCTAAACCCCAGCGAAGCGGAACGGCTGAGCGTCTCGTTCCACTATCGCAACGACCGCCACCGCGAAATCCAGCAGAGCTTCCCCGCCGGAACCTGGGAGCCGTGGCAGACCACGATCGAGGAAACCTACAGCGCCGCGATCGAGAACGGCTACAAGCTCAGCCCGCAACTGGAGTTGGTGGTGGGCGCCAGCTACGACTGGCGCGACCTGCGCCGAGCGGAAGACTACACTTCGGGCGCGTTCGTCTACTACGACTTGCGCAACGGCGATGCGTGGAATGCGCAAGGACAGCTGATCTGGACGCCTGACGAAGCGACCAGCATGCACCTCTCCGTCTCGTCACGGGCTCGCTTCCCGACCATCTTCGAACGTTTCAGCACCCGCTTCGGCGGCGCGACGTCGAACCCCGACCTCAAGGCCGAACGCGCCACGCAAATCGAACTGGGCGGGAGCCGGCAGTTCGGCGCGCTGCGCATCGAGGCTTCGGGCTGGTACTCCAAGGTGGACGACGCGATCGTCTCGTTCCCGTTCATCTATGAAGGGCAGTCCACCGCGCAGAGCCGTAACGTGGGCTCGGGCGACTATTACGGTGCAGACATCTCCGCGACCGCGCAGATTGCTGAGACGCTGCGGGTCGGCGCCAATTACGGTTGGGTCCATCGCAAGCTGAATGATCCCACGCTGTCGCAGGTCGCTTCGTTCCACATCACCGGCGTTCCCGAACACTCCGGATTCGTCTGGGCCGAATGGTCGCCGATCCCGGCACTGCACATCCTGCCCAGCTTCGACATCTCCTCGAAACGCTGGACGGTCAACACCGCCGGAACCCGCTATTACCAGACCGGTGACTATACCTTGGCCAACCTGCGCGTGGATTTCGACGTGACCGACCGAACCACCCTTGGCATCGGTGGACGTAACCTGTTGGACGAGAATTACACCACCGTCGATGGCTATCCCGAACAGGGGCGCACGCTTTTTGTCAGCTTGCGCCTGAAGAACTGAGCCTAGAAAATCCCCATCATCTTCATGCTGGCAACGGCATTGCTGGTGACGATGCAATGGTCGTCGAGCCGTATTTCCAGCGGCTCGCAGACCTGCCTGAACCTGGTGGTGGCGGTAATGTCGTCACTGCTGGGCAGTGCAGCGCCCGATGGATGATTGTGCGCAAGAACGATGCGCCGGGCGTCCAGATCGAAAGCCCGCCGGATGGTCCGGCGCAACGGGATCAGGCATTCGGCCCGTTTGCCGCCTGCATAGAAATCCTCCGCGATGTAGACGCGTTCGCCGTTTAGGTAGACCACCAGAACGCATTCCTCACGCCGACGGCCCAGCCGGTCAACGAGATAGCGACGAAATTCAGTAGCGCCGGTATCCAGCGGCAGCCCCAGCATGGCCTCTCGCGACGCCGCCTCTGCAAGCCGGCGCGCGGCGATGATCATGTCCACCAGACTCGCATAACGCACGCCGCTCTCGCCCAAAGCGAGCAGCAAGGCTTCGCGCGAAGCGGAATAGATCGTGCGCAAAGACCCGAAATGGTCGATCAGGCGCCGAGCGATATTTTCGCCGGCATCTCCTGCGTAGGGGGCGAGTAGATCCGCCAGGACGGATAACTGCCCAGCCTCTTGCGCCGCGACATGTGAAACACCACGCCTAGCAACAGCGCCACCAATTGGATGTACGACGGCGTTATCGCCATGACATCGTAAGCGAACGTGTTGATTTCCGTCAGCGCCAGCCGGTAAAAATGGCCGGACATCGCTATGATCTGCGCGCCGGCTATCCATAGCGGATAGACGCGATTGGCTTTGAGCGCGATGACGAAAAAGCATCCCATGGCCAGAGCATCGATACAAAGATGCCCAAGGTTCGCGCGATGCCAGAGGACCGCCCCGCCGACGGCAAGGTGATACAATCGATCGACCGGCCCCATCGCAAAGAGCAGCCCGGCAAGAATGCACTCGGGCGCAGGTAACCTGCGGACGAGGCAAAACAGGAAAAGCAGAGCGAAGCAGGCAAGCTGGATCTTATCCTTGTAGAACCACACCATCTCCATCCAGGAATGCTCAGGCATTGCACCCTCGCAGTCCCGGATGGGCGAAGCGAAGCCTCAGGCGCTGCGCAGCAGCGGCTCTGCCACAGAAAGGCCGGTTTCGGTAGGGCAGCTGCCCTCGTCGTCGGTAATAGCCTTCACATCGCGACCGATGCCGCGCAGTTCCTGATGAACGCGGATCATGTCGTTCTGGCTTTCGATCAGCGTGCGCTGCGCCTTGGCGAGACGCATCAGCGCGGTCTGCCCGGTGAACGTCTCCACCCCATCGGCCTGACGAGCCAGCAGCATCGATTCCATGAGGCGCGCCGATGCAAGCAGCGCGGAATCGAGCGAGAGTTCGGCTTCCGGAAGCTGGCGAGCGATCCGGGCGGTGGCAGCGGCAATGGTCATAGACATGGCAATATTCCCCCTGACGCCTGACCTGCTCGACGGTGGCGCCGTAAAAACTGGTTACGGGAGGTGGAAACAAAGCCATGACGATCAGATCAGATCGGTCAGCGCGCGAACGACACCAAGACCAACCATCGCAACCAGCATCATGCCCCCGGCGATAGCGACCATTGCGGCTGTCCGGCTTAGCCCGGCATTTGCTCCATCGAGCACCTCCGGAACGATCCGATCGTAAGCTTCGCGCTGCCAGGGTGCCGTGACCGTGTATGTCATGACATCCGAGAGAGCGAGGCCGCCGGCCGTTTCGTCCTGCGCTCTGACTGGTCCATCGGATGCCACTTCCGGAACCTGAGGAATCTTATCTGGTACTTGCTTACAGGCTGCTTCCTGATCCTGGAGATACTGCCGGTAGGCCCGCGCAAGCTCAGCACGCGGCGGCGAGCCGGCGCGAATGCGCACACCTTCGATCCGCTGATTGACGGCACTCTCGGAAATACCCAGTTCCCAGGCAATTTCCTTGCTGGTCCTGTTCTCCGAAACGAAGCGCAGCACTTCATGCTGTTTCGATGTCAGGCCCAGAAAGACGTGCTGGAGCTCTTTGCCCCTGGCACGAACACCTCCCTGCCCCGGAAGATTACTGTTCGTCATAAACCCGCCGCGACCCGGCCAACCCCTGCCCGACAACTAAGCAACAATGTTACATAGCAGCAAACATAAACATACTTATCGAATTGTTAATCAAAAATTTATGTTCCCCAACGTGCAGACACAAAAATGGCCTGGCGGTCTTTTCGGACTGCCAGGCCTTTTTGCGCCAGCTGCGGGCTGGAATTCTTACTCCTCGCCCATGCGCAGGGCGGCGATGAAGGCTTCCTGCGGAATCTGGACATTGCCATATTCGCGCATACGCTTCTTGCCTTCCTTCTGCTTTTCCAGAAGCTTCTTCTTGCGGGTGATGTCGCCGCCGTAGCATTTGGCGGTAACATCCTTGCGCATGGCCGAAATCGTCTCGCGTGCGATCACCTTGGCGCCGATCGCCGCCTGAATCGGGATCTTGAACATGTGCCGCGGGATCAGATCCTTCAGACGCTCCACCAGTGCACGGCCGCGCGGTTCGGCCTGGCTGCGGTGGACCACCATCGACAACGCATCGACCGGCTCGTTATTGACGAGGATGTTCATCATCACGAGGTCGCCCTCCTGAAGCCCGATCTGCTCATAGTCGAAGCTGGCATAGCCGCGGCTGATCGACTTCAGGCGGTCGTAGAAGTCGAACACCACTTCGTTGAGCGGCAGTTCATAGGTAACCTGCGCGCGGCCGCCGACGTAGGTAAGGTCCTTCTGGATACCGCGACGGTCCTGACAGAGCTTCAGGATCGAGCCGAGGTATTCGTCCGGCGTGTAGATCACCGCCTTGATCCACGGCTCTTCCATGAAGTCGATCTTCACCGGATCGGGCATGTCTGCCGGGTTGTGCAGCTCTTTCACCGTGCCGTCGGTCATCGTCAGGCGATAGACCACCGACGGTGCCGTAGTGATCAGATCAAGATCATATTCGCGACTCAGACGCTCCTGGATGATCTCCAGATGCAGCAGGCCCAGGAAGCCGCAGCGGAAGCCGAAGCCCAGCGCCGCGCTTGATTCCATTTCGAAGCTGAAAGAGGCGTCGTTGAGGCGCAGCTTACCAATCGATTCGCGCAGCTTTTCGAAGTCGTTGGCATCGACCGGGAAGAGGCCGCAGAACACCACCGGCTGCACTTCCTTGTAGCCCGGCAGCGCTTCGGTCGCGCCCTGCTTTACGGTGGTGATCGTGTCACCGACCTTGGCCTGCTCCACTTCCTTGATCTGCGCCGTGATGAAGCCGATTTCGCCCGGCCCGAGTTCGGGCAGGTCGATGCGCTTGGGGGTAAAGCAGCCGACGCGATCCACCAGGTGGTCGGTGCCGCCCTGCATGAACTTGACGTTGAGGCCCTTCTTGATGACGCCGTCGATGACGCGCACCAGAATGACGACGCCAAGGTAGGGGTCGTACCACGAATCGACCAGCATGGCCTTGAGCGGCTTGTCGCGCTCACCCTTCGGCGGCGGGATCTTCTTCACGACGGCTTCGAGCACTTCGGCGATACCGATGCCCGACTTGGCGCTGGCCATGACGGCTTCGGAGGCGTCGATGCCGATCACTTCCTCGATCTCGTTGCGTACCTTTTCCGGTTCGGCGGCGGGAAGGTCGATCTTGTTGATGACGGGCACGATCTCGTGGTCATGCTCGATCGACTGATAGACGTTCGCCAGCGTCTGCGCTTCCACGCCCTGCGCGGCGTCCACTACCAGCAACGCGCCTTCGCAGGCGGCAAGGCTGCGACTGACTTCGTAGGCGAAGTCGACGTGGCCCGGCGTATCCATGAGGTTCAGCTCATAAGTCAGCCCATCCGACGCGGTATAATTCAGGCGCACGGTCTGCGCCTTGATGGTGATACCGCGTTCCTTCTCGATATCCATGTTGTCGAGCACCTGCGCGCTCATCTCGCGCTCGGTCAGGCCGCCGGTGGTCTGGATCAGACGGTCGGCGAGCGTCGACTTGCCATGGTCGATATGGGCAATGATGCTAAAGTTACGGATCTGCGAGAGTTCGGTCATGGAAGCGCCGTTAGAGCATTTTACGGTCCTGTGAAATCACCTGACGCGCGCTCGAATACGAAAAATCTTACCTGCCATCTTTCAGGCCGTCATGCAGTCCTGCGCAGGGGTGGCACATCGGGTGTCTCACGCCGCGTCCGGACCGGCGCGAACAATACCGCACCATTACCGTCGAGGTCCAGCGGCTGCGCGAATTCCAGCCCCATCCGGTCCTCCTTGCACCACCGCGAAGTGGCCATGACGACATAACCTTCCGACAAGTGTACGCCGAAAGTCGTCCCCACCGGCACGTTCCATAGGCCCTCGATCATCGCGCCGCGCTGCGAGATGTTGCGCACCGTCCCTTCGTAGCTGTGCGTGCCATGCTCCAGAACGACCTTGCGCAGCATCGTCTGACGCGCCGGACGTGCAGAGCGCGGCCCCTTGGCCGCGGCGATCAGCCCTTCTGCCAGCTTGCCCAGAACCCCCTGCGCATTCAGCGGCCGTTCGTAGATATAGCCCTGCACGTGGCTGCACCCCAGCATTCGCACCAGATCCAGTTCGTCCAGCGTCTCGACGCCCTCCGCCGTCGTCTCCATGCCGAGCGCTTCGGCAAGATTGACGATCGAGGATATGATCGCGCCGTTGCGGCTGCCCTGAATTGTCGCACCGCGCACGAAGCTCTGGTCGATCTTGATCTTGTCGAACGGCGCCTTCTTCAGATAGCCGAGTGAGGAATAGCCGGTCCCGAAATCGTCCAGCGCCAATCGAACGCCCAGATTCTTGAGCGCCGAGAACATCGTCTCGGTGGTCTTGTCATCGCCGAGGAATACGCTTTCGGTGATTTCCAGCTCCAGCCTTCCCGGCGTCACCCCGGCAGCCGCTATGGCGCTGGTGACGATGGCCGGAAGTGCCGGATTGGCGAATTGCAGCGGCGACACGTTCACCGCCACGCGCACTTCTTCAGGCCATTTCGCAAGGTCTGCGCAGGCAGTGCGCAAAGCCCATTCGCCGATCTGGGCGACCAGGCCGGTTTCCTCTGCCACCGGCACGAACTTGGCAGGTGAGATGTAGCCGTGGACCGGGTGGTTCCAGCGCAGCAGCGCCTCGAACCCGGTGATCTTCTCGCTCGTGGTGCGCACTTGCGGCTGATAGTGCAGTTCGAGTGCGCCATTGGCGATCGCATCGCGCAAGTCCTGCTCCAGCTGCTGCCGCTCCTTGGCGTCGGAATGCAGATCCTCGTCGTAGAAATGATGCCGTCCGCGCCCCCCGCCCTTCGCCGCGTAAAGCGCAAGGTCGGCATTGCGGATCAGCGCGTCGGCTGTCATCCCGTCGTCCGGGCACAGCGCGATGCCCACGGAAGCGCCGATCGTGACCCGCGCCTCGTCGATGGTGTAGGGCTGCGACAGATTTTCGATGATGCGCCGCGCCAGATGGGCAAGACCTTCACGGTTTTGCGCGCCGTGCAGGATGACCTGAAACTCGTCTCCGCCAAGCCGCCCGACCCGGCCACGATCACCGACCGTGCCGCTCAGCCGCTCAGCCACCTGCTTGAGCAGCGCGTCCCCGGCCGGGTGGCCCATCGTGTCGTTGACCTGCTTGAACCGATCGAGATCAAGCAGGAATACCGCGCAGGCCCGCGTTTCGATACGCGGGCTGGTGAGGATTTTCTCAAGCCATTCCGACATCTGGAAGCGGTTGGCCAGCTTGGTCAGCGAATCGAAGCGCGCCAACTGCGTCACATGCGCCTGCGAACGGCGCTTTTCGGTCAGGTCCGTGCCCGACCCGCGAAAGCCCATGAAGTTGTTGAACTGATCGAGTACCGGTCGGCCGGAGATTGACCACCAGCGCTCATCCTTCTCCCCCGTCGCGGCCCGCACACCAAGATCCTGGAATGAGGACCGCGTGTTCAGGTGGAACACCAGCGTGCGCTCCCCCTCATGCCCGCCCGCTTCAAGCAGGAACATGCCGGTGAATGGCTTGCCCTCGATGTCGGATGGACTGCCTCCCAGCAGCGCCGCGATGCTCTTGGTGACGTAAGTGATCCGACCCTGTCGGTCAGTCTCCCAAAACCAGCCCTGCCCGGTCTGTTCGTATTCGTGAAGCAGCTGTTCTGCGCGGCGCTGTTCACGCTCGCGCTCGGCGTTCTGCAGTGACTGCGACGCGGCGTTGGCGGCCTGACGAACCGCCATCAGCAGGCCGATAATTCCGCCGATGGCCAGCAGAGTGAAGGATGCCAGCGAAGCCTCGTCAAGCGAGGCGCCGCCCCAAAGGCCGATCGTCGCCCCGATTATCGAAGTCAGACGATTCGCAAGCAGCGCGGTCGCCATCAACACGACGATCACGAAAACGTTAACGGTGATGCTCCAGCCGAGTTCGGGATGCAGGTTCGTCCACCGCGCAGCACCAAAACCGAACAGCGCCATCGGCAGGAAGATAGCGATGACCATCAGGGGATAGCGTCGCCAGCCGTCATGGACAACGCGGCGTTCCAGCCTCGCATGGATCGATGCGGGCAGGCACAGCGCCGCCCCCAACCCCATGCACAAGGCCGACAGCGCGCCTGGTATCGTGCCTGACAGGATGCTCATGAGCACCGCGCCGACCAACAGTACAGGTGCCATCAACGCCCAGCGGCGGCACGTGAAATAATGAAGATAATCGCTGGCATCCGCCTGTGCCCGCCACCGCGCGAAGCCGGCGAACGAAGGGGCAGCTTCAGCAGCACCATCAACCTCCGCGCCCTGCGCCTCCTCCTGCGATGCAGGCACAAGCCTGCGCCCGGCACCCGAGAGCGCCGCCTGTCGTTCACCACGCAGACCCAGTTTCACCATGCCTGCCACCATGGCCCTGCCGCCATTGCGAAACCGTTAAGCCCGAATGCGTGCGAAGAGCTTCAACCGCCTATTTCGGCAACGATCCTGCCGCCGGTGCATTTCACTTGATACCGCTTCGCCACCGTGCTTGCATCCATGCAACCGGCCGCGCGCGAAGTCGGCCGGAAGACGGGAGACATAGCCATGCGGCACATCGCCATCGTCGGATCAGGCCCGGCGGGCTATTACACTGCCGAAGCCGCCCTCAAGCAATGGGGCGAAGATGTTCACGTTGACATATTCGACACTTTGCCCGTGCCCTTCGGCCTTATCCGCACCGGCGTTGCGCCCGATCATCAATCGATCAAGGCCGTTGCCCGGCGTTACGAAAGCACGGCCCTGACCCGCAATGTGCGTTTCGTCGGCAACGTCATGCTGGGGCGAGACCTTTCGGTGGCCGAACTTCAGGAACTTTACGACGCGGTAGTGTTGGCAACCGGCGCGCCGTCGGACCGCAAGCTGGGCGTGTCCGGCGATGGCTTGCCTGGCGTGTTCGGCTCTGCGGCGTTTGTCGGTTGGTACAACGGACACCCCCAGTTCACGGATCTGGCGCCTCAACTCGATCAGGATACCGCCGTCATCGTCGGTAACGGCAATGTCGCACTCGACGTTGCGCGTATCCTTGCAAAATCGGAGGGCGAATTCGCGGGCTCGGACATTGTCGCCCATGCGCTGGCAACCCTGCGCCAATCGCGGGTGCGCCGAATCGTGATCCTCGGACGGCGCGGCCCTCACCAGATCGCGATGACCCCGAAAGAACTCGGCGAACTGGCCAAACTCAACCGCGCGCATCCTGTCGTCAGTTCCGATGACCTGCCCTCAGTCGAAGAAGACGCTGCGCTGGACACCGGTCTGCGCAAATCGCTGGGGCTGCTGCGCAATTTCGCGAAGAATGAAAATCCGCGCGCAGACGACGTCACCGTCGAGTTCGACTTCTTCGCTGCTCCACACGCGATCCTCGGCGATTCGCGCGTCGAGGGCATCGAGGTGGAACGAACCCGGCTGGAAAACGGCAAGGCGGTTGGAACAGGCGAAACCTATACAATTCCGGCGGGGATCGTGATCTCCTGCATAGGTTATCAGACCTCCCCTATCCCTGCCGTGCCCTACGACGAACAGGGCGGGCGCTTTGCCAATGTCGATGGTCGTATCGCCCCGGGCCTTTACTGCGTCGGTTGGGCACGGCGCGGGCCAACCGGCACTATTGGCACCAATCGCCCGGACGGCTTCGCCATCGTGGAGAAGATCGCGGCTGACATGTCCGGAAACTCCGGCAAGCCCGGCCGCCCCGGCTTCGATGCCCTTGCAGAGCAGCGCGGCATTCAGGTGGTCAAGTTCACCGACTGGCAGAAGATTGACGAGGCCGAAGTTGCCGCCGCCCGAAACGGCGCGCCGAGGGAGAAGTTCGTCGAACTGGAAAAGATGATCGAGGCGTCCGGCCGGGTTTGACCCCTGCCCCCCTTGTACCAACAAAAAAGGCCGGAGCTTTCGCCCCGGCCTTTTTTGTTGGTTGTCCGATCAGTCAGACGCGCATCGGCATCAACACGTAGAGCGCAGGGCTCTTCTCGTCCTGACGGATCAGCGTGGGCGCCGCAGCATCGGCAAGGTGGAGTTCCACCGTATCGCCGTCGATCTGGCCAAGGATGTCCTTGAGATAGTTGGCGTTGAAGCCGATCTCGAAGCCGTCCGCTGCATACTGCGCGGGGACTTCTTCGGCCGCCGTGCCGTTGTCCGGCGACGTGACCGAAAGCGTCACGCGGTCGGTCTCCAGCGCCATCTTCACCGCGCGCGTCTTTTCGGTGGCGATCGTCGCCACGCGGTCCACGCCTTGGAAGAAGGTCTTGGGATCGACCTTGAGCAGCTTGTCGTTACCGGTCGGGATAACGCGGGTGTAATCGGGGAACGTACCGTCGATCAGCTTGCTGGTCAGGACCACGCCATGTTCACCGCCCAAAGTGAAGCGGATCTTGCTTGCCGACAGATCAACGAGGACGTTGGTATCCAGCGCCTCTTCCAGCAGCTTGCGCAATTCGCCCACGCACTTGCGCGGCACGATCACGTCCGGCATGCCTTCCGATCCGTCGGGACGGGCGATAGTGAAGCGCGCCAGACGGTGACCGTCAGTGGCGGCAGCCTTCAGTTCCTCGTCGCTTACATGCAGGAAGATGCCGTTAAGGTAATAGCGGGTCTCTTCGGTCGAGATCGCAAAGCGGGTCCGGTCGATCAGCTGCGCCAGCGTGGCGGCCGGAATCTCGAAGCTGGTCGGCAGTTCGCCTTCCGCGATCATCGGGAAGTCATCGCGCGGCAGCGTCGGCAGCTGGAAGCGGCTGCGCCCTGCCTTCACGACCATGCGGTTGTCCGCAGAATCGAGGCTGACCTGGCTGCCTTCGGGCAGTTTGCGCGCGATGTCGAACAGCAGATGCGCCGACACGGTGATCGCGCCAGCCTGCTCTACCGATACGGCACCCAGCGTTTCCACGACCTGAAGGTCGAGGTCGGTCGCCATGACCTTCAGCGCGCCGCCGGCGGCCGCTTCGATCAGCACGTTCGAGAGAATCGGAATGGTATTGCGGCGCTCGACGACCGACTGCACGTGAGAAAGGCAGCGCAGCAGCGTGGAACGTTCGATAGTGGCCTTCATGACAGCCTCAAGTCCCCCTTGGTCGGGCACGGGATACGAAGATCCCTGAAATTCGGACGACTATCTCTAACGGGAGTCAGGGGCGCGGCAAGCTGGAACTGGCCGGAACACGGCGAATCTGGGGATAAATCGGGGGTTTGCGCGCATTCGTTGACGTCCCGAACGCCGTCCGGGACGTCAACGGCATCAGATCACACCATTACCATGCCGCCGTTGACGTGCAGCGTCTGGCCGGTGACGTAGCCTGCTTCCTTGCTCGCCAGGAATACGGCGGCCGAAGCGATATCGGCGCCCTCGCCCATGCGACCCATCGGGATGCGGCCGTTGAGCGCGTCCTTCTGCGCGTCGGGCAGAACATCGGTCATCGCGGTGCGGATGAAGCCCGGCGCGATGCAGTTCACCGTCACGCCCCGGCTGGCGAGTTCCTGCGCAAGGCTCTTCGACATGGCCGTGATGCCACCCTTGGCCGCGCAGTAGTTCATCTGGCCGGGGTTGCCGGTGGTGCCGACCACCGAGGTCACGTTGATGATGCGGCCGAAGCGCGCCTTCATCATCGGCTTGGTTGCGGCGCGCATCAGACGGAAGGTCGATTCGAGGTTGATCTTGATGACCTGGTCCCACTCATCATCCTTCATCCGCATCGCGAGATTGTCGCGCGTGATGCCGGCGTTGTTGACGAGGATATCGATCTTGCCGAGCGATTCGAGTGCGGCAGGCACCAGCTTCTCGACCTGTTCGGCATCGCCCAGGTTGCAGGCGATGGCGACGTGGTCGACTTCCTGCAGGTGCTGCGGGGTGTGCTCATCCAGCTCGTCGCGGAAGGCGCGCAGCTTGTCGGCGTTGGAGCCCGAGATTGCGAGACGTGCGCCCTGCGCCGCCAAGGCGCGGGCGACGGCTGAGCCGATCCCGCCGCTTGCGCCGGTCACCAGGGCAGTCATTCCGTTGAGGTTGAACATGGGAAACTCCTAGATCGCCATCCCGGCGATGCTTCATCAGATGGCCTATGGCCCCGGTCAAGCCCGGAGCCATGCGGAAAATCAGAGGCTCTTGGCCAGTTCTTCGATCTCGGCCATCGAGGTTGCGGCAATGACATCCACCTCGCCGGCGGAGCGCTTGATCATCGGGCCAACAACCTTGCCGCCGATCTCGACGAACCGTTCCACACCCGCTTCGCGCATGGCAATCGCGCTTTCGCGCCAGCGGACGCGGCCGGTGACCTGCTCCACCAGCAGGCGCTGGACTTCCGCCGGATCGGTGACGACAGATGCGGTGACATTGGCGAAAAGCGCCACCCGCAGCGCACCCGGAGGAGTGGCGGCCAGCGCTTGCGCCATGGCATCGGCGGCGGGCTGCATCAACGGACAATGGAACGGCGCGGAAACCGGCAACGCGATACCGCGCTTGATGCCGTGATCCTTGACCAGCGCAATCGCGCGCTCGATCGCTTCCTTGTGGCCGGAAATCACGACCTGCGTGGGGTCGTTGTCGTTGGCAACGGTGCAGACCTGACCTTCGGCAGCGGCCTGGGCAAGCGCGGTAGCCTTGTCGATATCTGCACCCAGCAATGCGGCCATCGCGCCGACACCCACCGGCACGGCGGCCTGCATCGACTGGCCGCGCAGCTTGAGCAGGCGAGCGGTATCGGCAAGACTGAACGCACCGGCCGCGCACAGCGCAGTGTATTCACCCAGCGAGTGCCCGGCGACGAAGTCCGCCTTGTCCGCCAGGCTGATTCCGCCTTCCTTCTCCAGCACGCGCAGCACGGCGATGGCGTTCGCCATGATGGCCGGCTGAGCATTTTCGGTCAGGGTCAGCTGATCCTCGGGCCCTTCGGACATGATGCGGAACAGGTGCTGGCCGAGCGCGTCGTCGACCTCCTGGAAAACCTCGCGCGCGACGGCGCTGGCCTGTGCGAGTTCGGCACCCATGCCGACCTTCTGGCTACCCTGACCGGGGAAAACGAATGCACGCATTTGCGACCGCTCCTTGGCTTGCACGGCGGGCCGAGGCCATGCGCCGCTTGCGAATCGATTGTGGCGCGGCGGGTTATTGCCCTTGGCCGCCGAGGGCAAGTCCCCGGACGTCTTCGTCAACCAAAAGCGATGTCATGAACGACACCCTCCGAGAAGTCGCCCGCCTTGCGCCGCACCTGTTCGTAGAACCCTTGAAGGTTCTCAGTGGGTTCGTACAGTTCGAGCATGTGCCCGCAAGCCTCCACCATGTCGACAAAAACGTAACGAAATCCATCGGTCATCCGCGCGTCGAGCGCCAACGGCGCGCCGCGCGCGGCAAAATCCGCGATCGCCGCGCCCAGATTGTCGACGAAGAGCGCAACGTGATGCAGCCCCGTCCTGCCCGACCCTTCCGGATAGATATCGTGAAAGGCGGAAGGCCCTGGATTGTTCTGCTGGCAGAATTCGATCATCACTTCGCCCCACTGGCCGTAAGCACTGGAGTGATCGAGTTCCCGTTCCACCCCGCGATGGACCGCGTGTGTCAGTGCGATGTGGTCGGCCACATAATACGGCCCTGATCCGAAGGCGGCGGAATGCGCCCGTGCAGCAGCGCGCACGTCGGGAACGAAGTAGGCGATCTGACGGATCGGCAAAGGCGCCATTCGGGTCTCTCCCATTCTGTTTGGAAGAGAGGGTGCCGCCTTCGTCAGCCGAAAGGAACTATCTTATTTGCACCGTCATGGCCGATGTCCGCCGTGCCCAGGAACGCGATCGAATGTCTTTCGCACCAGTAGCGCGCAATCTGCTGCGCATCGGCACCGAACGGGCGGTCATTCTCCGGTACATCGCTAACCCGCCCAAGGCGCAGCCCCGCGATTCCGCCAAGATGCGCGGTCGCATGAAAGAACAGCCGGTCGATGGCGTAGAGATATTCTGACACCTCCTCCACCATGACCACATGGTTGGCGAGCCCCGGCATCAGTCGCGTTCCGCCCAGCATCGCCAGAGTCATGAGGTTGAAAGCGGCCACGGAATGCCGCTCCGTTGCCAGCGAAGGTTCGATACCCTCCCCGCCGCCGGACAGGAACGCGAGCGCACGGCGCACCGCATCGTCTCCGCCAGCGCGGCGGACATCGGCAAGCATCGGGCCATGCACCGGCTTGCCGATGCGTTCACGATAGAGACCCCCCAGCAGGTATCCGGCATCGGAATAGCCCAGGTAAGTCTTTGCGCCCGCAGCGTGGTTCATTCGGGACAGCGCGGTTTCGGCGATGCGGCAGGCTCCATAGCCACCCCGCGCGAACCATATCGCGTCAAACGAAGGATCGTTGGCGCATTCCACCAATGCATCCAGACGGGCTTCGTCGCTGCCCGCGAAATGCCCTTCGACCGCAAAGCACTGGTCATGGATCACCAGTTCGACGCCGGGAAATTCCGCAAGGGCAAGCGCAGACACTCTCTCGGCATCCTCGCGGGTGATCGGGGTGGACGGTGCGCAGACGGCGATACGTGTCATGGCATCCATTCCTATCGAGGTTGTCACGGCGAGCAAGGCCGCATACGGCTTTACGCCATGACTGATGTGACCACTGCCGTGACCGAAGCCACCGATCTGACCACCCACCCCTGGTTCTTCTGCGGGATCGGCGGCTCCGGCATGTTGCCGCTTGCGCTGATCCTGAGAGGCCACGGCGCGCGGATCGGCGGATCAGATCGCAGCCGCGATCAGGGCCGGACGCCGGAAAAGTTCGCATGGCTCGAATCGTTAGGGTTTGACCTGTTCCCTCAGGACGGCAGCGGCGTCGTCTCCGCCGCGCAGACGCTGGTGGCCTCTGCGGCAGTGGAAGACACTGTGCCCGAAGTGGTTCGCGCCTCCGAACTCGGCTGCCCGCGAATGAGCCGCGCGCAGTTGTTGGCCACGCTGTTCAACGCCGCCCCCTTCAGCATCGCTATCGGCGGCACTTCGGGCAAGTCCACCGTCACCGGCATGACCGGCTGGATCATGACCGTCGCCGGCCGCGATCCCACGATCATGAACGGCGCGGTGATGAAGAACTTCGCCAGCCCGGATGCGCCTTTTGCCAGCGCCCGCGTGGGGCAAGGCAATGGGTTCGTGTCGGAAGTGGACGAGAGCGATGGGTCGATCGCGCTCTATCGCCCGAAGGTTGCGGTACTGGGCAATGTCAGCCTCGACCACAAGAGCCTTGAGGAACTGCGGCAGCTTTTCGGCGACTTCCTTGCCCGTGCCGACGTTTCCGCCGTCAATCTTGACGATGCAGAAACCTCCGCGCTTGCAGGGCGGGCGCGGGCGCTGGTGACGTTCGGCATCACCTCGGACGAGGCGCAAATCGCCGCTGTCGACGTGGTGGAAGGCCCCACCACACTCACCGCAACGATCGTGGACCGGCGTGACGATACGCAGCACCCGCTTACGCTCAAGGTGCCCGGCCGCCATAACCTTTACAACGCGCTGGCCGCCATCGCTGCTGCCAATGCCGCCGGAGTGCCCGTTGCGGAGGCGGTGGCCGCGCTCGCTTCGTTCGACGGCCTAGCCCGGCGGTTCGACATCGTCGGCACTTCCCCATCGGGCATCGCGGTGATCGATGACTTCGGCCACAACCCGGACAAGGTCTCGGCCACGCTCGCCACGCTCAAGGCACATCCGGGGCGCGTCATCGCGTTCTTCCAGCCCCACGGCTATGGCCCGTTGCGCCAGATGGGCGCCGAACTGGCCGAAGTCATCGCCCGCAAGCTGGGACCGGACGACGTGACGATCCTGTGCGATCCCGTCTATTTCGGCGGCACGGTGGACCGATCCGAAGGCTCCGAGCGGATCGTGCGCCTGATCGAAAGCCACGGCGGCAGGGCCGAATATGTCCCCTCCCGCGCCGATTGCGGCAAGCGGATCGCCGCGATCGCGAAGCCCGGTGACCGCGTGGTCATCATGGGCGCGCGTGACGATACGCTGACGGTATTTGCCCGAGAAGTGCTGGCGGCGCTGCCCTGACCGGGTAGCGCCGCTTATCCGTCAATCGGTGTGGGGCTCAGTGCCCCTTGCCCCGCGCCTTGGCGATAAGATGGACGATCACCGCAACGACCGCGCCCAGCACCAGCCCGACAATGGCCGAGGCGAAGGCATAGCCCAGCCAGCCCGCGACCGGACCTAGCGGACCGGTAGCTTCGGCCAGCGCATGCTCGACAGCATGGGCGACATGGGCAGGCCCAGGCACGCCCAGTTCCTCAAGCCCGTGCAGGATGATGCCGCCGCCGACCCACAGCATCGCCACCGTACCCACGCTGCCCAGCAGCTTGAGCACCACCGGCATCGCCTTCAGCAGACCGCGCCCCAGCGCCTGCGCGCTGGCCCCAGGCTTCTTCGTCAGGTGCAGGCCGACATCGTCCATCTTCACGATGAGCGCCACCGCGCCATAGACCGCGACCGTGATCGCTACGCCAACCAGCGCCAGCGTCACTGCACGGGCCACCAGCGTCTCGTCGCCGACTTCGTTCAGCGCGATCGCCATGATTTCGGCCGAGAGGATAAGATCGGTGCGCACAGCGCCCGAAACGCGTGCCTTTTCGAAGCTGACGGCGTCCTCGATCGGATCTTCAAGCGTTTCGCCGTGCTTTTCGCCGCCCAGCTTCTCGATCACCTTTTCCGCCCCTTCGAAGGCAAGGAAAAGGCCGCCCGCCATCAGGATCGGGGTGATCGCACCGGGAAGGAAGGCGCTCAGCAGCAGGGCGATCGGCAGCAGGATCAGCAGCTTGTTGCGCAACGAGCCCTTGGTGATCTTCCAGATGATCGGCAGTTCGCGGTCCGGGGTAAAGCCGGTGACGTAGCCGGGCGTCACCGCCGCGTCGTCGATCACCACGCCGGCGGCCTTGGTGCCGGCCTTGGCCACGCCCGCACCCACATCGTCAAGCGATGCGGCGGCGGCGCGGGCGATGACCGATACGTCGTCAAGCAGGGCGACAAGGCCGGAAGGCATTCTAATTCCTTTGTTTGCAGCTGCGAACGGAGCGCCAGCGAAGGCGCCAGCCATGCAGGGCGAATGAATTTCGATCAAGCGAAAGCGGAACCGTCTTAAAAGCCATCGGCTCCCACCGTTCTTCTGGACATGCGAAGGGCGCTCCACTTCCGGGGTCGTCCAAAGGGCTTACCGGGGTTTTTCAACATGTCTGTCATCAACACCAATATCAGCGCGATCCGCGCTTCGAATGCTTCGAATTCGGCCAGCAAGGCTCTGGGCACGGCGATGGAGCGCCTGTCGACCGGCAAGCGCAT
>NZ_LYMM01000028.1 GCF_002896965.1 Novosphingobium guangzhouense
GCGGCAACCGCGGGTACCGAGCACTCCACGACCCGAACGGCAGACTTCGGCTCGTCGCCTAGGATGTTCTCAGTATTTCCAGCTTAGCGTTGTCTGGCGAACAAATCTTGAGGTGAGGCCTAGAACGGCTCCTATGTCCCCAGCAGGTGCCCGAGCTTTGCGGCTCTGAAGTCGAGCCCGACAGACGCACTTTTGGGCCTCACGCCCCTTTTTGCAGGTAGCGCGTTCAGCCCCGTTGAGGGCGTGTACGTTTTCGGCCGCCGCGTTTTGGGGCGCCCCCCTTCCAGGAGACCAGACGGAGGTGCCCGAACTCCAGTGGTAAGAGCCGCCGTATCGGGGCGATGTCGAGCACCTGCGCCGTTGGAACTGCTGCGGCAATATTTCGGCCTTGACCTTGGACCATGGTCCTGCCCGTAAGAGGCCTCCCCAATAGCGGTGCCTTTGCGGCGCGGCACTCCAGATCGATCCGAGGAGTATGGGGAACAAGCGCGTCGTTCACATCGTCGATGACGAAGAGACAATCCGAAAGGCACTGCGATTCACGTTGCGTACCGCCGGCTTCGCCGTCGAGGCCTACGCTTCGGGGCCGGAGTTTCTGTCGGCCGCGGGTGACGCTAAGAAAGGCTGCGTGATCCTCGACATGCACATGCCGGACATGGACGGCCTTCAGGTCCAGGTGGAGCTGACGCGACGCGGGATTGATATGCCTGTCGTCATGCTCACCGGCAATGGCGATCCCACGCTCGCCGTGCAGGCAATGCAGGCGGGCGCTGCCGACTTTCTCGCCAAACCGGTCGAAAAGGCCGCATTGCTTGGCGCGATCGACCGCGCCTTCAGCTCGCTGGAGAATATAACCGGGCGTGCCGCAGAACAGGCCGACGCGCTGTCGAAAGCCGCGAGACTGACGCAGCGCGAACGGGCCGTTCTTAGAGGGATTGCGCGAGGCTATCCCAATAGCTTTATCGCAGATGAACTCGGTACCACGCCGCGCACGGTCGAGCTGGATCGAGCCAGCCTGATGGTCAAACTGGGAGCCCAAAGTTTGCCCGACTTGCTACGGATCGCGTTTGCTGTGGACCTGAACGGATCGCCTGAGGACGATCGCCATTAGGCTTCACCATCCTGCGACATCGGACGTTATGCGGATCGGCCCGTGGCGAGTTCGGCAATGATCGGACAATCCGGCCGCGCGTCGCCGTGGCAGCGTTCGGCGAGATCGACCAGCGTGTCGCGCAGCGCCGTCAGCGCTGCCGCCTTGCGCTCGAATTCCTCGGCACGGGCCAGCGCAAGCCGCTTCACCTCGCCACTCGCGCGACCCGTATCCGCCCAAAGGCCGAGCAAAGTGCGGATCTCCTCGATCGGAAACCCCAGATCGCGCGCATTGGCGATGAACCGCAGGCGATGAAGATCGCGCTCGTCATAGTCGCGATAGCCCGCACCCCGGCGCGGCGGCGCCGGGATGAGGCCTATCTTCTCATAATGGCGGATCATCCGCTCCGAGACGCCGCTCCGCCGAGACGTCTCGCCGATGTTCACAGCGCCTTCCGGTTGAGTCGCAGCGCGTTGGTGACCACGCTGACCGAGGAGAGCGCCATGGCGGCGGCCGCGATGATCGGCGAGAGCAGGATGCCGAACAGCGGATAGAGCGCGCCCGCCGCCACCGGCACGCCCGCGACATTGTAGATGAAGGCGAAGACGAGGTTCTGGCGGATGTTCGACATGGTCGCCTGGCTGAGCTTACGCGCCCGGACGATGCCGGTGAGGTCGCCCTTGAGCAGGGTCACGCCCGCGCTCTCGATGGCGACGTCGGTGCCCGAGCCCATGGCGATGCCGACATCGGCGGCGGCCAGCGCGGGGGCGTCGTTGACACCGTCGCCGGCCATGGCGACCACCCGCCCCTCGCGCTTGAACTTGGCGACCACGGCGCTTTTCTGATCGGGCAGCACCTCGGCTTCGACCTCGTCGATGCCCAGGCGCCGGGCGACCGCTTCCGCTGTCGTGCGGTTGTCGCCGGTCAGCATGACCACGCGAATACCCTCCGCCTTGAGCGCGGCGAGCGCTTCTGGCGTCGTGGCCTTCACCGGATCGGCGATGGCGAAGGCACCGCCGACGGTGCCGTCGATTCCGATGAAGATTGCGGTGGCGCCATCGCGTCGCAGTGCGTCGGCCTGGCCGGCGAGCGCCTCGGTGGCGACGCCCTCGTCGGCGAGGAACCGCGCATTGCCGAGGACGATGCGCCGCCCTTCGACCGTACCGAGCGCGCCGCGCCCGGTCGGCGAGTCGAAGTCGGTGACGTCGCTCGTGGCGATGGCGCGATCCTTCGCAGCCTCGACGATCGCCAGCGCGAGCGGATGTTCGGAAGCCCGTTCGACCGAGGCGGCAAGCCGCAGCAACTCGGCTTCGTCGAAGCCGGGCGCCGGCACGACCTGGGTGACGGCAGGGCGGCCTTCGGTCAGCGTGCCTGTCTTGTCGACGACGAGCGTGTCGACCTTCTCCATATGCTCGAGCGCTTCGGCATTCTTGATAAGGACGCCGAGTCCGGCGCCGCGGCCGACGCCCACCATGATCGACATCGGCGTGGCGAGACCCAGTGCACAGGGACAGGCGATGATCAGCACGGCGACCGCCGCCACCAGCCCATAGGCGAAGCGCGGCTCGGGGCCCCAGATACCCCAGGCGATAAACGCGACCACCGCAACCGCGATGACCACGGGCACGAACCAGCCCGACACCTGATCGGCCATGCGCTGGATCGGCGCGCGCGAGCGCTGCGCCTCGGCGACCATCTGGACAATCCGCGCAAGCATGGTGTCGCGTCCGACCTTGTCGGCGACGATCACCAGCGCGCCGGTCTGGTTGAGCGTGCCGCCGATCACCGTGTCGGCCTTGGCCTTGGTGACGGGCATGGACTCACCGGTGACCATCGACTCGTCGAGCGAGGAACGGCCGTCCTCGACCACGCCATCGACCGGCACCTTCTCGCCGGGACGCACACGCAGGCGGTCGCCGACCGCAACGAGATCGAGGCTGATTTCCTCTTCACTGCCATCGGAACCGATCCGGCGCGCGGTCTTTGGCGCAAGGTTAAGCAGCGCCTTGATCGCGCCCGAGGTCCGCTCGCGCGCGCGCAGTTCGAGCATCTGGCCGAGCAGCACGAGGACAGTGATCACCGCGGCCGCCTCGAAATAGACGGCAACCATGCCGTCCTCTCCGCGGAAGGCGGGCGGGAACAGCTGGGGCGCGAGCGTCGCGACGACGCTGTAGATCCAGGCGACCCCGGTCCCCATCGCGATCAGGGTGAACATGTTGAGGTTGCGGGTCTTGAGCGAGGCCCAGCCACGCTCGAAGAAGGGCCAGCCCGCCCAGAGCACGACGGGTGTCGCCAGCACGAACTGGATCCATACCGAGATCGACATCGGCACGAGGCGATGGATCGCGGGAAAGAGATGCGCGCCCATCTCGAGGATCAGCACCGGGAGGGCCAGCATCAGGCCGACCCGGAAGCGCCGTGTGAAATCGACCAGCTCATGGCTGGGGCCGCTGTCGGCAGTCACGGTCGCGGGCTCGAGCGCCATGCCGCAGATCGGACAGGATCCGGGATGGTCCTGCCGGATCTCTGGATGCATCGGGCAGGTCCAGATCGTGCCTTCGGGCGCCGCGACCGGCGGCGCTGGCGGGCCGAGATAGCGCTCGGGATCGGCGATGAATTTGGTCCGGCAGCCCGCGCTACAGAAATGATAGCGTTCACCGCCATGCTCGGCTTGATGCGCCGTGGTCGCCGGGTCGACGGTCATGCCGCAGACCGGGTCCTTGACGCCGGTCGCCGCTTTCGCGGCGCTGTGGCCGCCGCAGCAACCGCCGCCATGCGCCGCTCCATGTGTCTCGTTCATCGCCTTGCTCCTTTCGACGCCTGACGATCTAGGGTCTGACACCGTGTCAGGGTCAATACGTAATCGCCTAAGCGGACAAATCGGCGGGCCCGTTCGCCTGGCCGCCATCAGCCAAGGTCATTGGCAACCGTAAGGCCGTGGTCCTGCGCCGGTCGATGCGCCGTAAACAAGTCGATCGCGCCGGTGATGGTCAAAAGCCGAAACGTCTCGGCCACATGCCTGAAGCCGGCCGCCGCGATCAGGCCGGGGAGCACGCCGTCGGCATTGGGCCGGGTATCATCGATGCCATCGAGCCGCTGCACGGTCAGGCGGAAGGCAAGCCGCATGAAACCCTGCTGGCGGCCATAATCGGCGATCACCAGGCGCCCACCCGGGCGCAGCATGGCGAACATGGCGCGCAGGGTTGCCGCCTTCTCCCTGACCGGCATCTGATGCAGCACGAGACTCGACACGACAGCGTCGGCGGTACCCGGGGCCACGTCCCTGGCAAATCCCTGACGCCAGTCGATATCGGCCCGCCGCACAGCGGCCTTGTGCCGCGCGATGTCGAGCGCCTCGGCATCGGGATCGAGACCGATCACCTGCGTCCTGGGCTCGGCTTGCTTAAGCATCAGCGCGAAGCTGCCGGTGCCACAGCCGACGTCGACGACCGTCTCACCGGCTTTGGGCGCCAGGGCGGCGAGCATGGCGGCACGCCACCGCTTCTCCCGCGTCCACAGGCGGATCGCGCGATCATAGTCTTTCGTCGATCCGGTCCCGAGCGGCGGGGTGTAGGATTGCATAGGCTTCTCCCAACGCGAGGCGTCCGAAACGATAAGCTACATCGACATGGGCGGCGATAGTGTCCCCAGCCAGGCGACGAGCCCGAGAATGACGATCGCAAGACCGCCTTCGACGACGAGGCTCGCGCGCAGCAGCGCCTGCGCCCGTGGCGCGTCCTCTTCCTCGATCGCCTGCGCAAGTGCCGGGGTCAGGCGATAACGGTTGAGCGCGGCCAGGCCCAGCATGCCGGCGAACAGCAGCAGCTTGGCGATGAGCAGCAGGCCGTAGGTCGACTGCCCGAGCGAGGCGATGTTGCCCGGACCGACGAGGAACCAGCCGTTCACCGTCCCGGTCAGGATCAGCAGGGCGACGATGATCGTGCCGACGAGGGAGAAGCCCCGCAACGCTTCCTCGGCGAGCGTGACCCGGTCCATGTCTTGAGCGGCGAGATCGTCGGTTGCGAGCCTGGGAAGTACCAGCGCGAGGAATGCGGCAAGCGCGCCGACCCAGGCGCCGGCGGCGAGCAGATGGATGAGATCGGCCCCCAGTTGCAGCCAGCCCGCCTCGCCTTCGCCAGCCGCGCCATGCCCGCTCCAGGCGAGGGTCGCGAGTGCGACCGCGCCTGCCAGAGTGGAGGCGATGAAGGCAGGACGGGATTGCCGGCGATAGAAGGGGATGGAGAGCAGAAGAACGAGGAGCGCGACGAGGCGCGCCTTCAGCGCCGTTCCCATGGACGTGCCGTTGAACAGCTCTGCGACCATGGAAAGATCAGGCTGGGTGAGCGGCAGCCCGGTCATGGCCGCTGCCTGCAACGCGAACCCCAGCGCCGACAGCAGGAGGGCGAGACAGGCGAGACCGGCCACCATTGCTACCATCGGCAGATGCCGCTGTACCATCCGGCCGCCGCCGGGCGCATAGAGCGCGAACAGCGGCAGGCCGAACAACAGGCCGAGATCGACGTAGAGCGCCCAGCGGACGGCGACGAGTGCCACGTCGTTCATGGCGTCACTTGACGGTAAAGGCGAGATTGCCCTGGATGCGGTGCGTGTCGGTCGAGACGACGTGCCAGGCGACCTGATAGCTGCCCGCCATGAGCGGCTTGGCGAGCGTCAGCACGAGCGTCTTGTCGCCTTCGACGGACGTCTTGAAGCCGGTTACCGCCATGCGGTGGTTGGGCATGCCGGGCATGCCGGTCATCACGATCTCGGCGCCCGACAGCTTCGGCATCAGACCTTCACTGAAGGTGAGCGTGATACGCGACGGCGCCGGGACGCTGGCGTTGGCGGCGGGCGTCGAGGACACGAGCTTGGGATGGGCGTAGGCCGGAGCAGAAACACTCAGGCCGACGGCGGCGATGGCTGCGAGCGGCGAAAAGAAGCGCATTTGGACATTCTCCTGTCAGTGACATGAGAGAATACGCAGCCGCGACCTGCACCCCTCGCAATTTTCTTTTTGTTCCCGGACAAGGGTTAGAAGACCACCCTGCGTATTGAGAAGAGAAGACGGAGAAACATCATGGACCACCTCGACGACATGCTCAGCCGGTTGCGGGAAGCCCCCCTCGATCCCCGGCTTGCCGGGCTGGACAGCCGCGTCATGGCCGAGATCGCCCGGCTCCAGGCCATGCCGCGCCTGAGCGCCACGACCTTCGGTGTCGCAGCCGCGGTCGCGCTCTTCATCGGCATCGCCGGTTCCGCGGTGCCAGTGCGTTCGGCAGATGCTGCGGCATCGCCCTTCGACGCGCGGCTCGCGCTCGCTCCTTCGACGCTGCTGAGCGCGCAATGATGCGCGATCGCCGCGGCCTTCTCCTTCTCGTGCTGCTGACGTTTGTTGCGGCAGTAGCGGGGGTCGTGATCGGCCGGCTCTATGTCGTGCCGGCGCCCCCTGTCGAGAATGAGCTGCACGACCTGCTCCATCGCGATCTCAAGCTGGATAGCGCGCAACATGCACGGCTCGAGGCTATCGAAGCCCGCTACGCCATCCGCCGACAGGCCCTGGAAGCGGAACTGCGCGCCGACAATGCATGGCTCGCGCAGGCCATCAGGTCGGAACATGGCTATGGGCCTCAGGTCTCCGCCGCCGTCGACCGGTCACACCAGGCGATGGGCGCGCTGCAGAAGGAAACGCTCGAGCATATCTTCGCGATGCGTGCGGTGCTCCGCCCCGACCAGACGGTGAAGTTCGACGACGCCGTCGTGAAAGCGCTGACGGCCGAGAAAAAATGACGCTCCACCTCCCCGACTGCTCGGACGGGGAGCTTGCGGCTCTGGCGCTGGGGGGCCGGCAAGCGGCCTATGGCGAGCTGGTCCGCCGGCATCAGGGCTGGGTACACCGTCTCGTGCGCAGCCATGTCGGTAGCCCCGACGAGGCGCTCGACGTCACTCAGGCGAGCTTCGTGGCCGCCTTTTCCGCGCTCAGCCGCTATGATGGGACGCGGCCCTTCCCGGTCTGGATGTCGCGGATCGTCATCAACAAATGCCACGACTGGCGCCGTCGCCGTGCGGTCCGCAATTTCTTTTCCTTCGCCCTTCCTCTGGGCGAAGCCGAACATATCGTCGACGACGCCCCCTCGGCCGACCGCGCCCTGGATGCCGAACAGCAACTCGCCGAGGCGATGACGGCGATCGCCGCCCTGCCCGCCTCGCTCAAGGACACGCTCATCCTGCGGACGATCGACGAGAAATCGGAAGCCGAAACCGCCGAGATCCTCGGCATCTCCCAGAAGGCCGTCGAGACCCGCCTCTACCGCGCCCGGGCGCGCCTCGCGGAAAGTTTGAAGAAAGTTTGAGGGGCAGGCGGGTGGGCTGCGTATTTCCAATAGGTCCGCCCTCTTTCCGCAAGCTGAGACAAACCGAATGATTTCTGCCCTCGACCGCCGCCAGTTCCTTCGCGGCGCGGCCCTCGCCGGTGGTGGCGCCGCATTATCAGCCTGGCTGCCTGCCTGGGCGCAGACCATCTCGCCGGGGATGCGACCGACGCTACCGACCGTGTCGGGCGAAGACATCACGCTGACCATCGCCCGGCAGTCGATGAGCATCGACGGGCGCCAGTTCCGCGCAATCGGTCTCAACGGCACGGTCCCCGCCCCGCTGATCCGGCTGCGCGAAGGCCAGCGCGTGCGGCTCAACGTCGTCAATCAACTCGAGGAGGACAGCTCGATCCACTGGCACGGGCTGATCCTGCCGGCCAATATGGACGGCGTGCCGGGCGTGTCTTTTCCGGGCATCAAGCCGGGATCGAACTACCTCTACCAGTTCCCCGTCGTGCAAAGCGGCACCTACTGGTATCACAGCCATTCAGGCCTGCAGGAACAGGAAGGCCATTACGGCCCGATCATCATCGATCCCGCCGGTGCCGATCCGGTCGCCTATGACCGCGAGCATGTCATCGTGCTCGCCGATCACAGCGCGCTCTCGCCGCAGGCGATCTTCCGGCGCCTCAAGGTCAACCCCGGCCATTTCAATTTCCAGCGCCAGACCCTGGCCGGGCTCCTGTCGGGCAAGGATCAGCCGCTCAAGGACCGGCTCGACTGGGGCCAGATGCGGATGGACCCGGCCGACATCTCCGATGTGACCGGATCCACCTACACCTATCTCGTCAACGGCCATGGTCCGATGGACAACTGGACCGCGCTCTTCACCCCGGGCGAACGGGTGCGGCTGCGGGTCATCAATGCGTCGGCGATGACCACCTTCAACGTCCGCATCCCCGGCCTGCCGCTGACCATCGTCCAGGCCGACGGGCAGAATGTGGTGCCGGTCACCGTCGACGAGTTCCAGATTGGTGTTGCCGAGACCTACGACGTCGTTGTCAGCCCAGGCGATGACAAGGCCTACACCCTTGTCGGCGAGGCGATCGACCGCTCGGGCATGGCGCGTGCCACGCTCGCGCCGCGCGCCGGCATGGCCGGCGAGGTTCCCCCCTTACGCAAACGGCCGCTCGCCGACATGAAGGACATGGGCATGGACATGTCCTCGATGCCGGGCATGGAAGGCATGGACATGTCGGGCGGCGCTATGCGGGGCGTCGATCCGACGGCCGAGAAGAACGCGTCCGCGCGCCTCGCGACCGGCGCGGCGGCAGCGATGGCGACCATGGACAATAGCGCCATGGCAGGCATGGATCATTCGGGGATGGATCATTCCGCGATGAGCGGGATGGACCACGGCGCGATGGGCGCAGATGGCCAGATGGCGGGCATGGACCATGGCGGGCACGCGATGGGGTCGATGAAGATGCGCGACTTCTCGAACGCGCCGCAGGTGAAGCGCGACCCGAGCGTCCAGACCATCTCGCCGATGCCCGTCGACCGCACCGGCGAGCCCGGCCAGGGCCTCGCCGACGTCGGCCACAAGGTGCTTGTCTACAGGGACCTGATGGCGCTCGATCGCAATCCGGACGTGCGCGCGCCGAGCCGCAGCATCGACATTCACCTCACCGGCAACATGGAGCGGTTCATGTGGTCGTTCGACGGCGAAAAAATGTCGGACCATCACGAGCCGATCTCCTTCATCGAAGGCGAGCGGGTGCGCGTCAATCTCATCAACGACACGATGATGGGGCATCCGATCCATATTCACGGGCATTTTTTCGAGCTGGTGACGGGGCATGGCGATCATGCGCCACGCAAGCATACGGTAATCGTCCAGCCCGGCGGCAAGGTGACCTGGGACTTCACCGCCGACGCGGTCGGCGACTGGGCCTTCCACTGTCATCTCCTCTACCACATGCATGCCGGGATGATGCGGGTCGTGAGCGTCCGTCCGAAGGGAGACGCGTAATGACCCGCATCCTCACGCCGCTGGTGAGCGCGATCGCCCTTTTCGCTGCCGCGCCCGCCTTTGCCCAGGATCATTCAATGCACGGCATGCCCGGCATGGCGCCGCCGGGCGAGGTGCCGCCGGCGCAGGAGAAGAAGAAGGACAAGGCCGCCGCCAGGCCGCGCGCTCAGACACCAGCGCCAGACGCCACCTCGGCGATGGACCATTCGCAGCACCAGGCCAGTCCTGCGCCGCAGGGAGATGCGGCCGGTCAGCCGCAACCCGCGTCTCCCGCGATGCCGGACATGCCGGGCATGGACCACTCCCAGCATCAGGACGGCGCGATGCCGGACATGCCCGGGATGGACCATTCGCAGCATGGCCAGACCGCCATGCCCGGCATGCAAATGACCGGCACGGCGCTTCCGGCCGGCAATGCGCCCCCGCCGCCTCCCCCCAGCGACCACTTCGCCGATCGTGATTTTCCCGGCGCCGAGATGGCGCGCTCACGCGACATCATGATGAAGGACAGCGGCGGCAACAATTTCGGGCAGGTGCTGCTCAACCTGTTCGAGTATCAGGCGCATAGCGGCCGCGATGGCTATCGCTGGGATGGCGAAGGCTTTTACGGCGGCGACATCAACCGCCTCTGGCTCAAGAGCGAGGGCGAAGGCGAGTTCGGCCGCGGCATCGACAGCGCCGAGGTGCAGGTGCTCTACAGCCGGGCCATCGACCCCTATTTCAATCTTCAGGGCGGTATCCGCCAGGACTTCGGCCGCGGGCCCGACCGCACCTACGCGACGATCGGCGTCGAGGGCCTGGCTCCTGGCATGTTCGAGGTCGAAGGCGCGCTGTTCCTCTCGACCAAGGGCGATGTTCTGGGCCGGGTCGAGGGCTATTACGACCAGCGCATCACCCAGCGCCTGATCTTGCAGCCGCGCGCCGAGGTCAATTTCGCCGCGCAGGATATTCCGGAGAACGACATCGGTTCGGGGCTGGTCAACATAGAGCTCGGCGCGCGCCTGCGCTACGAATTCAGCCGCCAGTTCGCACCTTACATCGGCGTTTCCTATCTGCGCAAAGCCGGAGACACGGCGCGGCTGTCGAGGCTTGCGGGCGAGGACGTCCATGCCACCAGCTTCGTCGCCGGCGTTCGCTTCTGGTTTTAGCATCAGGACGGCTGATGGCGGGGGCGAACAAGAGAGCGGGGCGTTACACTCATACCCAGGTCGGCCGGCGCCGAGCGAAGGAGATACGCCATGGACCATTCGTCCCACATGAACACCCGGAAGATGGGTGCCTATTGGAGCCTTGCCGTTCAGACCGTCATCAGCGGCGTCATCATGTATCTGGTGATGTTCGTCATGATCGACGGGCTCGACAGCTTCTACAACAACCTCAACATGCTCTACATGACGCTGATGATGGTCGCACCGATGGTGGTGCTGATGATCCTCGCCATGCGACACATGTTCGTGTCGAAGGCCGCCAACATCGCGCTGATCGCCGCGTCGCTGGTCGCCTTCTTCGGCAGCTTTGCACTCATCCGCACCCAGACCACGATCGGCGACACGGCCTTTCTGCGCTCGATGATCCCGCATCATTCCGGGGCGATCCTGATGTGCCAGGAAGCAAAGCTCAGCGATCCGGAAGTCATCCGGCTTTGCGAAGCGATCAAGCGCTCGCAGCGGCAGGAAATCGACGAGATGAAGGCCATACTCGCGCGGCGCTGAGTGGCACGGTCGGGCTACGCCCGGATACGTGCGCCCGGCCAGGTATGTGAGCCGGCCGATGGTCGACACGAGGCGCGGGGCGGACGAGATTGCCAGGGAGGTGGTGCGGCTTGCGCCGTTGTTCCTGCGACAGGCTGGCGGCCATGTCCTGACGCTGCTCGATCCTGCCGGGATCGTGCTGAGCTATAATGAAGAAGGCGAGCGTGCCGAATGCTGGCCCCTCGATCGCGTCCTGGGACAGCCCCATGACCTGTTCTACCCGCCCGACGAGATTGCGGCCGGCCGCCCGTGCGCAGACCTGGCGGCCGCCCTTCACGAAGGCACGCTGGAGCGCGAAGCGTGGCGGGTCTGCGAGAACGGAGCGGAGTATCTCGCGCGCCTGACGATCAGCGCCCTGTTCGAAGGCGACGCACATCGAGGCTTTGCCTGCATCAGTCGCGATGTCACCGACGAGGCGGCGGTCCGGGCGTCAATCGAGACCCGCGAGCAGCATCTCCAGTCGATCCTGGCGACCGTCCCCGATGCGATGATCATCATCGACGAGACCGGCGACATCACGTCGTTCAGCGCGGCCGCCCAACGCCTGTTCGGCTATTCGGAAACCGAGCTCGTCGGCCGCAACGTCTCCTGCCTGATGCCCCAGCCCGATCGCGACCGGCATGACGAATATATCGCGCATTATCTCCAGACCGGCGAGCGCCGGATCATCGGCCTCGGCCGCGTCGTGGTCGGCCAGCGCCGCGACGGCTCGACCTTCCCGATGCAGCTGTCGGTTGGCGAGGCCGGTGAAGACGGGCAGCGGTTGTTCACCGGCTTCATCCGGGATCTCACCGCCAAGGAGCAGGATGAGCTCAGGCTCAAGGAACTGCAGGCAGAGCTTGTCCATGTCTCCCGGCTGAGCGCGATGGGCACGATGGCCTCGACCCTCGCGCATGAGCTCAACCAGCCGCTTGCCGCGGTCGCGCTCTATCTCGAGACGATCCGCGACATGCTCGACGAGCGGGACGACGAACCCTTCGTGTCGCTACGGTCGGTGATGGATGATGCGGCACAGGAAACGCTGCGGGCCGGCCATATCGTCCGGCGCCTGCGCGATTTCGTCGCCCGCGGCGAGGTCGACAAGAGCCTCCACGATCTGCCGCAGGTTGTCGCCGAGGCGAGCGAGCTCGCGCTGGTCGGTGCACGCGAGCGCGGCATCCGCAGCTTCTTCGCGGTCGATCCCGCCGCGACGCCGGTTCTCGTCGACAGGGTGCAGATCCAGCAGGTGCTGGTCAACCTGATGCGCAACGCCATCGAGGCGATGGCGGCGTGTCCTGTTCGCGACCTCAAGGTAGCGACCAGGTTGCGCCCTGACGGGCAGATCGAGGTGACCGTGGAGGATACCGGCCCCGGCATCGCCGACGAGGTCCGGGAGCAGCTCTTCACGGCGTTCAAGTCGACAAAGGCCGACGGCATGGGCCTCGGCCTTTCGATCTGCCGGACCATCATCGAAGCGCATGGGGGCCGTATCTGGATGGAGCGCCCCGACCGCGGCGGCGCGCGCTTTCATTTTACCTTGATCCATGCGCGGGCGGAGGAGGAACATGGGGGATAGACGCGTCATCCATCTGGTCGACGACGAGGAGAGCATCCGCAAGGCGGCGAGCTTTGCGCTCAAGACCGCGGGCTACGACGTCGTGACCTATGCCTCGGGCGTGGAGTTTCTCAAGGAGGCGAAGTCGGCGGCCGTCGGCTGCATCATCCTCGACGTGCGCATGCCCGAGATGGACGGTCTCGAGATTCAGGCCGCCATGGCAGCACGCGGGGTCAATATGCCGGTCATCGTCCTGACCGGCCATGGCGACGTGTCGGTTGCGGTGCAGGCCATGAAAGGCGGCGCGGTCGACTTTCTCGAGAAGCCCTTCGAGAAAGCCGCCCTGCTCGGCGCCGTCAGCCGCGCGTTCGCGCGTCTCGACGATGTCGACCTTCGCACTCTGGAAACCTCTGAAGCCGGCGTGCGGGTCGCTGCACTGACGCCCCGGGAGCGTGAAGTGCTGGAAGGGCTGGCGAACGGCCTGCCCAATAAGACGATCGCCTATGACCTGGGCTGTTCATCGCGAACGGTCGAGGTCCATCGCGCGAGCCTGATGGCCAAGCTCGAGGTCCGCAATTTGTCCGAAGCCCTGCGGATCGCCTTTGCCGCGGGCATGGGCCGCAAGCCGAAGTGACTGCGACCTCTACGTAGCGACGGGACGAGGCGCGATATGCGATCGATGGTGCAATCGTCACACGGGTGTCCGCTTCTCGCAATGCCATCGGTCCGTTCCACTCAGCATGATGGCAGATACACCATCCTCGTCTCCGACGACGATCCCGGCGTGCGGCGTGGCCTCCAGCTGCTGCTGAGATCGCGCGGCTATGCCGTGTGGGGATATACGACCGGCCACGCGCTGTTGGCCGACCCCCGCGCGAAGGAGGCAGACTGCGTCATCCTCGACTATCGCATGCCCGACATCGACGGATTCGCGATGCTGCGTCACCTTCGCGAGATCGGATGGTCGGGACGCGCGATCATGATCTCAGGCTTTCATGACACGCTGCTGGCCTCGCGGGCCGCTGAGGCGGGCTTCGATCATGTTCTCGCAAAGCCGCTGATCGGCAGGGCTTTGCTCGAAGCGTTGGACCGGCACCGCATCGAGACGCTTCGAAAGCATTGAATTGTGGCGGCCGGCCCCCGGCAGCCTCAGCCCGGCGCGATGTGGAAAGCCGATCTGCGCCGTCAAAGCCAGTGGCTACGTTTGAACCGGATGTAGAGCCCAATGCAGACCGCAGCGATGACGCCGAGGATGACGAAATATCCCCATTGCGTCTTCAGTTCGGGCATATTCTCGAAATTCATGCCGTAGATTCCGGCAATCGCGGTAGGCACCGCGAGGATCGCAGCCCGGGCGGCAAGCTAACGGGTGATCGCACCTTGGCGCTGCTGTTCGAGCAGGTGACTCGCCTCGAACACCGAGATCAGGATGTCGCGGATGCCGGTGATGGCGCTCTCAACCCTGAGCATGTGATCGTCGAGCTTCGAAATCTGGTGGCCGTTGTCGGCACCTTCCATGGCAAGCGGGTGAAGGCCGTAATTCCCGGCGATGTCGGCAAGTTCTGTTTCGCTGGGCTGGGACATTTTGATCCACACGAAGTCATCCTTGCCGACGTGCTCGCACGCCGGATCGATCAGGGTCGCCGGCCGTAGCCGTTTGCCATTGTGACAAAGAACGGCGGCGGCGACCGGAAGCCGTGTGCCTCGCCTATTGAGACGCGCGCACAAACACTCGTCATTCTTCAAGCCCAATCGCAGGAAGAAGAAGGCGGCGCGCAGCAATTCGAGCGAGAGCTTATAGAAAATGCGGCGGAGCGTTGGGTTTCGCAGAAGGCCGCTCCCGTTCATGACGCGCGTGGCTGGGCGGCGCGCTGCCACATCAAGGGCACGCAGACTGCGAAGGTCTGCGCACCCTTGATTGGCGACCGCGAGGGTTTTCCTCTCTTGCGATGGTACCAAGCGATTGCCCGTGTGGCGCCTCTGCAATCGTGTCGGATGACTATACCTAAGTATCGGATAACGGCGCTGACGACAGGGTTGCCGGGCCCCGGTGAGGCGCGTCGCACCGCGCGGAGACGAAAGCTGGAAGACGGAAAAGCTCAACTGTCGAAAGCGACCGAGCGCGCGAGCGCTTCCTGGGACTGCAGAAAGGCGAGCCGCGATTGCAGCGCCGCCTGGACAACGCCGAAAGCGTCACCCCCCAGAGTCACGCGCAGCGGCGGATGGTCGCTGGTTGCGACATCAACGATCGCTTGCGCGATCTTTTGCGGGTCGAGCGTGTAGAGCTCGTTTCCGGCGGTCTCGAACATCTTGCGGATATGGCCGGCGGGCGTATCGCGATACGCGGCGATCTCGCTGGCGAATTGCAGATTGTGGCTGAAGCTGGTGCGCGCCCCGCCCGGCTCGATCAGTGTCACGAACAGGTTGAAGGGTTCAAGCTCCTGGCGGAGGCATTCGCTGAAGCCCTCCAGGCCCCATTTGGCCACATGATAGAGACTGCTCGTCGGAAGCGAGCCCTGACCACTAGCGCTGGAGATCTGGATGATCCGGCCGCTCCCGCGCAGCCGCATGGCGGGGACAAAGGCGCGGGTGATGTGGATGGGCGCCATGAGATTGAGCGCGATCTGGCCTTCGACCTCGGCGTCCGACATCTCTTCGGTGGCGCCGATCACGCCGCCGCCGGCGTTGTTGACCAGAATATCGACGGGTCGACGCGCCTGCGCCCGGGCCACGACCGCAGCAATATCGTCCTTGACCGTGACGTCGAGCGCTTCGACGCGCAGCTGGCTCGGATATTTCGCCGCGAGATCATCGAGGCTTTCGGGCTTGCGGGCCGTCGCGGTAAGGTCGTCGCCAGCGGCCAGGATCAGTTCGGCCAGATGGCGGCCGATGCCGCTGGACGCGCCCGTGAGAAACCAGTGATTGGACATATGTTACTCCATATATTACCAACTGGTAGGTAACTTGAAACCTGGAATGCGTCAATGCTTGGAGGTGTGATGAAGCAACGAACCCGGCGGAATGCCGCACAGAGCCGCGAGACGCTCCTGGCTGCAGCGACCGAGGAGTTCGCGTCCCATGGGCTGGCGGGCGCGCGGATCGACCGGATTGCGCAGGCGGCGGGTATCAGCAAGCCGATGCTCTACACCTATTTCGGGGACAAGGAGGCGCTCTTCGATGCCGCGCTGACGCAGGAAGTGATGGACGCGGCGCAGGCCGATCGCTTCGATCCAAATGATCTTGAGGGTTATGCGGGGCGCACCTATGACTTGCTGGTCGAACGCCCGCGCCTGTGGAGGCTGCTGACCTGGCATCATTTGGAGCGTGGCCAGGATGTTCTGATGCTCCCGGCCGGCGAGGTCCTTCTCGGGGAGAAGCTGGACGGGATCGCAGCGGCGCAGGCCGAGGGGCGGATCGTCGCCGACTTCACGCCCCTGGATGTCGTCCGGCTTGTCGCCGCCCTCACCCAGCTCTGGTGCATGACCGGAGCTGCACGCGACGCTGCCGAGCACGCGGCGCGCCGGGCGACGATCATGCGGGCGGTGGGGCGACTGCTGCGCGTGTGATCGTGCGAGGCGCGAGCTGCACGCCCGCGCGCCGACCGGGACACAGCAAGCATTTTTCGCAACCTGCCGTACTGCCCAGCGGCAAAATCAGGGCGGCTCATGCACAAGCCGGCCCGTCGGCTCCGCGGATGCGATCGACGTTCGAGGACTGCGCCGCCACTGCCGAACCGGATTGGATCATCGCCAAGTGACCCAGTGGCTGCGCGACGATCTCAGGTCGCCGGACTCGTCGCACGACGTTTCGTCAGGAGTCGTTTCATCTGCCTCAAAAGGCGAACCTGCGGCTCAATCCGGAAGAAGGCGCGACACATCCAGGAAACGAGGATCAAATGCGGTCCGCATCGGTATTACTTTCCCTGGCGCGTGCAAGCTCAGCAAAGGACTAATGTTCCCGGAGCATCTCTAGCGCTATACCTAGGTATATCACGCCGACACCAATAACATGTGATCATGCCGCTTCGCATTCTTGCCGGCCAAATGTCCCGATCATCAAATCGAAGCGTGCGAGGCTGTATTACGATATGATATTCTATCTCCTATCTCAGCAGCTTTGCAAATGAGCGCTCGCAAAAATATCTCTTCAGTCATGAGGGTTCGACGTCTGGCGTGCGTATTACAGCTATATCTATATCTAAATTTCACGAGAATAAGGTATTGGAAAAACAGGAAAAATACTGTTGACCTGTATATACAACTGATGTTGTCTGTGGCTGTTCTAAAACGTCAGGGGGATTGCACATGACCATCAGGATGGCCCTGCTCGGCAGCGCCGCCATCGTCGCGGGCTACGCCGCGCCGGCTCTCGCTCAGGCCGATCCGACACCGCAGCCAAAAGCACAAGTCCTGGGGGATGACAGCGACATCGTCGTTACCGGCTCACGAATCCGTCGGCAGGATCTGGCCGGGGTTGGACCGGCCACCGTGGTCACCGCCGAGCAGATCCAAAATACCGGCATCGTCAATATCGAAACCGCCTTGCAGCGTTTGCCGGCCAATGCCGGCTTCGCGGGCAACCAGACATCGGCCTACTGGACCAACAACGGTTATGGCACTGCTCAGGTCAATCTGCGCGGCCTCGGCATCAAGCGCACACTCGTGCTCCTCAACGGCCGACGCCTCGTCGCGGGCGGCACCGGCGCCAATTCCTCACCCGATCTCAACATGATCCCGGTCGTGGCGCTGGCACGCACCGATGTCCTCAAGGATGGCGCGTCCGCTATCTACGGGGCCGATGCCATGGCCGGCGTGGTCAACCTTGTCACGCGCACCGATTATGAAGGCCTGGGTCTCAGCGTCCGACAAGGCATTACCGAGCGCGGCGACGGCTCCGATCTCACCGCGGACCTACTTTGGGGCATTCGCAACGATCGTGGCGGGTTCATGGCAGCAGTCACCTACCAGAAGACCAGCGCCGTCAACATGGCCTCGCGTGCGCCCTGCTCGCTCGCTGAAACGACGCCGGGCTCGCTGAGCTGCGTCAACAGCGCCTCGACGATCGGCGGACGCGCGGTGCTGCCCAACGGCCAACAGATCAACTTCAACCAGGTACCCGGAGGGAACGGGAACTTCTACGAGCCTTACAGTCCCGCCAAGCACAACTTCAACTCGAACCCGTTTCTCAATGCGGTCAGCCCAGTCGAGCGCGTCAGCACGGCCTTCTTCGCGGACTATGCGCTGACCGACGGTATCCAGGCGTTCGGCGAGTTCCTCTATACGTTCCGCAAGTCGAATCAGATCGCGACACCCGGCACGCTGCGCAATCTCTCGATACCAGCCAGCAATCCGACCAATCCGACCGGCCAGAACCTGGTCCTGGCCCAGCGCCGCCTCGCCGAACCCGGCGCGCGCCACTTCTTCCAGGAGACCGATACCTGGCAAGGCACCTTCGGGCTGCGCGGCAAGCTGGCGAACGACTGGGCCTGGGAAGTCGCGGGCAGCTTCGGGCGTAACACGGCCGTCGACGGCTCGACCAACATCGCCAATCTCGAGCGCGTCGCGAACACGCTCGACAGGAGCAAATGCTCCAGCACGGCGGGCGCGGCCATCCCCTGCGGTGACTATCTTGGGTTCGGAGACCTGACACCTCAGGTTCTGGATTATATTCTGTTCACCTCGCGCGATCGCGGAGGCAACGAACTCGGCACGGTCACGGCTGACCTCAACGGCGATCTCTTCTCCCTTCCAGCCGGCGCGGTGTCCTTCGCCACCGGCGTGGTCTATCGGCGCGAAAAAGGCTGGCGCGATCCCGACCCGTTGACGGTGCTCGGCGTGGCGAACGTCAATCAGCAGGATCCTATTTCGGGCTCGAGCACCGCCAAGGAAGCCTATCTCGAGCTATCGGTGCCGGTGCTTGCCAACACAGCTTTCGCCAAGGCGCTCACGCTCGATGGCGCAGTCCGCTACTCAGACTATAATCTCTTCGGGAGCGACTGGAATTACAAGCTCAGTGCCGACTGGGTAGTCAATGACAGCATCCGTCTGCGCGGCACTTATGGGACGGGCTTTCGCATTCCCAACGTGCCGGAGCTTTTCGGCGGCGTCTCGGAAGGCAATCTGACCACGACCGATCCCTGCTCGCGCTACACCTCCAGCGGCAACGTGACCTTGATCGCCAATTGTCAGGCGTCCGGTGTGCCGGCCAACTATACGCAGCTCGGCACCACGATCCTCACCACAGTGGGCGGTAACCAGAGCCTTCGGCCCGAAAGCTCCACGACCTGGACCGTTGGTACGGTGATATCGCCGCGCGGCATCATCCCAGGGTTGTCGCTGACGGCAGACTGGTTCGACATCAAGATCAAGGACGCGATCCGGGCCATTCCCGGCTCGACCAAGCTCGCAGTCTGCTATGCGAGCCAGAACCTGTCGCACCCGTTCTGCAGCGACTTTACGCGCAGCGCGCTGACCGGCGAGGTCACTTACCTCTCCGCCCAGCCCATCAACACCGGCCGCGAGGAGATGAATGGTCTCGATCTGGGTCTGGTGTACAGTGGTGCGGTGGGCGAGGTGAAGATCTCCTTGGATCTCAACATGACCTATCTCAACAAATATGTCGTAAACCCCTTCCCCGGCGGCGCGCCGATCTATTTCGACGGGTTTATCGGGGGCGGCAATGGCGGCTATCCGAAATGGCGTGGTTATGGCGTGCTGACGGCGGAAAAGGACGGCATCAGCGCGACCTGGTCGACACAATGGATCGGCAAGGCGACCGACTTCAACGCATCGGCCGGCGACATCGGCTACCGCACGCCGAACGTCTTCTACCACAATCTTCAGCTTGCCTTCGCGATCGACGAGAAGACACGTTTCCAGATCGGGGCCGATAATCTGTTCGACCGCAAGGCGCCCTATATCCAGAGCTTCACCGATGCCAACACCGACACGATGACCTATGATCTGCTCGGACGGCGCTTCTACGCCGGCTTCCGAACCGCGTTCTGAAGGGCAGCACATGGCAATTCGCTGGCCTTTGGTCATCCGCCGGACGCACAAGTGGCTGGCCCTGATCGTCGGCGTCCAGGTTCTGCTCTGGACGCTGACCGGCTTCTATATGGTGGCCGTCCATATCGACATCATCCATGGCGACGATCTGGTCCGCCCACCGGTCGTCGCCCCCATCGACCTTGCGAGCTTCGTCCCGCCGGCGCGGATTGTTCAATCGGCTCCCGACGCGTCCGAGATCCGCCTGCAACGGTTCATGGATCAGCCCGTCTGGCGCGCGCAAACCTCGGGTGGTCCAAGACTCTTCGATGCAGGTTCGGGACAGCCCATCCCCGATTTGAGCGAGGCACAAATCCGCGCCGCCGCTCGGCGCATCTACAGCGGCACCGGGGACATCGTCGCAGCCCGGCTGCTGACGACGGCGCCACTGGAAATGCAGGCGCGCAAGCCTCCCTATTGGCAGGTCGAATTCGATGCCTGGAACCGGCCAACCCTGTATCTCTCTCCGCAGACCGGTGAGCTGATCTCGCGCCGCCATGCGCTGTGGCGCGTGTTCGATTTCGCGTGGATGCTGCACATCATGGACTATGACGATCGCTCCGACGTCAACAATCCGCTGCTGCGCGTGGCGACCTGGAGTGCCCTTGCCATGGCGCTGGCCGGGGCTTGGCTGCTGCTTTGGTCGTTCCCGCGGCGCAGGAAGAAGAAGGCATGAAGAAAATCCGGTTCACCCCGCTCTTTTTTCGGCGCATCCACAAATGGGTCGGCCTGATCCTGGGCGTGCAGTTTCTCCTTTGGGCTCTGAGCGGCTCGATGATGGCCTTGCTCGATCAGGAGAAGGTCGGCGGACACAGTGCGCAGGCCAGCCATCAGCACGCCCTACCTGCCGGTGACTATATTGCGCCGGCAAAGCTCGCTCTTGATGGTCCCGTGCTCGGCATCGCCTTGCGGTCCCTTGCCACACGCCCCGTCTACGAGCTTCGATCCACCACGGGCACGCGGCTAATCGACGCGACGAGCGGCGCCCCGGTTCGGGTCGACGAGCAGGTCGCGCGCGACGTCGCGACGATGGTGAATGAAGCACCGATCCGCAAGGCAACGTTGCTCGCCGAACCGAATGTGGAAGCGCGCGAGCACGAAGGCACCATGTGGCGACTGGATTTCGCGGACGCAGAGAACAGCAGCGCCTACATCTCCGCCGACACCGGCCGATTCCTGGTCATGCGCGGCGACACATGGCGCACCTGGGATTTCTTCTGGATGCTCCACAATATGGACTATGTGAACCGCACCAGCTTCAATCACCCGCTGATCGTCTTCGTTGCGTTCGGTACTTTGTGGCTGTCGGGGACGGGCTTCTACCTGCTGTTTAAGAGCTTCAGTCGCGCCGACGTGCGATGGTTGCGGCGCAGGCGCAAATCGGCCGTCAAGTTGGGCGCGGGCTGATCGCTAGGTCCCAACAGAAAAAGCCGCCGATAGCTCGAACCGATTGCCCGGGTGCGTGAGCCAAGCGTGCGATACGAGACGTCCGCGACTCCAGGTTCTGCGCGTCATCATTAGCACTGGTTCTCCTTCAGCGAGGCCCAGCATTGTTCGCATGGCTGTATCCGGCATCGCCGCGCACACCCGGTGCTCTACTCGCTCGAGCGGGGCAACACGTGTCAGATATTCATTCGGCGTCGAGGCGCTGAAATCCCTCTCTCCGTAGCGTGGCGCAGCAGATGCCAGCACAAAGCGCTCCTCGACCTGAATTGGGAATTCGGTCTCGTGATGGACGATAAGCGAATGGAAGAGGCGCGTGCCCAAGCCGACTTCCAGCAGAGCTGCCCTTTCCGCATCAGCCCGTATCTCGATATTATAAATGACGCGCGCGCGATAGGCGTGGCCCCTGCCGCGCACCTCCTCCGCGATGTTGCGGATCTCGATCAGCTGCCCGATCGGCCGGGGCTCGGCGACAAAGCTGCCCCGCCCCGCCCGCCGTACCACGACACCGGCCGATTGCAGTTCCCGCAACGCCCGGTTTGCGGTCATGCGCGAGACTTTGAACGTCTCGACGAGCTCGGCCTCTGACGGCGTCTGGTCGCCGGGCTTCAGGCGACCTTCCCGGATGTCCTCGAAAATGCTGTCTTTGATCGCCACATAGCGAGGTTGCTTCTCCGCACCGGCAGCGTCGACCGCGGGTTCGCCCACAGAAGCAGCTTTCGTCCGGGGAGCGGATGCGCGGCTATGGGGGCGAGCGGGAGCATGCATCAAATGACTATACAGGTGGGGGCGAGCAAGTCCCAGTCATTCAAACAGGAAATCACCAGCGAGAGCCGAGGCGTGCGTGATCAATGCCGCGCGAAGACCTTCTGGCCCGAACTGCCGAACGACACCACCGCATAGGGTTGGCGGGCGGCGCCTGCCACTTCCATGCCCTCCGAGCCGATCGGCATCCCCGCCACCGCAATGCCTCTGACGCCTACGGGACGGGTTGCCAGCAGGCGCTTGATATCGGCGACCGGGACATGGCCCTCGATCAGATAGCCATCAACCATCGCGCTGTGGCAGGATGCCAGCGTGCCCGGCATGCCGGCCCTCCGCTGAAGCGCCCCGCGCGACGCATCGTCGCGCATGACGACCGTGCGGCCCAGCTTCGCGCGAAGCGCCTGGGCCCACTTCTCACAGCATCCACAACCCGGGTCCCGGTGGACGACGACATCATTCGCCGCAAGCGCTGCGCCGGGCAGGGCGAGGAACAGCAAGGCGGCAGAAAGACGGGTCTTCATGAACGGCTCCCGGAAGCATGCGATAGGGTTCCTAATGATCTATACGCATTGATGCCCCCTACCCCTCATCACGCTGAAGATTTCACGATGGCGCGCGGCCTCCAGGCGAGCGGCAAGGACACAAGCAGCGCCAGCGACAGACCACCAATCCCCCACAAGACTAAGTGCTGCGCCCCGGGAGCGACGACGGCGATCGCCAGCGGCGCGAGCGCCTGCCCGATGCTGGCGGCGGAATGCTGGAGACCGAGCTTCAGACCCGAAGGGGCTGCCGCACCGCTGATCCAGAAGCTGGTGACCAATCGAAGGGTTGCCGAGCTCCAGCCGGCAGCAACGATGATCCCACTGAGTTCGGCCATGCTCGCGGCGACAGGGAACAGGAAGAGCGCCGCAGCCAGCAGGCCGAGCGTCAGCCCCGCAAGCCGCCTCGGCATGGTCACCAGCCAATCGAGCCTCGCATGGAAGATCTGTGCTGCCAGCATGCCCAATCCGCAGAGACTGAGCATCCAGGCGATCTCTTCGCGGCTCAGCGAAATGACGCTCCGCGTCACCAGAAGATTGACATGCATCGCCGCCAGCCCGCCGCCCGCGACGATCGTGACGAAAAGCAGGATCAGCGTCGCGCCGAGCGTCGGCGCGGGCAGGTCTCCGCCATCGATGCAAGGTGCACACCAGCGCGGCAGACGCACGGCGCAAAGCGCCGCCCCGACGGCACCGATGCCGAAAGCGAGGATCATGAGGGGAGCGCGGGGCAGGATCGCGGCCGAGACCTCCGCCACCAGCGGACCGGCGAGATCGCCCAGAAACAAGAAGGCGGTCAGCCAGGTGAAGCGCCGCGCCTGGTCCGCGCGCTCGTTTGCGGCAAAGCTCGCGCAGAGCAAGCCCAACGGTATGATGGCGGCCGACGCCATCCCCGCCACCAGGCGCAATGCATAAAGCTCAGGCAGCCCGACGAGGCCGATCGGCGCGGTCACCAGGGCGAGGATGACCAGCGCTGCGCGCAACATCGCCCGATAGTCGACCCGGTCCGCGATCCAGCCCCAGAGCGGCGCCGCCAGCAAGGCTGCCAGGGGATGGACCGCGGTCAGGCTCGCGACATGAAAATCATGAGCGCTTGACGATAGCGCGCCACGAGCCGGGTCGACCAGTGCCGGAAGGAAGGCGAGAATGGCCGTCTGTCCCGCCGACGCCGCAGCCGCCGCGAGCAACAAGACGAAAAAGGAGGCCGGCCAGCGACCGTTGGCTTGCGATCCAGCCTTGTCACGCGGCGCGTTCGCGGTCGACCCCTCGAGTGGCCATCCGCGGATCACCACCAGGCGCGCAAGCCGATCACCAGCCTGTGTTCGGAAGGCCCTTCCCCGCGCAGGCGACGGAAATCGGCCGTGCCGTCAAATGCGCGCTCCCAGACGAAGCCGATATAGGGCGCGAACTTGCGCGACACCTCGTAGCGCAACCGTCCGCTCAGCTCGACATTGCTGAAGCCGCTGCCGAGCTGCCGATCGCTCGACCGCTTCGAATAGATATTGGTCTCCACCTGCGGCGTAAGGATCAACCGATTGGTGAACAAGACCTCATAGGACGCCTTGGCGCGCGCCGCGAGACGCCCATCGGTTCCTACATAGCCGGTGAGCTGGACGTCGAACCAATAGGGCGCCAGTCCCTCGACGCCGGCGGCCAGCCAGGTGGTCGCACCCTTGCCGAGATCCTGCCTGACCCCGAGCAGCGTGCCCCAGAACGGGTTCTTGCTGTGCCACCACAGCGCCTCGACGCTGCTCTCCGGATCGAGACGTTGGTCGCGGGAGTTCTTGAGCCCCTGGCTGCGCAGCCAGAGCTTGTCATTGTCCTGACCCTTGGTGACGAGCACGGTCCAGCCCACGCCCTGACCCTCGTTGCCGCTGGTGAACTCAAGCTCATCGACAAGTATCTTGGGGATTGAGAGCTTGTCGGCCATCTCATAGCCCGGCAGCGTCGAGTTGCGGTAGCCGTCGGCATAATCGTCCGAGTTGCGCGCGTCCGGCGGGGCCTGGCCGCCCTGCATCGAGCCCATGTCCATCGTGGCGCCGTTACCGGACGCCTTCGTGTCGGTCATATCCATGCCCGGCATGTCCATGCCCGCATGGTCCTGAGAGCCTTGCGCGGAAGGGGTGTGCTGAGCGGGAGTGGCCGTTTGGGCAGGGGTGGCGGCGGGCGACGGGGGCGAGGCATCCTGCGCGAGGGCGGGAGCCGTGATCGCCGGCGCCAGGAAGAGGGCAGCGCCAAGAGCGATGCCGCGCGAGGGGAAAATCCGGATCATGCGACCACCACCTCCCGGAACATGCCGGCCGCCATGTGATAGAGCAGATGGCAGTGGAAGGCCCATCGGCCCATGGCGTCGGCGGTGACGCGGAAGCTCACCCGCTGGGCGGGCTGGACCACGACCGTATGCTTGCGGACCTGGAAGGCGCCGTCCGGGCCTTCGACATCGCTCCACATGCCGTGCAGATGCATCGGATGCGCCATCATCGTGTCGTTGACGAAGGTGACGCGCAGCCGCTCGTTTGGCTTGAAATGAAGCGGCCTGGAATCGTTGAGCTTGATGCCGTCGAGCGACCAGATGAACCGTTCCATATTGCCCGTCAGATGCAGCTCGATGTCGCGCTCGGGCTCGCGCGGGTCGGGATCGCCGCCCGGCGTGCGCAGATCGGCCAGCGTCAGCACGCGCCAGCCGCGCCCGCGCAGCCCGGCGCCGGGATCGTCGAGATTGGTGCGCGGATAGTCGACGCGCATGTCGGTATTGGCGCCATATTCGGTGCGGGCGTGCCGTGCCCTGGCCGGCATCTCGGTCATGCCGTGCCCGGCATGCGCGTCGCCTCCCATTGCGCCCATCGTCGCCATCGCGCCCATCATGTCGACCGGCTCGAGCCAGGTCCGGGCATCGAGCGGCGGCACGGCTGCCGCCATGCCCGGGGCCGGTGCGATCGTGCCACGCGCATAGCCGCTCCGATCGATCGCCTGCGCGAAGATGGTGCGGGCGCCGCCCTCGGGCATGGTGAACTCGACGTCGTAGGTCTCGCCCGGGCCGATCCGGAATTCCTCGACCGTGACCGGCTCGACCGGCTGCCCGTCGGTCGATACGACCGTCAGCTCGACCCCGGGGATCCGCACGTCGAAGAACGTCGCCGTCCCCGCGCCGACGAAGCGCAGGCGCACGCGCTCGCCGGGCGCGGCGATACCGGTCCAGTTGCCGGCGGGCGGCGCGCCGTTCATCAGATAGGTGTAGGTCGCGGCAGAGACATCGCTGTAGTCGGTCGGGTTCATCCGCGAGCTGTTCCACATCCGCCGCCGCTCGAGCGCCTTGCCCAAGCCCATGGTGCCGACATCCTTGAGGAAATCGCCGGCGGTCGGCTGCGCAAAATTATAGTAGCTGCTCTGCTTCTTGAGATTGAGGAAGATCTGCAGCGGCGGCTCGTCCGACCAGTCGCTGAGCACGATGCAATAGTCGCGATCGGGCGCCCGCGCCGTCGGCACCTGTTTTGGCTCCACGATGATCGCTCCATAGAGTCCCGTCTGCTCGGCGAGCGTGTGAGCGTGATACCAGTAGGTTCCGCTCTGGCGGACCTCGAAGCGATAGGTGAAGGTCTCGCCCGGCGCGATGCCGGCAAAGCTGATGCCGGGCACGCCGTCCATCTCCGCCGGCACGATGATGCCGTGCCAATGGATGCTCGACATCTCCTTGAGGCCGTTGCGTACGCGCAGCGTGACCGTGTCGCCTTCGCGCAGGCGCAGGACCGGCGCGGGCACGCTGCCGTTCACGGCGGTCGCGATACGGCGTTTGCCGGTGAAGTTGACCGGCAGCTCGGCGATCTCGAGGTCGAACTCGGTCCCGCTCAGCTCAGCGGGCAAGGTTGGTGCGGATCGCGCGAGAAGCGCCGGGGCGAAACCGGCGACCGCGCCGCCGATCGCCAGCCCCTGGACGAAACGGCGCCGCGCGATCGGCCGGATATGTAAGGGAGACATGAACTGTACTTTCGCGAAGTCGGCTTCAGGCGAGGTCGAGGACGATCCGGCCCTCGATGTCGCCATGATGCATGCGGGAGAAGACGTCGTTGATGTTCTCCAGCTTGTCTGCATGGACCGTGGCCTTGACCTTGCCCTCGCCGGCGAACGCCAGTGCCTCGAGCAGATCGAGCCGCGTGCCGACGATCGAGCCGCGCACGGTAATGCCGTTCAGCACGGTGTCGAAGATCGACAACGGGAAGTCGCCCGGCGGCAGGCCGTTGAGCGCGACCGTGCCGCCGCGCCGGACCATGCCGAGCGCCTGCTGGAACGCCTTGGGCGAAACGGCGGTCACCAGCGCCCCGTGCGCGCCGCCAATGGCTTTCTTGAGCGCTGCCGAAGGGTCCTCGTTGCGCGCGTTGACCGTCAGTGTGGCGCCAAGGCGTGTAGCGAGGTCGAGCTTGCTATCGTCGATGTCGACCGCGGCCACATTGAGACCCATGGCTCGGGCATATTGCACCGCCATGTGGCCGAGCCCGCCAATGCCGGAGACGACCACCCACTCGCCGGGTCGGGCCTCGGTGGCCTTCAATCCCTTGTAGACGGTGACGCCCGCGCAGAGGATCGGCGCAATGTCGAGGAAGTCGACATTGTCGGGAAGGTGACCAACATAGTTGGGATCGGCGAGGACATATTCGGCAAAGCTGCCATTGACCGAATAGCCGGTGTTCTGCTGTTCGTGGCAAAGCGTCTCCCAGCCACCCAGGCAATGCACGCAGTGCCCGCAGGCGGTGTAGAGCCAGGGCACACCGACCCGGTCGCCTTCCTTCACATGGGTGACGCCGGCACCAACGGCGGCGACATGCCCGACGCCCTCATGGCCAGGAATGAAGGGCGGGTTGGGCTTGACCGGCCAGTCCCCTTCTGCCGCGTGCAGGTCGGTATGGCACACGCCGGTTGCCGCAATCTTGACCAGGACCTGCCCGGGGCCGACCGTCGGGATCGGCGCGTCCTCGATGACCAGGGGCTTGCCAAATTCGCGGACGACCGCCGCCTTCATGGTTTTCGCCATGTCCGTTTCTCCTTTTAAGCGGGGGGTCAGAATAGGCCGAGCGCGTGCTCGTCATAGGAGACGAGCAGATTCTTGGTCTGCTGATAATGATCGAGCATCATCCGGTGGTTTTCACGCCCGAAGCCCGATGCCTTGTATCCGCCGAAGGCGGCATGGGCGGGGTACTGATGATAGCAGTTGGTCCAGACCCGCCCGGCCTCGATCGCGCGGCCGAGCCGGTAGGCGGTGTTGCCGCTCCGGGTCCAGACGCCCGCGCCAAGACCGTAGGCGGTGTCATTGGCAAGTGCGATCGCCTCCTCGACCGTCTTGAACGTGGTGACCGACAGGACGGGACCGAAGATCTCCTCCTGGAAGATGCGCATGTGGTTCTGACCCACGAACACGGTCGGCTGCACGAAATAGCCCTGGTCGAGCGCACCGCCCGGCAGCGCCCTGGCGCCACCGACCAGACACTGCGCGCCCTCGGCCTTGCCGATATCGATATAGCCCAGGATCTTGTGGAGCTGGTCCTCCGACGCCTGCGCGCCGACCTGGACCGACGGGTCGAGCGGATCGCCCTGGCGGATCGCGGCGACGCGCGCCACGGCGCGCTCGATGAAGCGGTCGAAGATCGACTCATGGATCAGGGCGCGCGACGGGCAGGTACAGACCTCGCCCTTGTTGAAGGCGAACAAAGTAAAGCCTTCGAGCGCCTTGTCGAAGAAGGCATCGTCCTCGTCGAGCACGTCCGCCATGAAGATGTTGGGCGACTTGCCGCCAAGCTCCATCGTCTGGGGGATCAGATGGTCCGCCGCGGCGTGCATGATCTGCTTGCCGGTGACGGTCTCGCCGGTGAACGAGACCTTGGCGATGCGCGGATTGGCGGCGATCGCCTGGCCAACGGTCCGTCCCGGGCCGGTAACGACATTGAGCACGCCGGGCGGCAGGATGTCGGCGGTGAGCTCGGCGAACATCAGCAAGGTGAGCGGCGTCTGGGATGCGGGTTTGATGACGGTGCAGTTGCCCGCCGCCAGCGCCGGGGCGATCTTCCACGCCGCCATCAGCAGCGGGAAGTTCCACGGGATGATCTGGCCGACGACGCCGAGCGGCTCGCGGAAATGATAGGCGATGGTGTCCGCATCGATCGTCGAGATGCCGCCTTCCTCCGCCCGGATGCAGCCGGCGAAGTAGCGGAAATGGTCGATCGCGAGCGGCACGTCGGCAGCGCGCGTCTCGCGGATCGGCTTGCCATTGTCGATCGTCTCGGCAAGTGCCAGCAACTCCAGATTGTCTTCGAGCCGGTCGGCGACGCGATTGAGAATCCTGGCGCGTTCGGCGGGCGCGATCCTTGCCCATTGATCCTTGGCGGCGTGCGCCGCATCGAGCGCGCGCTCGACATCTTCCGGCGTCGACAGCGCGAACTCTGCGATCTGGGCGCCATTGATCGGGCTCGTGTCGGCGAAATACTCGCCGCCCGCAGGAGCGCTCCAGCGGCCTCCGATGAAATTATCATAGCGGTGTCGGAAGGAGGCCGCCGCGTTAATGGTCCCGATCGCCTTCTCGAACATAACCTGACTCCATCTCTATCGATGGCCTGACGGAGTAATCTCTTTGCCCGGGTGGCCTATAAGTAAGTTCCGCAGAAGGTAGTCTGGTATCGGGGTCGCGGGCTTGAGGGTCAGACACGCCAACAGAGCCGATGACTATTCATCGACTCCTGAACGTATTCGCGCACGCCTGATCGGAATTATGCCGAGACAGGCGTTACTCGGCCGAGTCTTCTTTTGGCGAGGGCGGCGCTTGGCATTCCAATTCTGGCGTTACGCCCGGACGCGCTTTAGGCTCACCCAATCGCCTTTCTGAAGCGTCCCGTCCCTCACGCGGAAATGAGCATAATGGTCGTCGAAAATCTGGTCGACTTCGACATGACCGACAAGACGGCGGTGGCGCGGCGTTGCGTGATAGACTTCGAGTATCTGCCCGATGTGCGCGCCATCGGCCTTACCCAGGCAGGCCACTGTGCCGCCCGCATCCATACGGACGATCTTGCCGCGCATGAACAAGCTATGGCCGATACCCTGTGCGAGGAGCGGCGTGCTGCCAAAGAGCAGAAAGCCAACAGCAGCACCGACGCCAAGATGTTTTCGCATCGCTGTTTCCTCTGTCAAGTCAGACGCTCGGACCCGGTTTTGAAAGCTGGGAGCACGGGGCGACGCTGGGCATCGTCAAAGAACTGGCCCGCCGCGGGGGAACGGCGGGCCCTCAGCCCCTGGGGTCTGTTCTCGGGGCTGGAAACCTCACATGTCGCTCATCGGCTTGTCGGCCATGGGCTTGGCGGTCTTCTTCTTCGCCGCCGGCTTGGCCTTCTTCATCGGCATCTTGCAGCAGCCACTCTTCGCCTTACCGGCCATGCCCGAGCCGTTCGATGCAGGCGAGCCGCCGGACATGCCGGCCATCCCCGACATGCCCTGTTGATCCTGCTGGGCCGGTTGCCCCTGCTGCTTCTGCGCGCCGGCCTGATGATCCTTCATCATCTGATCGTGCATCTGCTGCCCGCCATGATCCATGCCCTGCTGGTGGGCATGGGCCGGCGCAGCCTGCGCGGGCGCGGGCGTCGACTGGGCGAGAGCGGTGCCGGCGGCGAAGGTTAGCGTCGCGAAGAGGCTGACGGGCGCCGCGAGAAATGTCGTCTGTCGCATTGAGGGTCTCCGAGTGTTCTTCCTGTTGCCCGATCGACGTTCCGATCCCGGCAATTCCGAAGCTTCAATGCTGCTAGCGAGACGCTGTCTGTATACGTAAGTTACGAATCGATATCCGATCGGCCGTGTGCCTGCTGGAGCAGGCGCGTAAAATGATGATCCGGGATCGATCAAAAATGTGACCCGGCCTGGTTTTCTCGTCCTGAGACCGGCCAGAAAAGCGATTGGCCCGCCGTGGGAACGGCGGACCAAGGCTTCGGTTGAAAGCGGCCATGATCTTGTCCGTCAACCTTGTCGTCTGATGGAATGATGGCAGGGTCAGCAACCACCGTCCGACCTGTGTGACATGCCGGAGGCGCCGTCCTGGTCCTGCGAATCCCGCATCGCCATTCGATGGCCCTGCATCATCTGGCCGTGCATCTGCTCCTTACCGTGAGCCATGCCCTGCATGTGGGCAGGATCGGGCTGGGCAGGCGCCGGCCTGGCCTTGAGGGTCTCCTCAAGATCGGGCATGCCCGGCGGCATCCCGTCCGCCAGCACCGGTCCGGCACTGACGGCGAGGAAGCCGAGAGCTGCGAGCGAAGCGATCATTGCCGTCTTCTTGCGCAAGTATCCATTCCTTCAAGTCTGGGTTTCCCGTTCGATCGAGCATATGCCCGGTCGATTGTCGCCCCTTCCGGAGCTTGCCCGTGAAATGGTGTCACCTTCCGCCTTGCTGTATACGTAATGTGCGAAGTCCGTCTCTGAGATGGCCATAAATTATCGCACTGGCATCGTTGTTGTGCCGATGTGTAACTATGGTTCGGACTCGAGAGCAGGACAGGTCGGCAACAGTGACTAATCCATGGCGGCCAGCAGACGCTCGAGAGGAATAGTGGCAAAAGTGGTGAAGCTGTCAGCAATGGCATAAGGCAGTACCAGCACCCGATTATGTACCATCGCGCCGCAGCTGTAGGCTACGTTTGGCACATAACCTTCGCGCTCATCCATGTCCGACCGCAAAAGCGGTAGCTTCGTCCGCGCCAGCAGCTTCGAGGGATCGTCACGGTCCAGCAGGCACGCCCCGATGCAATAGTTCCGAACGGCGCCGACTCCATGAGTTACGACCAGCCAGCCTTCGTCGATCTCGATCGGCGATCCGCAATTACCGATCTGGACAAACTCCCAAGGCCAGCGAGGTTCGATGGCTTTCGCTCCGCCACTCCAGTCGTGAATGTCCGCGGACGTCAGGAACCAGATATTTTCGTTATCCTCGCGCCCAAGCATGGCAAAGTGCCCGGCAATGCGTCGGGGGAAAAGCGCCATGCCCTTGCTACCGGTGGCATCCCCACGCAGCGGTCTGAGTTCGAATGTCCGGAAGTCCGGCGTGGACAACAACTCCTGCCGGACGGACTGGCCGCTAAATGCCGTATATGTACCGAAATAGGTGGCTCGGCCATCGTCGTCCAGGAAGCGGACCAAGCGAAGGTCTTCGATGCCACCACGCTGGCTGGGGGTTGTCGGAAAGATCACGATCTCCGAGAGATCGTGGCTGCCATCGCACTTGATCCGAATGCCCGCGTCCGGCCCGTCCTCGCCGGAGATGTTTTCAGTCTCCAGCACGAGCGGCATGGGGCTCGGAGGATTGATTGCTATGGTTCCGTCCGCGGCGCAAAACCCGGTGCGAAAGGTGACGGAGGAGATATGCCCCTCGCCCACGCCTCGCAGGGAAAGAATGAATCGGAGAGAGTTTTCAGGTACAGCAGACTGATCAGGATGCAGGACGATGCTCGGATTGAAAAGCGCTGCTGCCTCATAGGAATATTCGTTGCAAAAATGGGCACCGATCAAGAGCGCCTGTTCATGGGTGACCTCGCAATCACAGACGATGATGCCATAAACTCGTGGAACCGCCGCAAAAACAGGGACGGAACCTCACGATGCCTTCCCGAGAAATCATCAAGAATGCGTTGCAACTCATCGTGGAGCGATGCTGGGTCGAGCGCCAGGACGCGGTCGGCGATGCGCTGCGCACGTGGCTGATCCGGTACCGCATATTTATAGGTTTCCGTCGACGGCATATAGGGTCTGATCACTACCCTTGCTGGATTGGGGCGGAGCAATTCGGGTAGCCGGTTGACAAATTCGGCGGTTGACACTGACTTCTCCAATACAGATCGACCGTGGAGCGTTCACGCAATCGTAAAGATGGTGCTCGGCATTACCCGACTATCGGGTGGCGGCACGGAAGGCTCCGGCGATGGCGGGTGCGATGATTTCCGCCGTTGCCGGATACTCGGACTTTGTGCCACGTGCCATGATCGCTGTCCTGGCGTAGTTGTCGGACACACAAGCTGTGACCGGGGGCTCTGGCCTGAACGTGACTATGTGGGGCACGTGCGAAGCGCGCCGCTCAGCTCGACATGTCCGCCATCGTTCGGCAGCTCGCCGCGCATTTCTTGCAGGTGGCCGAGCAACGCGCGATCCGCTGGTGCGCGCTATGGCGTCCGCATTCCTCGGCGCAGCGCTCGCAAGCGTCGGCGCAGGCGCGGCAGACGATGCGGTGCAGGGCAGATTCCCGCAGCATCGAGTTGGCGGTCGCCTGGCACAGTTCCGCACAGTCGTTCAGCATGGCGATCAGCGACGCCGTAGCTGACGCGCCGCCTTGCTTCGTCAGCCAAGCGGCGGTTTCCAGGCACATGCGGTGCGAAGCCACGCAATCGTCGATGCAGTCCGTCATCGACATCGCCATCCCTTCCATTCGATGCTGCTGCGCCGCCGCCGGCACAGCCAGCGTTCCGGCGGCGGCAAGGCCGGCGCCGGCCATCAGCAATTCGCGTCTCTCGATCATCATGCACCTCCCATCTGCTATCCCTTGAGCGCTGGGCCGCATCCGGCGGCCTCAGCCGTCGCAGGCGACCCATCCGACGCCGCACGCGCCTTCTCCCGCGCCATCCGGGTTTCCTCCCAGGGCCAGTGGCCGTTGATCTCGACCCCGAGCGAGATGCTCAGGAAGGTCCGCACCAGCACCAGCCCGGCCAGAACGATGAGATCGTCGAGCGTTGGGTTGATCACCAGCGACTTGACGATGTCGCCGGCGACCAGAAATTCCAGGCCGAGCAGGATGCTGCGGCCGAGCGCCGAGCGGAACGCGCTATAGGCCTCGGTTCGGTCGCCCGCCCTCGCCCGCCGCGCAAACAGAAAGGTTGCGAGCCCCGCGCCGACCAGGATGGTCAGCGTGCCCGCCAGTTCCAGGCCGATCACCGCGAGCCGGAAGAAGGCGCTCAGCCAGTCGGCCTCAATGGTGATCATACCAGCCTCGCTTGCGGATATTGTTGAAGCTGTCGGTGGCGTGACAGGCATAGCATTGGTCGACGCGCGCCTTCGATCCGGCTGCGCGCTGCGAGACCATGCTGAAATGCTCCATGAAGTGACTCGGCGGCGCCTTGTGGCACTCGGCGCACTGCGTCGAATTGACCGATGGATGGCGGTAATTGGCGATCTTCCAGCTGTCGGTCTTGTGGCAGCTCGCGCAGTCGGTGCCGAACAGGCCCTGGTGCGGATCGCGGAACGCATGGCAGCTCGCGCAATTGAGCGCGGTCTCGGGGGTCAGGCTTCGAGTGTTTGTCGACATGCCCGCCAAAGGCTGCCGCCACTTCGCCATGTCGAGCAACGCGGCGTGATCCATGCGGATGATGCCGCGCTCTCCCTCATGTTCGACGTGGCAGGAGGTGCACTGCGTCGCTTTCGCGTGGAACTGCGTCGACTGCTTCGTCCCGAAATCGGTGCCCGCATGGCAGGTGAGACAGGTCCGGGTTTCGACGCCCTTGCCCGGCGTGTGGCAGGCCGTGCATTGGCCGGCAAAGGACTGGTGCGCGCTCGAGAGCGGGCCGGGCGAGACGAGCTGCGCCACCAGGCCGGCATCCCTCGGCGCGTCCGATCGCATCCGGATCGCGACCGCGGCGACCATCACCAGCAGGGCTGCGATGAAGACGGCGTAGGAAAGACGCTGCCAGCTCATAGCCAGCGCAGCCCGTAATAGATCGCCGCGCCGACGTGGAGCGCGAGCAGCGCGAAGATGAGACAGCCCAGCAGGATGTGCAGGAACCGCCACCGCGCGAACAGGGTGTTGGTTGCCTCTTCGGCACGGATCGCGAATTCGGTATCGGCCAGCGCTGCGGCGATCCCCGCCTTGTCCTGGGGGCGCTGGCCCGCGGACGCATCCCCGGCGACGAACAGATAGCGCTTCCAGCCCGACAGCGGCGGGGCTGCGGTATCGGCCTGCGTCGGCGCCGCCGGCTCCTCGAGGAAGGCGGCGCGAAGCGAGGCCAGTTCTGACCTGCGTCCGCGCAGCGCCCGACCAAGCTGGGCAAGCAGGTAGCGGCCGATGAAGCCGGTGATGACCGTCATCAGCAGGAGGACGGTCAGAAGCAGGCCGACCGGGCTTTCGAGCTTGTGCGCGGCGTGGACCAGACCCAGGATCGGCGCCAGCACGCCGGCATAGATGTGGATGGCGAGCAGGGTTGGCTTGCTGACGACCCGGGAGAGCGCCTTGTCGACCCAGGCGATGTGCTTGGCCGCGACATAAGGAAGCGTCAGCAGCATCAGCACGAGCGCTGCGATCCCGATGATCCCGCCGGCCAGGCTACCCGGAAAGCGGGGCGACACATGCACGAGATAGCCGAACGGGAACAGCAGCAGGAACGCGACCAGCAGGCCCACGGCAATGTCGCTGCGTTCGCGCATCAGGCTTCGACCACGAGCGGCGTGCCCGTCCCCTTCGCCTGGCACGCGAGCACATAGCCTTGCGCCTTGTCGGCGGGCGCAAGGCCGGATTCGACCTCCATCGTCACTTCGCCCCGCAGCAGCTTGACCACGCAGGCGCCGCATGTGCCCGCACGGCATGCATAGGGGATCTCGACGCCCGCGCCCTCGGCCGCCTCCAGCACGGTCTCGTCCGCGGGCAAGGCCGCCGACACCCCCGACACGGAGAAGGTCACCGTGCTCGGCGCCACCTCGGCGCTCGGGGCCGGCTTATCCGCTGGCGGGGGCGCGGGCTTGACCTCGAGATCCTCGTGGTCGGCCGGCAGCGAGGCCGGACCGAACGCCTCGGTGTGCAGCTGCGCTTCGGGGACGCCGAGTTCCGCCAGCACGCCGCGCATCGCGCCCATCATCGCCGGCGGGCCGCACATATGGATGCGCCGGCTCGCGATCTCCGGCACCGCGGCCAGGATCATCTCGCGCGTGATCGGCCCTTCGGGGCCCATCCAGACGGTGCCGGGCGCGCGCTGCATCGCGGCGACGACATGGAGGTTGGGAAAACGGCGTTCGAGCCGCTCGAGCTCGTCGCGGAACACGAATTCCTCGGTCGACCGTGCGCCGTAGAAGAAGAAGATATCACCCTTCCACGCGGTGTCGGTGAGATAGCGCAGCACCGACATCATCGGGGTGATGCCGACCCCGCCCGCGATCAGCACGATGCTCTGGGCATCCGTTCCCGTGAAGGTGAAGGCGCCGAACGGTCCGCTGACCTTCAGCAGATCGTCGGCGACGACCTTGTCGTGCAGGTATCGCGAGACCACGCCCTGCTCCTCGCGCTTGACCGTCAGTTCGACATAGGCCCGCTGGGTCGGCGAAGAGGCGATCGTGTAGGAACGGCGCGCGGTCTTGCCCGCTTCGGGCTCTACCTCGACCTGCAGGAACTGGCCCGGCAGGAAGTCGAACGGCAGCCGGTCGGCGGTCGGGTCCGCGAGCCGGAAGGTCAGCACGCTCGGCGTCTCTCGCACGATCTGGACCACGCGCAGCTGCCCCGCCCAGCTTTTGGGCTTGCGCAGCGACGCCCCAGCGGGTGCGGCCGCATTGCTCGGCGCGAGCCCGGCGCTGTCGGCAACGGGTGCAGGCGCGGGCGCAACCCTGGTAGCGGGAGGGGCAGCCTTCGGCTCCGGCTTTGCTGGAACCTTGGCGGTGGCGACACCGCCGGCGATCGCCCCGATCCGCCGCAGGCGGAAGATCTGCAGCGCGATAAGCGTGGCGCTCACCAGCCCCAGGAACAGCATGAGAAGGAGGTGCGAGGGCGAGATGCCGAACCAGTGATCGGCATGGCCGGGCGCGGCCTGGTCGATGTCGAGCTGATCGCGCAGCCAGGCAAGCCCGACCTCCCGGGGCGGCTGCAAGCCCCCGATCGCGCCCTGCGCGGCGGTGCCGGAGCGGAACAGGTCGGTTCCCTCGCGCAGGCGCCGCGCCGCATCGAGCCGGGCCGAGACCGTGGTCGCACGCGCGCCGTCGGCCGAGGCGGCGTTGATCATCGCCAGACCCGTGCTTACCCGTTCGCCGGCCTGCGCAGCGACCCGCTGCCTTGCCGCTTCGTCAAGCGCGGGAAAGGCGAGCAGCTGCGAGATGAAGCCGGTCCGGCGCGATTCGTGGCCGTGCTCATTCTCCCCTTCCCCATTGATCATGCGATCCATCATGGGGTTCATCATCTTCGCCATGTCCGACGACCCCGGCTCTGCCGGTGCGGACATGCCCCCGCCGGCCGGCATGCCTGCGCCATGATGCGCGGCATGATCCTCGCCCTCCTGCGCGCCCGCGCTCGCGGACAGGCTGAGAGCGATTGCGCAGCCGAGGCTCAAGCGTCGAAGGCTGATCCGCCTGGACATCCTCATCCCCTTAGTGTGCGAGCCTACATATCCTTCATCGGCATCGCCGCATTGCCCGGCGCGGGATCGGGTGCCGGCGCGGTCTGGTTGCCGGCCCCGGCGCGCATCGCGTCATGGTCCATCGCCTGACGGTGATGCCGCTCCATCTCGGCCTGGTTGCTCATCGCGTCCATCGGCGCCGCGTCTGCAGCGTTGCCGCTGTCGGTCAGGACCGGGGTGGCGGCGACGCTGTTCGCCGCGGGCGGCACCGTCTGGTCGGCCTGGCGGTCGCAGCCCGAAAGCGCGAGCGCCAGCAACAGGCTTCCGCCGACAAGTGGAAGGGCTTTCTTCGCATGGTCGATCATGGCTTTGCTCCTTGGCTTGAAAACTGTGTCCGGGCGCCATCCCTGGCGTCCGGACCGGCTCATTGCGCGCTGCGCAGAATCCGGAGACACCGGTCGTGCGAGAGGTTCATCGGGTTGCGCCCCTGCCCCTTCATCTCGCCATGATCATGCGGCGTCTGGAGACCCATATTGCCCTCCATCGCCCGGCAACTCTCGACCTGCGCCGAGGTCGGCCGCGTGGTCACACAGGCGCCTAGAAGCAGCGCCGGCGTGAGGACGGCGATCAAACGCATTTTCTTCATGACAAAACCCCTTTCGCTCGTGGTGATCGTTCGTCCTGCGCTGCCTGATGTTTCTTGTTATGCTGCTGGTCTTTCCGCCGCGCCGTCAGGAAGGCGAGGATCGGGCAATCGGAGACCGGCACTTCGCCCGGGCATTCGTCGGCGAGCATCCGCAGCATGTCGCGGATATCCGACAGGCGCTCGAGCCGGGCTTCGGCGTCCGCGATCTTGGCAAGCGTGATATCGAGCACGGCCTGGGCATGCGCGGTGTCCGACGCCCTGAGCGCCAGCAGCTGCCGGGCCTGTTCGAGTGTGAAACCAAGCTCCTGCGCCGAGCGGATGAAATTGACGCGCTCGAGGTCGGTCGCGTCGTAGAGCCTGTAGCCCGCTGCCGTGCGCGCGGGCTCGCGCAGCAGGCCCATCCGCTCATAATAGCGGATCGTATCCCGCCCCACGCCTGCGGCCGCGGCCAGTTCGCCGATCTTGAAATTGCCCATGTCATCCGCTCGATCATGCCGGTTGGACCATGGTCCAGGGTCAAGCGGTTTCGCTTTGACCCCGAACGGTCTCCTCGTCGCCGGCGGCCCGCTGCCCCGACGCGTCGCAGGGCAGCCCGTGCCGCCGGGCCACCGGCTTGTCAGTTCTTGCGAAGCTCGACGATGTCGTGCCTGGCAGGCGTGCCGTCGGCGACGGACACGTGCGCGAAGTGATCGTCAAAGATATGGTCGATCGTCACATGGCCGACGAGCTGGCGGTGATAGGTCGGCGCCACGCCCTTGGACGGACCCGGATGGGTCACGACGCGATAGACCTCGAGCTTCTGGCCGACCTCGGCGCCATCGGCCTTGCCGATGCAGACGACCGTGCCGTTGCTGCCCGTGTCGACGATCGAGCCGCGCATGAACAGGCTGTGCCCGATGCCCTGGGCCATAGCGGGGACGGCAGCAAGCATCGAAATGCCGGCAAGCGCGACCATGAGAGTTTTTCTGACCATATTCACCTCCTTGGATGGTAAGCCACCGCCCGGACTTTGCCGAGGGGAAGAGCGTCTCTTCAGGCTTGGGACTACGGTCCCGGGTCCAGCCTCGATATACGTAGAGGCCGCAGCCGATCTTCTTCCCCGGGCCGGATCTTTATTGACGCGGAGTTGACGGAATCAGCCGTCAGCACTTCAAAATCCGCGCGGCGCGAGACTTTGGTTGGCTGCGCCCGCGAAACCCGCTAGATATCGAGGCCCGTGAAACGCCTGCTCGCCCTCCTGCTCGTCATCGGAGCGCTGTCCGGTCTCTTCGGAGCCCAGATGGCGGCCGCGCACAGCGTGCCGCAGGCGGCAGGCGCGCCGCTGGCCAAGGGCATGGATGCGGACTGCATGGCGATGATGGCCAAGCAGCAGCCTGCGCCCAGCGAAAAGCCCTGCAAGGGCCTGACGCTCGATTGCATCGCCGCGATGGGGTGCGTGATCCCGCTGGTCGCAGCGGACCTGGCAGGCGGCGTTGCGCCTGCGCGTCTCTACGACGCGCCCAGCTTCTGGACGACCGACACGATATTGACCGGCAAGGCGGTTGCGCCCGAGCCGGATCCTCCCACCAGCCTTGCCTGATTGAACGAGCTCGGGCTGCGCGCATCGATCGATGCGTGCGCGCCCGGTTTCCTTCTTTTCAGTCAAAGGTTTTCGTGATGATCAAACTGCTTCCGGCCGCCCTTGTGGCGGCCCTCAGTCTCGCCGCGCCTGCGCTTGCAACCGACGCGAGCCGCACGCCGCAAGGCCATTGGGAATGGCGGTCGGCGCCGCAATATGGTCCGCGGGCGACTGGCCCTGCGCGTGTCCGCATATGGGTGCCCGACAGCCGGGACATGGCCAGCTGCGATTGCGCGATGATGCAGGCAAGCGCCGCCGACTGCATGCGCGGCGCAGTCAGGTCGGACAAGGGCTAAACCCGCTCCGGAGCGGCGCGTCACATCTTGGCGCGCCGCCTCTGTCATGAGGGGATGATATCCATGATCATGATGCCGAGGCGCGCTGTGCGACGCCTGTTGCTCTCTATCGGTGCGACGCTTGCGAGCGCCTGGGCCGTGCCGGTGTCGGCCGGCCCGCTCACCTACGAGCAGGCAGTGAGGCTCGCTGCCGCCAACGCGCCAAGCCTCAAGGCGCGCGCGGCGGCGACAGCCGGCGCCCGCTCTTCGGCGGTCGCGGCCGATCGCCTGCCCGATCCGACGCTCGACCTGGGCCTGCAGAACTTCCCGGTGAGCGGCCCCAATGCCGGCAGCTTCACGCGCGACGATTTCACTATGGCGACGATCGGGTTCAGCCAGACCTTCCCCAATCTCGCCAAGCGCCATGCACGCGCCGCGCGCGCCGCGGCCGATATCGGTATCGCCGAGGCGGGCGAGCTGGTCGAAGGCCGCAACGTGCGGCTCGAGACCGCCCTCGCCTGGGTCGATCTCTATTATGGAGAACGCCGGCTCCGGCAGCTCGACCCGCTCGATGCCAGCCTCGACGACCTGCAGAAGACCGTGACCGCACGCCTGGCGTCGGGCAGCGCGCGCCCGAGCCAGGCGCTCGAGCCCGACCAGCTCCGCGCCGCCATCGCCGATCGCCGCGCCGAGATGGCTGCGGTGGTGGCGCAGGCGCGGGCCCGGCTCGCGCGCTATACCGGCGACCCCGACCCGCAGGCGACGGGCGACCCGCCGATGCTCGATGTCGATCCGATCCGGCTGCGGGCCGAAATCGATGCGCTTCCCGCCCTGCGCGCGCAGGACGCGCGGATCGCAGTCGCCGAAGCGGACGTGCGTCTCGCGCGCGCCGACAAGCGCCCCGACTGGAAGGTCGGCGTCACCTATGGCCGGCGCGATCCCATGTACGGCGACATGGCCTCGGTCGGCGTGTCGATCGACCTGCCGCTGTTCGCCGGCAAGCGCCAGAACCCCAGGATCGCTGCAAGCGAGAGCCTTGCGCAAGGGGGTCGGTTCGACCGCGAGGCGATCCGCCGCGAGCTGGTGGCGCAGCTCGACGCCGATCTCGCAGACCATGCCATGCATCTCTCCCGGTTGCGCAATGCCCGCGAGACGCTGGTGCCACTCGCCAGGCACCGCGCCGAGCTCGACCGCGACAGCTATGGCGCCGGCAAGCTCGACCTTGGCGCCGCGCTGCTCACGACGCTCGGGCTCGCGGAGGCCGAGGTCGAGGCGCTCAACCGCGAAGCCGACGTCGCGCGCGACGCGGTCCGCATCACTATCACCTATGGGGAGGAGCGGCCATGACGCTCGATAAATCCGCGCTGCGCTGGGGCGCATCGATCCTGGCTGTCGCGCTGCTGGCCGGCGGCACAGGCTATTGGGCTGGCCATCGCCAGGCACCGCAATCGGAGGCGACCACGCCCGCCGGGGCAGGCAAAGTCCTTTACTGGTACGATCCGATGTTCCCCAACCAGAAGTTCGACAAGCCCGGCAAGTCGCCCTTCATGGATATGCAGCTCGTGCCGCGATACGCGGACGGAGGAAGCGCCGGCGCGGCCCCCACGGTCGCCGTCGATCCCGCCGCGCGGCAGAGCCTGGGATTGCGGGTCGTCGCGGCGAAGATGGGCAGCCTTGCCTCGGCCCTCGAGGTCACCGGCACGATCGACTTCAACCAGCGCGACGTCGCCGTCATCCAGGCGCGTTCGGGCGGGTTCGTGAGCCGCGTCTATGCGCGAGCGCCCGGGGACGTGGTCCGCGCCGGCGCGCCGATCGCGGACCTGCTCCTGCCCGAATGGGGCGGCGCGCAGACCGAATATCTGAGCGTCAGGCGGCTCGGCAAGCCCGACCTCACCGCGGCCGCGCGCCAGCGACTGCGGCTGATGGGCATGTCCGACGGCCTCATCGCCAGCGTCGAGCGGAGCGGACGCCCGAACGGCGTGGTGACGATCACGACGCCGATCTCGGGCACGATCCAGACGCTCGACGCCCGTGCCGGCGTGACGCTCGCCATGGGCCAGACGCTCGCCCAGGTAAGCGGGCTCGGCACCGTCTGGCTCAATGCCGCGGTGCCCGAAGCGCGCGCGGGCGATGTCCGGGTCGGCCAGAATGCCAGCACCACGCTGGCGGGCTTCCCCGGCGAGCGCTTCGCCGGCCGGGTGATCGCGATCCTGCCGACCACGCAGGCCGACAGCCGCACGCTCACCGTGCGGATCGAGCTGCCCAACCGGGACGGCCGGTTGCGGCCGGGCATGTTCGCCAGCGTCGCGCTTGGCGGCGATGCCAAGCCGGCGCTGCTGGTGCCGAGCGAAGCGGTGATCCGCACGGGCAGGCGCACGCTCGTCATGCTGGCCGCAGGCGACGGGCGCTATCATCCCGCCGAGGTCCGCATCGGCCGCGAGGCAGGCGGCGAGACCGAGATCCTTGCCGGCCTGTCGCCCGGCGAGAACGTCGTCGTCTCGGGGCAGTTCCTGATCGATTCCGAGGCGAGCCTGTCGGGAATCGAGGCGCGGCCGATCGGCGGCGGTGCGGCATCGGCGACCATCGCCGCGCCGGCGTCGAAAGCCACGCTGTACGAGACGACGGGCAAGATCGAGCGGATCACGGCCAATTCGGTGACGCTCAGCCACGAGCCCGTTCCCGCGCTCGACTGGCCGGCGATGACGATGACCTTCGCGCTCGCCAATCCGGGCATCGCGCGCGGCTTCAAGGCGGGTGACCGGGTCCGGTTCGGGTTCGACCGGCCCCCGGCGGGACCGACGCTGCGGCATATGGCGAAGGTGGCGGGCCAGTGATCGCCCATCTCATCCGCTGGTCGGTGAGGAACCGCTTCTTCGTCGTGCTCGGCATGCTCGCGCTGGTCGGCGCGGGCCTGTGGGCGGTGCGCTCGACCCCGATCGACGCGCTGCCCGATCTTTCCGACGTGCAGGTCGTGATCCGCACTTCCTATCCGGGTCAGGCGCCGCAGATCGTCGAGAACCAGATCACCTATCCGCTCACCACCACCATGCTGTCGGTGCCCGGCGCCAAGACGGTGCGCGGCTATAGCTTCTTCGGCGACAGCTTCGTCTATGTGATCTTCGAGGACGGCACCGATCTCTACTGGGCGCGCAGCCGCGTGCTCGAATATCTCAACCAGGTCCAGGGTCGGTTGCCGGCCAGCGCCCGCAGCGCGCTCGGGCCGGACGCGACCGGGGTCGGCTGGGTCTATGAATATGCGCTGGTCGACCGCACCGGCCGGCACGATCTCTCGCAGCTTCGCGGGTTGCAGGACTGGTTCCTGCGCTACGAGCTGAAGACCGTGACCGGCGTGGCCGAAGTCGCCAGCATCGGCGGCATGGTCAAGCAGTACCAGGTGCTGCTCGATCCGGTGAAGCTCGCGGCCTACGGCGTAACCCACGCCCAGGCAGTGCAGGCGATCAGCCAAGCCAATCAGGAAGCCGGCGGCTCGGTGCTGGAAATGGCCGAGGCCGAATATATGGTCCGCGCCTCGGGCTATCTGAAAACGCTCGACGATTTCCGGGCAATCCCGCTCAAGACTGCGGCGGGCGGCGTGCCCGTCCGGCTCGGCGATGTCGCCACGATCCAGGTCGGCCCCGAGATGCGGCGCGGCATCGCCGAACTGAACGGCGAAGGCGAGGTCGCCGGCGGCGTCGTTATTCTTCGGTCAGGCAAGAACGCCCGTGAGACCATCGCGGCGGTCAAGGACAAGCTCGCCGATCTCAGGAAAAGCCTGCCGCCGGGCGTCGAGGTGGTCACGGTCTATGACCGCTCGCAGCTGATCGATCGCGCGGTCGAGAACCTCACCCGCAAGCTGGTCGAGGAGTTCATCGTCGTCGCATTGGTCTGCGCCCTGTTCCTCTGGCACGTCCGCTCGGCGCTGGTCGCGATCCTGACCTTGCCGCTCGGTGTGCTGGCCGCGTTCGTCGTAATGCGGTTCCAGGGGGTGAACGCCAACATCATGTCGCTGGGCGGCATCGCCATCGCCATCGGCGCGATGGTGGATGCGGCGGTCGTCATGATCGAGAACGCCCACAAGAGGATCGAACGCTGGGAGCAGGATCACCCGGACAGACATCTCGATGGCGAGATGCGCTGGATCGTCGTCACCGAGGCGGCGGCCGAGGTCGGGCCGGCGCTGTTCTTCAGCCTGCTGATCATCACGCTGTCGTTCATTCCGGTCTTCACCCTGGAGGCGCAGGAAGGCCGGCTGTTCGCGCCGCTCGCCTTCACCAAGACCTATGCGATGGGCGCGGCCGCGATCCTGTCGGTGACCCTGGTGCCGATCCTGATGGGCTGGCTGATCCGGGGCCGCATTCCGGCCGAGCAGGCCAATCCGGTCAATCGCTGGCTCACCAATATCTACCGGCCCGCGATCGACTGGACGATGAAGCGGCCCAAGGCAGTGCTGCTGATCGCGGCTCTGGTGTTCGCCACCACGGCCTGGCCGCTCAGCCGGCTCGGCGGCGAGTTCATGCCCAATCTCGACGAGGGCGACCTGCTCTACATGCCCTCGGCGCTGCCGGGCCTCTCGGCCGCCAAGGCGAGTGAGCTGCTCCAGCAGACCGACCGCCTGATCAAGACCGTGCCCGAAGTCGAAAGCGTGTTCGGCAAGGCCGGCCGCGCCGAGACCGCGACCGATCCCGCGCCGCTCGAAATGTTCGAGACGACGATCCAATTCAAGCCCCGCGACCAGTGGCGGTCGGGCATGACGCCCGAACGCCTTGTCGACGAGCTCGATCGCCGGGTGAAGCTTCCGGGTCTCGCCAATATCTGGGTGCCGCCGATCCGCAACCGCATCGACATGCTCGCGACGGGCATCAAGAGCCCGATCGGGGTCAAGGTGTCGGGCAGTGACCTCGCCGAGCTCGACCGCATCGCGCATGATGTCGAGACCGTGGCCAGGAGCGTGCCCGGCGTCAGCTCGGCGCTCGCCGAGCGGCTGACCGGCGGACGCTATGTCGATGTCGACATAGACCGCGCCGCCGCCGCGCGGTTCGGGCTCAACATCGCCGACGTCCAGGCCATCGTCTCCGGCGCGATCGGCGGCGAGACGATCGGCGAGACGGTCGAGGGCCTCGCCCGCTACCCGATCAGCGTGCGCTATCCGCGCGAATTGCGCGACAGCCTCGACGGGCTGCGGGGGCTACCGATCCTGACGCCCGCGGGCCAGCAGATCACCCTCGGCACGGTCGCCAATGTCACGATCGCCGAAGGGCCGCCGATGCTCAAGACCGAGAATGCCCGGCCCTCGACCTGGGTCTATGTCGATGTGCGCGGGCGCGATCTCGCCTCGGTGGTTGGCGATCTGCAACGCGCGGTGGCGAGACAGGTTCGGCTCTCGCCGGGGGTCAGCATCGCCTATTCGGGCCAGTTCGAATATCTCGAGCGCGCAGTCGACCGGTTGAAGCTGGTCGTGCCCGCGACGCTGCTGATCATCTTCGTGCTGCTCTACCTGATCTTCGGCCGCTTCGACGAGGCTGCGCTGATCATGGGCACGCTGCCGTTCGCGCTGACCGGCGGCATCTGGACGCTCTATCTGCTGGGGTTCAACCAGTCGGTTGCCACCGGGGTCGGGTTCATCGCGCTCGCCGGCATCTCCGCCGAGTTCGGGGTGGTGATGCTGATCTATCTCAAGAACGCGCTGGCGGAGCACACCGCAAATCCGGACGCCGCCGAAGTCGAGGCCGCCGTGCGCGAAGGCGCGCTGCTGCGCGTCCGTCCCAAGGCGATGACGGTGGCGGTGATCCTGGCCGGCCTGCTGCCGATCCTGCTGGGATCAGGCGCGGGTTCGGAGGTCATGAGCCGGATTGCCGCGCCGATGATCGGCGGCATGCTGACCGCGCCCTTGCTCTCAATGTTCGTCCTGCCCGCCGCCTATCTGCTGTTGCGCCGGCCCAAGACCGATCCCATCCCTCAACCCGTTTCATCATGAAGGAGAAGACGATGAACCATGCACGACTGACCATTGCCCTCGGCCTCGCCGCCCTGACTGCCGCGTGCGGCAAGAAGGCGGAGGCCCCCGTTGCGACTGAGACCAACGAGGCGGCGCCCGCCGCGACCATGAGCGGCGACATGGGCAACATGTCGATGGCGCCTGACGCGAACGCCGCGATCAAGGCCAAGGGCCATGGCACCGTCACCGCGATCGACAAGGCGGCAGGCACGATCACGCTCGATCATGGTCCGATCCCGGAGGCCAAGTGGCCCGCGATGACGATGGCGTTCAAGGCCGCGCCGTCGATCACCGATGCGGTCAAGGTCGGCGACAAGGTCGATTTCGACCTCTCGCTCAAGGGCAGCGATGGCGAGGTCACCGCGATCGCAAAGCAGTGATCCGCTAAGTTCGACCGGAAAAAGCTGGTTGCGTCGCCGCTCCCGGGCGGCGACGCCCGTGCCGGCCGTCTGCCTGGCTGTGCGCCCGGTCGACGGTTGCGACCGGCAACGCCCAATGCCAGCGGCGTTTCCCTGCGCGATCACCGACAATTTGAGCACGCTTCGCGGATCGCACATTGAACGTGCAAGCCGCCCTTGCTCGCGATAGCCTGAACGGCAAGGAGCCCAGTTTAGATGACCCAGCCAGTATGACCTTGTTACCCGCGACACATCATGATCTCGTGAGCGAGCTTGTCCGTCGTTGGCGAGACGATCCCGGCGCCACCTATCGCTCCTGGTTTCTGTGGGACGAACGGCTGAAAAACTTCCGCTCCATCCGTCGCGGGCTGCAGCAGGTGGTCGCAGAAATCGAAAGTGGGCGGTTCGGCGTCGCCTATCGCGGCTCGTCACTGGAAACGGTTGTCCACTCGATCGCCGAACAGCGGCAGATCTTCAAGGGCGCCGACCATGCCTGGCTGTGGAAGCCCAAGCTGCGCATTCCAGACATCTACGAAAGCCCGGACAACCAGCGGGCGTTCGGTCGCCTGCTCGACAATTGCTCGTGCTGCGATACCGCCGAGGAGATCATCAGCCACATCCGCAGCATAGACGCGCTCAAGATCAAGGGGCTGGGGCCGGCGGCGGCCAACCTGCTCTATTTCCTTCACCCGACGCTGGTGCCGCCCTTCAATACCGCGATCGTCAAGGGCTACAATGCCGTCACCGGCGCCAAGGTGAAGCTCGGGTCATGGGATCATTTTCTCGCCATGCGCGCCGGCATCCTCGACCTCAACGACCGTTACCGCGAGTTGCTCTCCAACGATCTCGGCGCGATCGGCGGACTGTTGTTCGACATTGGCTCGGGCCGCTATCCCGCGCCACCGCTGGAGGATGACGCAACGGCGGCCGACGACTGGCTCGGCAGATTGGAACATGCCAGAGCGGAGGCAAGCCGGCTCGACAAGACAGCCGCCGCGCAGGGCGAAACCGATCGCACGCACGCCGAAATCCAGGCCTGGCTGCGCGACCTCGGCCATGCCCTCGGTTACGATGTGTGGATCGCCGCCAATGACCGCGGTCGACTTCACGCTGGCTGCCCGCTTGGACAGGGATGCCTCGAGCGCCTTCCAGACGCCATTGCGACCTCTCCCGGAGCGGACTCGATCCGCCTCATCGACGTGTTGTGGCTGGCGAAGGGTGGCGACGGCGTCGCCGCCGCGTTCGAGGTTGAACATTCGACCTCGATCTACTCGGGGATCGTGCGCATGCTCGATCTGGCGCTGTCGGGGAGCGATCTGCACGCTGCCGCCGGGCTATTCCTGGTCGCACCGAATGCGCGCGAGCAGGACGTTCGCGCGCAACTCCGTCGCCCGGCTTTCAGCCGTATTGCCGATCTCGACTTCGCCTATCTGCCCTATGGCGAGCTGGAGAGAAACAGGGACGCGATCGCTCGTTTTGGAACGGGATTGAAGGCCATCAAGGCGATCTCAAGCCCCCTTCCCTGAAAGGGGGCGTTTGCGGGAGGGGGCGGAATCCTACGCCAAGCTCGCCCAGATAGCCGGCGCGAGATCTTACTTGTTGCTGCCTTCTACGGTCGCGCCAGAAAGGCGACGGCTCAGTTCTATCCGGCGATGGCTACGCATTTTGAAGGTGTCTGGCCCAACGCGCCGATACTCAATGAAGCCGAGAGAACGCCAAAATCGCTCTGCCGCTTCATTCGCTTCCAGCACGGCCAACCGAATCTCTGTGGCACCTCTCGCAGCGGCCCAGCTTTCGACCGTCGAGTAAATTGAGCGTCCGACGCCACGACCACGCTGTGCGGCATCTACGATCATGAAGCCGAGATACCATGTGCCATCACGCGGATAATCGCGGAGGATGGCCGCGATTGCATATAGGCCGCCAGGCCCCTTCCATCCCAGGACAGCTTGATTGTGGGCGCTCTTTTCGGGCGGCACATCGGAGAAAAGCTCGCGAGCATCGTCCAGCGTGGGCGCGGCCCCGTCCTGCAACAGGAAATAGTCGCTGCAACGGTTGTACAGGTCTGCAACGTCTGCGGCGTCCGCTTGGGTAAGTTTGATCGGGGCTCCCGTCATCATCATCGCGTTTTGGCAGCAAGCACGCGCTGACCGTAATCCCGGAGTTCCCCGTTGGGACCGACATAGCGGTAGAGAGTGACGCGCTCGATCCCGAGTTCCTTGCAGAGGTCGGAAACGGACGTGTCGCGTTGGGCCATAGCAGCCTGAGCGAGCCGCACCTGGGCCTTGGAGAGGGCGAACTTGCGGCCACCCTTGCGTCCCCGCGCGCGGGCAGCGGCCAGGCCAGCCATGGTGCGCTCGCGGATCATATCCCGCTCAAACTCCGCCAGTGTGGCAAAAATGCCGAACACCATCCGGCCCGATGGCGTCGTGGTGTCGATCTGCGCGCCCTTGCCGGTGAGCACCCGCAGACCGATACCGCGATCCGACAGATTCTGCACCGTGCTGACCAGGTGGGTGAGCGTTCGGCCGAGCCGGTCGAGCTTCCAAACGATGAGGACATCGCCGTCGCGCAACGATTTCAGGCAGGCGGCAAGACCGGGGCGATCATCACGGCTACCGGATGCACGATCATCATAGATATTGCCTGGCTCGACACCGGCAGCGCGAAGGGCATCGTGCTGCAGGTCGAGCGACTGCGAGCCGTCGGCTTTGGACACGCGGGCGTAGCCGATCAGCATGGATCACAAACGAAGGTTTGAGGCGGTGACGAACATGAGCACATAAGATTGGGCTATTGTGTATCTTAACCAGCATCTCAATCAAGCTATCTCAAACCGTAGCTCGGAAAGAATAAGGAGCATGTATGCCGCGTCGCGTGACCCTGACCGATCGACAGCGCGAGGCGCTGCTTCACTTGCCGGTCGATCAAGGTGAGCTGCTGCGGCACTATACCCTCAGCGATGAGGATCTCGGGCATATCCGCCAGCGCCGGCGCGCCCACAATCGTTTTGGCTTCGCGCTGCAACTGTGCGTCCTGCGCTACCCGGGCCGGGTGCTCGCTCCTGGCGAGTTGATCCCGGCGCAGGTATCGGATTTCATCGCGGCCCAGCTCGGCCTGACCAGCGACGATCTACTCCTCTATGCCGCGCGCGAGGAGACCCGGCACGAGCATCTGGCGGACCTTCGCCGAATCTACGGCTATCGCTCCTTTTCGGGGCGGGGCGCACGGGATTTGCGCGAATGGATCGCTCGGGAAGCCGAGGCGGCGACATCGAATGAGGATCTTGCCCGTCGCTTCGTTGCGGAGTGTCGCCGCACCCGCACGATCCTTCCCGGCTCCTCGACGATCGAGCGCCTTTGCGCCGATGCGCTGGTTGAGGCCGAGCGCCGGATCGAGGATCTTATCGCCCATCGCATCACGCCAACCCTGAGCGAGAATTTGGCTCACCTGTTGGAGGATACGGTGGATGGTCGCGTCACGCGCTTCGTATGGCTGCGACAGTTCGAGGTTGGCGCAAATTCAGCAGCCGCTAACCGGCTGATGGATCGACTGGAATATCTTCAAAGGTTCGATCTTCCGGCGGATTTGCTGGACGGCGTGCCGGCGCATCGTGTGACCCGGCTTCGCCGGCAGGGCGAGCGCTATTACGCCGACGGCATGCGTGATCTGCCCGAAGACAGGCGGCTTGCGATCCTCGCTGTCTGCACCCTGGAATGGCGGTCATCGCTGGCCGATGTCATCGTGGAGACCCACGATCGCATCGTAGGCCGTCTCTATCGGGCCTCCGAACGCCTTTGCAACACCAGGATCGCCGACGAAAAGGCGGCCGTTCGGGACACGCTGAAGTCCTTTGCCGAAATCGGTGGTGCTTTGCTTGGAGCGCAGGACGATGGCACGGCCCTGGACGGGATAATCGCCACCGGGCCTGGCTGGGAACGGTTCAGAACCCTTGTCGCCACGGCCTCCGCGCTGACCAACGTGCTCGCGGCCGACCCGCTCAGCCGTGTGCTGGACGGCTATCACCGTTTCCGCCTCTACGCGCCCAGGATGCTGCGCCTGCTCGACATGCAGGCGGCGCCGATCGCCACGCCTCTTCTGGCGGCCGTTGCGATGCTGCGTAACGGGATCAAGGTCGATCCGCCGGTGGATTTTCTACGTCCCAACTCGAAATGGCATCGTCATCTTCGCGCTGAGCCCAGCGGCGACCACCGGCTTTGGGAAATCGCGGTGCTGTTCCACATCCGCGACGCCTTCCGGTCCGGTGACATATGGTTGGCGGGATCGCGCCGCTATGGCGACCTCAAGCAGCTTCTGGTCCCGCCACAGGCGATAGAGCAGACCGCGCGGCTCGCCGTGCCGCTGCGACCCGGCGAATGGCTGGCCGAGCGCAGGGCTCGACTGGATACACGGCTGAAGGAGTTTGGCCGCGCGGCGCGAACCGGCACGATCCCAGGCGGCATCATCGAGAACGGCAAGCTGCACATCGACAAGCTGAGGGCCGACACGCCCGAAGGGGCCGAGGATCTCGTGCTCGATCTCTATCAACAGCTCCCGCCCGCGAGGATCACCGATCTGTTGCTGGAAGTCGATGAGCGAACCGGATTTTCCGAGGCGTTCACGCATCTGCGCACCGGCGCGCCCTGCAGCGACCGGATCGGCCTGATGAACGTGTTGCTGGCGGAAGGCGTCAATCTCGGTTTGCGCAAGATGGCGGCGGCGACCAACACGCACAGCTTCTGGGAATTGCTGCGGATCGCGCGCTGGCATGTCGAAGGCAGCGCCTATGATCGGGCGCTCGCCATGATCGTGGAGGCCCACGCCGCCCTGCCCATGGCCGCCCTCTGGGGACAAGGGCAATCGGCATCCAGCGACGGGCAGTTCTTCCTTGCTACCGAGCAGGGCGAGGCGATGAATCTGATCAACGCGAAATATGGCAACGTCCCGGGCCTCAAGGGATACAGCCATGTGTCCGATCAATATGCGCCGTTCGCAACCCAGGTGATCCCGGCAACGGTCAGCGAGGCTCCCTATATCCTGGACGGGCTGCTCATGAATGACGCGGGCCGCCGCGTTCGCCAGCATTTTGCCGACACGGGCGGCTTCACCGATCATGTGTTCGCCGCCTGCGCCTTGCTCGGCTACAGGTTCGCCCCCCGTATCCGCGATCTCCCTCAGAAAAGACTCTATGCCTTCACGCCCAACGCGACGCCGGCCAATGTGCGAGCGCTGGTCGGAGGTAAGATCAATGAACCGCTCATCGAGCGCAACTGGCCCGACATCCTGCGCATCATGGCGACGATCGCAGCGGGGATCGTCGCCCCCAGCCAGATTCTTCGCAAGCTCGCCTCTTACCCGCGCCAGAATGAGCTGGCCCTCGCATTGCGAGAGGTGGGCCGCATCGAGCGAACCCTGTTCATGATCGACTGGATTCTTGATGCCGGCCTCCAGCGCCAGGCTCAGATCGGCCTCAACAAGGGTGAGGCCCACCACGCCCTAAAGCGCGCCATCAGCTTCCACCGCCGAGGTGAAATCCGGGATCGATCCGGCGAAGGCCAGCACTATCGCATCGCCGGAATGAACCTGCTCGCCGCCATCATCATATTCTGGAACACCATGAAGCTCGGCGAGGTCGTCAATACCCGGGCCGCCAGCGGTACCCATATCGCGCCTGATCTACTCGCCCACGTCTCGCCGTTGGGATGGGAACACATCAATCTAACCGGGGAATATCGCTGGCCCAAATCCTTAGCGTAGGATTCCGCCCCCTCCCGCAAACGCCCCCTACGATTGAGAAGCGCGGCGGAATCTCTTAGATTGATCGCTGGAGGCTTTGTTCGCGGAGACGCGCACATTGCCTTCTTTTCGTTTTAGGAAGCGCTGCCCTAAGCGACAGAAGCCAGAGCTTTGACAATGCGGCATTCCGCGATGGAGCCGACCATGTATCTTGATCCTATCGGTGCAGACACGCGATGATGGCGGTCACGACGGCGGTGGTTTCCGCGACGTCGCGCACCCTCACTGTGTCGAGGCCGATTTCAGCAGCGGGATAGTCATTCCCACCGGGGAATATCGCATCCCCAATGAACAGCATCCCGTCGAGCGGGACACCGCTCTCGGCACTCAGGCGCTTCAGGCCATAGCCCTTGTCGATCCCTGCTCTGGTCACGTCGATCGATGTCGTGCCACCGAGATTGATCGAGAGCTCCGGCAGCTTCGCGCGCAACGTGGCCTGCAACGCGGTCCTCTTCTTTCGGTCAGGATCCCACGCTTCCTTTTCCTTCAGCGGCGCTGCCTGCCCCAGGCCCGAAAAGGTGATCTGGCTGCCCCGGTCCTCGATCCGTTCGCCCCAGATACGTTCGTCGGCGAGACCGGCATCGGTCAGCGCCTGATCGAAGGCCGTGCGGATCTTCGCCTTCTCCGCGTCGTCGAACAGTTCGGCATAGACCGCGCGCCAAGCGCCATTGATGAACCGATAGAGTTTCGTGCCTGTGGTCGGCATCAACCAGAGACGGTCGAGCGCGACGCCGGCAGGAAGGCGCGAGGCGATCTGCTTTTCGAACTGCGGCCAGTCCCCGCCCGAGATCACCGCCACATCCGTGATGGCGAGCAATCGGGCGAGGATTGCGGCCATATCCTCCGATAACGGCCGCTTGCTCTCGGCAAGCGTGCCGTCGAGGTCGAAGGCGATCAGCCACTTCATGCCGCCTTCCCTGCCGGATCGCGGTAGGCGAGCAGCCTGAGCGCATTGATGACGACGAGCAGCGTCGATCCCTCATGAACCGCCACCGCTGGCCCAATGCCGAGGCCGAGGATGGTAGCAGGCACCAGGAAGGCGACGACACCCAGGCTGACGAAGACGTTCTGCCGGATGATTCCACGGGTATGGCGGCTAAGACCGACTGCGAATGGCAGGTGCGCCAGATCGTCGGCCATCAGCGCCACGTCGGCTGTCTCCAGCGCAACGTCCGACCCCGCCGCGCCCATCGCGATGCCGACCGTGGCGCTTGCCATCGCCGGCGCATCGTTCACGCCGTCGCCCACCATCGCGACCTTGTCTTCGCCGGCGAGCTTCTTGATCGCGGCAACCTTGTCTTCGGGCATGAGGTCGCCCCACGCTTCGTCGATCCCGACTTCGTCGGCGATCGCTTCGGCGACTTTCTGGTGATCGCCGGAGATCATTATCATCCGCGACACGCCCATCTCGTGCAGCCGACGCAACGCGGTCTTGGCAGCTTCGCGAGGCGTGTCCATCAGGCCGATCGCGCCCAGGTCGCGGTCCCCCTTGCGGACCACCATTGTCGTGCGGCCGTTCTCGCGCAGCTTCGCGATTGCGTCCTGCGCGCCCTGCCCCAGCGCCGGAATGCCCTCACTTCCGAACATCTCGGCCTTGCCGATCCACACCGTCTCGCCATCCACGCTCGCGGTGACGCCCCGACCGGTCAGGCTCTTGAGGTCGCCGGCAGTCGGCACGGCACGATCGTTCAGACGTTCGCGGCCGTCCTTGACGATCGCTTGGGCCAGGGGATGGTCGCTCAACGCTTCGACGGCGACAGCCAGCGCCAGCAACTCGCCTTCATCGGCGCCATCGACGGGCACGACATCAGTGATGCGCGGACGACCTTCGGTCAGCGTGCCCGTCTTGTCGAAAGCGATCGCTTTGAGCGACCCGAGGTTTTCGAGCGGTGCACCGCCCTTCACGAGCACGCCGCCCCGCGCTGCACGGGCAACGCCCGACAGGACCGCGCTCGGCGTTGCGATCGCGAGCGCGCACGGGCTTGCCGCCACCAGCACCGCCATCGCGCGATAGAAGCTGTCGCGGAACGGCTCGTCGACGACCACCCATGCGAACAGCAGGAGCACTGACAGGACCAGGACGGCGGGCACGAAGATCCGTTCGAACCGGTCGGTGAAGCGCTGCGTCGGCGACTTCTGCGTCTCCGCTTCGCTCACCATCTTCACGACCTTGGCAAGCGCGCTTTCATTGGAACGGCGTGTCACCTCGATCTCGATCGCGCCGCCGCCGTTGATCGTACCAGCAAAAACCCGGCTTTCCGCGTCGACTGCATCGGGCTTGGCGCGTGCCGCTGCGGCATCTGCGACCGGCACCTTGTCGACCGGGATGCTTTCACCCGTGACCGGGGCCTGGTTGATCGCGCTGGTGCCCTTGATGACGAAGCCGTCGGCAGGCAGGCGCTCGTTCGGGCGGACGATGGCAATGTCCCCGACGACCATCTGCTCGACCGGGATTTCGCTGGTCTGCCCGCCGCGTCGCACGGTCGCGGTTTCGGGCGCGAGCTTCGCCAGCGCCTCGATCGCCTTCTTGGCGCGGCCCATTGCATAATGCTCAAGCGCATGGCCGAGGCTGAACAGGAACAGCAGCAGCGCACCTTCGGCCCATGCGCCCAGCGCAGCGGCGCCGGCCGCAGCGACCAACATCAGCGTGTCGATCTCGAACTTCTTCATCCGGAGGTTGTCGATCGCCTCGCGCAGCGTGAAGAATCCGCCGAAGAAATAGGCTGCGATATAGCAGGCGGTCGGCAGCCATTCGGGCGCGCCAGCGACCAGCCTCTCGATCGCGTAGCCGATCCCCAGCAGCGCGCCACAGGCGAGCGCGAAGATCAGCTCGGTATTGGGGCCGAGAAATTCGGCGTGGCTATGGTCGTGGCCATCGCCGGGGCCGTGCTTCTCTTCGCCCGCGCCGTGGCCCCCGGGGCCGTGGTCGTGGCCGGCATGTTCATCGGCAGCGACCCGCTTGCCCACCCTCACCTTCAGCTTGCGAAGCGCAGCGCGCACCTCCTCTTCGGTGGTTTCGCGGCGATCATATTCGACCCGGACAGACCCGCTGGTGCTGGCGCTTGCCTGGACCACGCCGGGCAAGGCGCACAGCGCATCGCTGACCGTGCGCGCCCGACGTTCGTGGTTGATCCCCGTCACCTGCCAGATCGCATGGCCGTAGCGCTCGGTGATTTCGGCACCTGCGGCGCGCACCATTTCGCGCAACCGTGGCAGCGGCAGCTTGGCGGCATCGAAATGGATGCACAGCGCCGCTGGCGTGTTGCCGTCGAGACAGATCACATGCGCCCGCTCGACACCTTCGCGCTTTGACAGGGTTGATACGAGACGGTCCAGGCAGGCATCGGCCGCGTCAGGAAGGTCCGGCAACAACACTGGAATGTCGAGTTCGAGCTTGTCGTTCATGACGACCTCCTTTCGCTTTTCTTGGTTTCGGCGCGCGCGTCGCGCAGGATTTCGACACCGCCCTTGATGGCGATGATGGCGGTGGCGAAGCCGACCAGCAGGTCCGGCCAATTGGTACCCAACCACAGCACCAGCACGCCGGCGATCAGGATGCCGCCGTTGGAAATGAAGTCGTTGAAGCTGAAGGTGGTTGCGGCCCGGAGATTGACGTCCGGATCCTTGAGGCGCTGGAGCAGCCGCAGGCAGAGGTAATTCACGACGCCGGCGATCGCGGACATGACCATCATGGTAGGTCCGATGGGCTCGCTGCCCTGCACGTAGCGCCGTCCGACATCGATCAAGATGCCGCCCGCGAAGATCAGCAGCATGACGCCCGAAGCGACCGCGGCGCGTGTCTTCCATGTCTGGCCCCGGGTGAGCGCCACAAGGCTCAGCGCATACACAGCCGTATCGGACAGGTTGTCGACGCCGTTGGCGATCAGCGCGCTCGAGTCCGCGAAGAAGCCGGAAACGAAGAAGCCCGCAGCGATCGCCGCGTTCAGCAGCAGGACGATCCACAGTGTGCGGCGCTCCTGCCCGCCATTGTTGTCGTTGCCCGGGATCATCCCATCATCTCCTCAAGTGTCAGCAGGGCCAGGAAGCCGACGAAAAACATCGAGCTGATGAGCGGGGTGTCGGGTTTCTCGTGCGCCTCGACCAGCAACTCCTCCGTGACGAGGTAGAGCAGCGCCATCAGCCCGAAGCTGAGGAAGCCGGCGATCATCACCGGCGACAGCGCGGCGACAGGCACGGCAGCGAGCGCGCCGATCGGCAGCAGCAGGGCCAATGCCGAGACGATCACGATGATGCGCAAGCGCGAGCGATAGGTTTCCGCCAGCTCGTCGGTCAGCGTCAGTCCCAGAAATAACACTTCCAGAGTGAGCGCGATCGTCAGCAGGAGACCTGCCTTCTCGCCCGCCACGAAAGCGAGGCCGAGCACCAGGCCGTCGACCAGAATGTCGATGCCGATCGCGGCGAGTAGCGCCATCGGCCCCTTGAAGCGGGCCTCAAGAGCCTTGAGCCCCAGCATGGTCGCGACGCCCGCCGCCCCGCCGATCAACGTCGCGCTGGGCGATGCCTCATGCTTGACCTGCGGCAGGATTTCGGTCGCTGCCGCCGCGAACACGACGCCGGCAGCGAGATGCTGTAGGCCCGCCACGAGGCCAGGTTTCAACTTGGTGCGGCTCGCGACAATCGCGCCGAGCACGACCGCCAGCACAGGCGCAAGCGTATAGAGCAGTGCCTGCATTTCCTAGGACTCCTCCGGGGTTCGGTGGCAGACGCGGATCTTCCCGCGTCGCGTGAACGCGATCGATCCGCCCGCCACGACAGCCCGCGAATGGTCGCCGCGAAACTCGTCACCGGTTCGCTGCGCGCGCAGGATCTCGGTCCTGCCCTTCGGCAGCCAGGTGACGGCCATTTTCAAGCCGTCATCGATGAAGTCGACATCGGCGCGTGTGCCGTCGTCGCAGTACATGATGCGCTGCGCGATTAGTTTCGACGTCAGATGCTTTTCATGCGCCGGCTCGGTAGGCTGGGTCGGCGCTGGATTACACGCCCCTATAACCGCCCCGGAGACGAGAACGACGCCGAGGCGCGCGATCGCCAGACCGGCCCGATTCAGGCCGCACAAGGTTGTCACATTTGAAATCGACGTGTCAGACATCGGTCTCTTCCGACGAAGCGCCCTGTGGCGTTCGAAGGCAGGGCAGTTCATCGCGTGCCTTCCTGCTCGCAGATCCGGGTACGGCCATCGCCTTCCACGATGGTGAGCTGCGACCCCTTGAAGGTCGCGGTGGCTGTTTCGCCGACATATTGCAGGCCCTGCGCTGGCGCGGTCAGCATCATCGGCGGTCCCCCGTTGGAGCGCCGCAAATCGATCTGCAGGCCGTTGTCCTTGTAATCGACGAACAGCGGTTCCCCGTCGGAACAGCGATATCTATGCCGCCCCATTTCCCCGGTCGCCACGGCGCTGTCGGGCGAATGGATCTGCTGCTCCGTTGGCGGGGCTGGCGGCTTTCTTTCCGAGCACGCCGCGAGCCCGACAACGAGGATGACGGCGGGCAGCACCCGCTTACAGTGCATCATCATCGCGCCTTCCTCCTGTAGCGGAAGGGGACGCGCTGACGATTGATAGCCCGGGCAGGCTGACCTACCCGCCAGCGGAGATAGGTTGCGAGGCGATCGTCAGATTCGACCATCAGGGATCGCAGGCGGCGCAACATCATCGCCGCGAACGGCAGGGAGAGCGCCCCGCGCAGCGTGCAGCTATGCGTTAGCCTGGTGCCGCCATCGTCCCCCGCCAGCTCGTACCGCTCTTCGAGCGTGAACAGATAGGGGATGCCGCAGGACCAAGCGAAGGCGTGCGGTTTATCGAATCGATCAATCCGTGCTGGCGTCCGAATTGGCCGGGTGATGCCCTGGATCGCAAAGGTGCATTCTGTGTCGCCGAGCCGGGACGGATCATCGAGAAATACGAGCGGACTCCACGCCCGGCGATGATCCGGATCGGTGAGTGCCGACCAGATGCGCAGTGGCCCGCCGTGAAGCATCGAGCTGGTTATGGTGCGAGGCATATCCCCATCTCCCAGAGATGGGCGGGGCGATCGCGGATCGCCCCGCCCATCCATCAGGCCAAGTTGTTCACGAAGGTCTGACCGTGGTCGTCCCCTTCATGCTCCTCATTGTAGTGCTCGGGTTTCTCGATCACTTTCTGCCCGAACCGGGCATAGAGTGTCGGCAGCACGAACAGCGTAAGAAGCGTCGCCGAGATCAGACCGCCGATGACGACCGTCGCCAAAGGCTTTTGAACCTCTGCGCCGGCGCCTTCGCCCAGCGCCATCGGCACGAAGCCGAGGCTGGCGACTAGCGCGGTCATGATGACGGGTCGCAGACGCTGCATCGCGCCAACATGCGCGGCTTCCTCGCGGCTCATCCCTGATCGGATCAGATCTTGGATCGAGCTGACCATGACGAGGCCGTTGAGGACCGCGATGCCCGAGAGGGCGATGAAGCCCACTGCCGCCGAGATCGAGAAGTCCATGCCCCGCAGGAACAGCAACAGGACGCCGCCCACCAGCGCGAAAGGCACGCCGGTGAACACGATCGCGGCGTCGCGGACCGATCCCAACGCCCCGTAGAGGAGCAGCAGGATCAAGATGAAGCAAGCCGGAATGACCAGCTTCAGCCGTTCGCTTGCCGATTGGAGGTTCTCGAACTGGCCGCCCCATTCGAGATAGGTGCCGGCAGGCAGCCGGAGTTGGCTGCCGATCGCCGCCTGCGCATCCGCCACGACGGATCCGACGTCGCGGCCACGCACGTTGGCTTGCACCACCACGCGCCGCTTGCCGTTCTCGCGGCTGATCTGGTTCGGACCATCGACCACCTTGATCTCGGCGACGCTGGACAGCGGTACATAGCCGCCGCCTGCCACCGGCACCTGCACCTGTTGGAGCAGGCCGATGTCGGCACGCTGCGCCTCCGACAGGCGGATCACCACGGGGAAGCGACGGTCGCCCTCGAAGATCTGGCCCGATGTTCGCCCGCCGATCGTCGCAGTCACGGTGTCCTGCACATCCTGAGCCGTAACGCCCAACCGCGCCATCGCGTCGCGGTTGACGCGAATGTCGAGCATGGGAAGACCGGTCGTCTGCTCCACCTTCACGTCCGCTGCGCCTTGCGTTCTGCGCAGCACCGCCGCGATTTGCTCGGCCGTCCGGTTCATCTGGTTGAAGTCGTCCCCGAACACCTTCACCGCGATGTCGCCGCGCACGCCGGCGATCAGCTCGTTGAAGCGCATCTGGATGGGCTGGGTGATCTCGTAGGCATTTCCCGGAATCTTCGCGAGATTACCCTCGATCCGGCTGACCAGCTCCTCCTTGGGAAGCTCAGGATCCGGCCAATCCTTGCGCGGCTTCAGGATGACGAACATGTCGGTCGCGTTCGGCGGCATCGGGTCGGCCGCCAGCTCGGCGGTGCCCGTCTTGGAATAGACGAATTGCACCTCCGGCTGCTTCGACATCATCCGCTCGATCGGCACCTGCATCGCCTGGCTCTGCTGGACCGACGTTGCCGGAATGCGGAGCGACTGGATCAGCAAATCGCCTTCGTCGAGCTGCGGCAGGAACACCGAGCCGAGCGTAGTGAAAGCAAGCGCCGCCACCACAAGGCTTCCCACACCCGCACCGATCGTCAGCGTCGGGCGCTTCATGGCCCGGTCGAGACCGGGTTCGTAGCGCTTCTTCAGCCACGTGATGATGCGGCCGTCCTTCTCCTCGACCTTCTTCGACAGCCAGATCGCAATCATCGCCGGCACGAAGGTGAGAGAGAGGATGAAGGCGAAGGCGAGCGCGATGATGACGGTCAGCGCCATCGGTCCGAACGTTTTACCCTCCACGCCGGTCAGCGTGAGCAGCGGTACGTAGACGAGGATGATGATTGCCTGCCCGTACACAGAGGGACGGATCATCTCACGCGCAGCGGCTGCCACGGTCGCGAGCCGTTCCTTGACGCTGAGCAATCGGCCTTCATGATGCTGTTGCTCGGCAAGCCGGCGCAGCGCGTTTTCGACAATGATGACGGCGCCGTCGACGATCAGACCGAAGTCCAAAGCCCCAAGGCTCATCAGATTGGCCGAGACCCCAGCGCGCAGCATACCAAAGCCTGTCAGCATCATGGTGATCGGGATGACCAACGCCGCGATCAGGGCCGCACGGAAGTTGCCGAGCAGCAGGAAGAGCACGACGATGACCAGCACCGCGCCTTCGGACAGGTTTTTCGCGACCGTCTTGATCGTCGAATTGACCAGCTCGGTGCGGTTCAGCACCGGCTGAATTACGACGTCAGGAGGCAGCGAAGCGTTGATCGTCTTCAGTTTCTCAGCGACCGCGGTCGACACGATGCGGCTGTTCTCGCCGATCCGCATGATCGCCGTGCCGACGACGACTTCGGTACCGTTCTCCGATGCCGAACCCATGCGGATCGCCTGACCCGTCTTCACAGTCGCAACTTGTTCGACCGTGATCGGCACGCCGTTACGTGTCGCGATCACGGTCCTGGCCAACTCGCTGGCATTGCGAACGAGCGCATCCGAGCGAACAGCCAGACCTTCGCCATTGCGATTGACGAAGCCACCGCCGACGCTGGTGTTATTGCGCTCCAGCGCATTTCCCAGGTCCGTCAGCGTGATGCCGAGCGAGGCCAGCTTCTGCACGTCGGGCACGACGAGGAACTGCTTGGCGTAACCGCCAATCGAGTCGACACCGGCGAGGCCCGGTGTGGTCTTCAGAAGCGGCGTCACGATCCAGTCCTGCGCGGTGCGCAGGTAGGTCGCCTTGTCCTCTTCGGTCGTCAGTCGCTCGCCCTCTGGCGTGATGTAGCTGCCATCGGGCTGTTGGCCCGGTTCACCGGGCTTGTGCTTGTCGTCCTCGCGATGATCGAGACGAACGGTGTACATGTACACCTCGCCCAGGCCTGTCGCGATCGGACCCATTTCAGGGTTCACGCCGTCGGGCAGATTCTCTTGCACGCCCCGCAGACGCTCGCCCACCTGCTGGCGGGCGAAATAGATGTCCGTCGCGTCCGAAAAGACCGCCGTGATCTGCGCGAAGCCGTTGCGGCTCAACGAGCGCGTATATTCCAGGCCGGGGGTGCCGGCGAGCGCGGTTTCGATTGGAAACGACACCTGCTTCTCGACCAGCTCGGGCGAGAGGGCAGGCGCGCGGACGTTGATCTGGACCTGATTGTTGGTGATGTCCGGCACCGCGTCGATCGGTAGCCGGTAGAGGGAAAAGGCGCCGATGGCGGCGACGATGACGGTGAGGAGCAGGACTAGCCAGCGCTTCTCGACCGCCCAGGTTACGATACGGGCGATCATGGCTTAATCCTCGTGGCTCGCTTCGCCCTTGCCGATCTCGGCCTTGAGCGTGAAACTTCCGGTGGTGGCGATCTGTTCGTTGCCGGTCAGGCCCGACCGGACGATCACCGTGTCGCCCGACGCATCGCCGAGCTGGACCGGGGTCGCCTTGAAGCCGGTGGGCGTGCGCACGAACACGACCGACTTGCCCTCGAAACTCTGGACCGCCGTCGTCGGCACGCGGACCGCCCCGCTCCCGCCGCTGCCCGTGAGCTGCACGGCTGCCGTCACAGGCTCGCCGACCCGCCATTCGCCACCGCGATTGTCGAGGGTGGCGAGCGCAGGCACGAGCCGCGTCTGCGGATCAAGCGCCGGCGACACGAAGGTCACGCGGGCGGTCGCCTGACGGCCTGCCGCCTTCACCAGCACCGTATTGCCGGGACGCACCCGGCCCGCATCCTCGGGCTTGAGATTAAGCGCGATCGACACCTGGCTCAGGTTGGCGATGCGATAGAGTTCGGCATCCGCCGCGACCGTTTGTCCCAGCGTCACGGGGCGCGCAATGATCTGGCCCGAGATCGGCGCGGCAATGCCGAGCCGGTTGAGCCCGCCGCCGCCGACACCCGCCGCCGAAACCATGCTCTGCGCCTGCGTCAGGGCGATCCGCGCCTCCGTCGCCGCTGTGCGGGCGGCGATCAGATCCTGTTCAGGGGAGACTCTCTGCGCGAACAGCCGCTGTTCGCGCGCGAGGTTCGAATTAGCGAGCTGAAGCCGCGCCCGCGCCGCCTCGACCTCGCCCTTGATCTGCGCCGCCTCGCGGCTTTCGATGACCGCAATGGTCTGGCCGCGTCCGACCGATTGGCCGAGGTTACGGGTGAGCGCGACCACGCGTCCCGCAATTGCGGCCGAGACGACCTGCGTTCCCTGTGGGTCGCCCTCGATGATCGCGGGCAGCTCGATCGTCCCGGCCCCGCCGATGATCGGCCGTCCGACCTGGACGCCCGCTGTGGCGATCTGGTCGGCACCCAATGTGACGACGCCTTCACCGGCATGACCGCCTTCAGCACCGCCCTTTTCCGTGCCCGCTGCCGTCTCATTGGCAGCTGCGCCTTCGGCAGTTGCCTCGTTTCCGCCATCCTTGCCGCCGCAGGCAGCCAAGAGCAGGGCGAGCGACGCCGCGCCCGCGAGATAAAAGCTCTTCATCACTGATTCCCCCCATTGGGCGCACGAGCGGTCAGTCGCTCCACTTGCGCGCGGGCATTCTGGTAATTGGCAAGCGCGTCGATCGCGGCGACCCGCGTTTCGGCGAGCGTGCGTTCAGCATCGAGCAATTCGAGCTGGCCGAACTTGCCCTCGCGATAGCCGATCCGCGCGATGCGGGCGGCCTCCTGTGCAGCCGCCAGCGCCGGCCCCGACGCCGCACGAGCCGTCGTTGCGGCATTGGCCGCCTGCGCCTGCGCGTCCGTGATCGCCTGTTCGATGTCGAGCGCGGTCACGCGGCGCTGCGCATCCGCCTGGGTCCGCTGCGCGGTCGCCTGCGCAATCGCGGCGCGACCATTGTTGAACACCGGGATCGGGATCGACACGCTGAACACCGCCGCCATGTCGTTGGTCGCTTCCAGGCGGCGGATCGACGGCCCGACGTTCAGGTCAGGCACGCGATTGGCGCGCGCGAGCCGCACGCCGGCTTCGGCAATGGAGAAATCCGCGTTGGCTGCCGCCAGCGCGAGTGTGCCGGTCGTGTTGACCGGTGCCAACGGCCCATAGACGTTCACACCGGGAAGGCGATCGAGCAGCGTGTCATCGAGCAGGCCGTCGATCGGCCGTCCGATCCGACGCGCCAGATTGGCGCGGGCCGCCTCGGCCAAGCGAAGCTGCCGCTCCACATTGGCGTCGGCATTGATACGCGCGACATCCGCGCGCTGTTGCTCGAGTGGCGATGCCCGCCCTGCCTGCACGCGAACGCTCGCGGCCCGCAGCGCATCGCTGGCGATCCGGGCCTGATCGCGGGCTGTCATTACCCGGCGATCGGCCGCGACCGCTTCGACATAGAGCTGCGTTACCTGAAGCCGGACATCCGCCGCGATGATCGCGGCCTGGATCTCGGCCCGGGACAATTGCGCATTGGCGACCGCGACGCGGGCGCCGCGCTTGCCGCCTAGCTCGATCGGGATCGCAAAGCCGACCGTGGTTTCCGCGCTGCGGACCCCCCGATACGGCCCGGAGCCGATGACATTCTCGACTTGGCCTTGAACCACCGGATTGGGCCGCAAGCCGGCGACTGTGCGACCTGCACGGGCCGCGTCGATTCCAGCTGTCGCCGCTTCCGCAGCAGGGGCCGAACCGCCCGCTGCACTGACCGCTTGGTCAAGCGTGTAGACCGGCGCATCCTGCGCAACAGGCGCGGACGGTCCGACCTGCGCCTGCGCCATCGTGGCGCAAGACGCTGCGGCCAGCATGGCCGCGAGGATACGATTCATGAAAATAGGACTCCTGACGATGATCGACAGGGGCGCGCCAACGCACGCCCAAATCGGACGTCAGGCTTGGGGGGGCCTCAAATGGACCATGCCGGTGCGGCCGTCGAGCGACGCAGAGGCGGAGATTGTCGGCTTGGGCACTGTGAGGACGGGGGTATATTCCATCGTCGTGCGCGCAGGCGCGCCGACGTCGTGTCCGTGACAATAATTGTGATGATGCGGGACATTCTTGTCCGAGTCCGATGGCACCTGATCGATGTCACCGGCGGTATGGACCGTGAACTCAACGCCCGCGATGCTTCCCCCCGCCAGATCGGCGGCATGGGCCATGCCGGAGAAGCTGGTCAGGACCAGCATCAGGCATGTCAGGAAAGGCAAAAAGGCTCGCACTAGCTTGCCTCTATCACGGAAGGGTTTTCATGTCATTGCACTAATTCGAACCAAGGGTCACTGAGCCGGAACCCGAGCGGGATCGGTCGCGCCCGTTCCAGGCGAACCCGACCGCAATGGCGACCGCCATCAGGAGTTGCGCCAGCACCGATTGCCAAGTGGGAAACACGCCGAGCATCGACAGCCGTGGCACGTCCGCGAGCGGTGCGATGTTGATAAGGCCGGCTTCCTGGAGCGCGGCGACGCCTTTACCCGCCAGCACGACGGTCAGGACCGCCATGAGCCAGGAGCTATAGCGGAAGAACTGCGCGATCGGCAGCTTGCGACTGTAGCGAAGCATGGCCCAAGCGATCAGGCTGAGCAGTCCAATCGCCGACCCGGCCCCCGCGAGAAGCATCCCGTTGTCACCTTGCGCCGAAAGCGCGGCATAGAACAGGATCGTCTCGAAGACCTCGCGATAAACTACGACGAACGCCAGCCCGAACAGGAACCAGACCGACCCGCCCGAGAGCGCCCGCGACATCTTCTCGCGAATATAGCGCTGCCACTGATCGGCCTGCGCCTTGCCGTGCATCCAAATCCCGACCGAGAGCAGCACGACCGCGGCGAACAGCGAGCCAAACCCTTCCGTCAGCTCCCGGCTCGCACCGCTGATCCCGATCGCATAGGTGGCGACCGCCCAGGTGATCCCGCCCGCGATGATCGCGCTGACCCAGCCGCCATGCACGTACCGCAGCGCCTCGCCGCGCTCGGCTTTACGCAGGAACGCGATCATGGCGACAACGATGAGCAGGGCTTCGAGCCCTTCACGCAGCAGGATCGTGAACGCGCCCAGGAACGTGGACGCTTCGGTGGCGGCATCAGGCGCGAGCGCCGCTTCCGCATCGTCGAAAAGGCCGCCCAGTACTGCGACCTTCTCCGCGAGATCATCGGGCGACGCGCCCCGGTCGATCGAGGCGCGGAACTCCCCCATCGCGCCCTCGATTCGACCCATCAGCGTCGCGTCGCGCGCGGTGAGTGTTGGCTCGATCGGCTCGAACCCATCGAGATAGGCCGACAGCGCCAGCTCTTTCGCCATGCGCGCATCGCCGCGCCGCGCAGCCGCCACGCTTTCGGCGAGTTTGGCGCGGGCGACCGCGAGCGAGCCGGGAGCCTGTTGTATCACCTGTTCGGGATGACGACGCAGGAACGCGAGCACTGGGTCAGCCTTGGCGTCGCCGATCGCCGCGCCGAGCGCGGCCGGGGTGAGCGCGACCAGGGTTTTCAGGTCCGGAATGCGCCGGCGAAGGGTCGGGTCGGATTTCCAAAGCCGCTCGCCTTCGCGCGCCTGCGCATCCGTGAAGGCGAAGCTCCCGGCTCGGAATGCTAACGCCCAGCGCTGATCGTTGGGCAGATCGGCGAAGCTCTGCATCGCGGTCCCGTCGATGCCTTGCGTCACCACCTGATAGAGCGCGAACACGCTGCGCTGGCGCGCGCGCTCGGCATCGGTGAAAGCAATCGGGGGCGTAGCGAGCTTGGCGGCGTCAGGGCCACGGCCGTTGCCCGTCATCCCGTGGCAGGACGCGCAGGATTGTCGGAACAGTGCATCGCTGGAGACGAGGTTCGGAGCCTTATCGGGCGCGAGCGGCACCGGGTAGGCGCGCAACAGATCGGCCGCGAGCCCGTGCGCCAATGTTGCCACCTGTTCAGTCGGTCCCTTTTCCGCGATCACCGCCTGGAGGTTGGCAGCCCGCTGGATGAGGGCTTGACGCTCCGGCTTCGCCGGCAGGCCCTGAAGCCGTGTCGAGACCGACGCGGCGAACTCCGTCATCTCGGCATATTCCGACGTGCTCTTGATCCGACCGTTGGCGACCGCGCCGCCATAATCGACGGCCATATAGTCGAGCAGCCGCCATGCGGTTTGCACGTCGCCGGGTTCGGCGATTGCCGCAGCAGGGATCAGCAGCGCCGCGAGCGCGGAGAGCAGCCGCAACGAGAGCATTGCCCGGATCAACGCGAGCAGACGCACTACCGCTCTCCCAATTCGCGCCGAGCGCCAGTGACGATTTCATAAGCGGAGTGGAGGAACAGGAGGGCGATGAGGCCGGCGACGGCGAGGTCCGGCCAGGCGCTTCCTGTCCACGCCACCAGACCGGCCGCGGCGATCACCGCCACGTTGGCGAGCGCGTCGTTGCGGCTGAACAGCCAGATCGCGCGAACATTGGCGTCCCCTTCCCGGAAACGCGCAAGCACCAAGGCGGACACGACATTGATCGCGAGCGCGACAACGCCGATTGTGCCCATCAGTTCGGCATCGGGCGCGGTTGCGTTCAGGGCGCGCCAAATCGCGAAACCGATTACGCCCACGCCAAGCGCACCGAGAAACAACCCCTGCGTCAGCGCGACCTTTGCCCTCGCCCGTGCGGACCAGGCAAGCGCGAGAAGACCGATAAGGCTGATCGACCCGTCCCCGAGAAAATCGAGGGAATCCGCTTTCAGCGCTTGGCTATCGGCGATGAACCCGCCGAACAGCTCGGCGACTCCGAAGCCGAGGTTGAGCACCACGACGGTCAGCAGCGCACGGCGATAGGCCGGATCGGTTTGCGCGCGCGCGGGCTCCCCGTGGCACCCGCAGCTTTCGGTAGAAGCATTCATGCGGCCTTCCTTACCACCTCCAGTCGCTGTAGAAGCAAGCGAAATGTGCGACACGTTCGCATAAGCAAGGATGGCATGATGAAGCCGGTGATGATTGGGCAGCTCGCCAGCGAGACCTCGACGAAGGTGACGACGATCCGCTTTTATGAGTCGATCGGGTTGCTCCGATCCGCCCCTCGCACGGCGTCGGGTCGCAGAACCTACGATGCCAGTGACATTGAGCGTTTGCACTTCATCCGCAACGGTCGCCGGCTTGGCTTCTCCGTCGACGAGATCCGTTCGTTGATGGGGCTGGCGCAGAACCCGGACCAGGATTGTGGTGCCGCCTCAGCTATCGCTGCTCAGCACCTCAAGGATGTGGAGGAGAGACTGGCGCAACTCGCGGTGTTGCGGGATGAGTTGGCAATGCTCAGCCAGAGCTGCACCAAGGCGCGCATGGCCGATTGTCGGATCATGAAGGCGATCGGCAAAGGCCACCCTCAAGCCGATCAATAATAATCGGCCAGCCTGAGCTCGCGCACATCACCCGAGGCCATCGTCAGCTTTACGAGGGTGCCAGCAGGCCGGGAGCGCACTTGCCAGAGCTCCCCACGCGTATAGTTCGCATCGATCGAATGGCCGTTCACCGCCACGATCCGGTCGCCGACCGCCCAGCCAGCCTTTTCCGCGGGACTGTTCGCCGCCACATGAACAACGGTGAGCGCCGTTGGTGAGGCTGCGAGGCCAAGGCCGCTACGGTCCTTCAGCATCGGCAGGCGACGACGAGGACCGAGTGGCCGGAGCCACACGAATCCGGCGGTCACGTCGAACACCACGTCGAATTGAGCGATCAGCGGTAGGCCGACATTGCCAACCGTGCTGGTGGAGAGCCAAGCTCTCATCCCGAGTGTGGGGACGTTCGAGACGCCAAGCCCTTCGATGTTGATGTTCTGGATCGTGAAAGCATCGTTGATACGCACACCATCGACGCCGCCGATCGCCGCGGTCGAGACGAGCTTCCCGTTCAACAGCCCTTGATCGCGGGCATAGGCCGACGAGAGCATCAGCGCGGCCGAGCTGCCAAGATCGATCATCAAGGGCACGGGAGGCAAACCCGAGACGGAAGCTCGAATGAACAGCTCCTGCTTGGCACCGCGCCCGAGCGCGACAGCGCGCCAGTCGGGACCGGCGAGAAACGTGCCTGACTTGACGACCGCCATACGCCTTTTCGCGAAATCGAGCGCGATGCAGCTACCCGTGAACATATCGGCACCGAGGAGGATATCGATCGGTCGTCCGAAGGCCGCCGACACTGAACTCAGATCACCAACGACGGCAAAGGGTAAGCGACGGGTTTCGCGGGCGAGCTGTACGTCGATGTCGCGGACCAGCAGGCGTCACCTCAAGCTTTGTACGCTGAACAACGATTTTCCGGACATAATGTGAACATTGGTGTCAGGCAGCGGCGCGAAGGTACTGGTAGAGGGTTTCGCGGCTGATGCCCATGTCGCGCGCTATGGTCGCCTTGCGTTCACCGGCGGCAACGCGGCGGTGCAGATCGGCAATCATCTCATCCGAGAGCGACCGTTTCCGCCCCCGATAGGCGCCGCGCTGCCGAGCGATCGCAATGCCTTCGCGTTGCCGTTCGCGGATCAGAGCGCGCTCGAACTCAGCAAACGCACCCATGACCGAGAGCATCAGATTGGCCATCGGGGAGTCCTCCCCCGAGAAGGACAGGCTTTCCTTCTCAAACTCGATCCGGATACCTCGCTTGGTGAGGCCCTGGACCAGCTTGCGCAGGTCATCCAGATTGCGGGCCAACCGATCCATGCTGTGGACGACGACGGTATCGCCTTCGCGGGCGAAAGTGAGCAGAGCCTCAAGCTGGGGGCGGTTGACGTCCTTGCCCGATGCCTTGTCGGTGAAGGTCCGATCGAGCGACTGACCTTCCAATTGGCGATCCACATTCTGATCGAACGTGCTGACCCGGACATAGCCGATCCGTTGCCCCTTCACTGCGCACTCTCTCCATCAAAATGTCAGGTTGAAATCTATGATACGTAACGAAATTCGTCAACAAATTCCGTTTATCACCCTAATCTGACAGAAACCGCAGTACCGCCCTGACGTCCAGTTAGGCTATACTCCAAGCTGACATCACAAAATCAAATCCCTCAAAGATGGCGTCAATTGCCTTGATGGGGTAAAAACTGGAGTGCTTCCAGGATGGGACATTCGGCAACGTCATCTCCAGTGCATCTGGCTAACGTGGTCGCCAGCGTCACCTCTATCTTCTGCAAATCTGCAATGCGGCGGCGGACATCTTCAAGGTGGAGTTCGGTTCTCGCCATAACCTCCGCGCAGGTTTGTGCACCGGTATCGGTGAGCGACAACAATGACCGTATCTCATCCATTGCATAGCCAAGGTCGCGCGCGCGCAGGATGAACTGCAACCTTTGCACCAGTTCCGGCGAATAGACGCGGTAGCCGTTGGAACTGCGAGGCGGCCCCGGCAGCAATCCCACCTTCTCGTAATAGCGGATGGTTTCGAGATTGCAGCCTGTTTTCCGGGCAAGCTGGGCACGCAAGATGCCGACCTGTTGCTCCATGAAAATACCTCTTGAGTCTGTAGTGGCTACAGAGCCTACACTGCGAATCACTCAGTTGGAACAAGGGATTCAAGCCATGGTCTCAACGCCGGAAGCGGGACAGCCAGCCCTCACCGAAAACCACGAGCCGAAGCAGGCAAACTGGGTTGCGGCGGGCGCATTGATCGGCGCGGGGCTCGCCTCGGCTTGCTGCGTCGTCCCGCTACTGTTGGTTATGCTCGGAATTTCCGGCGCGTGGATCGCCAACCTGACGGCGCTCGAACCTTACAAGCCCTATGTCGCAGGCGTAACGCTCGCGCTGCTCGGCTACGGCTTCTGGCATGTCTATTTCAAGCCGAAACCGCCCTGTGAAGACGGTTCCTACTGCGCTCGTCCACAATCGGCTTGGACCACCAAGGCGGTGCTGTGGCTGGGCCTTGCCGTCGCCATCCTGGCGCTCACCATCGGCTGGTGGGCACCCTGGTTCTATTGAAAGGAAATACCCATGAAAAAGACAGTATGTATCGCTATGGCCGTGCTGGCTATGGCTGGCGGCGGGGTCGCCTATGCAGTTAGTGGCACGGCGCAAGATCGCCCCGCGGCTACCGCAACCGCTCAGAAGCAAACCACCTTTGCCATAGAGAACATGACCTGCGCCACCTGCCCGATCACCGTGAAGAAGGCGATGGAAGGCGTCGCCGGGGTAACGGCGGTCACGGTCGATTTCGCAGCCAAGACCGCGCGCGCAACCTATAACCCGCGCCGCACCAATGCTGCTGCGATTGCCGCTGCATCAACCAACGCGGGTTATCCGGCGCGCGCTATTCAAAACTGAGCGGGGCGCCGCCAGCGCCTCAAGAAAGCGATAAGCAATGAACGACTGTTGCAACCGCCCCGGGCAGGAAGGATTTGACGTGGCCGTCATCGGCGCGGGTTCTGCCGGGTTCTCCGCCGCGATCGCCGCTGCCGATCTGGGCGCGAAAGTGGCGCTCGTCGGTCACGGCACGATTGGCGGCACCTGTGTCAATGTTGGCTGCGTTCCTTCCAAGACGCTGATCCGCGCCGCCGAAGCGGTGCATGGTGGGCTTGCCGCCGCGCGCTTTCCCGGCCTTGGGGGCGCTGTCCAGATGGATGACTGGTCCGTATTGGCGGCGTCGAAGGACGATCTTGTCACGACGCTGCGCCAAAAAAAATATGTCGATCTGCTGCCCGCCTATGACGGTGTGAGCTATATCGAGGGCAAGGCACGCTTTGCCGATGGTGCGCTGATTGTCGGCGATGCGCCCATGAAGGTCGGCAAGGTCATATTGGCGATGGGTGCGCACGCCGCCGTGCCGCCGATTCCGGGGATGGACAGCGTGCCCTACCTAACCAGCACATCGGCGCTGGCGCTGGATCGCTTGCCCAAATCGCTGCTGGTGATCGGTGGCGGGGTGATCGGGGTAGAACTGGGACAGATGTTTTCGCGTCTGGGCGTTGATGTCACCATCTGCTGCCGAAGCCGCCTGCTCCCCGAAATGGACCCGGAAGTGAGTGCCGCGCTGAAAAACTATTTGGAAGCCGAGGGCGTGCGGGTTTGCGCAGGTGTCGGCTATCAGCGTATCGCCCAAACACAGAGCGGGGTCGAATTGACCTGCGAGGGGCATTGTGACACCGTCGCGGCGGAACAGGTGCTCATCGCCACCGGACGCCGACCCAATAGCGACGGGCTTGGGCTGGAGGAGCGCGGCATAGTGCTTGCCCGTAATGGTGGAATCGTCGTCGATGACCACCTCGAAACGTCGGTTCCAGGCATTTACGCGGCGGGCGATGTAACGGGACGGGACCAGTTCGTCTACATGGCCGCCTATGGCGCAAAACTGGCCGCGCGCAACGCGGTGACGGGCAACCAATACCGCTACGACAATTCCTCCATGCCATCCGTCGTCTTCACCGACCCGCAAGTCGCCAGCGCCGGCCTCACTGAAACGACAGCACGGGCGCAAGGCCTGGACATCAAGGTTTCGCTGCTCCCGCTCGATGCTGTGCCAAGGGCACTGGCAGCACGCGATACGCGGGGTCTCATCAAACTGATTGCCGACAAGGCGAACGACCGTTTGCTGGGCGGCCAGATCATGGCACCCGAAGGCGCGGATTCGATCCAGACACTGGTGCTGGCGATCAAACACGGCATGACCACCCTGGAATTGGGTGCAACGATATTTCCTTACCTGACCACTGTGGAAGGCCTCAAACTGGCGGCCCAAACGTTTGATAAGGATGTCGCCAAACTGTCTTGCTGCGCCGGGTGATTGCTCGGGGATCAACCGGCAACGAATGGCCTCCCTCCAGTGCAAGCCGCTTTGGTGTCAATTTTGTTATTCGCCTCAGCGGGAGAGCAAAATGGCACGACGCCGACTTCTGACCGGAGACGAGCGCCGGCGCCTGTTCGATCCTCCTGTCCAAGAAACCGCGATCATTGGGCATTATACCCTTTCTGCGGAAGATGTTGAATTGGTTGGGCGCCGCTATGGTCCAGCAAATCGCCTCGGTCTGGCTGCACAAATCGCTTTGATGCGACATCCCGGCTTTGGTCTGCAACCCGAGATCGGGCTTCCCGACGTCATTCTTCAGTACCTCGCGGCACAGTTATTCGTCGATCCTTCCTCCTTCTCTGCATATGGTCAGCGCGCGCAAACCCGTACCGATCATGCCGATCTCGTGGCGCGTTATCTTGGCATACGCCCGTTTCGACGCGGCGACCTGGCACTTGCCCTGAATCTTGCCGCGCAAGCCGCCGAGTATACAGACAGAGGTGAACCGATTGTTCGCGCCCTCATGGTTGGCCTGAAGGGTGAGCGGTTCATTCTTCCGTCAGGCGACACACTGGAACGCGCCGGTCTTGCTGGCCGGGCACGCGCACGCAAAGCTGCCGCAGCCGCAATCGTCGAAGGCCTCAGCTCTGCTGAACTGACACGGCTAGACGAACTCGTAATCAACAACCCGGATTTCGGCATGACACCGCTGGCGTGGTTGCGTAATTTCGAAGAAGCCCCGACTGCGGCCAATATCAATGGCTTGCTTGAGCGCCTGCGCTATGTTCGCGGCATAGGTATCCACCCGGTAGTTGGGGGCGCCATTCCGGAATTCCGCTTTGCCCAATTTGTCCGCGAGGGCGGCGTGGCACCGGCATTCCTGCTTTCGGATTACAGCGTCAATCGCAGGCGGGCGACGTTGACGGCCGCAGTGATCGACCTTGAGGCCAGACTTGCCGATGCCGCGATCCAAATGTTTGACCGACTTATCGGCGGCATGTTCACGCGCGCGCGGCGTGGGCGCGAGCGTCGCTACCAAGATAGTATTCAGTCGGTGGGGCAACTCATGCGGCTGTTTGGCGCCACGATTACAGCACTTGATGAGGCTGTCCAGAATGGCGGCGATCCGCTCGAATTGATTGACGAAGCGGTGGGCTGGCACCGGCTTGTTGCGGCAAAGGCCCAAGTAGATGCCCTTGCTGATCTTGCCGGCGAGGACGCACTGGTAACGGCAACCGAGCGTTACGCCACGCTACGGCGTTTCAGCCCGGCATTTCTGGACGCCTTCACCTTCAAGGCGTCTGGAACAGGGACGGCACTGATCAAAGCCATCGATGTCATTCGCGATGCGAACACACGAAAGTCGCGCGACCTTCCCGATGGCGTTCCACTGCCATTCCCCAATCGGCAGTGGAAGCGTCTCATCACCGAAAGCGGCCGTATCGACCGCCGACGTTATGAAATTGCGATCATGGCAACCTTGCGTGATCGTTTGCGCGCCGGTGATGTATGGATCGAGGGAACCCGCAACTATCAGCGCTTCGATGCCTATTTGCTGGGTCGGCGCGACGCCGCCAAAGTGGCGGATGTGCTTCCGTTCGATTCAAATGCTGCATCCTACCTCGCTGACCGGGCACGAAATCTTGACTGGCGGCTGCGCCGATTTGCCAAGCAGTTGAAAACAAACAAGCTTGAGGGAGTGTCGCTCGAACGAGACCGGCTCAAGCTTCAGCAAATGCCGCCTGTCACCCCACCGGAAGCTGAAGCCCTCGATCGCAAGCTCGATACCCTGCTTCCCCGCGTGCGCATCACCGAGCTGCTGCTTGAAGTCGCCGAACGCACTGGTTTTTTGAACGCATTCCGTGACCTGCGCTCAGGCAAGGAGCACGACAACCCCAGCACGGTACTCGCCGCAATTCTGGCTGATGGCACCAACCTCGGGCTGGAGCGGATGGCCAATGCCAGCGAAGGCGTCAGCTATGCCCAACTCGCATGGACCCACAACTGGTATCTTTCACCCGAGAACTATCAGGCCGCGCTGGCCATGATCATCTCAGCCCATCACGAATTACCCTTCGCGCGGCATTGGGGCGCTGGCACCAGTTCGTCGTCCGATGGCCAGTTCTTCCGGTCGGGGCGGAGCCGTTCAGGGGCGGCGGACGTCAATGCCAAATATGGCGCCGAACCTGGCGTGAAAATCTATTCTCACCTTTCCGATCACTTCGCATCATTCGGATCACGGATCATGTCCGCGACGGCAGGTGAAGCGCCTTACGTGCTCGACGGGCTTGTCCTGGGCGCCGGCAACCTTCCGTTGCATGAGCACTATACCGATACCGGCGGCGCCACCGATCATGTTTTCGCACTCTGCCACCTACTCGGGTTCCGCTTCGCGCCACGGCTGCGCGATATTGGCGACCGCAAGCTGGGTTCGATCGCTGCGCCATCGACATACAAGGGCATCGAAAATCTGATGGGCCGCACCATCAAAACGGCAGCGATCGAGGCCGATTGGGATGACATCGTCAGGATTGTCGCCTCAATCAAGGATGGCACGGTGGCGCCGTCAGTAATCTTGCGAAAACTTGCCGCCTACAAACGCCAGAACAGGCTGGATTTTGCATTGGCTGAACTGGGCCGTATCGAGCGCACTTTGTTCACGCTCGATTGGCTTGAACAACCGGAACTGCGACGTGCCTGTCAGGCCGGTCTCAACAAAGGCGAGGCGAGGCACACGCTTGCCGCCGCCATCTATACCAACCGGCAGGGTCGGTTCACCGATCGCTCGCTGGAAAATCAGGAATTTCGCGCATCTGGGCTGAACCTGCTGATTGCGGCGATTTCCTACTGGAACACGGTCTATCTCGACCGGGCCGCCCAGCACCTCAACGCTGTCGGCACGACGTTCGATGCGGCACTGCTTGCGCACCTTTCTCCGATGGGCTGGGCGCACATCAGTCTGACCGGCGATTACCTCTGGGAGCAGGCCAGGCGACTTCCAGCAGGTGAATTCCACCCACTCAACGAGCCAATGGCGCGGTTGAAGCGTGTAGCGTAGCCCATGTTCCGCTTATGTCCGAGAAATCGTTGTCTGGCGAACAAACCTTGAGGTGACGCCTGCAAGGCGGCCGTCAGACCTCGCTTACGGCGTACCATCCACGCTATGCCCTCAATCGCGCGTAACCTTGACCTGGGAAAAAATCGTCGCCACAATCATCGGACGTGCGAGACAGGACTGCGCCCCTGAACACGAAATAGTCAGACTGGCCGTAAACGCGGTTGGCAGCGCTAGACGCCTGTATAAAGTTCACTCGGGCGGGAAGTTTCCCGCATCAGCTTCATCCATGCAACTGTCGCGTCAGAAAGATAGGCATTACGCCGCCATGCATGACCCATCACCCAGGCCAGCTCCGCTTCGTCGAGGGGTACTGAAACGATACCTTGTAGGTGTTTTTCATCGACGATCTCGCTTGGCAGGAACGCTACTCCGACATTGGTTGAAACCAGTTCGATCATGAAATCGATCTGGCTGCTCGTAACGGCAACGGTCGGCTCGAAGCCTGCTTTACGACTGGCATTGAGGATCATGCCGTGCAGACGGAAGCCGAGGTCGAAGAGGACGAAAGGGACATCGCGCAAATCCGTCAACTTGAGACTGCCGCAGCGGCTGAGGGGATGGACTGACGAAAGTAAGGCAACGATCGGTTTGCTCCGTATCGGCTCCCATTCAAAGTCAGGAGACTGCGGCTCCAGAATGCCGGCGATATCGATGTCACCAGCCCGCAAGTGCTTTTCGAGCTGGTTGCTTCCATGTTCGATCAGACGTAATTCGATTTGTGGATAACGCTCGCGGTAGGTGCATACCACGGGCGCGAATAATTTAATATTGCCAACGGAGGGGATGCCAAGTCGTAAAACGCCCCGTTGCAAGCCTCGTATTTCATCGAGTTCGGCCAGTACGTCGTCGCGATCGGCCAGCAACTTGATGCCGCGGCGATATACCACTTCTCCCGCAGGGGTCATCACGCAGCGGTGCCCGGAACGGTCGAGCAATATTGTTCCCAGCTCATTCTCGAGTTGCTTGACTGCTTTGCTGATCGTGGACTGCGTGGAAGCGAGCGAACGCGCTGCTTGCGAGAAACCGCCGCAACGCACGACTTCAGTGAACGAGCGTAATAGCCGGAATTCCATGGCCATTCGTTACTGGAATATTCACAATTCCGCAAATTCATTTCCTTCATACACAAAAGCGAAATAAAGGACCGCGCATGAATGCGGCACCCAGGTCTAACGACCGCGCTTCCGATTGATAGATATGAATTAGTGCCATTTGCGCGTATTTCACAATATAGACCGCGTGCAGAATCCAAACATAAAATGGGATAATATACCAGCGCCGCCGGATTTCTTGTGAAACTCCAGTATAAATATGGAAAGGCAACTAAGTGAACAACCGTCAAATGCCGTTGGACAGATTGGCTGATGTAGATTCGTTGAGCGACCGTCATGAATGACTACTCTTCACTTCCGCATCGCTTGAACGGCCGAAGCATTTTTCGCGTTCTGTTCTCCGCCCTAACCCTCGCCGTTGGCCTTGTCCTTGCCGCAGGCGGGTTGAGGCTGATCACACTTGGAGGGTCATCCTATTATGCCCTGGCAGGTGTGGCATATGTTATTCTCGCGTTTCTTTACCTTAAAAGGCACCACGCTGCTTTACATCTGACGATCGCCATTTTTGGTGCGACGGTCATCTGGGCCCTTTTCGACACGCCCGAGTTCGGCTTCTGGGCGCTGCTGCCACGTCTGGTGGTTCCCGCCCTGATGTTTGGTCTCGGGCTTTGGGCGAGTGCGACGCTGGAAGCCGTGCCGGCGAAACTGCGCAGTGCCAGCTTCTGGGGTGGTGCAGCAACCGCCGGTGCGCTGATATTGACGCTCATTTCGGCTTTCTTCCCGCACGGCGCCATTTACGAGCCGGGCAATCTGTCCGCACAAACGCCCCTCGCGCTCGACAAGATCGACGCGCCGGGCAACTGGGCGATGTTCGGGCGCAACGCCAACGGGACGCGCTTTGCGCCATTCAACGACATCAATCTCGAAAATGTGAGCGATTTGCAGGTTGCGTGGACCTATCGCACCGGGCGCCGCACGACCGGGGCCGGGATTGGCGTCGACGAGAACACGCCGCTGCAGATCGGCAACATACTCTACTCATGCACGCCTGAAAACATGGTCACGGCGCTCGATGCAGACACCGGCAAGGCGCTGTGGAAATTCGATCCACATGCTCATTCCGCCGAACACGTCACATGCCGGGGTGTTGGCTATTACGACGTCGACGCCGATACCCGCTTGACGCCCTCGCAGAAAGCTGCGCTCCCCGACGGTATATGCAGGCAGCGGCTGCTCATCTCCACGGTCGATGCACGTCTGATCGCCATCGATGCGGCCACCGGCAAGCCTTGCGCCGATTTCGGCAAGGGGGGCACAGTCGACCTGGCCCCAGGCATGGGCCCGGTCGAGCAGGGCAAGCGCTATCATCCGACATCGGTTCCGGTGCTGATGGGGCATGTCGCCGTTGTCGGTGGCTGGGTCCGTGACATCGTCCACGGCGAACCCTCGGGCGCGGTGCGCGCCTATGATGCCCTGACCGGCAAGCTGGCCTGGGTCTGGGACGTGGGTAGTCCCGACAATGCTGTCGCCGCGCAGCAGAATCCGCAATTCTCTCTCGAAACCCCCAATGTCTGGACGGTCCCGACTTACGACCGTGACCTCAACCTCGTCTACCTCCCCACCGGGGCTGGTCCGCCCGACTATTGGGGGGGTGACCGCAACCAGGCCAAGGAAAAGTTCGGCGCCGCCATTGTCGCGGTCGACGCCTCGACCGGTCGGACACGGTGGGTCTATCAGACCGTACACCACGACGTGTGGGACTATGACGTGCCCTCACAACCCGTTCTCTATGATGTGACGAACGACAAGGGCCTGAAGGTTCCCGCGCTCATCCAAACCACCAAGACGGGCAATATCTTCGTTCTCGACCGTCGGACCGGCAAGCCGGTTACTCGCGTCGTCGAACGGGCCGTCACCAACAATCCGGCTGCCGAAGGCGATCGGCTATCGCCGACACAGCCATTTTCGGTAGGCATGCCAATCATTGGCAATGATCGCCTGAGCGAACGCAAGATGTGGGGCGTCAGCACCTTCGACCAGCTGTACTGCCGCATCATGTTCAAGGACTCGGTTTATACCGGTGCCTTCACGCCTCCGGGTGAGAAACCCTATATCGAATATCCGAGCCTGCTCGGCGGTATGAACTGGGGCGGTGTCTCGATCGACGAAACGCGGGACCTGATGTTTGTGAACGACATGCGCGTGCCGCTACGCATGATGCTGGTCAACGAGAAAAACGCCGGCAAGTACAAGATCTCGATGGACGAAGTTCCCGGCTTCATGGGCACGCTTCGTCCGCAGGTCGCTGGACCCTATCGCGGAGTCCGGATCGACGTTCTCCAGTCGCCGCTGGCCGTACCTTGCAATACGCCTCCCTTCGGCACGATGACCGCGATCGACCTCAAGACCAAGAAAATCGTCTGGCAGGTACCGCTTGGCACGGTGCGCGATACTGGGCCGATGGGTATCAAAACCCACCTGCCGATCCCGCTTGGCATGCCTACTTTGGGTGGACCGACCTCAACAGCCTCTGGTCTGGTTTTCTTTGCCGGGACCCAGGACAATTACCTGCGCGCGCTGGATTCGCTCACGGGCAAAGAAGTGTGGAAGGCCCGGCTGCCCGCCGGTGCCCCGGCCGCTCCTTTGATCTACCGCTCGCCGCGTACCGGACGTCAGTATGTCGTGATCTCGGTAGGCGGTATGAGCCACGCGGCTGACGTAGGCGACTATATCATTGCCTACGCCCTCCCACAAAAAGGCTTGGCTGCCCGCTAGGGATGACATCGCCACGTCGGAGCGGCCTTTCGGCTTTACCCCGAACAGCCGCTCCGGCCTCTTATTTGATCGCGGATTCCTGGCGCTTCTATGGATCGACCCGGCCTGGAGAAACGCGCCTAGCTGGTCAGGGCTTCATAATGCAAAAATTTCCCCGGCCGTTTTCGCACAGTCGCGCTTCTTTGCCGATGCTAACAACTTTGTCTGCAACCTTGATCTCCTGCGCCAGCCCAGTGATGGCCCATGCCGAAGACAGCGTTCTTCAAGCCAGCGGTTCTCAGGACGGTGCCCCCCTTGAACGGGAGATCGTATCGCCGCTGACGTCGACCAAGTTTTTGTCCGCAGCGTCGCCCCATGAAACGGCATCCGTTGTCACCGCCGTGTCGGTGGGGGCAAATGCAGCACCCACGCCATCAGATGATGACGATGCTGAGGGTGATCATGACACTCCTGCCACCGATACGGCCCCTCTCATGCCCGACACCGCAGAAGGCCTTCGCCGCAATATTGGCGGCAGCAGCCTGCGTCCTCTGACTGACAGTGAGGCTATATCCTGGATGTTGCCATCCGAACTCGACTCGCTGCGCCGTACCGACATTCCCGATGCCTATTATGTGCCGACCACTGTGGGCGGCCATCTGATCACGCCGCTCGATCGGTTCCGTGCCAGCCTGAAGCAGAAGGGATTGACATTCTCCCTCTCCTATAAGGCGGAAGCGATGGACAACCTTGATGGCGGCGTGGAACGCGGCGCAGACTATGTTCACGAACTCACCCTGCAAATGCATTTCGATCTCGACAAGCTGGTCGGGCTGCGAGGCTGGACGCTGCACGCCTTGGTAATGAACCGAGTGGGGCACCAGGTGTCGACCGATCGACTGGGCGAGCGTTATATCAACTTGATGGAAGTGTATGGACTAACGGGAGGCGTCGCCGCTCATCTTGTCGACTTCTACCTACAAAAAACCATGTTAGACGGGCGCCTTGATGTGGCGGTGGGACGCATGTCGCTGACCCACGTGTTTGCGACATCGCCGCTACTATGTTCGTTCATGGTGACGTGCTCGGCGCCGGTTATACTCAAGCGGGCACCCGGGTTCGCCGTTTATCCCAAGGCTACGATGGGTGGGCGTGTACGCTTGCGCCCCACGCGTGATACCAGCGTACAGTTGGGTGTTTATCAGGTCACGCCGCTGGCGAGCAATCCATCGGGCTGGGCCTGGGGCAGCGAGCGAACCACCGGGGTCATGCTGCCGATTGAATTCACGTGGCAGCCGTTTCTCACCGACAAAAAGCTACCGGGCCATTATGTGTTCGGCTATGCCCGCGACACCTCACGTTATGCCGACCTGATGACAACCGGCGCAGCCAACGCGATTAAGCGGGATAGTACGCCGCCTAGCGCACCGATGAATATGTACTGGTTCGAAGGTGATCAGATGATCTACCGCAAGGGCGGATCGGACCAGATGTCGGGTGGTTACCTGATGTTCGGCTATGTCCACAACACCCCGCGCGTGGCGGCGTTGTCAGACCAATATTATGCGGGCTTTTCATTCAACGGGGTGGTCCCGCATCGCGATACCGATCGTTTTGGCGTGCTATGGTCGTGGTATCATGTCAGCGACCGATTGCGCCTCAACCAGATGTACTTGATCGATAGCGGTCAGTCGCTTGGGGCTTCGGTGCTGGCACCGCAGACCAGCTCTCACGTGATCGAGGCTTATTATAGCATTGATGTCATGCCCGGCCTTCAGCTTCAGCCCGAATTTGACTATATGATCCGTCCGGGTGAAACCACCAAGACCCCGGACGCGACGCTACTAGGCATGAAGATCATCGCAAATTTCTGAAAACTACCATCAACTGCTTGCTTCTAACGTTCGGTGCCCCGCCCAATCGCGGCGATGATCTGGCCCTTAAGCCAGTTGGATGCAGCGAGTCGAAACGAGTCCGGATGCCAGCATACCCTATTGGGTATGTACGATCTATTTGCATGTGCCACGCGGAGAATGTCTCTGGACGGGCGCTAGGCGCCGAGGAAGAACGATGACGATGGACAGGACCATGGCATCATGGGCGATGGGGTGGGTATCCCGACGCACCGCACCGACCACCGTCAGACTAGCTGCGCGATGGCTGGAACTACGCTCCATTGGGCTGGCGCCGGAACATTTCAGCCTTGCGGAGGGGTGCCGCGCCGCGCTGGCTGTCGGCGTACCGCTGGCGATCGCGGTTTCCTTCGGGCGGGCGGCGCTAGGCTGGGCGGTGTTCGCCGCCTTCTGGACCTGCCTGTGCGACGCGCCTGGCCCGGACCGGCTGCGACGCCGTCTGCTCCTGCTGTTCGTCGTGTGTGGGACGCTGGTCACGCTCGCCGGAGCCTGGGGGGCGTCGGCAGGTGCTATGGCCGGCATGATAATCGGGCCGGCGCTGGTGTTCCTGTCGATTGTCGGAGGATCACGCGTTGCCTGGAGCGGGCCGCTCGGCACTCTGCTGGCGGTTGTGGGGGTCGTCGCCGTCGGCTTTCCGCGCCCCTTGGATAATGCCCTTTTTCAGGCGGGCGCCTTCAGCGCGGGATCGGCCTGGGCCTATCTCCTGATAAATGCGCTGTGGCGGCTCGACCCTGCGGCTCCGCTGCGCCAGCTCGCCGATGCCGTCACCGCGCGGCTGCTGGACATGAGCGGCGATCTGGCGACGATCGGGGATAGCCGCCATCGCGACGAGCAATGGCACAGCGAGCATGCCGCACATCGCCGCGCCGTGCGCCTGTCGATCGAGCGGCTGCGCGGGTTGATCGCCCCTTACGCCCGCGATCCTGGTGTAACCGCGCCGCTTCTTCGCCTCCTTGACACGGCGGAAACCATATTCGGGGCATTGATCGCGCTCGACCAGGCGTTCATCGACCATATCGGCCCCGCCCCCCAGCGCGTTGCAACTGCGCGGGCGGTACGGGTGGCGCTGCTCGCCTGGCGATCGTCGATGCGCGCGGGGGAAGCCGGCCGGAAAACGAGACACCGCGCCGTCAAGCGGTTGCGGCGAACCGAAGGGCGTCTCTCGGACAACCTGTGCATCGGGTGCGTGCGCGCGATCGCGCAGGCGCTGGACGCTTTCGACGCCCACCCTACCGACCTGCCCATCATCACCAGGACCGCCGACCTGGCAACGGCCCCGGCGACCGGGTGGCGGCAGGCTTGCCGGCAGGCGCTACGCCAGTCCGCCGGGCTGATGGCGGTCTATTACACAGCGATCGTCTTTCGGCTGGGCTATCCTTATTGGGCGGCGATGGCGGTGGTGGTCGTATTGCAGGGCGGCGCACGCGTGACATGGACGCGCTGTCTGGAACGCATTCTCGGAAGTCTGCTGGGCGGGTGCATCGCGCTACTGGTGTTGCATGTCGCCACCGCGCCGGCAGTTTTGGCCGGCTTGGCGATCGGGCTGGCGGGAACGGCGGTGTCGCTGCGGTCGGTGAACTACACCGTGTTCGTGGCGTTCCTCACCATGCTGTTCATTCTGGTCACCGAACTGCTTCAGCCCGGTGCCGGGATCGCCTCCGCCAGGATGCTCGATAACGTCATCGGCAGCATCGCCGCGCTGCTCGCCGTGCTGCTGCTCTGGCCCGATTTTGGCGCCTCCCCCACCGAGCGCATCCGGTCCGGCATCGCGGCCAACCACGCCTATGTCGCGGCGGTCGAGGCCGCCCGCCCGATAGGAGAGATCGAGGCGGCGCGGCGCGCGGCCGGCCTGGCCAGCACGGAGGCCGAGGTCGCGCTGCACGACTTGGGCACAACGGTACGCCGCTTCCACGTGTCGTCGGAAGATCGCGCGTCGATAGCTGCACTGCGCCGCTTGGCAGGCGACGCGGCGATCGCCTGGCACCGGCGCCTCGCCGCAGCGAAGGCGCCACCGGAGGAATCCTGCTAAAGCACTTTGGTCAGACCAAGTCATTGCAAATTCTCGCGGACACCTTGACTCGCGCTGACTACTCACCCACGGAGAGGAAGAGAAACCGGGAGCTTGGTAGGACCATTGGTGCAGACAGCCACAACTTGGAGCCAGACTTATGATCCCTTGGGCAACCTCTGGCTGTCCGGCTTGGTCGCGGCGATACCGATCCTTTTCTTTTTCGCCGCGCTGACCGTGCTGAAGCTGAAGGGGCACGTCGCAGGCACGATCACCCTGTTGCTGGCTATGGCAGTGGCGGTCACGGTTTTCGGGATGCCGGCCGGCATGGCGCTCGCGGCCGCGATCTACGGCTTCTGCTATGGCCTGTGGCCCATCGCCTGGATCATCGTCGGCGCGGTCTTTCTTTATAAGGTGTCCGTGGAAACGGGCCAGTTCGCGATCATCCGGCGGTCGATCCTGGCCATCACCCAGGATCAGCGGTTGCAGCTGCTGCTGGTCGGCTTCGCCTTCGGCGCTTTCCTGGAAGGGGCGGCGGGATTCGGCGCCCCGATCGCGATCACCGCAGCGCTGCTTGTCGGCCTGGGGTTCAAGCCGCTTCACGCCGCGGGCCTGTGCCTGATCGCCAATGCCGCGCCGGTCGCCTATGGCGCGATGGGCATCCCGATCATCGTCGCCGGCGAGGTGACGGGGATCGGGCCGTTCGCGATCGGACAGATGGCGGGCCGTCAGCTGCCCCTGCTGGCGCTACTGATCCCGTTCTGGCTGGTTTTCGTCATGGACGGCATGCGCGGTGTGCGGGAGACATGGCCGGCCGTGCTGGTGGCAGGCGGATCGTTCGCGACCGTCCAGTCCCTGACCGCCAACCATGTCGGACCGGAACTGCCCGACATTCTCGCCGGCCTGGCGACCCTGATCTGTCTGCCGCTATTCCTGCGGTTCTGGAAACCCGCCCGCGTCTTCCGCTTTGAGGACGCCGGCGAAGCGGGAATGGCGCTGCCCGCCCAAGACGCCGCGCCTGTGACGCGCGGTCAGGTGGTGCGCGCCTGGTCTCCCTTTCTGATCCTCACCGCCTTTGTGACCCTGTGGAGCGTCGCACCGTTCAAGCGGCTCTTCGCGCCCGATGGCCCGTTGTCCTCGATGGTGGCGCATGTCAGCGTCCCGCTGCTCGACGGGCGGGTGCTGAAAGGACCGCCGATCGCCGCGCAGGCAACGCCGTTTCCGGCCGATTACAAGTTCGATTGGTTCTCCGGGACGGGCACTGCGATCTTCATCGCCGCGCTTGTCACATTGCTGGTGCTCGGCCTGCGCCCGCGCCGGGCTCTCGTCACCTTCGCCGCGACCGTCAGGGGCCTGCTGGTCCCGATCTACTCGATCGGCACCGTGCTGGCCTTCGCCTTTGTCGCCAACTATTCCGGGCTGTCCGCGACGCTGGCGCTGCCGCTGGCGCAGACGGGCCGCGCCTTTACCTTCTTTTCGCCGTTCCTTGGCTGGCTTGGCGTTTTCCTGACCGGCTCGGACACCTCGGCCAACGCGCTGTTCGGCGCGTTGCAGGCGACCACGGCGCGCCAGATCGGGGTCAGCGACGTGCTGCTGGTCTCAGTCAACACCACTGGCGGGGGCACGGGCAAGATGATCTCGCCCCAGTCGATTGCGATCGCCTGCGGCGCGGTGGGGCTGGTGGGACGCGAATCGGCATTGTTCCGCTTCACAGTAAAGCACAGCCTGTTGTTCGCCGCGCTGATCGGCGTCCTGACCACCGTGCAGGCCTATATGCTGCCCTGGATGATCCCATGACGACGGTGCCCCCTGCCTCCTCGGCCCCCGGTCCCGCTTCCTCCAATCGCGTAGTCGACCGCGCCGTGGCGGCGATCGAGGCAATCATCGCGGAGCGTGGCCTGACCCCTGGCGCGCGCCTGCCCTCGGAACGCGCCATGGTGGCGATGATCGGCACGTCGCGCGGCAGCCTGCGCGAGGCGATCGGGCGGCTGAGCGCGGCGGGTCTTCTATCGGTCGGGCCGCGCGGCACCACCATCGCCGCTCCGCTGGCGGCGCGATGGGCGGAAGGCACTATCGCCGCACCGCTGGGCGCGCGGATCGCGGCCGATCCCGGCTATGGCCGCGATGTGCTGGAGGTGCGGCAGGGCCTGGAGCGGCAGGCCGCCTTTCACGCCGCGCGGCGCGCGCTGCCTGCGGATCGCGACCATATCCGCCGCTGCTTCGACGCGATGATAGATAGCCATGGATCGGGCGATGCGGGCGACGAGGCCCAGGCGGACGCCGCCTTTCACCTCGCCATAGCGCGCGCATCGCACAATGCGGTGCTCCATTCGGTAATGTCGAGCATGTTTGGGCTGCTGCGATCGAGCATCTCGGATAGCCTGGAAAAGCTCTACACCGTGCCTCGCACCTTTGAGCAGCTATCAGACCAGCATCGCCGGCTGATGGAGACGATCCTCGCTGGCGACGCGGAGGCGGCGCGCGATGCTTCCGACGCGCATATCCAGTTCGTGGAGACAACCATCCGTGGGATCGACGAGGAACGTGCACGCCAGGTGCGCGCGGCCGCGCTCCACGCCCCTTCTATTCCCCAAGACAGGCAAAAGAGCAGATCGTGATCATTTCCGCCCCCACCGACTATCGCGAGGCGGCGCGGCGCCGCCTGCCGCCCTTCCTGTTCCATTACATCGACGGGGGCGCCAATGCGGAGCATACGCTGCGGCGCAACGTCACCGACCTTGCCGATGTTGCGCTGCGCCAGCGCGTGCTGCGCGACGTGGCCGACCTTAGCCTCGAAACCGAACTGTTCGGTAGCCGGCTCGCTATGCCTGTCGCACTGGCGCCGGTAGGGCTGACGGGCATGTACGCGCGGCGAGGCGAGGTGCAGGCCGCGCGCGCGGCCGCCGCTGCGGGAGTACCCTTCACTCTGTCTACCGTCTCCGTCTGCGCCATCGACGAAGTGCAGCGCGCCTCCTCCGCGCCCATCTGGTTCCAGCTCTACGTGCTGAAAGATCGCGGCTTCATGCGCGACGCGCTGGAACGGGCGCAGGCCGCAGGGGTGACGACGCTCGTGTTCACCGTCGACATGCCGGTGCCGGGCTCGCGCTATCGCGATCGTCATTCAGGCATGTCGGGACCCGGCGCGCCCCTGCGCCGCGTCGCACAGGCGATCACGCATCCCCATTGGGCGTGGGACGTCGGGCTGCGCGGCCGGCCGCACGACCTGGGCAACATCTCCACTTATCGCGGGATGCCGACCAAGCTGGAGGATTATATTGGTTGGCTCGGAAACAATTTCGATCCATCGATCGCGTGGCAAGACCTGCAATGGATCCGTGATTTCTGGAAGGGGTCGATGGTCATCAAGGGCATCCTCGATCCCGACGATGCGCGCGACGCGGTGCGGTTCGGCGCGGACGGGATCGTCGTGTCCAACCATGGTGGACGCCAGTTGGACGGCGTGCTGTCCAGTACCCGCGCGCTGCCCGAGATCGCCGAGGCCGTGGGGGGCCAGATCAAGGTGCTTGCCGATTCGGGCATCAGGTCAGGTTTGGACGTAGTGCGGATGCTGGCACTGGGCGCCGATGCGGTGCTACTCGGCCGGGCCTTCATTTATGCCCTGGCTGCGGCGGGGGAAGCAGGGGTCGCCAACCTCCTGGCCCTGTTCGCCAGCGAGATGCGCGTGGCCATGGCGCTGACCGGTGCGCGATCGGTCGGCGAACTCGACCGTGGGGCGCTGGTCGCATGAGCGGAAACGGCAAGAGCCCGGCGCTGGTCGCGGCACTCGAAACGATCGTCGGTAGCGCGTACGTTCTCATCGATCCCCTTGAAACGCAGCGGCGCCGCGACGGCATTGCGCCTTGGCAACGGTCCGATTGCCGCGGCGGGCGAGCCGACCGACTGCGGTGGATTGGTAGTATTGGCGGTGCGGCGTAAAATAGCGTCGGCCACATAGACATCGCTTGAACCGAAGGGATCGATCTTGTCCAAATCTTCTCGTCCGACGTCATCCCGCGTCGCGATTATCGGTAGCGGAAACGTCGGCGCTACCGCCGCGTACGCGTTGATGCTGCGTGGCTTGTTCACCGAGATCGTGCTGATCGACGCGAGTAAAGAGCGAGCGATGGCAGAGGCAGCCGACATTGGCGATGCCAATGCCATTGCACGACCGACCCGCATTTGGGCAGGCGAATATGCCGATGTAGCGAAGGCGGATATTCTGGTCTTGACAGCGGGAGCCGCGACTCATGGCGACGAAACCCGTACGTCCATCGCGGGCAAAAGCGCCGAGATTGTGCGTGCCTGCATCGATGAGGTGAAAGCGGTCGGGTTCGACGGAGTGATCGTCGTCGCCTCCAACCCGGCGGATGCGATGGCACAAGTAGCGCAGCAGGCGTCCGGTCTCCCACCCGAACGTGTGATCGGCACCGGCACCCTCCTTGACAGCAATAGATTCCGGCAGCGAATCGCGGAAGAGCTCGGCATCGCTCCCGCTACTGTTGAAGCATTGGTCTTAGGGGAGCATGGCGATAGCGAGGTCGCCGCCTTTTCTACCGTGCGCATCGGTGGGGTAGCGCTCGATGCTTTTCTTGATGGGCGTATGATCGACCGAGCCGCAATAGCGCGCGACGTGATGCGTGCCGGTTACACAATCAACCATGGCAAGGGCTTTACCTCCTATGGCGTAGCTACTGCGATCGTGCGCATCTGCGAGGCGGTCCACCGCGATGAACGTGTGGTGCTGCCCATCTCCGCACGACTAACCGGAGCGTTCGGTCTGAACGACCTCTACCTGAGCCTACCATGCCTTATCGGCGCACAAGGTGTGCTGCGCGTGCTGGAACCCGATCTCCGGCCTGATGAGCGCTTGGCGCTGCTCGCGTCCGCAGAGGTGTTGCGCAGCACCCTTGACTCGATCGCTTGAGATGCTCCCGCAATAGCAAAGGTCGTAGCTTCCTTCCTTGGGCGTAGCCTCTCGTCCAAGAGCAGCAGCCCACCGGCCGAATGGCAGTCCGAGTACCATCGTATCGAGATGGCTAGTCGCGTAAATCAGCGGCGGCTACTTGCGCTTTCAGTTCTGGACACGCGCGACCGGAGACTCCCTCGGTAACAGCATGGGTCATAAAATGCTTTCCGATAAACGCCGCCAGCAGCAATCCAAAAGTCGGCCCTTTGCACCATTCGACTGTCGACACCCTGCGCTGGAAGGCGCGATCGGACAATTCCTGCCCAATCATGAATGTTGAACATAGCTGCTACTGTCCGGTCGGGCCCGGCACATGACGGATCGGATATGCGCGCATGTCCACCGCCGACCAGGACCTCGCTCGCCAGCTCGACGTGCTGCGCGCGGATGGACGCGAGTAGCTCTATTGGGACCAGGCATACGGCAATCACGCGGATCGGCCTGAACTGGCGAGCCCAATCCGCTGTCGCTTACTGTCCCCGGTTGGCGCTAGCGGCGCTATTCCCACCGGAGCACATCAAAACGGTTAGAATTGGGTCTTTGCTGCATGGGGGCGGTGATACCCGTTTGTTCGCGTGAGAACGCTTAAGTCAGTTTCGGTCATGACGTTCACTAAATTGGGCGGTAATGATGCGCTGTTCACGCTCAAGGCGTTCCTTTCTGCGATCATGGCGTACTACATTGCCCTGCGTATAGGACTGGAGCGTCCTTACTGGGCCATCATAACAAGCTATATCGTCGCTCAGCCCTTGGCCGGCGCTGTTTCCTCCAAAGCGATTTTCCGGCTGTTCGGTACGGTCGTGGGAGCACTTGTGGCCATCGTTTTAGTGCCGACCTTGGGCAATGTCCCTGAACTTCTCTGTCTCGCGCTCGCCGCCTGGTTGGGACTATGCACCTATGTTGCTCTTCTCGACCGAACGCCGCGCGCCTATACTTTCCTGCTGGCCGGGTACACTGCCGGCATTATCGCCCTTCCGACAGTAGACGTTCCTGCGACGATCTTCACCGTAGCGAGCCTGAGGACCCAGGAGATTGCTATCGGGATTATCTCGGCGACGCTGGTCCATAGCCTCGTCTTCCCAAGGACGGTATCAGCCCGGATGATGGCGCGGATTGACGTGATCCTAGCCGATGCCGAGCGGTGGACGCGCGATTCATTGACGCATCAGCAAAGCGATGTTCTCGTCGCCCGGGATCGGCGCCAGCTCGCAACCGATATTCACGAACTGCACCAACTTTCCGCCCATCTTCCTTTCGAAAGCAGCAGGCATCGCCTCAAGGCCGGCATGCTACGCGCCCTGGAAACACAATTATGCCTGCTTTTGCCGCTGGCGAGCGCGGTGGAGGACCGTGTTCAGCAGCTTCAGGTCAATGGCGGCCTTCCCAGTCCAGTGAAAGAGCTGCTGGAGGATGCGGTTCTTTGGCTGGCCGGAGCGGAACAGGGCTGCACCATGTCGGAGGTTGACATTCTGCGTCGACGTGCACGGGCGTGTGAGCCCGATTGTGCGAAATTTGTCCCTTGGAAGGCGGCTCTCGAACTCAGCCTGCTCGACCGATTGGCCGAATTGATCGCCGTTCATGCGGTTTGCCGCGAGTTACGCGATGCCATGGCGCAGAAAGGCATCATTGTGTCAAAGCGGACCCAGGCAGCGGTTCAAAATGCGGGCAAGCGCATGCTGCACCGTGATCACGGGCTGGCCTTTCGCGGGGCTTTGACCACAACTATGACGGTTCTGATCGGCTGCGCCTTCTGGATCATTGCGGCTTGGCCTGCTGGCGCCGGCGCTGTCGTCATTGCCAGCATCATTTGCGCTCTTTTCAGCAATATGGATGACCCGGCACCAACGGCCTGGAAGGTCTGGCAAGGTACATGCGCCGCGGTGGTCGTCGCCGCTGTTTATGCCTTCGCGATCCTGCCACGCGTGACCGATTTTGCCGTCCTGATTGCCGTCATGGCTCCGGCTTTTCTGACGATAGGCACCATGATGGTCAATCGCCGCACAGCAGCCATCGCAATCGGCATGATCCTGGCCCTGCCCGGCTTGATGGGCTTGGATGCTGTTTACTCGTCAAGCTTTACATTTTTCGCCAACGCCGCAATCGCGCAAGTGGTCGGTGCGCTGCTAGCGGTGCTGGTTCTGGAGGCCGTCCGCACGATTGGAGCTGAAAAGGCAAGCTTGCGTTTGATGCGCGCCGGTTGGCGCGATCTTGCCGGGCGAGCAGGTTTGCGCCACATGCCCGACACCGCCAAATGGATCAACACGATGCTGGATCGTATCGGCCTGCTGACACCCAGGCTAATAGAGATCGGCGGCGATACGTCAACTCCTTTGCTTGAGATTTTGCGCGACACACGCGCCGGAATTTCTCTCGACGAACTGCAAAGACTACGGCGTATCGCGAGCCCTAAAGATGCCCGTCTCCTTTCGCTTGTTTTGGGGCGAGTAAGGCAGCACTACGCGCGCAAATCGACAGCGGCAGATCGCACTGACGACGCGCTTGTCCGCACCATAGATTTGGCCATGAGCAAGTTTTCCGGCAATGGCGTAGGCGAAAAGAGGCTCGCCACACTCGCATTGACGAGCTTGCGTCGCAATGTCGTCTCCTGATTTCAGCGAAAACACGGAACTGGAATGCAAAGGAGCGCTTGGCCTGTTCGTTCTGGCAGTCGGCGCGATTATGCTCCGCCGCCGTCGCCGGGCAATCGGTTCATCGGGAAGGAGCCCATCAGTGCAATTCGACCATGCATATCGATGGGGTCTGAAGGCCGCACAGGCCGGCTTGCCGCGTCACGCCAATCCCTACCGTGCCTCCCATGTTCGGGCAGCATGGGAGATTGGTTATGCAAGCCACGCAAGTGGCGGTCTCGAGCGATACCGCCACCGATAAATCCAGGAAACTTGGAGCCTGATGCCCGTAAACATCTGGGTGTAAAGAACGTCATGTGGCAAGCGGCCAAATCCCCTTCCCGCCTTCTCCATAAATCGGGGCGAGTTCCACCGTGTTGCGACCTGCGGCCTTGGCCCGATAGAGTGCCTCATCCGCGGCCTTGATCAGGAATTTCTGATCGGGATGGCCGGAATGCAGGGCAATGCCGATCGACGCGGTGACACTGAGGCCGCCCGAGCTTCCCGTTTCGAAAATATGGCCCTCCATATCTGCCCGAATGCGCTCCGCTATGTTGGCCGCAGCCTCGATGCCTGTCTCGACTAGGACGATCAGGAACTCCTCGCCCCCGTACCGGAAAACGAAGTCCGTCGCCCGGACATTCCCGACGATCACTTGTGCCACCTGCCGGAGGACTTCATCACCGACCTGATGGCCGTGCCGATCATTGATCGCCTTGAAGTGGTCGATATCGACCAGCATGACGCTGAGCGCTGTCCCGTTCTCCTTCGCGAATGTGACCTCGCGGCCAAGTATGGCAGGCAGGAAACGGCGGTTAAGGGCACGGGTCAGCGGATCGCGTCCTCCTTCCATGGTGCTTAATGTCTGGAAGAGATCAGCGACCAGGAAGGAAATTTCGTCAACTGCGGCGCGCAAATCCGCCAAGGCGGATGAGCCATCCTGACGCTTACGGGGAGCATCCAGCTCTGGCAGGAGCATCTCATCGATGCGCTCGACAAGTCGGACCACAGTGCTGAACTGCGCCGATTGCTCAAACATGAACTGTGCCCGATGCCGAAGCCAAAGTCCGAAGGCGGAATCGCCCAAGCGGAGCAACCCGCCACCAGGGCCAGCTTGCAGAAGCGCGAACAGTGTGTTCTGGCTCCACTCCATCAGGCTGGCGCGTTGCGTCTCTTTGTCGACTGCAGCGTCCTGATCCAGAGAGAAGAGCCGATAGGCTTCATCTAGTCTCGCTCTTGCCGTGGTGTCCTTTACATAGGACTGGCTGATGAGCATGACGGCCGTGTCCATTCGCGCATCAGCAAGTTGAAGCGCGCGAATGCCTACCAACGGATCGACTGCCTGACCCTGCAGCAATTCAGCGAGCCGTGTCTTGATCACCAGCGCGCCTGTCATTACGAGATGGACCGGAATCTTGATGCGAGCGTGGACTTCGCCAATGATCTTCTGGCGGGCCTGCTTTTCGGGGGAGTCGCGAATGTCCTGTCCGGAAAACAACTGCGTGAGCCACTCAATGAGGGAAGAGCTGAGCCTCTCCTGCACCACAGCGTGGTTCAGGAACTGGGCAGCCTCCTGGTCACGAAGCAGCGTATCGTAGAACAAAGCGACGAGTTCACGGCCATGTTCGGCAGCCATCTCCGCGAGAAGTTTGAGCGGCGCATGGGAGTGCCGGCTATGGGCGGGCAGCTTCGCCGACCCTTTGATCCGCTCTTCGTCCGTAAACATCAATGTGATCCCTTCCGCGCCCCTTTAAGGGCGATGCCTTACCCAGTCGACGTCCAATAGAATTGAGAGAATGCGCAGAACGTCAATCATGAGAAGGGCGCCCGGCAATTCTCGTCGTCATCGACCGAACTGCAGTATTTCGTGGCGATCGCTAGAGCACATACCCGCCATCGATCGTCAGACTGGCACCCGTCATGTAACCAGCCGCCGGGCTAATCAGATAGGAAACGAGCGACGCGACCTCCTCCGCTTTGCCGACCCGCCCAAGTGGAATGAGGTCGCGCAGGCGCGGAACCATCGCAGCCGTCAGATCGGTTTCGATCGGTCCCGGCTGGATGTTGTTGACCGTGATACGCCGGGGCGCGAGGTCGAGAGCGACGCCCTTGACCATGGTCGCGACGGCGGCCTTGGTCATGGCGTAGACGCTGCTGCCCTGCGAGCCAGTTCGAATAGCGGTGTTGCTGCCGATCGTGATCACGCGCCCGCCATCGCGCATCCGCGCGGTCGAAGCCTGGATGGCGAGGAAGACGCCGCGCACGTTGACGTCGAGCATCAGGTCGAGATCCTCGAGCGTGAACGCCTCGATTGTCGCGCGGCGAAGGACGCCGGCATTGACAACCACGACGTCGAGCATGCCCAACCGATCGACCGCATGCGCCACTGATGCGGTGATAGCATCGGCATCGGCGCTATCAGCCTGAATCGCGATGGCGCTGCGTCCCAGGCCGTTGATCGCTTGGACAACCTCAGCGGCGCGATCAGGTTGCGAGACATAGGTCAGCGCCAGATCGAAACCATCTCCGGCGAGCCGGTTTGCGATGGCGGCGCCAATGCCACGCGATCCCCCGAACACCATGGCGACCCGAGCGCTCACGGGATCAGCACCAACTTTCCGGTGGTCCTGCGGCTCTCCATATCCGCGTGGGCCTTCGCCGCATCCGCAAGGGCATATTCGCCGCCGATCCGGACCTTGAGCCTGCCGTCCGCGACCCACTGGAAGAGCTGCGCGGCATGCTTGCGAAGCAGTTCCGGGGTATGGATATGGTCGAAGAAGACGGCGTAGCCGATCTTGATGCTCCTGGGCAGGCTCATGATATCGAGTGGCCCTGGCCCACCCAGCACCGGGCCATACCAGCAGAAGGTGCCCGACCGGCGCAGGACGTCGAGTGAACCCTGAAACGTTGTCGGTCCCGATCCATCATAGACGACATGGACGCCCTCTCCATCGGTCAGGCGCAGGGCCTCTTCGGCAAATCGCCCTTCCGTATCGACAATGACGTGGTCGGCGCCCGCCTCCCGGGCGGTGGCGACCTTTTCTTCAGATGAGACCCGACCGATCACCTGGCCGCCGCGCAACTTGATGATCTGGGTCAGGAGCAGGCCAAGACCTCCTGCCGCAGCGTGAACGAAGGCGATATCACCGGGCAGGACCGGATAGAAGTCGGTCGCGAAATGGCTGGCGGTCAGCCCCTGCATCATGATCGAGGCCGCCGTTCGATCGTCGACCGCATCGGGAACCGGCACCAGCGACGTTGCCGGGATCGCGACCCGCTCAGCATAACTGCCGGGCGCATAGACCCAGGCGACACGCTGGCCGGGCTGAACAGCCTCGACGCCTTCGCCGACTGCCAGAACTCGACCGACGCCTTCGACGCCCAGGATCTTGGGATTGGGCATGTCAGTCCAGGCAATCCCCTGACGCACGCCGATATCCATGAAGTTGACCCCGGCAACCGCGATCTCGACCAGCGCCTCGCCCGGCCCGGCGACAGGCTCCGGTCGCTCGATCTGCTCCAGCACCTCGCGGCCACCGGTCGCGGTCATCACCACTGCTCGCATGTCTTTCTCCTATCTTGAATGATCGTTCAATAATTGTTCAAAAAAGGGGTCAGCGCAGCGCGCGCATGACCATCTCCTGCAGGGCAGCCAGGGTTGATCGGTCGGCGCCGCCACGCCCGGCGACGCGGATCCCGGCGATATTGGCGATCAGGAATTGCGCGAGAGCCTCGGGATCGAGGCTGGCTGCAACATCGCCCTCACGCTGCGCGTCGCGCATGCGCGAGGCGATGGCCATGTGCAACGTCCTGCCCAGTGCTGCATGGATATCGACAAGGTCCGGCCGCGATGCGCCGAACTCGCAGGTCGAGCCGACGCCGAGACAGGGCGTGGCTGCTGTCTCCACGACGCGCCGCAGCATGGCCCCGATCCCGTCAATGGCGCGCGCGCCGCTGCGAAGCGCCTCGAAATGCGCCGCGCATTCGCCCATGCCGTAGCGCCGCACCGCCGCGCAATAGAGCTGCCACTTGTCGCCGAAGGCCGCGTAGAGGCTCTGCCGCCCAATGCCCATGGCGTCCACGAGCATCTGCGCCGAACTGCCCTCATATCCATGCTCGCTGAACACGGTGATCGCACCGTCCAGGGCAGCATCCGTGTCGAATTCCCGAGGTCTTGCCATAGGTCATGTATAGCGATTCGGGAACGATCGTTCAAGTATGGATACTCGGTTTCCGTGCGACACCCTCAGCGGGAAGCAGCGACCGTGGCGCCTCCCGAGACGGACGAGAGTCGGCTAGTTTCGCTGGGCTTGGGTTCGCCCGGTCGCCGCGAGGATGAACGGATAGCCCGATGACCTCGGCCGCTGCGTTACCTCTTCGAGCGAGGCGAAGCTCGGGGCGTGCGGGCTTCAGCTTCCGCAGCCTCTCCACTCTGTTCCATATTCTTGAGATCGCGCTCAATGCGGAGCCGCGAGGCGCTGCAGTTCGGTTATGAACTCGTCGCCCCGGCGGCCCGGTTGTGATGGGAGCGAGCACTGCGTGTTAAAGGTGTCTGATCGACGCCAGGCGTCGCGATCACTCACCAGCGGGACTGCCGTATTTTCAGAGGCGCTTCGCCCATCCTCTGCTGATCGTTCGATTTTTCGGCCGAACAGGCATTGTGCAAGTGCAACCCATAATATATGTTCAATTGAACATATCATGGAGTCTACATGCCGACAGAGGTCGCCATTCATCCTCTCCCGTCGCCCCGAGGCCGCAGGCAGAAGGATATGGTTGGTGGCAGACAGGAATTGCTGGCGGCTGCCATCTGCGCATTTTCGCATGACGGGTTCGAGCGCGCAGATCTGAGAGGAATCGCATCGGCCGCTGGCGTCAGTCAAAACCTCATCCGCGTGCATTTCGGAAGCAAAGCTCAACTCTGGAAAGCCTGCCTGGAAGCGATAACACAGAGCACGACCGGAATAATCGCGGAAATTTCCAAGATTGCCTCAGACGATAGCCGTTCGGTTCATGACCGACTTTGCGACGCGATTACGCGCATAATCTATTTTTATTCGGACCATCCCTATGTGAGGGATTTTGTCGTTCGGCACGCAGCGGATAGGTCTGAGCGGTCGACATTGGTTACGGAACAACTGATCCATCCTGCCTATGAAAGTTGTCGGACGCTTTACGAGGCCGGAATCGCTCAGGGCATAATCAGGGCCAGTCACCCTGCGCTCTTTTTCGCGTTGCTGAGCGCCGCTGCCAATCAACCCGCCAGCTTTCCTACTGTCCTGCGATCGCTTGCTCCCGAGATCCCTGAGGACGCCGCCCGAATTCTCATCGCAGAGACCATCGTCGAGACTTTGCTCCACGGCGAGCCATGCGCTCCGCCGCGGTGAACCTCAAAGGGGAGGTACTTAACCTTTCTGCAGGCTGCCGAGCGCCTGCGCAAAGAAACACAGCAGAGGGACTCGCCTGCTCGCAGGCATTGCCGCTCTGCCGCCGCAGGAGATTGAGCATGTCGATCGATGAACACCAAACCGACCCCCTCGACGGCCTCGCCGAGACGCTCGATCACGCAGCGGCTGCCATGGTGGCTCAGGCAACGCATGGCCTGTCTCCCGCAACGCTTGTTCAGGCATGGTCGGACTGGGCGCTCCATCTCGCCATCTCTCCGGGCAGGCAGTTGCAACTGGCTACCAAGCTGGGTCGCAAATATATGCGACTGGCTGATTATGCAGCCCGGCGCGCCGGCGATCCCGACACCCTTCCCGCAATCGAGCCGCTGCCCCAGGACCGCCGCTTCGACGACCCTGCCTGGCGGGAACAGCCCTATGATCTTCTCGTGCAGGCATTTCTGCTGACCCAGCAATGGTGGCACGCCGCCACGACGGGCATAAAGGGCGTGGACCGTCATCATGAAGACATGGTTGCGTTCGCGGCCCGCCAAATCCTCGACATCGTCGCGCCGACGAACATTATCGCGGCGAATCCCGTGCTCCAGAAGCGGATCGTCGAAACAGGCGGGCGCTGCCTCATCGACGGCATCGAGCATCTTTTCGAGGACATGAGCCGCCTTGCACGAGGGGAATCACCGGCGGGAGTTGAGGCGTTCCCGGTTGGCGAGACTGTTGCCGCGACGCCAGGAAAGGTCGTCTATCGCAACGAACTGATCGAACTGATCCAGTATGAACCGACGAGCGGGATGGTCCATCCGGAGCCGGTGCTGATCGTGCCCGCCTGGATCATGAAATATTATATTCTCGATCTTTCGCCGGACAATTCGCTGGTCCGCTGGCTGGTGGGCCAGGGTTACACGGTCTTCGCCATCTCCTGGCACAATCCGGGCAGCGCCGACCGCAACCTCGACATGGACGCCTATCGACGGCTGGGCGCGATGGCAGCGATCGATGCCATCCACGCGATCTGCGGCGACGCGCATATCCACGCGCTGGGTTATTGTCTCGGGGGCACATTGCTGTCCATCGCCGCAGCCGCAATGGCGCGCGATGGCGACGACAGGCTGGCGAGCGTCACCCTGCTCGCGGCCCAGACCGAGTTCAGCGAACCCGGAGAACTTGGCCTTTTCATCGATGAGTCCCAGCTCAATCTGCTCGAGAACATGATGTGGAGCCGGGGCTATCTCGACAGCAGCCAGATGGGCGGTGCGTTCGAGATTCTGCGTTCGAACGATCTCGTCTGGTCGCGGATCCTCACCGAATATCTGATGGGCGAGCGTGCGCCCATGAACGATCTCATGGCGTGGAACGCCGACGGCACGCGCATGCCTTATGCCATGCACAGCCAGTATCTGCGCCGTCTGTTTCTCGATGATGATCTGGCCGAAGGCAAATACAAGGTCGACGGCCGGGCTATTTCCCTGTCGGCGCTGCGCAAACCGATGTTCATCGTAGGAACCGAACGCGACCATGTCGCGCCGTGGAAGTCGGTCCACAAGATCCACATGCTCTCCCCGGCCTCCATCCGCTTCGTGCTGACAAGCGGCGGCCACAATGCCGGCATTGTATCGGAGCCGGGCCACAGGGGGCGTCGCTACAGCGTGCTCGATCGTGTGGAAGACGGCCTCGTGCTCGACGCGGAGGAATGGCTTACGCGCGCCGAGCCGCATGAGGGAAGCTGGTGGACCGCCTGGGGCGAATGGCTGGTCGACCATTCGAGCGAGCCCGTCCCGCCTCCCCCGATGGGATCGCCCGACAAGGGATATCCCGCGCTCTATCCGGCACCTGGCCACTATGTGAAGGAGCGTTGAGCGATGGCCGGTCCAGCGATGATCGAAAACCGCACCTTCGATGAAATCGAAGTTGGCGACACCGCATCGGTCACACGAACGCTCGAGCCGGAAGACATTCAGCTTTTCGCCCTGGTGTCTGGCGACGTCAATCCGGCTCACCTCGACGCGCAATATGCCGCGACCGACATGTTCCGCCACGTCATTGCCCACGGCATGTGGGGCGGCGGCCTCATCTCCGCCGTCCTCGGAACGCAACTACCCGGTCCTGGCACCATCTATCTGGACCAGTCGTTGCGCTTCCGCCGCCCCGTCGCACCGGGCGACACGATCACCGCCTCGGTCACCGTCGTCGAGAAGCGTGCGGAGAAGAAAATCCTGATCCTCGACTGCCGCTGCGCCAACCAGCATGGCGAGGATGTCATCACTGGCCAGGCCCAGGTGATCGCGCCCGGCGAAAAGGTGCTGCGCCCGCGCGCGGAGCTGCCGGACGTTCGCCTCAACGATCATGACAAATATCGCCGGCTGATGGAGCTTGCCGGTGGTAGCGATCCGGTCCCGACGGCGATCGTGCATCCTTGCAGCGAAGCCGCCATCACTGCGGCGCTCGATGCGGCGCAAGCCGGATTGATCGCCCCGATCCTCATCGGGCCCGATGCGAAGATCAAGGCCGCAGCCACTGCGGCCTCGCGCGCGATCGAGGGTTTCCGGATCGTGCCGGTGGCGCACAGTCATGCCGCAGCGGCCAAGGCGGTGGAACTGGTGCGCACGGGCGAAGCGCAGCTCGTCATGAAGGGATCACTGCACACGGATGAACTGATGGGCGCGGTAGTCTCTTCCGCTACAGGCCTTCGCACCGAACGACGGATCAGCCATGCCTATGTCATGGACGTGCCTGGCCGGCCGACACCGCTCATCATTACCGATGCCGCTATCAACATCGCCCCCTCCCTCGAGGAAAAGGCCGACATCATCCGCAACGCCATCGATCTCGCGCATGTGATCGGCATGGAGGCGCCCAAAGTCGCGATCCTCGCTGCGGTCGAAACCGTCAACCCGGCAATGCCTTCGACGCTGGATGCGGCGGCGCTCTGCAAGATGGCGGATCGCGGGCAGATCAGCGGCGGCATTCTCGATGGACCCCTCGCCTTCGACAATGCGGTCAGCGAGGCCGCGGCCAGGGAAAAGGGTATCGTTTCCGAAGTTGCGGGCCATGCGGAAATTCTGGTCGTGCCCAACCTCGAAGCCGGGAACATGCTGGCCAAGCAGCTCACATTCCTGGGCGGCGCCGACGCGGCCGGTATCGTGCTTGGCGCGCGCGTGCCGATCATCCTGACGAGCCGTGCCGACAGCCTGCGCACGCGTCTCGCGTCCTGCGCAGTGGCGGTGCTGATGGCGCGCGCCGTGACGCCGGCAGCCCCTGGATTGCCCGGGGGCAAGAGTGCATGAAGGCGGTCGTCAGCCTCAATTCCGGCTCGTCGAGCATCAAATTCTCTCTCTTCGCCATGGAGCCGGGAGGCAGCCTCCAACTCGCGGCCGGCGGAAAGATCGAGAAAATCGGGATAGCGCCAGCGCTGAAGGCCCGAAGGACGGACGGTACGATCCTGCTCGATCGCACCTGGCCGGATGGCGCAGGCCTTACCCACGCCGACTTGCTGGCCGATCTTTTTTCCTGGGCGATGCAGCATCCACTTGAAGGCTATGAGATCGCCGCCATCGGACACCGCATCGTCCATGGCGGCACAGAATTTTCCGTCCCGCGGCGCATCGATTCTGAATTGATCGACAAGCTGGAAGCACTTTGTCCGCTGGCGCCCCTGCATCAGCCCCATAACCTGGCTGCCGTCCGGGCGATCACCAAGCTTGATCCCGACCTGCCTCAGGTCGCCTGCTTCGACACCGCTTTCCATCATGACAAGCCAGCCCTCGCCTCTCGTTTCGCAATCCCCCGTGCGCTTCACGACCAGGGCATCCGTCGCTACGGTTTTCACGGCCTTTCCTATGAATATATCGCCCGGCGCCTCGCCGCGATCGACCCGGCGCTGGCCTCGGGCAAGGTCATCGCCGCACATCTGGGCAATGGCGCGAGCCTTTGCGCCATGGCGGCGGGGCAAAGCGTCGACACGACCATGGGGTTCACCGCGCTCGACGGTTTGATGATGGGCTCCCGCTCGGGCAGTCTCGACCCCGGTGTCGTGCTGCATCTCATGACGCAGATGGGCATGGGCGCCAAGACGATAGAGGATATGCTTTACAGGCAATCGGGCCTTCTGGGCGTGTCGGGCATTTCCAGCGACATGCGCACGCTTGCCGCGAGCGACGCACCCGAAGCGAAAGAAGCGATTGATCTCTTCGCCTGGCGGGTAGCCCGTGACACCGGCGCCCTTGCCGCTTCGCTGGAGGGTGTGGACGGGATCATCTTTACTGCTGGCATCGGCGAAAATGACGCGGGCATGCGCAGTCTTATTGGTCGCCGGCTCCAATGGCTGGGCCTTGAGATCGATGATCGCGCCAATGCTGCAGGTGAGACGCTGATCAGCGCCCCCGAGAGCCGGATCAAGGCCCTCGTCATCCCCACCGACGAGGAACGCATGATCGCAATTCACACGCTCAGCCTGCTGCAGGAGACCGCCCAATGACACCGCTTGTAGATCTGACCGGCAAGCGCGGCCTCGTCATCGGGATCGCAAACGAACATAGCATCGCGGCAGGATGCGCGGAGGCATTTGCCCGGTGCGGCGCCCGGCTTGCCGCCACCTATCTCAACGAAAAGGCAAAGGACTGGGTTCAGCCTGTCGTCGACCAGCTCGGCGTCGAATGGACTGCGCCGTGCGATGTACGCATCCCCGGCGAACTCGAGGCGCTTTTCGGCCAGGTGCAAGAACGCTGGGGTGGCCTCGATTTCCTGCTGCACTCGATCGCCTTCGCGCCAAAGGAGGATCTCCACGGTCGGGTGGTCGACAGCAGTGCGCAAGGCTTCTCGACGGCGATGGACGTGTCCTGCCACAGTTTCCTTCGCATGGCGAAGCTCGCCGAACCGCTGATGGCAACGGGCGGATGCCTGCTTTGCGTGACCTTCTATGGTTCGGAGCGGGTGGTCGAACACTATAACCTGATGGGTCCCGTCAAGGCGGCCCTGGAAAGCGCAACGCGCTATGTCGCCGCGGAACTGGGCGCCAAAGCCATTCGGGCACACGCTATTTCACCAGGGCCGATTGCCACCCGCGCCGCAAGCGGAATCGACCGGTTCGACGAGTTGCTCGATCGGGCTGCCGCGCAGGTTCCCGCAGGAAAATTGGTTGACGTAAGCGACGTCGGCGCGCTGGCCGCCTTCCTCGTCAGCGATGCCGCGAAGCGGATCACCGGCACGATCATTCCGGTCGATAACGGGCAGCATCTTTTCGCGTGATCGTTCGGGCTGCCCCTCTTGCCCTCGCAGCCAGCGCCGTACTGGCGTCGCAGGCGCACGCGCAAGCTGCTCTGGAGTATGTCGTCCAGCGCGCAGGCAACCGCGATCAGAGCGGACATATCCTTGTCGATGTGCGCGTTCTCAATGCCGGGGCGGCCGCGCAGGAGGTTCGCCTTCCCGACGAGGTTGCGGCCGATCTGGTCAGCAACGGCACGTATCGAAAGGTCTGGCTGCAACGAGGCGAAAAACAGGCTGCGGTTCTGACGATCCCGGCCAATGGCTTTGCGGCGGCGCGCTACCGGATCGACTTTCAGGACGTCATGGACGGCGCGGCCTTGTCCATTCCCTCCTGGTCAACGCAGCAAATCCTCCTGACGATCGGCGTCGATCCTGAGGCCGACCGCTCTGCCCCGGTCGCCCTGACTGCCGCGCCCTCGCTCACGCCTCCGACCTCTCCGCAGATATCGCCAGACTCCGTCACACCATCGCCGACAGACCGAACCCGGGGCAATGCTTTCATCCCCAATCTCTCGGTCTACGAACCGATCTATGCGGTCTATGGCCCCGGCACCAACACCGACGCACGCATCCAGATCAGTTTCAAATATCAGCTGTTCGGAAGTCGAGCGCGGATGGACCGCTCTCCCTCGCTGATCGACGGCCTCTATTTCGCCTATACCCAGCGCATGTTCTGGGACGTGGCGGCGAAATCCTCGCCCTTCCGCAATATCGATTATCAACCCGAGCTCTTCTATCTCTCGCCTGCCCTGCCCGTGTCAGAAAAGGCCACGATCAGCGGCCAGATCGGCCTTCGCCATGAGTCCAATGGACGCGATGGCGCGGCCTCGCGCAGCCTCAACATGCTCTATGTGGCCCCGATGGCCGTCTTCTCGCTCGGCGAGGACCGAAGGCTGACGATCGCGCCGCGGCTGTGGCTCTATCTCGGAGACCTTTCGGACAATCCTGACATTCGCCGATATCGCGGCAATAGCGGGCTTTTCATTGAGGCCGGCGAGGATGATGGGCTGCGCGTCTCGGCTTCTACCCGTCTGAACCTGGGTAGCGGCAAGGGAGCTCTGACCGCCGATCTCTCCTACCCGTTCCGGCGTATCCTGGGCGGAGGCCCGGACTTCTATCTCTTCGGCCAGGGCTTCACCGGCTACGGCGAAAATCTGCTCGACTATAACAAGCACGTGACGCGCCTGCGGATCGGCGTGGCGCTTGTGCGATGAACGCTCAAGGAGGCATAGCGTGAAGCTGCGGGCCTGTATCGTCATTCCCATTCTGGCCGTCGTCCTCATCGCCCTGGCTTTCGGGCTGTGGTGGATGTTTGGACGCACCGACAAGCTCCCCGAAACCATCGTGCGCGGCAACGGCCGTCTCGAGATGACGCGCACCGATATCGCCGCCAAATATCCCGGCCGCCTGATGTCGCTTGACGTCCATGAAGGTGATCTCGTCCGGGCGGGTCAGGTCATCGCCCGGCAGGATGACGTAGACCTCAAGGCACAACTCGCCGGAGCGCTTGCCAAGCGCGAACAGGCAGTGTCCGCCCTCATGCGCGCGCAAGGGGAGCTCGCCGCGCGGGACAGCCAGGCCCAGCTCGCCCGCATCGACTGGGTCGAGACAGCCAAGCTTCGTGATCGCGACATGGTCTCGAACGTCGAGCTGGAGCAGCGTCGCCTGGCATTGGGCGCTGCGCAAGGTGGCGCGCAGGCGGCGGGCGGCGGTGTCGGCGAGGCACGCTCGGCCATTGCCCAGGCCGACGCCCTGATCGCGCAAACCAGAGCCGGCCTTGCCGACCTGCGGATCATCGCACCGACGCCCGGGCGCGTCGAATATCGGATCGTCGAGCCTGGAACCATGTTGCCGCCGGGCGGCAAGATCGTGTCGCTGGTCAATGCCGAGGATGCCTGGCTCACCATCTTCCTGCCCGCCTCGGTCGCCGGCAAGATCAGGATCGGCGACGAGGCACGCATTCTTCCGCAGGGTTTTGGCGACGCCATTCCCGCGCGCGTCAGCTTTGTGGCGCCCGATGCGCAGTTCACGCCCAAATTCGTCGAGACGGCCAGCGAACGCGAGAACCTGTCCTACCGGGTGAAGCTGCAGATCGCGCCCGATCTCGCCCGTCGCCTGGACGGAAGGCTGAAGGCCGGCATGACGGCGGACGGGTTCGTGCGCACCGATACGCACCAGCCCTGGCCCGACCTCACCAAGATCGACAAATGATCCCGCCCGCTCAGATCCTCCCCGAAGAGGCGATACGGATCGAAAGCCTTTCGCATCGATACGGTGGTATCGTCGCCCTGAACGAGGTTTCGCTCTCCCTGCCCAAGGGGAAGACCACCGCGCTGGTCGGGCCCGACGGTGTCGGCAAGTCGACGCTGCTCGGCCTCATATCCGGCGTGAAAAAGCTGCAGACGGGACGTCTTTCGGTTCTCGGCTTCGATCTTGCCGAGCGTCGCAAGCGGGAGGATTTCCTTGCCCGCGTCGCCTACATGCCCCAGGGGCTTGGTCGCAATCTCTACCCGACGCTTTCCGTCCGCGAGAATATCGACTTCTTCGGGCGCCTCTTCGGACTGTCCGCAGCCGAGCGGGAAGCGCATCTGCGGCGCCTGCTGGACGCGACGGGACTCGCTCCCTTTCCGGACCGGCCCGCCGGCAAGCTTTCGGGCGGCATGAAGCAGAAGCTGGGCCTGTGTTGCTCGCTGGTCCACGATCCCGACCTGCTCATCCTCGATGAGCCCACCACGGGTGTCGATCCCCTGTCGCGACGGCAGTTCTGGGAACTGGTGGATGCGATGTGCGCGGAGCGGCCGGACATGACCGTGCTCGTCTCCACGGCTTACATGGAAGAAGCAGAGCGCTTCGGCCACCTCGTGGCGATGGATGATGGCAAGGTGATCGCGCAAGGGGATACAGGCGAGATCATGCGTGAAGCGGGCGCGGATACGCTGGAAGCCGCCTATGTACGCCTGCTCCCGCAAGACAAGCGGCCGTCGGGCGACGCGCTGGTCGTGCCGGCCTGGCAGGACAAGGGCGAGGCGCCGGCAATCGAGGCGCATGACCTTACCCGGCGCTTTGGCGATTTCGTAGCGGTCGATCATGTGAACTTTCGCATCGGACGCGGCGAGATATTCGGTTTTCTGGGCTCGAACGGCTGCGGCAAGACCACGACCATGAAAATGCTGACCGGCCTGCTCGATGCAACGGACGGGACGGCCAGCCTTTTTGGGCGGCCGATCGCCCCCGGAGACATGGAGACGCGCATGCGCGTGGGCTATATGTCGCAGGCCTTCTCCCTCTATGAAGAGCTTTCGGTTCGCCAGAACTTGGTCCTTCATGCGCGGCTCTATCGCGTGCCACGCGCGCAGGCAGGCGAACTGGTTTCGGCCGCGCTTGCCCAGTTCGAGCTCGAGGCCCATGCCGACGCCGTTCCCTCGGCGCTTCCGCTCGGCATACGGCAACGCCTGCAACTCGCTGCCGCCTGCCTCCATCGACCCGAGATCCTCATCCTGGACGAGCCGACATCCGGCGTCGATCCGGCCGCGCGCGACATGTTCTGGCGTCACCTGATCCGGCTCTCGCGCGACGAAGGGGTGACGATATTCGTCTCGACCCACTTCATGAACGAGGCGGAACGGTGCGACCGCATATCGCTGATGCATCGTGGTCGGGTTCTGGCCGTCGGCGCGCCGGCGGAACTCACGCAGCGTTATGATGCGGAGCGGCTCGAGGATGCGTTCATCGCTGTCCTCGAGAAGGATAATGACGAAGCGCCGACTGCTTCCGCCCATCTGCCGGTCGATGCTTCGGTCGCTTCGTCCACTCCTGCCGCCGGTGCGCGATCGACGGCTCCCGGCCGGTCGCGATTACCAACCGCTGCCGGCAGCTGGCCGGGCTTCGCCTGGGCCTTTGCCCGGCGCGAAGCGACCGAACTCATGCGCGATCGCATCCGGCTCGCCTTCGCGCTGATCGGCCCGATCATCCTGCTGTGCATTGCAGCCTACAGCATTTCCTTCGACGTCCAGAATATCCGCCTTGCTGTTCTCGATCATGACCGCAGTGCCGCCAGCCGTGACCTGCAACGCTATTTTGAAGGGTCACGCTATTTCCGGGTTGAGCCCGAACTTCAAAGCGACGCCGCCGCCGATCAGGCGTTACGTGAGGCATCGGCCAAGATGGTGCTCGACATACCCCCCGGCTTCGGACGCGACCTGGCTGCGGGGCGGCGGCCCGCGGTCGACGTGCGGATCGACGGCGCGAGTCCTTTCCCCGCGTCGAACGCCCGCGCTTATGCCGAGGCTGTTCTCCTTCGCTACGCAATGGACCAGTTGCGGTCCGCGCAGCCCTTCGCTGTGCCTGATCTCTCGTCCACAATCGAACCGCGCTTCATCTACAATCAGGAGTTTCGCAGCATCTACGCCATGGCGCCGGGCGTCCTGATGCTCTGCATGATCCTCATTCCCGCGATGCTGACGGCCCTTGGGGTCGTGCGCGAAAAGGAAATCGGCTCGATCACCAATCTCTACGCTTCGCCGGCGAGCCTGGGCGCATTCCTGGTCGGCAAGCAGATGCCCTATGCCCTTCTTGCGATGATCAGTTTCGTGACGCTGATCCTGGTGACTGTCTTCATTTTGGGAGTACCGCTCAAGGGGTCCTTGCCGGCCCTTCTGATCGGCGGGTTCCTCTTCATTCTGTCTGTCACCGGGCTGGGGCTGATGATCTCGGCCTTTGTGCGCTCGCAGGTCGCCGCCATCTTCGCGACATCCCTCATCTGTCTTATTCCGTCGGTGAACTTCTCCGGGCTCCTTTACCCCGTTTCCACCCTGACAGGCCCGAGCCATATCATCGGGCTGACCTTCCCCTCCTCCTGGTTCCAGATCGTCAGTCTCGGCACATTCACCAAGGGTCTGGGCATGGCCAGTTTCGGCCAGGACTATCTGGCCCTGATGGCGCTCGCATTCCTCTTCGTGGGCGGCGCACGCCTGATGCTGGGAAAGCAGGAGAAATGACGCGCTGGATTCTCAACGTTGCGCTTCTGAGCGGCAAGGAACTGCGCAGTGTCATGAAGGATGTGACGCTGATGGCGCTTATCCTCTTCGCTTTCACCGTGGCGATCCAGCTCGTTGCGAACGGGGTACGCGCAGAGGTCATGAACGCTTCGGTCGCGATCATGGACGAGGATCATTCCGAACTGTCGCGGCGGCTGCGCGATGCCATCCAGCAGCCCTATTTCAAACCACCCGAGGACATCGAGCGATCCGCGATCGGCCCTGCGATGGACAGCGGCCAATATATCTTCGTGATCGAGATCCCGCCCCGCTTCGAAGCCGATACGCTCGCGGGCCGGTCGCCCTCCGTCCAGATTCTCGTCGACGCGACTGCCATGACGCAGGCAGGTCTGGGCGCTGCCTATTTCCAGCAGATATTCGCTCAGGAAACGCTCGACTTCCTCCATGCCCGGGGCCTCCTGGAGGCGCTGCCGGTCCAGGTCGAAAGCCGGATGCATTTCAATCCCAACGCCCAGTCGGCCTGGTATACCTCGGTCATGCAGATCGTCACCAATGTGACGGTGCTCTCGATCATCCTCGTCGGCGCGGCGGTGATCCGTGAGCGTGAGCATGGCACGATCGAGCATCTGCTGGTGATGCCCGTGCGCGCCAGCGAGATCGCCTTCGCCAAGATCCTTGCCAACGGCCTCGTCATCCTGCTGGCCTCGATCGCGTCCCTCTGGTTCGTCGTTCATGGCGCTGTGGGCGTGCCGCTGACCGGATCTCTCCTGCTCTTTACAGCGGCAATGTTCCTCTATCTCTTCTCGGTCACCTCGCTCGGCATGTGGATGGCGACGCTCGCGCCATCCATGCCGCAGTTCGGGCTCTTCGCGGTGCCCGTCTATGCCATCGCCTATCTGCTCTCGGGGGCGGCGACGCCGCTCGAGAGCATGCCCTCGGCGATCCGCACGATTGCACTGTGTCTGCCGACCACCCAGTTCGTCAGCCTCTCCCAGGCGATCCTCTATCGCGGCGCGGGCGTGCGAACGATCCTGCCGGAACTCGCGATCATCTGCGGCTCGGGCGTGTTCTTCGTGGCGATGGCCGTCAGCCGCTTCCGTTCGATGCTCTCAAGGCAGGGCTAAAGGTCATGGATGACATCACCCAGGAAAATCAGAATGCATAGCCGATTGCTTCCCCCCTCGCTCGCGCTGCTGCTCACCGCCTGTGCCAGCGTTCCTAACACGTCTTCTCACGCGCCACGCGTCACTCCGCCCGCTCGCCTCGACGCAGCGGCGGCGAACGACGCGGCAATAACCGGGACAGACCGCTGGTGGACGGCGTGGGGCGATCCCGCTCTTGATGCGCTGATCGAGAAATCGCTCGAAGTAAACGCCGATATCCGCGCTGCAAAGGCCCATGTCGCCGCCGCGCGAGCGCTGGTCACTGTCGCGGAATCCGCACTTTATCCTACCGTTGCCGCAAATGGCACAGCCTGGGCCAGTCAGAGCGATGCCGGGCTCGATGACAAGTGGCAGGCCATGCTGCCATCGCTGTCCGGAAACAGCGGCAGTGGATATCTGGTAGGTCTTGGAGCCACCTGGGAGGCTGACCTGTTCGGTGGAAGTCACGCAGACGCCGAAATGGCGCGCGCGCTTTCCGAAAGTGCCGCACGAACGGCTGATGCCGTCAGGCTCATGGTCGCCGCCGATGTCGTCGAGAATTATCAGCAGTTGCAGGGGCTGAGACGTCGCCTCGCCGTCCTTGATCGCAGCGAGGCGACGGCGGGCCGCCTTGTCGATTATGCAGCCGCCCGACAGCGGACGGGCGCTGCGACAGCGGCCGATGTCACCCGCGCTCGCAATGGCCTTGAGGCGCTGCGCGCCTCCCGCCCGGCTCTCACATCCCTCATCGATGCGCGCCGGCGGCGACTGGCCGTGCTGGCGGGCGACCTGCCCGAACAGGCGCCGGCCATGATCGCCTCCGCCACTTTTGAGACGCCGGGCGCGCCCACGGGGCAGCTACCTTCCGACATTCTTGCTCGCAGGCCTGATGTCGCGGCGCGATCTTGGCTGGTGAACGCGCGCGCGGCGCGCCTCAAGAGCCTGAAGGCCGATCTGCTTCCGCGTTTCGCCATCCATTTCCTTGGGCAGAACGGGCATATCGAACTGGGCGGCCTGCCAGGTTATGGCGGAACCGGAGGTCTGGTCGGCCTTTCCGCATCGATGCCGCTTTTCAATGCCGGAAGGTTGCAGGCCAGAGTGAAGGCGGGCGATGCCGAACTTGAGGCTGCTCTCGCCAATTATGACCAGGCCATGCTGTCGGCGCTCGAGGAAGTTGAATCCGCTTATGGCTTTCGGACGGGGCTGGACGAACGCCTGGCCGGGCTTATCCGTACATCCGACATGGCGCGCCGACGCGCCGACCAACTGGCGATATTGTACGATGCCGGACGCACCCAATTGGGCGATGTGTTGCAGGCCCGACTGGATGCCCTCTCGGACGAGGACAAGATGGAGCAAACCCGCATCGCGCAAGGAACGGCGACCGTTCAGCTCTATCGGGCGTTGGGAGGTGGCTGGTAAAAACTGGACAGCAACGCCAACCGCCGTTTTTTGGGCAGGCCGCACTGTCCATCTGATTGCAGGTGAGGCCTACGCCCCTGTAGGCAATTTCGAAGCCGCCCCGGACCGATTTTGTCTATTTTTCCGATCACGACCCCGGATCATAGATGCGGGGTTAAGATTTAACGGTTAAGCATGCTATTGCGTATGCATGGGAGCCATGAAGGCCTCAGCGAGCCTAGCGAAGTAGGTATACCATGAAGGAATTTCTTGAACGCGCGGCGAATGCCGGCGCCCTGTCGTTCCGTGACTTGCACGTCATTCTGGATGCGCTCCCGATTCCTCTGTCCTGGGCCACCTTACCGCAAGGAGAGATTCAGTTCGTCAACCGGGCTTTTACAAAGACGTTCGGCTACGCCGAAGGGACTTTCACAAACGTCAGTGACTGGATCGATAAGGCCTATCCGCATGAGCATCACCGCCGGGAAACCCGTCGGCTTTGGCACGATCTTTGGCTCGCGCAGTCGGATGGTATTTCGGAAATAGATGTTTGCGAGGTCGAAATTTTATGCGCTGACAACAGGATCAGAACGGCTCAGCATCGCGGAATTCTCCTTCACGAGATGGGCATCGGCATCGCGCTATTCGATGACATTTCGAGCAGACGTGAGGCCGAGAACGCATTACGTCGCATTGCGTTTGAGGACCCGCTAACCGGTCTTGCCAATCGTCGGGTGCTGCAAGATCTATGGGCAGAGCACGCAACACGGGGCGCGATCGCAGACAATATGATGGCTGTACTTGTGATCGATCTGGACGGCTTCAAGGCGATCAATGATCGTTTGGGCCATGATGCAGGCGACGAAATGCTGAGAACTGTGGCTCAGCGGCTCAAGGAATGCGTTCGGGAAGGCGATCTCGTTTGCCGCATAGGAGGCGATGAATTTGCTGTACTGCTACCCGGCCTGCGAAGCCCATGGCCCGTCGAACCAATTTGCCAGCGGATTGACGCGGCCCTGCGCCAGCCGGTCATAATCGATGGAAGCATAGCCGCGGTCGGCGCCAGTGTCGGTGCAAGCCTGTACCCCCAGGACGGCGATGAACTGCAACTTCTGGTGAAGCGCGCTGATGAGGCGCTTTACCGTCGAAAATCGCAGCGCATGGGTGGTTGGGAATGGTTCCAGGCGCCGATTGCGGCCTGAACGATCGCCATCTGATATGAGGCGCCCAACAAACAGGGCTGAGCATTGATCGCTGCTCTCAGAATTACGATTGATATAACCAGTCCCAGAATGCGTCCCTTAGTGTCTGATTCAAAATTATCGTCGCGGATTTCATGATCTTGCGATGCGTCGGGCAAAGAGCTGGATCGATGCGATGAAGAGCCATGCGGCTGCCGACGCAATGGTTTGTTCGAAGTCCTTG
>NZ_LYMM01000029.1 GCF_002896965.1 Novosphingobium guangzhouense
TGGCATCTGCCTGATCCTGCGACATACGGCGGGACATCGGATGTCCTATCCCGGATGACCCATGGCCGCTCAAGACGCGAACCCTGACGTCGGTCATACGGGACGAGTTCGATGGAATGCTGTCGAGCCGGGCTGCCCGCTGCTACCCGGCCGCTCGCCTGAGCCTGCGGAACACAACCCCCCGCGTCCCTGCGTGGACGCTCCCGACGCCGACCCGATTTTACTTTCGGTCCTTCGCGTTATCCTCCCCCGGCGTAAAGGCCCGCACTCGCCAGCGGGCAAAGTCGTATGCGCTAGAAGCGCTCGTCGCGCATCCGCAACTCGCCGGTAACGCCCGTCGCCAGCACCAGATTGCCGAGATAGAACAAGGGCCAGGCCACCATGGCCAGCACTGCGCTGCCGCCTGCCGACGCGATCTCCAGCACCACGCCTGCAACGATCAGCGCAGCGCCGAGCCCCACGCGGGAACGAGGGAACGTGCTGATCCACGCCGATGCCGCCATGCCGCCAAGCGCAAGCCCCAGGAACAGGGGCACGCCCACGCCCGCACGGTCGGCCGCAAAGAAGCACAGCAGCGGCGTTCCAAGGGTCAGCGCCAGTGCTGCTACGCGCCTGCCGTTGTCCATCACTGACCGGCGATGCATCAGGAACATGGCAAGTCCGATCAGGAAGGCCACCAACATCGCGTTCAGCCCGATCACAGGCAGATCGTACCACAGCGCGGTTCCGACCGCCTCAAGCGCCAGCATTCCTGCCAGCGAACGGGTGTCGCTGCCCCGGTGGCGCAGCACCGCATAGACCGCCAGCAAGGCCAGCGGCGCGCCTTTCAGCACGATGAGATAGAGCCCCGGCAAAGTCCCGCCACGCAGCCAGACCCACGCAACGGCCAGTACAATGCTTGCCAGCAGCCAGGGGCGACGTTCGATCAGGGCGCGATGCGGCATGGGAACTCCTTGGGTCGAACCCGTGCCATGACAGATAGCGCAGGGGTTTTCCATCGCCGCCAGACAGTATAGTCGGCCTTCCATGACGACCCATCAGATCCACATCATTGGCGGCGGCCTCGCCGGAAGCGAAGCCGCATGGCAACTCGGCCGCCGCGGCTTCAAGGTGCGCCTTTCGGAAATGCGCGGAACCGGGCCTGACTGGGCAGGCGAACGCAGCCCGGCCCATCAGGGCGACGGCCTTGCCGAGCTGGTCTGTTCCAACTCCTTCCGCTCCGATGATCACGAAAAGAACGCGGTCGGCCTGCTTCACCACGAGATGCGTGCCTGCGATTCGCTGATCATGGGGGCCGCCGCCAAGGCGCAAGTGCCCGCCGGTACCGCGCTGGCGGTTGACCGCGAGATCTTCTCTGCCGAAGTCGAAGCGCGACTTTCCGCCCTTCCCAACGTCGAGATCGTGCGCGAACGGATTGATGCCCTGCCCACGGACGCTCCCGTCATAGTCGCCACCGGCCCGCTGACCGCAGAAGCGCTGGCAGGCTCGATCGGCAAGGCGACCGGGGCCGACAGCCTCGCCTTCTTCGACGCCATCGCCCCCATCGTCTACCGCGAAACGATCAACATGGACGTGTGCTGGATGGCTTCGCGCTGGGATAAGGGCGAGACGAAAGACTACATCAACTGCCCGATGACCAAGGAGCAGTATCTCACCTTCCACGCTGCCCTGTTGGCTGGCGAAAAAACCGCGTTCAAGGAGTGGGAGGAGAACACCCCCTATTTCGACGGCTGCATGCCGATCGAGGTCATGGCGGAGCGCGGCGTCGAAACCCTGCGCTTCGGCCCGATGAAGCCAGTGGGTCTCGACAATCCGCACTGGGCAACGCCGGAGCATCCCAACGGTCGCTGGCCCTATGCCGTCGTGCAGCTGCGGCAGGACAACAATCTCGGCACGATCTGGAACATGGTCGGCTTCCAGACCAAGCTCAAGCACGCCGAGCAGGTTCGCCTGTTCCGCACGATCCCGGGGCTTGAGAATGCGGAGTTCGCGCGCCTTGGCGGGCTGCATCGCAACACCTTCCTCAATTCGCCAGTCCTGCTGGATCGCACCCTGCGGCTCAAGACCGCGCCCAATGTGCGCTTCGCCGGGCAGATCACCGGCTGCGAAGGCTATGTTGAGAGTGCCGCGGTGGGTCTGATGGCCGGGCTCATGGCCTCGGCCGAGCTGGCCGGCCGCGAATGGCAGGCCCCGCCACGTACCACGGCGCTGGGCGCCCTGCTCTCGCACATCACCGGCGATGCAGAGGCGGAAACCTATCAGCCGATGAACGTGAACTTCGGCCTTTTCCCGCCGCTGCACGATGTTCGCAAGAAGCAGCGCAAGGAAGCCTACACCGCACGGGCGAAGGAAGAGATCACGCCCTGGCTGGACAGCGTCGCGATCTGAGGCCGGTCAACACGAACACTTCGCCCTGGGTTTGGGCGGCGGCGCGGTCTTGCGAAATTCCGCAGGCGTGAGAAAACCGTCCCGGTCGCCGTCCGAACCATCGAACTTGTCGACAGTGGCGACAGCCCATTCCTCGAACGTCAGCAGATTGTTGCCGTCCTTGTCGAGCTTGCGAAAGCCGTCGGCACGCGTGGAAAGCATTTCGGCACGCGAGATGCGGCCATCGCGGTCACGGTCGTAACGGCCGAAGCGGCGCTGTTCGCGGCTGAGTTCAGTGGCGTCGGGCAATTCGGGGCCGACCATGTCGCCCGCATCCGCGCTGGGCAAGGTCGCCGGTTCGGTTGCCATCGGCAATGGCGGCGGGGCGGCAGCCTCCACCTCGGCCCGGCCCTGCCACCAGAACAGGCTCAGCTCCATCAGTACGAGGACGGCGAAGCCGCCGAGCAGGAAACGATTCATCGCAAGGCACCCATGACCCGGCGATCCTAGAACCGACAGTGGCGGCTGCGGAAATTACAACTTTGCAATCAAAACCCCAGCAAGCCCAGGCGCATCGCCTTGAGCATGGCAGCGGGCGAAGTGGCGCCGGATTCGTCGCCCTTTTCAAGCCGACGGGCGGCAAGTCCGTGCAGCACCATGAGCGGACGCAGTGAACGTGACACGCGCGCCCCGCTGCTGGCGGCGGCCATTTCTCGCACCGTTTCGCGCTCGCTGGCGTGGCCAAGCCTCATCGCCAGATCGTTGAGCGCCCAGGCGCGGCCAAGCTTCAGCGCGGCTTGGCGCTCCTCACCTCGCCCAAGTGCGTCGGCTAGTGCGGCGAAGGCTTCGCCACGCCCGCGCGCCATCGTGTCCAGCGCGGTTTTAGGCAGCGGTGCGGCCCCCGTCATGGCTTCCCAGCCATCCACCAGCGCCACAAGGCCGCCGTGATGCCCCTTCCAGCTTTTCAGGAGCGCCAGCAGCGGCTCGCCATCGGGCCACTGATCAGCGGACTGGCCCAGGGATTCACGCCACCATGCCAGACGCAGCTGCGCCATCATCGGCTCACGCGAATGCCGCAGCAGATGGGCAAGGCGGGCATCGAGAGCCAGCAGCGCCAGCGTCTGTTCACGCGCGGCCTTGGGCGCATAGACCAGCGCCAGTCGCGAGATCGTAGGCAGCGACTGGACGAGGATATCCTCGTTCGATGCGGAAACGGGGGGAGTTTGGGAGTCGGTCACGCGGCTCTCCCTAGAGCATTTTCCAATCAGGTGTAATCACCTGACGGTTCGGAAAATGCGGCTCTCCCTAAAGGCGGTGGCAGGACGAGCTGGAACCCCAAACGCGACACGGGCGACAGTGCCAAAACACTGCCGCCCGCGCATCATCTCCAGGCGATCGGCCTTCGAGATTACTTGTAGGTGACCTTCTTTACCGCCGCGATGATGCGGTCAGCGTCGATGATCGCCAGCTTTTCGAGGTTCGCAGCATAAGGTAGCGGCACGTCTTCATTGCACACGCGCACGACCGGGGCATCGAGGTTGTCGAAGCCTTCCTCCATGCAGATGGCGATGATTTCCGACGCGATCGAGCAGACCGGGAAGCCTTCTTCGGCAACGACCATGCGGTTGGTCTTGGCAAGGCTGGCGAGCACCGTTTCTTTGTCAAGCGGACGCAGGGTACGAAGATCGATGACTTCGGCGTCGATACCCTCTTCAGCCAGCTTTTCAGCGGCTTCGAGGGCAAGGCCGACGCCGATCGAGTACGACACGATCGTCACGTCCTTGCCTTCGCGCATGATGCGGGCCTTGCCGATCGGCAGGACATGGTCGTCCAGTTCCGGCAGCTCGAACGACCGACCGTAGACCAGTTCGTTCTCAAGGAACACGACCGGATCTTCCGAACGGATTGCTGCCTTGAGCAGCCCCTTCGCGTCCGAAGCGTCGTAAGGCGCGATGACGACGAGGCCGGGGACGTTGGCGTACCACGGACCGTAGTTCTGCGAGTGCTGCGCGCCGACGCGCGAAGCCGCACCGTTGGGGCCACGGAACACGACCGGGCAGCGCATCTGGCCGCCGGACATGTAGTTGGTCTTGGCAGCCGAGTTGATGATGTGGTCGATCGCCTGCATGGCGAAGTTGAACGTCATGAACTCGATGACCGGACGCAAGCCGCCCATGGCGGCGCCGGTGCCGATGCCGGCGAAACCGTACTCGGTGATCGGCGTATCGATGACGCGGGTAGGACCGAACTCTTCGAGCAGCCCCTGGGTCACCTTGTAGGCGCCCTGATACTCGGCCACTTCCTCGCCCATCACGAAGACGCGGTCGTCGCGGCGCATTTCCTCGGCCATCGCATCGCGCAGGGCTTCGCGAACGGTCGAGGTCTTCATGTTGGTGCCACGGGGCAGTTCGGGGTCGCGCGCGGTCTTGAGGTCGCTGGCGAGGTTGGCCGTGCCGCTTTCGGCAGGCTTCTTCTCGTCCGACTTCGGAGCTTCTTCGGTCGTCTCGGCAGCCTTGGGTGCCTCGACGGCGGAGACGTCTTCGCCCTCGCCCGCCAGCATTGCAATCACGGTGCCGACCTTCACGCCTTCGGTGCCTTCGGCCACGAGAATCTTGCCGACGGTGCCTTCATCGATGGATTCGAATTCCATCGTAGCCTTGTCGGTTTCGATTTCAGCGAGGATGGTGCCCGAGGAAACCTCGTCGCCTTCCTTCACCAGCCACTTGGCCAGCTTACCCTCTTCCATGGTCGGCGAGAGAGCGGGCATCTTCAGTTCGATAGCCATCTCAGTAGCTCTCCACCAGGACGTCGGTATACAGTTCGGGCGCGCTCGGCTCCGGCGAGTTTTCGGCGAAGTCTGCGGACTCGGCGACTTGCGCGCGGATGCGCTTGTCGACTTCCTTGAGCGCTTCCTCGGTTACGCCCATGGCCAGCAATTCTGCCTTGGCGTGATCGATCGGATCGCGCTTTTCCCGCACGCCCTGCACTTCCTCACGGCTACGGTACTTCGCGGGGTCAGACATCGAGTGACCACGATAACGGTACGTGTTCAGTTCCATGAGGACCGGGCCATTGCCGGCGCGCACGTATTCCAGCGCCAGTTCGGCCGACTTGCGGACTTCGAGCACGTCCATGCCGTCCACCGACATACCGGGAATGCGGAACGCGGTGCCGCGGCGGTGGAAATGCGTTTCAGCCGAACCGCGCTTCACAGCGGTACCCATGGCGTAGCCGTTGTTCTCGATCACGAAGATGATCGGCAGCTTCCACAGAGCCGCCATGTTGAAGCTCTCGTAGACCTGGCCCTGGTTGGCCGCACCGTCACCGAAATAAGCCATCGCGACGCCGCCGTCTTCACGATACTTGTGCGCGAAGGCAAGACCCGCACCCAGCGAGACCTGCGCTCCGACGATGCCATGACCGCCGTAGAAGCGATGCTCCACGGAGAACATGTGCATCGAGCCGCCCTTGCCCTTCGAGATGCCGGCTTCACGACCGGTCAGCTCGGCCATGATGACCTTGGGGTCGATGCCGTAGGCAAGCATGTGGCCATGATCGCGGTAGCCGGTGATGACCGAGTCCTTGCTCCCATCGAGAGCAGACTGCAGACCCACTGCGACAGCTTCCTGACCGATATAGAGATGGCAGAAGCCACCGATCAGGCCAAGACCGTACAGCTGGCCCGCCTTTTCCTCGAAACGGCGGATGAGCAGCATCTGCTCATAGAAATGCAGAAGCTCTTCCTTGGAAGGCTTGTAGCGCTTGTCCGCGTCCAGGGCTTCCTGGAGGCTGTGCAGCGCGAAATCCTCTTCTACGGCAGCTGCTTCGGCTACCGGTGTCTTTGCTTTGGGCAACGGGTGCTCCCCATCGTTGGTGCGATCGTTTCAGTCAGGGCGGTATAGAAAGGACGCAGCCAAAGCGAAAGCGCCGAGGCTCGAAAACGGCCCTCGAACGTGGACTTTTTTGCAACGAGATTTGCAAAATATGGCACAGTGCACCTCTCCAAACGGAGAGAACGCGCAAATCCTCAGGGGAGTTGCATCACCATCTCGTCGGGACGTGCTACGTTGAGGTGACTGCGAACCAGTTCGCCGGCAAGATCGGGGTCCATATGCTTGGGATCGATCAGCGCGACGCGATTCTTGAGGCGGTCGCGGTCGCCCTTCAAGTCGACAAGCTGCTTTTCGCGCAGTTCGAGCAGTCGCTGGTTTTCACCCCAGGCCAGAACGCCGCTGGGTCCGGCAACACACCACAATGCCATCAGTACGAGCAGCGCAAGGGCAAGCCCCCGCACAAGACGTTCCTTGGCTATGTTAGTGTCCTGTCGCACGGTCCGCATGGGTTGCTTGAATCACAAGTGAATCGGGGTTGCAAGCGCAATCTCTAAAGGATTCCTGCGGTTTGCGACAGGTGGAGGAGAATTGCTCGAAACACTTCGGCAAAGTTTGATGTTGATAAGTTTTGCGGACGGTAAAACGCAACCTTTATGGCCTTGGGCAGTTCGCGCGCTGCAGCGTTCGACCAAGATTCCTTTCCTTACTCCATGTTCCGCTTTGCCTCCGAGCCTGCTAGGCGCCCTCCCATGTTGAGCATTCGCGATATCACCGTGCGCCTCGGCGGCCGCACCATCCTCGACGGCGCTTCAGCCACGCTGCCGCAAAACGGCAAGATTGGCCTGATCGGGCGTAACGGCGCGGGCAAGTCCACCCTGGTCAAGACGATCATCGGCGAGCTCGATCCCGACGGCGGCTCCGTCGAGATGCCACGTCGCGCGCGCCTGGGCTATATTGCGCAGGAAGCACCCAGCGGTCGGCGCACGCCGTTCGAGGCCGTGGTCGAGGCGGATACGGAGCGGACAGCCCTTCTCGCCGAAGCAGAGACCTGCACCGACCCTGATCGCCTCGGGGACGTGCATGAGCGGCTGATCGCGATCGATGCCTACACTGCCCCCGCCCGCGCTGCCCGCATCCTGGTCGGGCTCGGCTTCGACGAGGAAATGCAGAGCCGGCCGCTCGACAGCTTCTCCGGCGGCTGGAAGATGCGCGTGGCCCTGGCCGCGCTGCTGTTCTCCGAGCCTGACGTGATGCTGCTCGACGAACCGTCGAACCACCTCGACCTTGAAGCGACGCTGTGGCTTGAGAATTTCCTCAAGAGTTATCCGCGCACCCTGCTGGTGATCAGCCACGAACGTGATCTGCTGAACACTGTGGTCGACCACATCCTGCATCTGCAGCAGGGTAAGCTGACGCTTTATCCGGGCGACTACGACAGCTTCGAGCGCATCCGCGCCGAACGTGCAGCGCAGGCAGCAGCGGCAAGGGCCAATCAGGAAGCGCAGAAGAAGAAGCTGGCAGATTACGTTGCCCGCAACTCTGCCCGCGCATCGACGGCGAAGCAGGCGCAGTCACGCGCCAAGATGCTGGCCAAGATGCAACCGATCGCGGCCATGGCCGAAGACAGCTCGCTCAGCTTTGCGTTCCCCAGTCCTGACGAATTGCGCCCGCCGCTGATCACGCTGGACCTTGCCGCCGTGGGATACGAACCCGACAAGCCGATTCTCAAGCGGCTGAACCTGCGTATCGATCCGGAAGACCGCATCGCCCTGCTGGGCCGCAATGGCAACGGCAAGACCACGCTCGCCCGCCTGTTGGCACGGCAGCTGGAGCCCATGGAAGGCGCGATCAACTTCTCGCCCAAGATCCGGATCGGCTACTTCACGCAGTATCAGGTGGAGGAACTGCCCGCGGATTCGACCCCGCTCGAACTGATGACGCGGGCGATGGAGGGCAAGCCGCCCCTTGCAGTACGCGGACAGCTCGGTCGCTTCGGCTTCTCGGGTGATCGCGCCACGGCCGAAACACGCACCCTTTCGGGAGGTGAGCGCGCCCGCCTTGCCCTGGCACTGGTGACGCGCGACGCGCCGCACATGCTCATCCTCGACGAGCCGACCAACCACCTGGACGTCGATGCGCGCGAAGCACTTGTGCAGGCGCTGAATGACTTCGAGGGTGCGGTGATCCTCGTCAGTCATGACCGCCACATGGTCGAACTGGCGGCGGACCGACTGGTACTGGTCGATGGCGGCACGGCGGCCAACTACGATGGATCGATGGAAGATTACATCGACTTCGTGCTCGGCCGTAACCAGCCCAAGGCAGAAGTCGCCACCAAGGCTGGCGATGCCCCAGCCAAGAAGTCCGGTGCCATCGCGCGCGAAGAACTCAAGGCGCTGCGCAAACGGGTGACCGTTGCCGAAACGCGTATGAAACGGGCACAAGCCGAAGTGGATGCGCTCATCGATGCGCTGGCGGACCCCTCTGCCGCGAAGGGCGACCTCAAGGGGCTGGCGATCGGCGCGCTGGGCAAGCGCCACGGCACCGCCGCCGAAGCGCTCGAACAGGCCGAGATGGAATGGCTGGAAGTCCATGAAGAACTTGAAGCCCTGATGGGTCGGGGCGCTTCGTGAGGATCGGGGCATGAGCGTCGCGTTCCGTCGCGACGGGGACGAAGAGCACCTTGAGCCCAAGTTCGAGGTGCCGATCCCGCCGGGCCCGAACCTCGTCACCGTGCGAGGTCGCGAACTGATCCTCGAAAAAGTCTCGCAGCTGGAAGCGCAGGTCGCCGCGTTGACCGAAGAGACCGCGCTTACCGGGGCCAAACGCGATCTGCGCTATTGGCAGGCACGGCTCGACACCGCGCAAGTGCAGCCGATCCCCGAAGACAGCACTGTCCGCTTCGGCAGTCGCGTACGCTTCATGCTGGGCAACAAGTTGCGCGAAATCGTGATCGTCGGCCACGACGAAGCGGATCCGGCCCAAGACCGGCTGGCTTTCGTCGCTCCGCTGGCAAAAGCGCTGCTAGGTGCAGAGGTTGGCGATTTCGTGGATTTCAACGGACGTGAAGAGGCGATCGAAGTGCTGGAAATCGGCGCGCCCTGATTTCGGTTCGGAAACGAGCGGCGTACGCCGCTCTCCCGGCCAGAAGGAAATTATCGCACCCAGTCTTTCTCGGGAATGCCAAGCAAGCGCAGCACGCTGGTCAGATCACCGCGATCGATCCAGCCATTGGACGCTGCTCGTGCCTTGGGCTTGGCATGGTAGGCGATACCGTAAGTCGCCGTTTCCAGCATCGGGATATCATTCGCGCCGTCGCCGGTGGCCAAGCTCGCCACGCCCTCGCCCGCAGCCTCAAGTTCGGCCAGCAGCGTCGCTTTCTTCACTGACGAATCGACGATGCCGCCGACCAGTCCGCCCGTCAGCTTGCCGTCTGCCACTTCAAGACGGTTGCCTACGACATGCTCGAAACCCAACTGCGCCGCCACGGGATCGGCGAAGTGATGGAAGCCCCCGGTGACCAGAACCGTTCGGCAGCCCAGCTTCTTGAGCGTTTCCACCAGTACCTTGGCGCCGGGCATCGGCCGGATGCGGGTGGCGAGGCATTCGTCGATCGCGGTGGTAGACAACCCCTTGAGCAGCCCCACGCGTTCGCGAAGAGCTTGCTCGAAATCGAGTTCACCCTGCATGGCGCGTTCAGTAATTTCGGCGATCCGCTCTTTCAGGCCCGCGAAATCGCCCAGTTCATCGATGCACTCCTGCCCGATCATGGTCGAATCCATGTCGGAAATAAACACCCGCGGCACCACCGGCTCATCAGCGGTAACGAGGCCGTCCGTCTTACCGAAATGCGAATCCAGCGCCGAACGCAGGACCTGAACATCATCGTCGGGCGAATCGATCTGCATCGTTGCTCCGCAAAATTCGAGCATCGTGGCATCTGCGATCCGCACACCGCCAGCGGCCATTTGCTCTTTCGCGGCTTCGAGACTGGTCGAAAGATGGTCCGGTTCTGCTATCAGGCGAGCTATGAGCACTGCGAATTTCCTTGATGCACCATATGATATCTCAGCCGGAGACCGGCCGCCGCTGGCGCTCATCGCAGGGCCGACCGCCAGCGGCAAGAGCGATTGTGCCGTGGCGCTGGCGCAAGAGCTTGAACGTCGGGGGCGCCGGGCGGTGGTGGTCAATGCCGACAGTTCCCAAGTCTACGCCGACCTGACGATCCTCAGCGCCCGCCCTACCGAAGAAGATATGGGAGGCATCGAGCATCGGCTGTTCGGGGCCTGGGACGGTGCCCAGAGCTGCTCCGCCGCCGACTGGGCGCGCGCTGCAGCAAGCACGATTGCGGACATACATAATCATGACGCGGTGCCGATCCTCGTCGGTGGAACCGGGCTTTACATCCGCACCTTGCTTGACGGGATAGCCCCCGTCCCGCCCATCGATCCCACGGTCCGCGAGGGGGTCCGCACCCTGCCCGTCGCCGAGGCTTACGCAGCGCTCCAGCAAGAAGATCCCGAACGGGCATCGCGCTTGGCGCCTGCAGACACCACTCGCATCGCCAGAGCATTGGAAGTCATCCGATCCACCGGCCATGGACTTGCGTACTGGCAGCAGAAGACGAGCGGCGGGATCGGGGACGCAGTAGCCCTACACCCCGCGATCCTCCTGCCGGAACGCAAGTGGCTCTATGCACGTTGCAACCTGCGTTTCGAACGCATGATCCAGCGAGGGGCACTTGCCGAAGTTGAGGCTCTTGTGACCCGCGCACTCGATCCTGACTTGCCGGTGATGCGCGCTATCGGCGTGCCTGAACTGCGCGGCGCGATCCAGGGTGAATGCGATCTGGAAGCGGCCATTACCCGAGGCGCGCAGGCTACCCGCAACTACGCCAAGCGGCAATTCACATGGCTCAGGCACCAACCCCCGGCCCATTGGCCACGGCTTGAATTTGAAAATTACAACTCAACCGCCGTGAATGATATTTTATTGCGTTTTCCGGGTTGACCTCACATATCCACATGCCTAGAGGCCGATCCTACCTGCTGATGGAAGTTATGCAGGGAGGAGAGGAGACGACCCGGTGCGCCCAGACCGACGTGCCGGGTCGGATTCATTAAGGGGGCAGCCGGGACTGCCGGTGCTCCCACCGAACCGATTTACTAAGGCCTCACGTGGTCATCTTGAAGGAATGTGTTGTGACTGAAGAGCGCAGCGGCGCGAGCATCCTGGTCGAAAGCCTGGTCAAGCAGGGAGTCGAATTCGTATTCGGCTATCCCGGCGGCGCCGTGCTCCCGATCTACGATGCCCTTTTCGGTGACGAGCGACTTCGCCACATTCTTGTACGCCACGAAGCCGGTGCAGCCCATGCCGCTGAAGGTTATGCACGTTCGACCGGTAAGCCCGGTGTCGTGCTTGTCACCTCCGGCCCCGGTGCGACCAACGCAATCACCGGCATTGCCGACGCGTTCCTCGATTCGATTCCGCTGGTCATTATCACTGGCCAGGTTCCGACCGGGCTGATCGGATCGGACGCGTTCCAGGAAGCCGATACCGTCGGAATTTCGCGCCACTGCACCAAGCACAATTATTTGGTCAAGGATCCGGCTGACCTTGCCGCCATCGTTGATGAAGCGTTCCAGATTGCGACCACCGGCCGTCCCGGCCCGGTGCTGATCGACATCCCGAAAGATGTCCAGATCGCCATGGCGACGTGGAACGACGGTCCGATCCAACGCCATCAGCGCTACAATCCCCGCACCGAGGGTACCTCTGAAGAGATTACCCGTGCGGTCGAGATGCTGGCGAATGCCAAGGCTCCGGTCTTCTACACGGGTGGCGGCGTCATCAACGCGGGCCCGCGCGCAACCGCGCTGTTGCGCGAACTGCAGGCGAAGACCGGCGCACCGGTCACTTCGACACTGATGGGCCTTGGCGCGTTCCCGGCAGACCACGCCGACTGGCTTGGCATGCTTGGCATGCACGGCACGTTCGAAGCCAATATGGCGATGAATCAAGCGGATTTGATCCTGTGCATCGGCGCGCGCTTCGACGACCGCGTGACCGGCCGGCTCGATGCCTTCGCGCCGAATTCGGAAAAGATCCATATCGATATCGACCGTGCATCGATCAACAAGACGGTGCAGGTTGACCTGCCGATCATCGGTGACTGCGCCGTCGTGCTCGACCAGATGCTCACCGAATGGGGCACCCGTAAGGGGCAGGATCTGACGGAGTGGAAAGCCCGCGTGGACGGCTGGCGTGAGCGCAAGAGCCTTGCCTATCCGTCGAATGCGCAGGCGATCATGCCGCAACTGGCGATCGAACGCCTTTACGAGCTGACCAAGTCCAAGGACCCTGTCGTCTCTACCGAGGTTGGCCAGCACCAGATGTGGGCGGCGCAATACTTCCCGTTCTTCAGCCCCAACAAGTGGCTGACTTCGGGCGGGCTCGGCACCATGGGCTACGGTCTGCCTGCCGCCATCGGCGCGCAATGCGGCAACCCGGACAGCCTCGTCATCGACATCGCGGGCGACGCCTCGATTCAGATGAACATTCAGGAACTGGGCACCGCCACGCAGTATCGCCTGCCGGTGAAGGTCTTCATCCTCAACAACGAGTGGATGGGCATGGTGCGCCAGTGGCAGGAACTGACCTACGAAAGCCGCTATTCGAACTCCTATTCGGACAGCCTGCCGGACTTCGTGAAGCTGGCCGAGGCCTATGGCTGGAAGGGTATCCGTATCGAGAACGAAAGCGAGCTCGACGCGGGCATTCAGGCGATGATCGACCATCCCGGCCCGGTCATCGTGGACTGCCTTGTCCACAAGGAAACGAACTGCTTCCCGATGATCCCCTCGGGCGCGGCGCATACCGACATGATCCTCTACGGCGATACCGTCGCCGGCACGATGGACGACGAAGCCAAAGCGCTGGTCTGAGGACAAGAGACGAACCATGATGCACATCCAGCATGAAGCCGAGGAACGGCATGTCCTGACCGTCACGGTCGACAACGAGGCGGGCATCCTCGCGAAGATCGCAGGCCTCTTTACCGCGCGCGGCTACAACATCGACAGCCTGACTGTGGCCGACATCACGGACAATCACGCGGTGAGCCGGATCACAATCGTGACCCACGGGCCGCGCAGCCAGATCGACCAGATCCATGCGCAGCTTGAGCGTCTTGTGCCCGTTCACAAGGTAGTCGACCTTACCGAAGTCGGCCCCCACGTGGCCCGCGAACTCGCGCTGGTGAAGGTCGCGGGCGTGGGTGAGAAGCGCGTCGAGGCTCTCCGTATCGCAGAGGTATTCCGTGCTCGCCCGGTGGATACCACCACCGAAAGCTTTATCTTCGAGATGACGGGCGCGCCGGACAAGATCGACAGCTTCGTGGCGCTGATGCGCGACCTCGGCCTCGTCGAAGTAGGGCGAACGGGCATCGTCGCGATGGCGCGCGGCCCCGAGGAAGCCTGAGAACGAATTCAATTCGCGTCGGCCCAATCGGGCGGCGCCTTGTCAATAACCGTCCCGCTCTGCCGGGACGACGGAAGGAAGAACGATGAAGGTCTATTACGACGCCGATTGCGACATCAACCTGATCGCCGACAAGAAGATCGCGATCCTGGGTTACGGCAGCCAGGGCCACGCCCATGCCCAAAACCTTCGCGATTCCGGCGCCAAGAACGTCGCCATCGCGCTTCGCGAAGGTTCGGCCACCGCCAAGAAGGCCGAAGCCGCGGGCTTCAGCGTGATGACCAACAAGGACGCCGCCGCGTGGGCCGACGTGCTCATGATCCTCGCACCGGACGAACATCAGGCCGCGATCTACGCCGCTGACATCCATGACAACCTGAAGCCCGGCGCGGCGCTCGCTTTCGCTCACGGCCTCAACGTCCACTTCGGCCTCATCGAGCCGCGCACCGACATCGACGTGTTCCTGATCGCCCCCAAGGGCCCCGGTCACACCGTACGCGGCGAATACGTCAAGGGTGGCGGCGTGCCATGCCTCATCGCGATCCATCAGGACGTGACCGGCAACGCACAGGACGTGGCACTGGCTTACGCTTCGGGCGTGGGCGGCGGCCGTTCGGGCATCATCGAAACCAACTTCCGCGAGGAATGCGAAACCGATCTGTTCGGTGAGCAGGCCGTGCTCTGCGGCGGCGCCACTGCGCTGGTTCAGGCCGGATTCGAAACGCTGGTGGAAGCCGGCTACGCGCCGGAAATGGCTTATTTTGAATGCCTCCACGAACTGAAGCTGATCGTCGACCTGATGTATGAAGGCGGCATCGCGAACATGCGTTACTCGATCTCGAACACTGCCGAATACGGCGACATCAAGACCGGTCCGCGCATCATCACCGAAGAAACCAAGAAGGAAATGAAGCGCGTTCTCGACGACATCCAGTCGGGTCGCTTCGTGAAGGACTTCGTGCTCGACAACCGCGCCGGTCAGCCCGAGTTGAAGGCATCGCGCAAGATCGCCCAGCGTCACCCGATCGAGGAAACCGGCACCAAGCTGCGCGCCATGATGCCCTGGATCGGCGCCAACGCTCTGGTCGACAAGACCAAGAACTAAGGTTCATCCGAACCCTTGCGACGGGCGGGTGGCTAAAAGGCCGCCCGCCCGTTTTGCGTATGACCCAAACCAGCAGATGCTATCGCTTCCGTCGCGTCGGCGCGTGGAAGTCCGGTGGCTTTCCCGCCACCCAGCGCACGAAGCGCGCGATCTCTTCCACCTCCAGCAGAGAGGCAGGCTGCGGCGCCATTCTGGCCAGTTGCGCATTGCTCAGGCTTGCATGGATGGCGCGGTGGCAGATCGGATGGAGCGGCACCGTCAACCGCCCTCCTCGGCTTTTGGGTATCGGATGATGCCATTCGACCTTGCGCCCCAGCGGTCGCCGGCAGAGCCAGCATATCGTCGCCGCGTCGTCCATATGCCTCCCTCCGATCCGCGCCATTAGGAAGTTATCAAAGTTTCAACCTTAACGATGCCTTCATCAGACAGGAATCGCGGCCTTGCGGCAGCGTTTGAGGTTCAAGTTTACATGACGGCATTCGGTCGGCGCAGCGGTATCGGTGGCCAGGGACAAGCCCTGGGTGGTCAGGGCGCGCGCCCCGCTTTCGGCGTGGCCAAGCCGCTGAAGACGGGGGCTGACGCTTCCGCCGCGCTCCCCGGTTCCAGCCCCCTGCCCGGTGACCCGTTCCCCGGTGAGACCGCAACCGCGCCGCGCGACGATGCCATGTCGCGCCTGGCAGACCGCGCCAACGCCGTCCACGAACAATCCGAACAAAGCGGTTTCGAAGCCTCGATCCACAAGATCAAGGAACAGGTGCTGCCGCGCCTGCTTGAACGCGTGGACCCCGAAGCTGCCGCCACGCTGACCAAGGATGAACTGTCGGAGGAATTCCGTCCGATCATCATGGAAGTGCTCGCCGAGCTGAAAATCACCTTCAACCGCCGCGAACAGTTTGCGCTGGAAAAGGTGCTGATCGACGAACTGCTTGGCTTCGGCCCGCTGGAGGAACTGCTCAACGACCCCGAGATTTCGGACATCATGGTCAACGGGCCAAACCAGACCTACATCGAACGCAAGGGCAAGCTGCAGCTTGCGCCCACCAAGTTCCGCGACGAACAGCACCTCTTCCAGATCGCCCAGCGCATCGTCAACCAGGTGGGCCGCCGCGTCGACCAGACCACGCCGCTGGCCGACGCCCGCCTCAAGGACGGCAGCCGCGTCAACGTCATCGTGCCGCCGCTCAGCTTGCGCGGCACCGCTATCTCGATTCGTAAGTTCTCCGAAAAGCCGATCACCATCGACATGCTGCAAGGCTTCGGATCGATGAGCGAGAAGATGGCCACCGCGCTGAAGATCGCCGGGGCCTGCCGCATGAACATCGTCATCTCCGGCGGCACCGGTTCGGGCAAGACGACGATGCTCAACGCCCTGTCGAAGATGATCGACCCCGGCGAGCGCGTGCTGACGATCGAGGACGCTGCCGAACTTCGTCTGCAGCAGCCCCACTGGCTGCCGCTGGAAACCCGCCCGCCCAACCTTGAAGGTCAGGGCGCGATCACCATCGGCGACCTTGTGAAGAACGCCCTGCGTATGCGCCCGGACCGTATCATCCTGGGCGAAATTCGCGGGGCCGAATGCTTCGACCTGCTGGCCGCCATGAACACCGGCCATGACGGATCGATGTGTACGCTCCACGCCAACAGCCCGCGCGAATGCCTTGGCCGTATGGAGAACATGATCCTGATGGGCGACATCAAGATCCCCAAGGAGGCCATCAGCCGCCAGATCGCCGAATCGGTTGATCTCATCGTGCAGGTGAAGCGCCTGCGCGACGGTTCGCGCCGCACCACCAACATCACCGAGGTGATCGGCATGGAAGGCGACGTGATCGTCACCCAGGAACTGTTCAAGTTCGAATATCTGGACGAGACGGACGAAGGCAAGATCATCGGCGAATTCCGCCCCTCGGGCCTGCGTCCCTACACACTGGAAAAGGCGCGCCAGTTCGGTTTCGATCAGGCCTACCTCGAAGCCTGCCTCTAAGCCTGCAGAGGTTTACACGGAAAGGCTGGTGAAACACGTGTCACCTTAGGTGGCCAAGCCGTCCAGACGCTATGGGCGGGCTGCCCGGTCGAGCTGCGCCAGCAACGATAAAATCGCCTGATTGTCGGGCTTTAGTTCGGTGGCAACATGCTGCCCGCGATACATCCGCACTTTCAGCAAGCCGAACTTTGCCCGCACCGCGCGTTCGTCCGGTGTGACCTTTCGCCTTGCCGCCGTCCCACCCGTAACCTTAGCTGTCACCTTACCTGTCACCTTGTCCCACGCGGCGACGAAGCTGCCTGCGCCGGGCTTGCCCCGAAGGCGGTAGGCGGTTTCGCGCGAAAGGCCGACCCGCCGAGCTGCTGCATCGACCGATCCGGTTTCGGCAAGGGCTCCAAGGAATGCGGCCTGCCGCGCCGGGGTCCAGCCATCCCTGCGGGCACGCACCGGCACGGGCGCAAAGGCGGGGACGCGGATATGGCGACGACGTGGCGGACGATTGCTCATCCACCACGTTAGACGCGATTCATGCGATGTAGGAAAGCGCTGCCCTCCCCGTCCCGGAAAGTCGGTACGAAAAGAGGGCCGGGCGCGTTACTGCTTCTCGAAAGCGGCGGTGATGGCGATCTGCGTATCGTCGCTGACCAGCGGCGCATACTTGCTGACGCCGAACTCGGTGCGCTTGATGGTGCCCACCGCGTTGAAGCCCAGGGTGTAGGCCTTGTTCATCGGATTGACGGCAGCGGCCTTGAACGTCGCCTTCAACGTCACCGGCTTCGTCACGCCATGCAGCGTCAGGTTGCCGGTTACGTCTGCGGTGCTGGCGCCGGTCTTGACCACCTTGGTCGAAACGAAGCGCATGGTCGGATACTTGGCTGCATCGAACCATTCCGCGCCGACCAGTTCCTCGTCCAGCGTCTTGTTGGTGGTCGACACCGAAGCCACCGGCACCGAAACGTCCATCTTTGCCGAAGCCAGGTTCTTCGGATCGAGCGAAAGCGTGCCCGTTGCGCCCGGCAGGGTGCCGAAGAACTCGCTGATGCCGAAATGATCGACGGTGAAGCGTACCAGCGTGTGCGAACTGTCGAGCGCGTAATTGCCCGCCTGAACGGCAGCGGCATTGGTGTCGGCCTGCTGTGCCACGATAGGCGCCGCGACGACGAGAGAGACGGCTGCAAACGCGGACGCGAGATAACGGTTCATTCGAATTCTCCGAAGGAAAGGACAGGAAGGCTCATGCTTGCGTGATGATTCCATTGTCCCGGCCTTTCGGCCAGCCTGATAAAGTCGATCCACTTGTTCAGGTTTGTCGAACGGACAGGCAGGATTTCAACCGCCCAGCCACTCCCGCGCGGACAGGCCCAGCAACAGCACCGCCACCATCAGCGAGAAGAAGAAGATCGGCGTCCACGGCATGAAGCCCACGCGCTCGATGTCCTTGCGGCGATGCCGCCGATGATCGCCCAGCAAGGCAATCGCCGCGATCAGCGCGGCCAGGCTGCCGCACACGGTCATCAAAACCAGAGAATCGTCCATGCCCCGCCTTGCCCTCCGGCGTGACGGAGTTAAAGCGCCGTTTCGTGACCGAACCTTCAGGAACTGCCCCGAAAGGCCCGCGCGCCGACCGTCCGATGCTGGCCATCGCCTTGCGACTGGCCGCGATGGTGATGCTCTCCACCATGTTCATGCTGGTGAAGCTGGCCGGTGAGGCAGGCGTATCGCTGCCCGAACTGGTGTTCTGGCGGCAGGCCATGGCCGTGCCGATCATCCTGGGCTGGCTTGCCATGACCGGCAATCTGCCACTGTTGCGTACCCGCCGGATGAGCAGCCACGCCATGCGCGCAACCAGCGGCACCGCCGGGCTGTGCTGCAACATCGGTGCGGCAACCCTGCTGCCGCTGCCGGTGGGCACGACGCTGGGTTTCACCACGCCGCTGTTCGCCGTGCTCATAACGGCGCTGGTGCTGCGCGAGAAAGTCGGTCCATGGCGGTGGACGGCGGTGGTCCTCGGCTTCATCGGGGTTCTTGTGATCGCCCAGCCTGGCGGCGATCCCGTGCCGGTCCTGGGACTTGCAGCCGGTCTTGGCGCTGGACTGATCGTTGCCGTGGTCAGCTTCCAGATCCGCGACCTTTCGCGCACCGAGGCCCCGATTGCCTGCGTGTTCTGGTTTGCCTTCTACGGTTCCCTCTTCGCCGCGATCCTGCTGCCGCTCTATGGCACTGCGCACGGGGCCTACGAATGGCTGCTGCTCGTCGCCATCGGACTGGCGGGCACGCTGGCGCAGTTCCTCATCACTTCGGCCCTGCGTTTCGGACAGGTCGCGACGGTAGTGGTGATGGATTACACCGCGCTGATCTGGGCGACGCTCTACGGCTGGACGATCTGGGGCCATGTGCCCTCGGCTGCGATGTGGCTGGGCGCGCCGATCATCGTGGCGGCAGGACTGATCATCACCTCGCGTGAGCATTTCCTGGCCCGCCGCGTCTCGCCCACCTCCGCGATCGACGAAAGCGCCACCGAAGAGGCTTCGGGAACCTGACCCGAAATTGCGTGTTCATCCCGATGCGCCGCGTGGCAGCACCCGTCGCAACGAGACAGAAGGAACACCTACCATGGTCAAGAAACTTGTCCTCGCCCTCGTCGCGGGCGGTATCGTTTTCTCCGCCGCAGCCTGCAACACCGTCAAGGGCGCAGGCCGTGACGTGGAGTCCGTCGGTCAGGCCGGTCAGGAAGCGATCAACTGACGAAGTTTGCGGGCAGGCTTCAGGCCATCAATCGGGCTACCGAGCGGGGCCTGCCTGCATTCCTCTTGCGAACGCTTTCCTCTGTCCCTGCCTTGCGCTAGTCGCGGCGGACAACGAAGGAAAAAACGTTCGATGACCACCAAGATTTTCGCCGCCATCATTCTGGGCGGCGTGCTTTTTACTGCCACCGCCTGCAACACGGTGAAGGGCCTTGGCCGCGATATCGAATCGGTGGGTCAGGCCGGATCGAACGCCATCAACTGACGGTTTCAGGCGTCGAAGACATGGTTCGCCACCATGTCCCGCGCGCGCAGCCACAACACAACGCGCAGCGCCACGATCATGCCAAGCGCGAAGCCGAGCGTGGCGTCCATCATCAGCAGGGCATTGCCTGCCGGGTGACCTGACGCCATCCCTCCGGCCGGAAGGATCATGCGCCGCGCGACGAACACTGCCACGATCAGCAGGATCGCCAGCGGTGACTGGCGCATCATCACACGCGCCCGCTCGCCGTCACCTTCGATATGCAGGTGCATGAGCCGTGCCCGCTGCGCGCCGATCGCTCCGCCCACGACCAGCCCCGCGGCAAGGCACAGCCAGCCAGGTCCGCTCGGCGGCATTCCGGCCAGTGCCAGCGATACCGCCAGCACCACGATCACCGGCATGATCCACAACAGGGGAAGGCGAAGCGGCCGGGCCTTCTTCATCCGCATCATGCGCAAGGCCATGATGCCGATGAAGATCGCCAGCGGCAGATACGTGGCAAGTCCGCGTCCACCTTCCCCCATATGCGTCAGCTTCCTCCGATTTCGCTCAGCGACGGCGTGCCGGGAACACCGGGTTCGCCCTTCCACACCAGCACAGGCTTGCGCGCCGCGAGCGTTTCGTCAAGGCGCCTGCGCGGTGCGAAGTGCGGCGCCGAATGCAGGCTCTCGTCACCCGCCTTCGCCCGTTCGGCAAGGCTGCGCAGCGAGGCGATGAAGCGGTCCAGGCCCGCCTTGCTCTCCGTCTCGGTCGGCTCGACCAGCATGGCGCCCTTGACCACCAGCGGGAAGTAGACCGTCATCGGGTGGAAGCCCTCGTCGATCAGGCCCTTGGCGATGTCGAGCGTGGAGAAGCCGTCTGCCAGACCGGCATCGCTGAACAGCGCCTCGTGCATGCACGGGCCGCTGTCGGCGAACGGTGCAGGCAGCAGGTCTTCGCACGAACGCAGCACGTAGTTGGCGTTGAGCACCGCGTCCTCGGCAACCGTGCGCAGACCGTCCGCGCCGTGGCTGAGGATGTAGGTCAGCGCGCGCGTGAACATGCCCATCTGGCCATGGAAGGCGACCATGCGGCCGAAAGCCTGCGCGTGGCCCTCGCCCATGTTCTCCTCTTCGACGAGGTGGATCGAGCCATCAGTCCCGCGCGTCACAAAAGGCAAAGGCGCGAAGGGCGCCAGCGCTTCGGACAGCACCACCGGCCCCGCACCCGGACCGCCGCCGCCGTGGGGGGTGGAGAAGGTCTTGTGCAGGTTGATGTGCATCGCATCGACGCCGAGGTCGCCGGGGCGCACCTTGCCGACGATGGCGTTGAAGTTGGCGCCGTCGCAGTAGACGTAGCCGCCCGCCGCGTGGACCGCATCGGCGATCTCGCGCATGTCGGGTTCGAACAGGCCGCAGGTGTTCGGGTTGGTGATCATCACGCCCGCAACGTTGGGGCCAAGCTTGGCCTTCAATGCCGCCACGTCCACGCGGCCTGCCGGAGTCGCGGGGATCGATTCCACCTTGAAGCCCGCGAAGGCCGCAGTGGCCGGGTTGGTGCCGTGGGCGCTTTCGGGCACCAGCACGACATCGCGCGTCTCACCGCGGGCATCCAGCGCGGCGCGGATGCACAGGAGGCCGCACAGTTCACCATGCGCACCGGCCTTGGGGCTCATCGCCACCGAGGTCATCCCCGTAAGCGTGATGAGCCAGTCGGCCAGCTGCTCGATGACTTCCAGCGCGCCCTGCACCGTGGTCTGGGGCTGCATCGGGTGAACGTCGGCAAAGCCCGGCAGACGCGCCATCTTCTCGTTCAGGCGCGGATTGTGCTTCATGGTGCACGAACCGAGCGGGAACGGGCCAAGGTCGATCGCATAGTTCTGGCGCGACAGGCGGGTGTAGTGGCGCACCGTTTCCGGCTCGGTCAGACCCGGCAGGGCGGGCGCGGACTTGCGCAGGAACTTGCCAAGACCCGCGGCCGGCGCGCGGCCCGGCTCGTCGATATCGACGCCGCACTTGTCCGGCGCGCCCAGTTCGAGGCTCAGAGCCTCTTCGAGCATCAGGGCGTAATCCCCTGACGAGGTTGCGAATTTGGCTTCTGCCGAACCGCCCATGGACGGGCGCCAGCCGGATGCGTTGGGGGCGTTCATGCGCTCGCTCCTGCAAGGACGGCTTCCAGCGCGGTGGCGAAAGCCTCGATATCTTCGTCAGTGGTGGTTTCGGTCGCGGCGACCAGCAGGCCGTTGTGAAGACCATCAGCGACCGGGAACAGGCGGCCCAGCGACACGCCGCCCAGCACCTGACGGTCAGCCAGTTCGCGAACCACTTCGCGGGCGTCGCGCGGCAGGATCACCGTCGCCTCGTTGAAGTAGGCGTTGTTCAGGATCGAAACGCCGGGCACCTGGCCCAGACGCTCGAAGGTCTGTTGCGCGCGGGCGTGGTTCACGGCAGCGAGACGGGCCAGACCTTCACCACCAAGAAGGGTCAGGTGAATACTGAAGGCCAGCGCGCAAAGCCCTGAATTGGTACAGATATTGCTCGTCGCCTTTTCGCGACGGATATGCTGTTCACGGGTGGAAAGGGTCAGCACGAAGCCGCGCTTCCCCTCCGCATCGACGGTCTGGCCGCAGAGGCGACCCGGCATCTGCCGCACGAACTTCTCGCGGCAACCGAAGAGGCCCAGGTAGGGCCCGCCGAACTGCAGGCCGACGCCCAGCGACTGGCCTTCGCCCACTACGATGTCCGCGCCCAATGCACCGGGCGCTTCGATCAGGCCCAGCGCCACCGGCTCGGTGACGACAGCGATCACCAGCGCACCCGTGGCGTGCGCCGCTTCCGAAATGGCGGCGAGGTCCGGGATGCGGCCCATGACGTCGGGATACTGAACGACCACGCATGATGTCTTGTCATCGATCGCCGCAATCACGGCGGCATCGTCGGGATCGGCAGTCAGTTCCGGCGCAAGGCTGACGATGTCGTCCTTCGTGAACTTCGCCATGGTGCGCACGACTTCACCGTAGTGCGGGTGAAGACCGCCCGACAGAACCGCACGACCCTTGCGTGTGACGCGCGCAGCCATCAGGATCGCTTCCCAGCACGCGGTCGAACCATCGTACATCGAGGCATTGGCGATATCGGTTCCGAACAGGCGCGCAACCTGGGTCTGGAACTCGAACAGCACCTGCAGCGTGCCCTGCGCGATTTCGGGCTGGTACGGCGTGTAAGCGGTCAGGAACTCGCCGCGCTGGATCAGATGATCAACGGAGGCCGGTACGTGGTGGCGATAGGCGCCTGCGCCGAGGAAGAACGGCGCGGAACCCGCGCTCAGGTTCTTCGCGGCGAGCGCGGACATGTGGCGCTCCACGGCCATTTCACTGGCGTGAGCGGGCAGGCCCTCGATCGGGCCGGCAAGCCGGGCTTCGGCGGGCACGTCGACGAACAGGTCATCGACCGATGCAGCGCCGATGGTCTCCAGCATGGAGGCGCGATCGGCCGGGGTCAGGGGAAGGTAGCGCATGAGGGCGTGTCTCTCATTCGGTGCATTGCGGGATCAAACCGCAGCTGGTCCCTCCTGCATCATCCCGGAACGCGTTCAGGGCGACGAGGTGGGCGGGGCGAGGACCAAGCCTCGCCCCTTTATCAATCACAGACTGTCGACGTAGCTCTTGTACGCGGCCTCATCCATCAGCGCGCCGAGTTCGGCAGCGTCGGACAGGGTTACGCGGAACAGCCATCCGCCGGTTTCGGCTTCGGTGTTCACCAGTTCAGGCTGATCGGCCAGCGCTTCATTGACGGCGGCGATAGTGCCCGAAACCGGGGTGTAGACGTCCGAGGCGGCCTTCACCGAGTCGACGACCGACACGGAATCGCCCTTACCCACGGTCGCGCCCTCAGCAGGGAGATCGACGAAGGTAATGTCGCCAAGCTGGCCCTGCGCATAGTCGGTGATGCCGACCGTGCCGAGATCACCTTCGACTTCGATCCACTCATGGTCTTCAGAGAAATAGCGGGTCATGGAAAAGCTCCTCAGCGGTAATAACGGTGGGGGACGAAGGGCATTGCAGCAACCTTTGCCGGCAGCTTCTTGCCCCGCATCTCGATCACAAAGTCAGCGCCCTCAGAGACGAGGGCTGCATCGACGTAAGCCATGGCGATCGGCTGCTGCAACGAGGGTGAGAAACCACCCGAAGTTACTACGCCAACCTCTTGATCATTATTGAAAACTTTTGCTCCTTCGCGCGCAGCCATACGGCCTTCCAGCACCAGGCCGATCCGCTTGCGCGGGGTGCCCTCGGCGAAGTCCTTGAGAACGCGGTCCGAACCGGGGAAGCCGCCTTCGCTGCGGCGACGCTTGTTGACGGCGAACTTGAGGTCGGCATCGACCACGCTGGTCTCGGGCGACAGGTCGTGGCCGTAAAGCGGCAGGCCCGCTTCCAGACGCAGACTGTCCCGCGCGCCAAGGCCGATCGGCCTGACCTCGGGCTCACCACAGAGCAGATCCGCCACGTGCGCGGCGGACTCGCCGGGGATGGCGATCTCGAAACCGTCTTCGCCCGTATAGCCGGAACGGCTGATCCACGCATCGACGCCGCCCAGCTTGAACGCGGCGCCCTTCATGAATTTGAGGTCGGCCAGCGGCGTATCACCTTCGACATGGCGCTCCAGCGCCGCGAAAGCCTTGGGGCCCTGGAGGGCTAGCAGCGCGCTTTCGTCAAGGTGGTTGAGGGTGACGTCATCGGGCAGCAGTTCGCGCAGGGTGCCGATATCGTCCCACTTGGTCGCGCCGTTGACCACCAGATAGAACCCCGTCGCCCAGCGCGTGACCATCAGATCGTCAAGGATGCCGCCCTCCTCGTCCAGCAGCAGCGAATAGCGCGGCGCGCCGGTCTTCAGCGTGGCAAGATCGATCGGCAGCGCGGCCTCCACCGCAGCTTCGACCGCCGGGGTGATGCCCTCTTCGCTGGAGATGAAGACCTGCCCCATGTGGCTGACATCGAACAGGCCGGCATTCTCGCGGGTCCAGAGATGCTCGGCCATGATGCCCTCATACTGGACAGGCATGTAATAGCCGGCGAATTCGACCATGCGGCCGCCCTTTTCGCGATGCCAGGCATCCAGCGGCAGGGTCAGGATTTCGATCGGCTCAAGGCCGTCTTCATCGGTAACAGGGTATTCGCTCAAGACACGACTCCGCGACGCATGGCACACCATTCAGGTGCCCCCTCTGTCACGGAAGCCTGAGAGCTTCCCCGGCGTCATCCCTTATGGGACGAATCCCAAACAGGACAGGCCGGGTTACACCTTCGGCGGCCACGACCATACGGGCGGGGCACTTTCCAGAGGCTCGCTTTAGACGCTGCGCGGTCCTTTTGCCTGAGAGATTCCGGGGCGGTTGCTCCTTCGGCGCCCCTTCCCGACGAATCGGTCCAGGGTCTCTCCCGCGCGTGTCAGCGAGTGATCGGAGCCTTGGGTGAGCGCGCCGTGCAAGTCAACGCCAGCTTTGCGCAACTGCGAAACTATTCCCCGGCGCCTTGCGCGTTCCCAAAGGTCAGCGCGCCGCGCGCATCAGCGCATCGTGATCGTGAACGAAGCGCCCCTGCCCCGTCTCCCGCACAAGGCCAAGGGTTGCGCGCGCCACGTCCCGCGCCCTGATGGAGCGAAAACGGCGCAGGCGGCCGTGCAGTGCAAGATGGTCCACCACTGGCGCCACGGCCTGCCACGCACCCTCAAGCGCGCGCTGCTCCTGCCGGGCGCCGCGCAACAGGCTGGGGCGCAGCACATCAAGCCGATCAAAGCCCAGCCGGCCCACCGCCTCTTCCATCTCGCCCTTTACCGAAAGGTAGAAATTGCCGCTGGCCCGGTCCGCCTCCACCGAGGACACCACGATCATATGCCCGATCCCGGCAGCGCGCGCAGCCTCGGCGCTGAAGCGCACCAGATCGTGATCGATCGCGCGGAACTGCTCCTTGCTGCCCGCGGCCTTGATCGTGGTGCCCAGCGCGCAGACCAGAACGTGGGCCCGCGCGGCGCGGATCAGAGCGGGCCAGTCGATCGGTTCACCGACAAGCATCTCCATGCGCGCGCCCGGCGGCAGCGTCGCCTCGCGCCGACCGACGCCGATGATACGCACATCATCGCGGCCCACCGCCTGCTCCATCAGCGCAGAGCCAACCAGCCCGGTCGCCCCGACCAGGCAGATGCGCGTCACCCCCCGTGCCACCGTCAGCCCTCCGAATGCGCCTTACACATTGCTCAGCCCCTCGGGCGTGCGGCCGTATATCTCGGCATGGCGGGCGATGGCGAAACGGTCGGTCATGCCGGCGATGTAATCGGCGATGTGACGGCTGCGGTCAGGCTCGAAGCGCGGCATCGTGTCGATCCAGCTTTCGTCCATCAGCACCGTTTCCTGGGAGTAGGCGGAATAGAGTTCGGCCAGCAGCGCACGGGCACGCTTCGCCGTCTCCAGCTGTTCGGGGTGGTAGTACAGCTTTTCGTACATGAAGCGCTTGAAGGCGCGCTCCCCCTCGGCCATCTCGGGCGAGAAGGCGACGAGCGCACGGCCTGCATGGCGTACTTCATCGATGCTGCCGATGCCGACAAGGTTCTTCTGCGTCTGCGCCACCAGATCGTTGACCATGACGCCGATCTGGCTGCGGATCAGTTCGGCCAGCTGGCGATCGAGCGGCACGCCGGGATAGCGGCGCTCCACCTCGGCCCAGTGATCGACCACGAAAGGATGCGCCAGAAGCTCGTCAAGGTCGAGGAAACCGGCGCGCAGCCCATCATCGATATCGTGGTTGTCATAAGCAATGTCGTCGGACAGCGCCGCTACTTGTGCCTCCAGAGACGCATGGGTGCCAAGGTCGAGGTTGTACGCAGCGTCCAGTTCGGCCAGCGCCCAGGTCGGTTCGGTGACCGGGCCATTGTGCTTGGCCAGCCCCTCCAGCGTCTCCCACGTCAGGTTGAGGCCGTCATGCTCGCAATAAGGGCTGTCGAGCCGCATCAGCGTGCGCAGGGTATGGGCGTTGTGATCGAAGCCACCGGCCTTGTGCAGCGCGGCGTCGAGAGCATCTTCGCCGGCATGGCCGAACGGCGGGTGCCCGATATCGTGCGCCAGCGCCAGCGCCTCCGTCAGATCCTCGTCCAGCCCCAGGATGCGCGCGATGACGCGGGCGATCTGCGCCACTTCCAGGCTATGCGTCAGACGCACGCGGTAGTGATCGCCGTCCGGCGCCACGAACACCTGCGTCTTGTATCGCAGGCGGCGGAACGCGATCGAATGGATGATGCGATCGCGGTCGCGCTGATACGGACTGCGCGCGCCACGGGCGATGCCGTTCTCGATCGAGAACTCACGCCCGCGCGAACGGGACGGGTCGGAAGCATAAGGAGCGCGAGGAGCAAAGGAGGTCAAGCGGGACTCCGCAAGAGGGTGCGACGAAAGGGCTTTTCGTCCGGAGCCCTAGCGGGAGAGGCCGGTGCTGCACAAGAGCAGCGAAGACGCCGTCACCTTCACCACACGCGGATCATCGATCCTGCGCGCGGCCTTCACCATCCCCTCGGGCGTGTGCACGGCGTCCTGCAGGGCGGTAAGCTTGTGAACCTGCCGAAGCGAAAGCTTGCGCACCAGCCGCCGCCCCATGCATTCGGCCGCCCGCTCGCTCAGCCCCGCTTCGGCGAAGGCGGTGCGCACCCTATATTCGGCGTACCAGTGCGCGACAAACCACGTGGCGACGCACAAGGCCGCGATCAGGGCGATGGTCTTGATAAGGCGGATCATCCTCAAGGCATTGCATCGGGGACGGGTTGAGGCAAGCGGGGTCAGGGAAGGAAAGAGGCCGGTAGGGGTTTACCACCCGTGGCCCCCGCATCCTGCTTTCGCTGCGCGTGAAGCGGGACGTTTTGCGCGGCCCCAGTCACACACCGCTCATGCTGAGCTCGTCGCAGCATAAAGCGCCACAGCGCCCTGCCTCTGGGGCTTCGACAAGCTCAGCCTTAGCGGTGTGGGGATGTCTGTTTTGGGTGGCTAGCTGCCGTTGTCAGTTCAACTTATCAGGCATCAACGTGGGGGGGGGGGAATCATGCCCTAATTCCGGCATAAAAGACGATGACATGCCCTCTTGGGTCTGAAATCCTTTAACTTTACAAAGTCGCGGGTCTATATGTAACAACGATCCAGCGTAATCGCTATCGCCTTCGTTTCGGAAAAACACTGAAACAAAGCGGTCTTCTCTAAATTTTTCGTCTTTAACTACTTTTATCTTTTCGACATCAATTGAGTAAAGTTGGCTAGTTTTATCAAGAGCTAAGCCTCTTACGTCACAAGATGCTCCATTTTTCGTGCAACTGACTGTGAACCCAATGGCGACAGCTGATATTACTGCGACGTAAAAGTTGGATTGCTTACGGTGCGGCATAGCTAAAGAATAAACGGAGATCCAACGTGCGCAATGGGGTGCAAGCCCCCTCACTCCGCCAGCGCCTTGTTGATATCCTCCACCATCTTCTTCGCATCGGCGAGGAGCATCATCGTCTGGTCCATGTAGAACACGTCGTTGTCGACCCCGGCATAGCCCTGCCCGCCCATGGAGCGCTTGACGAAGAAGATGGTCTTGGCCTTCTCCACGTCGAATACCGGCATGCCGTAGATGGGGCTGGTTTTGTCGGTGCGGGCGGCGGGGTTCACCACGTCGTTGGCGCCGATGATGAAGGCAACGTCGCATTGCGCGAATTCGCCGTTGATATCCTCAAGCTCGAACACTTCGTCGTAAGGCACGTTGGCCTCGGCCAGCAGCACGTTCATGTGGCCGGGCATCCGGCCTGCAACGGGATGGATCGCGTACTTCACGCCGACGCCGTGCTTCTTGAGCTGGTCCGCCATCTCGCGCAGCACGTGCTGGGCCTGCGCCACTGCCATGCCGTAGCCGGGGATGATAATGACGCTTTCCGCTTCTTTCATGAGAAACGCCGCGTCTTCGGCGGAGCCGCGCTTCCACGGGCGCTGCTCCTTCGCCTCTCCACCGCTTGCCGCGCCTGCATCCGCGCCGAACCCTCCGGCGATGACTGAAAGGAAGCTGCGGTTCATCGCCCGGCACATGATGTAAGACAGGATCGCGCCCGAAGAACCGACCAGCGCGCCCGTAACGATCATCGCGGTGTTGTGCAGCGTGAAGCCCATCGCCGCCGCAGCCCAGCCCGAATAGCTGTTCAGCATCGATACGACGACCGGCATGTCCGCCCCGCCGATGGGTATGATCAGCAGGAAACCGATCGCGAAGGCCAGCCCCACGATCACCCAGAACAGCGGGTTCTCGCCCGGCCCCGCAGCGCCGGAATGCGCAAAGAGCGCGGTCAGCACCAGGATCGCCGCCAGCGTGCCCAGATTGATGACATGACGGCCCGGCAGCAGGATCGGCGCCCCGCTCATGTTGCCGTTAAGCTTGGCGAAGGCGATGACAGACCCCGAAAATGTGATCGCGCCGATCGCCACGCCCAGCGCCATCTCGACCCGGCTGACGGGCAGGATATTGCCGTTCGCGCCAAGAATGCCGAACGCCTCCGGGTTGAGAAACGCAGCGGCGGCCACAAGCACTGCGGCAAGCCCGACCAGCGAATGAAACGCCGCCACAAGCTGCGGCATATCGGTCATCTTGATGCGGCGGGCGATAACGAAGCCGATAGCGCCGCCGATGGCGATGGCGACGAGTATCTCTGGCAGGCTGGCGATTTGGTGCGTGACCAGCGTGGTCACCACCGCGATGCCCATGCCCAACATGCCGTAGCGGTTGCCCCTGCGGCTTGTTGCGGGTGACGATAGCCCTCTCAGCGCCAGGATGAAGCAGACCCCGGCGATCAGATATGCGACCGCGACCCAGGGACTGACGGAGTGCCCCTCCATCACTTGCGGTCCTTCTTCTTGTACATCGCCAGCATCCGTTCGGTAACGGCAAAGCCGCCGAAGATATTGACGCTCGCCAGCACGACCGCGCCCAGCCCCAGCCATTTTCCGATCGGTGATCCGGAAGCCGCGCTTGCTACCAGCGCACCCACCACGATCACGGAAGAAATGGCGTTTGTCACCGCCATCAGCGGCGTATGCAGCGCAGGCGTTACCGACCAGACAACGTAATACCCCACGAAGCAGGCCAGCACGAAGATCGAAAGGATCGAAACGAAATCCATGCCAGTCCTTCCTATGGCCTGCCCTGTTCCCGCAACCGGGGATGGACCACCTGCCCGCCCCGCGTCAGCCGCACGCCGTCCCCGATCTCCGCGTCAAGAACGGGGCCGCCCTGCTCCTTGTCCCAGAAGGCGGAGACGAAGTTGAACAGGTTGCGCGCATAGAGCGCGGATGCATCCGCCGGCAGGTGCGCAGGCGTGTTGGAATAGCCGATGATCCGAACTCCGTGCCGTTCGACAATCCGGTCCGGCACGGTGCCCTCCACATTGCCACCCTGAGGCGCGGCAAGGTCGAAGATGACGCTGCCCGGCTTCATCGAGGCGATCTGCGCATCGGTGACCAGGCGCGGCGCGGCGCGACCGGGAATAAGCGCAGTGGTGATGACGATGTCCTGCTTCGCGATATGCGCAGAAACCAGTTCGGCCTGCGCCTGCCGGTATTCCTCGCTCATCTCGGCGGCATAACCGCCCGATCCCTCTCCCTCGATCCCCGCGACGTTCTCCACGAAGATGGGTTTGGCGCCAAGCGACTGGATCTGTTCCTTCGTGGCGGAGCGCACGTCGGTTGCGGACACTTGCGCGCCCAGCCTGCGCGCGGTGGCAATCGCCTGCAGCCCGGCCACACCCACGCCCATGACGAAGCACCGGGCCGCGCTGACCGTGCCCGCCGCCGTCATCATCATCGGAAAGGCGCGGCCATAGGCGTCGGCGGCTGCCAGCACGGCCTTGTATCCGGCAAGGTTGGACTGGCTGGACAGCACATCCATCGATTGCGCACGGGTGATGCGCGGCATGAATTCCATCGCCAGCGCTTCCAGACCGGCGGCAGCATAGGCATCCACCCGCCCGCGCTGGCCGTAGGGATCAAGCATAGCGACGATCCAGGCACCCCGAGCAACGCCGCCCAGCAGCGCCGGATCAGGCCCCTGCACCGCGAAGACGATATCCGCTCCGCTCAGCACCGCATCGACAGTGCCGACTTGAGCCCCTGCCGCGCGGTAATCCTCATCGGAAATGGTGGCCTGAACCCCGGCCCCGCTTTCCACTGCCACCACGGCACCAAGGGCGGAAAGTTTGCGAACCGTTTCCGGCGTAGCGGCAACCCGCGTTTCCCCGGCCGCGCGCTCAGCGAGGACCGCGATCCGCTGGCGGAGGGTCAACCCCGCGCCCCGGTCAGGACGCGATCAGCCCGACGACCAGAGCCGTTATGGCGATGATGACCACTGTGCCCCAGGTCGCGGCCTTGATGAAGCCGTTGTACGTTTCGGTCGCGGCCTTGATGTCGTTGCCCGAAGCCATAGTCTCTTTACCCCAAAACTGTTTGCTTTGCAGGGACACTAACCGCGCCGCGCGCGCCGCTCAAGAGCGAACAAGGTCCATCGCGGCGTCACTAACCGATCCTGAACTCCCGCTTCCGCGCGTTCCAAGCGCAGGCTTAATCGCCTCTTTACCGATTGCCCCTAAGTCTTTGCTTTGCGAAAGACGAAGAGGCGATAAAAAGCGGCAATACCATGGCGGACCTTGACCAGCGCCTCCTCATGCTCATCGACGATGAGCCGGCCCAGAGCCGCCTGATTTCCGCCCTTGCCGCGCGCGAAGGTTGGCGCACCCTGATCGTGCGCGATGCCGAAACCGCGATCGCCACGCTGGGGACGCGGCAGGGCATGCAGCTTTCCGCCATCATCCTTGACCAGTGGGTGCCCGGAGACGACGCCTGCGCCCTGATTTCCGAGCTGAAAGCCCGGCGTCCGGCACTGCCGATCCTGATGCTGACGGCCAGCACATCGCCGCTTCTTGCCGTGGAGGCGATGCGGGCGGGTGCCACCGATTACCTCGTCAAGCCGGTCGCCCCCGATCGGCTGATGCATGCGCTGCGCTCTGCAACCGCCCGCGAGGCCGCCCGCGACGAGCTTGCCCCGCTGACCGAGAAGATGCCGTCCAACCCCGATTTCGAATCGATGATCGGCGCGGCCCCGAACTTTCGCAAGGCGCTTGCCGTGGCGGCCAAGGCAGCGCGCGGGCACGGCCCCGTGCTGATCGAAGGCGAAAGCGGGGCCGGCAAGGAAATGCTGATCCGCGCAATGCATGCGGCCAGCCCCCGCGCGCGATTGCCGCTGCGGATCATCAACATCGGCGGCGTGCCTGCCAACTCCATCGAATCTGTGCTGTTCGGGCATGAAAAGGGCGCCTTCCCCGGCGCCTTCGATCGCCAGGTCGGCGCGCTGCAGCACTGCGACGGTGCCACGCTTGCCCTGGACGAGATCGACCGCCTGCCCGAATCGGTGCAGGATCGGCTGCTTGAAGCGGTAAAGAAGGGTGACTGCCGCCCGATCGGCGCGCGCCATTCGTTCCGGGTGGACGTTCGGCTGATCGCGGCAAGCAACCTTCCGCTGGCGGATCTGGCCGATCAGGGCCACTTCATGCCCGAACTGCTGACGGCGCTGTCGCCCACCAAGGTGCTTCTGCCACCCCTGCGCGAGCGGACGGGCGATATTCCCGCCCTCACCCGCTTCTTCCTTGCCCGTATCGGCGAACAGCCGGGCTTGCGCGAACTCGGCATCACCGATGGCGCGCTTTCGCTTCTGGCCGCCTACGACTGGCCGGGCAACGTGCGCCAGTTGCAGGCGGTGCTGTTCCGCGCCGCGGTATTCTGCGACGGTGACGCCCTTACCTCGGAAGATTTTCCACAGCTTCTCAACATACTGGGCACAGGTCCATCCACAGCCCCGCAGGTGCCTGAAAGCGCAGGCGTGATGCTTTACACGGAGGACGGCCACCTGCGACCACTCGAAGAGATCGAGGCCGACGTGATCCGCCTTGCCATTGGTCTTTATCGCGGCCGCATGACCGAAGTAGCGCGCCGGTTGGGTATCGGGCGGTCCACGCTATACCGCAAGCTGTCGGAACTGGGCATCGACAACGCGGCGTGATCGCGCAAATCGCAATCGTATCACACTGATTTGCAAGACAACCCTTACCAGTCTCACACGTTCGTGCGGGATCTGAAGGAGCTTTCTTGCAATGAATGAACTGAACGAAAAGGTAGCGATCGTAACCGGCGCCGCCTCAGGGATCGGCGCGGCCATCGCGCGTGATCTGTCTGCTCTTGGCGCCAGTGTCGTCGTCGCCGACTTTGACGAGGATGGTGCCAGGGCGCTCAGCGACGAACTGGGCGATAGCAGCGCCGCTTTCCGCATCGACGTGGCCGATGCCGCCGCCAACGAAGCGCTCGTCGCTTTCACCTGCGAGCGTTTCGGCAAGCTGGACCTTGCGGTCAACAATGCCGGCATTGGCGGAGCGCCGCACAAGCTTGCCGACGTGCCGCTGGAGGACTGGCGCCGCGTGCTCGACGTCGATCTCAACAGCGTGTTCTACGCGATGAAATACCAGATTCCCGCGATGATCGCGAACGGCGGCGGCGCCATCGTCAACATGGCATCCATCCTTGGCGCGGTCGGCTGGTCCACGTCCGCTGCCTATGTGACTTCGAAGCACGCGCTGCTTGGCATGACCAAGGTTGCGGCGCTCGATTATGCCGACGCCGGCATTCGTGTGAACGCGGTGGGGCCGGGCTTCGTCGACACTCCTGCGGTACGCAACGGCATGGATCCGGACGTGGTGGCGCAACTGGCTTCCAAGCATGCCCTCAATCGCCTTGCCCGGCCTGAAGAGATCGCGGCCGTCACCAGCTTCCTCCTGTCGGACCGCGCCTCCTTCGTGACCGGCGCTTATTATCCGGTAGACGGCGGCTATCTGGCAGTCTGACAGGCATATAAAAGGGGCCGGACGCAAGCGCCCGGCCCTCTTTCTCGGCTGAATGATCCGATCAGAGCCCTTCGATCATCACCGAAGGAATGCGATAGCCACGCTTGGCCATGGCCTTGGTGTAATTGCCCCGTTCGTGGAGCAGTTCGCTGCCATATTCCGACCAGGCATCGCGCTGATCCTCGATGTCGCTGGCCTTGCGAAGATCGGTGGCGAGTTCCTTCTGCGTCTCGTTCACGTTGGCGCGATAATTGAACCAGTGCTTGCCCTCGATACCGCCGATCGGCGTCTGGATGATCCGGTTCTCCTCTACGCGGGCGACCCGCTCTTCGTACATCGCCGGCACGACAGCCATGGCACTGACGGGAACGATGGCGAGCGCCACGGCAGCGGCGCGAATGATGGTGGTCTGCTTCATGGGTGAATCCCCTTTGTCGCTTTCCAGTGCGAAGCGGAATTGCCTCGCTCTCGATGGGACAAACGGTCACAAATGGGATTTTCGTCAGCCAAAGGGATGAATTGAGCCTTCAACGGGACGTTTTGCAGTGCGGCATCCGGTTGTGATGACAGGGGCACACAACGGGCTGCCCTCGTTAATCCGGCAGAAATCCACCGTTCATTCGGCGTCCAGATTTGTAACGCTCAATCAGGCAGCTGCGAGAAGTCCGTCAGCGCCGCATCGCGCAATCCCCGCCATACCCGCACGGCCTGTACCGTCTCCGGCACGTCATGGACGCGCAGAATGTGCGCGCCGGCATCCATCGCCTTTACGGCCAGTGCCACCGACCCGCCAAGCCGCTGATGGGCGGGCGCCTCGTTGGAAAGCGCCCCGATCATGCGCTTGCGGCTGACGCCCACCAGCAGCGGATGCCCCAGCGCATGGAACAGCGGCAGTGCATTGAACAGGGTCAGGTTCTGCATCAGCGTCAGCCCGAAACCGAAGCCGGGATCGATGATGATCCGCTCCGCCGCGATGCCGGCGGCCACGCACGCGTCGCGGCGTGCCTCCAGCCAGTCGAACACATCAAGCACGACATCGGCGAAGTCCGCGCCCGAATGCAGGTCGTCAGCCTTGCCAGGCGCATGCATCAGCACCACCGGGGCGCCTGAAGCTGCTGCAATTTCCAGACTGCGCGGATCGTAGCGCAGCGCGGAGACGTCATTGATGATGTGCGCGCCGGCAGCCAGCGTGGCGTCCATCACGCCGGGACGGCGCGTGTCCACGCTGATCGCCGCGCCCATCGCGGCAAGGCGCTCCACCATGGGGACCACGCGCCTGATCTCGTCCCCCTCCCAGACCGCCGCCGCGCCGGGACGAGTGGACTCCCCGCCGATGTCGATGATCGCCGCGCCCGCTTCAAGCATGGCCGCAGCATGGGCTGACGCCACCGCGGCGTCGTCCATGAACTTGCCGCCATCGGAAAAGCTGTCGGGCGTGATGTTGAGAATGCCCATGACCTGCGGCTGCTCAAGCCGCAGGGTGCGGGCGCCGCACTGGATCGGTGCATGGATCTTGCGCAGGCCCGTCCACTGCGCCTCTGCCGCCGCGCCAAGATCGACGGGCAGCGCCGCAAGCGCGGCGGGCATTTGCGCTGCCGAAACCCTCTCACGCGAAAGGACGCGCCCGTTCTCGCGCACGATGATGGCGAAGCGGCTTGCCCAGACCATCGCCCCGCCAAGGCGGATGGCCTCGCCCTCCTCGCTCTGCGGGCTGTCGGCCAGGGCGATCGGGCGGATATAGAGCTTGCGGGTCATCAGCGCGCCTTAGCGCGCGATCAGGTCAAGGAGAATGCCTGAATAAGAAGCGCCCCGGAAAGTCATCCGGGGCGCTGCCGAATATCATGGCTCCGTCGCAAGGAGATAGAGCTGGCGGATGGCATCGATCGGCTTGATCTGGCCTTCGTGCTCCAGATGCCAGTACGTCCAGCCGTTGCACGAGGGGGCGCCTTGCAGATCCTTGCCGACGCCATGGATCGAACCATTGACCTCGCCCGCAACAAGCGAACCATCTGCACGCACGGTGGCGACATGGCGGCGCTTCTTGTCGAACAGCTGCGTGCCGGGCTCGATCCAGCCGGTCTCGATCAGCGTGCCGAACGCCACCTTGGGCGCGGTGCGCTTGGACTGCATGGTCTTGAGCGCAGACTCGTCCAGCGGCAGCGCCATTTCGATGCGCTCCATCGCGGCTTCGCGGTAGTCGCTCTCACGCTCGCAGCCGATCCATTCGCGGCCAAGGCGCTTGGCGACCGCACCAGTGGTGCCGGTGCCGAAGAACGGGTCGAGCACGACGTCGCCCTTGTTGGTCGTCGCCAGCATCACGCGGTAGAGCAGCGCTTCGGGCTTCTGGGTCGGGTGGACCTTGCGGCCGCCTTTCTTCAGGCGCTCGGCGCCGTTGCAGATCGGCAGAACCCAGTCCGAACGCATCTGCAGTTCGTCATTGAGCGTCTTCATCGCGCGGTAGTTGAAGGTGTACTTCGACTTCTCGCCCATGCTGGCCCAGATCAGCGTTTCGTGTGCGTTGGTGAAGCGGGTGCCCTTGAAATTGGGCATCGGATTTGCCTTGCGCCACACGATATCGTTGAGGATCCAGAACCCCATGTCCTGCATGATCGCGCCGAGGCGGAAGATGTTGTGATACGAACCGATCACCCACAGCGAACCTTCAGGCTTGAGCACGCGGCGCGCTTCGGTCAGCCAGTCACGGGTGAACTGGTCGTAAGTGGCGAAGCTGGAGAACTTGTCCCAGTCATTCGTCACGGCATCCACGTGGCTGCCGTCGGGGCGGGCAAGGTCGCCGCCAAGCTGCAGGTTGTACGGCGGATCTGCGAAGACCATGTCGACGGAAGCGTCGGGAATAGAGCGCATCGCCTCGATGCAATCGCCCGTCAGGATGCGGCCGAGCGGAAGCAGCTCCTTCGGGGTGGGCGCAGGCGCCTTTGCCCGAATGCGTTCCTTGACCAAGATCTGACCCATGACTGCTCCGCTGAGATAAACTGTGGATATGGACCCTAAGTGATTCATCCGGGACTCTGCGTCAAGCCGCGACTCGTGGTGAATCCTTGTGATTCACGTGTTCAGCGCAGGGGAACAAAACGAATCCGGCACCACATCTTGAGTCACCGCGAATCACCATGACTCAAGATGTGGTGGCTGCAGCCACTGCGACTCGTGGATAACTTTTTGTCACGCGCCGGAAATGGCGATGCAGTTTTATGCAACACCCATCCGATACGTTGCATTTGCAGCAATCACATCAAGCGCCCAAATGACCCTCGATGCTGCAGCGCAGCAAGCACATACTCCCTTACAAGGTCGCCACGATGTTTTCGCTTATCTCGCTCTATTTCTCGTACCGCCGCGATGTGCTCCTTGCTGAGCGCTATGTCGCCGGCCTGGCCGAGAAGCCCGTTGCCGCTGATGCAGCGCTGGCCCCCAAGGCCGAAGCGCCCAAGTCCGAAGGCCTGGCGCTGGCCGCCTAAAGCAGCGTAAGCTGCGCCACCGGCGCGAAGCTGCGGCGGTGGTGGGGGGTGGGTCCATGCTCTCGCAATGCAGCAAGGTGCTGCGGCGTGCCGTAACCGGCATTGCGATCCCACCCATAATGCGGATGCGCCAGCGCCAGTTCGCGCATCAGGCGATCGCGATGTTCCTTCGCGATGATCGAAGCCGCCGAGATACACGGCTCGATCGCATCCCCGCCCACGATGGCGCGGGCATTCCAGCACCATTCCTCGCGGCGGCCACGGGGCGTCATGTTGCCGTCGACAAGCACTTCTGCCGGTTCCTCGCCTATCGCGTCGCATAACGCCGCGACCGCGCGGGTCATCGCCAGCATCGTTGCGCCAAAGATGTTGAGGCGGTCGATTTCCTCCACCTCGACCACGCCGACAGCCCACCGGCAACGCCGCTTGATGGTTGCCTCCAGTTCGGCGCGACGGGCGGCGGAAAGCTTCTTGGAATCGTCCAGACCGGATGGACGCGGCTTGCACAGCACGACCGCCCCTGCAACAACAGGGCCTGCAAGCGGGCCACGACCGGCCTCGTCGACACCGATCACGTAACGTTTCGTTGCCGCAGGCGCGTTCAGGGAACTCGTGAATGGTGCAAGCATTGGGCTCGGCATGTTCGCAAGACGTCTCCTTATCGCCCTATCGCCGCTGGCGATGACGCTCGCAAGCTGCGGCAATGCCGCCACCGGGGAAAAGGCGGCCTCCACCGAAACGGGAACGCCTTTCAAGGTGGAAACGCTTGCCCAGTTCGACGAACCCTGGGCCATGGCGTTCGACGAAGGCACCGGAACACTTGTGGTCACGGAAAAGAAGGGCACGATCCGGCTGCGCACGCCCGATGGGCGCATCGGCGAAGTCAGCGGCGTACCCAAGGTCGACTATGGCGGCCAAGGCGGTCTTGGCGACTTCATCTTCGCGCCGGGACAAACCAGCAAGACCTTCGACAAGCGCGTGGTCTATCTCAGCTGGGCCGAAGCCGGATCGGGCGATACGCGCGGCGCGGCGGTCGGCAAGGCGGACCTCGTGTGCAGCGCGGTCACTGAATGCGCACTGCAGAACCTCAAGGTCATCTGGCGCCAGACCCCCAAAGTCTCAGGGCGCGGCCACTATTCGCACCGGCTGCGGTTCTCGCCGGACGGCAAGTACCTTTTCATCGCATCGGGGGAACGGCAGAAGTTCACCCCTGCACAGGATCTCGGCGCCAATCTCGGCAAAGTGGTGCGGCTGCTGCCGGACGGCACCCCTGCCCCCGGCAATCCCTTTGCCGACAAGCCGGCGCCAACCAACCAGATCTGGTCTTACGGGCACCGCAATATCCTGGGCCTCGCCTTCGACGAACAGGGGCGCTTGTGGGATCTCGAACACGGCCCCGCCGGAGGAGACGAACTGAACCTCGTGAAAGCCGGCGCCAACTATGGCTGGCCGCTGGTTTCGGACGGCGATCATTACGACGGTCGTCCGATCCCGCGCAATTCGACCCGTCCTGATCTCGCCCAGCCTGCGATCAGCTGGAACCCGGTGATCGCGCCCGGCGACTTCATCTTCTACACCGGCGATCTGTTCCCCGCATGGAAGAACCAGGCGATCATCACCGGGCTTGTCGCCACCGGGCTTGTGCGCGTCTCCATCGATGGGGAGAAAGCGAAGGAAGAAGCACGCTATCCGCTGGACAACCGCATTCGCGAAATACGGCAAGGTCCGGATGGCGCGATCTGGCTGCTCGAAGACGGCGAAGGCAGCGACAGCGGCCACCTGCTCCGACTGACTCCGGCGGGCTGACGCAAGTTCACGCGGGCTGGCGCAGCGCGAATTGAATCGACAAAACGCTGTGCCCCTCCTATCGCGCGCGCGCCATGACCCAGACCCAGTCCGAAGCCGCCACCATCATTCCGCTCGACAATGTCGACCCCGCGCTCGTCGAGGAACTGCTCGACGCCGCGTTTGAGCCTGAACGCCACAAGCGCACCGCTTACAAGGTGCGCGAAGGTACGGACTGGCTTCCCGCGCTCAGCTTCGCCGCGCTCGATGCCAGCGAAATGCTGGTGGGCACGATCCAGTGCTGGCCGGTTGCGCTCAACACGCCCGAAGGCCGCCCCTTCCCGATGATCATGGTCGGCCCGGTTGCCGTGATGCCCGGCCATCAAGGCATGGGCTATGGTCAGGCGCTGATGTCCACCAGCATGGCCAGCATCGATGACCGTGCGCCACTGCCGCAGGTCATGATCGGCGATCCCGAATATTACGGGCGGTTCTGGGGGTTTTCCAACGAAGGCACCGAAGGCTGGGATCTGCCCGGACCGTTCGAACGCCGCCGTCTGCTAGTACGCTGCGCCAACATCGCCGTGCTGCCCGAACGCGGCATGTTGGGACCGTGGCTGCGCTAAGCGCCCTCGCGCGTTACTGACCACACTGGACCTTGGCGCGCGAAGCCCTATCTGGCATCGCGAAACGATGCCTTATGAACCGCCCCCCGAACTTGCCGCGCTCAGCCTGGACGAAGTGGCCGGGCTGGTCGCCGCGCGCAAGCTGCCGCCGGTCGATCAGTGGTCGCCCGCAAAGACCGGCCACAGCGAGATGCGCATCGCCGCCGACGGCCGCTGGTTCCACCAGGAAGGCGAAATCCGCCGTCCGGCAATGGTCCGCGCCTTCGCATCGCTGCTGACCTGCGATCCTGATGGCCAGCACTGGCTGGTCACACCTACGCAGAAGCTCGCCATCGCGGTCGAGGATGCCGCGTTCATCGCCATCGACGTCAAGCAGGAGGGGGACGCGCTCATCTTCCGCCTCAACACCGACGATCTCGTCATCGCCGGGCCCGACCACCCGATCGTGGCCGCAGGTGATCCCGAAACGCCCGCTCTCTACGTCGCCGTCCGCCACGGCACCCGCGCGCGCCTCAATCGCAGCACTTACGCACAGCTGGTGGAGATAGCGCTGACCGGGATGCTGCCGGAAGGGGAAGCCCCGGCAGCGACCAGCAAGGGCGCACGCTTCTCGTTAGTCCCTGCATGAGCGCGTTGTTCGATCAGGTATCGCGTCAGTTGGAGGCCGGTCACGCCGCCGCGCCGCCGCGCCTGTGGAGCGATCCCCGGATCCAGGACATCGCGCAGTTCACACCGGCTGCGGTGCTTATCGCCATTACAGAGCGTGAACGTCCCGGCATCCTGCTCCTTCATCGCCCCTCGAACATGCGTGCGCATCCCGGCCAGATTGCATTCCCCGGCGGCCGGATCGACCCCGGCGAAAATGCCGTCGAGGCCGCGCTTCGCGAAGCCAACGAGGAGCTTGGCATCGACGCCGGCGACGTGCGCGTGATTGGCACCAGCGACATCTATCGCACCGGCAGCGGCTATGAGATCACCCCGGTCGTAGGTATCATCCCGCCCGACCTGCCGATCTACCCCAACCCTGCCGAAGTCGCACAATGGTTCGAGGCGCCGGTCGACTTCGTGCTCGACCCCGCCAATCAGGCCACCCGCAACGTCGAGTTCGAAGGCCGCCGCCACAGCTTCATCGAGATCATCTGGAACGACAGCCGCCAGGACCATGTCATCTGGGGCGTTACCGGAGCGATCCTCCATAACCTTGCCGGTCGCCTGAACTGGCTCGAAAGACCATCCGATGCCTGAGAATTCTGCCGCACTGCTGAACGCCCCGTGGATGCACCGCGAAGACCTTGCGGCACTTGTCACCGCGCTTGGCGAGGGCAACGCCCGCTATGTCGGCGGGGCGGTGCGTGACACGCTGCTGGGCCTGCCGGTCAAGGATATTGATATGGCAACCGTGCTTCGCCCTGACGCGGTGATCGAACGGCTGAATGCTGCAGGAATCCGCAACGTTCCCACGGGCATCGAACATGGCACCGTCACCGCTGTTCTCTCCATGGGCCCTGTAGAGATCACGACCCTGCGTCATGACGTCTCCACCGATGGTCGCCGTGCCACCGTGGCCTTCGCCGAAGACTGGCGCGAGGACGCAGCGCGGCGCGATTTCACGATCAACGCGCTTTATGCCGATCCGCTGACCGGATACGTCCACGACTGGTTTGGCGGCATGGCTGATCTTGCCGCCCGCCGCGTGCGCTTCATCGGCGATGCCCGCCAGCGCATCCGCGAAGATCACCTGCGCATCCTGCGCTACTTCCGTTTTCAGGCGCGCTTCGGCTCCACGCCTGCAGATGAAGAGGCGGAAAGCGCCTGTTCGGAACTGGCCGCCACGCTCAAGGGCCTTTCGCGCGAGCGGGTCGGCATGGAGACGATGAACCTGCTTGGCCTTGCCGATCCCGCGCCGACCGTTCAGCGGATGCGCGAACTCGGCGTGCTTGAGGTCATCCTGCCCGAAGCCGACCCCGCTGCGCTGGCAGCACTGGTCGCTGCCGAACAGGCGCAGGGCATAGCGCCGGATGCAATCCGCAGGCTGGCGGCCTTGCTTCCCGCGCAACCAGCGCTGGCAGAGCAGGTTGCAGCGCGTTTTCGCCTGTCAGCTGCACAGAAGAAGCGCCTCGCTCTGGCTGCCGCGCGCGACGGTGCGACAGGAGATGCCCGCGCGCTTGCCTATCGTCTTGGTCGTGATGCGGCGCTGGACCGGCTGCTGATTAGCGGAGCGGACGTGTCCTCGATCGTAGACTGGCAGCCGCCGGCGATGCCACTGAAAGGCGGGCAGATCGTGGCGCGCGGGGTCGGTGCCGGACCTGACGTGGCCCGCATCCTGCGCCGCGTCGAGGACCGCTGGATTGCAGAGGGCTTCCCCGAAGGCAGCCGCATCGATGCCCTGCTTGACGAGATCCTTGCGGAACCACGGGCGTGAACCTTGCCGACCTGACCGGCTTCCTGATCGCGCAGCCGCTGCTGTCGCTGACGATCGCCGCAATCCTGCTTGCGGTCGCCGCCGGAATGGTCACTGCGGGACATCCACGGCTTGGGCAGGTCATGCGCAATTGCGCGTACCTTGGGCTGGTCGCCGCGCTGCTGCTGACGGTGGCGGAACTGGCCGGGCACAACGGCCGATCCGAGGCTGCGCTCTGGCTCGATGCCACCCGACCTGCCGAGATCGTCGGCCGGGAAACCATCGTCGCCATGCGCGCAGACGGACATTTCTGGGTTGAGGCACAACTGAACGGCACGCCCGTCGAATTCCTGATCGATACAGGCGCCACTTATACCGGCGTGTCGCAGCGAGTGGCTCAGCGGGTCGGCATCCAGCCTGATCCCGATGATCGCGGCATGATCCTCGAAACGGCCAACGGCTCCATTGTCGCGCGGAGGGGCACGGCGGATGTTCTTCGCTTCGGCGGCATTGAGGCAAACGCGCTGACAGTCGCCATCGGCCCCGACACCGAAGTCGACACCAATGTCATCGGCATGAACCTGCTGTCGCAACTCGCCGCCTGGCGTGTCGAAGGCAATCGGCTGATCCTGACGCCGAAGCAGAAATGATAGTCAGCCGCCCGAAAGCCATCGTGTGATAGACGTGCCCACCATGGACTTTACCGAAATCCTGCGCTTTCTTGCCGGCCAGCCGCTGCTGGCACTTGCCGCTGCGGGCATCGTTGCGAGCGTCGTCGGCGGCATGTTGCGGCGCCCGTTGCCACTACTCGGCGGTCTTTTGCGCGGGGTTGGCAACCTGGGCCTGCTTGCCGCGATGCTGCTGACGATCGCGCAGGTAACCCGCCTGACTACGGGTGCAGATTTCGCCCTGCCCCAGCTTGGCATCGAACGCCAGAGCGTGGCGGGCGGGGAAACGCGCGTGCCGATGCAGCCCGACGGGCACTTCTGGATCAGCGCGTCCGTCAACGGCGTGAAGCGGGATTTCCTTGTCGATACCGGCGCCACGCTCACCGCGATTTCGCCTGCGACCGCTCAGGAAGCGGGGCTCAAGGCCAATCCGCTCAATCGTTCGGTGCTGATGCGCACCGCTAACGGCACGGTCGAGGCGCAACTGGCGGTGATCGATGAATTGCGCATGGGCAATGTCGTGGCGCGCGAGATCGACGCCGTTGTTGCGCCGGGCCTTGGCGATGCGAACGTCATCGGCATGAACCTGCTGTCACGCCTCGCCAGTTGGCGGGTGGAGGGCAAGACGCTGATACTCGTGCCCCATCACCCGCAGGATGTGCCGGGCTGACATTCGCGTGCCTGCCCCGGCAGCATCAAGCTACCCTTGGAACTTGTTATCCCGCGGGAATCCGTTGGGCGGCAAACGTCCCGCCGCCCCGCGTGCAACCTTCCACAAGGCCATGTCCTTTTCGGTCCGCGTGCGCCCGCTTTCGCCGCCCATCGTCCACGACAGGCCATCCTCCAGCTTCAGCGTAGTCACGTCGGCCATGCCGCCATCGCGATAACGCTGAAGCGTAACGCCCTGCCCCTTGGCCATGACCGGAAGTTCTTCAAGACTGAAGATCACCAGCTTGCGATTGTCACCGACCACCGCGACATGATCATGCTCGGCCGGAATTTCGCGCACGACGGTCAAGGTCACGCCGGGCTTGGTGGACATGACCGCGCGCCCCTTTCGGGTTTCGGCCAACAGTTCGTCCATCTCCGCCGCAAAGCCGCGACCGATATTCGAAGCCAGCAGCAGCTGCCCCTTCGCCCTGTATGGAATGGCCGCTACGATGTGCGCTTCGGCGTCGATATCCACCATCGTGCGGATCGGCTCACCAAAGCCTCGCGCGCCCGGCAGCTTGTCTGCGCCAAGCGTGTAGAAACGGCCGTTATCAAGTGCAATCAGCAGCTTGTCGGTCGTCTGTGCATGGAAAGCGAAGGCAGGGCCATCGCCTTCCTTGAACTTGAAATCACCGTCGAGGGCGACATGGCCCTTTGCCGCCCTGATCCAGCCACGAGCCGAGAGGACCACCGTGACCGGCTCCTTCTCGATCATCGCGTCCATGCTGAATTCGACCGTTTTCGTCGCCTGCGCGATCGTGGTGCGGCGGCGGCCCAGCGCCGTCTCTTCGGCGTAGTCCTTGCGCAGGGTTGCAAGGTCGCGCTTGATGCGGGTGCGCTGGCGGGCCGGGCTTTCGAGCAGCTTGTTAAGCTCGTCCTGCTCTTTCAGCAGGTCTTCGTGCTCCTTGCGAAGCTCCATCTCTTCCAGCTTGCGCAAGCTGCGCAGGCGCATGTTGAGGATGGCTTCGGCCTGACGGTCGGTCAGTTCGAATTCAGCCATCATCACCGGCTTGGGCTCGTCCTCGGTCCGGATGATCTCGATGATCCGGTCAAGGTTGAGGTACGCGATGATATAGCCTGCAACCAGTTCAAGGCGCGACGCGATCTTTTCCAGCCGGTGCCGGGTGCGGCGCAGCAGGATATCGATCTGGCTGTAGATCCATTCCGACAGCAGCAGCTTGAGCCCCAGCACCCCCGGCGTGCGGTGGGAATCCAGGACGTTGAGGTTCAGGCTGAACCGGCTTTCCAGCTCGGTCAGTTTATAGAGGCTTTCCTTCAGCAGCTCCGGATCGACGTTGCGGCTTTTGGGAACGAGGACGATGCGGATTTCCTCATCGCTTTCGTCGCGCACGTCTTCGAGGATCGGCAGTTTGCGATCACCGATCAGGGCTGCGATCTGCTCGATCAGCTTGCCCTTGGCCAGCATGTAGGGAATTTCACTGACGACAAGCTGCCACTGACCGGAACCCAGCTTTTCGATGCCGGTGTCTTCCCAGCCACCATCCGTATTGCGCCCGGTAGAGAAGCGGCCGCGCACGCGGAAAGCGCCCTTGCCGGTTTCGTATGCGTGGCTGATCGCTTCCGGGCTGTCGACCACCAGGCCGCCGGTTGCGAAGTCCGGCCCCTTGAACACTTCCATCAACTGGGCATGCTCGGCATGGGGATTATCGATCAGCAGCAGCGTCGCATCGATGATCTCGGCGACGTTGTGGCTGGGGATCGATGTTGCCATGCCTACTGCGATGCCGGTGGCGCCGTTCGCCAGCAGGTTCGGGAACAGGCCGGGGAAGATGTCCGGCTCGCTCTCTTCGCCGTTATATGTCGGGATGAAGTCGACAGTGCCTTCGTCCAGCCCGGCCATGAGCTGCATCGCGGTCTTGGTAAGGCGAGCCTCGGTATAACGATAGGCTGCCGCGTTATCGCCGTCGATGTTGCCGAAGTTGCCCTGCCCCTGCACCAGCGGATAGCGCAGCGAGAAATCCTGCGCGAGACGGACCATCGCATCATAGACCGAAGCGTCGCCATGCGGGTGATATTTACCGATGACGTCGCCCACCACGCGGGCAGACTTCTTGTAGGCGCTGGCAGGGTCCAGCTTGAGCTGCCGCATCGCCCAGAGCAGGCGGCGGTGGACGGGCTTCAAACCGTCCCGCAGATCAGGCAGCGAGCGCGCGGTAATAGTCGACAGCGCGTAGACGAGATAGCGTTCAGACAACGCCGCATCGAAGGGCGCGTCGACGATGGCGTCGAAGGGATCGGATTCGTCGTCTGTCGTGGTCACCATGGTGGCTGGACCCTAGCAGCGCCACGCTCCTTGCCAAAGCCGATTTCGGCCGTTTTCCAGAACTTGGACCTGGGATAGCTTCGAATGCGAATCGCGGGACTTTCAAGGGGATGATGATGCGCCGTTCGCTGCTGGTATCGATGCTGCTGACCGTCGCCGTTTCCGGCTGCGGCAGCGAACCTGCCGCCGAGCAACGGGCGACGACGGTGGACATCGCCGAGGAAAAGCCTCCACAGGCTGCTGGCGAGGGTAAGAAGTCCGATGCGATCTCGGTCAGCGCACAGAATGCCCCGCGCATCGCCTATGTCTATGAATACGGCTATCGCCTGCCTGCCGACCGCATCGCCGATGTGCAGCGCAAACAGGCCGACATGTGCGAGCGGCTGGGACCGACGCAGTGCCAGATCCTCGACATGAAGCAGGGCAGTGCCGAAGGTAATTACGCTTCCGGATCGCTCTCCCTGGCAGTCGCGGCACCGCGCGCACGCGCCTTTGGCGTGGAACTGGGCCGGGTTGCAGGAAGTGCCGGCGGCTCACAGGTATCGGGCGGCATTTCGGGCGAGGATTTGTCCAAGCAGATGGTCGATACTGAAGCACGGCTGCGCGCAAGGACCGTGCTACGCGATCGGCTGATGGAAGTGCTGGCCACCCGCAAGGGAACGGTCGCGGAACTCGTCGAAGCAGAACGCGGCGTGGCACAAGTGAACGAGGAAATCGACCAGGCGCGTAGCTGGCTGGCGGAAATGCAGAATCGCGTGAACTTCAGCCGCGTGAACCTGACGTATCGGGCCGGGTCGCCTGCCAGCGGCGGCTTCCTTGCACCGATCCGGGGCGCTCTTGGCAGCGTAAGCACGGTGCTGGGCACGATCGTGGCAATCTTGATCATGCTGGGCGCGGTAGCCATCCCGCTGGGCGCTATCGGTCTGGCTGTTCGCTGGGCCATGCTGCGCCTGCGCCCACCGGCATAAGCCGGGCGGATCAGCCGATCTGCATGTCCCTGACCACGCCGGGAATGCGCACCGCGATGCCGTCCAGCGCATCGGTCAGTTCGATCTGGCAGGACAGGCGGCTGGTGCGCGTGACCCCGGCGGCAAGATCGAGCATATCTTCCTCATCATCCGATGCAGGGATCAGCTTGTCGAACCAGTCGGGCGAGATGATCACGTGGCAGGTGGAGCAGGCCATCTGCCCTTCGCACGTTCCTTCCAGCGGCATCCCGGCATTCTGAGCCACTTCCAGCAGCCGCGATCCCGGTTCGGCCTGTGCCGAAACCCGCGACCCGTCGATGTTCACAAACAGTACGTCAACCAAGTCATACTCCCTGCGCCGCCGCAGCGGCTTCTATTCTGGCGCAGGCATCCTCAACTTCCCGTAAGCTACTATATCGCCCGAATCCCAGACGGATAGAGCTTTTGGCTTCCCTATCCGAAAGTCCCAGCGCGCGCAGCACATGACTGGGCCTGCCCGAACCGCTGGCGCAGGCAGAGCCCGCCGAAAAGGCAATGTCGCGAAGGTCCGACATAAGCCGCGCCACGTCCAGCCCGGCAAGGCGCAGATTGAGATTGCCGTGCCAGCGATCGGTCGCAGGCCCGTTGAGCGTCCAGCGGTTCAGGACAGCACGCGCGGCATGCCAAAGCGCCGCGCAGTGTTCCGCATCCTGCGTCATGCGCGCGCCGGAGACTGCAGCGGCAGCACCGAACCCCGCGCACAGCATCGGGCTGAGCGTCCCCGATCGAAGCCCCTGCTCCTGTCCGCCCCCGCGCATCAGCGGCACAAGGTCCAGCCCGTCGCGCACCCAGAGCGCACCTATTCCTTTCGGGCCGTGAAGTTTGTGCGCGCTGATCGCGATCATGTCTGCATTCGCGGGGGGCGCGATCTTTCCGGCACCCTGCACGGCGTCACACAAAAACAGCGCTCCGGCGGCGTGCGCGCAGTCGGCAAGCCGTTCGACCGGCTGGACCGCGCCGATCTCGTTGTTCACCTGCATCACAGCGACAAGCCCGGTGCCTGCCGGAATGACCGGATCGGTGACGATGCCATCCGCATCGACCGGCAGGACCGTCATCCCCGGATCGATGCTGCGCGCGGTATCCAGCACCGCTGCATGTTCGATCGCCGACACCGCCAGACGGCGCATTCCGCTGCCAAGGATCGCAAGGTTGATCGCCTCCGTCGCCCCCGAAGTAAAGATCACCTGTCCACCCTGCGGCAGCAAAGCAGCGACCTGTTCACGCGCCACTTCGATGGCAGCAGCAGCAGCGCGGCCGGGGCGATGCGGACTATGGGGATTGGCGAAGCCGCCCGCGCCGCGCTGCCACTCCGGCCCGGCCAGCCAGGGCAGCATGGCCTCGCGCGCTTCGGGTGCCAGCGGCGTGGTTGCCTGATAGTCGAGATAAATCACGCATTCACCTCTGCCCAGGCATCGGCAAAGCCGTCCAGTTCAGCAGGCGTGGTATTCCACCCCAGCGAAACACGGACCGTGCGCTTCGCCGTTTCGGGATCGATGCCAAAGCCCTGCAGCACCCGGCTCTGCTTGAGTGTGCCGGAGGAACAGGCGCTCCCCGCAGAGATCGCAAAGCCCTTGGCATCCATCCGGATAAGCATCGCCGTAGCGGAAATCTTCGGCGCGGCGACGGCAAAGATGTGCGAGCACTGCACGCCGGGCTGGATCACTTCGCCATGTAGCTGAAGGCGGTTCCTGAAATCGAACCGCTGTTCCGCGCTGGTCGCCCAGCTTTCAATGCCGCCCGCCTCCAAAGCCGCGGCGAAGCCCAGCGCGCCCGGCAGGTTCTCGGTTCCCGCACGATAGCCGCGCTCCTGCCCGCCGGTCGGCTCAATCATCGCGAAGTCGCGCACCAGCAGCGCGCCGACGCCGATCGGACCGCCCAGCTTGTGCGCAGAAAGCACAAGCATGTCCGCATCGGGCAAGGCAACCTTTCCGGCAGACTGCGAACAATCGGCAAGGAACAGCCCGCCGCTCTCACGCACCTGCTCGGCCAGCAGATTGCGCGCAAAGGGCAAAAGCACGGTGCCCGCTTCCGAGTTGATCGACTGAACCGCCACCACGGCGCGCCCGCCTTCGGAAAGTGCGGCGCCAAGCGCCTCTGCATCCACCTCGCCATCGCGCATCGGGATGACGTTTGCGTCGGGGGCGGCGCGGAACACCGCGTCATGCTCCACCGCAGAGACAAACCGCTGCTCCGCCTTGGCCCGGCCAAGGCCCAGCGCCAGAGCCTCGCTCGCGCCCGAAGTGAAGATAACTTCGCCCTGCCAGCCCAGCGCTGCCTTTACCCGCGCCCGTGCATCCTCAAGCGCAGCGCGAGCGGCGCGACCCGGTGCATGAGGGCTGGACGGATTGGCCCAGATTGCCGCGCCATCAAGCCATGCTTCGCGTGCAGAGGGCAGCATCGGCGTGGTCGCTGCGTGGTCGAGATAGATGTTCTGAAGGGCCATTGCCTGCGAGGTTGCTTGTGAAGTTGTTTTCGGGACGAATATTTCTATATAGCCAACCTTCCTCTTTTCCACTCCCGCGAAGGATCGCTGCACAGGCGACTCGCGGGAGTTTCAACAGGTCAGGCCGCAAACACCCATGCCCGCAGTCATCTTCCCCGGTCCCGAAGGTCGTCTCGAAGGTCGTTTCCAGCCCGCAACGCGCCCGCGCGCGCCGGTGGCGATGATCCTCCACCCGCACCCGCAGGCGGGCGGCACGATGAACGACCGCATCACCCAGCACCTCTACAAGACATTCGTGGCGCGCGGCTTTGCCACCCTGCGCTTCAACTTCCGCGGCGTCGGCCGCAGCCAGGGCAGCTTCGACAATGGCATTGGCGAACTGTCCGACGCGGCTGCCGCGCTTGACTGGGTGCAGTCGATCCACCCCGAAGCTTCGACCACCTGGATTGCAGGCTATTCCTTCGGTGCGCTGATCGGCATGCAGCTGCTGATGCGTCGCCCGGAAATCCGCGGCTTCATCTCGGTGGCCCCGCCCGCGAACATGTACGACTTCTCGTTCCTCGCGCCCTGCCCCGCTTCCGGGATCATCATTCAGGGCACCGGCGACACGGTGGTTACGCCCAACGCCGTGCAGAAGCTGGTAGACAAGCTGCGCACGCAGAAGCACATCACCATCCACCACGACGAGATCCCGCGCGCCAACCACTTCTTCGAGCACGAAACGCCCGAACTGATGCGCTCGGTCGACAATTATCTCGACATGCGCCTCGCGCCGGATTGTCCGATCAAGTAATCCGTCAGGGCAAGGATATTCATCGCAGGCGTCGGAGCATCACTCCGGCGCCTGTTCCTTTTTCGCCTCGCTCGATAAAGACCGGCCTTCGCGATTGGGCAGGGTCCAGATGACGATGTTGACGATCATCACCCCGGCCAGAACCAGCATAAGCGCCGCCTGCTTGCGATAACCGCCCCGGCGAAGCAGCGCGATCGCCCCCAGTACAAGGGCCACGACGGTCAGTACGAGCAGGGAAAGCGCGATATCCATGCCCTTTCCCTAACCCAGTCGAGGCGCATTTGACACCCGTGAGCGCCAGCGCCATCGTCCGGCGATGAACCAATCCCCCCGCTCATACTCCCGCCGAAGCGCCATGCACCTGCTCGCCGCCGGCACCGCCGCCGCTACCCTGCCCGCACGTGCATTGGCGACGTCGCCGGCAAGGCCGGACCCGGCAGCCCTGCTTGACACCATCGCGTGGAGCCTGCTCGAACACGTACCCGAAAGCGCTACCGGTCTGGGCGTCGATATCGGCGAGCATGCAGGGCTGCGTTCCCGCATGGAGGACCGTTCGGCAGCCGGGCGCGAAGCCTATGCCGCCACTCTGAGAAAGGGGCTTGCGCAAGTGCAGGCGCTGGGCACGGCCGGGCTCGACCATTCCACCCGCACCAGCCTGGCCGTGGTAAAGAGCGCCTTTGCCACCGCGCTCGAAGGGTTCGCCCTGCCCTACGGCGATGTCGCGGTGGGTGGCTGGCGCAATACGCCTTACGTGGTCATCCAGAATGTCGGCGCCTACCTCGATGCGCCCCGCTTCCTCGATGCCGACCATCCCGTGAAGACCGCTGCTGATGCCGACGCGTGGATCGCGCGCCTTTCGCAGTTCGACGCCCAGCTTGACGGAGAGCGCGAACGCATCGTCGATGCCACCGCGAAGGGCCTTGTCGCGCCCGACTTCCTGCTTGACCGGGCCATCGCGCAGATGACCAGCACCATCGCTGACGCGCAGAACGACGGCGGCAGCCTCGCCGCGTCTATCGCCGGGCGTACCGGGCAGATGCGCGGCACATGGGCCGTCGATGCCCGCCGCATTATCGCTGCCGAAGTTGTCCCTGCACTGCAGCGTCAGCTTGCCGAACTTCAGCGTCAGCGCGGTCTTGCCAAAAGCGATCCGGGCATGCGCGAAAGGCCGCATGGTGCCGAGTATTACGCCTGGGCCTTGCGTGCCAGCACCACCACCCGCGTTCCGCCCGAAGAAGTCCACCAGCGTGGACTCCAGGAACTTGCCGACCTGCACGCGCGCATGGACCCGATCCTCAAGTCTCTTGGCTACACAAGCGGCACTGTAGGTGCGAGGATGACCGCTCTGGGCGAGGACAAGCGCTTCATGTTCGCGCCGGGCGATCCGGGCCGCGCGGAAATCCTTGGCTTCATCCAGCAGCGTGTCGACTGGATTCGCGCACAGATGCCGCGCGCCTTCCGCGAACTCGTACCCGGTAATGTCGAGGTCCGCCGCCTGCCGCTTTCCGAAGAACCCGGCGCGCCGACCGCCTACGGCGGCGCAGGCTCGAAGGATGGCAGCGTTCCGGGCAAGATGTGGATCAACTTGCGCAGCACCGACCTTCACCGCAAGTACGATCTGCCGACGCTGGTTCATCACGAAGCCATCCCCGGCCACGTCTGGCAGGGTGAATATGGCAACAGGCTGCCGCTGATCCGCTCGATCCTGGCGTTCAACGCCTATTCCGAAGGCTGGGCCCTTTATGGCGAACAACTGGCCGACGAGCTGGGCGCTTACGATGACGATCCGGTCGGACGGCTGGGATACCTGCAGTCACTCGCTTTCCGCGCCTGCCGCATGGTCGTCGATACCGGCCTTCACGCCAAGGGCTGGACGCGTGAACAGGCGGTGCGCTTCTTCATGGAAAAGAACGGCAACAAGCGCGACGAAGTCGTCAACGAAGTGGACCGCTACTGCTCATGGCCGGGGCAGGCATGCGGTTACAAGATGGGGCATTCGCAGATCGTGGCGCAGCGAAAGCGCGCGCAGGATGCGCTGGGCTCTGCCTACGACCTTCGCGATTACGACCAGACGATCGTCGACGGCGGCAACGTCCCGCTCGACGTGCTGGCACAGAACGTCAGCGAATACATCGCCATGAAGAAGTGCTGAGGCACGGCGTCCTCCCGGAGATTATCCGGGAGGACAATCCGTTCAGGACTTGCCGAAAAGCCCCTTCGCCATGCCGGTCAGATCGTCCATGACGCTGCCGTCACCGTCCTTGTCGAAGAAGCTGGCCACCTTGCCCGGATCGGCGGCGATGGCACTGGCGAACTGGGTCAACGAACCTTCGCCACCGATCTGCGCGATCATCTGCTGGATGGTGCCCACATCAAGACCGCTGCGCTCCGCCGCAAGCTGGGCCGTATCGCCATCCTGCTGATGCGCGATGCCAAGCGCAGCTATCGCTTTTTCCGCCACTTCGGGAGCAAGCCCCAGTTTGGTCGCAAGATTGGCCACATCCGCATGCTCACTGACCTGACCGAGAATACCGTCGAAAAGTCCCATGTGCGTCACTCCAAATAATGGACCTTGCGAATATGGGGCCATGCGGTGACGAACGAAAGTCCTGAAATCATCGCGGTTCGTCGCTGGCTGATGCGCGCCCATTCGCCTTTTCGCGGGAACAAGGTGCAAGCCGTGCAATTGACGAAAAGCCAGGCGCAGCGTAGCGCACTTCGTCACACTTGCGTATGGTTTGGGGGCAACCGGACCTGCAAGGTGTTTTTCTACGCTGTGGGCGCGAGAGCCCGACAAGGACTAACGCATGAGCCTGACGGCCGCCGCTGTCGCGGTGATGATAAGTACGGTCGCCCCCGAAGCCGGTGTTCCGGCAATGACCGGCACTGCGCCCCTCTCCCAACCTGCCGGAGACGCAGTCGCCGATGCACAGGCGGCGCCCGAAAACGCTACCGTTCCGGATGCAGGGCCTGCTCCCGCTACGACTGAAGCGCCGCCAGTTCCTGCTGATGCGCCTCAGGCCGATGAAGCGGCGGCGGACGGCAATGAAATCATCGTCATGCCGCGCAAGCCGCCCCCACCGGGCGATCCGCTTGAACGCATAAACGAGAAATCGTTCGAGACGGTGCAGGCCGTCGACAAGGCGGTGCTGGAACCGGTCGCAAAGGTCTACAACAAGGGCCTGCCGCGTCCGGTGCGGCAGGGTCTGCGCAACTTCTTTTCAAACCTGACTGAACCTGTGGTGTTCGTCGCCTATCTGCTGGAACTCAAACCCGGCAAGGCGGCTGAAACGGTGGGGCGTTTTGCCATCAACAGCACCATCGGCGCGGCGGGCCTTGTCGATGTGGCGAAGCGCAAGCCCTTCAACCTGCCGTATCGACCCAATGGCCTTGCCAATGTGCTGGGCTATTACGGTGTGGGGCCCGGCCCCTACTTCTACCTCCCGATCATCGGTCCGACGACACTACGCGACATCATCGGCGATACAGTCGACAAGGCGCTGCTGCCCGCAGTGGTCGGATCGCCCTTCAACAAGCCGGCAGTGGTCATCCCCTCGACCATCCTCAGCCAGTTGGGCGAGCGCGCTGCGTTTGATGAGGAAATCCGCCGCATCCGGGAAGAGGACAATCCCTACGCGGCCTATCGCGAGCTCTACCTGCAGCAACGCAAGGCAGAGATCGAGGCGCTGCACGGCCGCGTGACGCCCGGCGTCGTGCCAGTTTACGGCCCTGGCATGAAGACGGCGGGCGGGAAGGCAAAGGCTGTGGAAGAGCCGGCACCCGAAGCGCCCACGGCGGTTGCCCCTGCGCAAGAAAGCGTCGTCGCGCCTGAAGTATCTGCTCCGTCAACGCCTTCGGGCACGGACGCCACGCCCGAAGGCACGGCACCAGTTGTTCCTCCGGTTGTGGCAGAGCCCGCACACCCCTGATCCGATGCGGCGATCACGCCCAAAAAAGGCCCCGAAACTGCGGTTCCGGGGCCTTTTTTTCATGCTATCAGCGCAAAAGCGCCTCAGGCCGCGACGGGCGCTGCCTTGCGCACACCCTCATCGACGTGCTCTTCGAACTGTTCGAAGTTGTCGATGAACTGCTTCACCAGCGTCTGCGCCGTCCTGTCGTATTCGGCTCCATCTGCCCATGCACCGCGCGGGTCGAGCAGCCGGGTATCGACACCGGGCACTTCCACGGGAACCTCGAAACCGAAGTTCGGATCCTCGCGGAAGTCGGCATCGTTCAGGCTGCCGTCGAGCGCGGCATTGAGCAGCGCACGGGTGGCCTTGATCGGCATGCGCTTGATGCCCTCCATGGTCGCCTTGCCGCCCGACCAGCCGGTGTTCACCAGCCAGCATTTCACCCCGCCCTTGGCGATGCGCTCTTTCAGCAAGTTACCGTAGACGGAGGGGTGGCGCGGCATGAACGGTGCGCCGAAGCAGGTGGAGAACGTCGCCTCCGGCTCGGTCACGCCGATCTCGGTGCCGGCGACGCGCGCGGTGTAGCCCGAAAGGAAGTGGTACATCGCCTGATCCGGGGTCAGCCGCGCGATCGGCGGCAGCACGCCATACGCGTCGGCCGTCAGGAAGATCAGGTTCTTCGGCACCGGCCCAAGGTTCTTTTCCGAACAGTTCGGAATGAAGTCGATCGGGTAGGAACCGCGGCTGTTTTCCGCCAGCGAGTTGTCGTCGAGATCGATCTTTCGGGTCACGGGATCGATCACGACGTTTTCCAGCACCGTGCCGAAACGGCGGGTGGTGGCGTAGATTTCCGGCTCTGCTTCTTCGGACAGGCGGATCATCTTGGCGTAGCAGCCACCTTCGAAGTTGAACACGGCGGTGTCCGACCAGCCATGTTCGTCATCGCCGATCAGCGTACGCGATGCGTCGGCCGACAGCGTGGTCTTGCCCGTGCCCGAAAGGCCGAAGAATACCGCCGTATCGCCTTCCGGACCGATGTTGGCCGAACAGTGCATCGGCATGACACCCTTCACCGGCAGCAGGTAGTTGAGGATGCCGAAAACCGACTTCTTCATCTCTCCGGCATAGGCAGTCCCACCGATCAGGATCAGCTTTTCGGTAAAGTTGACCGCGATCACCGTTTCGCTGCGCGAACCGTGGCGCGCAGGGTCGGCGCGGAAGCTGGGCAGATCGATGATGGTGTATTCCGGCGCGAAGCCCTCCAGCTCCGTTTCGGTCGGTCGCACCAGCAGGGTGCGGATGAACAGGTTATGCCAGGCGAATTCGTTGATCACCCGCACGTTGACGCGGTGCTCAGGCTGCGAGCCGCCGAACAGGTCGGCCACGTAGAGCGTATCCTTTCCGGCAACTGCGGCAAGGAAATCCTCCTTCAGCGCGGCGAAATGTTCCGGCGTCATCGGCACGTTGGTCTTGCCCCACCACACGGTGCTTTCCGTCTCGGCGTCCTTGACGATGAACTTGTCCTTGGCCGAGCGTCCGGTGTGCTTGCCGGTGGCGACGACGAAAGGACCGTCTGCCGAAAGCACGCCCTCCCCGTTCTTCACCGCATGCTCGACCAGAGGAGCCGTGCCGAGGTTGGCGAAGACCTGGGCCTTCGTTTCAATGCCCTGTTTCGAGAGCGGATAGCTAAGGGTGGTCAATGTCATCTCCTCCAAAAGATGGCGCCGTTACGGGTATTCCCGCTGACGCTAAGGCGATTCCTGCGCAAGAATCGTGCCGCTGTTCAAGCAACGGTCTCTTTTCCGTCAAATTGACGGCAATTGGAACCATCAAGGCTTGGTGGTTCCTACATTTCATCCCCGCGCTGCGAGAATTGCCATCGGAGTGCCGAGCCGCTAGGCAATGGCGGGCATGGCCGATACTCCGAACGCTGACCCGTCGAACACTGCGGCCGATAGCGCCATCGGCCTTTCGCCCGCCAGTGCATGCGATACGCCATGCCCGGCGCGCCAGCAGACGATCGCGCTGGTGGACGATGACCGCAACATCCTGACCACGCTGTCGATCAGCCTCCACGCGGAAGGCTTCGCAACGCGCGTCTACGCCGACGGTGAGACTGCGCTGAAGGCACTTCAGGAAAATCCCCCCGACCTTGCGATCTTCGACGTGAAGATGCCGCGCATGGATGGTCTGGAACTGCTCAAGGCTTTGCGCGCGCAATCCCGCCTGCCGGTCATCTTCCTGACCTCCAAGGACGAGGAACCCGACGAGGCACTCGGCCTCGCGATGGGCGCGGACGATTATATCACCAAACCGTTCAGCCTGCGCCTGCTCGTGGCGCGGATCAGGGCGATCCTGCGGCGCAGCGAACTGGCCAAGGCCCCGCCCGAAGAGGTGCCGGGCGCTGAACTGCCAGAACCCGTGGTGCGCGGCCGGCTTTCGCTCGACCCTGCCCGCCACCAGGTCACTTGGGACGGCAAGCCGGTTTCGCTGACCGTTACCGAATTCCTGATCCTGGAAGCGATGGCCCTGCGCCCCGGCGTGGTCAAAAGCCGCAACCAGCTGATGGACGCGGCCTACAGCGACGATGTCTACGTCGATGACCGGACCATCGACAGCCACATCAAGCGCCTGCGCCGCAAGTTCCGCGCCGTCGATCCGGAATTCGGGGCGATCGACACGCTGTACGGCGCAGGCTATTCCTTCGCCGATGGCTAGGCGATCCCGTTCCCGTCGCCGGCGACACCCGGCGCGGCTTGCATTGTCATGGCGTGTTTCGCTGACCGCGCGCATCCTCGCGGTCAACTTCATCGCGCTTGGCCTGCTTGCCGGAAGCCTGTTCTACATCGACAGCTACCGCAACGAACTGCTGGCCGAGCGTTACCGCCTCGCCAAGTCCGAAGCCGAGATCACCGCCGACGCGCTGGCCGAAGAACCCGCTTCCGGCCGCCTCGCGCTCATCACCCGCATCGGCACCGAACAGGATCTGCGCCTGCGCCTGTTCGACGGCAACGGACAACTGGTGGGGGACAGTTTCGCGTTGGCGCCACCCTCCTATCGCCTGGCCGACCCCCGCGCCGAGCCTTGGTTGCAGGATGCAGCCCGCATGCTGGATCGCGCCATGGACTTCGTGCTGGGCGCGCCTGAAATTCCCGATTACCGCGATCCTGCCGAGAACACCGCGCGCGCCTGGCCCGAAGTCGGCGCCGCGCTGGTCGGCAAGGAGACATGGATCAGCCACAAGGCCGCGCCGGACCGGACGCCCGTGATCATCGCTGCAACACCCGTCGGCACCGACGGTTCGGCGCTGCTGGTGACACGCAATGCGCGGGACATCACCGAGAACGTGCGCATGGCACGCCAGACCCTGGCCATCATCGTTGGCGGTGCGCTCGGCGTTTCCATCCTGCTGTCGCTTTTTCTTGCACGCACTATCGTCGAACCACTGCGCAAACTGGTGCGCGCTGCCGTGCGCGTGCGCCTTGGCCGCGACCGTAGCGTCGTCGTCCCACGCCTCCCCGACCGCCGCGATGAAATCGGCCTGCTTGCCCGCGCGATCTCGGACATGAGCGGAGCATTGCGCCAGCGCATCGACGCAGTGGAAAGCTTCGCGGCCGATGTCGCTCACGAACTGAAGAACCCGCTCACCTCCTTGCGCAGCGCCCTGGAAACGCTCGACCGCGTCGACAAACCCGACTTGCGCCGCCAACTCCTCGCCATTGCGCAGGATGACGTGCGCCGGATCGACTTCCTCGTCACCGAAATCGCCGATGCAAGCCGCATTGACGCCCAGTTGAGCCGCACCACGTTTGAGCCCGTCGACATGGGGCGACTAGTCGCGGCTCTCGTTGCCGAGCGCGACCAGCGCGGCGTCAATGGCGCAAGTCGCGTGACCATCACGACCGAAGATGCCGACCTTACGGTGCCCGGCGATGCCCCCCGCCTTGAACGCGTACTGCAGAACCTCATCGACAACGCGGTTTCCTTCTCCCCATCGGGCGAGCCGATAGAAATCGCGATGTTTGTTGCGGAAAGCCGGGTGAAAATCGCCGTTTCGGACCATGGTCCGGGCATCCCCAAGGCGGCAAGGGAGCGCGTTTTCGAACGCTTCCACTCGCTCCGCCCCTCGCGCGAGGAGTTCGGCACGCACAGCGGGCTTGGGCTGGCCATTGCCCGTACCATCGTGGAAGCACACTTCGGCCGCCTGATCGCGACGGATCGCACCGATGGGCAGAACGGCGCGCGATTGCTCATATCCTTGCCCCGTTGGGAGGCAGAGGCATGACGCTGCCCGTCGCGCGCCAGTCAACGTGCGTGGAGATCGACGGACGGGCGGTTCTGATCGAAGGGCCTTCGGGTGCGGGCAAGTCCAGTCTGGCGCTGGCGCTGATCGATCGCGGCGCGGTGCTGATAGGTGACGATTCCGTGATGCTTGACAGGATCGACGGGCAATTGCTGGCCAGCCCGCATCCCCGAACACGCGGACTGCTGGAAGTGCGCAATCTGGGTCTGCTGCCGTTCGCGTGCTCGACCGCGAAACCCGTCGCACTCCTCCTTCTGCTCGATCCGGCGGCGCCGCGCTACATCGAAGAGGCCGAAGCGATCATGCTCGGGGGGATGCCGATCCCGCTGATCCGGCTTCATCCTGACGGCCTAGGCCTTGCGATAAAAGCGGAACTGGCGCTGCGGCATTACGGCCTGCAATGTAGATAACGCATTGGACCGGGACGTCACCGGCTTTTGGCCCCTTCCCTTTCAGGCGCGCAGGGCGCAGATAGCGGCAATGGGGAATCTAGTGGGAAATCCGCAGCGGTTGCTGCTGGTTACGGGCATGCTGGGCGCGGGCAAAACAACAGCCCTGCGCGTTCTGGAAGACCTTGGCTGGGAAATCGTCGACAACTTTCCCGTCCGCATGCTCGAAGCCTTGATCGACGGCGCGCCCGACGGCGATCCTACACCGCTTGCCATCGGTTTCGATTCGCGCACACGCGGGTTCGATCCCGGTCGCGTCATCGCGCAGGTAAAAAGCCTCAGCGAACGTCCCGATCTTGAGATCACCACCATGTTCCTGGACTGCTCCAGCACGGAGCTGGAACGCCGCTATAACGAGACGCGGCGTCGCCATGCCCTTGCCGCAGATGCACCCGTATCAACCGGCATACGCGCCGAGCGTGAACTCCTCGCCCCGCTGCGCCGCTGGGCGGATTTGCTGATCGACACGACCGAGTTCACCTCGAACGATCTGCAACAAGTGATTCGCGAGCGCTTTGCTGACAGTACCGCAGATGAAATGACGGTCTCCGTGTCCAGCTTCGGCTTCTCCCGCGGGATGCCCCCCGTCGCCGACCTGGTCTTCGACATGCGCTTTTTGAACAACCCGCACTGGGATGCCGAATTGCGCCCGCAGACCGGGCAAGACGCGCCGGTCGGCGATTACATCCGCAAGGATCCCGCGTGGGACGAAGCATTTGCCCGTATCCGCGACCTTATCCTGATGTTGCTTCCCCGCTACCGCGCCCAGGGTAAGGCGTATGTGCATATCGCATTCGGGTGTACCGGAGGGAAACATCGTTCCGTCTTCACCGCAGAACAGATCGCAGCGGTCTTGCGTCAATCAGGATTTTCGCCCACATTGCTGCACCGCAACCTGGCCTCACGGGCGGCGGATCTTCTCGAAGGGGGTCTGCAACGTGGGAAATAGAGATACCAACCGGGTGCGATTGCAGGAATTTCGGAGCGCACTCCCGGCATGATCGGCATGATTCTGGTTACTCACGGCAATCTCGCCGAGGAGTTCGTACACGCGATGGAACACGTCGTCGGCGATCAGGCCGATGTCGAGACCGTCTGTATCGGCCCCAACGATGACATGGAACGCCGCCGCTCGGAAATCGCGGACGCCATCGTCAAGGTCGATAGCGGCGAAGGCGTGATCATCCTGACCGACCTGTTCGGCGGCACGCCTTCCAATCTTGCGATCTCTCTCATGCAGGCAGGCAAGGTAGAAGTAATCGCCGGGATAAACCTGCCCATGCTGATCCGGCTCGCCAAGGCGCGCGGATGCATGCCGGTTCGCGAGGCGGTGGCCGCCGCACGCGATGCCGGCCGCAATTATATCACCATTGCCAGCGAATATCTGGGCCAGGACGCATGATCGACTGTCGCGATTCGGTGCTGATCGTCAACAAGCGCGGCCTCCACGCCCGCGCCAGTGCAAAGTTTGTTGGCCATGTCGCCGACTTGCCGGCCGCTGTTTCTGTCACCGTCAGCAAGGATGGCATGTCCGCAGCTGGGGGATCGATCCTCGGACTCATGATGCTGGGAGCCGCGAAGGGCGACACGATCGAGATCACCTGCTCGGGCGAAGGCGCCGATACCGCCCTGGCGGTGCTGGCCGGTCTGGTTCGCGGCGGCTTCGGCGAAGAGTGAGCATCCCGTATTCGCCGGGCGGTATCGAACGCCGCACCATCACCGGCTTTTCCAACCCGCTCGTCAAGTTCCTGCGCTCGCTCCGCGACAAGAAGCACCGCAAGCGCGAGAAGCGTTTTCTGGCCGAAGGCCTGCGCCTGCTTACCGATGCCCGTGAATGCGGCGTGCTGCCCGAAATGCTGGTCATGGCCATCGGCCGCGATCCGCATCCGTTGCTGGACGCATTGGAAACAGCCGTCTCGGCTGCAGGCGGCGATATCGTCGAGATGGACGTGGAAATCCTCGCCAAAGTCACCGGCAAGGACAATCCGCAGGCCGTCGCAGGCGTTTTTGCCGAATTCGACACCCGCCTCGCCAACCTTGACCGCGCAAGTTCGCCGATCTGGCTGGTGGCACAGGCGCTGCGCGATCCGGGCAATCTTGGCACGATGCTGCGCACCGGCGATGCCGTGGGCGCGGGCGGCCTCATCCTGATCGACGATTGCGCCGATCCGTTCTCGGTAGAAGCAGTGCGCGCCAGCATGGGCGCTATCTTCACCCAGAAGCTTGCCATTGCCCGTTGGGACGAGTTTCAGGAGTGGCTGCGCGGCGGAGACGGACAACTGGTCGCCGCATCACTGCGCGACCCCACCGATTACCGGCAGGCGCCTTACGCCGCGCCTTGTTTCCTGATGGTCGGCAACGAATCACAGGGGCTGCCGGCGAACTATGAAGAGGCCTGCGACCTGCGCGTAACCATCCCGATGCTGGGCCGCGCGGACAGCCTGAATGCGGCCGTCGCGGGGGCAGTTCTTGCCTATGAGGCACTGGCCCATCTGAAAAGTTCCTGAGGGCGCGCGTTCATCCCATCCTCACCTGTCCGGTATAAGACTTGGCGGGTGATGAAACGAACCGCCCTTCTCCTGATTGCGCCAGCTTTCCTGGCAGCGTGCTCGGACACCGGAGACGGGGCCCACATCGCCCGGCGCGGCCCGATAATAGAGCACTCGGCGCAAGGCCAATGGCGTTTCACAAGCATCGACGGTGATCGCCCGCTATCCACGGACGCACAGGTTTCCTTCGCGAAAGAATGGATTAGCGTGCAGGCAGGGTGCAGCCGACTGCAAGGGCCGTGGCGCATCGATGCGGAGAGGCTGGTTGCCGGACCGTTCGACCAGAGCGAAGCAGCATGCCCCAACGCGTCATGGCAACAAGGCAACGCCGTCAATGCGCTGTTGACTGCAACTCCGCTGGTCACGGTCGATGGCAAGCGCATGGTCCTGCGTTCAAGCGGACACGTTGCAGAACTGACGCGAACCGGCGCCTGATGCGCGACCCGCGCCGTTGCGCTTACTCTGCTGCTTCGGTCGATTCTTCGCTGCGATCCTCGATCTGCACGCCCATGTCTGCGTAGCGGGGCGCAGCTTCGACTGACGGCACTTCGTCGGAAATTTCACGCTTGCCGATCTTGATATGCTTTTCGCTGAGCCGACGTGCACGGCTCATGACATTGCCCTCATAAGTACGGGCGAAGTCATTGAAACTGTTGACTGCCCTGCCCATGTGCACGCCGACCTTCGACAGATCGTCCTGCGTTTTCGCCAGACTGTCGTAAAGATCCGCACCCAGCTTGCCGATCTCGCGCGCTTCGCGGGCAAGCCCTTCCTGCTGCCACACCTGCGCAATGGTACGCGCAATGGCAACAAGGTTGGTGGGGCTGGCCAGCAATACCTTGCGGTCAAAGGCAAAGTCCCACAGCCCCGAATCGTGATCGAGTGCAGCAGCGATGAAATGCTCGCCGGGAACAAACATGATTACGTAGTCCGGCGCATTCTCAAACTGGCTCTGGTAGCTTTTGGCGCCCAGCGTCTGAATGTGATTGCGCATCGAAGTTGCGTGCTGGGTCATGAAGGCGAGGCGTCCAGCCTCATCCTCAGCCTCGAAAGCATCCTGGTAGGCATTGAGCGAGACCTTGGCGTCAATCACCAGTTGCTTGTTGCCGGGAATGCGCACGATCGCATCGGGACGCAGGCGGCCATCTTCGGTGTTGATCGACTGCTCAGTCTCGAAATCGGTGTGTTCGGTCAACCCGCACTGTTCCAGCACGTTCTTGAGCTGCTGTTCGCCCCAGCGCCCCCGCGCTTTCGGGGCATTGCGCAGCGAATTGCCAAGTCGAACTGCCTCTGCACGGACCATCTCCTGCCCGACGCGCAGCGCTTCGATCTGGCCGGTCAACTGGCCGAACGCATCGACACGCTTGGCCTCAAGCGCGGCGACCTGCTCCTCATAACTCCTCAGGCGCTGCCCCACGGGTGTGAGGATCGAATTGAGGCGTTCAGCGCTGGCCTTTTCGCTCTGCTCGAAACGCTCTCCGGCGCGGCGCAAAAAGGCTTCCTGCGCGCCTGCCAGCACTTTGGCGCCCGCATTCTCGAATTCCTTGCGCAAGGCTTCCTGCGCTTCGAGCAGAAGGCGCTTCTGTTCATCGAAATTCGCGGACTTTTCACGCAGCGTCGAAAGTTCTTCGGAGAGGCTGCGCTGTTCGCGCAGGAGGCCATCGACGCGCGCCGAGTTGTCAGCGCGAACCTTGTCCAGTGCCTGCGTCAGTTCCGAACGGATACGCTCCACTGCGGCCGCACCATCATGGCGCAGGCGCTCGGTCAGGGTATCATGGTCAGTGCGCGCCCGATCAAGCGCCTGTTCCAGTGCGTCGGCGCGGCCAGCACGTTCGCGGGCGGCTTCAAGATCGGCAAAGGTGCGCAGATACTTGGCGTCGCCTTCGCGCACCTCCCGCTCCCGCAATTCGGCTTGCGCCCGCCATTGCGCGGCCGGGCGCGAACCGAAGAACCAGCCTGCTGCAAGGCCGATGACGAGGGCGAGAATCGTGGCGACGACAAGTTCCATCAGCCCAGACTAATGGAACATTTCAGGAACTCCAGCCCTCCGCGTCGATTTTCCACCGGGGCGCCGTGCGCCCCGGTAAAAATCAGGCCGCCTTGCGCAGTTTTTCCAGCTTTTTGAGCGCCATCTGGCGCTTCAGACGCGAGAGGTGGTCGATGAAGAGAATGCCTTCGAGGTGGTCCATCTCATGCTGGAGGCAGATAGCCAGAAGGCCATCCATCTCTTCTTCATGCGCGGTGCCATCGAGATCCTGCCAGCGCGCGCGGATGCGGGAGGGGCGTTCCACGTCGGCAAAGATATCCGGCACCGAGAGACAGCCTTCCTGATAGACGATATGGTCTTCGGAAGGATCAAGGATTTCCGGATTGATGAAAATCCGGGGTTCCTTCTTCGTCGGCTGATGCGTGTGATGATGATCACCGTGCGACGTGCAGACTTCCGGTTCGGCGTCCTCATCCTCGGGCTGGAGGTCGATCACGAGCACGCGCAGCGGCACGCCAACCTGGATCGCGGCGAGGCCAATGCCGGGAGCATCGTACATCGTTTCGAACATGTCCTCGACGAGCGTTTTCAGCTCATCGTCGAACTTTTCGACGGGAACGGAGATCTGCTTGAGACGCGGATCGGGAACTTCAAGGATTTCACGGATAGCCATTTGCGCCAGATAATCGCGAAACCGCGTTTTCGCAAGGATCAGGCGGCGATCTCAGTAATCGCTTCAGGCGACCGGACGTCGCGCGCGGATGGCCTGTGCCAGAGTGCCTTCGTCCAGGTAATCAAGTTCGCCTCCTACCGGCAGGCCATGGGCAAGTTGCGTCACCCGCACCGGAAAACCTTCAAGCCGCTCGGCAATGTAATGTGCGGTAGTCTGCCCTTCGAGCGTCGCGTTCATGGCGAGGAGCACTTCGTCGATACCACCTTCTTCGATGCGGCGCAGCAGGCTGTCGATCGCGAGGTCTTCGGGCCGCACCCCGTCCAGCGCGGAAAGGCGCCCGCCGAGCACATGGTAACGGCCGGTGAACAGCCGCGCCCGATCGAGTGCCCAGAGATCGGCGACTTCCTCCACCACGCAGATCGAGCGCGCATCGCGGCGCGGATCGGCACAGATACCGCAAGGATCGGTGGTGTCGACATTGCCGCAGATGCGGCATTCGACCAGCGCCTCGCGCACTGCGTCGAGCGCTTCGAGCAGCTGAACCAGCGCGGTTTCCCGGCGTTTGATCAGCCATAGAACGCCGCGCCGGGCCGAGCGCGGGCCAAGGCCCGGCAGGCGCGACAGGGCGGTGGTCAGCGTCTCGATCTCTTGCGATGCCATGGATGGGGAGATAGGGCCTCATCCCGTTCTTGGTAAAGCCCGCTCAGGAGTTCCCCACATCATGCGCATCATCTTCATGGGAACACCCGATTTCGCCGTCCCCGCCCTGGTCGCGCTGGTGGAGGCGGGGCACGAGGTCGTGGCCGCCTATACACAGCCTCCGCGCCCCGGTGGACGGCGCGGCAAGGAACTGACGCCCTCGCCCGTTCATCGCGAAGCTGAAACGCGCGGGATCGAGGTTCGCCATCCAGTTTCCCTCAAAGGCGCGGAAGAGCAGGCCGCCTTTGCAGCGCTTGAGGCGGATGTCGCCATCGTGGCGGCCTATGGCCTGATCCTGCCGCAAGCGGTGCTGGATGCGCCGCGCCTTGGGTGCCTCAACATCCATGCCTCGATCCTCCCGCGCTGGCGCGGCGCGGCACCGATCCAGCGCGCGATCCTTGCCGGAGACCCGACGACAGGAATCACCATCATGCAGATGGAGGCGGGCCTCGACACAGGGCCGATGCTGGCGACGCTGCGAACCACGATCGATGCCAAGACGGCAGGCGAACTGACTTCCGAACTGGCCGAAAAGGGCGCGCAACTATTGATCGGCACCTTGCGCGACCTTGCAGTCCATCGCCCGGTAGCCCAGCCCGAAGACGGGGTGACTTACGCCCGCAAGATCGACAAGGCCGAGGCGCGACTCGATTTCTTCGCCCCTGCAGCCGAGGTCGAACGACAGGTGCGTGCCTTCATGCCCGCGCCCGGCGCCTTCTTTGAACTGGAGGGCGAACGCTACAAGGTGCTGGCGGCACGGATCGTCGAGGGTATGGGAGAGGCAGCAACCACGCTTGACGACGGCCTGACGATAGCCTGTGGCGACGGGGCACTTGAGGTCACGCGCATCCAGCGCGCAGGCAAGCCGGCGATGGACGTCGCGGACCTGCTGCGCGGTCGGCCCATCCCTGCGGGAACCAGACTGGGCTGAGTTCAGGCCTTTTCCGGCATCCGGCGCTGTGGCGGTGCTTCGTCAGCCCATCGCGCGTGGCCTTCGCGCAAGGTGGCCGCCGTCTTCTCCCATCCGCTGACCGACTTGTCCCGAACCCGGATGTTGAACCGGTCAGTCTTGCGGAACTCGAGGACTTCCGCGCCGTCCGGTCCGGCCGTGTAAGCATAGGGCACTTCAGCGCCAACGAAGAAACCATCGCCCGCCTCCAGCGTCTCTTTCCCCATGCGGATCGATCCGGCGACGATGTAATAAAGGCAATCGCAGTCGTGGCTGTGAAGCGGCAGCGGAAAACCGCTCTTCACCCAGAGCCGTGCCAGGCTCATATCCGCGCGGCGGAAGGGGACGTCGGCATATTCCCCCCTCACCTGCATCGCCTCCATCAGCAATGGCTGGGCGGCGACAAGGTTGGGGGTTTCCCCTTCGTATGTCATGCAGTCACACGTTTCGAGCGCAGGCGCATCAGTGCCGCGGAATATCGCAAAGCGGGGCTCAGTATTGTCGGCCATGGCAGGCTCCTTTCCCAATCCGGGGATGGTGACACCGGACGCGAATGCCGCCAAGCCCATTGCGCGCCGGCGTCAGTCCTGTATCGGCGGGGCGAAATGACCCGTTTTGCGCTCACTCTCGAATTCGACGGCGGCCCGTTCATAGGACTGCAACGCCAGGCGCATGGCCCCTCTGTACAGCAGTCGGTCGAGGATGCCGCCTTTGCCATCACCGGCGAACGCGCCATCATGCATGCAGCCGGGCGTACCGATGCAGGCGTTCACGGTCTGGGCATGCGCGCCCATCTCGATATCGCAAAGCCGTTCGAACCGTTCCGCCTGATGGAAGCGCTCAACGCAAAATTGCGGCCCGATCCGGTGGCTGTACTGTCATGCGAAGTTGTGCCCGATGACTGGCACGCCCGTTTTTCCTGCGTCGGCCGTGCCTATATCTACCGCATCGCCAACCGCCGCGCGCCGCTGACGCTGGATCGCGGCAAGGCATGGCAAGTGACGAAGCCGCTGGATGCGGATGCGATGCATCGTGCCGCGCAGGCACTGGTCGGACGGCACGATTTCACGACATTCCGCTCTGCGCATTGCCAGTCGGCATCTCCGCTCAAGACGCTGGACCGGCTGGCCGTTCGGCGCGAAGGCGAGATGGTGCTGATCGAGGCGGAGGCGCGCAGCTTCCTGCATCATCAGGTGCGCTCGATGGTCGGCTGCCTTGCGCTTGTCGGAATGGGCCGCTGGCGCGAGGAAGAGGTCGGCGAGGCTCTGGCGGCGCGGGACCGCCAGAGGCTGGGCCTCAATGCGCCGCCGGACGGGCTGTACTTCGTGCGGGCGGTCTACCCCGGCGAGTAACAAAAAGGGCGCCTCCCTTGCAGAAGGCGCCCTTTTTTTGTGTGTCTGTCGCCCGACTTACGCCTTGGCGACGACGCTTTCCGGCAGATCCTGCCCGAAGACGCGCTGGTAGTATTCGGCCACCAGCATCCGCTCCGTCTCGTCGCACTTGTTGAGGAACGAGAGGCGGAAGGCAAAGCCGACGTCGTTGAAGATCGCGGTATTCTGCGCCCAGGTGATGACCGTGCGCGGGCTCATCACCGTGGAGATATCGCCGTTCATGAAACCCTGCCGCGAAAAATCCGCGACCTTTACCATGTTGGCGATCACCGATTTATCGATCTGCGGCACCTTCTTGGCGACGATGCCGGTTTCGGTTTCGGCGGGCAGGTAGTTCAGTGCCACGACCAGGTTCCAGCGGTCCATCTGGCCCTGGTTGATCTGCTGCGTGCCGTGATAGAGACCCGAGGTGTCCCCAAGGCCGACCGTGTTGGCAGTGGCGAAGAGGCGGAAATTGCGGTCCGGGCGGATCACGCGGTTCTGGTCCAGCAGGGTCAGCTTGCCCTCAGTCTCCAGGATGCGCTGGATCACGAACATCACGTCCGGGCGACCTGCGTCGTATTCGTCGAACACCAGCGCGACCGGGTGCTGCAGCGCCCAGGGCAGCAGACCTTCGCGGAATTCGGTGACCTGCATCCCGTTGCGCAGGACGATGGCATCGCGCCCGATCAGGTCGATACGGCTGATGTGCGCATCAAGGTTGATGCGGATGCACGGCCACTTGAGACGCGCCGCCACCTGTTCGATGTGGGTAGACTTGCCGGTGCCGTGATAGCCCTGCACCATGACGCGGCGGTTATAGGCAAAGCCCGCAAGGATCGCGAGCGTGGTGTCCGGGTCGAACACATACGTCTCGTCGAGGTCGGGCACACGTTCGTCAGCCACGGAGAAGGCCGGAACCTTCATGTCGATGTCGATCCCGAAAGTCTCGCGCACGTCGAGTTCGATGTCGGGAGCGGCCAGCACGGTGGCGTCGCGATTCTCGGTCTGGATCTTGGAGTCAGTCATCGTAGGGCATCGCGTAAAGGAGGCGGCGCTGCATCGCAATAAGCTTTGGGCGACTTCCTGCGCTCAACTCGCGCATTTGGGAGGGAGGCTGAACAGGTCGACAAAACGCTGGACCAGCATCGCGTCACCTTCGATACGCAGCGCAGCCACCTCTTCACGCGGCCATTTCCCGTAGAATACCGCAAGGAACGGGAAGCCCGATTCTGCCGCGAAGACCAGATCGGGCTGCGGATCGCCATCGCGTGCGGGATGGATCACAAGTTGCCCCCCTTCCAGCCGCCCGGTGAATTTCGCCGCCGCCACATCGAACCCGACCGTCAGCGCCATATCGCCCATCCGTTCGGGATGAATCATCGTGCGCAGCGACAGCATGAGCGACACCGGCGTAATCGGCAGCGTCGGGTCATGCAGTGTTGAGCGCACTGCCCAGCGCCCCAGTTCCTGCATCACCGGTTCCAGCGCCAGCCCCCATTGCGTGAGGCGATAAACCTGGACCGACGCAGGCGGAGGCAACGTTTCGCGCCGGACGATGCCGGTGCGTTCGAGGCTTTCCAGCCGCTCCGTCAGCGTCTTGGCGCTCAGTCCCGGCAGCTCGGCGCGGATTTCCGAGAAACGGCGCGGCCCCAGCATCATCTCGCGTATGATCGGCAGCGACCAGCGTTCGCCGATAAGTTCCATCGCGAATGCCGCGCCGCATGCATCGCCATACCAGCGCCCGTGTATTCGGGATTTGACCCCGTCCGTCGCGATTTCCGAACGCATAGTTTCATTTTGCAACTTCATAGTTGCTTTTAGTTACTACCGAGGTCAGGGTCAGGCAAGAGGCGATTCGCCGGGAGCGTCGCCCTCATAAGGAGAGAGCAGATGGCACGCATGATCTTCGTGAATCTCCCCGTCGCCGATCTTGATCGGTCCAAGGCGTTCTACTCTGCACTGGGCTTTACCAACGAACCGCGTTTCACGGATGACACTGCAGCCTGCATGGTGTGGTCCGACACGATTTTCGTGATGATCCTTACTCACGATAAATGGCGCACCTTCACCGACCGCCCCATTCCCGACACCGGGTCCAGCGAAGTGGCGCTGTGCCTTTCCTGCGAAAGCAAGGAAGAGGCTGCCGACATGAAGGTCAGGGCCGGTGGCGCGGGCGGAACGCCTGATATCAATCCGCCACAGGATTACGGCTTCATGGTGAGCCATTCGTTCACCGACCTCGATGGCCACGTCTGGGAAACGATGTGGATGGATCCTGCCGCTGCAGCGGGTGAAATGGAAATCCCGACGACCGCCTGAAACAACTGACAGAGAGGGAGAAGACGATGCCTATCGATCCGACCTCCGACATAGAGATCACGGCGTTCGAATGGGTGCCGTCATTCGCGCAGGGACAAGTGCGGGACTTGCGCCCGCGCTGGGCATGCGAAGAATACGGTCTGGCCTACAAGGTGCGCCTGATCAGCGCGATCGAGCGCCCCGAATGGTACTTCGCCGACCAGCCATGGGGGCAGGTTCCTTTCATGCAAGACGGCGACGTGCGCGTCTTCGAAAGCGGCGCCACTCTTATCCATCTTGCCGAGAAATCGGGCGCCCTTCCCCCTCCCGGATCGCAGCAGCGCGCCAGCGTGATGAGCTGGCTGCTGGCGGCGTTCAACTCGATCGAGCCTTCCGTGATGGAGTTCGTCAACTGCACGTTCTTCTCGCGCAAGGAGGAGTGGGCGCCGCTGCGTCGTCCTTCGTTGACCAGCACGTTGACTGACCGCCTTGCACGTCTGGAAGTGGCGCTGGACGACAGGCAGTGGCTGGGGGGCGAATTCTCGATCGCCGACATTGCGATGATCACCGTCCTGCGCGCACTTCCCGATCCGGCGCTGCTGCCTGCGGGATTGTCCGCCTACGTCGACCGGGGCTGCGCACGGCCTGCATTCGGTCTGGCACTGGCCGCCCAGCTAGCCCCTTTCGCCGAACATGACCCCAGGAGTACCGCCAAGCAAGGAGCCTGACATGACCTACGTAGACGGTTTCGTGATCGCCGTTCCCAAAGCGAACAAGGACAAGTTCATCGCTCATGCCCGAACGGGAGATGCCGTATTCATGGAGCACGGTGCAACCCGCATCCTCGAATGCTGGCAGGACGATGTGCCCGAAGGCAAGCAGACCGACTTCTTCCGCGCCGTCGCCTGCAAGGATGACGAAGCGGTCGTGTTCTCGTGGATCGAGTGGCCCGACAAGGAAACCCGCGAAAAGGGCATGGCTGCGGTGATGGACGGAATGAACACCGACCCGCGCATGGACCCTGAGAAGAACCCGATGCCCTTCGACGGCATGCGGATGATCTACGGCGGGTTCCAGCCCATCGTCACGCTGGAGGGTTGAGCGATGGGCAATCCTGTCGGCAGCTTCATCTGGTACGAACTGATGACCAGCGATTCCGATGCCGCAGCCGCGTTCTACGGCAGCGTGGTCGGCTGGAAAATCGGCGCCAACGTCATGCCTCAGGCGGGCATGGACTATCGCATGATCGAGCGCGTGGACGGAGGCGGCGCGGGTTGCGGCTATACCGGCGGCGTGTTCGCGCTTGACGACGAGATGATCGGTCAGGGTGCGAAGCCTGCATGGATGGGCTACGTCTACGTACCCGATGTGGACGCCAAGGTGGCCGAAATCATGGCCGAGGGCGGCTCTACCCATGTGCCTGCCACGACGATGGAGGGCGTTGGCCGCTTCGCGTTGGTCGCCGATCCACAGGGGGCTGCGTTCTACGTGATGACGCCAGAGCCCCCCGCCGATGATCCCGACGCCACCAGCGATGTGTTCAGCGTGGACAAGCCGCAGACGATGCGCTGGAACGAACTCGTCACCCCTGACGATGATGCGGCAGTGGCGTTCTATACAAAGCACTTCGGCTGGACCCAGCAGGGCGCGATGCCGATGGGGCCGCTTGGCGACTATCGCTTCATCCAGCTTGAGGGCGTGCAGATCGGCGCGATCATGAAGCAGGCGGATTTCATGCCGGTGCCCGGCTGGACATACTACATCGGCGTCGATGACATCGACCGCGCGCTGGCGGCGGTAAGGGAGGGCGGCGGCAGGCCGATGGGCGAACCGCAGCAGATCCCGACCGGCGAATATACCCTCCACGCCTTCGACCCGCAGGGCGCCTACTTCGGCCTTGTCGGACCGCGTCCATAACGGGGGCAAATAAGAGCACGGGCGGCGATTGACGCCGCCCGTTCGTTCCATCCATGTTCCGCGCACAGCAATGGAGGAATCGCGATGGCCGACTACACCTTCTACACCAACCCGATGTCGCGCGGACAGATCGCCCGCTGGGCACTGCACGAAGCCGGGGCGGACTACGAACAGGTTCTCGTCGACTGGAAGGACAAGCCCGCCGCATTCCTTGATGCCAACCCGATGGCCAAGGTTCCCACGCTGATCCACCACGCCGATGACGGCGACCGGGTCATAACCGAAGCCGCCGCGATCTGCCTCTACCTGGCGGAAATGCACCCCGAAGCGCACCTGCTGCCCAATGACGGAGAGATGGCGGAATACTACCGCTGGACCTTCTTCGCCTCCGGCCCGATCGAACAGGCGATTACCTCGCGCGCGCTCAAGTTCGAGCCGACGCCGCAGCAGGAAATGATGGCCGGCTGGGGCAGCTTCGATCGCACCCTTGCCGCGATCGAGGAAAAGCTGGCCGGGGATGACTGGGTTTGCGGCACCCGCTTTACCATGGCGGACGTCTATGTCGGCAGCGCCATCGACTGGGGCATGACGTTCGGCATCATCCCGCCGCTCCCCCCGCTCGTGGCCTATGCCGAGCGCTGTCAGGAACGCCCCGCCTACCGCGAAGCCAAGGGCATCGACGGCAGACTGATCGAGGAGATGAGGAAATGACCGAAACAAATCCGGCCTCGAAACCGGCGAAGAACCGCGTCTGCCTGTGGTATGACGGCACGGCGGAGGACGCCGCGAACTTCTACGCCGCCGTGTTCCCCGACACTCGCGTTACCTCCGTGCAGCGCGCCCCGGCTGACTATCCGGACGGACAGGCCGGCAATGTCCTCGTCGTCGAATTCACGGTGATGGGGATCGAATGCATCGGCCTCAACGGCGGCCCGCAGTTCCCTCAATCAGAGGCATTTTCCTTCCAGGTGGCTACCGACACGCAAGAGGAAACCGACCGTTACTGGGATGCCATCGTGGGCAACGACGGGGCTGAAAGCGCCTGCGGCTGGTGCAAGGACAAGTGGGGCCTCAATTGGCAGATCACCCCGCGCGCCCTTACCGATGCCATGGCCAGCCCTGATCGCGCCGCTGCAAAGCGCGCGATGGAAGCGATGATGACGATGCACAAGATCGACATCGCGCAGATCGAGCAGGCGGTGAAAGGCTGATGCTGGCGCTTTATGGACACCCCTTTTCCTCCTACACCTGGAAAGCGCAGATCGCACTGCTGGGATCGGGGCTGGAACACGAATTGCGCATCGTCGACGGCGATCACCCCGATCACGGAAAGATCGTCGCCATGGCCGGGCCGCAGGGCAAGTTTCCGGTGTTGCAGGATGGCGGAAACCTGATCTTCGAGGCGACCTCGATCATCGAATACCTGCAACTGCACCATGTCGAACCCGACGTTCTGCTACCGTCCGATGCCGATGCTGCGATCGGCGTCAGGATGCTCGATCGGGTGTTCGACAACTACGTCATGAGCAACATGCAGGACGTCGTGAACGAATACATTCGCGATGCGCAAAACCCGGATATGGGCCGCATCTCCGAAGCGCGCGAGCGGCTGGAGCGCAGCTACGCCTGGCTTGAAGGGTGGCTGCAGTATTACCCGTCGCAAGGGCAGGTCACGCTGATCGAATGCGCCGCCGCGCCTTCGCTGTTCTATGCCGACTGGGTCCATCCCATCGCCGAGACCTTCCCGCGCCTGCGCGATTGGCGCGCCCATCTGCTGGCTCTGCCGCCGGTCAGCGCCTGTATCGAAGCCGCGCGCCCGTACCGCGCATTCTTCCCGCTCGGCGCACCGGACCGGGATTGAAGAGGAGATCGGAAATGAGCACCGAACTGTCCGTCACCCGCTACATCGCCGCGCCGCCCGCCAAAGTGTGGGACGTCATGGCCAACCGCCAGAATGAATGGTGGTGCCCTACGCCATGGCGCGCCGAAGTGGACGAGCAGGACCGACGCCCCGGCGGCATCTGCCGGATGACCATGTACGGCCCGGACGGCGAAGTCATGCCGCAAAACGGCATATACCTCGCCTACGACGAAGGCCGCCGCTTCGCTTCCACCGATGCGGTGGTGGACGATCTCCAGCCCAACGGCCCATTCATGATCGGCATATGGGAAATCGCTCCCGAAGGCGAAGGCACCCGCTATACCGCCACGGCCCGCCACTGGAGCGCGGAAACCTGCAAGCAGCACGAGGAAATGGGCTTCACCGACGGATGGAGCGCCTGCGCGGATCAGTTGGCAGCGATCTGCGAAGAAGAAGCATGACCCCGCCTACCCGGCCTACCCGAAAGCCGCAGCGTTCTTCAGCAGCTGGTACGCCTCCACTACGCCCTGCAAACGCTCGGCGTAGCTGTGGTCGCCGCCATTGTGATCGGGGTGATACTGGCGCAGCAGTCGCGTATAGCGAAAACGCAGGGTCTTGCGATCGATGTCGCCGTCCAGCCCCAGCGTTTCCAGCGCGCGCCTTTCGTTCGGCGTGAAGCGCGCGTTCTCGGGCTTGAGATCGGCCTTGCGGCGTTTCACATGCGCCCTTGCGCGCGCCTGTATCGCTTCCAGCGGATCGGAAAAGTTGGCCCAGTTCGGCGCATTGTCCACACCCGCATCAGGCCGGAACGCGCGCGTCTGCGTTTCCCAGCCATAGAGCGGCGACTGGGCGCGCATGATCTCTTCGGCCTCCATGCCTTCGAAGTAGTCGTACCCCGAATTGAATTCGCGCACGTGTTCCAGGCAGAACCAGCGGTAATCGCCCGGCCCGTCGAAACCCGAAGCGCGGCCACCCGGCGCGCGGAATTCGCCCGCCTCCCTGCAGCCCGGTCGGGAGCACTCGCGCCCGGCGGATTCGTAGCGTCCATGAAATCTATGCTGTCTCACCGGCTTCCAGATGGGGCATCGATCGCCTAAATGGAACCCCATGTCCGGACCACTCGAACAGGAAATGCGGCAGCTGCTGACCGCCGCCTTCGCCCCCACGTCGCTTGACGTGGTCAACGATTCCGCCACGCATCGCGGCCATACCGGCGATGACGGCAGCGGCGAATCGCACTTCACGATCTTTATCGAAAGCCCGCAGTTCGCCGGGGTTTCGCGGCTCCAGCGCCAGCGACTGGTCAATGCGGCGCTGGGCGACATTCCCGGCAACCGCGTCCACGCCGTCGCGATCAAGGCCAGCGCGCCGGGCGAATAAGCTGCAACGGGCAACCGGGAGCGCCGTTTTACCGCCGCTCATTTCATCGCGCCCGCCCTTTTCATCCCGGTTGCCCTTTGTTCCTTGCGCGACTAAGGCGCGCACCATGCCGACACCTTTGACTTTCGCCGTGCCCAAGGGCCGAATCCTCGACGAAGCGCTGCCCCTGATGGCGCGCGCCGGTGTGATTCCCGAGGCGGAATTCCATGACAAGAAGTCGCGCGCGCTCTCGTTCGCCTGCGAAAACAGCGACATGCGCCTTATCCGGGTGCGCGCTTTCGACGTTGCCACTTTTGTTGCGCACGGCGCTGCGCAAGTCGGCATCGTCGGTTCGGACGTGGTGGAGGAATTCGCCTATTCGGACCTCTACGCCCCGGTTGACCTCGACATCGGCCACTGCCGCCTGTCCGTTGCGGAAAAGGTGGGCGAAACGGGCGGCGCGCTGCCGTCGCACTTGCGCATCGCCAGCAAGTACCCGAACCTGACCCGCCGCCATTTCGAAAAGCTGGGCGTGCAGGCCGAAGTCGTGAAGCTGAACGGTGCAATGGAACTGGCGCCCTCGCTCGGCCTGTCCAGCCGGATCGTCGACCTTGTCTCCACCGGCCGCACGCTGAAGGAGAACGGTCTTGTCGAAACGAGCCGCATCCTCGACATTTCCGCGCGCCTGATCGTCAACCGCGCCGCGCTCAAGACGGACGAGCGCGTTGCCGCGCTGGTCGAGGCTTTCCGCGCGCTGGTGGCCGAGAAGGAAGCCGCCTGATGCTGCGCCTATCCGCCAAGGACGCAGGTTTCGCCGAAGCATTCGCGCGCGTCGTGTCCGACCGTCGCGAAAGCGCGGTGGACGTGGCGGCTGACGTTGCCGCGATCATCGGCGACGTGCGAAAGCGCGGTGATGCGGCGCTGGCTGACCTTACCGCGAAATTCGACGGCCATGACCTCGACCAGACCGGCTGGAGCGTCGATGCCGCGACCTGCAAGGCCGCCTTCGACGCGCTCGCCCCCGATCTGCGTTCTGCGCTGGAACTTGCAGCGGAGCGCATCCGCGCCTATCACGCCGCGCAGCTGCCGGAAAACCGCGACTATACCGACGATGCCGGGGTTCGTCTAGGCGCTACGTGGAACGCGGTGGACGCGGCCGGGCTCTACGTTCCCGGCGGGCGCGCGGCCTACCCGTCGTCGCTGCTGATGAACGCCATTCCCGCCAAGGTTGCGGGCGTGGAACGTCTTGTCGTCGTCACTCCGACGCCCAAGGGCGAAGTCAACCCACTGGTACTCGCCGCCGCGCACCTTGCCGGCGTGGATGAGATCTGGCGCGTGGGCGGTGCCCATGCCGTGGGCGCGCTCGCCTATGGCACTGACCGGATCGCGCCTGTCGATGTGGTAACCGGCCCCGGCAATGCCTGGGTGGCCGAAGCCAAGCGCCAGCTCTACGGCGTCGTCGGGATCGACATGGTGGCAGGCCCCAGCGAAATCCTCGTCATCGCGGACGCAAGGAACGAACCTCGCCGGATCGCCGCCGACCTGCTCAGCCAGGCCGAGCATGACCCGACCTCGCAGTCGATCCTCATCACCGACGATGCCGCTTATGCGGATGCGGTGGCCGAGGCGGTCGAAATCGAACTCGCCGCGCTGGCGACGGAAAAGACCGCTCGCGAAAGCTGGAGCGTCAACGGCGTCATCATCGACGTCACCAGCTTCGACGAAGCGCCCGCGCTGGCCAACGCCCTTGCCGCCGAACACGTGGAGATCGCCACCGACGATCCCGAAAGCCTGATGCGCCGCATCCGCCATGCAGGCTCGGTGTTCCTTGGCCGCATGACGCCCGAAGCGGTCGGCGATTATGTCGCCGGGCCGAACCACGTCCTGCCCACCGGGCGGCGGGCGCGGTTCTCCTCGGGTCTGTCGGTCCTTGATTTCATGAAGCGCACCAGCTTCATCCAGCTAGATTCCGCGGCGCTGGAGGCCATCGGCCCCGCCGCCGTTGCCCTTGCGCAAGCGGAAGGGCTTCCCGCGCACGCGCGCTCCATTTCCGTAAGGCTGAACTCATGAGCAATCCCAAGCAGAAGCGCGCCGCTGCGCGCCTCGCCGCCGTCCAGGCGCTGTACCAGTTCGACATGGAGGGTACGCCGATGGCCTCCCTGCTCGACGAATTCCACCGCCATCGCCTTGGCATGGAAATCGACGAGGCGCAGTTCGCCGACGCCGAAGTCGCGTTCTTCGACGATGTCGTGAAGGGCACCATCGCCCGCCGCGACGAGATCGACGAACTGCTCGCCTCCAAGCTGACCGAAGGCTGGTCGCTCGGCCGTCTGGACAAGACCATGCTGCAGATCATGCGCGCGGGCGCCTACGAACTGATGGCGCGGGCCGACATTCCCACCGGCGCTGCAATCAGCGAATATCTCGACGTGTGCCACGCCTTCTTCGACCCGCGTGAGGCGAAGTTCCTCAACGGTGTGCTCGATTCGGTGGCAAAGTCGGTCCGCTAAGGGCAAGCTGTCCGGATGACCGGCGAGCACGCCTTCATCCACGCTCTGCGCGCCATCGCCACCGACCCCGCCGCGCGGCGGCTGGCGGACGATGCCGCAGTGCTGCGCATCGGCGGCGAAGCGCTGGTGCTGACCATGGATACCGTGGTCGAAAGCGTCCACTACCTGCCTGACGACCCGCCGCAGGACGTGGCGTGGAAGCTGGTGGCGGTGAACGTCTCGGACCTTTCGGCCAAGGGCGCCACGCCTGTCGGGTGCCTCTATTCGCATGCGCTGGGCGATGCGGCATGGGACGCCGCGTTCCTTGCGGGACTGGATGTCGCCTGCCGCCGCTTCGCCATCCCTCTGCTGGGCGGAGACACCGTGCGCATGCCGGAAGGCGCGCCGCGCAGCTTTTCGCTGACCGCGCTGGGCACAGGACAGCAAGGGTGCCCGGTCCCGTCGCGGACCGCAGCGCAAGCAGGTGACCGGGTGTGGGTGAGCGGCACCATCGGCGACGCCGGGTTGGGCCTTCGCGCCGCGCTTGGCACGATAGGGGGCAATGAGGGCGACACCGCCGCGCTTGTCGCCCGATACCGGCGCCCCATACCCGAACCGCGCCTTGGCGTTGCGCTGGCGCCTTTGGTCCATGCAATGATGGACGTGTCCGACGGCCTGCTGGTCGATGCATCACGCATGGCCGAAGCCAGCGGCGTTTGCATCGCTCTGGATATCGGCACGGTGCCGCTGTCCTCCGCGCTTGTCACCCTCGTCGGCGAAGACCGCGAAGCCCGGCTTGATGCGATGACGGCGGGCGACGACTACGAACTGCTGTTCACCGCCCCGCCCGAACACACTGCCCGCATCATCGAAGCCGCCGCCACGCTTGACCGGCAAGTGACCGCGATCGGAACGGTTGAAGGCGGCTCCGGCCTTTCGCTTACCCAAGAGGCCGCCGCGGTGCCCCTGCCCGAACGGCTCGGCTACCAGCACTGACGTCAGTGCGGACCACGGGGAAGATCGCGCATCCTCTCCATACCGGCCCATATCCTTGCTTGCCACCATTCCGCCTTGTCTATAGCCCTGTTCGCCGCGAGCGGGAAAACCCGTCGCGTACATATTGGGAAGGGGACGTCTTCGTGGATTCAGTCACGATTTCCATAGTCCTGGGACTTCTGGCCATAGTCTATGGCTTTATCACCAGTCGCCAGGTGCTGAGTTCTCCCGCAGGTTCGGAAAAGATGCAGGAGATCGCCGCCGCCATTCAGGAAGGGGCGCAGGCCTACCTCAAAAGGCAATATTCCACCATCGCCGTCGTCGGCGTCGTCGTTGCGGCGATCCTGGCGTTCACGCTGGGTGCCGTTTCGGCCACCGGCTTCGTGATCGGCGCGATCCTGTCGGGCGTTGCCGGATTCATCGGGATGAACATTTCGGTGCGATCCAACGTGCGCACCGCCGCCGCCGCGCAGAAGGGGCTGCAGGACGGGCTGACGCTGGCCTTCCGCGCCGGGGCGATCACCGGCATGCTGGTGGCGGGCCTTGCCCTCCTCGCGATCGCGGTGTTCTACTGGTATCTCACCGGCCCCGGAGGGCACACGGTAGGCGGCGATGACCGCACCGTGGTGGAGGCGCTCACCGCCCTCGCCTTTGGCGCGTCGCTGATCTCGATCTTCGCGCGTCTGGGCGGCGGCATCTTCACCAAGGCGGCCGACGTCGGCGCCGACCTCGTCGGCAAGGTGGAGGCCGGCATTCCCGAGGACGATCCCCGCAACCCCGCCGTCATCGCCGACAACGTGGGCGACAACGTGGGAGACTGCGCCGGCATGGCCGCCGACCTTTTCGAAACTTACGTGGTCACCGTGGGCGCAACCATGGTGCTGACCGCGCTCCTTCTGAAAGGCGCGGACAACCTTGGCGCGATGATGGCCCTGCCGCTGCTGATCGGCGGGGTGTGCATCGTCACTTCGATCATCGGCACCTACTTCGTGCGGCTGGGCGGATCGAAGAACATCATGGGGGCCATGTACAAGGGCTTCCTGGTAACGGCCGTGCTCTCCGTCCCGGCGATCTGGTGGGCGATTTCCCACGCGCTGGGAGACATGAACACGCCCGTGGCCGATGGCGACTTCACCGGCCGCACGCTGTTCTGGTGCGCGCTCGTGGGGCTTGTCATCACCGGGCTGATCATCTGGATCACCGAATACTACACCGGCACCGGATATCGCCCGGTCCGCTCCATCGCCAAGGCATCGGTCACCGGCCACGGCACCAACGTCATCCAGGGGCTTGCCATCAGCCTTGAGGCGACCGCGCTGCCCACCATCGTGATCGTCGCCGGGATCATCGTCGCCTACCAGCTCGCAGGGCTGCTGGGCATCGCCTATGCGGCCACCGCGATGCTGGCGCTGGCGGGCATGGTCGTCGCGCTCGACGCTTATGGGCCCGTCACCGACAATGCCGGGGGCATCGCCGAAATGGCCGGGCTTGACGATGCAGTTCGCGAAAAAACCGACGCGCTCGATGCCGTGGGCAATACGACCAAGGCCGTGACGAAGGGCTACGCGATCGGTTCGGCGGGCCTTGCCGCGCTGGTGCTGTTCGCCGCTTACACCACCGACCTCAGGGAGTTCTTCCCGCTGCTGCAGGTCGATTTCAGTCTTGAAAACCCCTACGTCATCGTCGGCCTGCTGCTGGGCGCACTCTTGCCCTACCTGTTCGGCGCGATGGGCATGACGGCGGTGGGTCGCGCGGCCGGCGACGTGGTGGTCGATGTGCGCGAACAGTTCCGGGAAAAGCCCGGCATCATGACGTATGCCGACAAGCCCGACTATGCGCGCACAGTAGACCTCGTCACCAAGGCGGCGATCAAGGAGATGATCGTGCCCTCGCTGCTCCCGGTGCTTGCGCCGATCGCAGTCTATTATGTGATCGGCTGGGTCGCGGGGCCGGAAAACGGCTTTGCGGCGCTGGGCGCGCTGTTGCTGGGCGTGATTGTGGGCGGGCTCTTCGTGGCGCTGTCGATGACATCGGGCGGCGGCGCGTGGGACAATGCCAAGAAGTTCATCGAAGACGGCAACCACGGCGGCAAGGGATCGGAAGCGCACAAGGCTGCGGTCACGGGCGACACCGTGGGCGATCCCTACAAGGATACCGCAGGCCCGGCCGTGAACCCGATGATCAAGATCACCAATATCGTCGCCCTGCTGCTGCTGGCAGCGATGGCGGCAGGATAAGAGCATAGAATAGGAACTCAGGGCGCCGCGCCGGAAATGCCCGGCGCGGTGCCCGCCCGTCTCAGCGCTTGCCGTTAGCGATTCCTTGATTTCTGCGCATTAGTCGGAACAACGAACACGAAACGTTCCGGCAACAGGAAATCACTGCACGTGGCTGGCGAGGCGCATCGTGAAACCGTCCGTTCGGCGCCCCGCGTCGAAGGCGGTCTTGCGTCCGTACCTTCCAGCTGCCTGACCGCCGTACCCTGGCGGTCGCTTGAAAGCGAAATCGCAGCATGGGACCGCCTTGCCGACAGCGCGGCAGAGCCCAACCCCTTCTACGAAAGCTGGTATCTCCTCCCTTCGCTGCACCACCTGCCGCGGACCGAAGGTGTGACGATCCTTCGTTACGAACACGATGGCAAGCTGGCCGGACTGCTGCCGATCGCGCGCTCTGCCCGCTATTACCGCTGGCCGGTGCCGCAAGTGTCGAGCTGGCTGCATGAGAATTGCTTCTGCGGTGTTCCGCTCGTCGCCAAAGGAGCGGAAATCCCCTTCTGGCAGGCCGTGCTTCGCTGGGCCGATGCGCATCCGGGCTCCGCGCTTTTCATGCATTTGCGTGGTATGGTGCTGGGCGGGCCACTGCATGTCGCACTTGAACAGGTTGCCGTGCAGCAGGTTCGCCAGCTGGAAATCGTACATGGTGAGGCTCGCGCGATGCTCGCTTCGCAAGATACGCCTCAAGGTTATCTGGAAGCCGCGCTCTCGGGCAAGAAGCGCAAGGAACTGCGCCGTCAGGCCAGCCGGCTGGCCGAGGCGGGCGAAGTCAGCTTCGAACACCGCAGTGACGCGATAGGCATAGGCAGCTGGTGCGCTGACTTTCTGGCACTGGAAGCGGCAGGCTGGAAGGGCAAGGCGGGGTCGGCCCTCGCCAGTTCCGAAGGCACCGCACGCCTGTTTCGCGAAAGCATGGCCGGCGCGGCGGACAAAGGGCGACTGGAACGGCTCTCGCTGACGCTGGACGGTCGGCCGATTGCCATGCTGGCAACCTTCCTCACACCGCCGGGCGCCTATTCATACAAGACCGCGTTCGATGAGGATTGCGCGCGTTTTTCGCCGGGCGTCCTGCTTCAACGCGAAAACCTGCGTATGCTGGAACGGTCCGATATCGCCTGGACCGACAGTTGCGCTGCCACCGACCATCCGATGATCGACCATCTCTGGCGTGAACGTCGGCAGATCGGGCGTTTGTCGATCGCCATCGGCGGAGCCTTGCGGCGCGCCGCATTCCGCCAGTTCGTGCGTGCCGAAACCGCGCGCCATCCCGCCGGACCCAGCCAATGAACGCACCACCGCCTGTCATCTCCGCCCCGGTTTTCCCGCAGGACGCATGTGCGACTTTCGCTGCGAACTACCCGGAAGTTCCGCACAAGCTGACGCACGCCCTGGGCGCGCACCCGCTGATGGAACTGGAGGCGCTCGCCCGGCTGGCAGAGGGTCTGCCGCCAGGCTCGGTGGAATACAACGCCAGCGACCAGCCCATCGGCGTGGAGGGCAAGCCTGCACCCACCGGCATTCCCATCGGCGCGACTATCCGCCAGATCAAGACGGCGAAGTCCTGGGCGGTGCTCAAGAATGTTGAGCAGGACCCCGCCTATGCCGCCCTGCTCTCCGAACTGCTGGCCGAATTGCGCCCCGCCATCGAAGCGCGGACCGGGCGCATGCTGAGAACGCAGGCGTTCATCTTCGTAACCAGCGCGGGCGGCGTCACGCCCTATCACTTCGATCCAGAGCACAACATACTGATGCAGGTGCGCGGGTCGAAAGTGATGACGCAGTTCCCGGCAGGCGATCCCGCCTATGCACCAGACGAAGTGCACGAGACCTACCACACAGGCGGCGGCAGGGAGCTGAAATGGCGCGATGAACTGCTTGTCGGTGCCCGTGAGTACCCTTTGAGTGCCGCTGAGGCCCTTTATGTGCCGGTCATGGCGCCGCATTTCGTGCGCAACGGGCCGGAACCGTCCGTCTCGCTGTCGATCACATGGCGTTCGGAGTGGAGCTTTGCGGAAGCCGACGCGCGTGCCTTCAATCACCTGCTGCGGCGCTGCGGACTGGCTCCGAAACCGCCGAAACGCTGGCCTTCGCACAATCGGGCAAAGGCGATCGGCTGGCGGATCGCCCGAAAACTAGGGCTGTAACAACGCCGATGATCGACTGAACCGATTACAGAAGCGACACAGGCAAGTTTATTATTGCGAATAAATCGCATTAGAAGAGTCTCGAAAGGACCGATCAATGCCCCGTGATTTCGCAAAAACCGCCAGTTTCCTTGCTCTCCACCTGATCGTCGGCTTCACCGTCGCCTATCTCGTCACGGGCTCAGCAGCAATGGCGGGCGGCATCGCCCTGATAGAACCGATGGTGAATGCCGTGGTCTTCTTCTTCCACGAACGCGCCTGGAACGGCAGCACCTCGTTAACCGTCCTCTTCACTCACCGCCATGCGATGGGATGATAAGAAGCGCGAAATTCCGTCATTTCACCCGTTGGGATGATAGAAATCGTAGATCGTCTGCGCCACTGCCACGCTGACGCCGGGGGCCCGCCGTAAGTCCTCCAGACTGGCCGCCCTTACCTTTCCTGCCGTGCCGAAATGCAGCAACAGCGCGCGCTTGCGGGCGGGACCGATGCCCGGAATCTCATCCAGCGGGCTGGCGGTGATAGCGCGGCTGCGCTTGGCCCGGTGAGCGCCGATGACGAACCGGTGAACTTCGTCCCGCAGGCGCTGGAGGTGGAACAGTACCGGCGAATTGACCGGCAGCATCTTTTCCCGCCCGTCAGGGAAATGAAACACTTCGCGCCCTTCGCGCCCGTGATGCGGGCCCTTGGCGATAGCGATCAGGTTGACGTCCTCGATCCCGAGTTCCTCCAGCGCATCCTTCACCGCGTTCATCTGCCCCTTGCCGCCGTCGATCAGGACAAGGTCCGGCCAGGTGCCGCCGGTACGCTCGGGATCTTCTTCCTGTACCCGGCCGAAGCGGCGGGTCATGACCTCACGCATCATCGCGTAGTCATCGTCGGTCTGGGCGCTCTTGATGTTGAACTTTCGGTACTGGCTGGTCTGAAAGCCCTCCGGCCCGGCCACGACCATCGCGCCGAGCGCCTTGGTCCCCGAAATATGGCTGTTGTCGTAGATTTCCACGCGCTGCGGCAGGTCCGGAAGTTCGAGGAAATCGGCCATTTCCCGCCAGACCTTGGCCTGCGTTCCACGTTCTGCAAGCCGGCGGTCGAGCGCCTCCACCGCGTTGCGCGTGGCCTGCATCATGAGGTTGCGACGATTACCGCGCTGAGGCACGGAGATCTCCACCTTGCCGCCCGCACTTTCACGCAGGGCCTCGGCGATGAGGTCGGCCTCAGGCAGTTCGCGGTCTACAAGGATGCATCGCGCAGGCGGCACTTCCTCGTAGAACTGGGCGAGGAACGCCTGCATCACTTCCTCTTCGCTCAACCCTTCGGTGTGGGTGGGGAAGAAAGCGCGATGCCCCCAGTTCTGGCCGCCGCGGATGAAAAACGCCTGCACACCGATCTGGCCGCCCTTGCCCGCCATCGCGAAGATGTCCGCGTTGTCGAGCCCCTCGGCGTTGATCGCCTGGCTACCCTGGATGAAGGTGGCTGCGCGCAGACGATCGCGCAGCATGGCCGCTCGCTCGAAGTCGAGGTTTTCCGCAGCCTCGGCCATCTGTGCCTCGATCTTGCGCTGAACGGAGTTCGAGCGACCGCCGAGGAAATCCTTCGCCTCCTGCACCAGTTCGGCATAGCCGGCTTCGTCGATACGATCGACGCAAGGAGCCGAACACCGCTTGATCTGATAGAGCAGGCACGGCCGGTCGCGGCGGGCGAAGAAGCTGTCGGTGCAACTGCGCAGCAGGAACAACTTTTGCAGTGCATTGATCGTGGTGTTCACCGACCCGGCACTGGCGAAGGGGCCATAATAATTGCCCTTCATCCGCCGTGCACCGCGATGTTTCATTATCCGCGGAAATTCGTGATCGGTGCGCAACAGGATGAACGGAAATGACTTATCGTCCCGCAGCAGCACGTTGTACGCGGGCCGGAAGCGCTTGATCAGCTGCGCTTCCAGCAGCAGCGCCTCGGCTTCCGAATTGGTCGTCACGATCGTCATCGAGCGGGTCTGGCTGACCATGCGCTGCAGACGGCCCGGCAGGCGTTCCCACTGGGTATAGTTGGCGACACGGTTGCGCAGCACCCGCGCCTTGCCGACGTAGAGCACATCGCCGCGCGCATCCTGCATGCGGTAGACGCCGGGCTTGGCCGGAAGCGTCCGCACGGTGTCGCGGATCACTTCAACACCGGCCTGAAGGTCGGGCTGGTCGGAGCCGCGCACGATCGATGTCGCCCGTTCCTCGTTGAAACGTTCGAGACGGTTGGGCTGCTCGGGAGTGCCGGCTGGTGTTCTCGCCATGTTCGTGCAGATAGGACAGGACGGGCCGGATCGGTAGTCCCCGCCCCGCCCTATCCTCAGGATCAGAACATCTTGCGGAAATCGATCCCCAGCACACGGCCCTGCGGTTCACGGTATGCGCGCTGGTAGGCGATGGGTGTGACGCCGTTCTGATCGGTCACTTTCTGCCGTGAATCCAGCATGTTGTCGGCCACCAGCGACAAACGCGCGCCCTTAAGGAACGGCATTTTGGCTACCAGCGCTTCGTTGCGACCAAGGTCTGCGAACAGGCGCAGCGACACATCGAAAGTGCTGCCAAAGCGCAGATCCTGACTGCCCGGCGCCCCAGACCCGTCAACGCGGGCTGGCGCATTCCATTCGGCCTTGAGGCGCAGCCCGTAGCCATTCTTGAACAGGCCACCCTCCGCCTCGATGGTGTGGCGCGGCGTGCCACCTGCCGAGGTCGAATCGCCGTTCAGCTGGTCCAGCACCGGCACGCCCGGCGCGATCAGGATCGTGTCTGTGAAGCGCCATGTATGGTAGACGGACAGGTTCCAGCGACTGCCGTTGCGCCCACCCGGAGGCCCAAATCCGCCGCCGGGAGGACCACCGGGGCCACCGGGACCATCTGCCCCGCGACCACCCGCTTCGGATCGAGTGCCGCCGGCACCGCCCGCGTTTGCGGACATGGGGGGCGGACCGCCGAACGCGCCGGGCGGCGGGAACATCGACGGCTGATCGCCCTGTGCCTGGCTTCCGGCCGCAGCAGGCGCAGCCGAACTGCAGAAACGTTCGCGCAGTTCGGCGAGCCTGGAGGGATCGACCTTGCCGTCCGCGCTCATGATGCGTTCGCGCATCCGGTCAGGCAGACTGGCAATGTCCGGCGGACCGCTGCCGCCTGCGCAAAGAGCGGTTCGGATACGCTCGAAGCGTTCCGGGTCCATGGGGCCGCGCCCTTCGCCCGGCGATGCTCCGTTACCGGGGGTGCTCCCCGCACCTTCAGCCGAGCAGGCGCGCTGCCTGAACTCGGCCAGCTTGGCCGGATCGATTTTTCCGTCCTCACCCGAAAGGCGATTGCGCAGTCCATCGGGAAGCGTGGCAGGGTCCGGAGCGGCGGCACCCGGCGCGCATAGCGTCGCACGGCTCGCCGCGAAACGCGAAGGATCAAAGCCCGGACGTGCGGCTCCCGAAGACTGCCCGCCAAGGGATTGTCCACCAGCCATCGGCCCGTTGGGCCCGGTCACCGACTGTACCGGCTCTGCGCCGGCACGGACGGATGAAGGTCTTGCCGAACCACCGCCTGACGCCGGGGAAGCGCCACCAAGGCTGCCGGAAATGTTGAACCCCCAGCGCATCGAGGAAGATTTCACTTCATCGAACGTGACCGCGCGCCGGTCGATGCGCGTCAGATTGCCGTCAGCGTCGCGCGTCACCCGGTCGGGAAACGCGCTTTCGATCGCCGGTGTCAGCAGAGGGAATGACTGCGTCACGTCGCTTGACCGGTTACGGAAATATTCGACGATCAGGTTGGAGCGCTGCATGAACGGCAGTTTCCATTGCGCCGATATCTTCCAGTCGCGCTGCGTTTCCTTCTTCAGATCGGGATTGCCGCCAGTCACCGTGGTGACAAGCGCAGTACGCGAATTGGCGAAGTCGTAGACGGCAACGTTGTACGTCTCGATCATCGGCGCGGCGAGCTGCGTCAGCTTGGGCGCGGCTTCGTCCACGATATAGCTGGCCTGCAGCATCAGGTTTTCGGTGGGCGACCAGGTTATGCCTGCGCTCCAGTCCTTCAGCGTGCCGAAGTCCGAAAGGTGGTCCAGCCCGCCGCTGAAGTTCAGCGTGATGTCGCCTACCGCGCCGAGGAAATCCTCACCTTTGCTCGTCAGCGGCAGAGCAAGATTCACACCGCCAAGCACGTCGCCGCGCTTGAGGGTGATATCCCCCAGCGTGGTCCGCGTATCCTTGCTGGCCGAACGGTCGTAGTCGTAACCGCCCTTGACCGTAAGGTTCGCTTCGCCCGCAGGCATCCGGAAGGGCTTTCCGGACAGGGTCACCAGGTTCGACAAGGTAAGCTGACGGGTCGTGGCCACATCAACGCCCGCGCCCGGCACATCCGGCAACGCCCCGCTGATCGAAAGCGTGCCCGATGCCACCGCCGCCTGCAGATCGCCGTACTGATCCTCGCCCCTGCGCCTGTCGACGCGGGTGCTGGTGTCCGTATAGGTGGCGTTCGCGGTGGCGCTCAGCTGCCAGTCGCCAACCATCGTGCTGTAGCCGAACCCGCCTTCGAAGGTATCGCTGATGGAACGGTTGGTAAGCGGGTCCGGCAGCGTGCGGCGCAGCGTCTGCCCATCATAGGTCAGCGGCACCGTATCGAGCCCCGAACTCGACAGCGTGTTGGAGCGGGTATAGCCGCCGGTCACGGTGATCGCGCCGGCCAGCCCTTTTTCGCCCAGCCCCTGCGTCATCGAGCCTTCAAGCGTCAGTTCATGGTCCTGCGCGGCAAGGCTTCGGTAGCGCGCGGGATCGGGATCGCCCGCAACCTGCGATGTGCGCGATTCCTCCTGGGTGATGCCGCGTTCGGCCTCGGTCAGCATGCTTGTGTTGTCGAGCTTGCCGTTGATGTTGTAGCGGCGCGGCCCTGCGATCTTGAACAGACCGCCCTCCAGCTCGTAATTGTCGTAGCCGCCGCGCGTCGGGCGATTGTATTCGCCCGACGTCGTCACTGCCTGGAACTGATCCTTGAGGATGATATTGACGACGCGCTGGTTCGCGGAATAGCCAAACCGCAGCGCCACTTCCTCGGGCAGCACTTCCACCCGGCGGATCGCTTCGGGCGGGATGCCGCGCATTTCGCGGAAGCTGGAGATTCGCTGGCCGTTAAGCAGCATCACCGGCCGCCCGTCTCCACGCCCGCGCCCGCTGCCGGTCTGAGGGCTGATCGCTTCGAGCAGTTCCTCGATCGAACTCACGCCGTAAGAGGCGATGTCGTTCTCGTCGAAGACCTCGATCGGCTTTTGCGGCACGTCGATGGAGCCGATGATACGTGGCGCGGTGACGAGAATCTCGTCGCCGTGAACCTCCATCGGGTTATCAGGATCGGTATCGTCATCCTTGATGACCGGCGCAGTCGGCGCATCGGCCGCCCATGCCGGAACCGGCATGGCAAGGCACGCCACAAGGCTGATCAGTGGTAAGGAACGCAAGTGCAGTCTCCGCCAAGGTGCATTTGTCTGATAGTGATGTGTCCCTTCCCCTCGTCCGCTATTGCCTTGGCCTCTTGCGGACCACAAGCGGGGGCGCGGTATCATTTTGTCGCAGTCATCTTGCGGGCGGATGAACCGGCGGTCGGCACCATCATACGAGTGGTCGCGAAGGCCTTGCAGCCGGTGCCGTCCCTGCTGCATCAGCGGTATCACGGCCACACGAATGCCAAAAATACCGCAAAGGCTTCCATTTTTGCGGAGTCGTGGCTATGTCGCGCGCCGATGACACACCAGAACAACGGAAACTGATCGCCGATGGCGAAAGAAGAACTCCTCGAAATGCGCGGCCGCGTGGTCGAACTTCTCCCCAACGCGATGTTTCGCGTAGAGCTGGAGAACGGCCACGAGATCCTCGGCCACACCGCAGGCAAGATGCGCAAGAACCGCATCCGCGTGCTGGTCGGCGACGAAGTGCTCTGCGAGCTGACCCCCTACGATCTCACCAAGGGTCGTATCACCTACCGCTTCATGCCCGGCCGTGGTGGCCCCGGCCAGTTCGGATCCTGATCTGAGCGCCGACTTGAACGTTGTAGACGTGTCGGCGGGGCATGATGCCCCCCGGCTTATTCTCGCCTCCGCAAGTCCCAGACGCCGCGAACTGCTTTCCCGTATCGGGATGAGCGACTTCGCGGTGGAGGCTGCGGATATCGACGAGACACCGCACGAGCGCGAAGTTCCGCGCGAATACGCACGCCGCATGGCGCGGGAAAAGGCGCTGGCCCTTCCCGTCTGCGACGCCTTCGTACTCGCCGGAGACACTGTGGTGGCCTGCGGCCGCCGCGTGCTGCCCAAGGCCGAAGACGAGGCAACGGCCCGCGAATGCCTTGCCCTGCTGTCCGGCAGGCGCCACCGCGTTTTGTCGGCAATAGCGCTGCGCGCCCCTGACGGATCCGTTCGCGAACGCCTGAGCGAAACGATCGTGCGCTTCAAACAGCTGTCGAAAGACGAAGTCGAAGCCTACATCGGCGGCGGCGAATGGGAGGGCAAGGCCGGAGGCTACGCCATCCAGGGCAGCGCCGAAGGGTTGATTGCGTGGATTTCCGGCAGTCATTCCGGCGTCGTCGGCCTCCCCCTGTTCGAGACGCGCGCGCTCCTGAAGGGCGCCGGCTTCCCCATTGGCTGAATGGCTGATCGAGGACGGGATCGGCGAAACACGCGCGATCCTCGTCGATAGCGGCCGCATTCTCGAAGCAAGACTCGACTGGCCGGGCCACCTTTCAGCAGGCGAAATCGCAGACGCCACCCTCGTATCACGACGCGCCGGTTCGTCGCGCGGGACCGTCCGGTTCAATTCGGGCGAGGAAGCGCTGGTCGACGGACTGCCGAAATCAGCCAGCGAAGGCGCACGTCAAAGGGTGATCGTCACCCGCGCCGCCATTGCCGAGACCGGCCGTCACAAGCTGGCCCAGACCCGTGCAAGCGATATGGCGCCCCGCCCTGCTCCCACGCTTGCCGAAGCGCTGCGCCCCGATGGCTATGCGGTGAGGAAGGTCCGTCGTTTTCCCGATGACCCCTGGCCGGAAATCATCGCCGAAGCCATCGACGGCATCATCGCTTTCGACGGCGGATCACTCGTCGTGACGCCAACTCCGGCAATGACCCTGATCGACATCGACGGCGCACTTCCACCCGCCGCACTGGCGCTTGCCGCCGTGCCGGCGATTGCCGATGCGATCGGGCGGCTTGATCTGGCTGGTTCCATCGGCATCGATTTCCCCTCGCTCGAACGCAAGGAAGACCGCCGTGCAGTGGATGAGGCGTTGGCCCATGCACTGGATCACTGGCCGCACCAGCATACTGCGATGAACGGCTTCGGCTTCGTGCAACTCGTCGCAAGACTGGAGCGGCCGTCGATCCCCCAGCGTGTTCGCGCTACGCCGGCCGCCACCGCAGCGCGGCTTCTGCTGCGTAACGCCGAAGCGGTGATGGAGCCCGGCGCGCTGTTGCTCAGCGCACACCCCGCCGTGCGCGCCGCCACTGCCGAAGCATGGGTGTCGGAACTGGCGCGGCGCACGGGACGCATGATCCGCTGGCACGAAGACCGCACGCTTGCGCTTACGGCCGGATTCGCGCAGGCCGTTCCCTTATGACCCTTTCCGAACGCAAATGCCCGATCTGCCGCAAGCCGCGCGTCACCGAATTCACCCCATTCTGCTCAAAGCGCTGCCGCGACCGTGACCTGCTGCAATGGCTGGATGACGGCTACGCCCTGCCTGGTCAGCCCCACGATCCGGAAGACTTCGCAGGGCACGAAAAAAGTAATCCACAGGACGATTGAAATTTCTTCGTCATTTAGGGCTTGCCAAGGTCGGCGCGCTTCTTCATAGGCCCGCCCACACCGCTCGCCGGTCTCTTCCAGAGGCCCCGCCGAACGAGTGCCCGAGTAGCTCAGTTGGTAGAGCATGCGACTGAAAATCGCAGTGTCGGTGGTTCGAATCCGCCCTCGGGCACCACTTCCTTTCCAGTGGTGCAATCCTGACAAATTTTGCTTGATCGGCATACTTTCAGCCGTTTTTTCCTGCCGGATTGCCATGCGGCTCTGATCTTTAGTCGCAAATTGTCGCATCTGAGAAAAGGACGCTTGCGGGCGCACCGCTTTGCTGAATAGGACAAGGCACCCTCCAACAAGGCGTGCGACTTGAACAGCTTCCCCACTTATGCCCTCCGCCGGGCCTCCTCCTGGCGCTGGCCGCTACTGCTCGTTGCCGGAGCGTCGCTGGCCGCATGCTCCGGCGAATCGTCCAAGGGGCAACAGCAGCGCACTGCCGAGGTCGGCTACATCGTCGCGCAGACCAGCAGCGTCCCGCTCGCGGCGACACTCAGCGGCCGCACGGTCGCGTTCGAGACGTCCGAGGTTCGCCCGCAGGTTACCGGCGTCATCAAGCGGCGCTTCTTTACAGAAGGCAGCACGGTCAAGGCAGGGCAGCCCCTGTTCGAGATCGACCCCAGCCTTTACCGCGCCGCGGTCAATCAGGCTCAGGCCAACCTCGCCAGCGCGCGCGCCACGGCTGACGCGGCCTCGGTAAAGGCGGATCGTTATCGCCCGCTTGCCGACATGGAGGCCATCGCCAAGCAGGACTATACCGACGCCCTGGCGGAATCGCGCACGGCCAAGGCTGCAATCGCGCAGAACGCCGCCGCGCTCGATACGGCAAAGATCAATTTACGCTTCACCACCGTTCCCGCCCCCATCAGCGGCAAGATCGGTCGCCAGCTGTTCACCGTGGGCGCGCTCGTCAGCGCCACGCAGACCGATCCGCTGGCGATCATCCAGCGCATGGACCCGATCTATGTCGACATGCAGCAGTCCGCTGCCGAACTGACCTCCCTTCGCCGACGGCTGGCCGAGGGCGGCGTCACCCCCGGCAGCACCGAAGTGCATCTGATGCTGGATGGAGGCACCCGCTATCCGCTTTCGGGCACTGTGCAGTTCTCGGAAGTGACGGTTGACCAGACCACCGGCACGGTCACCCTGCGCGCGCGCTTCCCGAATCCGGATGGCCTGCTGCTGCCCGGCATGTTCGTGACCGCGATGTTCGATCAGGCTTCGGACCCCAATGCCTTCCTTGTCCCGCAGAACTCCGTGCAGCGCGACTTCGACGGCAGCGCCTTTGTCATGCTCGTCGGCGCCGACAACAAGGCGCAGCGCCGCAAGGTGACGGCCGACCGCACCTACAATGAGTTCGCGGTCATCACTGGCGGGCTCAGGAAAGGCGACAAGGTTATCGTTCAGGGCCTCAACGGGCTGCGGCAGGGGGCACCCATCAAGCCTGTGCCCAGCGCCACGTCGCAAAAGGTCGAACCGCGCAAGGAAGGCCAGGAAGCCGGCGCAGAGATGGGCCAGTCCGGCCACAAGCGCGGCTGACCTTCCATGTCCCGCATCTTCATCGACCGCCCGATCTTCGCCTGGGTTCTGGCGATCATCGTCATGCTCACCGGCCTTGGTGCGCTGAACTTCCTGCCCAACGAACAGTACCCGGATATCGCCCCGACGCAGGTGAATATCCGCGCCACTTACCAGGGCGCATCCGCACAGACGATCGAGAACTCGGTGACGCAGATCATCGAGCAGCAGCTGACCGGCATCGACGGCCTGCTCTACTTCAGCTCCGAATCGAGCAACCGCGGTCAGGCGACCATCAGCGCAACTTTCGCCAAGGGCACTGACCCCGACATCGCGCAGGTTCAGGTCCAGAACAAGGTCCAGTCGGCCATCCCGCGCCTTCCGCAGACGGTGCAGGCCCGCGGCGTGACTGTCACCAAGTCCAACGCCGATCAGTTGCTGCTGGTGGCCGTCTACGACGAGACTGACCAGCGTTCGAACCAGGACGTGTCTGACTATCTGGCCTCGAACATCCAGGACCCGCTTTCGCGCGTGCAGGGCGTAGGCGACGTCAACGTGTTCGGCGCACCGCACGCGATGCGCATCTGGCTTGATCCACGCAAGCTTGCGGCCGTGGCGCTTATGCCCAGCGACGTGACTTCTGCGATCACCGCCCAGAATACCGAAGTGGCAGCAGGCGAAATCGGCGGCACCCCTGCTGTCGATGACCAGGCCATCAACGCCGTCGTCACTGCAGGTTCGCGGTTGCAGACCGCGGAACAGTTCCGCGCCATCGTGCTCAAGACCAACCCGGACGGCTCGGTTGTCACCATCGGCGATGTTGCGCGGGTGGAAATCGGCGCGGACAGCTACACTTCGGTCAGCCGCGTCAACGGACACCCCGGCGCCGGCATCTCGATCTCGCTGGCGCCCGGCGCCGACGCCCTGCGCACCGCAGAGGCTGTCAAAGCCAAGATGCAGGGTCTGGCCGCCGAAATGCCGGACGGCCTGAAGTACATCTACGGCAGCGATTCCACGACCTTCATCAAGCTTTCGGTCGAGGAAGTCGAAAAGGCGCTTTTCGAAGCGATCGTCCTCGTCGTCATCGTGATGTTCGTGTTCCTGCAAAGCTGGCGTGCAACCCTGATCCCGGCGATCGCGGTCCCTGTCGTCCTGCTCGGCACTTTCGCGGTTTTCTATGTGATGGGCTTTTCCATCAATACGATGACGCTGTTCGGGCTGGTGCTGGCGATCGGCCTGCTGGTCGATGACGCGATCGTCGTCGTCGAGAACGTCGAGCGCCTGCTGGAAGAGAACCCCGGCATGTCACCGCGCGAAGCGACGATCAAGTCGATGGAGGAAATCCAGATCGCGCTGGTTGCCATCGCGCTGGTGCTTTCGGCGGTGTTCCTGCCGATGGCGTTCTTCGGCGGCTCCACGGGCGTGATCTACCGCCAGTTCTCGCTGACGATCGTCACCGCGATGGTGCTTTCCGTGCTCGTCGCCCTGATCCTCAGCCCCGCGCTGACCGCCACGCTGCTCAAGGCCAAGAAGCCACACGGTGAAGAAGGGCACGAACCCAACTTCATCGACCGCCATCTGCCGTGGCTGGCGCGCGGGTGGGAGAAATTCCACACCTGGTTCAACCGCAGTTTTGAACGCATCACCGATGCCTATGTGCGCAGGGTGGACGTTGTAGTTGCGCACAAGTGGCGCTGGCTGGCGCTTTTCGCGGTAACCTGTGTTGCTACGCTCATGCTGTTCCAGCGCCTGCCCACCGGCTTCCTGCCGAACGAGGATCAGGGCAATATCATGGTGCAATGGCGCCTACCCGCCGGCACCCCCCGATCGCGCACCGAAGAAGTCCAGCGCGAGATCGAGAAGTACTTCACCACATACGAAAAACGCAACGTTGCGGGCATGTTCTCGGTCGCGGGCGGCGGCCGCGGTGCCTCGGGTCAGAACAGCGGCCAGGGCTTTATCAACCTGACCGACTGGTCGGAACGCACCGATCCCAAGGATAGCGCCGATGCCATCGTCGGTCGCGCCAGCGCCGCATTCCGCAGCCTTCGCGATGCGCAAGTCTTTGTGCTGGTCCCCGGCGCCGTGCGCGGGCTTGGCGATTCCTCGGGCTTCACGATGGAATTGCAGAACGCCAGCGGCCTTTCGAGCGACAAGTTCATGGAAGCGCGTGAAAAGCTGCTGGCCGCCGCAGGTGCGAGCGACCAGCTATCCGGCGTGCGCCTCAGCAATCTGCCAGACGTGTCGACCCTGAAGATCAACACGGACATCCGTGCACTCACCGCTTACGGCCTGACGCCCGGAAACGTGAACTCCACCCTGTCCACGGCCTGGGGTGGCACTTACGTCAACGACTTCATCGACAAGGGCCGCGTCAAGCGCGTCTATGTTCAGGGCGACGCACAGTTCCGTTCGCGGCCGGAAGATCTGGCGCAGTGGTTCGTTCGCGGGTCCGACGGGCAGATGGCGCCCTTCTCCGCCTTCTCCACCATCGGATGGTCGACTGCGCCCAGTTCCACATCACGCTTCAACGGGCTGCCCGCTTACGAGTTTTCGGGTAACGCAGGGTCCGGCGTAAGTTCGGGTACGGCGATGGACGTCATGGAACAACTCGCCGCCGACATTCCCGGTGTCAGCGTCGCCTGGGCTGGTTCATCCTATCAGGAAAGGCTGTCTTCGGGACAGGGGCCCATCCTTTACGCCCTGTCGTTGCTCGTCGTTTTCCTGTGCCTGGCGGCCCTTTATGAAAGCTGGTCGATCCCGGTCGCGGTTATTCTCGTGATCCCGCTCGGCCTGCTCGGTGCGATCGCCTTCGTGACGCTGCGCGGGCTGGAAAATGACGTCTACCTGCAAATCGGCCTGCTGACGACGATGGGCCTTGCCGCAAAGAACGCGATCCTGATGATCGAATTCGCCGAACAGGCCGAGCGCCAGGGCAAACGCGTCATCGATGCCGCTCTGGAAGCCGCAAAAATCCGCCTGCGCCCAATTCTGATGACCAGCTTTGCGTTCATCTTTGGCGTATTGCCGCTTGCCATTGCGACGGGTGCGGGCGCCAACAGCCGCGTCGCGATCGGCACCGCGGTGGTCGGCGGCATGCTGACCGCAACGATCCTCGCGATCTTCTACATCCCGTTGTTCTTCGTGCTGGTGCGCCGCGGCGTGCGGGACGGCCTTGCCGCAGCGCGTGAGAAATTGCAGCAGCGCCGCGAGCGCTCGGGAGACCCCGCATGAAAAGCCCGAGCATTCGGCTGATGACGGCGGTGCTGCCGGCCATAGCACTTGGCGCCTGTTCGCTGGCGCCGAAGTACGCTCAGCCCGCCCTGCCCGTTCCCACCTCATGGCCGGTGGGCGACGCCTATCTTCAACAGAACGAGGCTTCGCTTCCCACGGTTTCCTACAAGGACATCTTCCGCGATCCGCGCCTGCAGGCGCTCATCGAAGAAGCGCTGGTCAATAACCGCGACTTGCGCGTAGCTGCGGCCAACGTCGCCGCAGCGCGGGCACAGGTGCGCGTTACCCGCGCAAGCCAGTTCCCGGCGGTGGGCATCAGCGGTTCCGCAACCGATACCGAAACCGGCGGCGGATTCGGCCTCAACGGCATGAGCTATTCGGTGCAGGGCGGCATTTCCAGCTTCGAACTGGACTTGTTCGGCAAGCTGGCCAACGCTACCCAGTCGGACCGTGATACTGCGCTGGCCACCGAAGCTGCGGCCCGCACCGTGCGCCTCGGGCTGGTATCCGATCTTGCGCAGGCGTGGGCGACTTACGCCGCCGACACCGAACTGCTCAAACTGGCGCAGGCCACAGCGTCCAACGCAAAGGACAGCGTGCGACTTTCCGCAGCACGCCTCAAGGGCGGCGTTGCGGCCCGCACGGAACTGCGCCAGGCGGAGCAGGTGCTCGAAACCGCCAACGGGGATGTTGCTTCGCAGACCGCCGCTCTGGCACAGGATATCAACGCCATCCGGCTGCTTGTCGGCGCCGAGATCGACCCGACCCTGTTGCCGACAGGGATCGATCAGGTCAACGCCAGCCTCGGTGAAGTACCTGCCGGGCTTTCGACGCAAGTGCTTCTGCGCCGTCCTGACGTGGTTCAGGCGGAATACCAGTTGCGCGCTGCCAATGCCGATATCGGCGTGGCACGTGCGCAATTGTTCCCCACGATTTCATTGAGCGCGCTTATCGGCTTCGCCAGCCAGTCGTTGTCCAGCCTGTTCGACACCGCTTCACGTACCACCACGCTGGGGGCCGACGGCAGCTGGTCAGTGTTCAACGCCGGTGGGCGCACTGCCAACGTAGCCGTGACCAGAGCGCAGCGCGATGCCGCTCTGGCGACTTATGAGAAGGCGATCCAGACCGCGTTCCAGGAGACTGCAAACGCGCTTGCCGATCAAGGCACGCTGGCCGAACGTCTGCGCGCCGCCACCGCCTTCACCAACGCTGCACAGGACACCGCGACGCTGACCGAGGCCAGTTATCGACGCGGCATCGTCGGCTCGCTCGACAACCTCGACGCCCAGCGCAGCCTGTATTCGGCGCGACAGGCAGAGATCGCTGTACGTCTGACGCTGGCCGGCAACCGTATCGCGCTTTACCGCGTGCTGGGCGGCGATCAGGCGACGGCTCCGGCTCCGGCTCAGCCGTAAATCGGAACGATCTGCGGCAACTCCACGGTCGTGCGGATGCCTGGGGCAGCCGCACAGACCGCAGGGATGGCGTTGATCGGCCGGTGCGCAGTAAGACCCGGCGTGTACGCGGCGTAATCCGCTTCCGAGACGGGAAAGGTGATGTCGATCTTTACCGGGGTGTCGCCTTCCGTGACGATCCGCCAGCCGGATTCGCGCAAATCCCAGTCGTCTTCGATATCCGCGGTGACGTACCAGTTGGCGCGGAAGCGAAGAACGGGGCGGCCGCCGTGCTTGCAGGTAATCGTCGTGCGCATCGCCCCTACCGTACCTGCAGGTACCATGCCCGCAGCGATCTGGAGATCGTGCCGGGTCGCCGACAATTCCCCCACCGCCTCGATGTCGTCGCAAGGAAGGCCCATTGCCTCGGCCACTTGTGACAGCGAACTGCCGAAATCCCCCTTGAGATGCTCTGCGCGGCGCTGATCGAACGGTGCCATCGGAGCCGCAAAGCCCATGATATGAAAGAGCATGTCTGGCGAATTGCGGCTGGAGACATCGGCATATTCGTCAATGGTCAGCAAGCCGTGTTCGCGCTGGAGCGAAAGCAGCGGGATGGCCAGCGCCTCCGTGACGAAGCCCGGACTGGAACCGGTGGAATAGATCGACGTTCCTCCGGCCGCACAGGCCGCCTCGATCCGCGCACGGCGATCGGCATCCATAAGGGGCGGAAAATGGAAATCCCCCCGCGTCGTCACAACGTTCTTGCCGGAGGCAAGCAGCGCGCAAAGCGCATCCCAGTCCGTGCCCTGCGGCATGAACAGCACGCAATCGGCATCCAGGGCGACAATCTCTTCGAGCGAACTGGTTGCCTTGATACCGGTCTCGCCAAGTCCGCAAAGCGCGCCGGCGTCTTTGCCGACTTTCTCGGGCGAGCTGACCCATAGTCCGACGAGGTCCATGCGCGGATGCTCTATGATCATGCGCAGTGCACGGCTGCCGACATTGCCGGTGGCCCACTGAACCACACGCCAGGTCTTGCCTGCGGGCGCGGCGTCTTGCGGCATCTCTTTCTCCCTTGCGCTGCTTTCAGCTGATCGCCCGCACGTCAGCGATCAGCGCGCGCCCCGGCAATTCCCATTCGGGAACGCTTGAGCATCAGAACGCCACGCCAAACTCCAGCCCATAGGTCGTCGGCTTGCTCCAGTTCGCGCCGATGCCGAAGCTCGAATACTGGGCCTGCGTTAGATAACGGCTGTTGGTGACGTTATCCCCGAAAACGGCAACGTGGAACCGGTCATCCGGCGCGCTCCACTGCGCGCGCAATGCCAGTGTCTCATACGAGCCTTGCTTGAACTGGATTCCCGACGGGCCGAAGAAGAAGCTGGACGAATAGAACAGGTTGCCCGACAGCGCGAGCTGCCCGCCACCCAGATCCGCTTCGTATCGCGCGCCGATGAAGCCGGTGAATTCAGGCGTGCGCTGCATCGTCACATCGTTCAGCGTAGTCGGTGCTACGACGAAGCTGATGCCATTGGCCGCGCAGGTTTCCGCAGCCTCTTCGCCCAGTTCCGCGCAACGCACGTAGACCGGCGCATCGTTGAACCGCTTGTAACGTGCATGAACATAGGATGCCCCGGCATTGATCTGGAAGGCCGGCGTCACCTTGTAGTGCAGCGCGCCTTCAAGGCCGTAGATTTCCGAGGTTGCCGCATTGACGATCTCGGCCGTGCCAGTGCGGAAAATAGAGACCTGCAGGTTCTTGTAGTCGTAATAGAACGCAGCAGCCTCGAACGAGATGCCACGATCCTCGTACTTGAAGCCCACTTCGTAAGCGTTGATGTCTTCCGGCTTGACGCGATTGCAGGTGTAATTCGTGTCCGGGATCTGGCACGAGCCACCCACGTCCGAAATCGCCGCCTTGTAGCCCTTGGTGAACGAGGCATAGATGCTGGTGCGGTCGGTCGGCTTGTAACGCAGCACCACGCGCGGCGTCAGCTTGTTATTGGAAATGTCAGGAACCGGCTCCTCCGTCACCACGAACTGCCTGTTCCAGTAGGCATCGACGATCTTGTCGATCGAATAGCGCGCGCCCGCAGTCAGGAAGAACTGAGGCGTGATCTCATACGTCGCGTCGAGAAATGCTGCATAGCTACGGACCGTCGTGCTCGATCCGCCAAGCCGGATACGCTGGTCAGGAGCATTGCCCGCATTGTTGACGTAAGTGATGTATGTGTCGGTGTTCTGGAAATAGAACAACCCGCCAGTCCACTGCAGCTTCGGCCCGGCCTTGGAGGTGAGCAGCAGTTCCTGGCTCCATGTCTCGTTGAGGTTGGGCAGGCCGATCTGGAACAGGTCCAACCCCGAATAGTCGAGATCTTGCGACATCAGCGAATTTTCGCTGCGGTACTGGCTATATGAAGTCAGGTCCGCAAAGCCCAGGTCCGCACGAATCGTCCCCTGCACGACGTCGGTGTTTGAACGGAACACCTCGGGCACCGATCCACTGGCAATACGGTTTTTCGCCGTCGTGTAGGTTCCCGGAACACCGCCGAAAGGCGCACCGAGCCCGAAGTCGGCCGTGTCGAGGCTGGATGCCAGCATCGTCGAGGGATCATCGACCTGACCGTGCTTGTACCGCAGCAGCACATCCACCGTGTCGGTCAGTTCGGCCTTGAGACCGATGCGGAACGACCAGTTCTCGTAATCACCAACGCGCTTGTCATTGTTGGAGATATCACGTTGCCAGCCGTCACCGCGCCGGTATTGCCCTTCAAGGCTCAGAGCCACGCGATCGGAAATCACGTAATTGGCGAAGGCTTCGGCCGTGGCCTCGTTGTAGCGGCCATACCTTACGCGCCCCTCGAACGCATTGCCCGAGGTCGATGGTTCGCGCGTGGTTACAAGGATCGCGCCGCCCGTGGTGTTGCGGCCGAACAGCGTGCCCTGCGGACCTTTCAGAACCTGGATGGAATTTACGCTGATCAGATCGAAGTCCGCCGCCAGCGGATTGGGAGAATAGAACCCATCGATATAGATGCCGACGTTTCCGCCGCCGCCCGACGTGGTCACCGCCGTGCCGATGCCGCGGATGGTCGGTTGGAAGAACCCGCCGGCAAAGTCGAAACGCAGGGCCGGGGTAACTTTCCCGATATCCGCAAGCTGCTGGACGCTGGCCGTGGCCAATGCTTCGCTTGACAGATTGGTGATCGAGATGGGCACATCGACTTGCGCTTCGGCACGGCGCTGCGCGGTCACGATGATCGCGCCGTCGTCTGCAACGGCGCCGTCCTGAGCGTCCTGCGCATGAACCGAAACCGGCGCAAGCACCGCCAGCGCAAACACGGACGCGCAAGTCCCTGCAATCTTCACGATATCCCTCCCATTTGCTTTTGCCGCGAAGCTACACGAGGTAGCCGCGCGATCCAGCAGGAGGGTCCGCGATTACACAGATATCGCGCAGGCAGATTTCGCGTCAGGACAGGCGCACCGGATCAGGTTCCCGGCGTGATGTAACCCACGGTTTCCTGCCGGGGATCATAGGATTCGGCCTTCCATCGCACCGAGCCAAATGGACGTTCCAGTCTGCGGCGCACCCGGTTGCCGTGATTGCTGCGGTTGAACGCATCGACCTGCGCCTGAACGGCAAAGTCCGCCTGCGTGTAGCGCCCACGCATGCGCAGGTAATCCCCCCAGGTTGGACAGTGATATCGTTCGGTCCATATCGCCGTATTCTCGATATCGCGCGCGATGCTCCAGTCGAAGGCACCGATGCGCTTTCGAACCTTCTGCATTTTCATCATCGCTTCGTAGAATTCGCGCGCCAGGGCCGGATCGACGTCATACTCCACCTCGACCACCAGTGGCCCGGACCGCAAGGTCAGCGGCAGCGTAGCCGCCGGTTCATGCGCGATCTCGACCGAATCCATGTCCGCCTCAGGGTCCTCTCCAATCGGCAGGACAAGACCCAGCAGAGCCGTAGCGGCGACTGCGATGCCCGAGACGACAAGGGCGAATGCAACGTCATGATGCGCGGCGACTACCCCCCAGCCCCACGCACCGATGCCGATCCCCGCCGTGATCGCCGAAGAGAACAGCGACAACGCTCTGGCCGTCACCCATCGCGGGGCCGACAACTGCACCGTGACGTTGAGCATGGCGATGGTCAGGATGTTGCACGCGCCCACCACCAGAAAGGCAAGGCATGTGGGCACCAGCGAATGGCTGAACCCGATGACCACCAGCGCAACACCGCTGCCGATCGCGAACAGCCTCACCGCCCATTCGGTAGAAATCGCCGCGCGGATATGGCTGACGAACAACGCTCCGCCAACCGCGCCCACGCCCTGCGCTCCAAGCAGGATACCGAAAGTTGCGGCGTTGCCATGCAGCAGATCTTTCGCGATCAGCGGTGCCAGCGCAGATGCCGTAGCCGTCGTCAATCCGAAGCCGAGAACCCGCAGCAATGCCGTTCGCACCGCAGGAGCATGAAGTGCATATCGCACGCCCGTCACGATAGCGCGGTCGATCCGTTCAGGCGGCAAACGCGAAGGGACATGCTGGCGGCGCCACAGGAAGAATGCTCCCAGCAGCGGCAGGTACAGCAGCGAGGTCATCCCGAAAACGACCTTCACGCCATAGATCACGACGATCACGCCGCCCAGTGCCGGTCCGAAACTGCGCGCAACGTTGTAACTGATGGTGCCGAGCGCCACCGCCGCCGGCAGGTGGCCGCGCGAAACCTGCTCGGGGATCGACGCCTGCCACGATGGCGAGAACAGCGCCACGCCCGCGCCGATCAGCACGCAGAAGGCAAGCAACAGCCAGGGTGTTGTCAGGCCCATAAAGGTGATGCCCGCCAGCACCGCCGCGCTCACCGCGCTGAACGTCAGGCCCGTCATGGCGATGCGGCGTCGGTCGAACATGTCGGCGATGGCCCCGGCGGGCAGCGTCACCAGCATGAGTGGAACCATCATGGCCGTCTGCACCAGCGCGACCATGCTGGGCGAACTGCTCAGCCGCGTCATCTCCCACTGAGCACCGACACCGAGGAAAAGCTGGCCGAAGTTCGAGAAGAGGCTGGCGATCCAGATGTTGCGGAACGTGCGTTCGCGCAGCGGTGCGAAGGCACCCCCTGACTCATCTTCCTGGGCGATCGCCATGGTTGCTCCTCCCTTCCCAGTTCTGTTTGCCGCCGATCTTGAACGCGCAGGCAGCTACGTCAACCAGCCCATCGCGAAGACGATCCCTTGATGCAAGCGAACACGATTCCCACATACTAACCATAGTCAGCAATCGCCGCAGCGATAGCGCCCGCTACCTAGATTGCCAAACCGGCGAGGCGCCCGCATCACGCAGGAAACCGCGCTTTGCTGCGCGAAGAAACGCGAGGAGACCTGTCTTGACCGAGGCCTACATCATCGACGCCGTGCGCACTCCGCGCGGGCTCGGCAAGATGGGCAAGGGCGCGCTGTCGCAGATGCATCCGGAACACCTGTCGGCAACGGTGCTCGCCGCTCTCAAAGAGCGTAACGCCCTTGATACGGCGGACGTGGATGACGTGATCTGGGGCGTCTCTGCCGCGCTCGGCTTGCAGGCGGGAGATATCGGACGCATGGCCGCGCTCGATGCCGGTTATGACGTGAAGGCTGGCGGGGTGACGCTTAACCGCTTCTGCGGCTCAAGTCTTACCGCCACCAACCTGTCTGCCGCGATGATCAAGTCAGGGATGGCCGATCTCATGGTCGCCGGCGGCATGGACATGCTTTCCTATGCCAACATGTACGGCATGAAAATGCGCGAGGCCGGCGTCGGCAGCGCCGGCATGGGCGCGGGTAATCCGCGCCTGCAGGCAAAGCACCCGCAGTCGAACCAGGGCGTCTGCGCCGATGCCATCGCCGCCATGGAAGGCATCAGTCGCGAAGAACTGGAAGCGCTTGGCGTCGAAAGCCAGCGCCGAGCTGCGGTGGCCATCGCCGAGGGCCGTTTCGACAAGTCCACCATCGTCGTGAAGGACGATGACGGCAACGTGATCCTGGACCATGAGGAATATCCTCGCCCCGAAACCACGGCGGAAAGCCTGGCGCAGCTCAAGCCCGCCTTCGAGATGTTCCTGAACATGCCCTCCGCGCCCGGCGGCAAGACTTACGGCGAACTCATCAATCAGGTCTATCCGGACGTGGAGATCAAGCCGATCCATCACGTCGGCATATCATCCGGCGTGGTCGACGGTGCCTCGGCTATCCTGCTGGCGTCCAGGGACTATGCGGATGCGCACGGATTGAAGCCCCGCGCACGCATCGTCGCCATGGCCGAAACCGGTGATTGTCCCACCCTGATGCTGAACGGCCCCGTTCCGGCAGCACGCAAGGTGCTGGCCAAGGCCGGGCTCACTACCGAGGACATCGACGTCTTCGAAGTGAACGAGGCCTTTGCCGTCGTCGTCGAGAAGTTCATCCGCGACCTTGACCTTGACCGTGCCAAGGTCAATCCCAATGGCGGGTCGATGGCGCTCGGCCATCCGATCGGCGGCACCGGCGCCATGCTGATCGGGACCGCACTCGATGAACTTGAGCGGACCGGCGGGCGTTATGGCCTCATTACGATGTGCGCGGCGGGCGGCATGGCCCCTGCCATCATCATCGAACGCGTCTGACGGCGCAGTATAAGGAGCATCCGGTGGCGACTGAAGCCGACGAAAAGCCGATGGGGACGATCAGTAACCCGTTCAACATCCGTGACGAAACCCCGACACGACAGGTCGGGTTGCGCATGACCATCGTGTCGCGGCTGCAGCGCAACAACTTCGACCGCAAGGTCGCTGCGCTCAACGTGACACGTTCCCAATGGGCGATGATTGCGATCGTTGCCCGCTATCCCGGCTCGACGCAACGCAGCATCGCCGAATATCTCGAAATGTCCGAAGCGTCCGCCGGTCGTCTGATCGACCGCCTTTGCGCAGAAGGCTTGCTCGAAAGACGAGACCGCCGAGACGACCGCCGTGCCCGCGCTGTATACCTGACCGAAGAAGCGCGCCCCCTGCTCGACCGGCTGGGAGCCATCGCGACCGAGAGCGAGCAGAAGATGTTCGCCGGGTTCACCGACGAAGAGGTGGAAACCCTGCTAGATTTCATGACGCGGATCTACGAGAACGTCAGCCGGGGGTGACCCATTCGGAGTGGCTACGGAACCCGCAGCCACTGTGCGATGCCCACAAACAAAGAGGGCGGCACCTTGGGGTGCCGCCCTCTTCTTCTTGAGAGTATCGCGAAAACTTACTTCGCGGCAGCAAGTTCCTTCTTCGACATCGAAGTGGTGACCTTGCCACCCGCGTCGCTGAGGCTCGACGCCGGAACGGTGACCAGACGGCCGTTGAGGATGACCTGCGGGTTACCTTCGGCGGTGACGCGATAGATCGGCGCGATACGATAGCCGTCGGCGGCATAGAGCATCTTGCCGGCGTTGACCGAAACGGCACCCGCAGCGGCTTCTTCGGTCGCTTCGCGGACCTGGGTGGTTTCCGCAAAGGCAACTGCGGGAACGGATGCGAGCGTTGCGACGGCAACGAGAGCGGCGAATTTCTTCATGGCGTGTCTCCGAAAACTGCGAACCCTCAGGCTCGGTTCTATTTACTTACTAAGCTGGGTTAGTATTTTTTGAACACGTGGTCAATTGCGAAATTCGCATCCATCCTCGCAATTTCGGCAAGCTTATCGCAGCGGCGGCATTTTCCGCCCATCGCAGTTACGACACGTAATGAAACCGCAGATTTCCAAGACAATTGACCATGATCGTCAGCACGATGGGGCACCCTGTTGATCCATTCCGGCTTTGCGCGCACACCGCATTTCAAGGCGGCAGTCGACTGAAAACGCAGCGTTGTCGGCAACAGATCAAAGAACATCACGGGGATTGGCAGCAGATGTCGACGAAGGTCATGCAGGGCGTGCGCGTCCTCGAAGTGGCGCAGTTCACTTTCACACCGGCAGCCGGCGCCGTGCTTGCCGACTGGGGTGCCGACGTGATCAAGATCGAGCATCCGGTACGCGGTGATACGCAACGCGGCTTTCTCAACATGGGCGGCGTCACCCTTGATCCGCTGCGCCATACGCTGTTCGAACACCCCAACCGCGGCAAGCGCAGCGTGGGCATCGATCTGTCCACTCCCGAAGGCCAGGAGGTGCTCTATGAACTGGCGAAACAGTGCGACGTGTTCCTGACCAACTACCTTCCGCAAGTGCGCCAGAAGAACAAGTTCGACGTTGAGCACATCCGGGCGGCGAACCCGGATATCATCTATGCGCGCGGCTCCGCACTGGGCAACAAGGGGCCGGAGCGCGAAGTCGGAGGGTTCGACGGCACCTGCTTCTGGTCGCGCAGCGGCATCGCCTATTCGATGACACCCGAAGAATTGCCAGGCCCGATCTCTCAGGGCATCCCGGCATTCGGAGATTCCATCGGCGGCATGTTCATCGCCGGCGGCATTTCCGCCGCGCTGTTCCACCGCGAGAAGACCGGCGAGGCTGTGGAGCTGGACGTCTCGCTGCTGAGCACTGCAGCCTGGGCATCGGGCGCAGTCATCGCGCAAGTCGCCGAAACCGGCGTCCTGACCCGCAACCCCATGCCGGGGTCCGGTGGTGCTGCGCGCAATCCCTTCATGGGCAATTACCAGACCAGCGATAATGGCACGATCAATCTGTGCACCATTTCGCCCACCGGCCACATCCGCAATCTGTTCGAGCACCTTGGCGTGCCCGAAGCAGCTGACGACCCCCGCTTTTCCGAACCGCGCGCGCTGTTCGAAAATGCCGGTGCGGCGAGCGACATTCTGGTCAAGGCTTTCGCGCAGCACCCCTTCGAATACTGGCGCCAGCACCTCAAGACCTTTTCGGGCCAGTGGGCACCGATCCAGAGCTTCCACGACCTTCTCACCGACGAACAGGCGCTTGCCAATGACATGATCGTCGAAGTCGAAGGCGCCGACGGCGGTGCCCCTCTCAAACTCGTGCGTGGTCCGGTGCAATGGAACGGCGAGGCAGTCGAAACCACACGATCGCCCCAGGCATCTGAGCACACCGAAATGGTGCTCATGGAAATGGGCGTCGAATGGGATCGGATCGAGGAATGGAAGGCCAAGGGCGCAATTGCCTGAGGCCCGTGCTGGTGCGCTCAATGCCCATACTGTGAGAGCACAAAACGCGCCGGCGGCTTGAACCGCCGCCCGCACAGGCATTAAGAATACGGCGGTGCCATCGCGCGGAAAGCGCTCGTCGGAACAAGACGCACACAAGAGGACAAGGAACCCAAGATGAAGCCTGGAACCCGCCTGAAGAGCGCCGCCTGCGACACTGAAGTCATGGTAATTCGCGCCGCCGAAGGACAGATCGAATGCGGCGGTGCGCCGATGGCAGAGACGAAGCCTGCCGATCCTGCCCCCCTCGCCGCTGATTTTTCGGCCGGGACGCTCATGGGCAAGCGTTACATCGATGCGGACGGCAAATACGAACTGCTCTGCGTAAAGCCGGGCAAGGGCTCGCTCGGCGTCGATGGGCAGGCGCTCGTCGTCAAGGATGCCAAGCCACTGCCCGCTTCCGACTGACATCAGGGTACCGGCGCCATCATGAACATCGCCCTCCTCCTCGAAATGGCGGCCGAGGCCGCGCCCGATCGCATCGCGCTTGTCTGCGACGGCAAGCGCTGGACGTATTCGGACCTGCTTGCCGCAGCGCGCGGCGCTTTCGCCATTATCCAGGACAGCGGGGCCGACTATGTCGCCCTGCTTGACGAAAGCAGCGAGGCAGCAGTCATCGCGGTCTTCGGCGCGGCGCTGGCCGGTGTGCCCTATTGTCCGCTCAACTATCGCCTGCCCGATGCCGACCTTGCGGCACTGCTGGGCCGCATTGCCCCGGCACTGGTCATCGGCGACGAGGAGCGGGTGACGCGCATCGCGCAGGATCAGGGCCACACCATCCTTTCGCGGGAGGAGTTCACCCTCCAGACCCAGGAAACCGTGCCCGCGGACGACGCGCGCGAATACGATCCCGGTGAAGGCGTTGCGATCCAGTTGTTCACCAGCGGCACCACAGCAGCGCCCAAGGCAGCGATCCTGCGCCATTCGAACCTGCTGGGGTATATCCTGGGCACGGTTGAATTCGCTGGCGCCGATGAGGCCGATGCCGCACTGGTCGTCGTGCCGCCCTATCACATTGCCGGGATATCGGCGCTGCTGTCATCCATCTACGCCCAGCGCAGGATCGTCATGCTCCCCAGCTTCTCTCCAGAAGGCTGGCTGGCTCTGGTGCAGGCGGAGGCCGTGACGAATGCGTTCGTCGTGCCAACCATGCTTTCGCGCATCATCGAAGCAATGGACAATGGCACCACTGCCGAAATCGCGTCCTTGCGCGCGATCGCTTACGGTGGAGGCAAGATGCCGCTGGAAGTGATCCACAAGGCGCTTGAGCGTTTCCCGGCAGCAGGCTTCACCAATGCTTACGGACTGACGGAAACCAGTTCCACCGTTGCCCTGCTCGGTCCGGAAGACCACCGCCAAGCGCTGGCTTCCTCCGACTCCAAAATCCGCGCACGCCTGACTTCTCTGGGCAAGCCGATACCCACCGTGGAAATGGAAATCCGTGGCGATGACGGCCGCGTAATGCCCGTTGGCGAGGCTGGAGAGATCTACGTCCGCGGCGAGCAGGTATCGGGCGAGTACAAGGAAAAGAGCGCGCTGGATGCCGACGGATGGTTCCCCACGCGCGATGCCGGCTACATGGACGAGGAAGGCTATCTGTTCCTGTCCGGCCGCGCGGACGACGTCATCGTGCGCGGGGGGGAGAACATGTCCCCCGGCGAGATCGAAGACGTGCTGCTCACGCACCCAGCCATCGCCGACGCTTGCGCCTGCGCGATCCCTTCGGTCGAATGGGGGGAGGCCGTGGGCATCGCCGTGGTCACTCGCGATGGGCATGAAGCACCGCATGAGAACGAGTTGAAAGACTTGGTCCGTCAGCGCTTGCGATCCTCACGCGTACCCGAAAAGGTCGCTTTCGTGACTGAACTCCCCTACAATGAAATGGGCAAGCTGCTGCGCCGCAAGGTCAAGGATGTCCTTGCAGGCTGACCTTTCCGTTGCTGCGCCCGCGATCCCCCTGGCGCGATGGGCAGACCGGCAACTGCGGGCGATGCACGCGACCTACGGCCTTCCAAGGATCGACGGTTCTGCCCTGATGGGAGAGCGCGGCGATCACGGAGGTTACGTAATCAACGGCACCACGTCCGCAGGCATCGGCGGCAGCCGGCTTATGCGCACAAAAGATGGCGGGTGGTTTGCGCTTACCCTTATCCGCGAGATAGATCGCGAACTGCTGCCCGCGCTTTTCGGCGATGCCGCCGTCAACTGTGATGACTGGACCGCTATTGCAGCAGCTGTGCTGCAGCACGACTGCGCCGACCTTGTCCGCGTCGGACGCGTTCTGGGCCTGCCAGTTGCCGGCATCGACGAAATCCCCGCTTCGCCAGCGATACAGTTCATGCAACGTGGACCGAACAGATACGGGCCGAACAAAGACGGGCCGATCCGGCAAAAGCCGCTGGTCATCGATCTGTCGGCGATCTGGGCCGGGCCTCTTGCCGGGCACTTGCTGTGGCAGGCCGGGATGGAGGTCATCAAGGTTGAAAGCCTTACCCGGCCCGATCTGATCCGCCGGGATGACCCTGCCACGTTCGAACGTATCAATCAGGGCAAGGCCAGCGTCCTGATCGACTTCGCGGACGAAGGACAGAAGGCTGCGCTCGTATCCCTGATACGGGGCGCGGACATAGTGATCGAATCCTCGCGCCCACGCGCCTTGCGCCAGCTTGGTATCGATGCCGATGCTCTGGTCGAGACGACGCCCGGCCTTGTCTGGCTCTCGATCACCGGTCATGGTGCAAGCGGTGAACCCGCCAACTGGGTCGGCATCGGCAACGACTGCGGGGTTGCAGCCGGCCTGACCCGCGCCATGGCCGACGCGGGAGGGGGCATCGGCTACGTCGGAGATGCGATCGCAGATCCGCTCACCGGCATCGTTGCGGCACGGGAAGGGCTTGCCGCCTATCAACGCGGCACAGCCATTCGCATCGGGCTGTCCATGAGCGGCATCACAGCCCTTGCTCTGCACGAGGAACAAAAGCACGATCGCGCCATGATCGACAGCGAACTCCGCGCCTGGGGGCTGGCATCCGGATGCCGGTTTCCTCCGGTGTCGAGACGCGAAATCCAGGGCACCCTGCAGCCCATCGGGGCGGATACCGAACGCTATCTCGGCGCATTCGAGCGATGCTGATCCGCAACGCGGAGATATGGTCCGGCGGTCCGAACCGGACTTGCGGCGATGTTCGGGTCACCGCTGGGCGAATTGCGGAAATCGGCGCCCTCCCCCCTTTGCCGGGCGAAGAAGTAATCCACGCTGGCGGAGGGCTGCTGCTGCCGGGGCTGCACGATCACCACATCCATCTTGCCGCACTCGCGGCACAGCAATCCTCTGTGTCCTGCGGTTCACCACAAGTCACTGACGCGCAGCAATTGGCGCTGGCCCTGAAAGTGCCGGGCACCGGATGGCTTCGCGCGGTCGACTTCCATGAAAGCATTCTCGGCGGAGCCTTGCCGGACGTCGCCGCGCTGGACCGGCTGGTGCCCGATCGGCCGCTGCGCATGCAGCATCGTACCGGCCGGATGTGGCTGCTCAATTCGCGCGCGCTGGAAACGCTGCTGGCAAACGCCGACGCGCCGCCAGGCCTTGAGCGTGACGGTGACCGCTATACCGGCCGGCTGTTCGACGAAGATCAATGGCTACGTAAGGCGCTGGGCAGCACGCTGCCTGACTTTGCCGGGACAAGCGAACGCCTTGCCCGTTTCGGCGTCACCGGGCTGACCGATATGTCGCCGCGCAACGACCCGTCCGTGGCGCAGCATTTCGCGCAGCAAATCGCGAACGGACATCTGTTGCAGTCAGTCACGCTTGCCGGGACGCTCGCGCTGGCAAAGGGCCTGCCTGCCCCCTGCACACTCGGCCCGGTCAAGCTGCACCTGCACGAGAACGCCCTGCCTGATTTCGACGAAACGCTGGCCCTGATCCGTGCCGCCCGCGCGCAACGTCGGGCAATCGCCGTTCACTGCGTCACCGAAGTCGAACTGGTGTTCACGCTGGCACTTCTCGAGACGGCAGGATGCGTCCCCGGCGATCGTATCGAGCATGTCTCTATCGCGGCGCCTGATCTTGTCGAACGAATGGCTCGGCTGGGGCTGGCGGCCTGCGCCCAACCACATTTCATCGCCGAGCATGGCACGCGCTATCTTGCCGAAGTAGAACCGCATCACCACGCCGACCTCTATCGTCTGCGTACGCTGATGAACGCCGGGATTGCCATCAGCGCCGGGACCGACGCGCCTTACGGCAACCCCGACCCTTGGCGCTCGATGGCCGCGGCGGTCAGCCGGCGTACCACGAACGGCGTAGTCATCAGCGCACAGGAAGCCGTTTCCCCCGAGAAGGCGCTTGGCTTCTATCTGGCAGATCCGGCCGATTTTTCCCGGCAGCGCAGCATTGAGCCGGGTTCCATCGCTGACCTTTGCCTTCTCGACAGGCCCTGGTCGCAAGCGCGCACCCGGCTGCGCAGCGACGACGTAAGCCTTGTCCTGGCAGCGGGCAAGCTAATCTACCAGCGCGTCGACAAGGCCCCATTCAAGCGCCTTGCCGGCGCTGATGCGCCGGCCTGACAAGACCATGAGCGCAGTACGCTGGCGCCCGATCCGACGGGTCAACGAAACGCAACCACCGGCTCCCGGAAGGATGCCCATCGCAAGTTCGGGCAACTGAAACCACGAACGGCGCGTTGCCGTGATATGCGAGGCAAAGGCTGCCAGCTCAAGCCCTGCCCCCACACAAGCGCCATCGATCACCGCCCGAAAGCGGTCTGCGCATCGCGCCGCCTCGTTTGCCGGGAGCGTGGCCCGTCTGATGGCGTGAGCAAGCGCCGGGTCGCGCGTGGTGCCGAATTCGGCAAGGTCCGCGCCAAGGCAAAAGGCACGCCCGGCCCCTTTCAGGGTAATCGACGTAATCGTCGGGTCGAGGTTCACCAGTGCGAAGGCTTCGTGCAAGGCATCCCGCATTGGCCGGTCAATAGCGTTACCTGCGTCTGCGCGATCAAGCGTGGCGATCACCGCATCCTCCTCACGAGTCAATCCAACCCGTCCCTGCGGCGCCAGTGGTGATGACCGTTCAAGGCCCGAAAGCCAGCCCTGATGCTCACTGCTGCCTTGCAACGCCGCATAGGCAAGAGATTCGGCGACAAGCCCATCCTCGACAGTCAGTGCAGGCAGAAACCGCAGCAACTGAACCAGAGTCGCGGCAGCGTGTGGGAACGCCTGCACAGAGCCTCGTACCTTAAGGACGTCAAACCCCTCCTCCACCATTGTATCCAACCTGGAGGAAAATGTATGGTTGGGATCACCGATGCCCAACACCGGCCAGGGCGGCAGCATCAGGGTATCCGGCCAGACGCACGGCCTAGCGCAATCGACAATGCAGGCAGGAGCGGTCTGCGCGAATCCGTTCAAGGCAACCTCATCAGCCGGAACAGTCAAATTCTCTTCTATTCCGGCTGACATATATACTCTGCCTGATTCTCCTTCACCCTCTGCAGGCATGGCGCAATCGCGCAATCTTGACCAGTCCCGGCGGGTGACCTCACCATCACCAAGCCCCGGAAATCCGCCGGATCCAGCCCTCTTCTCAGAGCGCCATGCCCGTCTCGTCCAAATTTCATTTCGTATACACAAACGGCGCTTGATGAACACCGATGTTGATGCTAACCAAAGTCAGCAAAAAACGAGAATGACTCAGTTATCTGGGCAACGACTCGGGGATTGAGGCAAGGCTCGACGCTAACGATCGAGTTCATCAACCACGCGAGAGGGAAGGAGAGACCTCATGGCTGGCAAGGCATCGTCATCGAACAAGGCAAAGATCGCACGCCGCGTGATCGAGGTACTGGAGTACTTCGACGACGCGCACCGCGAAGCAACCGTCATGGACATCGTGCGCCGGTACAACCGGCCGCAGTCGAGCACCTCGGAACTGCTTTCAAGCCTTGTCGAACTGGGACTGCTTCACAAGGATCCCTATTCGCGTGCCTACAGCCTGACGCCCCGCGCGGCGCTGATCGGCACGTCGGGCCAGCCGGAACTGGTACGTGATGGTCGTATCGTGCGCCTCATGGATCGCCTTGTGGCGCAGACCGGTCTGTCCGTGGCACTGCATTCGATGGTTGGCCTTGATGCGCAGATCGTGAACTGGCGTCATGGGCCGCGTGCCCCGGCTGCCACACGCGAACTGGCGGGCGGCGTCAAGGAGCCGCTGGCTCGCAGCGCGCCGGGCTGGCTGATGCTGTCCACCGTCGCTCGCCAGCGGTGCGAAGGAATGGTGCGCCGTCTTAATGCCGAAGCGGCAGAGCAGGACAAGTTCGCCTTCTCCGAAATGATGGCGCGCATCGATTCTTGCCGCGATCCGCGCCACCTGTTCGGCCCGGCCGGTTTCGCCACCGGCGCCGACGCGCTGAGTGGCCTTGTCCCGCGCCAGCCGGAAGGCCACCCGCTTGTCGTCAGCATCGTTTACGGAAAGGACGACAAGGTGCACCCCGAAGCTCTGTTCCAGTGCCTGCGCGACGCCATGCGTGCCTGCCTTCCCGACCCTATGGCGCATCACCCGCAGTCAAGCGTCGAACAGTTCTCGCACGCCGCCTGACTTTACCCATTCCAACGGAAAAAGGCCCCGCGAGCAGTCTCGCGGGGCCTTTTTTTTTCTTTACTCAGGCGCTCAAGCCTCCTGACCGGCCATTCGGTTCAGGCGATCGGCATCTTCGTGGCGCATGAACATCTTCATGATATCGCCCGAAGTGACGGGGCGCACTTCACCCTCTTCCAGCGGGCGTTCGCCCAGCGAGGATTTGGGACTGGTATCGACGCCTGCGGCTGCCGCTTTCGCCCGTAGCGCGCCAACCGTCAGATCGGCTCGCGCATGGTGTCTGAACGGATCGAAGCGGAACCAGCGCATCGCATTGAGATGCGTGATCTTGTCTATCTGACTGTCTGTAAGGTGGTTGATCGTCGGCCAGAGCCGCTCGGGCACTTCGGGCCAGAGGGTGTCGGAATGCGGATAATCGCATTCGTAAGCGATGTTGTCCTCTCCGATGAAGCCGATGTTCTGCAGGCCGAACGCATCGTCGATGAAGCAATTCAGGAAATGGCGCCGGAACATCTCGCTTGGCTTCAGGTCCTGGAAACGCGAATGAGTCCAGTACTTGTGGCGGGAGTTCGAGAAGTCCGCGCGCTCGGTGAAGTAGGGCACCCAACCGATCGAACCTTCCGACAACGCGATGCGCATGTCGGGATATTCGTGCAGCGCCTCAAGCTGCAGCCAGTCGGAGGCGGCATAGGCGATGGTCATCGGCATGGTCGAAATCCATGCCTCGATCGGCGTTTCCATCGAGGCATGCGGCGCCGGGTTGCCGCCACCGATGTGGATGCAGATCGTCATGTCCAGTTCGTTGATGGCCTTGTAGAACGGCTTCCAGTATTCGTTGTGGATGCTCGGCAAGCCCTGGCACGTCGGGTTTTCGCTGATCGAGACGGTATGGCACCCCTTGGCGCTTACGCGTTTCAATTCGGCGACGGTGGCTTCCATGTTCCATGTCGGCAGGATGGCACAGGGGATGAAGCGCCCCGGATGCGCGCCGCACCATTCATCGATGTGCCAGTCATTGTAAGCACTGACATGCTTCACGGCGAGGTCGCGATCGGGCACGCGATGCAGGCGTCCGCCCGCAAAGTCGAACACCGATCCGAAGTTCAGCGAGGCCGCGATGCCGTTGACGTCCATGTCCTTCACGCGCTCGTCCACCATGTAGACGCCATCGCGAAGCTGGTCGAGCGAGGTCGGCTCCATGCCGTATTCCTCGAACGGGCGACCGACCACGGCGTTAAGCGCCACAGAGGCGAAGCTTTGCCCCTGATAGACCCAGACATCCTTGCCGTTTTCATCCTTCACCATCTTTGGCGCGGATTCGAGCAGATCACCGGACAAGTGGTTCCTGAACATGTCCGGCGGTTCGCTGATGTGGTCATCGACGCTGATGATGACCATGTCGTTCATTTCCATCTCTCGTCTCCCTTGCGTTTCGCCGGTGCTTCTTCCCGCTTCTGTTTTGCCCGCGAGACTATCGTTCCCATGTCTTGCTAGCCACACGCGCGCGCCACCCATCGCTTGTGCGATTGGCGCTCTCGTTCGCTCGCCGCATCGCGCCCGCGATTGCGGTCGGGGCCGGATTGAACGCCTTTCGAACCTGTGTTCAGGACCATGGAGAAGCAAAACGATAAGCTCCGGGAAAGCCTGACATGAACTTCGACCTCACCGACGAACAGGAAATGATGCGCGATACTTTCGCGCGCTTTCTCGACGAGCATTCAAGCATGGTCCGCGTCCGCAAGGCGCAGGAAACGGATGGGTTCGACCCGGCACTCTGGCACGGCCTTGCAGAGCTTGGCGCCTTCGCCATGCGGGTGCCCGAAGACGCGGGCGGCATGGACCTTGGCCTGTTCGATGCGGCGCTGCTGATGGAAGAAGCCGGACGCACGCTTGTCTCCGGCCCTCTTGCAGAAGCGCTGGTCGCCGCGCGCCTCCTTGGCCAGCTTGGCGGGCAGGAAGAACTGCTTGAAGCCGTGATCGGCGGCGAGGCTGTGGCGACGATCGCCATGCACGATGCTGCGCAGCACACCAAACAATGGATCGCAGGCGGGGCCGTGGCGAAAGCCGTGATCGCGCGGCAAGGTTCGGATGTGGTTCTGATCACGCCTGCCGCAGCAAAGGCGGAAGCCAACCTTGCCACCACGCCGATCGCAGAGATCGACCTGGCTGCAGGTGAAACGGTCATCCTCGGTTCGGGCGAAGAAGCGCTCGCGCTATTTGCAGCCGCGCTGGAAGAGTGGAAACTGTATATGTCCGTCGCCTTGTCCGGGATCGGGCGGCAGGCGTTGCAGATGGCGGCAGTCTACGCCGGAGAGCGCAAGGCGTTCGGACAGCTGATCGGCACCTTCCAAGGCATTTCGCACCCCCTTGCCGACCTTTTGTGTGATGTCGATGGCGCCAAGTTCCTGGCGTGGAAGGCGATCCGCGACATCTTCGACAATTCGGACGAAGCCGCCGCGACGATCTCGCTCGCCTACTGGTACGCCTGCGATGCTGCCGCGCGGTCCGTCGCGCAGGGCCTGCACACATTTGGCGGCTACGGCCTTTCCAATGAATACGATGTCCATCTCTACAATCTGCGCGCCAAGGCGTGGCCTCTGGTTGCGGGCGATCCGGCGCTGGCGCTGGAAGAGGCCGGCCGCCGCCTCTATGCGGGTGAAACCGTGCCCCTGCCCGCTTCCGGCGAAGTTCCGCTCGACTTTGACCTTGGTGACGAGGCCCGCCAGGTCTGCGCGGAAATCGCCGACCTGTTCGCCACCAAGGTGACGCCTGAACAGAAGGCCAGGTTCCACTACTCCTGGGAGGGGTATGTGCCCGAAGTGCACAAGATGCTGGCCGATCACAACCTGCTGTTCCCCGGCCTGCCCGAGCACTTGTCCGGCCGCAACATCACGCCCTATGCGCGCATCGCGGCGATGGGCGAAATGGAACGACAGGGCTACAACACGCCCGGCGCGAACGTCGCTGCGATGGTCGCGATGATGATCGACAAGTACGGTTCAGACGAACTCAAGGCCGAAGTGCTGCCCAGGATCGTGGGCGGGGACGTGCTGTGCTCTCTGGGCTATTCGGAACCCTCGTGCGGTTCGGACGTCTTTGCCGCGCAGTGCAAGGCGACGCAGCTTGAAGACGGTTCCTGGCGGATCGACGGCACCAAGATGTGGACCAGCGGCGCCAACCTTTCCAGCTACGTGCTGATGCTGACGCGGACCAACCCGGATGTGCCCAAGCACAAGGGGCTGACGATGTTCATCGTGCCCCTCAAGACCGAGGGCGTGACGGTGCAGGCCGTTCACACCTTCCAGGACGAACGCACCAACATCACGTTCTACGATGGCGTCGTCATCCCCGATTCCTGGCGTCTGGGCGAGATCGACGGCGGCACGAAGACGATGAGCGCCGCGCTTGAGCTGGAACACGGCGGCGGCTTCTCCAAAGTCATGAAAGCGATGATCGAGGCCGCAGAGGAAGTCACCGGCGAACTTGGCATCCTGGGAGAAGTGCGCACCCAATGCCGGCTTGCCCGCAGCGTGGCGCATCTGTGGATCTCGGACATGCTGACCTACCGCGCACAGTGGTCCAGCATCGAGAAGAAGCCCAACCACGCCTTCGGCCCGATGTCCAAGATGTATTCCTCCGAGAAGTTTCTCAGCGACAGTCGCGATCTGCTGGACCTGACGGCGCCTCTTTCTCTGTCCAAGCGCGAAGGTGCGGTGGCGCTGCTCAACCAGTGTTACCGCCATGCAGCCGGCACCACGATCTACGGCGGCACCAGCGAAGTGCATCGTTCGATGGTGGCCGAACGCGGGCTTGGCCTGCCGCGCACCCGCGGGTGAGGAGATGACGATGACCGAAAAAGCTCCGCACCTGCTGACCCAGGAAGTCGACGGCATTCTGATTGCCACGCTCAACCGGCCCGACAAGCTCAACGCCATCAGCCGCGAGATGATGGATCTGCTGACCGAGGCCGTGCTGCGCCTGCGCGAGCGGGAAGACCTCAAGGTCATGCTGATCCGCTCTGCCGGGCGCTATTTCAGTTCGGGCGCCGATTTGCGCGGTGGCAACCGCAACATCGTCTCTGATGCGAATGTCGCAGCCAATTCCGCCAGCAAGATCCGCGAGAACCACCGGCTCAACCTCAACAACATGCAGCAGCTCTGGGACGAGATAGAGCATGTCGAAAAGCCGATCGTCGCTGCCCATCACGCAATGTGCGTGGGCGGCGGGCTGGAGATGAGCCTGTCGTGCGACTTTCGCCTTGCCGCGAAAAGCGCCGCCTATGCCTTTCCCGAGGGGCTTTTCGGCGTGTTGCCGGCGTCGGGCGGCGTATCTCGGCTCACGCGGATCTGCGGGCCGCACTGGGCGCGCTGGCTGATCATGGCGAACAAGCCCGCCAGTGCCGACATGGCCTTCACCATGGGGCTGGTGCATCAGGTCTACGAGGATGAGGCGTTCGACGCGGAGGTGATGGATTTCTGCCGACACCTGGCGAAGCAGAATGGGGAACAGATGGGCGCGGCCAAGGTGGCTATCGAACTCTGCGCCGAACTTGGCCGCGATTCCGCACGCCATGTCGAGCGTATGGGGAACAGCGGCCTGATGCTGAACCCGGACTACATCAAGGGCATGGAAGCCTATCTGAAGGGAGTGGGTGGCAAGGGAAAGTGAGGGGCCGCCCCCTTCCCTCCCCGTTCATAACGCCCTGGCATCGCTGATGGCGAATTCCATCAGCCTTGCCCCCGGCACAAGGTAGCGATCCTCGCTCAGTTCCGGCTCGATACCGACGAGCTTGCGCAATTCCCTGTCCGTAACCAGCGTCACGGATCGTTCGATCCCGATCATCACCATCGTCGCCATGGAGGTGTGCGGCCCAAGGCCGACCGGTTCCTCTCCCATCTGCCGCACCAGTAGCGCAATGATCGGACGGCTGGAACGGATGCGGTGCTTCATCATCCGCGCATCCTGCTGGTCCGCCAGTGCATTGCGCATGTGCAGCAGGCGCGAATGCCGCGCCCAGAAACCATGGTAGGCGCGCACGAAAGCGTAGCAGCGTGCATAGAGTTCTTCGTCAGGCCAGCGTCCTTGCACCAGCGAAAGGTAATCGTCCTTCGCAGTGGCCATCACCGGATCGAGCACCGCCAGCAGCAACTCGGTCATGTCGGTGAAGTAGTTGTAGACCGAGGTCATGCCCAGCGACGCCGCTCGCGCCACGCGGGCCAGCGTCACCGGCTCTTCCGAAGCCTCGATCAGTTCGATCGCCGCCGCAAGAATGCGCTCTCGAGTCACCCTGCCCTTGCGGCCGAGCCGCTGGCCATTGAGATTGTGGCTGATCGCCCCGCAGGCGGTGGTCACCGCCTCGGCAAGCGGCAACGGCAGGGCCGCGAAATGATCGCTATCGCCAGCCCCGCCGTACATTGTGCCTCAGGCGGCTTCTACCTGACCGACGGGCCAGGCAAGCATCTTCACGTCGGTGAATTCCTCGATCCCTTCAAGGCCCCATTCACGGCCCATGCCGCTGGCCTTGAAACCACCGAAGGGAATATCCCCGGCGATGCACATGCCGTTGTTCACGCTCATAGATCCGGTGCGCACCTTGCGGGCGATGGCGATCGCGCGGTCATGGCTGCCCGACACACCGCCTGACAGGCCATAGGAACTTTCGTTGGCGATGCGCACTGCATCGTCGTCATCCTCATAGGGAATGACGACCAGGACCGGGCCGAAAATCTCTTCCTGGGCGATGCGCATGTCATTGGTAACGTCCACGAAGCACGTCGGCTCCACGAAATATCCACCGCCCTTGTCCGGGCGGATGTTGCCGCCTGCCAGCAGCGTGGCACCTTCTTCCTGACCAAGATCGATGTAGCCCTTCACCCGCTCCATCTGCCGACGTGACACGACCGGCCCCATGATGTGCGCGGGATTTTCCACGTCGCCCCAGTTGTCGCCAAAATTGCCGTAAGCGCCCTTGAGAATGGCCTTGGCTTCCTCATAACGGCTGCGCGGAACCAGCAAGCGCGAATGGACGGCGCAGCCCTGCCCGGCGTGGAACACCAGCATCGACATCGCCACGTCCATCGCGAAATTCGGCGCATCGTCGAGCACGATCTTGGCCGACTTGCCGCCCAGTTCCAGGAACACCCGCTTGAGGGTGCCCGCGCCCTGCTCCATGATGCGCTTGCCCACGCCTGTTGAGCCCGTGAACGAGATCAGGTCCACGCGCGGATCGGTGACCAGCATTTCACCCGCAAGCGCCGGATCGGCGCCGAACACCACGTTGATAACACCGTCGGGAAAGCCTGCTTCCGCCGCCAGTTCACCAAAGATCGCACCCATGCCGGGCGTGTCCGGTGCGGGCTTGAGGATCACCGTGCATCCCGCCAGCAGCGCGGCCACAACCTTGCCGATATTGACGTAGAGCGGGACGTTCCACGGCGTGATCGCACCGACGACGCCCACCGCCTCGCGCACGCCGATGCGCTTGTGGATCATGCCGAAGGCCGGCTTTTCGCCGTAATCCTTCTCCCATTCCAGCTTGTTGAACACGGCCATGTAATCGTCCCAGCCATCGATCGCCATGCCGACATGGGCGCGCCCGACCGCGCCTTGCGCCGCCCCTGCCTCATGGATCGCCAGCTGCGCCAGACGGGGACGTTCGCGTTCGAACAGTTCGCGGTACTTCTTCACCAATGCGACGCGCTTTTCGACATTGGTGGACCAGTCGGTCTCGTCAAATGCGTGACGGGCGGCGGCGATCGCCGCATTCACGTCATCGGTTGTGGCGTCGGCAGCCTTGCCAACCGGCTCGCCGGTCCAGGGGCTGATCACGTCGAAAGTCGCGCCGGAACTGGCGCCACTCAGCTTGCCGTCGATGTAGAGCCTGGCGTCGGGAAGAGTGGTCATTGTTCTTGTCCTTGGCAAAATGGGTTCAGGCCCGAATGGTCAGATCTTGCGTGCACCGATCGAGATATGGCTGACGCGCACGTCCGGCGGCAGGTCGATCACAGCGCGGAATACGCCGGTAGGCGAAGCCGAATGCGAGATCGGCCGCGCCCGCAGGTCGATACCGTTCTTCGCGCAGCCCATATGGAAGCGCATCGCCGCATCCCGATCCCAGTTGGGCGAAGACTTGCCTTCATCATACATCGGCCCCGCGCGCAGCAAGGCAACACGGATACCTGATTCCTCCAGCTCTGTTTCCAGCGCCGAAGTGAACATCTCCAGCCCGGCCTTGCTCGACTGGTAGAGCGACAGCATGACGAAGGGCACCGCCACCGACTCGCTGCCGACATTGATGATAAGCCCCCCGCTTTCCATCATCGGGATCGCCGCGCGGCAGCAGTATATCGGCCCCTTGAGATTGGTGTTCAGGATGCTGTCGATCTGCTCGTCCGTCGCCTCGGCCACGGTGAAGGGTTCGTAGATCCCTGCGTTGTTGATCAGCACGTCGATCCGGGGGTGCACTTCGGCAATCCGCGCGAAGGCCGCGCGCACCGATCCCGCATCAGCGACATCGCATTCCACCGCCATGGCCGGCGCGCCCAGTTCGTCCGCCAGGGACTGCACCTTGGACAAGGTGCGTCCAAGCAGGACCACGGTTTCGCCTTCGGCGGCAAAACGCTGCGCCAGAGCCTTGCCCAGCCCAGCCCCGGCGCCTGTGATCACGATGGTCTTGCCCACGCTTCCTCCGCTCCCTGCCGCCCGATAACTTCGCGGGTCGGCTTCTACACATTGCACCATAGCCGCTCGCCAGAGCGCCGCCTATCGCGACGCCACCCGCCGGGGCGATGAACCGCGCGAGCCGATCAGCCCGCAGGCTGCTCCACATCGAGGATAAGACGCGTCAGCCTCTGCTCGGCGATCTTCCAGCCTTGTGCCGTGCGCACGCACGTTTCGTGATAGTGACCATAGCCGGTCAGGGCGAAGTCATCCCTGATAACGCGGTCCTGCATCGCCCAGACAACCTGCGCCCGATCCCCGTCGATCTCGATCTGGGGCGAATGGATGTGATGCGCCGTCTTCGCGCCCGCCAGCGCGGCGCTGACTTGCGCCACGAATATATCGCGTCCCTGTTCCCGAGTTCCGCCGCTGTCGGTCGTGTCGAGCACGCAATCGACTGTGAAAAGCTGCTTCCAGCCTTCCCAGTCCTTGGTGTCGAGCAGGCGGCAATAAGCGGCCTTGAGGTTGCAGATCGCCAGCCAGTCGGCAAAATCCGGGACCGCCACCGTCAGGCGTCCGCCAGCCGCTCTGCCGCCAGCTTGCGCAAGTCGGCGGTCTTGATCTTAGCGCTGCCGGTCGTCTTGAGATCGCCCTCCGCCACGAACAGGATGCGCCTGGGCAGCTTGTAACTGGCGAGCTTTTCCTTGGCGAAATCGCGGATCGCATCGGCACTGGGGCTGGCCCCCTCCACCGGCACGATGCACGAGACGACAAGTTCGCCCAGCAGTTCGTCAGGCACGCCGACCGTCTGCGAAACCTTCACTTCGGGATGAGCGCGAATGACCTCGTCAATCTCAAGCGGGGATACGTTGGCGCCGCCGGTCTTGATGATATCGTTGAGGCGGCCTTCCCAGAACAGGCGACCTTGCGCGTCGACGTAGCCGCCGTCCGCGGTGCGCAGGAAACCGTCGCCGTCGGTCGATTCGTCAAGCGGGATGCCGATGTAGCCAAGCATTACCGTGGCGCCCTTGACCGCGATCTCGCCGCGTTCGCCAAGCGGCATCGTGGAGCCGGTCAGGGGATCGACGATCTTGATCGTCGAACCTGCGGTGGGGATGCCGTGCGACTTGGCCGCGATCGCTTCCGGCGTGCCCGCCGGGAACACGGTGATCAATGTGAAAGTCTCGGTATTTCCGTATGCCTGCCCCGGTTCGCGCCATGTGGTCGAAACCGTGGGCTGGCGCGCGATCGGCATGTTGGCATCGACATAGACCAGCGCGGACAAGTCCACGTCGCGGTAGTTCGGCGCGGCTTCCAGCTGCGGCCATTGGTGCGGCCAGGCCAGCGCCATGTTGGCGCGCTCTGCCGCCATGAGGTCAAGCGCTTCCACCGCGTCGAACCAGCGCTGCAACACGAGCGTCCCTCCGCGTGACAGCGTGCCGCCCAGCGCCGAGGCGAAGTTGCCCGACCAGAAGAAGCCGTTCGCGGACCATGTGCGGGCGGGAAGATCGTCCCGGATCGCGTACCACTGCGGCCAGCGCCACAACTGCAGGCACACCCCGCGATGCGCACTGAGGATGCCTTTCGCCTTGCCGGTCGAACCAGAGGAAAACAGCAGGATGCCGGGATCGGACGGGGCCACGGCATCGCTGGCCGCCAGCACCAGCTCTTCGGATACCGTTTCGCCGCGCGCGCGAAATGCCGCGAACGTCTCTATCATGCCGTGCGGCGCATCGCTGTCTATCATCGCCGCATAGCGCAGGAAGGGAAACTTGCGCGAGGCGAGCGTGCCCGGCCTTGCGGTCAGGACTTCAGGCTCCAGACCCGCGAGCATCTCGGCGAAGTCCTTCTTCAGAACCGCGCGCTCTAGCAGCAGCACCGACACGCCCGAAGCCTTTAGCACCACTTCGAGTTCGGCGGGAGTGAAGAACGTGCTGATCGGGGTTGCCACGCACCCAGCCAGCGCCGCACCGAACACGGCGGCAAGGAATTCGGGCCGGTTGGTCATCAGCACGCCAACGCGCGTTCCCTTGCCGGTGCCCAGCGCCAGCAGTGATTTCGCGACTTCCAGCGACCGGGCATAAAGATCGTCGTAGGTCCAGCGGATCACCTCTCCGTCAAGGTGGATGACCGCCGCCTCACGCGGGCCGTAGCGTGCCGTGACTTCACGCACGTAGCCGCCCAGCGTCAGCGCGCCGATGCCCTGTTCCTCATCCAGCGGAATGCCGTGGACAACGGAAAGGCCGTCCACCACCTTGACCGAACCCGTCATGTCCATCCTCTTCTTTATGGCGAAGCGGCGGGCACGCACCCGCCGCTTTCGCGATCAGGCGTTCACGTCGACGATGAAACGGCCCTTGACCTCACCCGACATGAACTTCTTCGCAGCGTCGACCGCATCGCCAAGGCCGATCGTCTGCCCGATGGTGTCGAGTGCTGCAGGGTCGAGGTCTTTCGCAAGACGATGCCATGCCTTCAGGCGCTTCGCCTTGGGCGCCATGACGCTGTCGATGCCCAGCAGCGCCACGCCGCGCAGGATGAAGGGCATGACGGTAGCGGGAAGGTCCGCGCCCTGCGCCAGACCGCATGCCGCCACCGCGCCGCCGTACTTCGTCTGCGCGCAGGCATTCGCAAGGGTGAAGCTGCCCGCAGTGTCGACCACGCCCGCCCAGCGCTCCTTCTGCAGCGGCTTGCCCTTTTCGGAAAGTTCCGCACGGTCGATGACGGTTTCTGCGCCGAGCGCCCTGAGATAGTCAGCCTCTGCGGGCTTTCCGGTCAGCGCGGCAACCGAATAGCCCAGCTTCTTGAGGATCGCGATCGCGACTGAGCCGACGCCGCCGGTGGCGCCGGTGACGAGCACTTCGCCCTGATCGGGCGTGACGCCCCAGTCCACCAGCGCATCGACGCAAAGTGCAGCGGTATAGCCCGCCGTGCCGATCGCCATCGCCTGCGCCGGAGTGAAGGCCGCAGGCAGCGGCACCAGCCAGTCACCCTTGAGCCGCGCCTTCTGCGCCAGACCGCCCCAGTGGACTTCACCCACGCCCCAGCCGTTGAGGACGACGGTGTCTCCGGCCTTCCAGTCGCCATGGCTGCTTTCGGTCACGGTGCCGACAAGATCGATGCCCGGCACCATCGGAAACTTGCGCACGACCGGCGAGGCGCCGGTGATCGCAAGCCCGTCCTTGAAGTTCAGCGTGGAGTAGGCAACGTCAATGGTCACGTCGCCTTCGGGCAGCGCGCTTTCGTCCAGCTGCTGCAGGCCGACGGTCTGGCCTTCTTCGGTCTTGTCGATGACGATGGCGGAAAACATCAGGTGCACACTCCTTCTTCGGCCCGATACGGGGTCGAACTCGCCATCCGTGCTGACGGGTTCGGACCCCATGCGTCAATGCCATCAGGACATGGCATCGCGGAGGCGAAATGGAAGTGCGCGGGCGTCATTTGCCCGGACCGGCGAAAGGGCTGGTCGAAGCCCCCTCGCAGTAAACTTCAGTTGCTTGAAGACGCAGCCTCTTCTTCGGCCTCAAGCCGCGCCGCCACTTCGGGGAAGCGCGCGGCGTTCATCGACCCGTACATCGACAGGCGCAGGATTTCGTGGCTGAAGCGCTTGGTCAAAGCGTTGCGCTCCTCTTCGTTCGCGGCATGGGCGCGCGCGAAGATCGGCCAGAAAAACACGCCCGCAAGGTTCATCACCGAAAACACTTCGGCATCGATCCCCGGCATCGCCAGCTTCGTATCGGCAAACCGCTGGAGCGATCCGGCATATTCGCGCCAGAAAGGGTCCTGGCTGGGATCGGGAGAGGCCAATACCTGCTGCAGCCAGACCCGGCAGATCTCGGGATTTTCCATGGCGAAATCGCACAGGCGGTCAGTCAATGCCGCCGTGTCGACTTCCTCCACGCGGCGATCGCCAATGGTTTCGGGATCGCCGAAGACGGCGCGGAAAAGCTTGTCGGAAACCCATTCGATCGTCGCCTCGATCAGCTTTTCGCGCGTTTCGAAGTGCTGGTACGCGGTGCCCCGGTTTACCGCCGCGAGATGCGCCACCGCGGAAAGGCTGACGCCCTCCAGCCCGTCCTTGGCAAGCAGGTTGCTTGCCGCTTCGAGGATCGTCTCGCGCGTCGCGATCGGGTCCCTGACCCGGCGCCTTGTCCTCGCTTCCATCACAGCCCCTTCATGCCCGGCCCCTAATGCCGGGAAAGCGGTCGGCTATAGCGAGGCGGTCATTGAACAGCAATGTTGACTGAGATGTGATACACAATCGATAGCAACATATCGTCGTCCCGGCATTCACCGGGACGACGCATCGATCACACCAGCGCTGCAACCTCGCGCAGAACCATCTCGGCGTGTTCCTTCCGGCAGATCAGCAGGTCCGGCATGTAGACGTCGCTCTGGTTGTAGACGAGCGGCGAACCATCGATCCGAGAGACATGGAGCCCCCAGCCGAGCGCCACGGCGGCAGGGGCACAGCTGTCCCATTCGTACTGCCCGCCGGAATGCAGGTAGATGTCCGCCTGCCCCAGCAGGATCGCCATCGCCTTGGCCCCGGCAGAGCCCATCGGCACCAGTTCCGCGCCGATCGTCTCGGCTACGCTGGTGGCCTCCCTGGCCGGGCGAGTACGGCTGACGACCATGCGCAGCTTGTCGGGCGCGGGTGGAACTTCGCCCGGCTGGTCGGAACGCAACACAAGATCCGCTCCTGGTAGCGCCACCGCGCCCAGCACCGGCTTGCCGTCCACCGCAAGGCCGACATGGACGGCCCAGTCGGACCGCTCCTCGCCGTATTCGCGGGTGCCATCCACCGGATCGACGATCCACACCCGGCTCATCGACAGGCGCTCGGCGTTGTCCTTCTCCTCTTCGGAGAGCAGGCCGTCTTGCGGGCGCTGTTCGCGAAGGGCGTGGCAAAGGAACTGGTTGGCGGTCTGGTCCCCCGCCTTGCCCAGCGCCTTGCCCCCGAACAGTCCGGAGGCACGCACGCTGAGCAGGATCTTGCCGGCCTCGTCCGCCAGCTTTGCCGCGAGATCGCCGTCGGTATAGGTCATCAGGCGTCTCCCAGCAGGGTGTTGACGATGATGTCAGCGGCTTCCTCGGGCGAGACAACGGTGGTGTCGATCCGCACTTCGGGATTGCGCGGCGCTTCGTAGGGGCTGTCGATCCCGGTGAAGTTCTTCAGTTCGCCAGAACGTGCCTTCTTGTAGAGGCCCTTGACGTCACGCGCTTCCGCAACCTTCAGAGGGGTATCGATGAACACCTCGATGAACTCTCCATCGGGCAGCATCGAACGCACCATCTCGCGGTCCGCCTGGAACGGAGAGATGAAAGCGGTGATCACGATCAAGCCCGCGTCGGTCATCAGCTTCGACACTTCGCCCACGCGGCGGATGTTCTCGATGCGGTCCGCCTCGGTGAAGCCCAGATCCTTGTTCAGACCGTGGCGCACGTTGTCACCGTCGAGCAGGAAGGTGTGCCGGTTCATCCGGTGCAGCTTCTTCTCGACCATGTTGGCGATGGTGGACTTGCCCGAACCCGAAAGGCCGGTAAACCACAGCACCGCAGGCTTCTGGTTCTTGAGCCCCGCGTGCTGCTTGCGATCGATGTCGACCGCCTGCCAGTGGACGTTCTGCGAACGGCGCAAGGAGAAGTTGATCATGCCCGCCGCCACCGTGGCATTGGTCATCTTGTCGATCAGGATGAACCCGCCCAGCGCGCGGTTGTCTGCGTAAGGTTCGAAGACCACCTGCTTGTCGGTCGTCAGTTCCGCCACGCCGATCGCGTTGAGGTCAAGCGTCTTGGCCGCCATGTGCTCCATGGTATTGACGTTGACGGTGTACTTGGGCGCGGCGACCGTGGCCGAGACAGTCTGCGTACCAAGCTTGAGCCAATAGGCACGGCCCGGCACCAGCGCCTCGTCGGCCATCCACACGAAAGTCGCTTCGAACTGGTCGGCCGTCTGCGGCGGATTGTCGGCAACGGCAATCACCGACCCGCGCGAGCAGTCGATTTCATCTTCGAAACACACCGTAACCGACTGGCCGGCCACGGCTTCGTCCAGATCGCCATCATATGTTACCACACGGGTGATCGTGCTGGTCTTGCCCGAGGGCAGAACGCGGATCTTGTCGCCCGGCTTGACCGATCCGGTCGCGATCAGGCCCGAGAAGCCCCGGAAATCAAGGTTCGGACGGTTCACCCACTGCACCGGCAGGCGCAGCGGCTTGTCGGCATCGACCGAGGACAGAACCTCCACGCTCTCCAGATGCTCAACCAGCGTCGGGCCGGTGTACCACGGCGTATTTGCCGAAGGCGTGGTGATGTTGTCACCCTTAAAGCCGGAGATCGGCATCGCGGTGAAGCTTTCGATCCCGATCGACTGCGCGAACTCGGAATACTCGGCAACGATATCGTCGAAGACCTTCTGGTCGTAGCCGACAAGATCCATCTTGTTGACCGCAAGCACCACGTTGCGGATGCCGATCAGGTGGCACAGGTAGGAATGGCGGCGCGTCTGCACCAGCACGCCCTTGCGCGCATCGATCAGGATCACCGCAAGGTCGGCGGTAGAGGCGCCGGTCACCATGTTGCGGGTGTACTGTTCGTGACCGGGGCAGTCGGCAACGATGAACTTGCGCTTCTCGGTGTTGAAGAAGCGATAGGCCACGTCGATGGTGATGCCCTGCTCACGCTCGGCGGCAAGACCGTCTACCAGCAGTGCGAAGTCGATCTCCTGCCCCTGCGTGCCGACCTTCTTGGAGTCCGACTGGAGCGCGTCCAGTTGGTCCTCGAAGATCATCTTCGAATCGTAGAGCAGGCGGCCGATCAGGGTGGACTTGCCGTCATCGACGCTGCCGCAGGTAATGAAGCGCAGCATCGTCTTGTGTTCGTGCTGGACGAGATAGGCGTCGATGTCCTCGGCAATCAGCTTGTCGGTGACGTAGACGGCTTCCTTGGTGTCGATATCGGCCATCAGAAGTACCCCTGCTGCTTCTTGACTTCCATGCCGGCACCGCCGGCGTCCTTGTCGATGGCGCGGCCCTGCCGCTCGCTGGTGGTGGTGAGGAGCGTTTCCTGGATCACTTCGGGAAGCGTCTTCGCCTCGCTCTCCACCGCGCCCGTCAGCGGGTAGCAGCCCAGCGTGCGGAAGCGGATCGAGCGTTCGACCGGCACCTCGCCTTCCCTGAGCGGGAAGCGTTCGTCATCGACCATCAGCAGCATGCCGTCGCGCTCCACGGTGGGGCGCTTGCCTGCGAAGTAGAGCGGGACGATGGGGATGTCGTTCAGGTGGATGTACTGCCAGATATCCAGCTCGGTCCAGTTGGAGATCGGGAACACGCGGATCGATTCCCCGCGTGCCTTGCGGGCATTGTAGAGGTTCCAGAGTTCCGGACGCTGGTTCTTCGGGTCCCAGCCGTGCGAGGAGGTGCGGAACGAGAAGATACGCTCCTTGGCGCGGCTCTTCTCCTCATCGCGGCGGGCGCCGCCGAAAGCCGCATCGAAGCCGTACTTGTCGAGCGCCTGCTTGAGCCCCTCGGTCTTCCACATGTCGGTGTGAAGCGCGCCGTGGTCGAAGGGATTGATGCCCTTCTCCGCTGCTTCCGGGTTCTGGTAGACCAGCAGTTCCATGCCGCTGTCGCGGGCCATCTTGTCGCGCAGTTCGTACATCGCCTTGAATTTCCACGTGGTATCGACGTGGAGCAGCGGGAACGGCGGCGGCGAAGGATAGAACGCCTTGCGCGCAAGGTGCAGCATCACGGCGCTGTCCTTGCCCACCGAATAGAGCATCACCGGCTTTTCGGCTTCGGCAACGACTTCGCGGATGATGTGGATGGCTTCGGCCTCGAGTCTGTCGAGGTGCGTCAGGGTTTTCATCAGGATCTCTGGTCCTTTGGCCTTCGCAGGGTCGCCCTCTTGATGGGCTCGAATCGCTCTTCGCAAGGATGACAAATGCGAGAACCTCCCATATGGGAGGAAGGTATGGCGCTTACATCGACAGACGAGACAGATTTGCTGCTGCCGCTGATAGCGGGAGTTGGCGATGCGGCTCAGTTCCGGGAGTTTCTGGAGCGGCTGCGTCGCCGCAGCGATGCCGAATACGTGAGCATCGTGATGAAGCTGGGCGACGGCGTGCATGCACAGATCACCGACTTCCACGCCGGGAGAGACTTGCGCAGCGAAGCACGCGAACTCGACCCATTCGAGATGCATGCGCTGGAACGCCTGCATTACGACCAGTTGCGTCCCGGCCGTGTCTACAGCGTAGGGGAGTTCGTCGATCACGACCCCGTCTTCCGGGCCGAGCGCATGGCCAAGATGTCCCGCCTCGGCATCGCGGATGAACGGGTGGTACGTCTGCCGGGGGTGCTGGGCACTGACGCCTGGCTGATCCTTGCCCGCGCGAAGCCGTGCGAGGCGGCGGACAGCGCCCTGCTTTCCGCGCTGGCGCCTTATGTGGGGGCGGCGCTGCGCAGTTACGTGACGCTGGAGGACCATCGCATCCGCGCCAGTGTCAGCACGCAGGGCATGGCCCGCAGCGCAACCGCGTGGATGGTGTTCGACCGCGACGCGCGGCTCTACGGCATCGACCTGCGCCTTGAAGCATGGATGCGCGCGAACCTTGGCTATGCTCCGCGCGTAGGCGATCGTCTGCGCGATATCGGCGTACATGCCGAGCGTGAACTGGCTGCGGCGGCGGTAGAGTTCACCTCGGACGCACCGCCGCCGCCGCGCGCGGTGATGCTGCATGAAGCGCCGCGTCTGGAGGCACTGCTGACCACCACCAGCGACATGCCGCGCCCTTCCATGCTGGCGCTCTGCCGTCTGCCCAATGCACGCACTCCTGAAAGTGTGGAGCGGCTGGCGCAGTTGTTCGACCTGCCCCCGCGCGAAGCGGAACTGGCGATCGCGCTCAACGAAGGACACTCCATCGCAGAAGCCGCCGACCGGATGGGCCTGACGCTGGAAACCGCGCGCAACTATTCCAAGCGTCTCTACGCCAAGCTGGGGGTGCGCGGACAGGCCGAACTGGTCCGGCTGGTGAGCGACAGCGTGGCGGTGATGGGGTAGATCAGCCCCAGAGCGCGGTCGCCGCGGCCAGACCCTGTTCTCCGCGCCCGCCCAGTTCGGCGGTCAGCAGCTTGAGGCGATAAGTCCACAAGTGCAGCGGATGCTCCAGCGTCATGCCCATGCCGCCAAGGAACTGGTGATAGTCGTAGCACACCCGCTTCGCCGCATCCTGCGCATGCAGCAGGGCCAGCGCGGCGTCCCCCGGATCGCCCGTCCCCGCCGCGCGCAGCGCCAGCCAGTAGACCGAATTGGTCATCACCTGATCTTCTGCCAGCCGATGCCGCATTGCCTGGAACGTCGCGAGCGGACGGCCGAACTGCTTGCGCTCCGACACGTAAGTAACCGTGGCAGCCAGAGCAGCCCCCAGCAGCCCCGCCATCTCTGCCGCGATCGCGACGCGCCACGCGCGCAGGACTTGCGCCGGGTCAGCCTCATGCGTGGCCATGCGGTCCGGCAGGGCGGTCAGGAAAGCGACTGGATAAGCATAGAGCGTATCCTCCTGCGCCGGTGCGATCATGCTGTCGTCCGCCGTGAAACTGCGCACGCCCGATGGTCCCACCACCACAATCGTAGCGCCGGGGCGCAGAAAGCGCACAGGGCCTGTGACACGCCCCTCTTCGACAAGGCACAGCGGGCGCGGCAATTCGGCATCGATCAGCGGGCGCACGAAGGACGATGCCGCCGCCTCCACCGCGAAGGGCAGCCGCGCCAGCTTCTCCACCACCAGTGCAGCGGTAACGGGGCCAAGTTCCTCGACCGCCATGACGTCGAGAAAGCCGTTTTCCAAGAGTTGCGCGTCAAGATCGGCGCTCTCCAGCGCCAGCGATACGTCGTGCAACGGCACCCCTGCAAAGGGCCGCGCAAGGCTGTCGATGAAGTCGAGAACCTGCCGCTGGTCCTCGTTGAGAGACAAGTCCATCAGCGCGGCTCCCGAGGCAGTTCCAGCACATCGCTGGCGATGATGTTGAGCTGGATTTCCGCAGCCCCCGCAGCCACCCCGGCAACGATGCCGCGCTGATGGTGCATCTTGAGGTAGGGTGAAGCGCCTGCAAGCGCTTCGGGCAGGAATTCGACCACGAATTCGCACACCGCCCGTTCGGCCATGACGGTGGCGTAACGCGCGGAACTGGATTCCGCACCGATCGCAAGGCCATCGACCCGCTTCTGGACGACCGCATAGTTCGCAGTACCCGCCGCTTCGCACAGAGCCGCGCAGCGCGCCGCCTCTATGCGCACGTGTTCGCGGGTGAAGCGTCCCTGCCCCTGCAGCATCGCCACTCCGCGATCGAGCGCCGCGCGCGCCAGCGTGAAGCGCGGAATGCCGAGACGTTCATTGCGCAGCGAATAGGCGACGATCTCCCACGCCTGCCCTTCCGCCCCGAAGCGCGCCGTTTCGGGCACGGTGACATCGTCGAAGAAGACTTCATGGATGTCCCCCTCCCCGATCAGTGAGGGGATCTGGCGCACGGTGATGCCGGGGGTATCCATCGGCACGAGGATGATGGTGATGCCCTTCTTGCGATCATCGCTGGTGCGCGTCAGCAGGAAGCAGGTGTCGGCAAGGCCTGCGTAGCTGGTCCAGATCTTCTGGCCGTTGATGACGTAGTTGCCGTCCGTCAGCGTCGCGCGGGTGCGCAGCGATGCAAGGTCCGATCCGGCGTCAGGCTCGGAAAAGCCCTGGCACCATAGCGATTCCCCGCGTGTGATCGGTTCCAGATAGCGCGCCTTCTGTTCCGCGCTGCCGTACTTTTCAAGCGTGGGGCCGATCCAGTTGACGTTCATGTACTGACCGCCGCGCGGCTCACCCGCGATCCACATCTCTTCGGACAGGATCTGCTGTTCCCACGGGCCCAGCCCCTCTCCGCCCATCTCCACCGGCCAGTGCGGGAACAGGATGCCCGCTTCGGCCAGCTTCACGCAGAATTCGCGCGCGAACGCGGTCAGCGCCGGGGATGCCGGGCCATGTTCGGAGAACTTCTCCCAGTCATCGGGAAGGTTGGCGTGCAGGAAGTCCCGGATCTTGTGCCGGAACGCGTCCTGCTCGGCGGTCCATTCGAATTGCATCGGGGCGGCGCCCTCCTCTCGACCTCTCGTTAGGCACAGGGAGGCGTGGCCCACAACCACGCGGCCGCTGCAATCGCCCGCACGATTGCCGCACAGGGCGCTACTGGCGCACCGCCCCTATGGCTGCGGGCGAAACATAGCGCGTGGTCGATATTCCCCCGTCCACCGCAATGGTCTGACCGTTGACGAAGCCGGCCTCGTCCGAGGCCAGGAACGCCACCATCGCGCCGATATCGGCGGCTGTGCAATCACGCTGCAGCGGTGTCAGTTCGTGGTTGGTGCGGCGGAAGAAGTCGAGATCCCAGAACGCGTCCGTCATCTCCGTGCGGACAACCGTTGGCGCCACGTAATTGGCGCGCACGCCGCGCGGCCCGTACTCTGCCGCCAGTGTCTGCATGAGGCCGATCTGCCCCGCCTTCACGGTGGAATAGGCGCCGCCGCCGGGCGTGCCGTAGATGCCCCAGGTAGACCCGATGAACACGATCGCCCCCCCTTCCGGCATATGGGCCAAAGCCTCGCGGCAGAGCCGAAAGGGCGCGCGCAGGGATATGTCGAGAACTTCGTCCAGCATCGCGTCAGTGGTCTGATCCACCGGGCCGAAATTGAACGAGCCGGCATTGTTGACCAGTACGTCCAGCCGGCCGAACTTCTCGACCGCGCCCTGCACGATCCGCGCCGGAGCGTCCTGCGCTGTGGCGTCCACGGCAACGAAATCAAACGCCACCGTATCGCCCAGCGCGCCCTTGAGCGCCGCCAGCTTCGCATCGTTTCGGCCTGTACCCAGCACCCGTGCACCCCGCGCCCCCAGCGAACGCACGATGGCCTCGCCGATGCCACCCGCCGCGCCGGTGACGATTGCGACCTTGTCCTTCATCCTGCGCTCTTCCTAGTTAACTGCCACCGGCGCACGGCCTTGCGCCGCATCGCCTGCTTCCAGTGCGCGTCGGTTCGCAGACCGCAGCGCGATATCGTTCGCGGCCACATAGCCGAACGTCATCCCCGGCCCGATGGTCGCCCCGGCCCCCGGATAGGTATCACCAAAGGGCGTGCCCGCATTGTTGCCCGCCGCATAGAGGCCGGGGATCGGAGCCCCCGCGCCGTCAAGCACCCGCGCCCGCGCATCGCACCTCAGCCCGCCTTTCGTGCCCAGATCGCCATTGTTGATCGGCACGGCATAGAACGGCGCGGTATCGATCGGACCCAGGTTGGGGTTCGGGGCGGAAGCGGGATCACCGAACATCCGGTCATAAGGGTTCATGCCCCGGCCGAATTCCGGGTCCACTCCGGTCTTCGCATAGGCGTTCATGTTCGCGACGGTCCTCATCACGGCCTCTGCCGGAAGATGGATCTTTGCGGCCAGCGCCTCTATGGTGTCGGCGCGGAAGACGTAATGGTCCCACCAGTCGGCAGGCACCTTGCGTTCCAGCGTATGGACCGTGGGCATGAGCCCGCCCGCACTGAACTTGCGCCGGAACTTGGCATCGAAGATCAGCCAGCACGGCATGTTGGCGCCGGTTTCCAGATGATCGCGCACCATGGCCTGCCCGAACCGGTCGTAGCCGCAAGCCTCGTCCACGAAGCGGACACCCTTGCGGTTGACGACGACGCTCCACGGACGCCCCACGTCGAAGGCGGCCTGATGGATTTCATGAAAGTTGGAGGCGCCCTTCATCGGCAGGGTCATCGTGGGAATCCACCAGCCCTGCGCCGTATGTTCGGTGCTGGCGCCGATGCGTTCGGCCGCAATCAGCGCCTCGCCACGATTGCCATCCTCAGGCGTGGAGGAATGGCGCGTCAGGCCAGGCACCGGGTAGAAGCGGTCGCGCAGTTCCTGGTTCCATTCGAACCCGCCCGCCGCCAGCACTACCCCATGCCGCGCCTCGATCGCATAAGTGCGGCCGAAGTTCGACACTTCCACCCCGCAGACCCGCCCGCCATCATCGACCAGCAGCCGGTCCAGCTTCGTTTCCAGCCTGAGTTCCACTCCGCGTGCGAACGCCTGCTCATACGTGGCGCCCATCAGCGCCGCACCCTGGGTAAAGCGCTTGTCGCGGTGGGAAACCTTGCGCGTCCCGCGATCGAGCCAGTACCGTCCGATCATCTTTCCCGCGACCGCGCGCCAGCCCTTCGACTGCATCATGAGCGCGAACGTCTCGGTCAGGTCCATGGCGTAGCGGCCGAACAGCTTGAAGCGGTTGTACTGCTCACGCATCAGCGCATAGCGTTCGTCGCCCAGCCGTCTGCCGTCGAACGTCGGCACGATCACGGAACGGTCGGCGCGCGCACCGGCGCGGTCAGGGAAATAGTCCGGCCAGGCCGCCGCCGCGACCGGCACGCCGGTGCTCTTGAGGTAGCGCAGCATTGCGGGCGCCTCATCGACGAACGCCTCCAGCCGCTCGCGGTTGACGGGCACGCCGATCGTCGCGTCAAGATATTGCAGAGCGGCCTCCCGACTGTCGCCCACATCGCTGTCGAGGCGGTGGTTGGGTATCCACATCACTCCGCCCGAAGTCGCCGACGTGCCGCCGAACTTGTGCGCCTTTTCGACGATCAGCACTTTCATGCCATGATCCGCGCTGCGCAGCGCCGCCATCGCCCCGGCCGCTCCCGATCCTACCACCACCACGTCGAAGCTTTCGGCAAATTGCACCCGTTCTCTCCCCATGGCTTCTGGCCGCGCCTTTCGTGCGTTATCGCGTCCACGGCTTGTGCTGGAAATGACCGGCAGGGTACTGCGGGTTGCTTGGCCCTGCGCTGGCCCCGCTGCGCCCCTTGCGTCGCAGGGCAAGGCACAGCAGGCCAACGGGTGAGAGATACGAAAGGATGCGGGTGAGCGAAAAGGCATTCGTCGCGGTGGCGAAACTCGAAGAGGTTCCGCAGGGCGGCAAGAAAGTGGTGGAGGTGAACGGGATCAGCGTGATCCTTGTCGGCGCGCGCGATCGTGTGTTCGCGGTGCGCAACTTGTGCAGTCACGCCTATGAGACGCTGGAATGCGGGCGCGTGCGCGCGGGGTGGATATCCTGCCCGGTCCACGGCGCACGCTTCGATCTGGAAACCGGCAAGCCGATGAACCCGCCCGCCTCCATGCCGATCGACACTTACGAAGTGCGGATCACCGGTGACGTGATCGAGGTGGCTGTCTAGGCAGCGATATCGCCCGCGCGTACCGCCGGTTCTGGACGTGCCGCCGCTGCCCGTGCTTGGACGGTCGCCATGACCGACACGCCCGATCTTGATGCGCTGCGCAGCGAAGTGCGCGCCTTTCTTGCCGCAGAAGCGCCTACCGGCTGGCGCGACGCAAGCCGCACGCAGGACGACTTCGTGCGCACGCAGCGGGGCTGGTTCGCGAAGCTGGTTCAGGCCGGCTATGCCGTGCCGCACTGGCCGGCCACGTTCCCCGGCGGCGGGCGCTCTCTGGCCGAACAGAAAGTCATCTACGAAGAGCTGGCCGGTGCCGACTGCCCGCGCCTGCTGCTTTCATTCGTGTCCACCTATCACGCCTTCGCCACGTTGCACGAATGCGCAAGCGTGGAGCAGCAGCAACGCTACCTGCCGCGCATCCTTGAAGGCGAAACCTGGTGCCAGGGCTTCTCCGAACCCGGCGCCGGGTCCGACCTTGCCGCGATCAAGACGCGCGCCGAGCGCAAGGGCGAAGTCTATGTGGTCAACGGCCAGAAGGTCTGGTCCACCATGGCGCAATTCGCCGACAAGTGCCTACTGCTGGTGCGCACGTCGGCCGATGGCCCCAAGCAGGCAGGGATCACCTACCTGCTGATGGACATGAAGACGCCCGGCGTTTCCGTCCGCCCGATCCACCAGATTCAGGGGGACGAGGAATTCGCGGAAATCTTCCTCGACAACGTGGAGATTCCCGTTTCCGAACGCGTCGGCGAAGAAGGCAAGGGCTGGGCCGTGGCGCAGGCGACACTGGCCTCCGAACGCGGGCTGACGCTGATGGAACTGTCCTATCGCATGCGCGGCGCCCTCTCGCGCGTCGCCGCGCTGATCCGCGAGAACGGCCGTCAGGACGATCGCGGGTGTCTGCGCGATTTCGGAGAACTCGTCACGCAGGTCGATGCAGTCTGTGCGGTGGCCGACCAGTTCCTCGACAACCGTATCAACGGGATCGAGCGGATCGGCGACGCCTCGATCGTCAAGAACAGCTACAGCCGCGCGCTTCGCGCTTACGCCAGGCTGGGCCTGAGGCTGGGCGGCATGGCAGAGCAATATATCGCGCCGATCACCTTCGGAGACCTCAACACCGGCAACTGGATGGCGGATTTCATGAACTCCTACGCCTGGACGATCGCCGGAGGGAGCGAGGAAGTGCAGCGCAACATCATCGCCGAACGCATGCTCGACATGCCGCGCGAACCGAAAGCGTGGGTAGCCTGACATGATCGAACTCAACGAACTGACCGACGCCGCGCAGAAGGCCTTCCCCGCCGACGCGCTTTCCCCCGGCCGCGACGAAAGCTGGCGGCTGGTGGCGGAAATGGGCTGGCTGATGGTGCGCCTGCCCGAGGAAGACGGCGGGCTTGGCCTTGGGCGCGAAGCCTCTAGCGCCATCCATTTCGAAATGGGCCGCGTACTGTCGACAACGCCGCTGATCCCCGCACAACTGGGCCTGCTGGCGGTGCTGGCAAGTGCAATCCCCGCCCGAGGTGAATGGCTGGAACGGATGGCGGCAGGTGATTACGTCCCGCTGCATCTGCTACCGACACGGCTGAAGACAGCCGCCGATGGCGCGATCTCCGGCACGGTCGGCGGGGTCTTTGATGGAGACATGGCGGTGGGCGTCATTGCCCGGCTGCCCTGCGGCTATGTGCTGGTTCCACTCGACGCGCCCGGAGTATCCGTGGTGGAACGGCCGATCTGGGATACCAGCCGCCGCCTGTTCGATCTGGTTCTGGAAGGCTTCAAGCCTGATCCCGCGCTGATCCTGACCGACGACGCCGGCGCCCATGCCCTGCACGACGCGATCTCGCCCGAAGCGCACCTTGCCATCGCGGCGGATTGCCTTGGCGCTGCCAATGCCGCGCTGGAACTGACGATCGAATACATGAAGATGCGCCGCCAGTTCGACCGGCCCATAGCGATGTTCCAGGCGCTCAAGCACCGGGCGGCCGACATGAAGACCCGCATCGCCGCCGCTGAAGCGCTGCTGTGGAGCCGGGTGCGCGATGAAACCGCCACTTACGTTCAGTGCGGCGCGGCCAAGACGCTGGCAGCCGAGGCTTTCGCCTTCGTGACCGAAGAGGCGATCCAGCTTCACGGCGGCATCGGCCTGACCGAAGAGCACCCGATCCATCGCTTCATGAAGCGCGCAATGCTGAACCTGCAGCTATGCGGCGCACCGGACTGGTGGAACGAACAGGCCGGGCGCGCGGCACTGGCGGCTTGCAGCGATGGCACCTTGACGGACGCAGGCTGAGCCCGCCGCTCCTTGCGCGAAGCGGGGCATGCAACGCCCCGCCGCCATGCTCGTTAAGACCGGCATGGCCAAGACTTCCGGACATTTCCGAGAGAACATCGTCCTTTATGGCGCGCTTGCCGCAAACATGGGCATCGCCATCGCCAAGTTCGTGGCGGCCGGGATCGGTGGCTCATCCGCGATGGCGACAGAGGGTGTCCACTCTCTGGTGGACAGCGGCAATCAGATCCTGCTGCTTTACGGCCAGAAGCAGGGCAAACGCGCGCCCGATGCGGCGCATCCCTTCGGCTATGGCCGAGAGCTTTATTTCTGGGCTTTCGTGGTCGCGATCCTGATCTTCGCGGGTGGCGCGGGGATTTCCATTTACGAAGGCATCGCCCACATGCGGGAGCCGCACCCGATCGAAGACCCCTCCCTAAGCTACATCGTGCTGGGCATGGCCTTCGCGATGGAGGGGGCGTCCTGGGCAATCGCGGTGAAGGAATTCAACCGGGGCCGCGCCGGGCAAAGCTGGTGGCAGGCAATCCGCCGGTCGAAGGACCCGCCGGGCTTCATTGTCCTTTTCGAAGACAGCGCTGCGCTTATCGGTCTTGTCATCGCGGCGCTTGGCATATGGTCAGCCGGGTATTTTGCCGAACCCCGGCTTGATGGTGCGGCATCGGTTCTGATCGGGCTGGTGCTGGCAGCGGTGGCCGTATTGCTGGCGCGTGAATCCAAGGGCCTGCTGATCGGCGAAGCTGCCGATCCAGCGCTGATCGCCCAGTTACGCAACGTGATGGAGGGCAACCCGCATATCACCTCGGTCAACCACGTCAGGACCGTCCACAGTGGGCCGGACTCCGTGTTCGTGGCCATCAGCGCAGACTTTGCCGACGATCTTCCGATGGGTGAGGCGGAAACCCTGATCGAAGATCTTGAGCTTCGGATGAAGGCGCTCTCCCCCAAGATCACATCGATCTATATCAGGCCGGAAAAGCGCGAACAGGCGATGCTGGGATAGCCTGCCCTGCCCCCTCCCCCAAGCGGGACAGGGGGCAGAAGGCTTGGCTCAGATCGCCAGAAGCCGCTTGGCCTCTGCCACGATTTCGGGCGGCTGGACGAGATAGGCGTCCTCAAGCTTCTTGGCGAAAGGCACCGCGCAGTAAGGCGCGCCAAGGCGGCCGACCGGCGCCTTGAGCTTGCCGAACAGCACTTCCTGCGCGGTCGCCGCGATCTCTGCGCCGGGGCCGAAGTTGCGCCCTGCCTCATGCACCACCAGCAGGCGGCCGGTCTTCTCTGCCGAGGCCAGAACCGTTTCCTTGTCCCACGGCGAGATCGTGCGCAGATCCACCACTTCCACCGAAATGCCCGCCGCCGTCAGTTCCTCGACAGCCTGCATCACGGTAAACATCATCTGCCCATAGGAAACGATCGTGAGGTCGCTTCCCGGCATCACCACGTTGGCCTTGCCGATCGGGATCGGGCCCTGATTGACGGGCACGTCCATCGGCACGAACAGCGTCTTGCCGCTTTCGATGATGATGACAGGATCGGGATCCTGGATCGCCGAAAGGTAAAGGCCCTTCATGTCCGCCGGGGTCCAGGGGATCACCACCTTGATGCCGGCGGTATGCGCGAACCATGCCTCGTAGAAGTCGGCATGCTGCCCGGCAGTCTGGTTGCCCGCGCCGGTCAGGGTACGGATCACCAACGGCACCTGGCTCTGCCCGCCCGACATGAAGCGCAGCTTGGCCGCATGGTTCACGATCATGTCCATGGCCACGGTCGTGAAGTTCATCAGCATGATTTCGGCGACCGGCTTGTAACCGGCCATCGCCGCACCGATCGCCGCGCCCATGATCGCCTGTTCGGAGATCGGGGTGGAACGCACGCGCAGGGTGCCGAACTTGCTCGACAGCCCGCGCGTCACACCGACGACACCGCCACCTTCATTATCGGCGATATCCTCGCCCAGCACGAGAACCTTGGGATCGGCCTCCATCGCCTCCATCAGCGCGGCGTTGATCGCCTGCAGGCCGTTCATCTTCACCGTTTCGACAACGGGTGCTTCAAGAGTATCGGTGCTCATGCCGCAATCTCCTCGGCAAAGACGTCGCGGCGCAGTTCGTCGTCGGACGGGAATTCGCAGGCCATGGCATATTCGATGGCGTCGTTGACTTCGGCTTCGATCTTCGCGGTCAGCGCATCGAGTTCATCGGCGGTGGCAACGCCATCGTCGATCAGCTTCTGACGGAAGCGCGGCAGCGGATCGGCCTCGATCGCGGCGGCCTTTTCTTCCTTGGTCATGTAGGCGTCGTTATCGCCGAAGACATGGCCCATGAAGCGGAAGGTCTTGCACTCCAGCAGGGTCGGGCCTTCACCGGCGCGGGCGCGCTCGATCGCGGCATGGGCGTGGGCGTAGACGTCCAGCGGATCGTTGCCGTCCACGGTGTAGCCGGGCATGCCATAGCCGATCGCGCGCTTGGCGATGAAGTCCACCGAAGTGCCGTTTTCATACCGCGTATGCTCGGCAAAACCGTTGTTCTGGCACACGAAGATCACCGGCAGCTTCCAGACGGAGGCAAGGTTGAGCGCTTCGTGGAAAGCGCCGATGTTGCTGGCACCGTCCCCGAAGTAGGCCACCGTTACCTGCTTCGTCCCGTCAAGCAGCGACGCCCAGCCGAAGCCATTGGCAATCGGCATGGAGGAACCGACGATGCCCGTCGTCACCATCACGCCGGTTTCCGGGTGAGTGAGGTGCATCGGGCCGCCCTTGCCCTTGCAGGTGCCGTCGACACGCCCGCAGATTTCCGCCCACAGGGGGCGCAGCGGCATGTCCTTGGCAACCATATCGTGGATGCCGCGATAGATCGTGCAGATCTTGTCGTCGTCGTTCAGCAGCACCGAGATCGACGAGGGAATGCACTCCTGCCCGCGCGCCGAATAATACGGCGCGGTAATACGGCCGCGGCGGATCTGCTGGCGGGTGAGATCGTCGTTTCGCTCGATGCGGATCATCCGCCGATAGATATCGAGCTGCGTGGCGGCGTCGGGGGTGGCCCGGTTCTGTAGCGTGTCGCTCATGGTTCCTCTCTCGGACAGCTCTTCGCTGCTGGGATTGCTGAACATTGGTTCAGGGCAGGCCCCGCTGGCAAGGACGGGCGAACCGCCCCTGCGGTATCTGCGGGATCAGGCGCCCTGGCCGGACGCCTGCCCAGGCACCTGCCCCGACACCTGCCCCGGCACCTGATTACCAAGGCCCGCCGCGTGCTTGGCCGCGATCCAGCCGAAGGTCATCGACGGCCCCACGCTTGCCCCCGCACCGGGGTAGACGCGCCCCATAGGCGATGCGGTGGTGACGCCGCAGGCATAGAGCCCCTCGATCACCGAGCCGTCCTTTCGCAGCACGCGCGAATCGCAGTCGCACACGACGCCGCCGTAAGTGCCGACGTCGCCCGGATAGACGGCGAAGGCATAGAACGGCCCCTTGTCGATGGAGCCCATCGTCTGGTTGGGGCCACCCTTGAAGAAGGGGTCGCCCAGGAAGTTGTCGTAGGCGCGTTCTCCGCGCTGGAAATCCTCGTCGCGGCCGCCGCGCACGAAGCCGTTCCATCGCGTGACGGTTGCCTCCAGCGCCCCCGGTGGCACGCCGATCGCCTCGGCCAGCGCGCCGATGCTATCGGCCCGGCGCATCCAGCCGGAAGCAAGCCACTTGGTCATGTTCTTCTTCGCCATGCCCTTACCGGCGACGGCGTATTCGTCCATGTACTGCTGGTCGAGGATCGCCCAGCTGGGCACGGCGGGCACGGTGCGGTTACGCACCAGCATCGTTTCGCAGAACTCCTCGTAGGAACCGCCTTCGTTCATGTAGCGCAGGCCCGACTGGTCCACCTGGATCGCGTGGGGCTTGGCCGTGGTGCTCTGCGTGCCGGGCTTGACGTAGTCTGTGTCCCAGCCGGGCGCGTCGGTCATCTGGAAGCCGACCATCTGGTCCATCTGCGCCAGCGCGGCGCCTTTCGCAGCCAGTTCGCGGTGCATGTCGCCGGTATCGGTTTCAATGCCGTTGGACCACTTCGCCTGCGTTCCGGGCATATAGGCATCGCGCATTGCCTGGTTCATGGCAAAGCCGCCCGCGTTCATCAGGATGCCCAGCCGGGCGCCCACGCGCCAGGGCTTACCGTCCTTCTCGGTGACGACGCCCACTGCCTTGTCGCCATCCATGACCACTTCGCTGACCGGGGAATTCACGCGGACATCCGCCGCCTGTTTCTCAAGCACGGCCTTGAGCATCCGCCCCTGTAGCGCCGCGCCCGCGGTAACCCAGTGCTTGCCGGCAATCTTGCCCGCCACGAACTTGAAGGCGATCTTGATGAAAGTCCGCTTGATCGCCCAGGAATGCTTCATGAAGGGCAGCTTCATCCCGTCGTCCAGCTTCACCGGCACTTCCAGGAAGCCCTTGCGCAGCTTGCCCGCCCATTCCTTGCCCAGTTCGTTCTTGTCGAACGGCAGCGCGGTTACGGTGCGGCTGGTCTTCATGCCGCCGGGAAGTTCATCGTAGTAATCCGGCCAGAAGGTGGAGCCGCGTTCCATGCGCACCCCTTGCGAGACGATGAAGTCCAGCATCCGGGGTGCCTCCACCGCATACGTGCGGCGGCGCGCCGGGCTGGTGCCAGGGGAATCGGCATCGTCCGGCACAACGGCGTCAAGGTACTGGCAGGCGCGTTCCAGACTGTCCTCGCCGGGGTCCATGAAGCGGTTGTTGGGTATCCACATGACCCCGCCGGACTTCGCCGTGGTGCCGCCGACCCATTGCGCTTTTTCAAGGATCACCACCGACTTTCCAGCCTGCTTCATCAGCAGTGCCGAAGCCATCGAACCCGCCCCGCTACCCACGACCACCCAGTCGAAAGTCTCGTCGAACTGCGTCATCGTGCCATCACCTCTCCACCGTGCCGCGCTGCTGCGCATGCGTTCAGCCCGGTAGATCGGACTTCGCCGGCTTTGGCAACGCGGGGGCGCAAGGTTTCGCCCGAGCGAAGGGTTGGGCGTGAAATGCGTTTTCCTGTGGCTCTCGCGCGCGTGCGTCCTAAGACGCTGGAGGGAAGAGGAGACCTGCCGAAATGACCGATACCGCACCGACGCTGCCCCCGACGCTGCCCACCCTGGCGACGATCGCGATGGCCCGCGAAGGACGGCTGCTGCGCATCACGCTCAACCGGCCCGATGCGCTGAACGCGGTGAACCTTCAGCTTCACGACGATCTGGCAGAGGCGATGTGGTTCGCGCAGGTCGATACCGGATCGGACGTTATCGTGCTGACCGGCGCCGGGCGCGCCTTTTCGGCAGGCGGCGACCTTGACCATATCGAGAACAACGCAAGGAACCCGCACCTCTTCGACCACGAGACGCGCGTGGCAAAGCGCATCGTCTCCACCCTGCTGGATATCGACAAGCCGGTGGTGTGCCGGATGAACGGCCATGCGGTGGGCCTTGGCGCGACACTGGCGCTGCTGTGCGACGTGATCTTTGCCGCAGAGGGCGCAAGGATCGGCGATCCGCACGTCGGTCTGGGCCTTGTGGCGGGGGATGGCGGGGCCGTGATCTGGGCACAGCGCATCGGCCTGACGCGGGCTAAGGAATATCTCCTGACCGGCGATCTGCTTACCGCGGCAAGGGCGGCCGAGATCGGCCTGATCAATCATTGCGTCCCGGCGGATGAGCTCGACGCGCGGGTGGACGCATTCTGCGCAAAGCTGCTGGCCGGCGCGATGGTGGCAATCCGCGCCACCAAGATCCTGACCAACCTTGAACTCAAGCGTCTGGCGACGGCGCTGATGGATGCCGGGATCGCCTATGAAAGCGTGTCCGTGCGCAGCGCCGACCATCTGGAAGGCATTCAGGCGCTGAGGGAAAAGCGCCCGCCGAACTTCACCGGGCGCTGAACCTTTCGGCCGCCTTCAGCCCTTAGCCCTCAGCCCGGAACCACGCGTTCGCCATGTTCGGTGAACAACGCGGTGTAGCAGGTGCCGAAGTCCTGCGCGTCGCTCTGCGTCAGTTCGCCGGACTTGGACGCCGCACCGATCGCGCTCAGGAACGCCATCGGGTCGTCCGCTTCGATATCGTAGATCGCAAGGTATTCGTTGGGGTCCTCGCCCATCAGGCGCGCGGCCAGCTTGTAGCGCTGCGCGCCTGCCATGCCGAACGTGTTGACCAGTTCGGGCAGGTGCTTGGTATCATACCATTCGTGGTACTCCGCCTCACGGCCGGGCTGCGGACGGGTAAGCGCGACGAGCTTCATCTTCATGGGTATTCCCCTTCTTCTGGCTTCCTCGCGGAAACGATCAGCCAGCCCCGGCAGCGATGCAAGCGGGCACTATCCAGCGCGCGCAAAGCATCGCCCCGCCGTACTTACTGCAGCAGGCTGCTGGATACCGGGTATGGCGCGGGATAGTCCGCGAAAGGTTCGGCGGGGGTGGCCGCAACCGCTTCTTCCACCACGCTTTCCCCGCGATATTCGCGCGGATTGGCGCCGAACACGCGCTTGAACATGCGGCTGAAATGCGCCGGGCTCTTGAAGCCCACACCATAGGCGATCTCGCTGATCGATATGTCGCGCGGGTCAGAAGCGGAAAGCCACGCCTTGGCCTTGGCCAGCCGCTGCTCCCACACCAGTTCCGAAAACGAGGTATCGCGCAGCCGCAGCAGGAACGAGAGGTAGCGCGGAGAAATGCCGCAGCCCTTGGCAACCATCGCGGTGGAAAGCTGGGGGTCGGACAAGTGCACCTCTATAAAGCGCAGCACGTCCTCCAGCCGCCGGTCGGCGATCGACTGGCGCGGCGGCGCCATATCCTCGCTCGCACGGATGGCGTTGCCGATCAGGCCCAGCGCGGTATCCACCAGCAGGCGCGCCGATGCCTCGCCGATGCGGCCGTCATCCGTGAAAACCTCGGTCAGCAGGGTTTCCGCAAGGGCAAGTTCGGCCCGCTCCATCGCCATGAACAGGCCGGTGCTGAAATCCTGCCGCACGAAACCGCGCAGGATGTGGGTCGGCACCGTGACGTGCAGCACTTCATGCGTGCCGTCATCCCCGGTGCGGCATTCCATGAAGAAGGGCGACATCGAACGGGTGATGATGAAATCCCCGGCCCTGGCCACTTTCCCGCCGCACTGGTTGGAGACGGCAAGTTCGCCGCGCTTGACGAACCACAGGACCGAAAGGTCCGTGGCGTCTTCGCGGATATGCTGGCGCGATCGGCGGAAGAACAGGTTCGCTGCCGACCGCTGCCGGATGATCGAGATCGCGCCCACCGCCTTGCGTTCCGAACGCACGTCGATGGTGGTGGAGCCATCCTCTATCCAGAAGTCGCCGTGATAGTATTCCTGGCCTCGGGTGCCGCGAAACAGGGTCTGGCAATCGCGGTAATTGCGCTTGTCGAACGAGAACAACGTCTCTGCCATGGCTCTCTCCCAATGGCGGGCCGAAGCGCGTCTTGCGGCGTCGTCGATCCCACCCGTGCTGCCGCCGACTCTGCGCCGGTCTGGCCTGACTTCATTCGTATCAGCTGCGCCCGAAGGTACTCGACAATGCGCGCAAATCGATCCGCATTGCGCGCATTGCAGATGCCATCGCCGGGGCGTTTACTGGAAATCCGGCAGCGGCCGGATTTCCAGGCGGACTGTCAGCCCTTGCGCCCTTCCTTGGAGAGCCGCCATTCGGGCGGATAATTGCGATCGTGGTTCTTCACCACTTTGCCGATGCCCTGCTGGAACGTGCCGTTCTTGCCGAGGTTGACGTCGTCTGCACCATCGTCCTTCATCAGCGGCAGCATGCCTTCCAGCCAGCCGGTAAGCAGGCTGCCCATGTATTCGCCGCGATACTGCTTGTACGCCTCGATGAAGGTCTTCTGCGCCACCACCACATCGGTCGGCCGGGTGATCGAGCAGGCGTGGGCGTACTTCGCCGTTTCCGCCTCCAGCCGATCTCGCGGGACGACGGAGTTCACGAAATTGCAGTGGAACATCTCGTCCGCCGTAAAGGGACGGCCGGTGAACAGCATTTCCGAGAACCGGCGCAGGCCGACCATCTCCAGCCACTGCCACATGCGCGGCCCCCACCCGGCATAGCGGAACGAGGGGTGCCCGAAGAGCGCATCGTCGGAAGAAACGATGATGTCGGCATCGGCGCACTGATAGAAGTGCCAGCCATAGCAATAGCCCTTCGCCTCGACGATGGAGATTTTCTTGAATTCCTGCAGCGGCCGGTTCCCCGATCGCGCCTTGGCGTAATAGTCGGTCAGGCCGTGCAGATAGCGATAGGAGCCGGGCGGCGGGTATTTCACGTCGGGGTCCTCGATCTCCATGTCGACAAGGAAGCCCTGCCCCGGCTTGGGGTTCAGGTAGAGGTCGCCATGCTCGTCAAGGTCGCCGCCGCTGCCAAGGTTGTCGCCCTCGCCACGGATCACCAGCACCTTGACGTCATCATCGATGTTGGCGCGGAACACCAGTTCGCCAAAGCGCGCGCGCATGCCGATGGTGGCGGTGTTGTGCTTGTCGATCCGACTGAAGGTGATGGTGGCGATCTTAGTCGCCTTGTCCTTTTCATAGCGGATGTGCTGGTCGGCCGCCTGCTTGTGGTCGGCAATCGTGTTCATGGCTTTCCTCTCCCGCCCGTTCGAGCTTTCCCGTCTGCTGCCACAGGCAAGCCGCGGGGGATTGGCATTACGCGCAAGGCTCTCGATACTGGGCGCCGTGGCAGGACGAACGCGTCCGCCCGCCAGAGGGAGCAGGGCCATGGGTCAGGACAGTTTCTTCAGCCTCGACGGACCGCTGGACGTCACCCCCGGCGGCGGCCAGGTGCGCGCGGCCAACTTCGCCGGGCTGGCCGGCCTTGCGCGCGATTACGGACGCGACGCGCGCGGAATAGTCGAGCGGCACGGCATGGAGCCGCGGGTGCTGATCGACCCGGAAAGCCTCGTCGCCCCGCAGCAGGTGGCCGACACGTTCGAATATTGCAGCACCCTGTTCGACGATCCGCTGTTCGGCCTGCACATAGCCCAGGCGCAGGACCCCGAGGTATTCGGCTGCGTTACCGCGCTGTGCCGCTCCGCCCCCACCGTGCGCGCCGGAATACGGTGCCTGATAGACTTCCTTCCTGTCGTCCACGCGCCCGACTGCGAAGTGGTGCTGATCGAAGGGCGCGAGACGGCGGAACTGACCTGGCTGGTCAACACCGATATCGGCGTCAACGACCAGGCACATTACCAGGCGGCCATGCTCAACGTGAAGCTGCTGCGCGCGATCGGCGGGCCGGGCTTCCGGCCCAGCTGGGTCAGCCTTTCCGCCGACCCGCGCGCCACCGACCTGCCGGAACTGGAAAAGACGCTCGGCTGCCGGGTGCAGAGCCGCGCCAACCGCAATTCGGTGGTCTTCCCCGTCCGTTCGCTGGAGCAACCGGTGCCAAGCGCCAACCGGCTGCTCTACCGTCTGCTCGGCTCCTACTTGCAGCGGGTGAAGTCATCGCACGGTCAGTCGATCATCGACAAGGTCGACAGCTACATCCGCGGCGCGCTGGCAACCGGCTCCTGCGCGATAGAACGCTGCGCGGAGAAGACCGGCATGTCGGTCCGCACCTTGCAGTCACGGCTTGCGGCAGAGGGGGCGAAGTTCTCCGAACTGGTCGAGCAGCAACGCGAAACGCTGGCAAGGGCGCACCTTGCCGAAGGCCGCCTGTCGCTGGACGAGATCGCGGACAGGCTGGGCTATGGGGAACAGACCAGCTTCGGCCGCGCCTTCAAGCGCTGGACCGGCCAGACCCCGCAGCAGTTCCGCGCGGCGAGTTGAGGGCCTTTCACCCCATCACCAGCACCACGCGTCCCGCCGGTTTGCCGGAAAACGCCGCGTTCATGGCCGTGGCGTAATCCTCAAGCGGATAGCGCTCTGCAATGGCGGGGGAGAACGCGCCTTCGCCCGCCAGTTGCATCACCTTGCGCCGCATCGCGGCCGCCTCCTCCGGTCGCCGCAGCGCGTGGTCGCGCATCTGCACGCCGACAAGGCTGGCGCTCTTGAGCAGCGGCAGGTTCATCCGCAGCGCCGCGATGCCTGCGGTGAACCCGATCACCAGATGCCGCCCGTCATAGCCAAGGTTGCGGAAAGCCGGTTCGCTGGCCTCGCCGCCCACGGGATCGAAGACGAGGTCGATGGGTTTGCCGTGGTTCGCCGCCATGACCTGATCGCGCCAGTCCTGCGCCCCGGTGGTGACGACCGCATGCGCCCCGCCCGCCAGCGCCGCCGCCTGCTTTTCCGCGCTGGAAGCAGAAGCGATCACGTGCAGCCCAAGGTGGCGGCCAACCTGGATCGCCGCATAGCCCGTGCCCCCCGCCGCGCCGAGCACCAGCAGCGTCTCCCCCGGCTTTGCCCGTCCGCGATCGGCAAGGGCGTAGTAGGCCGTCTGATAGTTCACCGCGAAGACGGCGGCCTGCTCGAAGCCCATGACATCGGGCACTTTGGCCATGTTCGCGGCATCGAACAGGTTGGCCTCTGCGAAAAGGCCGCCCAGCCCGCCGCAGAACACCCGGTCGCCGGGGACAAGGTGCGTAACGCCCGGCCCTACCCCTTCAACCACGCCTGCCGCCTCGCTGCCGGGGATGAAGGGCAGCGGCGGCTTGAACTGGTAATGCCCCATCGCCGTCAGCACATCGACGTAGGACACCCCCGTCGCCCTGATCGCCACGCGCACCTGCCCTTCGCCGGGGCTGCCGGGGTCGAACGCTTCAAGGGCGAAGCTTTCAGGCGGGCCGAAAGCCCGACCGATGACCGCCCGCGCGCTCAATGCTGCCCCCCGTCGCAGCGCACGATCGAACCCGTCACATTGACCGAGCCCGGACTGGCAAGGAACAGCGCCGCCGTCACGATTTCCCCCGGCTCTGCCGCATGGCCGCGCGGGATCGGGATCGGCCCCTGCCCCTTGTCGGGCCATGCCTCAACGATGTCGGTGCGGAATGCGCCGGGCGACAGCGTGTTCACCCGCACATGCGGCGCATATTCCCACGCCAGCGACCGGCTCATCGCATTGAGCGCAGCCTTGGATGAGCCATAAGTCACAACCTGCGGCAGCGGCATCATCGATCCGGACGAGGTCACGTTGATGATGCAGCCGCCCGGCCCGCCCGCCTCGGCGCGGTCGAACATCCGCTTGCCCACCAGCGTGGAGAGCCGGAACGGCCCCTTGAAGTTCAGGTTGAGCACGGAATCGAACAGTTTTTCGGTGACTTCGTGGCTGGGCATGCGCGGGCTCATCCCCGCATTGTTCACAAGGATATCCACAGCCCCGAAGGCCCCATAAGCCTCCTCCACAAGCCGCTCGCATTCATCCCAGCGGCCGACGTGCGCGCTGATCGCCAGTGCCTTGCGGCCAAGGTCGCGCATTTCGTTACAGACCGCCTCGCAGGCATCCCGCTTGCGGCTGGCGACGATCACATCCGCTCCCCGCTCCGCAAAGGCACGGACCATCTGATAGCCCAGCCCGCGCGAACCGCCGGTTACAAGCGCGACCTTGCCGGTGAAATCGAACAGCGGGTCCATCTCAGGCATCCGCCGATCCGGCCCCCGAACCGCCCCCCGATCCGGCGCGCGCGTGGGGGTAGCGTTCAAGCGCCCGTGCCGTGCGGGTCGGGATATGCTCCGAAGGAAACACCCCTTCCGCCGGCTTCACCCGCTTCATGTACGCCCGCGCCAGCTGTGAACGGTGGGCATCGGTGGGGCCATCCGCGAAGGCCAGCGCCATGTTGCCGCCGTACCATTTCGCCAGCGGCATATCGAGCGAGATGCCCAGCGATCCATGCACCTCCAGCGCCCGCCCGACGATATTGGCATAGACGGAGGCCATCGCCACCTTGCACATGCCGATATGCTTGCGCGCGGCGCCGTGCTTCATGCGGCCCGCCTCGATCTCGTCAATCAGCCATGCGGTCTTGAGCACCAGCAGGCGGAACTGCTCCAGTTCGATCACGGAGTCGGCGATCTTGGCCTGCACCAGTTGATGATCGCCCAGCATCGCTCCCTTCGTATGCCGCGAAACCGCGCGTTCCAGCATCATGTCGAGCGCGCGGTTGCACATGCCCACCGTGCGCATGGCGTGATGGATGCGCCCGCCGCCGAGCCGCGCCTGCGCCACCTTGAACCCCTCTCCCGGAGCGCCGAGCATATGGTCAAGCGGCACTTTCACCCGGTTGTAGCGGATGTGGGCGTGATGGCCGTTTTCGGGATCGAAGTCCCCGGCGATGGCCACATTGCGCAGGATCTCTATCCCCGGCGTGTCGGCAGGAACCACGAACATGCTCATCCGCTCCGTCAGCGGGGCGTCCGGGTCGGTGACCGCGATGACCAGCAGGAAGGTGGCGAACTTCGCATTGGAGGAAAACCATTTCTCCCCTTCGATCACCCATTCGTCCCCCTCACGCACGGCGCGGCACGTGAAGACGTCGGGATCAGCACCGCCCTGCGGCTCGGTCATCGAAAAGCACGATACGATCTCGCCCGCCATCAGCGGGCCAAGGTACTTCTGCTTCTGCTCCGCCGTGCCGAACAGGGCGAGGATTTCCGCATTGCCGGTGTCAGGCGCGGCAGTGCCGAAGACCGTCGGCGCCCAGGTGGAGCGGCCGATGATCTCGTTCATCAGCGCCAGCTTGACCTGCCCGTAGCCCGGCCCGCCCAGATGCGGCCCAAGGTGGCAGGCCCAGAGCCCTTGCGCCTTCACCTGATCCTGCAACGGCTTCAGATGCCGCCGCGCCGCCGCATAGGACGGGTCGAACTGCGCGCCCTGTTCGGGAAACAGCAGGTCCATCGTCTCGCACTCGTCGCGCACGAAGCGCTCCATCCAGTCGAGCTTCGTCTGGAATTCGGGGTCAGTCGCAAAGTCGATCATCGTTCTCTCCCATTCCTCTCTCCGCATCGGGAGGAACTTACTGCAGGCGCTGCACCTGCTCGGCGGTCTCACGGAAACATTGCTCGACGATCCGCGCGAAGAAGCGCCCCGTCTCCTTCGGCAGAATTCCCGCCTCGGCCTGTGCCACCTTGTATTCCAGCAGGCACCCGGACTTGAATTTCGACAGCACGGAAAACCACGCGAAGTCGCGGATATCGCGTCCCGTGCCCGCGCAGTAATAACGCGCCAGTTCCTGCTTGGTCGGGAAGTTGGCCGGGTTGTTGAGCGCGGTGGGAAACGCCTTGTCGGGATCGTCCTCGTCCCGCATGCCGCCGGTGAACCAGCCAATATCGATCATCGGATCGCCGATGGTGGAAAGCTCCCAGTCGATCATCGCCGCCAGCCGCGCGGGCGGGCCATGGCGGAACATCATGTTGGGGGTGCCGACATCGCCGTGAATGATCCCGCGCACTTCGGTCGGCATACGCGCATGGCGCAGCCATTCCTCGGTCTCGGCATACCCTTCGAGCACGCGGCCTTCGTATCCGTAGCGCTGCTTGTACGATGCCAGTTGCCCCGCCCAGCGATCGACCTGCCGTTCCAGGAACCGCCCCGGCTTGCCATAGTCCGCCAGCCCGATCGCCTCATGATCGACATTGGCCAGCGCGATGAGGCCATCGACGATGGCAAAGGGGATGCCGTATTCGTAAGGCATGCGATCGAAGGGCGCTTCGTTGTGGATCTTCTCGTCCCGCAAATTCGGCGCCCAGCCCTCCACCTTGTCCATGACATAGAATGGCGCGCCCACCACGCTGTCGTCGGAACAGGCGCCGTGGCACACCGGATGGGGCACCTCGGTGCCGTTCAGAGCCGTCAGAATCCGCGCTTCGCGCAGCACGCCCTTCTCCGCTCCGGGCGGCGGGACGGCAGGCGGGCGGCGCATGACCATGGGCCTTTCGCCACGGTCCAGCGTCAGTACGACGTTGGACGTGCCCCCTGAAAGCACCGCCGTCTTCAGCGGCCCGCTCCCCAGTTGCGGCACATGGGCATCAAGCCAGTCGGTCAGCGGCCCTACCGGCGCAAGCTGTTCAAGATCGGCGTCCATCACCCTCTCCTTACCGGGCGCAGATGCGCCTCTATCTGGCGCCGGATCGCCCGCAGTCCGGCCGCCGCCGCCGCGACTTGCGCGGGGTCCAGCGAAGGCACCAGCTGGGCGGCGATGGCATCGGCGCTGGCATCGATCCGGCGCTTGAGCGCCTCTCCCTTTGCAGTCGGACGCAGCAGCATGGCGCGCTTGTGATCGGGGTTGTCGAACGTCTCGATCAGGTCCGCATCGCGCAGGGCATTGGCCGCGCGCTGCACCAGCTGGCGCGGATGCCCCAGCGAACGGCCGATCTGCGCGACGGTGGGCGGCACTTGCGCCTCGACCACCGCGCTGAGCACCATATGCTCGCTGTCGTTGAGCGCCAGGCCCGCCCGCGCCTCGCCGAAGACGCTGCGCAGGCGGCCGTTCAGGCGGAGGGTCTCATCGACCAGTTCCACCAGCGGATGACGCGAATCAGGTGCTCCCGGTTCCATGGGAGCGGGGTGTCATATTGACACGATCGTGTCATTTCTTCGCGGACGCACCCTCATCAAGCATCGCCCGAGCGACGTGGAGGAACGCCGCCGTATCGGTCTGCGCGGAAGGGATCGCCTTGCGGAAGGTCGCGAAGCCGTGGATCAGTCCGCGCCCTTCGTAATAGGCAGTCGGCACCCCGGCCTCCACCAGCTTCGCCGCATAGGCACGGCCCTGATCGCGCAAGGGATCGAGGCCCGCCGTCACCAGCACTGTCGGCGGCAGGCCCGCCAGATCACCCAGGATCGGCGACGCGCGCGGGCTCTTCGGATCGGCCGCATAGTGTTCGGTGAAGCTCGCCATGCTCTTTTCGTCGAGCATGTAGCCTTCCGCGAACAGTTTCGATGAGGGGTAGAGCTTGCCGAAATCGGTCGCAGGATAGATCGGGATCTGCATCATCACCGGCACCGCCGCCGGCTTGTCACGCAGGGCCGCCGCGGTGATCAGCGCAAGATTGCCGCCTGCACTGTCGCCGCTGAGGACCAGCCCGGTGAAGGTGCGCCCCAGCGCCTTGCCGTTCGCCGCCACCCAGCGCGCCGCCGCTTCGCCATCGTCAGGCGCAGCGGGCCAGGGGTTCTCGGGAGCAAGGCGGTATTCGACCGAAACCACCGGCAGGTCCAGTTGCCGCGCGATCTCCGCGGCCAGACCGGCATGGGTATCGATGCTGCCCAGCACGTAGCCGCCGCCGTGGAAGAACACCACGACCGGGCCGGGCCCGCGATCGGGCCGGGGGTCGAACAGACGCAGCGCCATGGGACCGCCGGGTCCGGGCATCGTCACGTCCTTCGTCGTCACATTGCCGATGGGAAGATCCTGCTGCGCCATCGCCGCGAGCGCGGTGGGCGGCAGCTTGTGGATCTGCATCAAAAGTTCGCGCGTGAAAGGCGGGTTCGGCTTCGCGTAATACCCCTTGAGGTACGCCGCGACCTCCGGGCGGACGTAGGGTTCGGCGCTTGCCTCCTGCGCTGCCGGGGCCTCCTGCGCTGCCGGGGCCGCCTGCCCCGAGGCGACCGAGCCCGTCACCAGCGTCAGCATCGCGACGCCGCAGCCCATCAGGCCGCGCATACCTGCCATTCTCTTCATCGACTTCCCCTCCTGTTCGGCCGGCCGCGTTATGGCGATCCGGCCCCGGCGGGGGTCAGTATACCCCGCCCTGCTGCTCCGCAAAGTTGCCCATGTCACCCGCCGCAGCCGCCGCGCTTGCATCGCGGGCATCGCGCGCGTTGCGGATCGAGGCGACCAGCGCATCGCGGCGACGGGTGAATTCATCCTCCGCCGTGTACTGGCGCGGTTCGGTGTCCGGCTTGAACGCTTCCCAGATTACTGCGGCTTTCGGCTCATCCCCAGGCTCCACGCCCATGACGCGCTTGCCGGTGACGCGGTCGATGCGGACCATGCGGATACCCTGCGGCGCAACGAAAGGCTGATGCGACCAGCGCCCCGGCGTCGCCAGCACCACGTCCTTGAATATCGGCGCGGCGATACGGCCGCCTTGCGCATAACCACCCAGCGAGCGCGGCGTGTCATATCCGATATAGACGCCGCCCACGTAGTCCTGGTTGCCGCCCATGAACCACACGTCGGTCGGGCCGTTGGTGGTGCCGGTCTTGCCGAACATCGGCAGCTTGAGGTCGCGCAGACGCTCTGCAGTGCCGCGCGTGACGACGCCTTCGAGCATGTGCACGGTCTGGTAGGCCGTCGGCGCATCGATCACCTGCTTGCCCACGCGCTGGATGCGCGGCATCGGCTTGCCGTCCCACTGGGCCATGTTGCAGCCGTTGCAGGTGCCCTTGTCGGCACGCCAGATCACCTTGCCGTTGCGGTCCTGCACATAGTCGATCACCGAGCCGGAGAACTGCACGCCATTGTTGGCCAGCGCCGCATAGGCGTTGATCATGCGCGCCACGGTGGTTTCGCCCGCGCCAAGCGCGAACGACAGGTACTTCTGATAATCGCCGATGCCCATGTTGTGGAACGTGCGCGTCACCTTGCCCATCCCGACATCGTTGGCGATGCGCACGGTCATCAGGTTGCGCGACTGTTCAAGGCCCCAGCGCATGGTGTGGCTGCCCGAACCGCCCGCGCCGCCGAAGTTGCGGAAGCACTTGTTGCCAAGCCCCGCCCCCTGGAACACGCAGAACGTGCCGTCGAGCACCTGCGTCGCGGGGGTCATGCCGTTCTGCAGCGCGGTGGCGTAGACGAAAGGCTTGATGGTGGAGCCCGGCTGGCGTTCTGCCTGGACCGCGCGGTTGAAGCTGTCGATGCCGGAATCGAAGCCGCCCTGCATGGCAACGACGCGGCCAGACCCCGGCTGCTCGATGATCATGCCGCCCGATACCTCGGGAATGCCGCGCAGCGCCCAGGTGCTGGTGCCGACCGGCTGAGCCGCGACAAGATCGCCGACTTTCGCCTTTTCGGAAACGCCCGTCAGGGTAAAGACATTGCCGTCCGAGAAGCCGATGCGCCCCGTAGTGCCCGACTTGTCAAGGATCACGCCGACGCGCCAGTCCTTGTAGTCGATCGTCTTGTTGGCGACGACAAGCTGGCTCTGCCAGTTCTCAAGGTCGTTGAGATGCGCGATCGGGTGCACGAAACCGCGATTGCCGTGGTACTGCAGCAGCCCCTTGCGCAGCGCATCGCGCACCGCAACCTGCATCGCCGGATCAAGCGAAGTGCGCACCCACAGACCGCCCGCATAGACGCTGTTCGGACCGTCTTCCGCCTTTTCGCCGTACCTTCCGATCAGGCGGCGGCGGACTTCTTCAAGGAAGTAACCGTTGGACGGCTCATACTTGCTGGTGCGCTGGGTGACGAGGCCGAGCGGTTCGGCCTTGGCGGCTGCGGCGGCCTGAGGCGTGGCCCAGCCGTTGCGCACCATCTGGTCGAGCACCCAGTTGCGACGTTCGATCGCGCGTTCCTCGTTCTTCTTGCGGCCGTAGACTTCCGGCGCGCGCGGCAGGATCGCAAGAAAAGCCGCCTGACTGAGCGTCAGGTCTTCAACGTCCTTGTCGAAATAGGCGCGCGACGCGGCCTGCACGCCGAACGAGCGGCGGCCAAGCGGGATCTCGTTGAGGTAGAGTTCAAGGATCTGCTGCTTGGTCAGCACGCCTTCGATGCGGCGGGCTACGATCATTTCCTTGAGCTTGCGCGTCACGGAATATTCGTCACCGATCAGGATGTTCTTGGCCACCTGCTGCGTGATCGTGGAACCGCCCTTGGCGCGCTGGCCCGAGCCGTACTTGGTGACATAGTCCACCACCGCGCCGGCAAGGCCGCCGATATCGACGCCGCCATGCGTCCAGAACGTGCGATCCTCCGCCGAGAGGAAGGCGTTGACCAGCGGCCGGGGGAAATCGACGAAACGCAGCTGAACGCGCCGCTCGCGGGCGTAGGAATAGACGATCTCGCCGTCGGCCCCGCGCACCATGGTCGGCAGCGGCGGCTGATATTCCAGCAGCTTGTTGGCATCGGGCAGATCGTGGGCAAGGAAAACCCAGAAAGCGGCAATGCCGGCGAACCCGGCCACGCACAGATAGCCGAAACGGCGCAGCCACTTGCGTTCGCGCCAGGCCTTTCCAAACGCTGCGAACCGGCCTGCACCCTTGCGGCGAATGCGGTAGGTCGCGTCTTCGGACGGCTGTTCGCCGGGATCAATCGCATCGGTCATTGCGTGCGCCCTCTAGCACGGCGTTTTGCCGCAAGGCCAGACGGCTTGCGACATGAGCTTGCGATCAGGCACCCGCGTTCCTCGCGAAATAGGCCCGGATCGCCTTGGCGCCTGCCTCTGCCAGCACCGCCTGCCCCTGCCTGGAACCCAGCGTCTTCGCATCGTCCACGTTGTTGATATAGCCGGTCTCGAACAGGATCGAGGGAATGTCCGGCGCCTTCAGAACCGCCAGCGCCGCCGTTTCCGGCCGGTCGCGGTGCATGCCCACGCCTGCATCGCCAAGTTCGCGCAGCAGCAGCGTGGCCGCCTGGGTCGAGCGCGATTGCGCCCGGCGCTGCGAAAGGTCGAGCAGGATCGCCCCCACTTCGGCGCTTGTCCGCGACAGCCTGATGCCGTTGACGCGATCGGCGCCGTTCTCGCGCTCGGCAAAGCGTTCGGCCGCTTGGCTCGATCCTTTTTCCGAAAGAACATAGACACTTGCCCCGCGCGCCGAATCAGCTTCGGCACTGTCGGCGTGGATCGAGACGAAGAGGTCCGCGTTCAGCCGCCGGGCAATGTCAGGCCGATCGCCAAGGGCGATGAAGCGGTCGGTGTCGCGGGTCAGGGCCACCCGCAGCCCGCCGCCCGCCAGCAGCTTGTCCCGCAGCAACAGCGCGATCTGGAGAGCGACGGCCTTTTCCTTCAGCGCCCCGGCCCCCGCACCGGGATCGAAGCCGCCATGGCCCACATCGATCACCACCAGCGGACGGCTTGCATCGGGCGGGCCGTCCACGCGCGGCAGGTCTATGGGCGTGTTCGCGCCGGGCAGGTCGAAGCGGATGACATAGTCGTAAGCCCCCGCGCGGGTCGGCCACGCGCCGCTCAGCACGAATGCGGCGACAAGCACCGCCAGCGGAGCGAAGAAAACAAGGATCAGCTGCAAGGTGCGCGACATTTCCACCAAGGACTAAGCGCCCTTTCCCCGGCGGGCAATCCTGCCCCACCGCGCTTTCCCACAGGCTGATCAGCGATAATGGAGCTGCTTGGGAACCGCCAAATTCCAGCAGTCCAAGCAACTTGCCGTCTTGCGTCATGAATGCTAGGCCAGCAGAACCGAGGTGAGGAATGCGCGTCGGTCCTCGCAATCCGGCAATCCCATACCCATATGGCGCCGGACGGGACCGGCAGAGCCAGACGCAAGCCTCGGCCCAGGGAGCCGGAAATAATCCTTTTTCCGGAGAGCCTCACAGGTTGAAGCGAGCCATGAGAAGCCAGTTGCCGCCTTGCCATTCGACGCCCGAAAGGGCGCGGGCGGCGTGGTCGCAACTTTCCGCGCGTGCCTATGCGCCGCGCGTGTCTTCGCTCGCAGACACATCTGCTGCCACATATTCTATTGGGGCAGCCATTACTTTCGCCGCGCATGGAGCGCTGGATTGCTCCACCATTGCGCCAAATCTCGCCCCCTCCGCATGGAACGCCGCCGGAAATGGCCGCGTCGTGATGCCGAGGGGCGCATCCGCCTACAGTGAAAATACGCGCATCCGCCTGGCTGATCCGGCCGGGCGTCGACGCGCATGGAGACTATCAAATGGCAACGCGCATGCTGATCGATGCGCGCCACCCGGAAGAAACGCGGGTGGCGGTCGTCAAGGGAAACCGCATTGAAGAGTTCGACTTCGAGTCGACCGAACGCAAGCAGATCAAGGGTAACATCTACCTCGCCAAGGTAACGCGCGTGGAGCCTTCGCTCCAGGCCGCGTTCGTGGACTTTGGCGGCAACCGCCACGGCTTCCTCGCCTTCAGCGAAATTCACCCTGACTACTACCAGATCCCCAAGGAGGACCGCGAGGCCCTGCTGGCGGAAGAAGCCGCCCATGCCGAGGAAGAAGCCGCCCTGCGCGCTTCGGAAGGCGACGATGAAGACGAGGACGGCGACGATTTCAACGATGACGGCGGCCTGACCGAAGTCGATACGTCCGAGAAGGACCATGTCGCCACGATCGAGGACGGTTCCGTCGAGAACCCGTTCCACACCGACGAGGAAGGCGAAGCCGGCGACGAAGAGTCGGAAGGCAATAGCCGTCGCGGCCGTGGCCGTCGCCGTCAGGGCAGGCCCTCGGGCCGCTCCAAGGAAGCCGACGACCTGCGCGCCAAGCGCATGGCGCTGCGCCGCCGCTACAAGATCCAGGACGTCATCCAGCGCCGCCAGGTGCTGCTGGTCCAGGTCGTCAAGGAAGAGCGCGGCAACAAGGGTGCGGCTCTTACCACTTACCTCAGCCTCGCGGGCCGCTACTGCGTGCTCATGCCGAATTCGAGCCACGGCGGCGGCATCAGCCGCAAGATCAGCTCGGCTTCGGACCGCAAGCGCCTGAAGTCGATCATCGCCGAAATGGACCTGCCGCGTTCGATGGGCTGCATCGTGCGCACTGCCGGCCTCCAGCGCACCAAGACCGAGATCAAGCGCGACTTCGACTACCTCGCCCGCCTCTGGGACGAACTGCGCGAACAGACGATGCGCTCGGCCGCGCCTGCGCTGATCCATTCGGACAGCGACCTCATCAAGCGCGCCATCCGCGACATCTACAACCGCGACATCGAAGAAGTGATCGTCGAGGGTGAAGAAGGCTACCGCGCGGCCAAGGACTTCATGAAGCTCCTGATGCCCAGCCACGGTCGCAAGGTTAAGCCTTACGCCGATCCGGTTCCGCTGTTCCAGCGCTTCGGCGCCGAAGACCAGCTGACCGCGATGTACGACCCCGTCGTGCAGCTGCGTTCGGGCGGCTACATCGTCATCAACCCGACCGAAGCGCTGGTGTCGATCGACATCAACTCGGGCCGCGCCACCAAGGAGCACGGGATCGAGCAGACGGCGGTTGCCACCAACCTTGAAGCCGCTGCCGAAATCGCCCGCCAGCTGCGCCTGCGCGACATGGCCGGCCTCGTCGTGATCGACTTCATCGACATGGAGTACGGCTCCAACGTCCGCAAGGTCGAGAAGGCGATGAAGGAAGCGCTCAAGAACGACCGCGCCCGCATCCAGGTTGGCCGCATCTCCAGCTTCGGCCTGATGGAAATGAGCCGCCAGCGCCTGCGTACCGGCGTTCTGGAAGCGACCACGCGTTCGTGCCCGCACTGCGACGGCACCGGCCTTGTCCGCACCGCCAGCTCCGCCGGCCTTTCGGCGCTGCGCCTGATCGAAGACGAAGCGGCCAAGGGCAAGGGCGTGGTCGTGTCGCTGTTCGCCTCCACCGAGGCGGCCGTGTACATGCTCAACGCCAAGCGCACCGACCTTGCCGACATCGAGGAACGCTACGGCGTCACCGTCGAAGTCATCCCCGAAGGTGAGAACGAAGGCGCCAAGATGCGCGTCATGTCGTCCGGCCCGCGCAACGAATTCGTGCCCCGCTTCGACCCCATCGCCGAAGACGTCGAGGACGACTTCGTCGAGGACGAGTACGAGGACGAAGAGCTGGAAGCCGAAGAGGCCGCTGAGCGCGCCGAAGCGTCCGAAGACGGCGAAGGCCGCCGCAGCAAGCGCCGCAAGCGCCGCCGTGGCCGCAACCGCGATCGCCGCGAAGACACGGTCGAGACCGCCGAGGTCGAAGCCGCTGACGAAGGCGAAGAAGCCGAAGACGCCGAGGATGGCGACGCTGCCGCAACCGAAGGCGTAGCCGCCGAGGGTGACGAAACGAACGCGCCCAAGAAGCGCCGCCGTCGCGGTGGTCGCCGTCGTCGCGGTCGTCGCGGTGAAGGTGAAAACGGCGTCGAAGGTGCCGAGGGCGATGATGCCGTGATCGGCGCCGAAGGCCTCGAACTGGCAGCCGAAGAAGCCGCTCTCCCGGTGGCCGACGGTGGCATCAGCGCCGAGCCGATCGTCCCCGCCGAGCCGGAAACGGTCGCCGAGGAAGCACCGGCAAAGCCCAAGCGCACCCGTCGCAAGAAGGCGGATGTCGCGGCAGAAGCGGCTCCGGCTCCGGCTCCGGCTCCCGAGCCTGTCGCTGAGGAAGCGCCCGCTCCGGAAGCTGCGGCAAAGCCCAAGCGCACCCGTCGCAAGAAGGCGGACATCGAGGCGGAAGCTGCTGCCGCTCCGGCGCCCGAACCGGCCGCGGAAGAAGCGCCCGCAAAGCCCAAGCGCACCCGTCGCAAGAAGGCGGACGTCGAGGCAGAAGCTGCTCCGGCTCCGGCTCCGGCTCCTGAACCGGTCGCTGAAGCCGCTCCGGCCGAAGACGCCGCCCCGGCTCCGCGCCGTGGCTGGTGGCAGCGCACTTTCGGCGAATAATCGCCCAAAGCGCTAAAAAAACGCAGGCGCCGCGCGCGATCCCAAGGGGTCACGCGCGGCGTCTTCGCGTTTGGCGCCCACATTACCTTCGCCACCGCCCCCCGTTCCTGAAACCACCCTGCCCTATGACATGTCGGAGTGGCTGTTCTCCTCTGCCCAAACCTACAGTGCGCCTGCCATAAACAAGCGGCAGTGACGGCGGCAGCAACAAACCCTGCGCCGATCCTGTCGCAGCCAATCGGCCTGTTGGGAGACGGACTGGATGACACAAGAGGTGACCTGGGATCTTGAGGCGGACGTTGTCGTCCTCGGATCGGGCGGCGCGGCCATGACGGCGGCAATCGCCGCCCACGATTTCGGCGCAAAGGACGTGGTGATCCTGGAAAAGACCGGCATGGTCGGTGGCACCACCGCAATGTCAGGCGGCATGCTGTGGATTCCCGGCAACCATCACCAGATCGAAGCGGGCATCACCGAAGACGACGAGGATGTCGTCGCCTACCTCGATTCGCTGGCGCCCGGTGCGCTCGATCCCGACACACTGATGGCATTCATGGAAACCGGGCCGGAAATGATCCGCTATCTGGCGGACAAGACCCCCGTGCGCTTTCACGCCTACGCAGATTTCCCGGACTACCAGCCCTACATGCCCGGCGCGAAGCCGGATGGCGGCCGCTCGCTCGACAATGACGCCTTCTCTTTCGAGCGGCTCGGCAAGTGGGCAACCCGCGTAAACCCGACCAAGATGGCCTATCCGGTGCGCGGCAGCCTGATGGAAGCGATCAACGGCACGCTTGACGATGCCACCCTGGCGCACCGCGAATCAGGCGATTATCGCGGACTGGGGCAGGCGCTGGCCGGATCGCTGTTCCTTGCCGTGATCGAACGCGGCATTCCCGTGGAATTCGAAAAGCGCGCCCGCAAGCTCATCAAGGACGGTGAGCGCGTGATCGGTGTCGTCGCCGAAGACGCCAGTGGCCGCGATTACAGCGTGCGCGCGCGGCGCGGCGTGGTCATAGCCACGGGCGGCTTCGAATGGAACGAAACGCTGGTGAAGACTTTCCTGCGCGGCCCCCTCACCGGCCCGGTCAGCGTGCCCGAAAACGAAGGCGACGGGTTGCTGATGGCGATCGAGGCGGGCGCTCAGCTGGGGAACATGCAGCACGCTTTCTGGCAGCAGAGCGTGCTCGAATTCAAACCGCAGCACCGCGACGCCAAGCCCAACTACCTGCTGGGATCGGACGAGCGCGCGCGCCCCGGCGCAATCCTCGTCAACCGCGCAGGCAAGCGCTTCGTGAACGAGGCGGCCAATTACAACGCCATGGGCAAGGCGCTGCACGCTTTCGACGCGGGCACTCACGCCTACGCCAACCTGCCGTACTGGCTGATCATCGACCAGCGCTATCGCAGCAAGTACCAGACCTTCAACACCCCGCCGGGCGGCCCCGTCCCTTCGTTCATGATCGAGGCCGACACGCTGGAGGAACTGGCGCAAAAGACCGGGATCGACCCGCAGGGCCTGGCCTCCACGGTCGCGCGTTTCAACGACATGGTGCGCAAGGGCCACGATGACGATTTCAACCGCGGCGACAACACTTACGACAACTTCTATATGTGGGGCGATGCCGATTTCGATCCCCCATACCGTACCCTGGGGGTGATCGATCAGGGGCCGTTCTTCGCGGTGAAGATGGAGGCCGGCGCGCTCGGCACAGCCGGTGGTCCGAAGACCAACGCCGATGCGCAAGTGCTCGACTGGAGCGGCAACCCTATCCCCGGCCTCTATGCGGCAGGCAATGTGATGTCTGCCGTGCTGGGCGAGGCCTATGGCGGTGCGGGCGGGACGCTCGGCCCCGGCATGACCTTCGGTTACATCGCCGGCAAGCATCTGGGCACCCACCTGCCCAATTTCTGAACCCGGCTTTCCTACACGGGCATGGGCGGGGTATTTTCCGGCCCATGCACCTTTTTCGTTTTCCTCCCTCGCGAAGACCCGTTCTCCGGCAGGCGGTATTCGGGCGCAAGGTGACAGGTCCGACCGCCAAGGTGACACTTCGGATCTGCAAGGTGACACATGCCCACCTCAAGGTGACACGCAAGGTGACACATGCCCACCTCAAGGTGACACGCAAGGTGACACATTCCCGCTTCAAGGTGACACCCAAGGTGACACCCGTTGGCGCGCAAATGGCGGATTTGCGTGGAACGGGTCCGGTTCAAGGGCATAAGGTGACAGGTTTTCTCTCTGGACCGTGTAAACCGTGTAAACCTTCACCACCCTGCCCGGCCGCGACTTTCGCAACGGCTCTTGCAATCGGCGCGCGCCCAAAGCGCGCTGCAGCGCCGATATCCGTGCATTTCCCCCCAATGCACCGCTCACCTCGCCATAGTCACCCCTTGCCCTATGCGGACGAATCGCTAGAGGGGTCCACAAGCGGTTCATGCCGCACTGCAAGATCACGGGGATTCTTTCATGGCGACCTTCACCCTCCCGGCGAACAGCAAGATCAGCAAGCGTGGCAATGTCCACAAGGCTGAGGGCGCCACCAAGGTCAAGAAGTTCACCGTCTACCGCTACGACCCGGACTCGGGCGAGAACCCTCGCTACGACCAGTTCGAGATCGACCTCGACAACTGCGGCCCGATGGTTCTCGACGCGATCATCAAGATCAAGAACGAAATGGACCCGTCGCTGACGTTCCGCCGCTCGTGCCGCGAAGGTATCTGCGGTTCGTGCGCGATGAACATGAACGGCAAGAACGGCCTCGCCTGCACCACCGCGATCGAGGATCTGAAGGGCGATATCCGCATCACCCCGCTGCCGCACATGGACGTGATCAAGGACCTCGTTCCCGATTTCACGCACTTCTACGCGCAGTACGCATCGATCCGCCCCTGGCTGCAGACGGTGTCCACCACCCCGTCGGGCAAGGAACGCCTGCAGAGCCCCGAACAGCGCGAAAAGCTGGACGGCCTGTACGAGTGCATCCTGTGCGCCTGCTGCTCGACCTCGTGCCCGAGCTACTGGTGGAATTCGGACAAGTTCCTCGGACCCGCAATTCTGCTGCAGGCCTACCGCTGGCTGGCAGACAGCCGCGACGAAATGACCGGCGAGCGTCTGGACGAGCTGGAAGATCCCTTCCGCCTCTACCGCTGCCACACCATCATGAACTGCGCGAACGTGTGCCCCAAGGGCCTCTCGCCCGCGCGCGCCATCGCCGAAATCAAGAAGATGCAGGCAGAGCGCCAGGTCTGAGCCTTCGGGCTCCGACCGGTATCTTCCCGTGTCGCAGGACGGTGCATTCATCCACGTGCCGGACCCGGAGTTTCCGGGCTGGCATACGTGGCAGCTGAACGAAGGTTCGCGGTTCAATTCGCAGGGCCTCGGTCGCATGATCGTGCGCCGCGAAGGCGGGCGCGCTGCCCGGCTGCGCCTTGTCGATGTCGGCGCGAAGCACAGCAATGTGCTTGACGCGGTTCACGGCGGTGTCACCCTCGCGCTGATCGACGTTGGCATGTTCGCGGCCATGTATACCGTGATCGGCGAAGACGCTGTTGGCGCAGTCACGCTCGAACTGACCAATCAGTTCATCGGCGCAGGCCGCGTCGGCGAACCGCTCGATGTCATCGCGGAAATCATGAAGGAAACCCGCCGCCTCGTTTTCGTGCGCGGCACGGTCGAGCAAGGCGATCACCTTGTTGCCAGCTTCATGGGCACCCTGCGCAAGCCGAGCGCGCCGCGATGAGTGCGATGCTTGAACGCTACGAAGCGCTGGTGGCCACCGGCGAGCTGCGCTCCGACCCGGAGCAGGCAGCGGCAGCAGAGCGACTGAGCCGACTCCAGCGCGAATTCTACAAGTCATCGTCTTCAACCGGCCTGTTCGGCAAGCTGATGGGCAAGAAGGCGCCACCGCCGCGCGGGGTTTACATGTGGGGCGGTGTCGGGCGCGGCAAGTCGATGCTGATGGACCTGTTCGTCCAGACGCTGGACGTTCCCGGCAAGCGGCGCGTTCACTTCCACGCATTCATGCTCGAAGTGCATGCCCTGTTGCGTGATGAGCGCAAGAAAGAAACCGGCGACCCGATTCCTCCGGTCGCTGCGGCCATCGCCCGCAATGTACGTTGCCTCGCTTTCGACGAGATGGTCGTCAACAACTCGGCCGATGCGATGATCATGAGCCGGTTGTTCACGCACCTGATCGCCAATGAGGGCGTGACGATCGTGACCACATCGAACCGCGCGCCGTCCGAACTCTACAAGGATGGCCTCAATCGCGAACACTTCCTGCCATTCATCGCGCTGATCGAGCAGGAACTTGACGTCCTGACGCTGAATGGCCCAACCGATTATCGCATGCAGCGCCTTGGTGGAATGGCGACCTGGCACCAGCCGCTGGGAGAGCCGGCCACTGAAGCCGCACGCGAAGCATTTTATCGCCTCACCGATTATCCGCCCGAAGACAGCGAACATGTTCCGTCAGCGGACATTGACGTCGGTGGTGGACGGATGCTGCACGTACCCAAGAGCCTCAAAGGCGTGGGCGTATTCAGCTTCAAACGCCTTTGCGGCGAAGCCCGCGGCGCAGCCGACTATCTGGCAATCGCACGCGCCTATCACACGGTAATCCTCGTCGGCATCCCGAAAATGGGCCCGGACCGTCGCAACGAGGCCGCTCGTTTTGTGACGCTGATTGACGCACTCTACGAAAACAAGGTCAAGTTGATCGCTGCAGCCGATGCAGCACCTGAAGACCTTTATGAATCCGGCTCTGGCCGCTTCGAATTCGACCGCACGATCAGCCGGCTTAACGAAATGCAAAGCGCCGATTATCTTGCGCTGGGCCACGGCGAAGGCTGAATTCGTTAACGCGTCCCGAATCGGGATGCCAATCCTTGTGCGCGAAGCACTTTGCAAGCAACCTCAACAGCTCATTCCAGCTTACAAATGCAGGACTGCAGCGGGTGACTATGCGACCACGCACGCCACCTTGGGACGCCTCTGAAACCCGATAAAGAAAAAGCGCTTTCCAAAAGACAGGAGTTCTTCTGGAAAGCGCTTCGTTTTATTTGCAGTGGCTTGGGCTAATCACCTCAAGCTGAGTGCAACAGGAGTCTCTATTAGAGACCGCTGCCCCACCAACCACCACCCCAGATGTCCTTGTTCATCATATTTCCCCATGTGAACGACCGCATCCCTGCGGCCGAGCTCATGGATAATAGTTAGTTAACAAGTCATCAAGGAATTTTTAACCAATCAAGCGAGCCCTTCTCCCTGATACGAAGTCCAGGAAATCCCGAAACGGGACAGGGCGGCTCACATGGTAGCCCTGCACAAGATCGCAATGCAGCCCCGACAGCATATCGAGAACTTTAGCTGTTTCGACCCCTTCTGCCACCACTACCCGGTCAAGAGAGTGTGCCATCTCGATGATCGACTGCACCAGCAGAAGGTCCTCCTTGCTGCCTTCCATCGATGAAACGAACGTCTTGTCGATCTTCACCTCGCTCGCGGGAAGATAGCGCAGATAATCAATCGTTGCGTTGCCAGTACCGAAATCGTCGATCGACAGACGCAGGCCCGACTGCACCAACCGTTGCAGCATCTGGAACGTCTTGGAGCTGCGATCCAGCCGGTCAGTCTCGGTAATTTCCAGAATCAGGCGGTTTGGCGACAGGCCGTGCGCCGCAAGAATCTCCGAAATCATTCCGGGCAAGCCGGGATTGCGCAGCAACTGGGCGGAGATGTTGACCGACATGGTCATCTCGTAACCGTGCCGTTCCAGTTCGACCGCCACCCTTACCGCGTCGTTGATGACGAAGCGGGTAATACGTTCGATACGGTGGAATTCTTCGGCGATGCGGATGAACTTGTCGGGGCCGATCGGCCCGCGCTCCGGATGCGTCCAGCGAACCAGCGCTTCTGCCCCACTGATGCGGTTGGAGCGCAGATCCAGCTTTGGCTGATACGCAACCCAGACCTCACCATTGTCAATCGCTCGATCCAGCGAGGTCAGCAGCGAGATCTCCCACTGCGCCTCGTGCTTTCGAGCGTCGTGCTGGTAAACGAGTTCATCGTTGCGCACCGCCTCTTCGGCGGCCTGCATGGCGCTGGCGACTCGTCCCGACAGCGGACGATCGAATTCTGAATCGATCCCGCAGTTGAAAGACAGGTCGATGTCGATGCCGCCAACCTGGATGCCATTCTGGACGATCCGGTGGAGCCCTTCGAGGTTTTCGAAAAGGTCGAACGTGCTGCGGATGGACGACAGCCACACGAACATTCCACCTTCGTGGTAGATCAGCACGCTTTCATCGCTGATGCGGATGCGCCTTACGATCTCCTTGGCGAGTTGCCCTTCGACATGTTCCGCAAAGCTGCCGATGATCCCGCCGTAGTTGCGGATCTTCAGAGATACCAGGATACGGGTCGACAAATCAGGAGAATTGCGCAGCGCCTGAACGCTGGGCAGACCTGACCCGGCATTGGTTTCGCCTGCCTCTTCTACCCGATCAAGATTGCGCATGCGGATCACAGCGACCAGTGCCACCGAGAATGCGGGAATAACCTCCACCTGCACGTTGATGTAATCAAGCAGGAACGGAACCGCACCTACTACCGCGACCAGCCCGGTGAAGCGATAGACGTCCAGAACCCGGCCACGCCCCAACCCCGACACGATGACGACCAGCACCAGCAGATAGGCGGGAAACCATCCATATTCGTGCGGCATGCCAAGCTTGAGAGTATCCGCGCCAATCGCATGGAAATACCCTCCCGGCGCATTGATATCCTGCCCCGGAATCGAATGAATATCGTTGAGCGAGACTGCCGCCGGGATGACCAGCACATCCTTGTCACGTACAAGCGAGCGATCGAACCGCCCACGCATGACATCGATATAGCTCAGAGTTGGATATGAACCGACCGCGATGGAAAAGTCCGGGAAGAACAGATCTTCAGTGCTGCCATCGACGCCCGCTATTGCAGCGGCGAGCGACGGAATCTTTCCTGCCGGGCTATCCGATGCATAAGGAAGCTGCACGTTCTGATTAAGCGGTCGATGCCGCACAAGGACGGAGGCCACGCCCGCGTGCTCGCGATAGGCTTGCAACGGAACCTTTCCGGCAAAATTTCCGGCGCGCCCGTTGCCGTCAACGCCCGCACCCAGAACAACTTTGCCCGAATGGGCCTTCAGCGCCGCGATGAATTGGGCATCGTCTGTCGCCGTGCCTGGCATTGCGAATGAGCGATTGAAAAACACCCGCTTCGCGCCTGCTGCAAAAAGCTGATTTATCGCCGCAGCGTCGTTGCCATGCGTGATGTCATTCGCGCCAAGCTGGATCAGTGTCTGCGAATCCTGCAGAACGATCACAATGTCGCCGCTTGCCGGTTGTGTGCGAGACATCCAGCGAACGTTGCGCAAGTAGTCCTCAAGCGGCAGCCCAAGGCCGCTGATGCCCATTGCGAGACCAGTCAGCGCCGCCCAGAATACAATCCGGACGCGAGGCTTCTTCCAGAAACCATGAATCTGCCGCCAGACACCGGTCATGGGGCCTGCCTTGCCGGCTTCGCGGAATTGGCGCGCGCGCACGGCATTCCCGCGGAAAGCGTCCGCTTTGAATAACGGTGATGACGACCACTCTTGTTCATTCATGCCCTGCGAATGAGGCTTGGGTGAGCCCGAGATATCGCAAAGGTACTAAGAAACTGTGTAGTTAATGGGCGACGGCAAGGAGCGCCTTACATCCGTATGGCGCAGTTAGCTGACGCCGAGTGACGCGAAAGCCTTGTTAAGCATGAGCATTTGCCAAAGCAGCCGGGAATTGTCCGCAACGCCTGCGACATGGGCATCGACCAGAGACAGCAGCCGCCGCTGATCGAACCACCCGGTTCGCGCCAACGCAGCCCCACCGGCGATTTCTCTTGCCTGTGCCGCCAGTGGTCCCCTGAACCACTGCGAGATCGGCGTTACGAAGCCCTGTTTCGGCCGATAAAGCACGTCTTCGGGCAAGTAGCGCCGCATAGCCTTCTTCATCAGCCACTTACCCTGCCCACGCTGTACGCGCATATTTTCCGGCAAGCTTGCCGCGAATTCGATCAGTCGATGATCCAGCAACGGCTCGCGCACTTCCAGGCTGACAGACATGCTGGTCCGGTCGACTTTGTTCAGGATGTCACCGGGCAGCCAAACCTTGAGATCCGCATACTGCGCCCTGTCCAGCCCGGAGCGTGCAGGAGCCTCGTTCATGAGCGCAAGGACCGGATCCTCGGCGCGATACTCTCCACGCAGACGGCGGAAATCTTCGGAATAGATGCCGTCGCGCAACTCCGGCGCCAGAAATGCCATAGATCTTGCGTAACCGGCGACCGAATCGCCGGCAAGCGACAGCAATGTCGATTTCGCCCGCAATGGACGCGGAGCCCAGTCCGCCTTGGGATAGGCTCTGCCGATCGCTCCGAAGACCGGGCCTCGCAGCGATTGCGGAAGCAGCGCGCGGACCTTGTCCTCACCGGCCTGGAAGACATGTCGGCGGTAACCACCGAACGCCTCATCCGCGCCGTCGCCCGATAGTGCTACAGTTACGGACTGACGCGCCAGCTGGCATACGCGCCATGTCGGCAGCGCGGATGCATCTGCGAAAGGCTCGTCAAACATTCGGGCGAGCTTGTCGATGGCGGAAAAATCATTGGACGATACCACGCTTGAGACATGGTCCGTGGCAAATTGCTGAGCGACCCTTGATGCATAGGCGCTCTCGTCCAGTTCAGCTACGTCGAAGCCAATCGAACAGGTGCGCACAGGGTTGGCGCTAGCCTCGGCCATGAAAGCAACAACGCTGGAGCTATCAACACCGCCCGAAAGAAACGCGCCAAGCGGCACGTCGGCCACCATCCGGGAAGCAACTGCCTGCCGCATAAGGTGCACCAGTTCAGCTTCAAGATCGGCCGGCTTGCCCTTGCGGCGGTCGGCGAATGAAACGTCCCACCACTGCCTCGGCTGCGGCATGGGTGTGCCATGCCGCAGCAGCAGCGAATGGCCCGCAGGCAGCTTGCTGACACCCTTGAGGATCGCCCGATGATCCGGGACGTAGCCCCAGGTGAGGTAGTCTTCCACCGCCAGTGGATCAATTTCGCGACGCAGCAAAGGATGGGCGACAAGCGCCTTGAGTTCCGACCCGAACGCCAGACTGCCATCACTCAGCAGCGCGTAGTACAACGGCTTCACGCCTAGCCGGTCACGCGCCAGGAACAGCGTGCGCGCTTCGAGATCGTAAATCGCGAACGCGAACATGCCGAACAATCGCGTCACACAATCCGGCCCCCAGCGGCGCCATGCCGCCAGAATGACTTCACTGTCGCCGTCGGTCCGGAACTTTTCGCCCACCGCTTTCAGTTCATGGCGTAGTTCGCGGTAATTATAGATCTCGCCGTTGAAGACGAGCATTGCGCGGCCATCCTCAGCAGCCATCGGCTGTGGCGACCCTGCAATATCGATGATGGAAAGACGCCGATGCCCCAGACCGACGCCGGGGGCGGTCCAGACCCCTTGTCCATCAGGGCCACGATGGGCGATCGCATCGCACATCGCCTCCACGCGGGCGGCATCCACCGGTTTGGGTGTTTCAAGGTGATAAATGCCTGCGATACCGCACATAGTCCGATGCCCTACTTGACCTGAGCGATACCGTCCATCCAATCGGCGAGCGAGCCGGTGGAGGCACGAAATGCATGGATCGCCTGCTCTGCCGTGCCGCGCGGAAAATCTTCGGCCGAGAGGATCAGCATCGTCGTGGGTTTCGCCCGGAACATCAGGCGATCGGCAATGACCTTCAGCTTGAGCCCCGTATTGCTGCCGCTCAGGAAGCCGCCCTGCCGATACCAGGTGACTGCGACCCGCTCGACACGGCCATTGCCAAGCATACGATCGCCCTTTCCGCCTTCGAACCCCGATGCCGTGGATTGCCAGGCCCATGCGCTGGCCGGGACGAGCGCCCCCTGGCCGAAGCCTCCCGCTTCACGCCCTTCGCCCTGACTGGCGTACAGTGCGACAAACACGTCCACCTGCCGGCCCCCGCCATCACTGTAGCGGCCCAACAGGCGATGACTGGCACCCTGCGCACGCGGCTCCCACCAGATGATCGGCGTGTAATCCACCCGCTCCCACCGTTGGACTGCGGGCAGGCTGATGTGATCAGGCATGGGCGCAACAAGGGTATCTGCAGCCAGAGCCCAACAACGCATCGCAACCAGAAGCGCGAAAAAGCCTGAAAGAGCAAGATTACCGGGCATACGCAATCGTTCGAGACGGGACAGCCATGGGGCATGCTGGATAACACCCAGATCGACCACCGGAACATGCAACGGCCGATCGAAGAAGCGCCACGCGCAACCGATCACGAGCGCCAGAACGATCGCGAAGAAAAACCAGCCGTATACGATATGATCGAAACCAGCGGCGGCCTCGACACCGAATATCTGCGCGGCATAGATAGTACCCCACGCACGGATGCCATTGGCCAGGATCGGCACCACGACACAGGCAAGCATCATTGCGGCGCGCCTGCGCCAGCTCAAGAAGCATGCGTTCGCGGCAAGCGCTCCGAAAGCGATCATTGCAATCAGGAACTTCACGCCGGAACAGGCTTCGGCAACCTCGAAAAGTCCGGCCGGCGTATCGATGAAGACGCCGTCGATCTCTGCCGGAACACCGCTCAGATGCGTCAAAGCAATCGTGATCTTCGCCGTGATCGTCTGCAGGACGTTTACCAGCTCTTCTCCTACGGGCACCAGGAAGATGAGATAGCACAGCGGAAATGCCAGCGCCGTGCTCACCCTCACGCCCAACACCAGCGTAACGCAGGCCCCCAGCATGGCCACCACGCCAGCCTGCCGGGCCAGATCCAGACCCGAAATCGCGCCTAGCAGCCACACAAACGCAGACAGGAAAAGCAGCACCAGTCCCGGCCACCAAGCAACCGGCTTCAGGCACTTTAATTGAGGCCAGCGCTGCCAGACCAGCCATGCCAGGATCGCCGGAACCAGAAGCACGTGATTGTAGGTGGATATGTCCCACCACTGCCGGGCCATGGAGCGCCAGTCGCCCATGAAACACACGAGGAGCGCAAGCCACGCCACGCCGAGCCGAGCCAGCGCACCGCGCCAATCAGGCGACAGTGAACGCCAGCCCCGCATTGCCACTGCCTTTGGTGAGCGCACGGCGTCAGGCTGCATCGTTTGCGACCTCGCCCACCATGCCGACGTATTCGGGCAACCGCGCCAGCGCGGCCTCCCAGCTTGCGTTGGCAACTATCCACTGCCTTGCCGCGTCGCCCATAACCCTCGCCGCCTCTGGCGCGCGTGCAAGATCGATGACAGCCCGCGCCATCGCCGCATCGCCATCGCGCACCACGAAGTCCCGACCGTCCAGTGCATCGATGCCCGTTGCCGCACCGGGAGACAGCACCACCGGCAGCGCCATTGCCATGGCTTCAAGCACCTTGTTCTGAACTCCACGTGCCACGTCGAGCGGGATCAGCGCTACATCGGCCGCCGTAAGCCATGGGCGAATGTCAGCTACCCTGCCCCATACTTCGACACCATCACGCCCCGATCGGGCCAGAATGGCAGGCGGAGGGTTTCTCCCTACGATATGAAGCGTGGCCTGCGGACACGTGCGCCGGATCAATGGCAGTACACGGTCGATCGCGCGGATGGCCGCCTCGATATTGGGCGCATAGTCCATCTGCCCGGTAAACACGATGCGCGGTGCTCCGTGTGCCTTCATCTGCGGTTCGGCGGAGACCAGGGAGGGATCGAAACTGATGGCATCCAGCCCGTTACCCATCGCTCTGACCGGACCACAATCGGGATCGAGACGTGAGAGCAACAGGCCGGCTTCTGCCTCGCTGATCAGCAACGTGACAGCTGAAGTCTCGCAGATGCGCGCCTCTTCTTGCCGCAGGAGGCGACCCTCGCGGCGCTCCATCCATGCGCGTGGCCCTCGTCCCTTGGCGGCATAGGCTTCGAACTTCGCGGAATCGACATCGACCAGATCGGCTACGACACGGCCGCGAAACCCCTGAGGGACATACTGCGCCATTTGCCCGGAAAAAACGTAGATCGTGTCGATGTCACGGTTCGCGATCAGTTCCCGAACATAGGCTTCAAGCTTCCGGTCATGGAACGCTGCAAGGGATAGCGGCCTGCCTTTCGCGATCGCTTCGATGCCCGCGAAAGGCAGGCTTTTCGAACGCTTCGTCAGGCAATAGCTTGCAGCAAGCCGCGCAAGATCGGACTCATAAGCCTGATCGTTCACATCATCGAGAAACGCGGCGACATGAACCGGGGCCAGCGCTGACAGTGCCTTGAGCACGTGATGCGAACGGATCTTGTCGCCGCGATCCGGTGGGAACGGGATGCGGTGCGCCAGGAACAGAATTTCGCCCATCAGCCGATACCGCGCGCAATCATCGGACCGATCCGATTGGCCAGCCCCAGCGGCAGACGCTGCCACAGCCTGATCTGAAGCGAGAGCTTGCTACTGATGGGGTCTGCATCACGCCTTGCGCTGCCGGGCGCCGTCCAGGTCGCGTATGTCAGCGGCTCTGCCTCAAAGCCCCAGTTGCGCTTGTAATGATAAGCCCCGCTATCCGTTTTGGAGCGGCCGAAATCAAACATCGTGCATCCACGCCGACGCGCATGAAGCATCAGTTCGTAATACATCCGCTCATTGGCCCTGAGCCGCCGGGCATCCCATGTACCACCTCCCCAGTACGGCATCACCGCACCGCGATAATACAGGCTGATGACACTCGCCACCGCAGCTCCCTGATAGCGCACCGTCAGGATATCCGCGTCCTCGCCGAAAGCATCGATTACAGCATCAAGGAGTGCCCGTGGGAATACCGGCGTTCCAAGGTTGCGATAGCTTTCACAGAATACCGAATAATGCGCCGCGCGATCTGCTTCGGATGTGCCGATGTCAATCGTCAGGTCCATGGCAAGCGAACGGCGGACTTCTGCGCGCTGCTTGCGCGGGATATCCAGCAATTGCGCTTCGTCGTCAGCGGCAAGCGGACGCGCAAAGTTCGCATGAGATCGGGTCTTGAGTGTCCAGTCTTCACTCGATGGCGGAAGCACGCCCCCGCGCAGTTCGATCGTCGGACAGCTAAGCCTTAGCGCCAGTTCTTCCGCTGCCGCGAAAACCGAAGCGGGATCCGCATACTGCGTGGCAAGCAATCCACCGCCAACAGCGAACCCGGTCGAAGCCAGCAAGCGCCCGAAGACCGGCGAATGAATGGCGTCGAACGGCAGGAAGGCGACGATCTGATCCCCCCTTTCCTGCACAAGCGCGAGTGCGCGGTTGCCCGTCGCCTTGGCGACGGCCACGAACCATCCCGGCCGGTGAAACGGGCTGCCATGCGGATGACGCGCAACGAATGCCTCAAGACGGGCGATCTCATTGGGGTCGGCCAAATCGGCAAGACGGACTTGCGCAGACAAGGGCACGAACGGCGCATTCATGCGGCGAAAGCCAACGGTTCCGCGCGCAAGGCTTCGCTTGCGGCCAGTTCATCCATGCGCCCCCAGCGGAATTCACCGACCAGCCGCTCAAGCTTTTCCGCCATGACGGACAGATTCGTGTAATGACGGACCCGCGAGCGCAGAGATGCGCCTTCGACACGAGGCTGTTCGGGATCGATCTCCCACGGGTGGAAATAGAACACCGCCGGTCGCCGATCGTCGCGGTTCACCTGTCGGATGGCCCAGCGCGAGAAGCCGTAAGGCAGTACACGGAAGAACCCGCCACCGCCCGCCGCCAACCGCCGACCTGCGAAGCGGGCAGTCGTAACCGGAATCTCGATCAGGTCGGCATCGGCGATAGGCCGGAACGCGAAACGCGGTGCCTCGCGCCAGCCATAATGGTCATGCGCGATCGGCGCGACGCTGGAACTATATGCATAGCCCTGCTCTGCCAGCACTTCGAAAGCCCAAGGCGTACGGGCATCGATGGAGAAACTGGGCGCGCGATAGCCCGTTACCCGCTGCCCGGACGCGTTCTCGATCACTTTACGTGCACGGTCGATGTCGGCGGCGAAAGCCTCTCTACCCAACCGGAACACACGGTCATGCTCCCAACCATGGCTGGCGACCTCGTGCCCCTCCGCCGCAATGCGGCGCATCAGGTCCGGATGACGTTCGGCCACCCAGCCGAGCGTGAAGAACGTGCCCTTCACCCCGGCATCCGAGAAGAGCCGCAGAATTACATCACAGTTGCGCTCAACCCGTGTGACGAGACCATTCCAGTTCTCCTTGTCGATCACCTTCTCGAAGGCGCCGACCTGGAACCAGTCCTCCACATCCACCGAGAGGCCGTTGATCGGCACCGACATGAGTCAAACGTCCCTTCAGGCGACCTGACGCTCGCCGTCACCGCTTTCGATCCACTCGATCAGCATGGTAAGGGTATGGCGCAGAGTCCGCTCCGTCTCGGCCAGCCGGGCGTCCAGGTGGTCGGAGTGCGCGATTGCGGCCGCCAGTTGCTGTTCGAGATGGGCGAATTGTTCGGCATGCTGCCTGACCAAATCGTCACGCTCTTCGGCGCTGACAGACATTTCCGTCATAGCTGACTGCAATGCGTCGATCTGCGCATCGCGCCCAGCCATCGCCGCTTCGATCAGCGCATTGGCACCCGCGGTATCGAGCATATCGCGATGAGCAAGAGCGGCTTCGATAAGCGCCGTCGCCTCAGCGGTATCCAGCCCTTCACGATCGGCAAGGGCTGCCTCGATCATTGCCATGACTGCCGAACTATCGATCGACTGCACAGGAGCGGCGTTGAAGCCCGTGAACTCATGCGGGTGTGCGGTAACGGTTTCCGGTTCCGCCACCTTTGTAACCACGGCCAGCGCGCCATCGTCGTTCATCTCTTCAAGCACCTGATCGAGCATCGCGACATCAAGGTGCGTCCGGCGGTCCACCGCTCCCAGCAGGAACAGGCGGTTGACGATCTGGTTGATACGACGCGGGATACCGCCGGTCGCCTCGTGGATCGCCGGGAACAGTGCCGGATCGAAGCTTGGGTTACCCTTCCAGCCGACGCAGCCAAGACGATGCTCGACGTAGGGCTGGACCTCACGCACATGCATCGGACCCAAATGGTGCGTCGCGATCACGCGCTGGCGCAATTGCTCCAGCTGATTGCTCTCAAGCAGGGTCTCGCGAAATTCCGGCTGCCCCAGCAACAGCGTCTGCAACAGCGGATGCGAACCCAACTGGAAGTTGGAAAGCATGCGGAGTTCTTCCAGCGCGCTGACCGATAGGTTCTGCGCCTCGTCCACGATCAGCAGGCAGCGCCGGCCGGCACGCGCCTCTTCATGGAAGAATGCCTCAAGCGTGCCGAGCGCGGAAGCCTTGTCATGCCCGGCAACCGGCAGCCCGAACGACTGCGCGACGACATGGACGATCTCCTCGCCGTCAAGGGCGCTGGTCACCACGTTGGCCGCTGTCATCCGGGCGGGGTCAATAGTCGCCATCAGGTAAGCGACGAGCGTGGATTTTCCCGCGCCGACCTCACCGGTGATGACCACGAAACCTTCACCCTGCGCCAGACCATAGCCAAGGTAGGACAGCGCCTTCCTGTGCGTGCTGCTCTCGAAATAGAACGCGGGGTCGGGGGTGAGCTGGAAAGGCCTCGCGTCGAGCCCGTAGAAGTCGTCGAACATCGGGTTTCTCCTCTCAGAACGTATAGCGCAGACCTGCGAGCGCCGAGGCGGTCCACAAGTCGTCGATGGAGGGCGTATCGTATTTTGCCCCGTCAATGCCGATCGCAAGCGTACCACGCAGGCGCGGCGCGAACATCTTGTAATAGCTGGCAGAAGCACCGTAGCCAGCGACGTCGCCGGTCAGCGGGTCATTGCTGCTGACCCAGTTTGCATAGACATTGGCAGACCAGCCGGCATCACGGCCCAGGTCACCGCCGACATAGGCCGCCAACCACCAGTTTTCGTCCAGTACGCCGTTGGCGGCGGCAAGGATGGTGTTCTGCGCGGCAATGTATTTGCGGCGATCGTAGCCGGCGCCGATGCCCGCGCTCATCCGGCCGAACTTCATCGAGTAGTTCGCCGAAATGCCGCGCGCCCGGAAGGTGGACGATCGGACCGAGCCAAGCACCCCGGACAGGCAGTTGCCCCCGTCCAGCGAAGCGACGCAACCGCGCAGTTCGCCGGTGATGGGATCGCGCACGACCTCGAAATCGTCAGGCAACTGATCAAGCGCGCGATTTACCTGCCCACCGAAACCCGACACGTTGTCGTAGACGGCAACGCTGAACTGGCTGCGATCACTTGGCGCATAGGCCAGCGTGCCACCGTAGCTGGTCGATCCGTAACGGCGCCCGAAATGGGCCGATAGCGAAGTCCGGCGGCTCGGTCGCCACATGACGGCCACGTCCCAGATCAGACCGCTGACGTCATAGGCCATCGAACGGGGGGTGGACTTATCCGTTACATAGCGGCCATCGGAACCGACGATCGGGGCTCCATCGGCATCGCGCAGGGCGTCACGACTGGAAATCTCCACGTCCTCGTAACCGATCGCGCCAACCACCTGCACGGTACGGCTCACCGGCACGGTGACCATGGCGCGAGCCTGCATGTCACGGGCGCGCTGGTCGAGGTTCGAAATGTCTTCCTGATAGAAACTGCCGCCGACGCCCACGCCGACTGGCAGAACCGTACCCGGCGCGAACCCCGCCTGCACGTCAGCGGACTGAACCACGCTCTTGTCGAACACATCCGCCGCTGCACCGGTCTGGAGATCGCGCGAGGCGTTCGACTGCTCGACCTTGGTAAAGCCCGCACGGTAATTGGCGCCCACATCAAGGTCGCCAACGCGCGTAGCAACCGAGGGACCGGCGTAGACCGAATAGACCGTCGACTTGCCGTTGCCCGAAAGCGGCCCTGCGGCCAGTGCGGAACCGCCATTCTCTACATTTACCTGAGATGCAAGTGCACCAGCCTCGATCGTCACGCCCGGAACGACGGTGGCATAGCCCCTCACGACGCCGCTGATGACGTCCCCATCGCCCGCCTTCCTGCCCCAGCCGAACTGACGCTGATAGCGCACCGACGCCGAAGCGCCGTTGTTGCGGCCCTGTATGGTGGCATCGACGCCGACCGCAACCTGCGTGTAGGTCAGCACATCGTCACCGGGCGAAAGCTCTGCGGTAACGATCTGATCGACCTCGATGTAAGGGGCAACCTCAACGCGTTTTCCGCCCTGCCCCCTGGAACCGCGACGCGATGCCCGATCGGATTTGCCCGAAGGTGCCTCGGATGCGGTGTCTGAACCCATCCCGGTGCCCGCATTGCCCATTGCACTACCCGCACCGCTGCCGAATCCGGTTGACTGGGCATAGGCAACCGTTGGCAACGCAAAACCGAGCGCCGCCAGCGCCACCATGCCCGATGCCTGCTTCATCCGGGTCATCCCTGGTATCCGTAATAGGAACCGAAGCGGCGGCCGCTGGGGCTGAACTGAGCGGCGTTGAGCAACAACTGGACGTTCGGACATGCGTTGAGCAGTGAGATCGCATCCTCAAGTGATCCGCGCCCGGTCTTGTCGGCACGCACGATCACAACCGTCTGCCCCACATACTTTGCCAGTTCGGCAGCAGGCGAAGCGGCGAGAGCAGGCGGGGAATCGAAGATCACCATGCGATTTGGCGCGCCTTGCGTCAGCCGTTCAAGCACGCGCGCCGTGCGCGAACTGGAAAGGTATTCGCTGTCGTGCGCGGTGGTGTCGCCGGCAGGCAGTACCCAGAGCCCGGGAATGTCCGTACCAAGCACGCAGGAAGCAACGTCGATACTCTCATCCATCAGAGCATCCATCAGTCCCGGTCCGCCCGGCAGGCCGAGCGCGGAAAGCACGGAAGGCTTCGCGAAGTCTGCATCGACAAGCAGAACTTCGCTTTCCTTCTCCGCCGCGATGGAGAGCGCCAGATTAAGCGCGCAGTAAGTCTTGCCCTCACCGGGATGCGGTGAGGATATCAGCACCCGCTGTGCCATAGCCCCTGCCTTCTGACGCCGCAGATCCGCGGCCTGAACCAGAAGCTGGCGCTTGACGATGCGGAATTCCTCAAGAAGCTCTGTGACCGTGCCCTCGGGCACGATCAGACCCTGTTCGCGCAGATGCTCACGATCGACGGGATGCGCCGTGTCCTTGAAGCGCGCAGCCTCTACCGCCGGTTCCAGGGCAGGATCAGATGCGCTGTCCGAATCCCCGACGCCCTGTTGCGGTGTCAGCCGGGGCGGCGCGGCAGCCGCCTCCGGCCTCGTGGGCGTGCGCCTTGCAGGCCGCTCCGGAAACGCCACTGGTTTGGCGATCAGCGTGTTGAAATCGAAGCGGTCGTTGGCCCGCTCGAACAGCGATTCCCCTTCCGCTTCATCGGACTGGCCGGGCACAGGGATCTTGCGATGATCGGTCATGTCAGTTCCCTCAAGCCACCATGCCGCGCTGAATGAACTCGGCGACAAGCAGAACCACGAACAATCCGCAGAGCGCAGCGGTCCCGGCATAAAAGTACTTGCGACGCTTGGCGCGGAGCGCCCGCGCACGATCGGTCAGGCTGTGCGAAATCGCTCCCAGCACCGGCAGGCCGGTCGCCTTTTCCAGCCCCGCCGTCGTGGCGAACACCGAACGCACCCGGCTCAGCGCAAAGGCCGCCGCGCAACCGCCCGCAAAGCCGACGATCAGCACTCCGAGAAGCAGCACCGGACGATTGGGCGCGACCGGGGTGCGCGGGCTCGTCGGCGGATCGACCACCTGGAACTTCACCGCCTCGCGCTCAGTCTTCACCTCGCCGCGAAGACGCAGTTCCTCACGATCCTGCAGAAGCTTGTCGTATTGCTGGCGCAGCACGTCATAGTCTCGATTGATGCGCTGGGCTTCAGTTGCAAGTTCGGGATCGGAAATCGCGGACGCCGTCAATGAAGCAATATCGGACTGCGTCGCCGCCTTGCGCGACTGCAGCGCCTGAACGCTGGCCTGCCGCTCGGCACGAATCGACTGAAGCGAGGAATAGGCCGGATTGATCGTGCCGCCACCGTTCGCGGCTTCCTGTGCCGCGGGACCGCGCAGAGCCGCGACCTGATTCTTGGCGGCGATCACATCGGGGTGGTTCTCGGTGAGGCCGCGTGCCCGCATGGCTGCAAGGTCCGCCTGTGCCCGCGCCAGCGAAGACTGTGCTCCGCCGTCCGCTGCACCGCCTGCGATTGTCCGGGGCGTGCCTGCAAGCTGCCCGTCGATAGCCGCCAGAGCGCTCTGCGCTGCCGAAAGATCGGCTTCGATGTCCCGCAGGGTCGCGCGTGAACTCTCCAGGCGCTGCGCCACGGCAGCACCGCCCAGCGCCATTTCGGGATGCTGGGCTTCAAAGGCACTGCGCTTGGTCTCGGCGGATTCCAGCTCCCGCTCTCGGGCGCGCAACTGCTGGTTCACGAATTCCAGCGTTTCGACCATGTCGCCGCGATTGCCGGAGAGGTTCTCCTCACGGAAAATATCGATCAGCTTCTGAGCGACGTTCTGCGCCAGCCGCGCGTTTTCCGCGTCGGAGAACGAGCTGTCATTGGCCGTTGCCGTAATCTCGAAGAGGTTATCCTCCTGGCTCACGACCTTGACGTTCTTACCCAGCTTGAGGACCGCAGCCTCCATCGCCTTGGGACTTTCGATAGTGTCTCCAAGGCGCGTGGCACGCACAACTTTCTCAAGGTTTACAGCGCTGGTCAGCGTCTGCCGGATGCGTTCGATATCGCGCTTCTTGTCCGCCACGCCGATGCCAACCTGCTCGGCCAAAGCATCGTCCAGTTGTATGAAGATGCGCGCATGGGATTCGTAGCTATTGGGAATCAACGCCACGACCAGCCAGCCGGCAAGACACACCGCCCATGCCACGCCCAGCGCGATCCAGCGGCGATGCCAGATGCTGTGCAGCCCGGCGAGCAGTTCTTCGTAGAGCGAGTCCATCTTAGAACATGCTCTCCGGAATGATTATAACGTCGCCCGGAGCGAGCATGACGTTTGCCTTGCTGTCACCTTTCTTCAGCAGATCGCCAAGGCGCAGCTTATATTCCTGCTGCTTGCCCGCCGTCTTGTCGAAGCGGATCAGGCGCGCGCTGTTGCCGGACGCATATTCGGACAGCCCGCCCACCGCGATCATCGCATCAAGCACCGTCATGTTCGCGCGATAAGGGATTGAAGCCGGCTTCTCGGTGGCGCCGACGATACGGATCTGCTGGCTGAACGTGCCCGAAAAACCATCGACGATGACCGAGACCAGCGGATCCTCGATGTACTGTGAAAGCTGCAGGCGGATGTCCTCGGCCAGCATCGAGGGTGTCTTGCCCACGGCGGGCATGTCGGTGATCAGCGGGGTCGTGATGCGCCCGTCGGGGCGAACCTGCACCTTCGCGCCGAGTTCGGGATTGCGCCAGACGAAGACGGTCAACTGATCGAGCGGGCCGATGATATACTCCTCGCCCGGCCCTTCCTGCATCGCCACGAACGACGCCGGCGGCAGTTCGCGCGCCGGGCCGCCAGAAGCAGCGCATCCGGTCAGGGCGACGCTGGCAAGCGCAGCGGCGGCCAGAAGTCGGGCTGGAAGATGCGGCATGAACGTGTCCTCGTCTTATAACCGCCCCTCTCCACGCCATGGACGCGGATCGGAGCCGGCAAAATCAGCCCCCCGTATCAATGCAAACGATGAATTTTGCGTTAGCCTTGCAAGGCTAATTCCCAGCAGGTCCCAAATCGGGACGCAGCGATCAAGGGGTTAACACAAAGTCAGACAAGCATTTCCCTGGCTGGCCCCTGCCCCAGAAATTGCGCGGGGCTGGCGCTGGCCCCATAGGCGCCTGCACAGAAGACGGCTATCAAATCGCCTTCTTGCGCGATCGGGAAGCCGCCCTTGTCAGCCAACTTGTCGAGCGGCGTGCAAAGACAGCCCACGATCGATGCTTCTTCCTCCACCGGCGCAACGAAACGGGTAGCGATAGCCGAAGGGTAGTTGCGGCGCACCACCGTCCCGAAGTTGCCCGATGCGGCAAGTTGGTGGTGCAGCCCACCATCAGTCACCAGGAAAACCTCTCCATGACTGATCTTTCGATCGACGATACGGGCGATGTAGACCCCCGCCTCGCCCACCAGATAGCGGCCCAGTTCGATGCAGAATTCCGTCTCGCGCAATATGTCCGGCAGAGACTGCATCTGCTCCCCCAGCCGCCCTCCGACAAGCGACAGGTCCAGCGGAGCGTCACCTGGAAAATAGGGGATGCCCAGACCACCTCCCAGATTGCAATGAGGCAATGCCACTGCGCTTTCACTGGCAAGTCGAGCGGCAAGGACTAGCGTCTGCCCCTGTGCTTCTGCGATTGCCTCCGCGTCGAGCGCCTGACTGCCGGCAAAGATATGGAAGCCGCGCCATTCCGCCCCGCTCTGAACGATTTCACGTGTCAGGGCCGGGACCAGTTCGGCATCCACCCCGAACGGCTTGGCACCGCCGCCCATCTTCATGCCAGACCCCTTGAGGTCGAAATCAGGATTCACCCGGATGGCCAGCCGCGGCCTAGTTCCCAGCCGATCCCCGATAGCGATCGCCCGCCTTGCTTCGCCGGCGGATTCCAGGTTGAGCGTCACCCCCGCCCGGATAGCCGCTTCAAGTTCGGCGTCACGTTTGCCCGGCCCCGCGAAGCTCACTTTACCAAGGGGCAAGCCGGCAGCGCGGATACGTTCAAGTTCGCCGCCCGAAGCAATGTCGAAACCATCGACCAGCCCCGCCATCAGCGAAAGCAGCGGGCCGAAAGGGTTGGCCTTTACGGCGTAGTGCAGCGCCACTTGCTCGGGCAGTGCAGCGCGAAGTTCCGCAACACGACTGCGCACCAGATCGGCACTGTAAAGAAACAGTGGCGTCTCCCCGCCAGCTTGCGCCACCCAATGCGTGACGGGCTTGCCGCCGACACCCAGAACTCCGCCGATCGCCTCATAGCCGGATGGAATTGGTCCAAGAGCTTTCACGACAGCACCGACCCGGCGATCTCTGCGGCCAGCCCCGTGCGATCAAGCTTGCCATTAGGCCCAACGGGCATCACCTCGCGCCAGTGTATCACCTTGGGCTGCATAAAGTTTGGCAATTCCTGCATTAGTTTACGTGGGAGATTTTCCATCGGATCTAAGATTCCGGGTGCCGCCCGAACGACAAGATGCACCGCATGACCAAGCCGTTCATCGGCGACACCAAGAGCGACCGCTTCTGCGACGAGCCCGGTCGACAGGGCGGCCTCCTCGACTTCCTGAGGTGAAATGCGGTTACCCGCGCTTTTGATCATCGCATCGCGCCGTCCGACAAAATAGAGCAGCCCATCCGCGCTCCGCTTCACACGGTCACCCGACCACACGGCAATACCACCATACCGCGATGCTGCCGGCGCAGGTCTGAAGCGTTCGGCCGTGCGTGCTGCATCCTTCCAGTAACCTTGCGCCACCAGAGGACCGCAATGCACCAGCTCGCCCTCTTCCTCATCCTGAGAAATGCACCCCAACTCATTGACAACTAATATCTCAGCGTGAGGAATGGCCTTACCCATTGATGTAGGATGTGCGTCCACCAGATCGGGATCAAGATAGGTCGATCGAAAAGCTTCCGTGAGCCCATACATCGGAAACAGCTTCGCTTCGGGGAACATCGTGCGTAACCGCCGGACCAGATCAATCGTCAAGGCCCCGCCGCTGTTGGTAAGACGGCGCAACCTTGAGGCAGTCGCATCCGGCCATTCCACTTCAGTAACCTGCACCCATAAGGGCGGCACGGCGGCCAGCGTTGTGATGGCATGACGCTCCACCGCCTTCACCAGATCGCGGGGCGTCAGATAGTCCAGTGGGACGATACAGCCGCCAGCGTACCACGTGGATAGCAACTGGTTCTGTCCATAGTCGAAACTCAGCGGCAACACAGCCAGCGTCCTGTCGGACTTTTCCAGATCCAAGTAACCCGCGACGCTTTCGGCACCTAGCCACATATTGGCGTGACTGAGCATGACGCCTTTGGGGCGTCCGGTGGAACCGCTTGTATAAAGGATGGCCCCAAGATCGTCCGGGTTCCCGGAGGAAGGCGGCAGAAGCTTATCGAATTCGGCTACTCTACCAAGTGCCTCCGCCTCTCCCAAGGACCGGCAGCCTTCGGGTACGTCACCGGGCTCAAGCGTATTGATTCGCGCCGGTGTACCAATCAGAAGCGACGCGCCACTGTCGGACAGGATATGCGCCACCTGCGCATGCTTCAGCAACGGATTGATCGGCACATGGACCAGCCCCGCTCGCGCTGCCGCCAGCGGCATCAGGCAAGTCAGTTCGCCTTTCGCGGCCCAGGTCGCAACGCGGGCTCCTTTTTCGGGAACTTCGGCGGACAGCCACGCGGCCATCCGGGCTACACGCGTTCTTAAGTCCTTCCAGCTAATGACGCCTTCGCGCAGTACAAGTGCGTCATCTTCGTCTGCCCCGCACAGTGCCAGGTGGTCGAGCGGCAGGATCGGATTGTCGGCGCTGCCGGACATGTGACGGAAAGGCTCCAGGAAAGTACGTGACAAGTTTGCGGATCGACTATCACTCCGATCTTAAGGAAGTGCAATCGGATGAAGCGCTTGCGCGGCTGCTGTCCGATGCGGAGCAGTGCGCGCCTTTCGACCGGCTCGCCTGGTGGCAGGGGCTGACTGAGCATTGCGGAATGACGGCGCTGCTCGCCGTTGCCCGTTCTGATGATGGCATCGCCGTGCTACCGCTTTCGGGGAGTTCGGGCCGCCTTGCCGCGCTGAGCAACTGGTACACGTTTCGCTTCCGCCCGATCGTGACGGGTTCCCCTCCACTTGAGGGCCTGGCCCGCGACCTTGCCCGCAGAGCGCATCGCCTTACCCTTCACGGCCTGCCTGATGAGGACGGAAGCGCCTCCGACCTAGCTTCTGCGTTCCGGGCCGCAGGCTGGCTCGTCAGGCGCGACCGTTGCGATACCAATCGCATCCTTGCCGTAGAAGGCCGGAAATTCGACGAATACCTCGCAGGCCGCCCCGGCAAGTTGCGCACAACGCTGAAGCGCAAAACGGCCAAAGTGGCGACACATATCCTGACCCGCTTCGACGCCGAAGCCTGGGACGAGTATGAGGCCATCTACGCACAAAGCTGGAAACCCGAGGAAGGCTCCCACGCGTTTCTCCGCGCCTTTGCCAAGGCTGAAGGTGAGGCAGGTCGCCTGCGGCTTGCCTTGGCACACGCCGTCGATCCTTCCGCCAAAGAACCCTCCCCCGCAATCGCGGCACAGATGTGGACCGTCGAAGGCGGCACTGCCTTCATCCACAAACTGGCCCATCGCGAAAGCGGCAAGGCCCTGTCGCCGGGCTCCGTCCTCACAGCGGCGCTGATGCGCCACGTCATGGAAGTTGATGGAGTGAGCCTCATCGATTTCGGCACCGGGGATGATCCGTACAAGCGGGACTGGATGGAGACGCAACGCCCGCGTTACCGGCTGGACATGGTTCGGCCACTCAATGCGCGCAATTGGGCCTATCTTGCTTGCAAGTGGGTCCGCTCTCTTGCCGCAGGTGCGAAGCGCAGCTAGAGGGCGGCCGTTAAGAATGACAGATTGCCGAGGGGCCATGCCAGACCAAACCGACCTGCTGCTGCGCCGCATCCTGACCGATGTGCTCGGGCTCAAGCCGGGTCAAGCTGATACGTTCGATGCCGATACCGGCCTTTTCGGGCACCTTCCCGAACTCGATTCGATGGCTGTCGCCGGGCTCCTTACCGAGTTGGAAGATCGGCTAGACATCATCATCGAAGATGACGAGATCGAGGGCGAGATGCTGGAAACCTACGGCGGTCTGCGTAGCTTCGTCGAGGCGAAGCGCGGATCCTGATGCTGCCGGCAAGCTGGCCCTGCCCGCTCCCAGACGGCCAAGCCAGCAAGGAATTCGCGCTGTGTCGGGACACATCCCGACAGCGGCGACTGCTCATCGTTCCCGCGCTGTTCGACGAAGGTAACAAGCTTCGGCGTTTCACCGTCGAAGTCATGCGCAGGCTCGATGCCGCGGGAATTGATACGTTCCTGCCAGACCTGCCCGGCTGCAACGAAAGCGTGCGGCCCTTGCATGAGCAGACACCTGCAATCTGGATCGAAAGCATGGCCGCCGCCGCCCGACACTTCGGCGCCACTCACGTGCTCGCGATACGCGGCGGAAGCCTGTTCGCGCCGCGGTTCTTGCCCGTGGTGCACTATGCCCCGGTCAAAGGCGCAGCCATTCTGCGACAAATGTTGCGGGCCCGTGTTCTTGCATCGCGTGAGAGCGGCAACGAGGAGAACCGCGATACTCTTGTCGAACAAGCCATGGCTCACGGCATCACACTGGCAGGATACCCGCTTGGCGCGGAATTTTTCCGGAATTTCGATGTGCTTACGCCCGCGCCCGAAGCCGATGTGATAGACCAAACCGAAATCGGCGGCAGCGGATTATGGCTCCGCGCGGAACCGGACGAGAACCCGGCGCAGGCCGAATGCCTTGCAACCATCCTGACCCGGCGTATCAGGCAATGACAAGGCGCCATCTGACATTCAATTGTGCAGGCGACCAGATTTTCGCCACTCTGGACGATGCGCCGGGGGCTGCCGCCTTGCTTATCGTGTCAGGCGGCAACGAAATTCGCGCCGGCGCATGGAACGGGCAAGCCCTTCTGGCGGCAAGGATCGCGGATGCCGGATTCCCGGTGTTGCGTTTCGATCGGCGAGGCATCGGGGATAGCGCGGGGGCCAACCTCGGCTTCCGGGGAAGCGCCCCGGACATCGCGGCCGCGTTACGCGCGTTACGCAACGAGCTCCCGCAAGTGCAACGCATCGTCGGCTTTGGTAACTGCGACGCAGCTGCGGCGCTGATGCTGAGCCGCGGGACAGGATTCGATGCGCTGGTGCTGTCAAATCCTTGGACGCTCGATGGCGCTGATGACGCACCTTCAAGCGCGGTGATCCGCGATCATTACCGGCGGCGCCTCGCCAATCCTGCTGCGATAAGGCGACTGCTGAGCGGTAAGGTGTCGCTGACCAAACTGGCGAGAAGTGCTATGTCCGCCCTTGCCCCCTCACCGTCGGCGCCATCGGGCCTTGCCGGTGAATTATCGGAAGCGATATCCGGATTCGGCGGCCCGATCCGGTTCGTGACGGCCGGCCGGGACCGCACGGGCATCGCGTTCCTATCGCTATGGAACAAGGGCGATACGCGCATCCGAACATTTCCGGATGCTACGCACAGCTACGTAGAGCCTCAGGCGCAAGATTGGCTGATAGAGCGAGTGCTGGAAATGCTGCGCAACTGAAACGTTCTCATGCCCTTGAAAGAGCGGATGCCAGACTTTTGCGAATCAGCCCAAGTTTCTCGAAGAATGCTGCTGTCGGCAGTTCTTCCATAGCCGCCGAATCATAGGCGGTACTGCTGTCCGCCCCGGATGGTATCTTATCGGATATCGCCTTCGCTGCCCCGCGAAGCGTATATCCTTCGCGGTGGACCAGACGATCTATCTCCCCGATCAGCGCTACGTCCTCCGGGCGATAATACCGGCGGTTGCCGCTACGCTTGATGGGTTGCAGTGCCGGGAATTGCTCTTCCCAATAGCGCAGGACATGCGCACGAATGCCAAGCGCCTTTGCCACCTCGCCAATCGTGCGAAGTGCCTGAGGCTCCTTGCCATCGTCGAAAAGGGCCTGCGCTGACGGCATGCCAGTTACTGAATCGTCCATATCTGCCTTTTTCCGACGGCACTTTACCGTCAATCCGTGGCGATACGGTCCTTCAGCATCTGGCTGGCACGAAACGTCATTACGCGACGCGGCGTGATCGGCACTTCGACGCCGGTTTTCGGGTTACGGCCGACCCGCTCGCCCTTGTCGCGTAGCAGGAAGGTGCCGAAACCCGAAATCTTGACGTTTTCGCCATCGCTGAGGGCCGTGCACATGTGCTGCAGTATCGCTTCCACCATCGCAAGCGACTCGGCACGGGATATGCCCAGTTTGCGATGAATGGCTTCTGCAATTTCGGCCCTGGTCAAAGTATCCGTAGAGCGCATCAAGCCCGCATCCCCATAGTGCGCCAATGGGTGGATAATATTAGAAACAGGGAAGAAATCAACGGTGCGTCCAATATTGAACGCATCCACGACGAAGTCGTATCGGACTTATATGCGGATCAGGCTTGCGCCCCACGTAAATCCGCCCCCCATAGCCTCAAGCATGACCAGATCGCCCTGCTTGATGCGACCGTCGCGCACGGCCTGATCCAGTGCCAGCGGAACGGAAGCAGCCGAGGTATTGGCATGCTGACCGACCGTCATCACCACCTTGCCAGGCGGCAGATCAAGTTTCTTAGCCGTCGCATCCAGAATTCGGGCGTTGGCTTGATGCGGTACGAGCCAATCGATATCGGATGTGGAAAGCCCAGCATCTTCAATAACTTCGCGAAGAACGTCGGCAAGGTTGACGACCGCGTGGCGGAAGACCTCTCTGCCCTTCATGCGCAGCTTTCCAACCGTTCCGCTCGTCGACGGGCCGCCATCGACGTAAAGAAGCTGATTGTGCGCGCCATCGGCATGGAGCCGCGTTGCGAGGATCCCCCGGGGTGTTTCCCCCTCCTGATCCTGCGCCTCAAGCACGACTGCGCCGGCGCCGTCACCGAAAAGGACGCAGGTAGTGCGATCTTCCCAGTCCAGAATCCGGCTGAAGGTTTCGGCACCTATCACCAGCGCACGCCGGGCCATGCCGGTGCGCAGCATCGAATCGGCAACGCCCACCGCATACAGAAAACCGGAGCACACTGCCGCGACATCAAATGCGATGCCGCCCGGACGACAGCCCAGGCTGCTCTGCACGATAGTGGCCGTCGCAGGAAAAGTCTGGTCAGGCGTAGCCGTGGCAAGAACGATCAAATCGATCGAATCAGCCTCGACGCCCGCTGCTTCCAGCGCCTTGCGCCCCGCTTCGGTCGCCAGAGTGGACGTGGTTTCGTCAGCTTGTGCGATATATCGGTTGGAGATGCCGGTACGCTCGACGATCCATTCATCGCTGGTATCGACCCGCTGCGCGAGTTCGGCGTTGCTGACGGCCGTGCGCGGTAGCGCGGAGCCGGTCCCGATCAGTACCGAACGAATCATCAGGCGCGCTCTTCCTGTACGCCGGTCAGGCCGCCGGGCGTGCTTGCGGGCATGCGCCAGGTCGCCCCGCCCAAACGGGCAAGGTCGGCAGAGATACGCTCGGTCACGTTTTCCTCCAGAAGCCGGGCGGTGACCGCCACGGCATTAGCCACACCGGCGGCGTTGGCGCTGCCGTGGCTTTTCACGACAATGCCGTTGAGGCCGAGGAAGACCGCGCCATTGTGATTATTGGGATCGAGGTGGTGCTTGAGCAGGTCGGTCGCCGGCTTCGAGATCAGGAACCCGATCTTCGAACGCAACGAACTGCTGAATCCACGGCGCAGCAGATCGGCAACGAACCTCGCCGTACCTTCCACCGCCTTCAGGGCGACGTTCCCGGTGAAACCATCGGTCACAACGACATCGACGTCTCCGCGACAGATCTTGTCCGCCTCGGTAAAGCCGTCAAAGGACATCGCAAGATTATCCGCAGCGCCCTTGAGCACAGCGGCTGCATCGCGCAGTTCCTCGGTGCCCTTGGTTTCTTCGGTACCGATGTTGAGGAGCCGTACGCGCGGCTCAGCACGCCCTGTCGCCACACGCGAATAAGCCGCCCCCATGATCGCGAACTGGACCAGGTTACGACTGTCGCACTCGGTATTGGCACCGAGGTCGAGCATGATCACATCATTATCACCCAACGTCGGCAGCAATGCGGCCAGCGCAGGACGATCGATGCCAGGCATCGTGCGAAGCGAAAGCTTGGCAATAGCCATAAGCGCACCGGTATTGCCGCCACTGACGGCGGCACCGGCATGCCCAAGCTTCACCGCTTCGATGGCACGCCCCATGGACGTACCCTTGGCACGGCGAAGCGCCTGACTTGGCTTGTCCTCGCCACTGATGACACCATCAGTGTGCAGGATTTCAGAGCTGGCCCGCAGGTTCGGATGATTCTCAAGCACGGCCTTGATCCGCGCTTCGTCACCGACGAGCAGGAACTTGAAACGGTCATGACGGCGGCGCGCAAGCGCGGCGCCTTCAATCATGACGCGCACGCCCTCGTCGCCGCCCATCGCGTCAATAGCGATACGCGGCAAACTCATGGGGCTTTCTCCGAAATACGCCGTAGGATCTAAGTCTTAGACTTCGACCGCGACGATTTCACGACCATTGTAGTGGCCGCAAGCGTTGCACAGGTTATGCGGGCGCTTCAGTTCGCCACAATTCGGGCACTCGTGGAATGCCTCAACCGACAGCGCGTCATGGCTGCGGCGCATGCCCCGGCGGGAGGGGGTCGTCTTTCTTTTAGGGACAGCCATTTCGGCACCTGTTCCTGCAAATACGTTTCTGTCAAAAAGGCCGCCGGTGACCGTCAGAGGACACGGCGGCTTGCGAAGGCGCGCCTATAACCCATTTCTCGTGAGTTGCAACCCGTTACTCCCTCCACCATCAAGCCGTCACCAAACGGGAGTACGCCTATATGATTCTGCAGACCACCCTCAGCATGTCCGCCGCTGCCGGCCTGATCGCCCTGTGGCTGGCAGTCCGCACCGGCAAGGCGCGCATGTCTGCGAAGGTATGGCACGGTGACGGCGAGAATCCCGTACTTCTGCGGCGTATGCGCGCTCAGGCCAATTATGGAGAGAGCGCCCCGTTCGTCCTGATACTGGTCGCCGCGATCGAATTTTCCGGCAAAGGCGGAGCGGAACACGGCAACTGGCTGGCGATCGTCGGGGGGCTCTACATGCTCGCGCGGATCGCCCACGGCATCGGCATGGACAAGCCCGAGAAATCTCCACTGCGAGCAGCCGGATTCATAATCTCCGCGCTGACACTGCTGGGACTCGCCCTAACGGCGGTGCTGATCGCGGCCGGGCGATTCTAGACCGACCAGTTTTAGACCGGCAACCCGCGCCTGATCGCATCGTCGCTAACATAAGGGTTGGTCAGGCGCTCCTGCCCGAACGTACTCACCGGGCCGTGTCCGGGCACGAACGTGACGTCATCGCCCAGCGGCCAGAGCTTCTGCGTGATTGAATGAAGCAGGTCGTCGAGGTTGCCGCGCGGGAAGTCCCACCGGCCGATGCCGTTCTGGAACAGCACGTCGCCCACCATCGCGAATTTGCTGGGAGCATGATGAAACACGACATGTCCCGGCGTGTGTCCCGGACAATGGACAACGTCGAGTTCGAGTTCGCCCACGGTCACCTTGTCCCCATCCTCAAGCCAGCGGTCGGGCTCGAAGGTATGGGCTTCCATGTTCCAGCGCGGCCCATCGTCATCGAGCTGCGCGATCCAGAACCGGTCTTCCTCCTGCGGCCCCTCGATCGGTAGGCCCAGTTCCTTGGCCAGCACGCCCGCCTGCCCGCAATGGTCGAGATGGCCATGGGTGACGAGAATCTTCTCAAGCTGCACCCCGGTCTTCTCAAGCGCCTGCTTCAGTTTGGGCAGGTCGCCTCCGGGGTCTACAAGCGCGCCCTTCATCGTGGCCGTGCACCACAGAAGAGAGCAGTTCTGCTGGAGCGGCGTGACGGGAATGATACCCACGCGCATCTGCTGTTCGGATCCTTGCGTCATATCACCGGAAATGGCTGCAAGGTCGCGTGAATGCAACCGGGCTAGATGCGCCCGCCTTTCCAGACCACTTTACCGATCACTTCGATTTCAGAGGCGTCACACGTCACCGGCGGATAGGCCGGGTTGTCGCTGATAAGGACGACATGCCCTGAACGCGAAGCATCAAGCCGCTTGACCAAAAGACTATCACCCGATCGCACCACATGGATGCCGTCGCGCAGCGCACGCAGGGTACGATCCACGAGAATCTCATCCCCGTCACGCAAGGTTGGCTCCATCGAGTCGCCGCTGACCACGATCGTCGAAAGATGGTCCGGCTGAAGTCCCATCGAGCGCAGCCAGCGGCCCGAAAAACATATGGTATCGAAAGCCAGCTCCGCCTCTGGTGTCATCCCCGGCCCTGCAGATGCGCCGACAGCGAGGCGCGGAACATCGACCCAGGTGGGACTTTGCTCCGGCCGGAAGGGAGCAAAGGAATTTTCCTTCGGCTGACCCAACTCGGATTCGTCCACGCCGAAGAACCGCGCCAGCATTCCCCGGTCCTGCTCCTCCAGTTTGCGAGGGCTGCCCTTCCGAATGAACTGCTGAAGGTAACTGGAGTTCTTGCCCAGCATCGCGGAGAGCCTGGCGAGGCTCACCCGCCGCTCGTCAGCAAGTGCCAACAGCCTTAACCGCGCAGGATCGCTTACCATTTTATAACCCACATCCGTAGGAAATTTCCTAGACATGTAGGATTAAGATCGGAACAAAACAAAAACATCAAGAGAAATCCTACAGGAAAGGACAAGCCAGGATGCTGTTGCGCCAGATCGAGCGCTTTCTACGCCAAACGGACATGCCTTGGACCAAGTTTGGTCGGCTCGCCGCTCAGGATCCCCGGTTCGTTGCAGACCTGCGCAACGGCCGAATCCCTCGCGAAGATACAGCGACACGAGTCGAGCAATTCATGAGCACTTATCTTAAGGGTCCGGGAGAAAACCGCCATGCAGTCTGAACTTGTACGTGGAACCTCATTTCCCTTCGCAACTGGCCGCGCACGCGGACCATGGCTTCGCCTGCTTTCGGAAGTGCTCAACCTTGCCGGCCCTTCAGCCGAATTCCTGAGGCATTCCGAACGCGACTGGGCCAGCGCGACATTTTCCGGCGCACGGCACACGGTTGCACTTACATTCGATGGCGCGGCCGCCGTGGCGCATGGAGAAGCGTTCATGACGCTCCTGCCGGATCATGAATTCACCGTGCCTCGCCACATCGTCGCCGACGCCGCAGTGACCTCAGTGGAGCAAACGCAGGCGCCCGCCCGCATGACACTGGAGGTCGAGCTGCTGGTGCTTCAGGACTTCTGAAGGCAAGTTCGTCCCCGCCGGCGCGCGGCGGGGACGAACCCTCAGATCAAAGTCCTCGCGACAGTTCCTTGATCTCGGTGTTGAGAATGCGGTCGTTCTCGGAATAATCGACCGGACAATCGATCAGGTGCACGCCCGGCGTATCCCGGCAGTGCACCAGCAATTCCTTGAGGTGCTCCGCGCTCTCCACCCGGTAGCCATTGGCGCCGTAGCTTTGTGCGTACTGCACGAAATCCGGGTTGCCATAGTTCAACCCGAAATCGGCAAAACCCATGTTGGCCTGCTTCCAGCGGATCATGCCATACGCGTTATCGTTCAGGATCAGCACCGTCAGGTTGAGACCAAGGCGAACCGCTGTCTCCATCTCCTGGCTGTTCATCATGAAGCCGCCATCACCGCAGACCGCGAAAACCTTCCGATCCGGATAGACCATCGCGCTTGCCATCGCGGAAGGCAGGCCCGCGCCCATCGTCGCCAGCGCGTTGTCCAGTAGGACCGTATTGGGTTTCACCGCGCAATAGCCGCGCGCGAACCACAGCTTGTAGACACCATTGTCGAGGCAGACGATCGCATCGTCGGGTAGCGCATCGCGCACCTGCTTCACCGCATGCGGCGGGAAGATCGGGAAACGCTCGTCCGCAGCCAGCTTTGCGGTGTGCTCCACCTCGGCCGCGCGATAACGCAGCATCGAATCGAAGTTCCAGCGGGTGGACGGCGTGATCGCTTCCTTGATCTGCCACATGGCGTTGGCGATATCGCCGATCACCTCGATATGCGGGAAATAGACCGGGTCCACTTCCGCCGTTTTGGTGGAAACGTGGATAACCACCAGCCCGTCGTCGCGCTTGCCGTCATTGTGCATGAAGAACGGCGGCTTTTCGATCACGTCATGGCCGATGTTGACGATGCAGTCGGCATCCTCGATCGCGCGGTGAACGAAATCGCCTGAAGACAGCGCCGCACAGCCCAGGAACTTGGGATGCCGCTCGTCGATCACGCCCTTGCCAAGCTGCGTCGTCAGAAACGGGATGCCGGTCTTCTCGACGAACTCGCTCAGCATCTTGCTGGTCATCTTGCGGTTCGCGCCTGCCCCGATCACCAGCAGTGGACGCTTGGCTGTCTGCAGCGCATCAACCGCCTGGACGATCGACTTCACGTCCGCCGTGGGCCGCCGCACGATGGAGCGCGGCACGGGCCGCGAATCGGTGTGTTCGTCCGCGATATCCTCGGGCAGTTCGATATGCGACGCGCCCGGCTTTTCCTCCTCGGCGATACGGAACGCTTCGCGCACGCGGCTCGGGATGTTGTCCGAAGAGGCCATCTGGTGCGCATACTTGGTGATCGGCTGCATCATTGAGACGACGTCGAGGATCTGGAAACGGCCCTGCTTCGACTTCTTGATCGGCTTCTGGCCGGTGATCATCAGCATCGGCATGCCGCCCAGCGTCGCATAGGCAGCGGCGGTCACGAAGTTCGTCGCCCCCGGCCCCAGGGTGGACAGGCAGACGCCCGCCTTGCCGGTATGACGCCCATACGTCGCCGCCATGAAGCCCGCGCCCTGTTCATGGCGCGTAAGGATCAGCTTAATCTGCTTGGAGCGCGACAGCGAATCCAGAAAGTCGAGGTTTTCCTCGCCCGGCACGCCGAAGATATACTCGACGCCTTCCTGTTCGAGACATTCGATGAACAGGTCCGACGCCTTGCGCTTGTCGCTCTCAGCCATGATCCGCATTCCCCATTAGTTTCGGTGCCGCAGCCTGTCGTGCGACCGTATTGGACGAGGCTGATACGCGATTTGGTTCAGGCCCGTCCCTGATGAATTAATCAGCCGTGCGGTAGAAAATATCAGCCACGGCAAAGCAGGGCTAGTAACCGTGCGAAAGATCGACCTGATGCGCCAGCGGCTCCGCGCGCTGGTAGCGGCCAAGGTTGTCAAGGAAGCGCGCCGCGCCCCGCCGCAGCAAACCTTCCTGAGCCCTACCGGACAAGTGCATGGAAATATGCACGTTCTCCCGCGACCACAGCGGATGATCGGAGGGCAGCGGCTCGGGCGTCGTCACATCAAGAAAGGCGCCGCCCAGATGCCCCGAATCGATCGCCGTCAGCAAGGCGTCCTGATCAATTACCGTGCCGCGCGCGAAGTTCACCAGCACCGCCCCCGGCTTCATCGCGGCGAACTGCGCAGCCCCGAACATGCCGGTTGTCTGCGACGTGGAGGGCACAATCAGGACCACCCAGTCGAACCGGCCCAGCGCGCCCTGCCATTCGCCCTGACCCAGCTCTCCCTTCCCCGGACTGCGGCGCGCCACGGTGACTTTCGCGCCAAACACGTCGAGCATCTGCGCAATTTTTGCACCGATCTCTCCCGCACCGATCACCAGCACTTCGGCATCGAGAAGTTCGCGCTTGCCCGGCGGCTCCGTCAGCCATTCGTGCCGGTCCTGCGCGCGCACGACCTTTCGCCAGCCCTTGGCCATCGTCAACATGCCCATCAGCGCATATTCGGATACCGACTGCGCGTGAATCCCCGCACCGTTGGTCAGCCGCACCCCGCGTTCGCGAAACAGGTCGAGCGGCAGCCAGTCCACACCCGATGACATGGCGCAGTACCATTTGAGCCCGGCCATCAGGGCGATCGCCTCCTTCGCCCGAGGCGGCGCGATCATATCAAGCCAGGCGACTTCCGCCTGCGGCGCCAGCGCCATGAGCTGATCGGCACCCTCGAACCACAGCGGTTCCACGCCTTCCGGCAGCTTCCCTTCCAGCAACGGGCGGGAACTGGCATTGATGAGGGCGACGGTCATGGGGGCACTCCGATTACGCCCGGCCGACCACGGCCGGTTACAAGACCCCGGCAGCCTCGGCGCATAATCGGGCGAAAACAAGGGCGTGTTCGGCATCCGCCCTTGCGTTGCAGGCAACAGTCGGAAGCGGGTGCTCAGCCCAGCTTCCATTCCCAGCCAAGCGGATCGCCGTCCATCGCCTCTACCCCCCTGGCCGCAAGTTCATCGCGCAGCGCGTCTGAAGTGGCGAAGTCCTTGTCGGCGCGCGCCTGCTTTCGGGCGGCCAGCACGTCCTCGATCTCCGCCTCGGTGATCACTGCCGCCTTGGGGCGCAAGCGCAAATCGGCGCGCGACGTGCCGAACAGGTCGAGACCCAGGACAGCATCCATCTTCTCGACAACGGCGCGCTTGGCCGAAGGATCGACCTTCTTGGCTGCCAGCACATCCTCCAGCGCGGTAAGCGCGATCGCGGTATTGAGATCTTCCCCGATGGCTTTCTCGAAAGTTTCGAGCATCGGCGCCAGTTTGGGATGAAACGCCTCCCCCGGCTCCACTTCGGCAAGGCGTTCGGCCACGATGATCATGCGCTTGAGCCGCACCAGCGCGGCGGCCAGACCTTCCCAGGAGAATTCCAGCTCACTGCGATAATGCGCCTGCAGACACATCATGCGATAGCCCAGCGGGTGATAGCCCTTGTCGATCAGCAGTTGCAGGCGCAGGAATTCGCCCGATGACTTGCTCATCTTGCCCGATCGTTCGACAAGAAAATTGTTGTGCATCCACACCTTGGCGCCCGAATTTGCCGGTGCGTCGAGGCTGCAGGAATCTTCCGGACCACAGCAGAACGCCTGATTCTGGGCGATTTCGTTGGGGTGGTGAATCTCGCGGTGGTCAATGCCGCCGGTGTGGATATCGAACGGGAAACCCAGCAGGTCGCCGCTCATCACCGAGCATTCCAGATGCCAGCCCGGCGCCCCCCGTCCCCAGGGCGAATCCCATTCCATCTGCCGCTTCTCACCCGCGGGGGTCTTGCGCCAGATCGCGAAGTCGGCGGCGTTGCGCTTGCCCGCTACCGCCTCGATGCGCCCTTCCCCTTCGTCCGTGACGGAACGGGCAAGGCGGCCATAATCGGCCACCGTCGAAACATCGAAATAGAGTCCACTTTCCAATTCATAACAATGCCTTGGAGCGATCTTCTCGGCAAATTCGATCATCTGGGGAACATAGTCGGTCGCGATCGACCACTTCGCGGGCTGCCGAATGTTGAGCGCGGAGATATCGGCCCAGTAGGCCTGCGTGTAATGCTTGGCGACGTCCCAGATGGACTGGGACTGCGCTTTCGCCATCTTCTCCATCTTGTCCTCACCATCGTCGGCGTCGTCGGTAAGGTGGCCGACATCGGTGATGTTGATGACGTGGGTAAGCTTGTAACCCTTATGGCTTAGCGTGCGCCCCAGCACGTCCGCAAAGACATAGGCGCGCATGTTGCCGATATGGGGATAGTTGTAGACCGTCGGCCCACATGTATAGACCCGCGCCTCTCCGGCATGAACGGGCTCGAACGCTTCGAGCTTGCGGGTCAGGCTGTTGAACAGCGTGAGAGAAGGTGCGTCGGTCATGGCGGCGACGACTTAGGCCTCACGCATGAAAGGTCAAGCGTGAGGCCTATAGACGGCAGCAGGCGTTTCAGGACGCCGCAGCGGCTTCGCCGGTCACTTCCGCAGGAGTAGGCGTCGCTGCCACAGCCGCTTTCAATTCTTCTGGGCGCAGGGCACCGGGGGCCGGGCCCATGTCTTCGGCATCGACGATACGGTCGGTGCCTGACTTCACGAATTCATCGCGTGTCGACGGACGCAGATCAGGGCGACCTGCCATGATGCCCATCTTGATCCGGCACATGGCATACTGGGTCTCGTCCGCTTCAACCTCAAGGGCGAGAACGTCCTTGGCTTCGCTCTTGACTGTGTATTCGTGACGTCCGGGCTCAGTCACCAGAACGAAATAGCGCCCCGACCCCAGGGAACTGATCTTCTGGCCGTTTTCATTGACTGCACATCCCATCGCGGCGCCCATGATGGTGCCGGTCCGGTAAAATACGATCTGTCCCTTGCCGGCCGGCGGCGCAGGAATTGCGACAGGCGCGCTGTCCTCAGCCGCAAGAGCAGGCCCGCCAACAGGCGCCAACGCTGCTGCAGCCAGGATAGTCAACGAAACAGGAATCTTGCGCATCATGACCTTTACCTTTTCTCGAGGTCGGTTGGTTGAATTGTGGCTGGAGAAGGCGACGGCACGGCTCCGGCGATTTTCGCCCATGCCAATGTGCCCTTTGCATACGTCACGTTTCGCCCGGAAATGGCGAAGCCAATGAGGCCGATCGGAAGCATCGACGCCGCTGAGACGGCATTGACTACATTGACGGTGCCGATCGCCCCTGCACCTGCAGCGGAAAAATTCATCGAGCGAAGCTTCAGTCGCTGACCACAAGCATCGATCCAGCGTGCCGCAAGCACAAGTTCACCGGGCGTTCCGCTGCCGCCAGCCTTCTTCGCATGAACGACTTCGCCCAGTCCCTTTGCCCCAGCCGGAACGATTTCCACGCCATCGATCACGATCGCTTCGGCTAGCCGGATCGGGAAAGCATCGAGAGAGTGGCTGGTCGCACTGCCGAGATCGGCCGATATTTCGATACGAACCGGGGTGAGCGCAGGGATGGCGCGTTCGCACGCTGATGACGAAACGGCAGGCACGGGAAAAACCGCCCCCCGCTGCTGCGCATAAGCAGGAAAAACCGCACAGCAGGACGCCGCGACTACTATGCCGGCAAACGAGCGCAAGATAACCCCCGAGATCAGGCGCCCCCCGCGCCGTCAATGCTCGATGAATGTCAAATCCTGCAATTCAGGCAAGTGAAATGTTTGTATCACCAGGGCAGTGATGATCTCACTCCTCTTCGAACAGCCCTGCTAGCTGTTCGATCATCGTGCCGCCAAGCTGTTCGGCGTCCATGATCGTCACTGCGCGGCGGTAGTAACGGGTCACGTCATGGCCGATGCCGATCGCGACGAGCTGGACCGGAGACTTGCTCTCGATCCATTCGATCACGCGGCGCAGGTGGGCTTCCAGATAACCCGCCGAGTTTACCGAAAGGGTCGAATCGTCCACCGGTGCGCCGTCGGAGATGACCATCAGGATGCGACGGTCTTCCTGACGCGCCAGCATACGGTTGTGCGCCCAGAGCAGCGCCTCACCGTCGATGTTTTCCTTGAGCAGCCCCTCGCGCATCATCAGGCCGAGGTTCTTCTTGGCGCGGCGCCAGGGCTCGTCGGCCTTCTTGTAGACGATGTGGCGCAAGTCGTTGAGGCGGCCGGGGTGTGCTGGCTTGCCGCTGGCCAGCCAGCTTTCGCGACTTTGCCCGCCCTTCCACGCGCGGGTGGTGAAGCCCAGGATCTCCACTTTCACGCCGCAGCGCTCCAGCGTGCGGGCCAGCACGTCCGCGCTGATCGCCGCGATCGAGATGGGTCGCCCGCGCATGGAGCCCGAGTTGTCGAGCAGCAAGGTGACGACGGTGTCCTTGAACTCCACGTCGCGCTCGATCTTGTAGGACAGCGACTGCCCCGGCGAGACGACCACGCGGGCAAGGCGCGCGGCATCGAGCAGCCCCTCTTCCTGATCGAAGTCCCACGAACGGTTCTGCTGCGCCATGAGACGGCGCTGCAGACGGTTGGCGAGCCGGGTCACCACGCCCTGCAGGCCCTTGAGTTGCGCATCCAGATAGGCGCGCAGGCGGGTCAGTTCCTCCTCGTCGCACAAGTCGGAGGCGCCGACGACTTCGTCGAACTGAGTGGTGTATTCCTTGTAGTCGAAGCTGTCGGGAATGTCGGTCCAAGGGCGGTTCGGACGGACGGGAAGCATGCCCTCCTCGCCTTCCTGACCGTCTTCGCCTTCCTCCATATCGTCCGAGGTTTCGCCTTCGGCCTCGCTTTCGCCCTCGTCGTCGCCGGACGAGGGTTCGGCGGCCATTTCGGCGGGCTGCTGGTCCTGCCCCTGCTCGCCGCCTTCTTCCTGCTCCTCGGTTTCTTCCTCGCCGTCCATGTCTTCCATGTCGGTGGGTTCCTGCGGGATTTCCTCCGCACGGGTCAGTTCGAGGTGCTGCAGCATGTCGAGCGACAGGCTCTGGAATGCCTTCTGGTCTTCCAGCGAGTGCGCCAGCGCATCGAAATCGCCGCCCGCCTTGCGCTCGATCCACTTGCGGACCATTTCCACGCCGGGGCGCGCAACTTCGGGGATTTCCTGCCCCGTCAGACGCTCACGCAAAAGCAGCGCCAGCGCGGCCGGGACAGGCACGGCATCGGGCGTTTCCGCGCGGGCGATAGGGTCCGAGCCAATCCGGGTGAGCAGCGCCGCATCGAGATTGTCGCGCATGCCGTCATACGCGTTCGCGCCCAGCGCTTCATAACGGACCATCTCCACCGCATCGAACGCCGCGCGCGCGGTGGGGTCGGCGGGAGAATTGCGCATGTGCAGCTTGTCATCGTGATGACGAAGCTTGAGCGCGAAGCTGTCTGCAAACCCGCGCGCCTGCATCGCGGCGGCGCGCGGAAGGCTGCGGCCGGGCATCGGCACCCGGAAAGTGCTGCCGGTCGAACTGGGCGCATCTGCGGTCCAGTTCACTTCGATCTCCGCCTCCTGCGCAATGGCGCGCGAGGCGCCGGCGAGGACGGACTTGAAGCGGTCTGCTGGGGATTCGTCGGACATCGCAGGAACGCCTAGCGCATAGCGGCGGCGGGCTCAAATGGGCGATGTGAGAACGGCAAAAATGCGCCGGCAGCAGACGGGGCTTCATCGTGCCCTGCCTGCCGGGGCTTCGACAGGCTCAGCCTGAGCGGAATCAAGAGGGTTTAGCCCTGCTTCCGCCCATGCCGAGCCTGTCGAAAGATCAGGTCAGATCGACTGGCCGGTCTTCGCCCAGTCGGCCAGGAAGCCTTCGATGCCCTTTTCGGTCAGGACGTGCTTGAACAGGCCCTTGATGACGGCGGGCGGCGCGGTCATCACGTCGGCGCCGATACGGGCCGCTTCGAGCACGTGGACCGAATGGCGCACCGAGGCGACAAGGATTTCGGTGGCGAAGTTGTAGTTGTCGTAGATCAGGCGGATATCGCTGATCAGGCCCATGCCGTCGAAGCCGTTGTCGTCGTGACGGCCGACGAAGGGCGACACGAACGTCGCGCCCGCCTTGGCGGCCAGCAGCGCCTGATTGGCCGAGAAGCACAGCGTCACATTGACCATGGTGCCTTCGCCCGTCAGCGCCTTGCAAGTCTTTAGGCCATCGATGGTGAGCGGCACCTTGATGCAGACGTTGTCGGCGATCTTGCGCAGGATTTCAGCCTCGCGCATCATGCCGGCGTGGTCGAGCGCGACGACTTCGGCGCTGACGGGGCCGGTGGTGAGCTTGCAGATTTCTGCGGTGACTTCCATGAAGTCACGGCCCGACTTGGCGATCAGGCTGGGGTTGGTGGTGACGCCATCGAGCAGGCCGGTGTCGGCCAGTTCCTTGATATCGGCGATTTCGGCGGTGTCTGCGAAAAACTTCATGGCGTGAATATCCTGAGCGGTGCCGCGACAAGGGCGGCGATAGATCTTGTGCGATCGTTCCCGGGCGGTCGGTCCCAGGCGATTCTGGCCGCCCCTATAAGGAATGCGCAGCGCCGGGGCCACCCGTGTTAGCGCCCGGCGCGCGGCGGCTTCGACGGGCTCAGGGTGAGCGGCGGCAGGGTGAACTTCGCGGCATCCCTCAGGCTGAGGTTGTCGAAGCCCTCCTACAGCGCGCTTGCCGCCTTCAGCGCCGCGATCAGGCCCGCATCGTGGGTACTTTCGGGATGGGCGCGAATATCGGCTTCCTGCGCACCGATCTCGTACCAGATGGCGTTATCCGCTTCGAGCGCGAGGGCGTGAGCGGCATCGGCCATGTTCACGCCGGCCAGCGCACTGACGGCGGTATTGAGGATGGGGTCTTCCGCCACCCGCATTACCCGGTCCAGTTCGGGGATCATAACGTTGACAAGGCCCGATCCCATCGACTGGCGCAGGAACGTGGTCGCCGCCGTATCGCCGCCGCGCAGCAACGCCAGCGCGTCAGTCACCGTCAGGGAGCGCACTGCATCATAGACCAGCGGCGCTGCCACGCGGGCGCCGTCTTCCGCCACGCGGTTCAGTTCGCGCTGCAGCTTTTCCTTGAACAACGGCGAGCGGAACACCTTCTGCGCCACCGAACCGGGACGCCCGAACAGCACCGGCAGATTGATCCGGGCGACCTGGCTGTCCCAGAAACCGTCCGGCTGCGTCAACCGTGCGAATGCGCGCTGGCTGGAAAGCATCAGCAGGCTTTCGATCAGGTCCGTCTGGCTGGGCCGCCCGATCGTGGCGCACCCCGGCAGGGCCAGCGCCCCGGTGGCAAGAAACCCTGCAAGAACCGCACGCCTTCCCGTCATTTCCATACCCGATCCCCCATTCATCGTCCGCGACTCCTTTAATGGCCCCTGAAATTATGGCCCGACTTCACGAAAGCCTCTGCCCGCGCCTATATGAACGCCAATGCAACGTGTCCGACTCCTCGTGTTCAATGCCGCGCTCGGCGTTCTCGACTATCGTGTGCCAGAGGGGATGACGATCGAATTCGGATCGATCGTGGTGGCCCCGCTCGGCCCGCGTCAAGTGCTTGGCATCGTGTGGGAAGCGGAACGCCTGAGCACGCAGGAAGTGCCTGAATCGAAACTGCGACCGCTGCTTGGGGCGATGCCGGCGCCGCCGATCTCGGAGCGCCTGCGCCGACTGATCGAATGGACCGCCGATTACTACTGCGCGCCGCTATCGTCGGTGGCGCGCATGGCGCTGGGCAGCATCTCGGCCCTTCGCGGCGGCGGCACGACGACGGAATATCGCCTGACCGGGGCGGAACCCGCCCGCCTCACACCGCAACGCGCCGCCGCGCTCGATGCGCTGCAAGGCGAACAGGGATCAATCCGCGAACTGGCCGAACTGGCCAGCGTTTCCGACGGCGTACTGCGCGGGATGGTGGGCGCGGGGCTGCTGGAAGCGGTGACGGTCGATCTCGACCGCCCCTACCCTCCTGCCCGCCCGGAATTCGCGCAGCCGACCCTGAGCGAGCTGCAACAGGATGCCGCTGACATTTTCATAGATGCCGTGCGCGCCGAAAAGTTCGCGCCCTTCCTACTCGACGGCGTCACCGGCTCGGGCAAGACCGAATGCTACTTCGAAGCTGTCGCTGAGGCACTCAGACGCGGGCGGCAAGTGCTGGTGCTGCTTCCCGAAATCGCGCTGACCGAGAATTTCCTGCGCCGCTTCGAACATCGCTTCGGGGTGCCGCCGATCCTGTGGCACTCCTCGCTCAAGTCCAGCGAGCGGCGGCGGGCCTGGCGGGCGATCGCCGGCGGCACCGCGCAAGTGGTTGTCGGCGCCCGCAGCGCCCTGTTCCTGCCTTACGCCAACCTTGGGCTCATCGTCGTCGACGAGGCGCACGAAATCTCGTTCAAGCAGGACGATGGCGTGCGCTACAACGCCCGCGACGTTGCCGTGATGCGCGCCAAGTTCGAGGGGCTGCCGGTGGTACTGGCCAGCGCCACGCCCGCGCTTGAAACGATGCAGCTGGCCGAAGCAGGGGTCTATCGCAAGATAGACCTGCCATCGCGCTTCGGCGGCGCGCAGCTGCCCGACATCCGCGTCCTCGACCTGCGGGAAGAAGCGCCGGAGCGCGGACGGTGGCTGGCGCCCAAACTGGTCGATGCGCTTAAGGACCGGCTGGCGAAGGGCGAACAGTCGCTGCTGTTCCTCAACCGGCGCGGCTATGCTCCGCTTACGCTGTGCCGCAACTGCGGCTACCGCTTCCAGTGCCCGAACTGCACTGCATGGCTGGTGGAGCATCGGTTCTCGAAGCGGCTGGCCTGCCACCACTGCGGCCACGAAACCCCGGTGCCCGAAGCTTGCCCCGAATGCGGCACCGGCGACTGCCTTGTCGCCTGTGGCCCCGGCGTCGAGCGGATCGCGGACGAAGTGGCCGAAATCCTGCCGGAAGCACGCACCGCCCTCGTCACCTCGGACACGATGAACAGCCCCCATGCGGTGGGCGAATTCGTGGCGATGGCGGAAAACAAGGCTGTCGATGTGATCATCGGCACCCAACTGGTGACCAAGGGCTACCACTTTCCCGAACTCACCCTTGTCGGCGTGGTCGATGCCGACCTCGGCCTCGAAGGCGGGGACTTGCGCGCCGGAGAGCGCACCTATCAGCAGATCGCACAGGTCGCCGGTCGTGCCGGGCGCGGAGAGAAGCCGGGCGAAGTCCTGATCCAGACGCGCCACCCGGAGGCCGCGGTGATCGCCGCGCTCGCCAACGGTGATCGCGATGCCTTCTACGCCGCCGAAACCGAAGCCCGCCGCGATGCCGGCGCCCCCCCGTTCGGTCGCTGGGCGGCGATCATCGTCAGCTCCGAAGACCAGTCCGAAGCGCTCTCGGCCGCCCGCGCCATCGGCGGCACCGCCCCCAACCTGCCCGACATGCTCGTCCTTGGCCCCGCACCCGCGCCGCTGTCCCTGCTGCGCGGACGGCACCGCTTCCGCCTGCTCATCAATGCGCGCCGGTCTGCCGAACTGCAAAAGACGATACGGGAATGGTTGGGGCCGCTGGAATTTCCTCGCGGGGTGCGTGTAAACATCGACATCGACCCTTATTCCTTCGTGTGAGCGCGCGCTCGAGGGCTTATTGGTGTGCCTGGGTGCCAGTTGGGTGCCGTTAGGTGCCGCTTGCGTGCACGCAAAATCTCCGCCGTGCGAAGAGAGCGCCCATAAGCCCGGCATCGCAGGCATTCCCGGCAAGACAATATATCGCATAGGCGGTTCCACCGTCGAACCCGTCGCGCCCAGCCACGACGCAGGCCGATCATATTGCCCGCACCACCGTAAAACAGCGCCGCGCAAGCGCGCATTGCTGCGCCGATTCGGTAAACCCCTGCAATACCGGGGCTCAAGTTCATACCGGGCATTGCACACCGCATCGCAGGAACGCACCTCGGCGCTTGCTTTTAAACCGCTTACCTGTCCTTTGTCCCCAGAGCCAAAGGGGCACCTTGCGTTGTAACGGTATCGTCGCTATGCGCGCCCCGTCAGCGGGCTGGGGGAGCACGCTGTGCTGCTGCGCCCCCGACCCGAACCCACCTGCGATGTAAGGATAGGACAGGCGTGGAGAATTCCGGAGGCATCAAGGCCAGCTTGCAGGGACGCTACGCTTCGGCGTTGTTCGATCTCGCCAGCGAAAACGGCGTCGTTTCTGCCGTTGAGAGCGACCTCGACAACCTCGGCCAGGCCCTGCGCGAAAGCGACGAGCTTGCCGCGCTGATTCGCAATCCGCAGATCAGCCGCGAAGCCGCTGCCAAGGCCATCGAAGCCGTTGCGGGCGTACTCGGCACCTCGGCTCTCACCAAGAACTTCCTCGGTGTGCTGGCCGGCAATCGCCGCCTGTCGGCTCTTCCCGAGATCATCCGCGCCTTCGCGTCGATCGCCGCCGCCCAGCGCGGCGAAGCGACCGCCGAAGTCGCATCCGCTCACGCCCTCACCGACGATCAGGTCGAACAGCTTCGTCAGAAGCTGGAAGTGCGTGAAGGTCGCAAGGTCAAGATCAAGACCAGCGTCGATCCGGAACTGCTCGGTGGCCTTGTCGTCACCATCGGCTCCAAGCGCATCGACAGCTCGATCCGCACCCGTCTCAATTCGCTCGCCCAGGCCATGAAGGGCTAAGAAAGGCAGAACAATGGATATCCGCGCAGCAGAAATCTCGAAGGTCATCAAGGACCAGATCGCCAGCTTCGGCACCGAAGCGCAGGTTTCCGAGGTCGGCTCGGTTCTGTCGGTCGGTGACGGCATCGCCCGTATCCACGGCCTCGACAACTGCCAGGCCGGCGAGATGGTCGAATTCTCGAACGGCGTGCAGGGCATGGCCCTCAACCTCGAAGCCGACAACGTCGGCGTCGTGATCTTCGGCTCGGATGCCGAAATCAAGGAAGGCGACAGCGTCAAGCGCACCGGCACGATCGTGGACGTTCCCGTCGGCAAGGGTCTGCTCGGCCGCGTGGTCGATGCCCTCGGCAACCCGATCGACGGCAAGGGCCCGATCCTCGCCGAAAAGCGCGCGCGCGTCGAATCGAAGGCTCCGGGCATCATCCCGCGCAAGTCGGTGCACGAACCCGTGCAGACCGGCCTGAAGGCGATCGATGCTCTTGTTCCCGTCGGCCGTGGCCAGCGCGAACTGATCATCGGTGACCGCCAGACCGGCAAGACCGCCGTTGCCATCGACACCTTCATCAACCAGAAGGAAGCGAACCAGGGCACCGACGAGGGCAAGAAGCTTTACTGCATCTACGTCGCGGTCGGCCAGAAGCGCTCGACCGTTGCGCAGATCGTGCGTCAGCTCGAAGAAAACGGCGCGATGGAATACTCCATCGTCATCGCCGCCACCGCTTCGGAGCCCGCTCCGCTGCAGTACCTCGCGCCCTACACCGGCGCCGCGATGGGCGAATTCTTCCGCGACAACGGCATGCATGCCGTGATCGTGTACGACGACCTTTCCAAGCAGGCCGTCGCCTACCGTCAGATGTCGCTGCTGCTGCGCCGTCCGCCGGGCCGCGAAGCTTACCCCGGTGACGTGTTCTACCTCCACAGCCGCCTGCTTGAGCGCGCTGCGAAGCTGAACGACGAGAACGGCAACGGCTCGCTGACCGCCCTCCCCGTCATCGAGACGCAGGCCGGCGACGTTTCGGCCTACATTCCGACCAACGTGATCTCGATCACCGACGGCCAGATCTTCCTTGAAACCGGTCTGTTCTATCAGGGCATCCGCCCGGCCATCAACGTGGGTCTGTCGGTGTCGCGCGTCGGCGGTTCGGCCCAGACCAAGGCGATGAAGAAGGTTGCAGGCTCGATCAAGCTGGAGCTGGCGCAGTACCGCGAAATGGCGGCATTCGCCCAGTTCGGTTCGGACCTCGACGCTTCGACCCAGAAGCTGCTCAACCGCGGCGCGCGCCTGACCGAACTGCTCAAGCAGAAGCAGTTCTCGCCGCTCGCCTTCGAAGAGCAGACCGTGTCGATCTTCGCCGGCACCAACGGCTACCTCGACGGCCTGCCTGTTTCGAAGGTTACCGAGTACGAAGCGGAAATGCTCAGCTACATGCACTCGGAGCACCAGGACGTGCTGGATCTGATCCGCACGACAAAGGACTTCGGTGACGAAGCCAAGAGCAAGACCAAGGCCGCGCTCGACGCCTTCGCCAAGCAGTTCGCTTAAGTTTGATGTGATCCCACCGCCCGAGCCTGTCCATCTGGACGAGCCGGGCGGTTAACGGAGGAAACGAGTGGCTTCGCTCAAGGAACTCAAGGGCCGCATCAACTCGGTCAAATCGACCCAGAAGATCACCAAGGCCAAGCAGATGGTCGCAGCGGCCAAGCTGCGCAAGGCGCAGGCCGCCGCCGAAGACGCGCGTCCCTATGCCAGCCGTCTGGCGGAAGTGATGGGCTCGCTCGCCTCGAAGATCACCGTCTCCGAGAACAGCCCCAAGCTGCTGGCCGGCACCGGTAGCGACAAAGTGCACCTGCTGGTCGTCGCGAACTCGGATAAGGGTCTGTGCGGCGCGTTCAACTCGAACATCGTCAAGGCAGCTCTCGCCAAGGCGCGCGAACTGGAAGCGCAGGGCAAGACCGTTCTGTTCTACCTCGTGGGCCGCAAGGGCCGCGCGGTGATCCGCCGTGAACACCCTACGCAGATTGCCCATATGTTCGATACTTCGGACGTGCGTAACCCCGGTTACGACGAAGCCGAGCGCGTCGCTGACGAACTCGTCGCGATGTACGAGGCGGGCAAGTTCGACGTGGCGCACCTGTTCTACTCGAAGTTCCGCTCGGCACTGCTGCAGGAACCGACCGACCAGCAGATCATCCCGGTTCCGGCACCCAAGGCTGCTGTGCAGACCGCCGATGCCGTCACCGAATATGAGCCCGATGAGGAAGAAATCCTCGCCGCCCTGCTGCCGCGCTATCTGAAGACCCAGCTCTTCGGCGCGCTGCTGGAGAACGCCGCATCCGAACAGGGTGCGTCGATGACGGCGATGGACAACGCCACGCGCAACGCGGGCGACCTCATCAAGAAGCTGACGATCGTCTACAACCGCACCCGCCAGGCTGCGATCACCACCGAACTCGTCGAAATCATCGCGGGCGCGGAAGCGCTCTAAGTCATCGCAGGCAAGGAAACCGAAATGGCCACTGCACCCGTGCTCAACCTCACCACTACCGGCAAGATCAGCCAGGTCATCGGCGCTGTCGTCGACGTGACCTTCGAAGGCGAACTGCCCGCCATCCTCTCCGCGCTGGAGACCGAGAACAACGGCCAAAAGCTGGTTCTCGAAGTCGCCCAGCACCTCGGCGAAAACACCGTGCGCACCATCGCGATGGACGGTACCGACGGTCTTACCCGCGGCCAGGCCGTTGCCAACACCGGCAAGCAGATCTCGGTGCCGGTCGGCCCCAAGACGCTCGGCCGCATCATGAACGTCGTCGGCGACCCGATCGACGAACGTGGCCCGATTGGTTCGGACATGTTCTCGCCGATCCACGCTGAAGCTCCGGCCTTCATCGACCAGTCGACCGAGGCATCGATCCTCGTCACCGGCATCAAGGTGATCGACCTTCTCGCTCCTTACGCAAAGGGCGGCAAGATCGGTCTGTTCGGCGGCGCAGGCGTCGGCAAGACGGTTCTCATTCAGGAACTGATCAACAACATCGCCAAGGGCCACGGTGGCGTCTCGGTCTTCGCGGGCGTCGGTGAACGTACCCGCGAAGGTAACGACCTCTACCACGAGTTCCTCGACGCCGGCGTTATCGCCAAGGACGCCGAAGGCAACGCCACCTCGGACGGTTCGAAGGTCGCCCTCGTGTTCGGCCAGATGAACGAGCCGCCGGGCGCCCGCGCACGCGTCGCCCTGTCGGGTCTGACCATGGCTGAATACTTCCGCGACCAGGAAGGCCAGGACGTCCTGTTCTTCGTCGACAATATCTTCCGCTTCACGCAGGCTGGTGCAGAAGTGTCGGCTCTCCTTGGTCGTATTCCTTCGGCCGTGGGCTACCAGCCGACCCTGTCGACCGACATGGGCGCGCTGCAGGAACGCATCACCTCGACCACCAAGGGCTCGATCACCTCGGTCCAGGCAATCTACGTTCCCGCGGACGACCTTACCGACCCGGCACCGGCAGCATCGTTCGCACACCTTGACGCGACGACCACGCTGAACCGCGCGATCTCGGAACTGGGCATCTACCCGGCCGTCGACCCGCTCGACTCGACCTCGCGCGTGCTTGAACCCCGCATCGTCGGTGCAGAGCACTACGAGACCGCGCGCCGCGTTCAGGAAACCCTGCAGAAGTACAAGTCGCTTCAGGACATCATCGCCATTCTCGGCATGGATGAACTGTCGGAAGAGGACAAGGTCACGGTCGCCCGCGCCCGCAAGATCCAGAAGTTCCTCTCGCAGCCGTTCCACGTTGCGGAAGTCTTCACCGGCATCTCGGGCAAATTTGTTCAGCTGGAAGACACCGTGAAGTCGTTCAAGGCCGTCGTCGACGGTGAGTACGACCACCTGCCGGAAGCTGCATTCTACATGGTCGGCGGCATCGACGAAGCGGTCGAGAAGGCCAAGAAGCTGGCGGCGGACGCCTGAGATGCCCCTGCACTTCGAACTCGTCACGCCTGCGAAGCTGGTCCGTTCCGAGGACGTCCACATGGTGGTCGTCCCCGGCACCGAAGGCGAGTTCGGCGTGCTGGCGGGCCATGCGCCCTTCATGTCGACGATCGCCGACGGCGCGCTGAAGGTCTACCGGACCGAGAACGGCGCGCCTGAGGAAATCCGCATTACCGGCGGCTTTGCTGAAGTGGGTGACGCTGGCCTGACAGTGCTTGCCGAGCACGTCGAAGGCTGATCGTCGCTACAAACGGATCGAAAGGGCGTCGCCGGGAAACCGGCGGCGCTTTTTTCGTATCGTACCCGCCTATGGCGTGAGCTTGCGCAACGTCCATTGCATCGGCTCGCTACCGTCCAACCCGCGATTTCGGCGCGAAGCATCGAGGGATGGTCCTGCCATGTTCAGGCGTCCAGCATTCCTCACCCCATTCCTGTGCGTTTTCGCTCACCCACGACCCCGCCATCCAGTTCGGAAGCGCCAGCACGGCGGAAACTGCCGCGGCGGCAAGCGGCAGCACGCCCGTCATGCTCGTTCTTCTCATGCGAATGGCAGCGCCAACATCGCACGCGCGCCCAGCGATGTACAGGCACCGGCCATTCGCCAAATGGTAAGATATTCTTGACTATGAAGACCGGCAATTTTGCGGGAAATTTCGATGTCTGGCTTACCGAGCACGTCAAAAATGCGTCATGTTTAAAGTTACAGAAAGCCGCATCGCGCAATTCATCTGCCTGTTGGCTTTTGCCACACTGATCCGCTGTCCGGCCTGGGGGGAATGGAATTTCGGCATCGACGACCAGTTCTACGCTCTCGTCGGCGAACGGCTGACCAAAGGTGACCTGCTCTACGTCGACATATGGGACCGCAAGGGCCCGCTGCTCTACCTCATCTTCGCGGCCCTTGCGCTCATATCCCCCACGATGCTGACCTATCAGCTGGCCGCGACGGGCTCCGCAGCGCTGGGCGCCTATGGCGTGAACCGAATCGCCCGGCTGATTGCGACACCCGGCAGCGCAATGCTGGCGGGACTGTCCTACCTCGCTCTGCTCAGCCGCTTCGAAGGGGATAATCTGGAGGCCGGCGTCTTTTTCAACACGCTGGTGATAGGTGCAGCGTGGCTTCTTGTTTCCCGCTTCGACCTTCTGCGACGCGGTCAGATCGACTTCGGACTGATCGCAGGGTTCATGTGCGCAGGGATGGCGATAGCTATCAAGCAGACAGTCGCGCTGGAAGGCGCTCTGTTCGGGATCACGGCACTGCTCCTGCTCGCACGAAGCGGCCAATCGATACCCGGAACAGCGTGGCGCGGGGCACTGCTGGCACTGGCCGGCGCGCTGCCGATGTTGGTCACCGGCCTATCTTACTGGGCGAATGGCCACTTTGCCGAATTGTGGAACGCGATGGTCACGTCCAACTTCGCGCGCGGCTATGCCGACCCGGGCATCCGAGTGCAGCGGATTTTCACCATGGCCGGGATGCTGGGCATTCCGATGGCCTTCGCCGGTATCGGTATCCATGCTCTGCTGCGGCAATCGACACCGCGTAGCGTCACATGGCTAGTGACGCTTTGGGCGGTTGTTGCTCTGGCATTGATCTTCTCGTTCCCGAACATCTATGTCCACTATGCACAGTCGGCGCTCGCGCCGCTGGCGATTCTGTGCGCCGGATACTTCGCGCACCGCCGTCCCGTGTGGCCGGGCATAGCCGCAGTCATCGGCCTCAGCCTTGCCCTGTCAGGCACGCTCCATATCAGGGACCGCTGGCGCGCCCGACCTGCCGCAGCAGCGCTAGTCAGCTATGTCACCGCAACCACGCCACATAAGCGACTCCTCGTGTGGGGCGCGCCGAACTACCTCTATGCGAAGATCGGCGCCGATCCCGTCAGCCCGCTGGCCTTCTCCCCGCATCTCTATGAAGGTCGCGAATGGACAGGGTTGGACGAACGGAAGGAAGTGCGTCGCATCCTTGCCCACCGCCCCGAAACCGTAGTGATGCAGACTCCGCTTCCTTCATCGCCGCTCAACGAGGCGACAGTGGCGATGGTCAACAGCTATGTCGCAACCTGCCGCAAACATAAACGCTTCACCATCTACGACCACAACGGCGAACAGGTGCATACAGTGTTCAGTGGCTGCGGCGCAGAGCATATGTTGCACCTGCATTCAGCTTGGCTACGTTAACGCGCCGGCTAAGGAGAGAACCCATGTCCCCCAACACCTTCATCGCTCCCCTCGCATTGGCCCTTATGCTTGCTGCCTGCAATGGCCAGGCATCGCCAGAAAAAGCACCTGCGCCAGTCGCAGAAAACGCGCCCACGTGCGGCGCGGACCAGTTCGCCAGCTACATCGGTCAGCAGGCGACTGATGCAACGATCGCGGCGATACAGTCAAAGCGCGGCGACGCCCCCATACGCGTCATCCGTCCCGGCATGGCCGTGACAATGGATTATCGCGCAGAGCGCCTCAATGTGGACGTCGATGGAAGCGGTACGATCAAACGATTCCACTGCTCTTGATATCGACGCAACATACGAAAAGCGATTGCAGGCAGCCGGGCGTGAAATTGCGTCCGTGCTGCCGCTTTGTCTCTTTACACAGGCCCCTGAGATGCGCATAGGCAGCGCCATGAACTTTCTGCTTGGCCTTACCCTGCGACTTACCCGCCCTTGGGCGTGAGGTGACGCGTCGGCCTGCGGCGCGCTCGGCGCTCAAGGGGACCTTTCCGACTTTGCCTGCAGACGTATTACCGAGCGAGAATACCCCATGACCATGCTGAAAGACCCTTCGGTCAAGTATCGCCCCTTCCCGCAGATCGACCTGCCGAACCGCCAATGGCCCTCGCAAGTCATCACCAAGGCGCCGCGCTGGCTCTCAACCGATCTGCGCGACGGCAATCAGGCGCTGATCGATCCTATGGGCGCCGAAAAGAAGAGCAGATTCTTCGACCTGCTGGTGAAGGTCGGCCTGAAGGAAATCGAGGTCGGCTTCCCGAGCGCCGGCGCAACCGAGTTCGACTTCATCCGGGGCCTCGTCGACCAAGATCGCATTCCCGAAGACGTACTGGTCCAGGTGCTGACCCAGTCGCGTCAGGATCTGATCGAACGCACCTTTGAAAGCCTCGCCGGCGCGCGTGCAGGCATCGTCCACCTTTATAACGCGGTATCGCCGCTGTGGCGCAACGTGGTGTTCGGAATGGAGCGTCACGAAATCCGCGCCATCGCTGAAACCGGCGCAAAAATCATGCGCGATCAGGCCGCAAAGTATCCGCAGACCCAGTGGCACTTCGAATATTCGCCGGAAACCTTCTCGACCGCCGAACTCGATTTTTCGATCGAATGCTGCGAAGCGGTGATGGAAATTCTCAAGCCCACGCCTGAGAACCCCATCATCCTCAACCTGCCCGCGACGGTGGAAGCTGCCACGCCGAACATCTATGCGGACCAGATCGAATACTTCTGCCGCAACCTGCCAAACCGGGATTCGGCGGTGATCTCGCTGCACACGCACAACGATCGCGGCACCGGCGTTGCTGCTGCGGAACTGGGCCTGATGGCTGGTGCAGACCGTGTCGAAGGCTGCCTGTTCGGCAACGGCGAGCGTACCGGCAACTGCTGCCTCGTCACCGTGGCGATGAACATGTACACGCAGGGCGTGAACCCGGAACTGGACTTCTCGGATATCGACGAGGTGATCCAGACGGTTGAATACTGCAACCAGCTCAAGGTTGCAGAGCGCCATCCCTACGGTGGCGAACTGGTCTTCACTGCGTTTTCCGGCTCGCATCAGGACGCGATCAAGAAAGGCTTCGCAGCGCAGGAGAAGCGCAATGACCAGATCTGGTCAGTGCCCTACCTGCCCATTGATCCGGCGGATCTGGGCCGCAGTTACGAAGCGGTTATCCGCGTCAACTCGCAGTCCGGCAAGGGCGGCTTTGCCTGGGTGATCGAGCAGGATCAGGGCCTCAAGCTGCCCAAACGGATGCAGGCGCACTTCTCCAAGCACGTGCAGGAACTGGCTGACGAACTCGGCCGCGAACTGCAGGCCGGTGATATCTGGGACGTATTCCAGAAGGCCTATCGCCTGAACGGCGAGCAGCGCTTCCAACTGATTGACTGGGATGAAGCCAAGGGGCCCGACAACACCCGCGTTTTTGCCGGCAAGATCGGCGTCGAAGGCAAGGAACAGTCGGTGTCAGGCAAGGGCAACGGCCTGATCTCGTCCGTCACCGCGACGCTGGCCGAAACCTTCGGCGTCAGCCTTGATGTCAAGGACTATGCAGAGCACTCCATGGGCAAGAGCAGCGACGCGCGCGCCGCAGCTTACGTCGAATGCGTGCTCCCTGATGGCCGCACGGTATGGGGCGTAGGCATCGACGAAGATGTCGCCACCGCCAGCGTACGCGCTGTTTTGAGCGCCGCCAACGCGGCCTGACGCGGTCGACAGTTAGTATAAAAAGCCCGGCCTCCACGGCCGGGCTTTTTTGTTTCCGTGCAAAGTCCTTGCCAAATCAGCCGGGCTTTTTCGGCAGTTCGATCTCTGCCAGGCCCATGCACATCTTCACGCCCTTCTGGTTCTGCATCAAGTGCTTCACCTGCACGAGATGGCGCCCTTCCCCATCGATCATCTTGTCGACCACTTCGGCAGTCTGGATAGTCACATCACCGGCAAGTGCAGGCCCGCGGTAATTCGCGGTCGAATGGACCACCATGCCCCATTCGCCTGCCCATCCCGCAAGATAGTCCGTAACCCAAGCGCCCATCGATGCTCCGTAGCCATAGGCACGGGGCATGCCGATCTTACGGGCATACTTCGGGAACAGATGCCCCCGCGATGGACCGTAGTAGGCGCCATCCGTCAGTTCCGGGTTGATACGCTCCATAACGGGGTCGTTTTCATGCCCCGCCATCTCCTTGGTAAAGCCAAGCGCTTCAAGATCGATCGTTCGCCGATCCAGCGTCCCCCACACGGTAAACAGGTAGGAACGCCATTCGGTGGTAAAGCTGGCAACCGTATGCGGCCCAAAGACGCGCTCCGGGAGTTGGTTTCCGATCGCGACATCATCCCACCACCGTTCACCATGGCCCAGATCATGCAGCATCCGGATCCAGCCGAACTTGCGCTCTTCCAGCGCTTCGATCTCTGCATCGGTCCACTCCGGCTCGTCGAACTCGGAAGTGTCCACGCGCGCTCCGCCTGCCGCTGCACGGTAACGGATCGCGGTAGAACGCTGCTTCGCGATCAATTCGCCATGCTGATTGCGGTAGAAGTTGTCTCCCCGCTGGAAGCAGGTGGGGCCAAATCCGGTGTCCTTGACCGAATAGTCATATGGGATGCGTTCGTTGGTGATCGTATCGCCACCGAATACGCGCGGACCGTAATGCCAGAACTCATCGCCACCAAACAGCAAGTGGGACTCCGCAATTCCCCCCATGCACGAAGACGACGTGCCGTGGCTATCGTCCATCACAATCGGGAAGCTTTGCGGCGCAACCAGCTTTCCCCAACGGCTGGCGGCAGCGAACGCCGGATCGTAGTGGGCAAGATTGGGATAATGCATCGCCTGCACCCAGCGACGTATATCGTTGTTTCCCAACGGCTCACGGATCGGCGAGCTATCGATGACAGTGCCAAGATACTGGTCGATGTCCGAACAATCGAACGTTGCTTCCGCGCTTTCAGCCATAGCGATGCTCCTTCTCCACTGCAGTCCGTTAATAGACAGTGGTGTCTATTTCAGGCTCACCCTCAGGTCACGCCCGGCACCGGTGGAAACGCTGGGGCGGTATGGCCAAGCACTCTCGACAGTATCGTCCGCAGGCTTTATGCACTGATTTAATCGATCGATTAAACGGAGATGAGATGCCCACGCCCGCGTTGTTCCAGTCGCTGCGCCTGCCTGTCATCGCCGCTCCGATGTTCATCGTGTCGAATCCGGAACTGGTGATTGCACAAGTACGAAGCGGGATCGTCGGCAGCTTTCCCGCACTCAACGCGCGGCCGGTGAGCCAACTGGATGAATGGCTCCACCGGATCACCGAGGAGACGCAAGCGTTCAGCGCACCCTTCGCGGTCAATCTGATCGTCCACCGCACCAACACACGGCTGGGCGAAGACCTTGCGATGCTGGAAAAGTGGAGGGCGCCCCTTGTCATCACATCGCTCGGTGCGAACCCGGAAGTGAACGCGGCTGTTCATGGCTGGGGCGGCGTGGTGCTGCATGACGTGATCGACAACATGTTCGCCCGCAAAGCCATCGAGAAAGGCGCTGATGGGCTGATCGCCGTTGCCGCAGGTGCAGGCGGGCACGCCGGGCCACAATCACCCTTTGCCTTGATGCAGGAAATTCGCGAGTGGTTCGATGGACCGGTCGCATTGTCCGGCGCAATCGCCACAGGCCAGTCTATTCTGGCAGCACAAGCTATGGGCGCGGACTTCGCTTACATCGGCACACCCTGGATCGCGACAAAGGAAGCCAACGCCGCCACCGACTACAAACAGGCGATTGTCGACGGACATGCTTCGGATATCGTGAATTCCAATCTCTTCACAGGCGTGCACGGCAATTACCTTCGGCCTTCCATCGTCGCGGCAGGCATGGACCCGGACAACCTTCCCCAAGGCAACAAGACCCAGATGGACTTCGGCTCAGGCGGGAATACCGCAGCAAAGGCCTGGAAGGACATCTGGGGAGCAGGGCAAGGCATCGGGGCGATCAAGTCTGTCGGCAGCGTGGCCGAGCACGTTGAGGCGCTGGCGGCGCAGTATCAGTTTGCAAAGGCAGAACTGCGCCGCCGGGCCGGGCTGGAGTGAAGCGTTGGCGCGGCGACGATATCCGTCGCACCCCACAGCGCATCAGCCATCGCATCAAGCTCATCAAATTCGGTGAAAGAGCCACCGGATCACGACGATTGAGCTTCAGTCTGCGCCTCTGACCATCCAGCAAATATCGCCGCAATGCTCGCTGCAAGAGATCAAGCCGCATATGCGCCTGAATGGCTGCAGCCTGCGGATCTTTGCACTGCGTAGCCGCCCAGGTCCGCTCGATCTGCCCCACACGTGCCGCCACCAATTCACTGTACAGCCGATGCGGCCCGCGGTGCATCGGCAATCCCATACGCATTGCTGAAAGTTCTTCGCAAGGGAGCAGCAGCCCATTCTCGCGAAAGTCTTCAAAACGATGGCGGTTACCACCGATCGTTCTCAACATTCTTGAGAATGCGACATCTCCAAGCAATTGGCGCGGTAGCAGGTGGTGGCGCTGCAGGCCGGGATCATACCCTGGAGCATCCCTGCGGTTGACTGCGCGAAACGCAAGGTATCGCCGAAATACGCTCAGCCGTCATTCTCACGCCACAGGAGCACCAGCCTGCCTATTTGTGACGGTTCCGCAAGCAGGGTTTGTCCGCCTGCATCGATCTTCATCGGTGCATCGATTCGGCCCCGGCGCACAAGCTGGTCAATAACACGCATCGCGATCTTGACGCTGTCGGCCGCGCTTTCTCCCCGGAGCCCCTGAAGTTGGATTTCCTGACCCATAAAATGAGTGAGGCCACGGCTCGTAACGCTGCCGTCTTCCGCGCGAACCAAGCCAGTCAACCCAAGGGCGGGAAACGGACCACCTCCAAGCCAGTTCAGCACGGAGCGGCAGAAGTACGCAGGCTCCATGCGGGTTTGAGCCGGCCCCCAACCCACTGCAAGAACCGGCAATTCGAGCACAAGGTTTGCAGCCAGGTTCATCATCGTGCGCAAGATGGGTACCAACCCTGCCCCTGAAACAATGTGGCCGGACGGAACCAGTTCCACCACCTCAAATGCTTCGGGCATTGCCGCATCCGTGAAGCCGAAGCTCTGGGCAGCATCCATCATCCGCCCCCCTTCCCCCGGGCGCAAACCGATCAAATCGAAAGTCAGGCCACTGGCCAGTAGTTCCAACCACCCCGCTTCGCCCGCTGGACGATGACTGATCTGGGCGGACAAGGGAGTGTTATCGACACCATCGATCAAGCTTGCGATTGCGTCCGTATCAGGCCGATCGCCGGGCGCGAAGAACAGGTATAGGCCGCTTGGCAGGGAACTCCCTGGTGTCACAGGCTGAACAGGCATCATTTCCAACGAAGCATCGATTCCATTGGGCACCGCGCGCATCCCCCTCAGAAAATCCCCAAACGCAGCCCTTCGGCCATAGCCGCCCCCAGATCCCGACAAGTATCCAGCCCGGCCTTCTGCACCTTTTTCTCGGCAAGGATAGCCTCCGGAGACTGTGCCCCGAGATTGACGATCACCGGTTCCGCCACGCGCCTCAATCGCCATCCGGTCACAATGCGATCAATCTGGGCCAGGGCCCCGTGACCGTCTGATCCGGCAGCAATCGCAGTAACATAGGGTCGCCCCTCGATCCGGCCGAGCGCCGGGTAATAGCACCTGTCGAACATCTCTTTCATCATGCCCGTCATGGAGCCAAGATTCTCGGGACAGACGAAGGCATAACCGGCTGAACCGAGAAAATCTTCGGGAGATGCCTCCGTTGCGGCGATAAGACGCGACTTGCCAGCCGCTGCGTCATGCATGGCTTCAGCCATCAACTGTGCTGCACCGGTTCGGCTGTGCCAGAAAATGGCCATCACAGGATCGGCATGTCCTGCAACCGTCACACATCAGACTCCATTTCGGCCCAGAGCATAATACCGATTTTACTCACCCATAATTGACCGGAAACTGCCCGATTGATGACGATCCGCAAACCCATCGAAACGCACCTGACGACGATATTTATGAACAATATGGCGCGCGGCAAGTAAATTCAAATTTTATACTATGCCCGCCCTCAGAACGGCTGACGCCTCTCCCATCTGAAAAATGGAGCAGCCAAGTTCGGCGCGCCACTTCCCGCCGGACGATGCGTGCGGTAACGGCAGTGCCATGGAATCACGATCCGCCTGTGTCTTCGGGATCGACCGTTCACTGTCAGGCAAAGCCTGGCGCTGGCGCGGCGGCAACATGGACCTCTCCGACCGCGTCGGCAGCGGCCCGGCCGGTCTCGAAGATGACATCGTCACGCAGCTCCTGCTCTCACGCGGCGTCCCCCGCGAGGATCTGGAGCGCCACCGCAATCCCAGCCTACGCGCGTTCCTGCCCGACCCTTCGGCGTTCCGCGACATGGACGCGGCAGCGGAGCGGCTGGCTCAGGCCGTGATGACTGACGAGACTGTGACGATCTATGGCGACTATGATGTCGATGGAGCGACCAGCGCCGCCCTTCTGATCCTGTTGCTCCGCGCTCTGGGTCATCAGGCCCGCTACTATATCCCCGATCGCCTGCTCGAAGGCTATGGCCCTTCCGGCGAGGCTCTGGTCCGCATCGCCGCAGAAGGGTCCAGCCTGATCGTAACGGTCGATTGTGGTGCCATGGCGCATGAAGCGCTCGATATGGCCCATCAAGCCGGTGTCGATGTGATCGTCGTCGACCATCACAAGTGCTCACCCACGCTTCCACGCGCTTCTGCACTGGTAAACCCCAATCGCCTTGATGAAGACGATCTGGCAGCTTCACATGGACACCTTGCGGCGGTCGGTGTGGCTTTCCTGCTTGCCGTGGCAACAGTGCGCACACTTCGCAAGCGCGGCTATTTCGAAAGCCGCCGCGAACCTGACCTATTCGCGTTGCTCGATCTGGTCGCGCTGGGAACTGTAGCGGACGTCGCCGCCCTGCATGGCCTCAACCGCGCTCTGGTAGCACAGGGCCTCAAAGTCATGGCCAGACGCGACAATATCGGCATGGCCGCTCTGATCGACGCCAGCCGGCTTGGCCGCGCACCTACCTGCAGCGATCTTGGCTTCGCACTGGGCCCCCGCATCAACGCCGGAGGTCGAGTGGGGGAATCGACGCTTGGCGTCCGCCTTCTCACGACAACCGATCCAGAGGAAGCGCGCGATATCGCCGCCCAGCTTTCACGCCTGAATGATGAACGCCGCGCCATCGAGCAGGCCGTGCAGGAAATGGCGGAAGCGGAGATTGAACGCCAGCACAACCGGTCCGTCCTCGTCTGCGCGGGCGAAGGTTGGCACCCCGGTGTCATCGGAATCGTTGCCGGACGCCTCAAGGAAAAGACCGGAAAGCCGGCGCTAGTCATCGCGCTGGGCGCCGACGATGCCGGAAACGGCAAAGGTTCCGGACGCTCCATCCCCGGCGTAGACCTTGGCGCAGCGATCATTGCAGCGCGGGAAGCAGGCCTGCTTGAAGCCGGGGGCGGACATGCCATGGCCTGCGGTCTTACGATCGCGCCCGACAAGCTGGAAGCCCTATCTGAATGGCTTGATGAACGGCTCGCCGCGGATATCTCCGCTGCGAGCGCAAATCGGCACATGCTTCTGGACCTTGCGCTTACTCCGGGGGGGCTAGTCCCCTCGCTCGTGGAAACGCTGGAAAGCGCAGGGCCATATGGCATGGGCTGGCCCGGCCCTCGCGTGGCCGTCGGCCCTGTGCGCATCGTCAAAGCTGACGTCGTAGGCGCTGATCATCTACGTCTGATCGTATCGGGCCCTGACGGCGGCCGTTTCAAGGCCATGGCGTTTCGCGCTGCCGAAACGGACATGGGGCAGGCTTTGCTTCATGCCGCGCAGGGTCGTAAACTGTGGCTGGCAGGCCGTGCCAAGATCGACGACTGGGGAAGCCGCCCTGCCGCCGAGCTACACCTTGATGACGCTGCATTCTACGACTGAAAAGAAAGGTTCAAAAAAGTTTGGAGATAAGGGTTGACCACCCTCGGACCCACCGCTAGAGGGCCGGTCCTGCCTCCGGCGCAACCCGGTTTGGCCCCTTCGTCTAGCGGTCTAGGACGCGGCCCTTTCACGGCTGAAACACGGGTTCGATTCCCGTAGGGGTCACCATCGGTGCTTCGCAGGAAGCGTTTGAAAATGGCCTAATGGCCCCTTCGTCTAGCGGTCTAGGACGCGGCCCTTTCACGGCTGAAACACGGGTTCGATTCCCGTAGGGGTCACCATTTTGACAACCGATAAACCATCGCAAGATGGTGCCAACATGGCCCCTTCGTCTAGCGGTCTAGGACGCGGCCCTCTCACGGCTGAAACACGGGTTCGATTCCCGTAGGGGTCACCATCGGTTACTAGCGGCACCATCTGGCTGCTCCCCGCGCGCTGCATTTACGACTTCCTATCGACAGGAAGCGTGCGTTACCGCTTGTGCTCTCCGGTCACCCAAACAAGTCAGGCAGTGCTTCAAGCGCAAAGCCGGTCTTGCCTAGTTCACGCATAGCTTCAGCAGCGGCTCGCTCAAGCCCGATCGCCTTCAGGAAGTGAGTGTGCGCCGCGCCGCGATCTCCTTTAAGGACATACAAGCGGCCGATCTGAAGGTTCGCATCCCTGTCATCCGGGCGCAGGGCAAGCGCCTTGAGGAAAGCAGCCTCGCTTCGCTCCAGACAGCCGGCTTCCTTGGAACAGTTTCCAAGCTGTACGAGGTAAGCGAACGCGTTTGGCTCGACACAAAGTCCTGCTTCGTAAGCGCTGGCAGCATCGTTCCACCACGCCCTATCGCGAAAACTGTCACCCTTACGAAAATGCTTCATAGCCACCGGGGACAAGACCTTGGTATCGACCACCCTCGATACGCGCTTAGGCCACGATAGCCGGCGGCGAGGCTGCGGCGGCGGCGTGTCGGGCAACATGGCAAGGCTTTGCCTTTGATTTCTGATCGTAACGCCACGGAACAGGAAGTTGCAGTTCCCGCTGACTTTCAAACCGATCCGGAATTCCATGATCGTATGCTCAAGGCCAACGGGAAATAAAAGGCGCAACCCTCCTTCGCTCCGAATCTGGACTACAGTGACCGCGCGGCTTGCTACAGGCTCTTCACCCTCGGCAGCGGCCTCCAGTTCCAAGACCACACCGGGATCACCGGATTGCTCGGCTTCAATTTCAAAATCGACCGAGAAGAAGCCTCTGGGAAAACGGGCATATGGCCCATAAATCAGATGGATACGTCCCGGCGCTTGCTGCGCTGCAAACGTAATACCCTCCTCCAAGCGCTTGCCATTTGGCGACATGAACTCCCGGTGCGATATCGACACGAAATCATCCCGAGACTTTTGATCCGGCAGACCGGCCAGCCCATGATCCGAAGTCAGCATCGCCTCATAGGATTCAACATCGTAGAGCGTTACATAGTTTTCGCCGAATTCCCGAGGGATCTGTTCAAAACCGGGCTCAGGCCAATACCCATGTCTCACCTCGTCATTGACACGAGATCGCACGATCTCTGCATCCTCAAGGGCGTTGGCATCCGGGCACGCAGCATTCCCGGTCCAGTGCCCGCGCGCACCGTCAAGCGCCGCCGCAAGCTGATCCATGATCACCTGCCGCGTATAAGTCCTGAGTATGCTCGCCTGTATCGACAGCACGCGCGCTCTGACAGCTTCGTCGTCAATCAGCCGGACCATCGCGGCCGCCCGCACATAGTCGAGTTCATCAAGTGCGAATGGGTGCACCTGCATAAGTTCGCTCAGAGCCGTGCGCCTGAGGCAGATCACCGGCACACCAAGTCTCATCGCCTCGAACACCGGCATCCCGAAACCTTCATGCTCGGACAGGCAGATGAAGAGATCAGCGGCAAGGTAGGCTGTGTGAAGTTCCTCGTTACTGACTTCCCCCTCGAACCGAACTTCCACACCGAGATCGCCGGCCATCCGTTGCAGCCGGCCTTTCAGACCCGATGACGGGTCATCCCGCCCCAGGAACGAAACTATGAGATCGCGACGCAGTGCCGTCTTCAGATAGCCTGCAAGCTCGATTACATGGGCATGCCCCTTGTGGGCAACCACGCGACTGACGAACAGCAACCGCAGGGGGCGCACCTTACCCTCGCCGGCAAGCGCATCGCTTTGCAGCACCGGCACAGTATCTCTTTCAGATTCAAGGAATTTGCTGCCGGGGAAGATGACAGCCCCTGTGTCAGCCCGCCCTCCGACTGCGCGCAGCTGGTCGAGCGTAAAATTCGAATTCACCCAGAAACGCAGGTGGGTATTTCCCGCAAAATTGACGATCGTGCGAAACCCACGAACCGTTCGCTCGACCGAGCGGCGATGGCTGGCGCCATAGAACCACGGCGGGGTATTATTGTGCCAGCGGACTACGACTTCCCGGCCCGCATTCATGATGTATTCGTCGAAAGCGGGCCATCCATCGCAATAATGATACAGGATTGTCGCTGATGGGTTCTGGTCCACATAGACCCAGAAATTACCCATCGGCTGCACAGGCACATCCGCGTGAAGATTTGCATCAAACCTCTCACAGAATATGTCGACCTGGTCGCGTCCAAACATCTCGGAAAGGAGACCCCATTCGAATACTGCATCGTACCCGATAGAATCGCTTTTTTCGACAAGACCTTGGACAACTATTGCAATGCGCCGCCCCACCATGACTAACGTCAGGCTCCAAGCCGCGTAAAAATCATCACACGATGATCATAGCCGAACAGTTTGGAATGCTCTTCCGCTGCGAACCGTTCCGATGCCGCCTCGTCAAATCGTGCACCCGTAAGCGCCACGACCAAATCCACCCACCACGAAAAGGGCTGGAAAGTCAGGTGCGTGGGTTCATTGGGGTCGAAGGTCTCCCCATTTTCGTAAGTCGCGGGCACAATCAGAAGGTCGCGGCGGGTGGCCTGCCACAAATTGTTGATCGCGAAGGGCAGACGCTCCGGCAGGACATGTTCGACAACGTCGTAACTGACAACAAGGTCATATTGCTTGCGCAAAAGTTGCTGAGAGAAATCGGCCTGCACCACGCGAGGCGTTTCAGCATAACGAACTGCCCAGTCAGAGATGTCGACACCATGCGCATCGACGCCCAGTTCAGCCAGTCGTTTAACGCCGTGACCAACAGCACAGCCGACATCGAGGCAATCAAGCGGCCGGAAAAAACGGAACAGTGTCTCAGCAAGCATCGTAGTCGGGCCAAGGGAAGCCTCTGCATACCCGCTATAGTTGCTGGTTTCCCGGTCACCCTGAAAATAGGCTTCAGTGTAGAGGTGGCGCGTTCCTTCAGCAGAATTACTCATTCCCTCGGCACCAGACATATTCATCACCCCTTCAATATCGCATGAAATCAAACTGGCTATTTTACAGAATTTCCAACGGCGATGATGGAGAATGCCGCACTTGACACACTATTTATAAATTTCTGAAGATCTGCTCCGGGAGCATTTGAGACATAGATCACATCGCGATCATGGACGACGAAGTCCTGCGCCAGAAACAAGCTGGAAGCATCGGACATGTCTAGTCGGTAGATTACCGGAATACGGTCATCAGCGGTGCGCCTGGCATCCGCGATGCTTGTGGAATCGAGCGCATCGGGCGCCTCGAGACGAAAGACGAATACCCCCCGCACATTTGCCCGTTCGTCGCGCAGCCCCCCGATACGACCGAGCGCCTGTGCCAGGCTCAACCCGCCGCCCTCAAAGGGAACTTCGGCGTTCTGCCCCACCGCGCCAAGCGCGATAAAGCTGTACGGCTGAAACATCACCGTCAGGACATCGTCGGGTTGCAGAATGATGTTCTGCGAAGGATCGCGGATCACGGCTTCCAAAGGCATCGCAGTCGTGCGCATTCCGCGCGACAACTGGATTGTTACCTTACCCACCGGCTGACGCGCGCCCCCCGCGGAAGCCAGCGCATCAAGCAATCGCTCACCCCGAGCAGTAAGCGGTATCCGACGCGAAGCTCCGACCTCTCCCATGACCGTTGCGGTACGCGCTTCATTCTGAACGAGGCGCACGACAGCTTGCGGATCATGCGCACGCCCCTTGAGCCGTGAGACTATCGCCCGCTCAACCTGTTGAGGGGTAAGTCCTATTACCGGCAGTTGTCCGACGAAAGGTATCGATACGGTGCCTTCTTCGCCCACGACTTGCTGAGGGATGGCAGCGCTTTGCGTGACGGTGGAACTGGAGCCAAGATTGGTTGCGCCGAACAATACGGCAGGGGGCGCTTCCCAAACGGCGATGTCCAACGCGTCTCCGCTGCCTATCACGGTGCCGACCGGAGAGCCTTTTCCAAAGACATCTGCAAAGCGCGTGGCCTGCGCAACGCGCGTGGTGCGACGCACCGCAGCATCGTCAAGCTGGACCACTCGGATATCCTGACCGCTATAACCCTCCCCCTCGCTACGCGTAACAGATCCTGCCGATGGGCCGGAACTTCCCAGCGAAGAGCAGGCGCCAAGCATGGCCAACGCCGCGATCGCCATACTCGCACTGAACACATTCGTGCCCCGGCGACCCTGTGCGCCGTCCGCTGGACAAGGAAGATACGCAAGCATTAGAGGAACCTCTGGTAAACATCGGCCAATCGCGCACGGTACGCGGCCGGGGAAAAGCGTTGCGCCTGAACCTGTCCTCGCAAGGACAACTCTTTGCGCAAATCCGCATCGGCAAGAATTCTGCGCATGCCGGCGGCGATTGCATCGCTATCGTAAGGGTCAACCATCAAGGCCGCCTCCCCGGCGACTTCGGGCAGAGATGCGGTATTGGAACAAAGTACCGGCGTGCCCAGCAGCATGGCCTCCAGCGCCGGAAGCCCGAAACCTTCATACAGCGAGGGAAAGATCGCTGCGCGGGCTCCGCGAATGAGGCTGACCAGCACGCTGAACGGGGCGTACGGCAAGCGAATGATGCCTTTGCGTCCGCCCTGCCCCTTTGCATCCAGAACGCCGGACGTCCCTTCGTTGAGGAGTTGAAGCTCTTTCTTTGATTTCCAGGCCTGCGCTCCGACAATCACCAGGGGTATGTCGGCCTTGCTGGCGAGATAGGCCTCGATCATGCGGCCGATGTTCTTCTTCGGCTCGATAGAGCCCCAGAACAGCACATAGTCCTTGTAGCCCACCTCGGCGAAGCCTTCGACCTCGCGCGCGACCTGCTCTTCCGGCTTGTCTTTCAGATGATCCGGGATGCTGACGGACTGATAGGTGTTCGTGATCCGTTCAGGCGCGATACCGGCAATTTCGACCAGATCACGCTTCGAACATTCGGACACCGTGACGAAGTGGTCTGCAGTGCGATCAAGCTTGCGAATCAGCTTGAGATAGGCCCGCTTGTTGTCCAGCGTCGTGTATGGAAGGCGCAGCGGAACGATATCATGAAGGGTGTAGATGTTCGGCCGGCGGGGAACTTTCAGCGCCAACGGATACGTCCAGTGGGCAAGGTCCGGTTGCTGCGGCAGGTCGACGCTCGACAAGCCACCCCACGCATGAAAAGCACTTTGAGAGCGCCGAAACAGGTCGGGCGCGTTCCATATGCTGTCGTAGTGTGGAAGTTTAGACACGAAGGCACTCGTCACGACTTTCCCGGACATCGGGATGTCGACGGCCTTGTGCCGCCTTGGCCCCCTGGCGCCGGATGCAATGCGTTGGAGCTTGTCGACCAGGCCCTTTCCCTCATCCTGATAAGTGTCGAAAAACGATATCTCGCGCAGCAGCTTGTCGCGCGAAGAACTTGATCCGTTGCCATAGAGGACCGACACCTCATGGCCCAGATTACCGATCTCAAGACTGAGGTTGCGGGCATAAGTTGCTACCCCTGTGCCCTTTTCCAGCCCGAGATTGTATCCATCGATCAATATACGGGTCATCTTGGATATCCCGCGCTGCCTGCCTTGCGCACCACAATGCCGAACGAGGTTGTCGTCCATTGCTCGATGCGGAGCTTAAGGTGGTTGTCCAAGGCATACGGCGGCAGATCCACGTGCTTGTCCAAAGGCAGGTCGCCCAGTTCGAAATTGAACAGCACTTCGCACCCGCGCGCCTTCAACCTTTGCCCCAGTTCCACGAAATCGCGCTTGCGGAACAGCACGGTGGATGCATTGTCGAGGGTGTCGCGATTGGACGAGCAGTTGAACTCGGTCGTATGAACGGCAAGCCCGCCGGGCTTGAGCGTATCGACGGAACGTTCCACGAAAGTCAGGCCCGCCGCGATTGAACCAAGGTGCTCGAAGGCACAAGCCGACCAGCAGAAGTCGAACTGTCCGTCCAGCATCGGATCGATCGCGTTCATGTCCATGAAACGGAAATCGACCAGTCGATCGAACACATCGGGAGGGCATAGCCCGCGTTGGTTGAGGGCCTCCTTGCCCGCGGCATGCTGCGCCGTATCCACCCACCCCTCGTCCATGGCGCGGTCAGGCTCCAGGTCAGTACCCAGAACTGAAACTCCGCGCGCCGCAAAGAGCGCAGCAAGCGGCTCACTCCCAACACCGAAGCCCAGGCCACGAAGTCCCGGTGCCAGCATTCCGTAGCGCGCAAGAACCTGCAGGATATAACAGAATTCCCACTGCTTGCGGTGAGTACGGGGAACTTCTCCGATCTGCTCACACCAGTAGGCATAGGCCGGATCCTCGAACTGCGCCTGCGTACAGGCTTGCGAAATGGGGGCCTGAAGGCTGGGCTGTCCCCGACCAATCTGCGCAGAGCGAAAATGTCGTAAAAGGGTATGGATCACGCTGTCGGAACCTCGACATTCGGCCAACCCGGCGGAGGTTTCCACCCGATCAGCTCTTTGAAATCGGCGTAGGCGATTTCAAAATCATCGTAGAGAACAAGCTTGCCACCATGCAGGACAGCGAAGCGGTTGCAGTTGTCGCGGATGTAGGCTGCGTCGTGGGAGATGATGACCATCGCCCTGTCGCCCCGCTTTCCGAACAATTCATGATTGCATCGCGCGTGGAATCGTTCGTCCCCCACCGCGCCGACTTCGTCGATCAGGAAGCAGTCGAATTCGATGATCATCGAAATCGCAAAAGCGAGACGGGCGCGCATACCCGACGAGTAGGTTCGCACCGGTTCGCGCAGATAGGCGCCCAGTTCCGAAAAATCCTCGACGAAGGCCAGATTGCGATGGAAGTCCTGATCGTAGACGCGGCTAATGAAGCGCACATTGTCCACGCCGGTCAGCATATATTGAAATGCGCCACCAAAGGCGAGCGGCCAGGAAACCGACATAGTGCGTTCTATCCGCCCTGAAGTCGGCCGTTCCGCTCCGCTGATCAGGCGAACCATCGTTGACTTTCCGGCACCATTCCGGCCAAGCACGCCCAGTCGCTCTCCCATGTGCAGTTCAAAACCCACGCCATCGAGCACCAGATTGCTGCCAAATCGCGTGTGATAGACCTTGCGGACATCGGTAAGTCGGATCATTCCGGCACCACCCTCGCCGCAACCCAGCGCACGATCATCAAGGCGACGAAACTCAGCACAAGGCTGAAGGGAATGACGTAGCCCAGATCGTAATGGGCGTGCGCGCGATTGCCGAAGTAGCCTTCGCGAACCATCTCAACCCCGTGGACCATCGGAATGTAGAGGACGATGTCCTGCGCTGCCTTTGGCAGCGCATCGACCATGAAGGCCGATCCCGACAGCGGAAAGATCAGGTACGAAGCCGGATGCCACAGCTTATCAACCAGTTCACTCTCGTGCGACAATGCCCCCAGAGCAATCGCCAGCGCCGAACCGAACCATGCGATCACCAGCCAGCCGGCAACCACTTTCATGATATCCTGCGGCGGTTCGAGCCAGCCAATACTGATGAACAACAGGCTGAGCGTGGCGAACGATATCGTTGCTCCGCCGAACTCCAGAATAAGGCGTGCAAGGTATATATCGAGTACTTTGATGTTCCGGTGATACATCAGCGACAGGTTGCTCCAAAGCGCACCGATGCAACGACCGGGCATGTTGCGCCACAGCAGGACGCTGGAATAACCCGTAAGCGCGAAAGCAACGATCGGCAGGTCGCTGCCGTGGACCGATTTCGTCGCGGTCCACAGCGCAGTCACGCCCAGTGTGAATATCATCGGCTCCACAAACAGCCACAGGAAGCCGATGTTATGCCGCCCGTATCGTGTCAGCATCTCCCGGACGAGCAACGCGCCCAGAACGCGGCACTGAACCCTGAAACTGCTGTAAAGCGAGGGCTGCTTCTGGAAGGTGCTGGCCATCAGTCGCGATGCTCGCGGATGCCTACGAGCAGCGTCGAAAGCACACCCCAAGCCAGCAGGCCAAGGATCAGCGTCGCCAGAATACCACCGATACGACGCGGTTCGATCGCGTAGTCCGGCAGGTTGGGGGCCGCGATACGCTCAATGTATGCGCGCTTGCGCCGGGCTTCTCCGCGCGCATCTTCAAGCGATGCCAGCGCGGTTGCAAGCTGTTTGCCGGCAAGCTGCGCGTCGAGTTCCAGTTCCTGAAAACGCGCCGTTGCGGCAGACAAGGATCGGGCCCCGCCGGCCACACCCGACGTCTGGCTGTCGATTTCCTTCTGAAGCTCGCGAAGCTGGGTTCGCAGGTACGGAATCTGCGATGCCAGCGGCGTATAGGCTTCCATCTGCTGCAACTGGGTTCTGGTGGAAATCAGCTGATCCTGCAACTTGGAGATCATCTGGAGGCGCACTGTTGCCTCTTTCTCCGGATCGATCACCCCCGCACGATTGCGATAATTGGCAAGGTCCACTGCGGCCTGCCTTGCCCGTGCCTGCGCCCCGCGCACCTCTCGTTCCGCGATGGTCACGGAATCCGTGCGGGCTCGTTCCGACAGCCGGTTCACAAGCGCTTCGGAGCGTTCGAGCAGCCGTTCGTTGATATCGTGGGCCTGCTTTGCGCTATAGGCGCGCACGGTCAGGCGCATCACCTGCGTCGTCGTCTCATTCTCGATCGCTACCCTGTTGAGGTAGTAGTCATAGAAATGCTCACGGCTACTGCGGCCAAAGCTGCCGAAGCGATCCAGCCAGAAGATCGAGCCTGCCGTATACGCGCGGGTGAGAAGCCTGTCGTTATCGGCATCCTGCAACGCGCGGTGCGATTCCAGATATTCCAGAACCGCGTTGCTTTCCTCGGTGCCTGCCGACAGGCCACCACCGCTTAGCACCAACCCCAGCGGTGAGATGTTGCTCTTGCTCGGGCTGCGCACGACGAAGCGCGATTCTGACACGTAGACGTCGCTCGCAAAGACGCCGAAGTACAGAATTGCTGCCAGCGTTGGGATCACGACTGCAAGGATGAAGATCGGACCCAGCGCCTTCAGGCGAGCAAGCACGGTGGATGTCATGGTTCTGGAAGACTCGGAAGTGTCGATGCCGTCAGGCAAGGCAGCGCTTTCGATGGCACCGCGAAAGTTGGGATGATCCATCGATGGGCTACTCAATGCTCAGGAATGGAAGGTTCGCGGACATCGGCAGCCTATCGGAGTGGTTTGCACGCTCAGGCAGAGGATGCTTGCGTTCGCTCAATGTCGGCAGCCAGTCTTCGATCTTGAAGAAATGGTCGTTCCACGAGGTCGGCCGAAATTGCCTTGCGCGATCAAGCTGACGGATGTGTTCCGGATGCTCAGGGCCGAAATGCTCGATCAGGGCCTCCCATGCGGCCTCGTCGGATGGCGGAAGGAGGGTTGGAATGCCCTGCCCGATTTCCCGAAAACACGGCAGATCGGTTGCAATTACCGGCGTGCCAAGCTGTATCGCTTCAACCATCGGCAAACCGAAACCTTCACACAGCGTCGGCATGAGCAAGGCTCTCGCACCCTTTACAAGCCTTCCCATCTCTTCATCGCCACACCGGTCGAGCACGGTGACGTGGCCATGTAACTGCGGGCTCGAAATCAGCATGTCTCGCAGGCGCTGCGAGCCGACGCCCCACTGCCCCACGATCAGCAGTCGTGGGCTTTGCGCCCCATTCCGCTCAATCAGCCGCCGCCAGATGTTCACCAAAAGCGCATGATTTTTGCGACTTTCGATAGTGCCTACGCAAAGAAAGTAAGGCCTGCCTTCGGTGCTGGCACGCGGCTTCGGGTACATTCGTTCGCCCGCCAGGGAGGCGACGACCATGGGCGGCACCGGCAACGCATTTTTTTGTGCAAACGCTTCGAGATCGTCGGCAACCGCGCCGGTGCTAACAATAACTCCGCACGCATTGCGCAACGCGCCGATGACGCGCCCTGTGTGCCGACGAACCGCGTGCTCACGGCAATGATGAGCGTGGGTTATGGGGATCAGGTCATGGACCATGTAGACCGGCCGCAGATCTGCACCACGGACCCACTTGGCATGACTTTTCAGATCGAAATCCGTGTGGCCGACATTCAGATAGATGCCGCCATGACAAAGCCTGGGCAGCCCCGGTTTCAGAAGGCTGCGTAACGCAAGAAAAGCCAGTCTGCCGCGAGAACCTTCGCCCTCGTCACCCAGAAGCTGGAAGAGCGCATCTGAGTTGCGTCGGTCCAAAACCCGGACAATCCCCCTATGTTGGATTACTGCGTATGCTCGCGCCGCAAAACGGCGCAAGTATGCATAGCAAACCCGATCGATCCCCGTCGGCAAGCGGCGCGTCCAACTGCGAGCAACAAGACGCGTAACATCAAGCAGGATGGCGGACTCGCTCACGTGCCAGCCTTACATGAACTGCGATGCAGGGGCGCCGACCAGCAGGTCACGGAAGCCTGCGCGCCCATGCACGGGCCGATAGACTTCGGGCAATTCCGTCTCGACCATAGCCTCTGCCAGCCTATGCATTTGGGCATCGTCGACATCGATCCACCAGGCATCACCGATATCCATGGTTTGTGCACGGCCTCTATCAGCGAGCCACTGCATGCCGTCTGACAACGTGCCCGGAAGCCCTGAAGAGATCGCTTCGGAAATTGCAGCCGCCAGTTCACGAGTAGCCAAAAATGCGCCGCAGTCGACCGCGTCGAAATCGGTCAAGGACTTCCCGATGGCACGGATGCGCCCCGACCGCGAAGTGCGAACCCATGTCGCATCATCGGGATCCACCAACGGACTGTCTACGCGCCGGTCGATAGCCAGCGTCACACCGCGAGACGCCCCTCCCTGCCGGACCAACTCCGTCAGGATTGGGCGGGAAAAGATGTGGTCAGCCATCATTAAAAGATAGTCCGCTTCTATTGCCTCGGCCCCTGCCAGGACTGACCAGCCGTTCGGCCTGGACCAGTCCGCCACCCGCCGCGCCTCCACTGTTACGCTGCACTTTTGCGCCAGAGCGGGCAGCACGGCCTCTACCTGCTCGGCCTCATGGCCGGTTACGACCACAACCCGCTCCACACCGGCCGCGATGGCCTGCCGAATACCGAGTTCCAGCAACGTAATACCTGCAATCGACGTCAACGGCTTGGACGTGCCGAGCGAACGCAACCTGCTTCCATAACCCGCAGCAAGGATCAGCGCCTCGTGCGGTGCTCTGGCAGCGGAAGGCGTCCCCCCGGCGGACACCGGGTTTGTCACCCGGCAACCCGCAAGGCATCCGCCAGATAGCTATCAAGCATCCGCATCGCGGTTTCGTCCGGGAACTGCTTGGGCGGATGCTTGCAGAAGTAGGCCGATGGCGCTGTGAGCGCACCGCATTCGCCACGCTCCAGCGCCACCTTGGCGCAGCGGATCGCATCCATGACGCATGCAGCCGCATTCGGACTGTCCTCTACCGAAAGACGAAGCTCCAGATTGACCGGAACATCACCCCATTGCGACCCTTCGATCCGCAGGAAGCAGATCTTGTTGTCTTTTTGCCAGGGCACATATTCCGAGGGACCGATAAGAATGTTCTCATCTTCAAGCCGCTGAGCCAGCGCAGCCTGCACGGCCTCTGTCTTGGATTCCTTCTTGCTGGACAGCCGCTGACGGTCGAGCATGTTCATGAAGTCTGTGTTGCCGCCCGTGTTCAACTGGTACGTTCGCTCGGTCGTTACACCGCGCACCGTGAAGAGGCTGGACAGCGCACGATGAACGATCGTGGCACCCACTTGCGCCTTGATATCGTCACCCACGATAGGCAGGCGCTTTTCCCTGAACCGCGCTTCCCAAATCGGATCGCTGGCGATGAATACGGGTATGCAGTTCACCACTGCAACGCCGGCTTCCAAAGCGCATTCCATGTAGAATTCAGTCGCCTTCTGGGAGCCAACCGGAAGGAAGTTGACCAGTATATCCGCCTGCGTGGCAATAAGCGCGTCAACAATCTGGGCCTTGGTTGCTTCCGGTTCCTCCGAAACGATGAATCCGCGCTCACCGGCGGTGACCATGTGGTCGGCGACCCCATCCAGTACCACGCCCTTGATCACTTTTGCGCCAGTGCTCGGCACATCCGCGCAGAATACTTTCGTGTTGTTCGGAGCGGCGAAGATTGCCTCCGCTATGTCCAGACCAACCTTGCGCGCATCGACGTCGACACCCAGGACGAATTCGACATCTCCGGCGCCGTACCCTCCGATGCGTTCATGGATAAGTCCGCGACCAGACCCGGTCCTGCCATAGTGCGCGACCCCCTGGACCAGCGAACTGGCGCAGTTACCCAGACCGATGATCGCAACCCTGATAGATGGCATTGCTACTTCGTCTCCAAAAACTGATTCAGAATCTTCGGCGATTGCTTCGAAATTACTCAAAAGTGCCGCCATCAAGCGCATCCAAGTAGAAAATACGCCTGAAATACATCATTAGCCTACCCTGCCGCCCCCACGAGGGGTCGATCGAATTTCGATGCAATCATTCGAGGCAAGGTTCACTCCTGCACTAATGAAATCAAATATATATTTATTGATACAATCAGATTTTCAATAAGCATAAATACATAGCGACACATCTCGCAAACGCCTGCAAAGCGAATTCGATCTCATGATATTTTCGTAATGACTTGCACCGAACATCGCTCGATGCTTACTGCAGAGACGGAACGGATTGATCGCAGCCTTGAAAATTATTTGCGGCCACCGCATCGCGGATGCTCCGCCGCCATGCGATCGAGATAATGGGGCTCAAATGACAACTGTTTGCATCGACTGCCGCTATCTTGGGGCACGCCCCAGTGGCATCGGCGAAGTCGTGCGTGGCCTGATCGATCACCTGCCGTCAATGGCACCTGACCTGCGATTTCTCCTATTGCGCAATCCCGCCCATTCGGGACCGCTCAGCACGTCGTCGAATGTCGAAGAAAGAGCCGCACCTCAGGCTGCCAACGGACCTGCAACGATGTGGTGGCTGTCAAAGGTGGTGCGAATGGACGACGTCGATCTCTTCCATGCGCCATCCAACATCATGCCCGCAGGTTTGGGAATGCCTTGCGTCACGACTGTTCACGATGTGATGTGGCTCACGCATCCGCAATGGTGCCGTACCGGGCTACGGGGCGCCGTTGAGCGTGGTTTCTATCGCCACGGGATCGGCCGTGCACTGCGAAGCGCGGCCGTCATCGCGACGGTGAGCAAGGCCACCGCCGATGCCATTGCAGCTATCATGCCGCAGGCCGCAGCACGCACGACAGTGACGTTGTCGGGTGTTTCCTCGCGTTTTCACCCAGTTACGCCAGCCGAGCAAACGCTTAAGGCACTGGGGATAAACCCGAAGAGGCGCTTCGTACTGACTGTTGGGCAGTATGCGCCTTACAAGAATCATGAAGGGGTGGTGCGGGCCTTTGCGCTGGCGTTTGGTGACAGGTCCGATGTCGATCTGGTCATGGTCCAGCGGATGGGAGATGGTGCGCGTAAGCTGTTGAATATAGCTGATAGTCTTGGATTGAATGGCCGCGTCATCCTGCTTTCGACCGTGCCGGAACAGGCTTTGGTGGAGCTGTATTCGGCGGCATTGGCGCTGCTGCATCCTTCGCTTTGCGAAGGCTTCGGAAATCCGCTGGCCGAGGCAATGGCCTGCGGATGCCCGGTCGTGACCAGCGATATTTCGGCCATGCCGGAAGTTGTCGGCGGCTCTGCCAGACTGGCAAATCCCTATGATTATCAAGAAATTGCAGCGCAACTTAAAGCCGTGATCGAGGCCCCCGCCGAAACCGCGCGGCTGCGTGAAAAGGGGCTGCAACGCGCTGCGCAACTGACCTGGCGCGCCTTTGCGGCGGCCAATCTTGCCATTTACCGACGTGTACTCAACGGGGACACAACGGCACCTAAACGCACCACAGCGCGCCTCGAACGTGCGATGGACACAAGCAGCACGCCATTCAGCATCACCGCTTCGTAGAGGAAATAATAGAGCGGCGAACCCGCCAGCATCGACACACCCAGCATCAGCGTGCGGTAATTCGCTCCGAGCAGCCGAGGAGGAAGCAAGACGCCCGCCATGCCCCGCACCACCGATTCCATGCCGCGCCGCCCCGAACCGACCCCGCCCGCCGCTTCCCCTGACCGATCCTGCAAGGCGCTGTCGATGGCGGCCGCATCGGGAACAAGCCATCCGGCGAGGGCCACGTAGGCCCGGCTCAAAACGCCGGACACTTGCGCCCCGCCCGTTTGCTCCGCGCCCGATCCGGACGACTGGCGCAACCATGGCACGCCGTAGGCCCACCATTGATATTGCCTGCGCAGGGCCTCGTAATGGTTGGCCTGCACAATCCGGCTGAACCCTGCGCCCAGCGTGGCCACCCATGCCACCGGACCGATCGCCTGCTGCAGATGGAAGCCGAGGACAAGGTACAGCACCACATGGCTTGCATAATCGCAAATGCCGTCGACGATTTCACCCTTGGGTCCGCTTCGGCCCGTCAGCCGGGCAAGATCGCCGTCGGCTCCGTCCACTACATGCCAGCTCATGTGAATCAGCAGACCCAGCAGCGCCGCGAACGGCGCGAACGGCTGAACATAGACCACTGCCGCCGCGACCACGAGAAACGCCCCGGCAACCGAAACCATGTTCGGCGTTACCGCCGTATGCGACAGCAGCAGCGCCAGCCGCCGCGCCAGCGGGTGATAAAGCCTGCGGTTCAAAGCATCCTGCAATTCGCGGGGGCGTTCAGGCAGAACGGCGCTTCGCCCGCTTCCCACCTTCGCTTTGGCTGCATTAATATCCATCGACATGTGCGCCCGTCTGCTGAACCGTGAGTCGAAGGACTTGGCCATCCGGTCACCGCCCCTTATACGCCATCCCATACGGCGCAAAGAACGCGACTGTCATTCGCCCCTCAAATTCGCGCGTAAATTCGGAAGGTTGCGTAGATGCCCCGGCATGTGATCGCATTCACATCGGCTCGAACCGCCGAATACCTTGTCGCCGGTGTGCCCGCTGCGGCAAGGGCACTGCGGGAAGTGGCGGCCAACGCCCCCTCCGCCGACGTGGAGTGCGTGATCACCACAAGCGACGCATGGACCCCCAGCGCTTACTGCCAGAGCGAATGCGCAAGGCTGGCCCCATCCGTCACACTGCGTACCACGGGCCTTGCCACCGTTGCCGGGCATGGCGCCACCGTGTTCCTGCGCGGCGAAGACCTTGCCTGTGGCAATCCACGCCTGCCATCGCCTTATCCGGCAGCCATCCATCCCGACCTCGGCTCAGCATCCCTTCCCTTCGAGCACGAGCGAGACAGCCTTGAGCGGCTGGAACAGGCGGGCCGCACCGTGATCGCCGCAACCGGAAAGCCCGGCGACGGCATAGTTTCGCGCCATCTCAACCGCCCTGTTTCGCAGGCCATAAGCCGGCGCTTACTGAAAATTCCGGGGATCACGCCCAATCAGGCAACCATCGGCACGGCGCTGCTTGGGCTGGCGATGATAGCTTCCCTGCTGCTGGGCGGACAGAACGGCCTTGTCCTTGGTGCGCTGCTGTTTCAGGCCGCATCGATCTTCGATGGGGTGGACGGTGAGATCGCGCGCGCCACATGGCGCATGTCTGCCCGCGGCGCGATGCTGGACAGCGTCATCGATGCCGCCACCAACCTGTTCTTCATCGCAGGTCTTACCGCCAATCTGGCGATGCAGGGCAATCTTGACGCCGCTTCTGCGGGAACCGCTGGCCTTGCGATGCTGGCAACCGGCCTGTTCCTGATCGGCCGCAGATCGCGGGCCATTGGCGGCAACTTCACGTTCGACGTCGTGAAGCATCAGGTCAACGCCCGCCCTTCGCGCCTCATGCAATGGCTGACCTGGCTGACGATGCGCGATTTCTTCGCTGCTGCCGGAGCACTGCTGATCGTCGCAGGCTATGCCCACCACGCGCTTGTAGGCTTCGCGGTATGCGCTGCCCTGTGGCTGGTTTTCGTGCTGAGCGTTCTGGTGCGCACCCGTCCGGGACGACCGATTGCGGCGGGCGAGTAAGCCTTAGCGACAGGCGCTCCACCCTCCAACGCGATGGGCCTGATCAAGATGCAGGTGGTCGGCATGCGCCGCGTTGTAATCCGGTGACAACACGGTTCCGAAACTGCGGCAGGCGCTGTCTCTCACCGTGCGCAGGAAAGTACCGCGCGCATCCTGCCGCTGCCAGTCGCGCGCTACGCTGATCCGCCGCCCGTCCGACAGGACGAAGGCGGCGATATCTATGGCATTGCCGGTGGCATGCTCGCTCCATGATCCGGTGTCACCACCGCCGATCCTGCGGCAGTTCACCGTACCCAGATGCTCGATGCCCACCACGCTTGCATCCAGCAGCGCGCCGGCCGCAGGCTCCACACCGTTGCGCAGCCACCATGCCAGACCAGCATCGACCGCGCAGGTCGCCTGCGCCCCGGCAGGTCGCAGGGCCACATCCAGCCGCGCGGGAGCGGATAGAGGCTTGCGGTCGTCACGGCGACATTGCCCCGTTCCCTGCGCGGGAAGCATCGCAGCCGGAATGCCGCTCCGTTCAAGAAACGCACGACATGTCTGCAGATCGGAACGCAGCGCCGAAAGCTTGCGCCCGGTTGCCCAGCCGTCGCCATCCTCCAGAGACAGCGGCGCCCACGGATCGTGCGCGGGATGGTCGTGCAGCCATGCCCTGCCCATCAGGGCCACGGTCCCCACAAGCAGCAGGACAAGGACGATGCGGTCGAACAGGGACAGCGTCATGCCTCACACAAGTCCTGCCACGGCGCATCGTTGCCGCGCGCATGTTCGCAAGCCTGTGGATAAGCCGTGGACATTCTGCGCATGGCTCGTGGATGGAACGGGCATAAAAAAAGGGGAGCGCGGATGCGCTCCCCTTTTCATGTCCGGCAGACTGGTCCGCTTCAGGAAATCGGCGGAACCGGCTGACCCGGAGCGTCCTCGTCATCCTCGTGGACTTCGATGCGGCCCTGCCCCACGTGGCTCTTGCGGTAGCCATAGACGAAGTAGAACACGAGCCCGATGCCGCCCCAGATCGGCAGCACCAGCATCGCTTCAACCGGCAGGTTGAAGAACAGCGTGACGCAGCCGATGATCGCAATCGGCGCAACCACCCACACCAGCGGCGCGCGGAAAGGACGGTGCCGCTTGGGATCGCGTACGCGCAGGATCAGCACCGCAACCGATACCATGAAGAACGCGAACAGCGTGCCCGAATTGGAGATGTCCGCCAGCTGGCCGACCGGCAGCAGCGCGGCGGCGATGGCCACGAACACGCCGGTGATCAGGGTGACGATATGCGGCGTCTTCCACTTGGGGTGGATGGTCGCCAGCTTTTCGGGCAGCAGGCCGTCGCGCGCCATCACGAAGAAGATACGGGTCTGGCCGTAGAGCATCATCAGGATGACCGAAGGCAGCGCCAGGTTGGCGGCAAGGCCGATAAGGTCGCCCGCGCGGGTGTAGTTGATCGCGCGAAGCACGTGAGCCAGCGCTTCCTGCGAGCAGACCAGCGGCTGGCTGCCCTTGGCCGCCAGAGCCGAACACTGCGCGGCGAACTCTGCCGAACCGGGCTGCGTGCCCAGTGCGGTCGGCTGCGCGCCGATCGCACCGATCGCACCGGCTGCGACAAGCAGGTAGAACACCGTGCACAGCGCAAGGCTGCCGATCAGGCCGATCGGGACGTTGCGCTGCGGGTTCTTCGTTTCTTCCGCTGCGGTCGATACCGCGTCGAAGCCGACATAGGCGAAGAAGATGGAAGAAGCGGCCCCGACAATGCCGAGACCGCTGGTGCCGGCCGGTCCGAACCAGCCGTTGGGGGCGAAGGGGGCGAAGTGCTCGGTATTGAGCACCGGCAGCGCCAGAATGACGAACATCGTCAGCGCCGCAACCTTGATCGCCACCAGGATCGCGTTGAACGTGGCGCTTTCCTTGGTGCCCAGCATCAGCAGGAACGTCACTGCCAGGGCGACGACCACGGCGGGCACGTTGATGATGCCGCTGGAAAAGTCGACCCCGGTCAGCGACCAGGTCGGCCCCGCCGCCAGCATCGCTGGCAGCTCGAAGCCTGTCAGGCTTTTCAAAAGCCCCATGAAATAGCCTGACCATCCGACCGATACGGCCGATGCCGCCACGGCATATTCAAGGATCAGCGCCCAGCCGACCATCCAGGCCAGCACTTCGCCGACGACGGCATAGGAATATGTATAGGCAGAGCCCGATACCGGCACCATCGATGCCAGTTCCGAATAGCACAGCGCCGCCACCGCGCAGACCGCGCCGGCGATGACGAAGCTCCACATCATGCCGGGACCGGCCTTCTGCGCCGCCGCAGCGGTCAGCACGAAGATACCGGTGCCGATGATGGCGCCGACGCCCAGCAGCGTCAGTTGGACAGGGCCTAGCGATCGGTGAAGAGATTTCTTTTCCGCCGTCGCCAGAATGGCGTCGAGCGGCTTTACGCGTCCGAACATGTGGACCCCCGAATTGCGAATGGCGGGAGGCTAACGACAAGCAGCCGCTTGGCAAGAGCCCTACCCCGGAAATTCCCCAGCATTGTAATATTCTTACAACAATCCGGCATATAGGGCACACCGCTGCGACCGCACGGCCCAAGTCTTGGGATTTGCCGGGGGCCAGATGGGTCGCTAGAAGCCGGTGCCATGTCCACGACCTTCCAGATCGACACCGCGACCAGCCGCGCAACCCCCACTCCGGCACCGATGAAGCGCCTGACCGTGCCGGCGATTCGCCGCCGCAAGAAGGACGGCGTGACTGCCGAACCCATCGTCATGCTGACCGCATACACGGCCCGTCAGGCACAGTTGCTCGACGCGCATTGCGACCTGCTGCTTGTGGGCGACAGTCTGGGACAGGTGATCTACGGGCTGCCCTCCAGCGTGCCGGTGACGCTTGACATGATGATCGCGCACGGCGCCGCCGTGGTGCGCGGCAGCTACCATGCGGCCGTGATCGTCGACATGCCCTTCGGCACTTACGAACAGTCCCCCCAGCAGGCGTTCGAGAACGCGGCCCGGCTGCTCAAGGAAACCGGCTGCGCGGGCGTGAAGCTGGAAGGCGGGGCCGCGATGGCGGAAACCGTGCGCTTCCTGAACGAACGCGGCATCCCGGTGCAGGGGCACATCGGCCTGACCCCGCAGGCCGTGAACGTGCTGGGCGGCTACAACGCCCGCGGCCGCAGCGATGCGGAAGCCGCCAAGATCGTGGCCGACGCAAAGGCGCTGGACGAGGCCGGCGCGTTCTCCATCGTCATCGAGGGCGTGGTCGAACCCATCGCCATCGAGGCGACCCGCGCGATCGCCTGCCCCAGCATCGGCATCGGCGGTTCGGCGCAGTGCGACGGACAGGTTCTTGTCACCGAAGACATGCTGGGCATGTTCGAACGCGTGCCGCGCTTCGTGAAGAAGTATGCGGACATGGCATCGGTCGTCTCCGAAGCCGCCGCACAGTACGCGGCACAAGTGCGCGACCGCAGCTTCCCCGGCATCGAACAGACCTATCAGCCCCGGTAAGCGTTACCGATCAGCGCCTCATCAGTAGCCGGGCCTTGTCCAACAGGGCCCTTGCCTGCGCCGGGTGGTTCCCGCCCGCTGCATAGGCCCGGCCCAGCGACTGCGCCGCGACCGGGCTGGAGCGCTGGAGACGATAGGCCGCCAGTGCGCTTTCCTGCGCGGCGGCCGGATCGCCGGTAGCCGCCTGCGCCATGGCAAGGTCGGCCAGCAGCTCCACGTCGCCCTGCCCGCCGTTGTCGCGCAGCCAAGCAAGAATGGTGCGGGCACGGTCGAGATCCCCCGCCCCCGCCGCCAGCTGCGCTGCCGCGCGCAAGGCGGGGCGGCTCGCCGGGTTCTGACCGAGGTAGGCGCCGGTCATCGCGCGCGCACCGGCAAGATCGCCCGCCATGGCGTACGCGGCAAAGCGCCGCTGGAAGAGGCTTTCCGGGAAGCGTATCTGCGCGGCCAGCACATAGCGTTCCTGCGCCTGTGCGGCATGACCCAGCGCCAGTTGAACGTCGCCCGCCAGCGCCTGCGCATCGTAGAAGCCGGGGCTGGCCTTGCGCATCGCTTCCGCCGCCGCCTCTGCCGCGCCGGTCTGGCCAAGATGCAGCAACTGGCCGATCCGTCCGCTGCCGCCCAGCACCCGCAACTCTCCGCCAGCAGGCCGCGCCGCACGGTCGAGCAGTTCGCCCGCATGCTGGCGATCTCCCAGCACCTCCCACGCCCGCGCCACGGTAGTGAGCATATAAGGCGATGCATTCCCGTCAGCGATATCGTCTGCGAAGCGCAGGATCGCGTAGCGGTACTGCCCGGTCATGACGATGGCCCGCAGCAGCAGTTCGCGCGCACGCATGCTGTCGGGGCAGAGCCGCAGCGCTTCTTCCAGCGCCTCTGCCGCCGCTTCCGGGTTGCGCGCGGCGATCTCCGTCATGCCGCGCAGGATCAACACGGCAGGCTGGTCGTCCAGCTTGCCCTTCGTGCGCGCCAGCAACGCGCGCGCCAGCGCAAGATTGCCCGCCCGCGCCGCCAGCACCGCCTGCAGGTAATAGGCACGCGGGTTGCCGGGGCTGAGTTCCAGCACGCGCCGCGTGATCGTTACGCATTCGCTGGCATGGCCCAGTTCACCCAACGTCGCGGCATATTCCAGCAGCACGGCGATGTCGGCCGGATCGCGCATGATCGCGCGCTCGAACCACGGGATAGATGCCAGCAGGCCATAGCGATCGCGTACCAGCTGCCCGCGAAATTCCAGCGCCCGTACATTTCCGCCATCGAGCTTCAAGGCGTACTCAGCAGCCTCTATCGCCAGCAGATGCTCTCCGCCCGCATAGCGCAGGCGGCCGATCTCCACCCATAGCCCGGCATCGTCGGGCGTCAGCGCCACCGCCTTGTCGTATGCCCTGCCCGACGCGGGCAAGTTACCGTCAAGCCGCTCCAGCAAGCCTAGCGCGCGCCAGCCCTCGGCCGCACTGGCTTCGGTAAACTCGCCCCGGACAAGATAGGGCCGCGCCCGATCCCGGCGGTTCTGCGCCAGCAGCGCCTGCCCCATGTAGGCGTTGACCTCTGCCGGCGCAGCGCCCTGCTCCAGCGCGGCCCGCAGCTTCATTTCCGCATCGATGCCGTCCCCCCGCACAATGGCCTTGCGCGCATCGGCGATCAGCGTGTCGACTTGGGAAATCCCGCCAACGGCAACTGGCGTCGCGGTGGTCAGGACGAGAGAGAAGCACACGACAAGCACCAGCAGCGGCGGTATTACCGCCGCGCCCCATCTTGCCAGTCTCCACAAACGCCCCCCGCGCATCGAAGATCAGGACGGCTGCAGGTCGTATTGCTTAAGCAAGTCGTACAGCGTCGGCCGACTGATGCCGAGCATCTTGGCCGTGCTGGAGATATTCCCTTCGCTCCGGGCAAGGGCATGACGGATGACCTTGCGATCCGCCGCTTCACGCGCGGACTTGAGGTTCAGTGCCGTCGCCACCTGCTCATCGGGGTCGGCAAGGTCGAGGTCGCTGGCCGACACAAGCTTTTCGTCCGCCATGATCACCGCGCGCTTCACCCGGTTTTCCAGTTCGCGCACGTTACCGGGCCAGCCCCAGGCATCGATGGCCGCCAGCGCATCGGCCGAAAAGCCGCGGACGCGCGGGTTCATCTCCTTGGCGTAACGGGTCAGGAACGCCTTCGCCAGCAGCGTGGGATCGCCCGGCCGCTCGGCAAGGCCGGGGATGCGCACCACGATCTCGGCAAGACGATAGAACAGGTCTTCGCGAAAGCGCCCTTCAGCGATCATTCCTTCAAGGTTCTGGTGCGTTGCGCACACGACACGGGTGTCAACGGGAATTGACTGACGGCTGCCGACGCGTTCGATCACGCGTTCCTGCAGGAAGCGCAGCAGCTTCACCTGCAACTGCAACGGGATATCGCCCACTTCGTCAAGGAACAGGGTGCCGCCCGCTGCCTGCTCGATCTTGCCTGGCGTGGTCTTCACGGCGCCGGTGAATGCGCCCTTCTCGTGCCCGAACAGCTCGCTTTCCAGCAGGTTCTCCGGGATCGCCGCGCAGTTGATCGCCACGAATTCACGCTTCGCCCGCCCACTGGCCTCATGCAGCCCACGCGCCAGCAACTCCTTGCCGGTGCCGCTTGCCCCCAGCAACATGACCGATACGCTGGTGTTGGCCACGCGCTCTATCGTGCGCGCCACCCTGACCATTTCCGGCGCGGCGGTGATCATCCGGCCCAGAACCTTCTCGTCCTTCTCCACCTTGCCCGCAAGGCGGCGGTTTTCCTCCTCCAGCCGGTGCAGGTGCAGTGCGCGGCGCACGATGTGGCCCAGCGCATCGATATCCACGGGCTTCTGGTAGAAGTCGTAAGCCCCGCGCGCGATCGCCTGCAGCGCGCTTTCCCGCGCGCCATGGCCCGATGCGACGACGACCTTGGTGTCGGGCTTCAAAGCCATGATCTCGTCGAGGATCGCGAAGCCCTCGGTCGTGCCGTCAGGATCGGGCGGCAGGCCAAGGTCAAGCGTCACCACGTCGGGCATTTCCGCCCGCAGCAGTGCGATCGCGCTTGCGCGGTCCCCGGCGACGAAGACTTCGAAATCCTCGTAAGCCCACTTGAGCTGCGCCTGCAGCCCTGCGTCATCCTCGACAACAAGCAGCTTGGGCAGCGGCGCGGATTGGAGATCGGTCATCAGGCCACCTTTTCGGCGTAATTCGGGTAAATGTCGGAATGTGCCGCAAGCGGCAGGCGCACGGTGAAGCGGGAACCCAGCCCCTCGCGCGATTCCACGTCGAGCCGGCCGCGCATCGCCCGCACCAGTTCGCGCGCCTCGAACGCGCCGATGCCGAAGCCGCCCGACTTGGTCGATACGAAGGGTTTGAAAAGGCGGTTGCGCACGAAGTCCGCGCTCATCCCGGCGCCGCTGTCGAGCACTTCAAACCGGGCGTTCATGCCCTCCACCGCAAGCGAAAGGAACACAGGGCTGCCGGGCTCGCTGGCGTCGATCGCGTTCTGGACAAGGTGGACCAGCACCTGCTCCAGCGAATGGCGACTTGCGGTGATCGCCACATCGCGCGATTCGGCCAGCACCACTTGCGGCTGCCCCCTGAAGCGCTCCATCACCAGCGCCAGCACGGCGGCGGCGGCCACTTGCTCCACTCGGTCCACGCCGCCCGAACCATAGCGCGAAAGGCGCGCCAGCAGGGCGGTCAGCTTGTCTGACGAATTGCGCAGGGTAACCAGCATGTCGGCGCGGAAGGCGGGCTTTTCAGCATGGAGCTCTGCATTGCGGGCAAGCAGACTGAACTGGCTGGCCAGGTTCTTGATATCGTGCATCACGAAAGCGATGCGGCGGTTGAAATCCTCGAACCGCGCGGATTCGGCCAGGGCCAGCTGGCTGGCGTTCTCCGACAGGTAGCTGGCCACCTGCTGGCCGATGACCCGCAGGAGGTCGAAATCCTCCCAGTCGAACTTGCGCACCAGCTGCGGGCGCGCCAGCACGACCATGCCGACCAGACGCTCGTAATGGACCAGCGGGATCAGCGCCCAGGCGCGCGGATGATCGACCAGCCAGCCCGGCGCAGTCGCCGCGCTTTCCCGGCCTGCGCGCATGTCGTCCAGGTCGGCGATATAGCCGGTGCTTTCGAAATATCCGATATCCTCGACCGGCAGCGCGACGGCAGGCACTTCGATCTCGCGCCAGTTCCAGCGCGCGGCCAGCGTCAGTTCGCCATGCTCTCCGGGGGTCAGCAGCAGGCCCGCCGGGCTCTCGAACACGTCGGCGATGGACTGGACCACGCGCTCGCCCAGCGGCGCGCTCTGGTCCGATCCCATGGTGCGCGTGAAGCGCAGCCATTCCTCGCGGTAGTCGTAGCGGTGCTGGAAGAAGTGCTTGGCCAGTATCACCTTGAACCACGCCCGCACCCGGCGCGATGGCAGCACCACCAGTGCCAGCGCGCTGCCAAGCGTCAGGAAGGCCAGCTCGACCAGCCGCGCGAAGTTGCCGCCCGCATAGGACAGCCACTGCGCCACCGCGACCATGGCGACAAGGTAGACCCCGATCACCAGCAGCGAGAACGTCTGGAAGGTCACCGCCCGCGACGGGCGCAAGCGCAGGTCGTCACGGTTCTTTGCCCCGCCGATCGCCACGCATCCTGCCAGCGCCGCAGCCGACAGCCCACGCAGCGCGGCGATCTCTTCCGGCCAGTTTCCCGCAAGATACGCGATCGTGTAAAGGTTGAGGTCGAAAGCCCAGAGGATCGCCAGACCCGTGGCAGGCCAGCGCAACGAGGCGCGCGATTCGCGCGGCGCGCCGGCATAGAGGTTATGCGCCAGCACCAGCCCGCCCACTGTCACCAGAAGGCGGAACATCACGCCGAATTCGAAGGCGATCGACAGCACCTTTTCGTCGATCACGATCCGGGTGAAGCCGTAGTCGACGGCAAGGTGCATCACTTCCACAAAGCCGAGCGAAAGGATCACCGGCCGGATCGGCGCAAGGCTGGCGTGCCGCCCGTCGCTGGCGAACAGTCGATAGATCACCACCAGCCATGCCAGATTGCGCGCGCTCTCGGCCAGCGAGGGAATGAAATCTGCCGCCAGAGAGGTCGATGCGCTGGCCGCCGCCGCGGCAAGGCTCCACAATGCCGTCAGCAGCAGCGCACAGACCATCGCCGTGCCGGCGCTGCCGAACCGGTCCCGCCGCGGCACCAGCCACATCGCCACGCTGGCCAGCGCAATCGCACCGGTAACGTCGAGCCCGACGCCGATGGTGCTCCACACCGCCGCCCGCCCTTCCAGAGCCGCGATCACCGTGCGCCCTCGCTCCAGAGCACCACGCGCAGCGTTTGCAGGATGATCAGGAAATCGAGGAAAGGCGTGTAGTTCTTGGCGTAGTAGAGGTCATATTCCAGCTTGTTGCGCGCATCCTCTATCGATGCGCCGTAAGGATAGTTGATCTGCGCCCAGCCGGTGATCCCCGGCTTTACCATATGGCGTTCCGCGTAATAGCGCAGCTTGTCCTCAAGGTCGGAGACGAACTCGGGCCGTTCGGGACGCGGGCCGACGAAGCTCATCTCGCCCTTCAGCACGGTCCAGGCCTGCGGCAGTTCGTCTATCCGCACCTTGCGGATGAACTTGCCGACGCGGGTAACGCGGGGGTCGTCCTTCGACGCCCACTGCGCCCCTGCCGCTTCGGCGTCGGTGCGCATGGAACGCAGCTTGATGACGTCGAAGTGCTGGCCGAACAGGCCGACACGCGGCTGGCGATAGAAGGCGGGACCACGGCTGTCGATCTTCACCAGCAGTGCGAACAGCAGGATGACCGGCGCGGTAACCAAAAGCAGCAAGAGGCTGACGGCGATGTCGAATACCCGCTTCGCCGCGCTGGAGATCGCCCGGCCGGACGAGAACCCGTCCGAAAAGATCAGCCAGCTGGGGTTGACGGTGTCCAGGTCGACACGGCCTGTCTCACGCTCAAGGAAGCTGGAGAACTCGTTTACGTGAACGCCCGCCGTCTTGATCCGCAGCAGATCCTTGAGCGGCAGCGCGTTGCGCCGTTCCTCCAGCGCCAGCACCACTTCGCTGACGCCCAGGTTTTCGACATAACGGGTGAAGTTGTTGATCGCCGAACGGGAAATCGCCTCTTCCACCACCGGTGCACTATCGCTCATCGCAACATAACCGACGATGGCGAAGCCGCTTTCCGGACGGTCACCCAGCACGCGTAGACGCTGCGCCCGGTCTCCGGCCCCCAGCACCAGCACCCGGCGGCGAAACGCGCTGGTCCCCAGAAACGCGCCGAGCAGCAGCCGGTTTATGATCATCAGCACGATCGCAAAGGCCATCGAATAAGCCAGCGTCGATCGCCAGAAGTTCTGCCCGCCGACAAGGAAGTCCACGAAGGCCAGCGCGATGACACCCAGCGAGATCGCCACCAGCAGCCGCGCGGCGGCAAAGCGCATCGAACGCAGCGCCTCCGCGCCGTAGACCCCCACCGCCACCATCGACAGCGAAATGACCACCGCAAAGGCGCCATGGGCGATGAGCCGGTCCACCAGCGGTGCCGGATCGATACCGATCTGCCCTGCCCGCAACCGCCAGGACGTTTCGTTGGCGATTGCCAGCAGCAGCACATCGACCAGCCACAGCAGCACGACTGCGTGCGGGATATAGTGTTTGAACAGACGAATCATCGTCGATTAGCCATCCTTCGCGGCCGAATTCCGGCACTCGCACGATGGACTAGGGTAAAGGCGTAAAATGTCGGTTACCTTGACAGCCGCTATGGAAACATTCGCTTTTCCACCCGATAACGCAGTAACGGTGCTGTCGGCTCCACTTACACCTGCGGCCTTGGCATCAGGCGCAGCGCCGTCAGGGTCAGGGCCTGCGCGCCCGATGCTATGACCTTGTCCGCTTGCGGTGCCCAGAACGGACTGTGTAGCGAAGGCATTGCAGGGCCGCCCGTCTTCGCCGCCGCCAGCCTTGCCGGATCGGCACCGCCTACCCAGAAGATCACCGATTTGATGTGATCCTCATCGGCGCGGCGAAACTCTCCGAAATCCTCGCCGCCCATCGCCGAGGGGGTGATCACGACATTGTCTGCGCCCATCTTCCCTTTAAGGTCGGCAATCGCCTCTTCCGCAAACTCCGGCGTATTCCAGGTCGCGCGGGTGTGCGGTTCCTTGACCTTGATCTGCGGCATAAGGTCTTCAGACAATCCCGATGCGATCGCCTCTCCACGCGCCACGCGGGCGATCCCGTCAAGCAGGCGCTGGCGGGTCTCGTCCGAATAACTGCGCACGGTCAGTTCAAGCTTCGCCTGATCGGAGATAATATTGTGCTTGGTCCCGGCATGGAAAGAGCCCACCGTGACCACCACCGGGTCAAGCGGATTGGTTTCCCGGCTTACCAGCGTTTGCAGCTTCATCACGATCGCACTGCCCAGCACGATCGGGTCCCGCGTGGCCTGCGGATAGGCGCCATGCCCGCCGACCCCGCGCACCAGAATGTCCACGCTGTCAACATTGGCCAGCGCCCAGCCCTTCGCCGCGCCGACGACGCCGGCTGGAAGCTCGGGCGTGTCATGGAAAGCCAGCGCGTAGTCCGGCTTGGGAAAGCGGTTGTAGAGCCCGTCCTTGAGCATCTCCAGCGCGCCAAGCCCCATCTCTTCGGCCGGTTGCCCGATCATGACCAGCGTGCCCGACCACTCCGCCTTGCGCGCGGCCATGAGGCGCGCAGTCTCTATCCACGCGGTCATGTGCGTATCATGGCCGCAAGCATGCATGATGCCGCTTTCCACGCCGGCGGTGGACGTGCCCCGCTTCGTCGATGCAAAGGGCAGCCCGGTCTGCTCCACCACCGGCAGTGCGTCCATGTCGGCACGGATGAGAACCGTCGGTCCCGGCCCGTTCTTCAGGACTGCGACGATGCCGGTACGCCCGACTTTCTCGGTAACGCTGAAACCCGCCTTGCGCGCGGCATCAGCCATGATCTTCGCGCTGCGGACCTCCTGAAAGCTGAGTTCGGGGTTGGCATGAAGATCTCGGTAGGTTTCCATCAGCCCCGGCAGGTCACGCGTCACGCTATCGGCGACGGGTTCTGCCATTGCAGGCATGGAAGCGCTCGCAACGACGCAGGCGGAAGCAAGAAGAACGGTGCGCATAAGCCAAAGGCTACGTCAGGCGCGCATGCTCCGCAATCCACCCGAAGGTTCCCTGCGGCCTGCGTGAAGTTTTTCTCATAGGCCCGATAGAATCTTCGCATCGACATTCTCTACCATATGCGTAGATTGATCTTCGAAGCACGGGGTTCGCCCGTTCTTCCGCGGCATTTGATGGCTGTCAGCTTGCTCCGCGTCACCAACCGCTAAAGCGCACGAAACCGCAAGGCGACAACGCCGGCTTCGTGCCTCCAGATGGAGATACGAAATGCTCAACTCGATCCCTCGCATCACTTCGCAAGTCCTGCGTGCACGGCCCAGTACCGACACGCGCCTGCCGCATCCGTCATGGCGCGGCGCAGTCGAACCACCATCGGGAGGCGGCGCGGCGACGATCCGCAGTGCGGGTGACTTCTGGTCCCGCCTCGGCCTGTGATGCTGCAATGATCCCCTCGGGCGGCATCCGGATTTCGCATCTCCCAAGCCCTGCCTTTTCGGGCCGGATTTGGATGTCGCCCGTTAACTTTGGTTATGACACAGTAGGCTCGTGAAGACCGCGCTCATCATCCGCCACGTTCCCCACGAAGGGGTCGCAGGCTACCGCAAGCCCATCGAGGACGCCGGCTACGAAGTGAGCCGCATCGACGTCACCGATCCGGAATTTTCCATCCTCGACCTGCGTGAGCCGGACCTGCTGATCATGATGGGCGGTCCGATGGGCGTCTACGAACAGGATCGCCACCCCTGGATCGCGTGCCAGTTGCGCCGCCTTGCCTTGCGCCTAGAGGCTGACCGGCCAACGCTGGGCGTGTGCTTCGGTGCGCAGATGATGGCCAGTGCCCTGGGCGCATCGGTGTTTCCCGGCCCAGCCAAGGAGGTCGGCTTCCATCCCGTGCAGGTTCACGAACACGCCGCCGGCAGCCCGCTTCGCCATGTGCGCGAAATCCCGGTGCTGCACTGGCACGGCGATACCTTCACCAGGCCCGAAGGCGTGGAACTGCTCGCTTCCACCTCGCTTTACGAACATCAGGCGTTCCGGCGCGGCCGCAACCAGTTGGCGCTGCAGTTCCATGCCGAAATGGGAGAAGACCCACGCTTCGATGCCTGGATCGATCAGTGGCCCGAAGCGGTTGTCGAGGCCGGCGGCTGCCCGCAGGCTTTGCGGGTACGGCACGACGAACTCGGCCCCGGCGCAGTGGCTGCAGGGCGCGCGATGATCGCCGACTGGCTGCGCGGCCTGAACTAGCCGTACCGCCCGATTCGCGCGACGCTCCGGCTGGCGGTGGGGGCGCAGCAGGATTACTCTGCGGCAATGGCTGAAGGCATTCCGACACAGCGCCCGATGAACTGGCGAGTCTTCTCCCGCAGATTGGTCCGCGCGCTGGCTGGCTTTTTCCCGGTCGGCGTCTTCGCGCTGGTATTGCTGTGGATGATGGGCGACTGGGGCGTAGTCGGCGGCATCATCGGCGGGACTGCGCTGGGTGCCGTGGCCGCATGGGCGCTGACGCGGCTCATCGCAACTTACCCGCTGGTACAGTGGGCAGCGGCATCCATAGTCGCCATGCTGCTGATCCTCGCCATCGCCTCTCTGTTCTGAGAACGATCGAAGGAAGTGGTGCCCCTGGCCCGACTAGAGCGGTGCGGCCTGTAAGTGGCGGATTTCCGTCATTTCTGAGGTCTCCAATGAGCGCTTTTGTACCTCCTCTCTGTACCACTCTCAAGAGGGTTGTTCAGGGTACGAAGCGCGGCCGGAGGCTCTGCCCATCGGGGGGCGGGCGGGCCTAAAGGGTGCGATGAAATGAATACGAGAAGCCCAGCGGCAGGCCCTCGGGGGCGGGTTCGATGAGGAGTTTGCTGACGAAGGCGTGAGTGGTTCCATCAAGGCCGAAGAGCGCCCCGGTTTCGCCCGCCTCCTTCAGTATGTCCGCAAGGGCGATACGCTCTACGTCTACGCTCTAGACCGTCTGGGCCGTGACGCCTTGGACGTGCAAGCTATGGTCCGCACCCTCCTGGAGCGGGGCGTTACCCTCGACGTTCGGGGCCTCGGACCAATCGGGCGGGGCGTGGGGGAACTCATCGTCGCCGTGCTGGCCCAGATGGCGGACATTGAGCGCCACCGGATCAAGGAGCGCTGCGAGAGTGGCCGAGAAGCTGCCCGGGCCTCACTGGCGGCCACGGGGAAGACCCATCGGGGCAAGGAGAGCCTCGGGCGTCCTAAGGCTGCGGATGCGGCTGAGGTGGTCGCTTGGCGCAAGGCGAACAACGCCAGCATCAAGGAGACCTGCGAGCACTTCGACCTCTCCAAGTCCACCGTAGCCCGCTATTGGGCCGCAGACGTAATGAAGGAACACGGGGGCCTCTGAGGACCGGGGAACGGACCGGCAGACCTTTGAGGCCCTTGAAGGGATGGGGACCGAAACTCTTCATCCTTCTATAGAGATATAACCTGTGAAGACTTCCACCAATAATCTTGTAATGGATCGGGTCCAGCACCCTCTAGCCCTTAAGGCTCTAGAGGACGCTAAGAACATCGTCTCAATGAATGGATCAAATATAAATGGTCCATCTCATGAGGCTATCTCAGGGCTCTTAAGTACCCTTGAGGACGGATTGCATGGAACGCTGTCTGACAGCTTCTTTCTATCGTCCATTGACCCGGGCATCGGAAAGACCCTTAGCGTCTCGTGCTTCCTCAAGGCCTGGAAGTCATCGGGATTTACTCCCGCAGTTGGCGTCCTTGTTGCCGTTTCCCGGCTGGAGGAAATCGAAACCTATGTGCAGCAGGCCGCATTGGCCCCAGAGGACTTCGCTGTCCTGACTAGCAGCGCCCCACACAATGCCCTCGGGTCTGCCCCTCAGGGTTCCGCCCCGGTTCTGTTCACAACGCAACAGATGATCCAGAAGCGGGCTAAGTCGGGCCGGGTCCTCTCCGAGTTCCACTACAAGAGCGAAAGCCGCGCCTTGCGGATATGGGACGAAAGCATGGTGCCGGAGGATACCCTTACCGTCCGAGTGGACGACCTGGGGCAACTTGCGTCCCCGCTGCGCCATAAGGCCCCTGAGTTCGTGCAGGGCGTCCAGGACCTCCAAGCCGCCCTCTGGGCGCTAGAGGACGGCGGGGAAATCACGGTGCCCGAGGGCATAGCCGAAAAGGCCCCCAAGGCTGGCTTAACGGATCGGCTGGCCTCTATCGTCGATGGGCTGGCCCAGATGGCCGGGAAGACCGTACAGGCCGCCGATGTGGGCCATGGTGACATGTATCTCCTCGGGGCCTCTACACCCCTCCCGGACGACTTCACGCCTGCGGTGATCCTCGACGCCTCTGGTCGCGTCCGTCCCACCTATGCACTGTGGGAAGAGCACCGGGGCAACCTCGTGCGCCTGCCAGCCGCTGTGAACGACTACAGGGACCTTGAGGTCGGCCTATGGCAGCGCGGGAGCGGCAAAGCCTCCTTGGGGCGCTCTGGGGTCCAAGCAGAAATCACAGCGGCCATTGCGTCCGCCATCAAGGCCGGAGACGATAATGCCGAGTGGCTGGTCATCAGCTACAAGGAGCACTCGGGTATCGTCGAGGACCTCAGGGCAAGCTTGCCGAACCCTCAGCGCCTCAAGGGACTGACGTGGGGCCGCCATGCCGCCACAAACGCCTGCCTGCGGAGGACGGCAAGCGCTTCCACGAGTAGCGTGTTCGGCCCGATTCCCCGTCCATCCGAGCGGTTTTAAAGGACATTTGAAGAACAACCGAATGTAGAAAAGTGGATAAGTTGGCCGTAAATGCCCGCGCCGACGTGCTGCAGCGCAATGTAAACAGGGGAAGAGCCGCAGGAATCCTAGGATTCGGAATGCTGCATGGCGTAACATATTGTTTTTACGACACATTACAGCGAAGCTGCAAAATTTAGGCACTCACACGTGAGTCAACCTTCATAATTTTTTATATTTGGGGGCCGCCGTCTTTTCACAGCGCGAATCACCGCATAGAATGGCGGTATTCCGTGGTTGAGCACACACTCATGCTGCGGGGGAACGGTGAGCGCACAGGCCTGGTAGTCCTTTCATCCCTTCCAGAAGGATGATCGCGCCGCTCACCGTTCCCATTTACTTTGCCTCAGCGGGCAGAGCCCCACAAGAACGAGTTTTGCTTGACGCCAAAGAATCGTCGGCAGCCTTGAGTCTGATGGCTTTTGGCCTGATCCCCAGCGACTTGCGGCGATCCCGCGCCGCTTGGGCCAGCCGCTCCTCCTGGGCCTTGTGATGTATCTTACGCCGCATCTTCCACTTGTCGGCGACGGGGCGGTTCGACAGCTGCCGGTTGCAGCCGCCACAGCAGAGCACGAGGTTCTCAAGGTCATAGGTGCCGCCGAGGGAACGGGCCAACAGATGCTCTATCGTCGCCTTGCCCTTCCGCATCACGCGGCAGCACAGCCAGCACTCGCCGCCATCACGGGCCTTGAGGGCCTCAACAATCGCCCTGCGGCGCTCCCCGGTGATCGTTTTGGACACTGCCCCGCCTAAGAATTTCTTAGGGCATCAGCCCCGCACGAGACCGCGGGACGCCATCCAGTAGAGCAACATGTCGTCGTCTTCGTCCGGCCGGAACTCGCAGGACTCGTCTTCCTCTTGAGCCGCTTCCGCTTCGCGGACTGCAAGGCGACCTCGGGCGGTCATGCGCTTGGGTCAGTTCAAGGGCGACGCCCTTCCAGCTTGAAATCATTCCGTCAATGTCCGGCAGCGCCCGAAGCTGGCGACATTCCTTGAGGTCGGCCTCGCAAGCCTCACGCAAGCCCTTGGCACGCCGGGTCTTTACGTCGATGGTCTCACGGAGAAACCGGACGTCCTCATCTAGCTCTAGGCCTTCGCTGCGCACCTTCTCGGCGAAGTAGGCAATCAGCGGTTTCGTGATGGCATCGAATGTGCCTGTGGCCGCTTTGCCCGCCTTCCATGCCAGCCGCTCGAACAACTCGTTCAACTCACGGTAGGTCGAGCCGTCTCGCCCCGCATCGAAGACGCGCACACCAAGGGTCCGTTTCACCTCGGAAATTTTCTTCCCCGAATCATCTCGCACGTGAGGCAGCAAGCGGGCTGGAAAGGTGCGGCGAAACTCAAGGATACCCGTCTTCGGGTTGGGTCGCAGATACTTCACAATCACGTCCACGGAACGCCGCCTCTGTACTACCGGATGTACAACCGGAGCCGCCAGAAACGCCTGAAATCTGCCATTCCCAAATAAATCAGCCCATTAGGGTTGACATGGTGCCCCTGGCCCGACTCGAACGGGCACGCCTTTCGACAAACGATTTTGAGTCGTTCGCGTCTACCATTCCGCCACAGGGGCACGGAAACGAGGCGACGCTTAGACGGCGCTTCGTCAGGGTTCAAGCCTGTTTCAGAAGATCCAGTCCATCGCGACGTGGACAAGACGCGATTTCATCGCCCCCTTCCGCGATCCGATGGTTCCGATTTCGAAACTCGGGCCGTCATCGTCGGTCTGATATGTCAGTTTGAGGCGAGTTTTCTCGGGCTTGAGCAATTCGACCTCACCCACCGTCTGCGATCTCAAGGCCTTGCGAGCGTTGGTCGTGGGCACCGCCGTCAGGTCGAATGGGCGCGGGTTCATCGCCAGCGGAGCGGGTTGCTCCGCGAATACCGGCGCCGGTGCCGCCGTGACCAGCAGCGCCAGGGCGCAACGATGAGAGACATGCCGTGCCATGTCCCATCGTAATACCACCTATCGTGGAAAGTTCCGCGACGGTTGCGTTGCAGTTCAGGGAAACGCCCCGGTGCACGATAGGACGTGCGCCAGGGCGGATCAGTTCATGCCTTCAGGGCAGTCGCCACGATCTTGTGCAGGCGCGAGTGGAGCACGTCGTTGCCGGCAAGGATTTCGGTGTCACAGATCGGATTCGAACGGCCCTTCCAGTCCGAAACGAAACCGCCGGCTTCACGCACGAGCAGACAGCCCGCCGCCGTGTCCCACGGCTTGAGATCGGCTTCCCAGAAGCCCTCGTAACGGCCCGAGGCCACCCATGCGAGGTCCAGTGCAGCCGAGCCGAAGCGGCGGATGCCCGCCACCTGCGGCGCAAGGCCGTGGTAGATCTTGGTCCACTGCCCAGCGTCGCCATGGCCCGCAAAGGGAATGCCGGTCGCGATCAGGCTTTCGTCGAGGTGGCGGCGCGAGGAGACGCGAAGGCGACGGTCGTGCAGCCACGCACCGCGCGACTTTTCGGCCCAGTAGCTTTCGTCCGTGACAGGGTTGTAGATCAGGCCGGCGGTAACTTCACCCCAGCCCTTCCCGTCCAGACGCGGTTCCTGCACCGCGATCGAGATCGCGAAGTGCGGGATGCCGTGAAGGAAGTTGGTCGTCCCGTCGAGCGGATCGACGATGAAGCGCGGCTTGGTCGGGTCGCCCTCGATCTCGCCGGCTTCCTCGAAGAGATAGCCCCAGTCCGGCCGCGCGGCGCGCAGTTCGTCCCAGATGGTGCGCTCGGATGCCTGATCGGCCTTCGACACGAAGTCCGCAGGCCCCTTGCGGCTGACCTGCAGGTGTTCGATTTCACCGAAATCGCGACGCAGGCGATTGCCGGCCTTGCGGGCGGCCTTCTCGATGACGCGGATGAGACCGGAAATGGCGGCCATGACGTTACTTCACTCCTGTGGGCCGCTGTCAGCCCCTGGTTGTCGGCGGCGGTCAGTCAATGACTGACCGCCAGCTTCTTACCGGCCTTGCGGCGCGGGTTTGGCGGGGGTTGCGCCGGCGGCAGACGCAGTGGGCTGGTAGCCGCAGATACGGGCCATGACGCTCAGCATCTCGCTGGGATTGTCGCGGCTGATCTTGCCCGGATTCTCGGCGATCACCTTGTCCATCGATTCGGTGATCTTGCCGAGCGAATTGTCGTACAGACAGCCGACAAGTGCGCCCTTGACCGGTTCCTCCACCTTTTCCGACTGCAACCCGCTGATGAGCACCTTGAGGTAGAGCATCGCGTGTTGCGCCTGCGAATCGCCGCCCGCAGGCGCTGCGGCGGCAGGCTTGGCCGCGCTCTTGGCCGCAGCAGCCTTGGCGGCAGCGGCATGAGCGACAGAGGAAGTTCCCGCGATCGCCAGAGCGGCGGTCGCGACGGTCAGGGCGAGCTTGTTCATCAATCTGCCTTCTTCACGTAAGTCTTTTCGTAGACGTCCACGATGATGCGCGTGCCGCTTTCGATGTGCGGCGGCACCATCACGCGCACGCCGTTATCGAGAACGGCGGGCTTGTAGCTGGACGAGGCGGTCTGCCCCTTCACCACGGCGTCGGCTTCGACGATCGTGGCCTCGACCTGCTCGGGGAGCTGGACCGAGATCGGGCGTTCTTCCCACATTTCGAGAAGAACCTGCATCCCGTCCTGCAGGAACGCGGCAGCGTCACCCAGCAGGTCGGCGGGAAGCGTGATCTGTTCGTAAGTCTCGATATCCATGAAGACCAGATCGTCGCCCTCGGCGTAGAGGAACTGGAAGTCCTTGGTGTCGAGACGCACGCGCTCGACAGTGTCGGCGCTGCGGAAACGCACGTTGGTCTTGCGGCCGTCGATCAGGTTTTTCATCTCGACCTGCATGAAGGCGCCGCCCTTGCCCGGCTGGGTATGCTGGGTCTTGGCGACCTTCCAGATGCCCTTTTCGTATTCGAGAATGTTGCCGGGACGGATATCGACGCCACTGATCTTCATGGTTTTGGCCTTCAGGATGGGAAAGAGCTTGATCGTGGGGCCACACACGGCGCAGCCCTCGAAAGGATGCGCCCTTAGACGAGGTGGCGAGGCATGGCAATTGCTTCGCGCCAATGCTAGCGCAATGCCATGAAGCGTGCCTCCCTTCCCGTCGTGCTGTTGGCGCTTGCCGCCGGCTGCGCCAGCGCAGAGCCTCCCCCGCCTCCGGTGCAGGGCGGGCTGATCTCAACCCTGCCGATCGGCACTTATTCGTGCGAAATGGCTGGAGATGCGGGCGGCCTCGTCGGCAAGCCGCTGCCGGAGTACGAATTTCACATCGTCAATGCATCTGCCTACAAGGCAGGCGGCATCCGGGGCAGCTACCTGCTCACCGGGGACTACCTCACGATGACCGGCGGCAAGCTCAAGGGCCTCAAACTTCACCGGATCAAGGACACCTATCTGCGCAAGGTGGAAGCCGATGGCAGCGACGGCGAAATGCGCTGCGTGCGCAGTTCACGCCGCTGATCGCTCCGGCGGTTTGCCCTTGAAGTAACCGCGCCCTAGCTCCTTCGGCAAACAGCCGGGAGCGGACGATGGATCTTCAATTGCAGGGCAAGGTCGCCATCGTCACCGGGGCGACCGCGAATATCGGCCGCGCCGTTGCCCTTGACCTTGCGGCAGAGGGAGCCCTTCCCGTCCTTGTCGGCCGTGATCATGACGCCGGCGCAAGGCTGGTCGCCGACTGCAGGGCACGCGGCGCCCCCGATGCGGTGTTCGTGGCGGCCGACATGCTCGACCCCGCCGCTCCGCCAAAAGTGCTGGCAGCTGCCGATACCCTCGGCCCGATCGCAGTGCTGGTGAACAACGTGGGCGGCAACGTCGATCAGGGCCTCTTTGTCGATTCCGATCCCGCGAAATGGCTGGCGGATATCGATCTCAACTTCGGTACGGTGCTGCGGATGACCCATGCCGTACTGCCCGCGATGATCGCTCGCAAGGCCGGGGCGATCGTCAATATCGGCTCTACCGCTGCGCTTGTGGGCGACTACATGCTGCCAGTCTATTCCGCCGCAAAAGGTGCCGTGCACAGCTTCACCGTCGTTCTCGCCAAGGAACTGGGCGCCCACGGCATCCGCGTCAACGCCGTCGCCCCCTACGCCACCATACCGGGCGATCCCGCCAGTCTCAGTTCAGGCAGCCGCTTCAACCCCGACACCGGCATGTTCTCAAAGGGCACCGCCAGCATCGACGAGGCAGACCGCGCCCTGCGCCAGCGCCGCACGTTCGTCGGTCGCCCTTTCGCGGTGCCTGAGGAAATGGCCGCGATGGTCACCTTCCTCGCCTCGGGCCGGGCCAGCTTCATCACCGGGCAGGTCTACCCCGTCGACGGCGGCGCCCTTCTTTGAGCCGGAGAGGACAGATGATCGACCAGACCGCGCTGCAGACCCTTCTCGACAAGGAAGCGATCCGGGAACTCGTGCTGCTATACTGCCGCGCGATCGACCGGCAGGATATCGCGCTTCTGCGCGACCTCTACACCGATGACGCTACCGACACTCATGGCGACAGCTTCGATGGTTCAGCCGAAGACTACTGCGCCTTCATCGCCCGCGCCTTTCCACATATGCCGTATTCGGGCCATCACGTATGCAATCACCTCGTCGCGGTAGATGAAGACGTGGCAAGCGGTGAAGTCTATGCTCTTGCCTACCACCTCATCCCCACCCGCGAAGGCGGGCAGGAAGAGGATTTCATGGCCGTGCGCTACATCGACAATTACCGGCGCTGTGCGGACGGTCGCTGGCGCTTTTCCCGCCGCGTCGTCACGTATGACCTGAAAATTCGTCGCCCGTTCGACGGCGGGGGGCAGCTGGGTCTGGCGGAGCGTGACCCAAGCTACGCCGAATGCCGCCAGTCCCTGTTCCAGCGCGGCGCGCGCACTTGAAGCCGATTTCCCGCACCATGGCATGCAGCCTTTTCCTGGCTGGCTCATTGTCAGGGCCGACCGGGGCGATCCGCCTCGCCGGAGGCATCCATGGCTGCGAGCGTGAAAATTGGCATTCTCAACGACATCGCTGATTTCACCGGGGAAGATCCGTCAGCCCCTGAGGGCAGCAGGCCCGTCCCTGGCGACATCACCGGCTGGATTGAGCGTGAAATCGACGCCCTGCGGCAATCTGGCCGCTTTGATGCGGATGTCGAACTGATCCACGCCTATGCTCTTGGCCTGCCGTCCGGCACGGCAGAGGCGGTGGAGCATGCCTATCGGCAACTGGCGGAATCCGGCGTCAGCCTGATCGTCGGCCCTGCGATCGGCGACAATGCGCTGGTCGCCACGCCGCTTGCCGAACAGTTGCGTATGCCCACCATCAACTGGGCCGGGGCCGAGCGAGCGCGCGGCCGGTGGATGTTCCAGCATCAGGTGGGCAGCCACGAAGACGAATCGCTTGTCATTGCCAGGCAGATGGCAAGCCTTGGCCGCAAGCGGCTTGCGGTGATCTACGACCTGTCGCCGATCGGAACGCGTCATCTCAAATACCTGGACGGCGAGGCCCGCGTCCTCGGCATGGAAATCGCGACCAAGGAGGGCATTTCGCCGCTGGCAGACGATGTCTATGATATCGCGGCGATGGTGCTGAAAGCGGCTCCCGACGGCGTGGTCTACCTTGGCCTAGGGCTCTCCGCGCCGGCAGTCTCACGCGCCCTGGACCGTGCCGGCTGGGACGGCCCGCGCATCATGAACACCGCAGGATTGCGCGGATATCACGGCGATTTCGCCCATGCCTGCAACGGCTGGCTCTACATCGACATGCATTCCGACGCCAACTCGACCCTGAAGGCGGTGATGGACCGTATGGAGGCCCCGCGCAGGCAGGCGCTGGCCGTCGCCAAGGGGCACGACATCGGTCGCCTGGTCGCCGAAGGGCTGGCGCGCGCTTCGGATTTTACGCGCGAAGGCGTTCGGGGCGGGCTTGAGCAAGTGAAATGGCTGCCCGCCGCAGAGGGGCACGAAGGCACCCTACTTGGCTTCGGCGCACATGACAGAGGCGCCCTGCACGGCCGATATCTTGTTGTGCGTCAATGGCTTGACGGCGAAACCAGAGAAGTCGCCGCCTAGCTCACCGTAAGCGCACCCAACAGGTACACAACGGCACACAGAGGGCACTCAACGTACCCTCAAGGCACGTTCAGGCGCCGACCAGTCCGCGTATCGCGCTTTCGAACAGGCCACGCCCGTCCGTGCCGCCGTGCGTCGCCTCGATCGCGCGCTCGGGGTGGGGCATCATGCCCAGCACGTTGCCCGCATCATTAAGCACGCCCGCGATCGCACGCGCCGATCCGTTGACCTCTTCGGCGTAGCGGAAGGCCACGCGGCCTTCGCCCTCAAGGCGGTTCAGCGTGTCTTCGTCGGCGAAGTAATTGCCGTCGTGATGCGCCACCGGGATGCGGACGACCTGGCCCGCTTCGTAGGCCGAGGTGAACAGCGACTGCGCGTTGACCACTTCAAGACCCACTTCGCGGCACACGAAGTTGAGCCCGGCATTGCGCAGCAGCGCGCCCGGAAGCAATCCGCTTTCGGTCAGCACCTGGAAGCCGTTGCACACGCCGAGCACCGGCACGCCCTTTTCAGCCGCCGCGATCACCGCCTGCATGATCGGCGAGCGCGATGCGATCGCGCCGCAACGCAGATAGTCGCCATAGGAAAAACCGCCCGGAACCGCGATGAAATCCAGCCCTGCGGGCAGATCGCTGTCGCCGTGCCAGACGCGGTGCGGCGCGGTGCCCGACACCTTTTCCAGCGCCACCGCCATGTCGCGGTCGCAGTTCGAGCCCGGAAAGGTGATGACGGCGGAGTTGAAGGCCATCAGGCGGCCACCTTCTCGATGCGATAGTTCTCGATCACCATGTTGGCGAGCAGCTTGCGGCACATGTCGTCAAGCGCTTCGTCGGTGGTGCTTTCGGCAACGTCCAGCTCGAACAGGCGGCCTGCGCGCACATCGTTGACGCCAGAGAAGCCGAGGCCCTCCAGCGAATGGTGGATCGCACGACCCTGCGGATCGAGGACACCGGGCTTGAGGCTGACGTGGACGCGGACTTTCATCTGGCGGGCCTTTCGCATGAGAGCGGGCAGATTCGTTGCGTGCGCCTATGACCCTTCATTGCCGCCGGGGCAAGGTTGAACGCACGACGCGAACGCGCCGTTGTAGAGAGCCTTGCGAACTGCCATCACCGGGCGATGAGCAGCGCAGGTTCCATTTCCTTCACCGATCAGGTCGCCATCGTCACCGGCGCGGGCACCGGGCTTGGCCGTGCCTATGCGCTGGAACTGGCGCGGCGCGGCGCCAAAGTCATGGTCAACGATCTGGGCGCCGCGCGGGACGGTTCGGGCAGATCCGACGCCGCGCTCAGCGTGGTGGAGGAAATCCGCGCGATCGGCGGCGAAGCCATGGCCGACGGCGGCGACGTTTCGGACTATGCGCAGATGGAGGCGATGGCCGCCCGCGTCAGGCAAGCATGGGACGGCATCCACATCCTCATCAACAATGCAGGCATCCTGCGCGACCGCACTTTCGCCCGGATGGACCCGGCCGATTTCGAACTGGTCGTGCGCGTCCACCTGCTTGGCAGCGCCTTCGCCACCAAGGCGGTGTGGGAAACCATGCGCGAACAGAACTACGGCCGCGTGCTGATGACCAGTTCGTCGACCGGGCTCGGCGGCAATTTCGGGCAGGCGAATTACGGCGCGGCCAAGGCGGGCGTGCTTGGCCTTGCCCGGACCCTGCGGCTTGAGGGCGCGAAGTACGGCATCCGCGTCAACACCATCGTCCCCACCGCCGGCACGCGCATGACCGCCGATATCTTCCCCGAAGAAGCCTACAGGGCGTTCGAACCCGGCAACGTGGTCCCCGCCGCAATGTTCCTCGTTTCACCCGATGCGCCCACCGACGCCATCCTCGCGGCCGGTGGCGGCGTGTTCCAGGGGGCATGGATCACCATGAACGACGGCGTCCTGCTACCCGAAGGCACCCGCAGCGCCGAAGACATCGCCGCCGCATGGCCGCGTATCATGGACAGGTCGGGCGACCACCCGTTCGAAACCGGTATGGACCAGGCGCATCACGCGCTGTCGATGCTGATGAAGACGCAGGGCTGACTGGCACGACGGCTGCGCCCCGTTGCGGACTTTCTGTTCACGCCCCCTTGCGGACCTGAACCTCGGCCTATTAAAAAAGTTGGGCTGGCACGGAGAGAAGCAGTGAACAAGTTTGTTTCCACTATCTTGATAACCGCTGCATGCGCTTACACAATTGTGGTTGGCTTCATCGTCTTGTTCACTATCGGCTTCTTCGGCTTTGAAGACATGGGCAAAAATCTAATCGGGCTTGCGGTGTTTGGCTTGATCACTCTGTCGCCTCTGGCGGTATGGCCTTATTGCTTGCGGAGGGCAGCCGCGTGGCGGCGAGGTGAACATCCACCGTTTTGATCCGAATAGGCGCTATGTCCGCTTCCCACCCAAATCCGCCGTCACCCTGAACTTGTTTCAGGGTCCATCAAGCCGACAGCCCGGTTCCATGATCAGCGAACCGACGGCGCGGTTTGCGGCACAACGCTCCGGCACCAACCGCCGGATGGACCCTGAAACAAGTTCAGGGTGACAATGGGGTGAAACAGAAGGCACGCTCACGACTTCAAACCTTCCAACGCCGCTTGGTCGGACCTTGTCGAACCCAGTCAGTCCTCTACCACCTTCAGCAGCTTGCGCTCCAGCGGGCTCAGCACATTCGACAGGTCATGGCCGCGCTTCAGGACCTGGCCCACTTCGCCGAACAGGGTCCACATGCCCTGTTTGCCGCGCAGCGAAGGACGCTTTTCGATCCGGGCCTGCGGGCGTTCGGCAGCGCGGCGAAAGGCGCTGAAACTGGCTGCTTCGCGCGCGAAGTCCATCGCATAGTCGCGCCACAGCCCGGCGGCGACCATGCGGCCATAGAGATCGAGGATGCGCTGAAGTTCAAGCCGGTCAAACCCGACTTGCGCCGGCTGTCCCTGCCCTTGGCCCTGCCCCTGCCCCGGCCCGTTATGGCCGCCGGGAAACGGGACGACGCTGCCAGAGGTAAATCCGCCTGCCGCCATTCAGCCGCTCACCAACACAGTCACCAGCGCTCGTTTTCGCGGGCGGCGTGCTGGCGGTCTGCCATCAGTTCTTCAACCTGGGCGCGCAGCTGGGCGACTTGCTGTTCCAGATCCTCCACCCGCTGGGTGCCGCCGGTGGGTTCGCACGGTTCCTTGCAAGGGGTGCCGTAGGGCATGAATTCCTTGGCCCAGGTCTCTGCCTTGACCAGCGTGGACCGGGCCTTGAGGCCGATCATGGTCGCGCCTTCGGGCACGTCCTCTGTCACGACCGCGCTGGCGCCGATGCGGGCGCGCTTGCCGATGGTAACGGGGCCGATGATTTGCGCCCCCGAACCGACGATCACGTTGTCCAGCAGGGTCGGATGGCGTTTGCCGCCCACGCCGTTGGTGGGGTTCGATCCGCCCAGCGTCACGCACTGATAGATCGTCACGTTGTCGCCGATCACCGCCGTCTCGCCGATCACGGTAAAGCCGTGGTCGATGAAGAAGTTGCGGCCGATCTTTGCACCCGGATGAATGTCGATCGCGGTCAGGAAGCGCGCAAGGTGGTTCACCACGCGAGCGAGGAAGAACAGGTCGGCTTCGAACAGGGCATGCGCGATACGGTGCCAGAACAGCGCCCATACGCCCGGATAAAGCAGCACTTCCCAGCGCGAACGCGGCGCAGGATCGCGTGCGACCACAGAGTCCAGATAGCGGATGATATTACCCAGCATTGCCGGAAATTCCCATCAATCGTTCGGCTTTGCAACTTTCATCGCAAACCCGCCCTCACATGTTTGTTCAGCCGCCGCCTTTAGTCTCTTCCAGCGCATCGCGCCAGATGGCCATGGTGGGGGCCGTCTTGCGCTCCAGACTGAGCCGGTCGATCGCGGCGACCAGACGTTCGACGCCCACATGGCTACGGGTACAACGCCCTGCAAGGTATTGCGTTGCCGAATGATCAAGCGCGAGCCCGCGCATCTCGGCGTGGACTTCGATCAGCGCGATCAGCATCGCATCGTCAGGCTCGCCGATCGCAAGGTCCAGAGCGGCGCCAAGGCGGGAAGACAAGTCGGGCAGGCGCACCCGCCAGCGCTCCGCGTTGCTTTCGCCCACGCCCGGCGCGAAAGGCTTGTCGGCCACGATCAGCAGCGGGCGGCCGCTTTCCTGCGCGCGGTTCCAGCGGTGGAAAAGCTCGTCCTCAGGCATGGCCTGCGCATCGTCGACTGCATCGCCCGCGCCTGATTCGACGAACCAGCGCGCCAGCAGCGACTTGCCCGATCGCGGCGGACCAGACAGAATCGCAGTGCGGAAGGGCCATTGCCCCGGCTCCATCAGGGCATCGATCGCGGGCGCGTTGGCTTCGCCCACGACAATGCGCGGCGGACTGTCGCTCGCGGCGGACAGCGGGAGGGCGATCTGTCGCATGGCAAGGAACCTAGCGGCTGATCCTGAGCGAGGTGCCCCCGCCGGAAACCTTCCACCCCTGCGCGCGCAGGGCACCGGCCAGCCGATCACCCCCGCCCGATACGGTGACCCGCATGACGGATGTGCCGCCGATGGCAAGGCTGACGGTCGCCGCCCCCTGCACGCCGGGCACGCCGCGCACCGCAGCCAGCGCGCCGTCCACGGCCATTGCATCGGGCGTTACGAACTGCACCGTAACGATCTCCGCCGGCGCGCCCGTGACATCCTCGGTGCGAATCACTGGCGTCGGCGTGGGCACGACGACCGGCGCCTCGCCGCCCTTGGGCATGAGCTTTTCGCGCAGTTCGGCAAAGGCGCGGTCCAGCGCTTCGCCACCCGCATTGATGGAGGGATCAGGGCGCAGTTGTCCTGTCGCCAGCGCATCGCGGTAGAGGCCGTCGATTCGGGTCACCGCCTGCTCGAGCATACGCGGCAGATCCTGCTCGCTGGCGGCGTCCATGGTGAAACTGCCAAGGAACGTGTTGTCCGGTCCGTAGCGGGCCGTGAACGTGCCCTTGATCGGACCGCCCGGCCACTGCCGTTCCAGCCGCGCGACGGGCATCACCACGTCGGACGCGTCAAACTGGCCCAGTACCGTGCGCCACCACAGGCGGCTGCGGCGCGACGTCTGCCCGGCGGTGAGAATCAGCGATTCGCCGCCCGACCCGGTCGGCCGCACGTAATCGACGGGACTGGCGGCCGCCTGAAATTCCGCCCAGGCGCGCTGCCACGGCCCGCGCACTTCGAATACTTGCCTGACGCCGCCCGAATCGAGCACCGGGATCAGCAGCAGCGGTGCCGAGCGCGGACCGGTGCCCGCCCCTGCCCCGACGAACTGCCCCGCCTTGGCCTTGTCGAAGATGACGCCGAGCGTCGCGATATAGCGCTTAGGGCCGACCTGTTCGTGACCAATGACCACGGAAGTCACCATGGCATCGATCGATTCTGTCGGCATGTCCGGGCCGCCCAGCTTCTTCCAGGCTTCCTTTTCCGCCAGTTTCCAGCCGTCGATCCGCGCCTGAGCGCCGGTCTTCGCGGTCACGTCGACCGTGATGCCGTTGACCTGGATGTCCTGCGAATTGGCGAGCGGAGCGATACCGCGATCGCCTTCGATCTGCGCCAGCAGCTGCACGCCGGTGATGGTTGCCACCACCAGAGCGGCCGCGCCGCCCCACCACAGGACGGCCTTTGAACCGGAACCCTTGCGGCTAACCCGCAGGCTTTTTGGGGAAATCGTGATTGCCATGTCGAAACCGGTGGCCTTGTGCCCAATCGAAGATGGAAATCCAAGTCACAAAGCGCTAGGCGCGCCCACATGTCCGACGATAACTCCCAGAAGAGCTATAGCTACGAGCAGGCCGGCGTCTCGATCGCGGCCGGTAACGCGCTGGTCAAAGCCATCGCCCCGCTCGCGAAATCCACCGCGCGTCCGGGCGCCGATGCGGAACTGGGAGGCTTCGGCGGCTTCTTCGACCCGCGCGCGGCGGGCTACAAGGACCCGCTGCTGGTCGCCGCTAACGATGGTGTCGGCACCAAGGTCAAGCTGGCGATCGACCATGATCGCCATGACCATATCGGCATCGACCTTGTCGCCATGTGCGTGAACGACCTTATCGTGCAGGGCGCGGAGCCGCTGTTCTTCCTCGACTATTTCGCAACCGGCAAGCTTGAGAACGGCGTTGCGGAGCGCGTCGTCGCAGGCATCGCCGAAGGCTGCAAGATTTCCGGCTGCGCCCTTATCGGCGGGGAAACTGCGGAAATGCCCGGCATGTACGCTGCGGGCGACTATGATCTGGCAGGCTTCTGCGTCGGCGCGGTCGAACGCGGCGAACAGCTGACCGGCGACAAGGTGGCCAGCGGCGACGTGCTGCTCGGCCTCGCCTCCTCCGGCGTCCATTCGAACGGCTATTCGCTGGTCCGCCGCCTTGCCGAAGACAAGGGCTGGAAGCTGGACCGTCCCTCGTTGTTCGATCAGGATACGCTGCTGATCGACGCGCTGATCGCGCCCACGCGCATCTACGTGAAGAGCCTGCTGCCGTTCATTCGTGCCGGACGCATTCATGCACTGGCCCACATCACCGGCGGCGGCCTGCTGGAAAACATCCCGCGCGTGCTCCCCAAGGGCCTCCATGCCCGCATCGACGCCGATGCCTGGCCCCAGCCGCGCCTGATGGCGTTCCTGCAGGCACAAGGCAACATCGAGCCCGGCGAGATGGCACGCACCTTCAACTGCGGCATCGGCATGGTGCTGGCGGTCGCGGCCGACGAAGCAGCCTCGCTCAAGGCCGACCTCGAAGCGGCCGGAGAGACCGTCTTCGTGATCGGCGCGATCGAGCCGGGCGAAAAGGGCTGCACCGTGCAGGGTTCGGCCGAGGCATGGTCCGCCCGCGAAAAGTGGGAAGCCATTCACCTTGGCTAAAGCGAAAGTCGCCGTACTGATCTCCGGCAGCGGCACCAACATGGCCGCCCTGCTCTATGCGAGCCGTGCGGCCGACTGCCCTTACGAGATCGTGCTGGTCGCGGCCAACGATCCTGAAGCCAAGGGCCTGCGCCTTGCCGAAGCCGAAGGCGTGAAGACCTTCGCGCTCAGCCACAAGGGAATGAAGCGTCCCGAACACGATACGGCGATGGACGCGGCGATTCGCGCCAGCGGCGCGCAATGGGTGGCGCTGGCAGGCTACATGCGCATCCTGACGCCGGAATTCGTGGCGGGCTGGGAAGGCCGGATGGTCAACATCCACCCTTCCCTGCTGCCCAAGTACACCGGCCTGCACACGCACGATCGTGCGATCGAGGCGGGCGACAGTCACGGCGGCGTCACCGTCCACCTTGTTACCGCAGAGCTTGATGACGGCCCCATCCTTGGCCAGACCCCGGTGGCGATCCTGCCCGGAGACACCGCGGACACTCTGGCCGCGCGCGTGCTGATCGCCGAACACCAGCTCTATTCGCGCTGCCTGGCCGACCTCGTCACTCGCGAAACGCGGCCCGAATGGCTGCTGGAGCAAGTACGCGAACGGGCTTTCGCCCTGCCCGAAGTCGAAGAGACGGTCAGCCACGGCATGGCCTGCTTCGGCGTGCTGAAAGGCAAGAAGTTCGCCTATTTCAGCGGAAACCACCATGGCGACGGACGCATCGCGCTGCTCGTCAAGATCAGCGGCGCGGATGAACAGGCGATGCTGATCGAACAGGACGAAGACCTTTACTTCCGCCCCGCCTACTTCGGGGACGGCTGGCTGGGCATCCACCTGGATCGCGGTGACAACGACTGGGAAGCCATCGCCGACTGGCTATGGCTATCCTGGCGCGCCGTGGCACCCAAGCGACTGACCGACCTGATGGACGCCGCCGGGCAGTTCTGACGCTTCAGATTTCGGTGTAATCGACCTGGGGCCGGCTTTCGCGGGTGCCGCGATAGCGCTTGTCCGGATCCTGCGGATCTCCTGCGATCAGCACATGATCGTCATGCACTTCCACGAGAGTACCCGCGAAAGGGAAGCCTTCAAGGCTGCCGTTGACGCGATAGCTGACGGTATCGCCGACCTTGAAGGTCTTTTCGTCGAAATTGAATTCGAACGGGCAAGTTTCGCCCGCATCACCCATACCTTGCATCGTTACTCTCCTCTGATGTGAAGGGTAACGCAATGAGCCTTTATGGATCAAACTGAAACTCTGCCTGCCCACAGCGCCGGACCGATACCTGCATCGGTCAGCGCTGCGCGGTTGCGGCGCGCGCCTCTGCCAGACCTGCGGACGGTGCCCTATCGGGTCGTGCCACATACGACATCAAGACTGCCGCAAGGAACGACAGGGATGCCGGAATCAGGATCGTCTTTATCATAGGCCCTGCTTACGTAAATTTACGTAAGGTAAGCATCGATTGCACAGCGCATCAAAAGAAAAAGGCCGCCGAAACCGGCGACCTCCTTCTGAATTACCAAGATTTAACCGTCAGCTTCAGCCGACGATCTCTTCCGGCTTGAAGAAGTAGGCGATCTCGATCGCTGCGTTCTCTTCCGAGTCCGAACCGTGGACCGAGTTGGCTTCGATCGATTCGGCCAGTTCCTTGCGGATGGTGCCGGCGTCGGCGTTCTCGGGGTTGGTGGCGCCCATGATGTCGCGGTTGCGCTTCACGGCGTCTTCGCCTTCAAGCACCTGCACGACGACCGGGCCCGAAATCATGAACGAAACCAGGTCGTTGAAGAACGGGCGCTCGGCGTGAACGGCGTAGAAGCCCTCAGCCTGTTCCTTGCTCATCTGGATGCGCTTGGAAGCGACGACGCGCAGGCCGGCTTCTTCAAGCATCTTGGTCACGGCGCCGGTCAGGTTGCGGCGAGTGGCGTCGGGCTTGATGATCGAAAAGGTGCGGGTAACCGCCATGGGACTGTTCCTTGGATAAGGGGCGTTATTGTTGCGCGCGCCCCTAGCCGGGAAAGTCGTGAATCGCAAGGCGGGCTTGGATAGGTACGGTCTATTCTTCCGCCTTCTTCGCCCAGCGCCCGTCTTCCTGCGCCCAATATTCCTTTTTCACGCCCTCCCGGCCGCGCAAGTCGCGCCAGACCTGACGCGCCTGCACCCGTGTCTCGTCGTCGAAAAGGTAGAACGTGCGTTCGAACGGTTCCTCGCCCTCGCACCAGACGCCATCGGCGATGACGAGGAAGCGGGCACCGTTCAGCGGATCGGGAATATCGGACAGAAGGATCGGCTGGCGCTCCTCATCCCCTTCGCCCATCTGGCCGTTGGCAAGGAAACCGTCAGGCCGGTGCGCCCAGAGCGCGGCGGAGATCCGGCCGCGCTGCTGGTCGTCGGCGGAAACCACCAGCACCCGGCCATCCATCTCGACGATCCGCCGCGCCAACAGCGGCACGACGGCATGGGCCGGGTCGCGGCTGAGTTCATAGAACATGACCTGCATCAGCCGCGCCCCGCCGTTTTCGTCAGGCTTCGATGGTGTCGCGCACGAAGCGGTCGAGCAGGCGCACGCCGAAGCCGGTCGCGCCCTTGTCCCAGGTGGCGCCGGGCTTGTCGGTCCACACGGTACCCGCGATGTCGAGATGCGCCCAGGGGGTGTCGTTCTCGATGAAGCGCAGGAGGAACTGCGCCGCCGTGATCGAACCGCCGAAACGCGGGCCGACGTTCTTGATATCTGCGATCGGGCTGTCGATCATCTTGTCGTAGACCGGGCCCATCGGCATGCGCCACAGGCGGTCGCCCGAAGCGTTGCCGGCTGCGTTCAGCTCTGCGGCCAGACCGTCATTGTTAGAGAACAGGCCCGCATATTCATGCGCCAGGCTGAGGATGATCGCGCCGGTCAGCGTGGCAAGGTCGACGATCTTGGCGGGCGAATATTCGCGCTGCACCCAGGTCAACGCATCGCACAGGACAAGGCGGCCTTCGGCATCGGTGTTGATGACCTCGATCGTCTGGCCCGACATGGAGGTGACCACGTCACCCGGACGCTGGGCATTACCGTCGGGCATGTTCTCCACAAGGCCGCACACGCCGATGATATTGGCCTTCGCCTTGCGCAGCGCGAGCGCGAGCATGGTTCCGGCAACCGCGCCGGCACCGCCCATGTCCCACTTCATGTCTTCCATGCCAGCGGCAGGCTTGATCGAGATGCCGCCGGTATCGAAGCAGACTCCCTTGCCCACGAAGGCGACGGGCTTTTCACCCTCAGCCCCGCCGAGCCATTCCATGACGAGCAGGCGGGCCGGCTTCACCGAACCCTGCGCGACGCCAAGCAGCGACCCCATGCCGAGCGCCGCCATCTCCTTGTCGTCCAGCACGCGGATGGTCAGGCCGGAACCTTCCATGCGGGCCTTGCAGCGTTCCACGAAGCTTTCGGGGTAGATCACGTTCGCAGGCTCGGTGACGAGTTCGCGGGTGAACGAAACGCCCTGCGCGATCGCCTGTTCGATCTCCCACACCGCCTCGGTGCCTTCCGGCGCGCCGGCAAGCGCGATTTCGACAAGGCTGGGCTTCGCATCGGCAGCCAGCTTGGTGCGGTAGACATCGTGGCGCCACGAACGCAGCACCGCGCCGGTCAGCACACTCGCCGCTTCTTCTGTAGACAGGCCCGCGCCCGTCACGTCGAGCGTCAGCGACGTCTCGCCACTGGTCAGGTACTTGGCCACAACGGCCGCGCCTGCACGTTCGATCGCGCCCTTGCGGTCCGCTGCGCCGGGTTCACCGATGCCGGCCAGAGCCACGCGCACCACCTTGCCGCCGCGCTCGACGAAACCTTCGAAGACCTGCCCCGCCTTGCCGGTGAAACGCGCGCGCTTCGCGCCTTCGGCCAGCACCGCTTCGAGATTGGCGGGCACGGCGTCCTGGTTGACGAGACGCGCGATAACGCCGGAATTCGACTCTTCCGCCGCGCCAAGAAACTGGATCTTCATGGATTCTCCTGGATTTCCCCGATGAAACGCCGATCTTGTGCGCTTCACCGCATGACTGGATTGCAGTTAGGAGCAGCCGGTGCGATAGGCAACCCATGCTCCCTGCCGTGCAGACCCCGCTGCAAGCCCCGTTCCGCCGCTTGCGTCCGCTTTCGCTGCACACGCTCGCCATCGGCATGGCGGCGCTCTGCACGCCTCATTTCGCCCTTGCTCAGGACGTGGCCCGACCGGTCGAAACCGGCCCGATCAGTGGCGCTCCGGCTGCTCCGCCTGCCTCTACCGGAGAAACCGAACCTGTCGCGTTCGAGGCCGACGAGGTTCAGTACGAACAGAATAGCGAACTGGTCACGGCCACCGGCAACGTCGTGCTGCGCAGGCGTGATGACAAGGGACAGGTCCAGTCGGTCCGCGCCGACACCGTTACCTGGAACCGCCAGAGCGGCAAGATCCTTGCGAACGGCAACGTGCGCATGGTCGACCAGGACGGCAACCAGCTTTACACCGAACAGCTTGAACTGACCGACGAACTGAAGACCGGCATGATGGAGAACCTGCTTCTCGTCATGCGTGAAGGCGGCCGCCTTGCCGCCGCTGACGGCCAGCGGATCGCGAACGGCGACGTCATTCTCAACAAGGCGGCCTACACCGGCTGCGACGTCACGGACGACGACGGCTGCCCCAAGCGGCCAAGCTGGCGCATCGTTGCCAAGCAGGTCATCTATTCGGACGCTCAGAAGCGCGTCCGCTTCAAGGATGCGCGGATCGAACTGTTCAGCGCGGTGCAACTGCCGCTGCTGGGCCTGACGATCAGCACGGACGGCGGCGCCGTCTCCGGATTCCTGCTGCCCGACCTGAAATCGAGCCCGTCGAACGGCATCGAGGTCGCGCAGTCCTACTACTGGAAGATCGCCGAGAACCGCGACCTTACCGGAACGCTCTCGGTCTTCACCGAGGCCGCGCCGATGGCTTCCATCCAGTATCGCGCGCTGACCGACAAGGGCGCTTACCAGATCACCGGACTGGCCACCGCCAGCAGCCGTATCCCGATCTACAGCGGCAGCGGCGAAGAAGTGACCAGCGGCGATCGTTCGTTCCGCGGTTACATCTTCGCCAACGGCCGCTTCCAGCTGGACGAAAACTGGAGCGTGACCGCGTCTATCCGCCGCGCGACCGACCGCACTTTCCTGCGCCGCTACGACAACAACCGCGACGACCGCCTGCGTTCGATGGTCGAAGTGGAGCGGATCGATCAGGACAGCTACTTCACCATCGCCGGCTATGCCACGCAAACGCTGGTAGCCAGCCGCAAGCAGGGGCTGATCCCGGTCGCCCTGCCGATGATCGATTACCGCCGCCGCATCGACGACCCGCTGCTGGGCGGCAAGTTCGAACTGCAGGCCAACTCGCTCAACATCAGCCGCAGTGACGGGCAGGATACCCAGCGCGCTTTCGCCAGCGCACAGTGGTCCTTGCGCCAGCTGACGAACATGGGGCAGGAAATCACGCTCACCGGCCTTGTGCGCGGGGACGTCTATCACTCGTCGGACAACGCGCTGACGACCGAAGACCTCTATCGCGGTCTTGCCGGATGGCAGGAACGCGGCATCGCGACGGCAGCCGTAGACGTGAAGTGGCCGCTGGTCGGGCAGGCTTTCGGCGGTACACAAGTGTTGACCCCGCGCGTCCAGCTGGTCGCGTCGCCCCACGTCAGGAACCTGTCCATTCCCAACGAGGATTCGCGCGCAGTCGATCTCGACACGGGCAACCTCTTCGCGCTCAACCGCTTCCCCGGCTACGACCGGATAGAGGACGGCGTGCGCTTCACGTATGGCTTCGACTGGCAGTTCGAACGGCCCCGCTGGCGCATCAAGACAACCGTCGGCCAGTCGGTACGGCTGAGCAGCCAGAACAACGTCCTGCCCGACGGCACCGGCCTGTCCAGCAAGACTTCGGACATCGTCGGCCGCACCGAAATTCGTTATCGCGACTTCCTGAACTTCATCCACCGCTTCCGGCTGGACAAGGACACGATGGCCGTTCGCCGCAACGAATTCGACGCTGTGATCGGCAATACGCACAGCTATCTCGAACTTGGCTACACGCGCCTCAACCGGAATATCGTCAACGATATCGAGGATTTGCAGGATCGTGAGGAACTGCGCGCGGCCGGGCGCATCGCCTTTGCCCGCTACTGGTCGATGTTCGGCTCGGCCGTCGTCAACATGACCAGCCGCAAGGACAACCCGGAATACGGTTCGAACGGCTTCCAGCCGCTGCGCACCCGCTTCGGCGCGGCCTACGAGGATGACTGTATTCAGATCTCCCTCACCTGGCGGCGCGACTATGTGGCGCTGGGCGATGTGAAGCGGGGCGACTCCTTCCAGCTGGGGTTCTCGCTGAAGAACCTTGGCGGCGGAATCTGAACCATCATGGAGGGAGCGTCCTGAAAAGGAGCATCCTGACGCATTCGAGCAAAGATTGGCACATCCCGGCAAAGCCGCTATCGGGTGTGCTCATTTTCGGTTAAGCCGCCTCGCGGCAGGTGTGACTTAACAATACGGCGGCAAATCCTCGGATATGAGGGTTTCCGCCGATGATGTACCGCCCCACGGGCCGGTCGAAAACGGGATTGATACCACGGTGCAAGCAGTTAACCGCAAGTTCCTCAAGCGCGCCTTCCTCTGCGTCGGCGGCCTCGCCGCACTCTCGACCGCTCTGACCGTTCAGGCCCAATCCGCGCCGCAAGGTGAGATTTCGATCCCTGACGACGTGAAGATTTTCGGCAACGACAACCCCAACATGCGCCGCGCCACTGCGGTCGTGAACGGCGACGTGATCACGGGAACCGACGTCGACCAGCGCCTTGCGCTGCTGGTCGCGGCCAATCAGGGCAAGATCGACGAAGAGGAAATCAAGCGCCTGCGCCTGCAGATCCTGCGCAACCTGATCGATGAAACGCTGCAGATCCAGGAAGCCAAGGCCGCCGACGTCGCCGTCGACGATGCGGAGGTCAACCAGTCCTACGCGCGCGTTGCGCAGCAGAACTTCGGCCAGAACACCTCGGCCATGGATGCCTACCTCAAGCGTGTCGGTTCCTCGCCGGATTCGCTCAAGCGCCAGATTCGCGGCGAACTTTCCTGGCAGCGCCTGCTTCAGCGCAATGTGCAGCCGTTCATCAACGTCTCCGACGATGAAGTGAACGACGTGCTGGCGCGCCTCAAGGCCGCCAAGGGCACGGACGAGTACCGCCTCGGCGAAATCTACCTCGCCGCGTCGCCCGAAGCGCGCGAACAGGTGTACCAGAACGCCACGCAGATCGTGCAGCAGCTCAAGCAGGGCGGCAGCTTCGTCGCCTATGCGCGCCAGTATTCGCAGGCAAGCACGGCGTCGGTCGGCGGCGACCTTGGCTGGGTGCGTCTCGCGCAGCTTCCCACCGAACTGCAGGCCGTCGCACGTGAGATGGAATCCGGCCAGCTCGTCGGCCCGATCGAAGTGCCCGGCGGCTTCGACATCCTCTACCTGATCGACAAGCGGCAGGTTCTTACCGCCGATCCGCGCGATGCGGTGCTGGCGCTCAAGCAGATCTCACTCCCCTTCCCCAAGGGTGTAAGCGAGGCAGAGGCTGGCAAGCGCGCCGAAGCGTTCCAGAACGCCATGAAGGCGGCCAAGGGCTGCGGCGACGTCGACGGCATCGCAAAGAGCGTAGGCGCATCCGTCGTGACCAACGACCAGGTCAAGGCGCGCGATCTTCCGGCGCAGATCCAGAACTCGATCCTGCAGCTTTCGCCCGGCGAGACGCTTCCGCCGTTCGGCTCGCTGGAAGACGGCGTGCGTATCCTCATGCTCTGCGGCCGCGACGATCCGCAGACCGAAAGCGGCCCGAGCTTCGAACAGCTTCAGGCCCAGCTTGAAGACGACCGCGTCAACAAGCGCGCGCAGACCTACCTGCGCGATCTTCGCCGTGACGCCGTCATCGAATACAACTGATCGGGACATGGCGGCACCGCTCGCTGTATCGTTGGGCGATCCCGCCGGGATCGCCCCAGAGGTGATCGCCGAAAGCTGGCTGCGGCGCGAGGAAGAACACCTCGCGCCGTTCTTCGTGGTAGGCGGTGCGCAAGTGCTGCGCGCAGCAGCGAATTCGCGCGGTATCGACCTGCCGATCGTATCGATCTTCACGCCGGGCGAAGCAGCGGACGTGTTCGGCTCTGCGCTCCCCCTACTGGGCGGAGAGGACTGCACGCCCACATTCGGCGAACCAACCATCGAAGGCGCAACGCTTGCGCTCCACTCGCTGACCTCTGCCACTGCGCTCGCGCTGTCAGGTGAAGCGGGGGCGGTCGTCACCGGCCCCATCGCCAAGTCGAAGCTCGCAGAAGTCGGCTTCACCCAGCCAGGCCAGACCGAATTCCTTGCCGACGCTTGCAGCCTGCCGCACGAAGCAGCCGTGATGATGCTGGCCGGACCGAGCCTTCGCACCGTGCCACTGACAGTCCACGAAGCGTTGTCGGCGGTCCCCGCCCTCGTCACGCGCGACCTTATCGAGAGCAAGGCCCGCATCGTCGCCCGCGCGCTGGCTCGCGATTTCGGCCTGCCATCGCCGCGCATCGCCGTTACCGGCCTCAATCCCCATGCGGGTGAGGACGGGCGCATGGGCACCGAGGATCGCGACGTGATCGTCCCTGCCCTCGCCACGCTGCAAGCCGAAGGGCTTGCCGTCACCGGCCCACACCCCGCCGATGCCCTCTTCGCCGCCCATGCGCGCGATGGGTATGATGTGGCGCTGTGCATGTATCACGATCAGGCTCTGATCCCGATCAAGACGCTGGATTTCGATCAGGGCGTCAACGTCACGCTCGGCCTGCCGATCGTGCGCACTTCGCCCGATCACGGCACCGCATTCCCCATCGCCGGCAAGGGCGTCGCCAGCCCCGGCGCCATGATCGCCGCGATCCGCATGGCCGGCGAATGCGCCGCGCGCAGGACCGTACAGAAAGCCGCATGACCACCCTTCCTCCCTTACGCGAAGTCATCGCCCGTCACGGCCTTTCGGCCTCCAAGTCGCTGGGCCAGAACTTCCTTTTCGATGAGCAATTGCTCGATCGCATCGCCGCGATTCCCGGATCGCTGGACGGCAAGGATGTGCTGGAAGTCGGCCCCGGCCCCGGCGGCCTGACCCGCGCCCTGCTGCGGGCAGGCGCCAACGTCACCGCCATCGAGATGGACCGCCGCTGCCTTCCCGCCCTTGCCGAACTGGCAGAGGCGTTTCCCGGCAAGCTCAAGGTGATCGAGGGCGACGCGCTCAAGGTTGATCCCCGCACGCTGTTTGCCGGCGAATATCACATCCTTTCCAATCTTCCCTACAACGTCGGCACCGCGCTGTTCACCGGCTGGCTCTCCGGAGAGGCGTGGCCGCCGCAGTGGGCTTCGCTGACGCTGATGTTCCAGGAGGAAGTCGCCCGCCGCATCGTAGCCGAACCGGATACTTCCGCTTATGGGCGCCTTGCGGTGCTGGCGCAGTCGCGCTCGAAGGCAAAGCTCGCGATGAAGGTCCACCGCAGCGCCTTCACGCCGCCGCCCAAGGTAATGTCCGCCATCGTCCACGTGACACCCGCAGATGCGCCCGAGGGCGTGTCGATGCGTGTGTTGGAACGCGTGACCGAAGGTGCTTTCGGCCAACGCCGCAAGATGCTGCGCCAAAGCCTCAAGGGCGTGTCCGGCGCGCTGGATGCGTTGGACGGCCTTGGCATCGATCCCCAGCGCCGTGCGGAAACGCTGACGGTCGCAGAGTTCGTGAGCGTGGCCAAGGCGCTGACGAAGGGCTGACCGCCCGCTGCGCCTCGCTCACTGATACCGCAGCGTCTTTTCGAAACCTTCGTTCGCCTTGGTCATCTTGGCCAGCTTGCGCAGCTGACTGCGGACATTGCGCTGGAAACGGGCATCATCATAGATGCCTGTTACCCGGTATTCGTCCTGAGCGATCAGGTCCTTGATCCGCGCAGCGAAGGTGGTCTGGCTATTCAGGCAGTCCGCCGCTTTCAGCGTCCTGCAGACCCATTCTTCGGCCGCTGCCTTGTCATAGTCGTCCTGCGCCTCATAACCGCGCCTGTCCGCTGCCGCCTGATCAAGCTTCGATGCCTCGAACCGGCGCTCCAGCCACGTTCGCACTTGCGCTGCATCCCAAACCTTCGACGCACTATTCATCGTATTCTCCAAACCCGACCCGCCATAGCCACCCTCAACGAAAAAGGCCCGCCCTGCATCGCAGGACGGGCCATTTTTCCAACCGCAACCTGACGGATCAGGGCTGGGGCTGACCGCGTTCGCGGGCCAGACGCTCCTGCCGGTCGATTGCCGATTCGGTCTGCACGAAGCTGTCCGACTTCACGCCCAGCCAGATCAGGATCGGCGCGGACATGAAGATCGAGCTGTACGTACCGATGAAGATACCCAGCGTGATGGCGGCGGTGAAGCCGAAGATCACGTCCGGCCCCAGCAACAGCAGCGCCACAAGCATGATCAGGATCGACAGCGAGGTGACCACCGTGCGCGACAGCGTCTCGTTCACCGAAAGGTCAAGCAATTCGGCCATCGGCATGCGGCGATGTTTCTTCAGGTTCTCGCGGATGCGGTCGTAGACCACGATCTTGTCGTTCAGCGAGTAGCCCAGCAGCGTCAACAGCGCGGCAACGATGTTGAGGTCGAACTCCATCTGCGTCAGCGAGAACATGCCCACCGTCAGCAGGATGTCCTGCACCAGCGCGAACAATGCACCGGCCGCGAACTGCCATTCGAAGCGCACCCAGATGTAGATCGAGATGCAGACCATCGCCAGGCTGAGCGCCAGCACGCCGGTCTTTAGCAGTTCGCCCGAGACCTTGCCCGACACCGAATCGACACCGTCGATGCGCGCGTCGGGGAAGGTCTTCTTCACCGAAGTGGTGATCTTCTGCGCCATCGCGTCGGCCAGTTGCGGCTGCGATTCGGTGCCATCGGGCAGCTTCATGCGCAGCGAGACTTCGTTCGGCTTGCCGAAAGTCTGCACCACCGGCTCGCCATAGCCGAGCTTGCCGACCGCCTCGGTCAGCGCGTCCACCGGAGCGGTCGCGCTGCGCTCGAACGTCACGCGGATCATCTGGCCGCCGACGAAGTCGACACCCAGGTTCAGGCCATGCGTGAACAGCAGCACTACGGACGCGATCATCAGCAAGATGTTGCTGATGAAGAACGGCCACTGCCACTTCAGGAAGTGGATGTTGGTGTTGTCGGGAATAAGCTTCAGGAGCTTCATTTCAAATCTCCGCGCTTACAGGTTGAGGTCCGAAGGGCGCGCCTTGCGCAGCCATCCGGCAACCCACATGCGGGTCAGGGTCACGGCGGTGAACACCGAAGTGACGATACCGATCATCAGCACGACCGCGAAGCCGCGCACCGGGCCGGAGCCGAATGCGAACATCAGCAGCGCCGCGATCGAGTTGGTGATATTGGCGTCGAAGATCGCGCGGCTCGCTTCCTTGTAGCCCAGTTCCACCGACTGCACCACGCGGCGGCCCTTGGACCGTTCCTCGCGGATGCGTTCGTTGATGAGCACGTTGGCGTCCACCGCCGCACCCAGCGTCAGCACGAACCCGGCGATGCCCGGCAGCGTCAGCGTGGTGCCGAAGACCGCCATGACGCCCAGAATCATCAGGATGTTGATGAGCAGCGCGCAGATGCAGGCATAGATGCCGAAACGGCCGTAAGTAAGGATGATGAAGATCACCAGCGCAAGGGTGCCGACGGCCATGGCAACCGCGCCCTTGTGGATCGCGTCGGCGCCAAGGTCTGCACCGACAGTGCGCTCCTCTACGACCTTGAGGTCCACCGGCAGTGCACCGGAACGCAGCGCGATCGCCAGCTGCGTCGCCGACTTGGTCGTGAAGCTGCCGGAAATCTGGGCGCTGCCACCCATGATCGGTTCATTGATCGAAGGCGCCGACAGCACCTTGCCGTCGAGGATGATCGCAAAGCGCTTGCCGACGTTGGTGCTGGTCAGCTGGGCAAACTTTTCGCCGCCCTGCTGGTTGAAGGTGATGTTCACCACCGCGCGATTGGTCTGCTGTTCGAAACCCTGCTTGGCGTTCGTCAGCTGATCACCGGTGATCCCGCCAAGGCGCTTGACGGCGATGACCGGGCTCTGTCCTTCAGCCATACCTTCTGCATAGGGCACGATCTCGTCGCCCGGAGGCGCGATGCCCTGTGCCAGATCGGCCTGCGAAGCCGTCTCGTCGACCATCTTGAATTCGAGCTTTGCCGTCTGGCCGAGCAGCGCCTTGAGCGCCGCCGGATCCTGCAGGCCCGGCACCTGCACGTCGATGCGAGTGCCGCCCAGACGACGAATGTCGGGTTCCTTGGTGCCCAGCGCGTCGATGCGCTTGCGCACGACTTCAACCGCAGTGTCCATCGCATTGCTGACTTCAAGGTCGATGCCCGCCGAAGTCGGCGCCAGCACGAACTGGTTGCCGTTGACGACCTGGATGTCCCAGTCGCGCTGGCCGGTCAGCCCGGCGCCGTTGGTCAGCGGCAGCAGTGCTTCGCGCGCAGCGTCGACCTGGCTGGTGTCGCGCACGGTGAAGGTCAGGCGACCGCCCCGGCTCGACACGTCGCCGATGGCGATGCGCGGTTCGACCTGGCCCAGCTTGGTGCGGACCGATTCCTCCATGCCTTCCAGACGCTGCTGGATGACCTGGTTGCGATCCGCCTCCAGCAGCAGGCGCGAACCGCCCGCAAGGTCGAGGCCAAGGTTGACCTTGGGCGCAGGCACGCCTTCGGGCAGATGGACATTGGTGAAAGAAAGCAGCGTCGGCACCGAGAGCAGGCAGAGCACGAGCGCCAGCCCCCAGTACCAGACCTTCTTCCAGATCGAGAATTCAAGCATCGCCTGTTCGCCTTGGAAAAGAAGCGTGGGTCAGTCGCCTGCCGGCGTTCAGTCGTTCGCGGGCTTGGAGCCGGCGGGCGGGATCACGTCCACGATGGTGGACTTGAGCGCCTTCACCTTGACGCCTTGCGCCAGTTCGACCTCGACGTAGTTCTCGTCGGTCTTGACGATCTTGCCGATCAGGCCACCGCCCGTAAGCACCTCGTCACCCTTCTTGAGCGCGGCAAGCTTGGCCTTCTGCTCTTTCTGCTGCTTCATCTGCGGGCGCAGGATGAGGAACCAGAAGATCGCGGCCATAGCCACGAACGGCAGGTAAGTCATCCAGGCCGGCGGCGCACCGGCGGGTGCGGCTGCGGCAAGCTGGGCGAGGATCGAGGTCTGCATGGAAATGATGGGCCTTTTTCGTGTCGCGTACCGGACGGCGAATCGCGTGCCGGCCGGGCCTGCGCGCATGACGGTATGATCCGCAGCCTGCGCGCAGGCGGATGCGGGCGGTTAGCAATAAAGCGAAGCGCTGGCAACGCGGCCTTCCCGCGCCTCCCCCACTGTCTGGGAGGCAGATAGGATGTGCAGCCCCTCGTTCAAGCGAGTGAACATTACGATGAAAAACTATGCCAGAGGCGCTTGCGCATCCTGAAAGACCTGCCTATAGGCCGCGCTCCGGTCGGGACGTAGCGCAGCCTGGTAGCGCATCACACTGGGGGTGTGGGGGTCGGAGGTTCGAATCCTCTCGTCCCGACCAATTAAAAACGCCGTCTCCTGCATCGTGCGGGAGACGGCGTTTTTTGTTTCAGAGCGAAGCGTTCCTACCCCCCACCAAAAGACTCTGGCAGGGGTAGGTCGAAACCTGATACCTTACTTTGCGATTGAGGCCGAAGTCAGGACTGCAGCACCTGCCGCCGGAGCGGGTGCCACGGCTGGAATTGCAGCAGGAACCTCAATCACCTGCGGCATCACCGCCTGGAACGCGAGGTCTTCATCCAGGAATCCCTTTACCGCCGAGCCACTTGCAATGAAGGCGCTGGTCCCGGTCGTAAGGAAGCCCGCAATCGGAACAAAGGCGATCGCAGCCACTACACCGCCGGTCCCGGTCACGCCCTTGTCGTCAAAAGTACCCGACATACGCACATTGCGGCCGTTGAGGTTGAGCGAAACCACACGCGCCCCGATGTAACCGGACTTGCCCCACATGCCCTTGTTACGAACTTCGGTGATTTCACCGACCGCCGGAGTACCCGAAGGAATCACCACAACACCGTTCTGCGTCACGTTTTCGGCGACTTCCATCTGGAAGCGCTGCCCCACGCGCAATTTCTTTTTCTTGGTAGTCAGTTCCTCGCGAGTGACGAGAGCGACAGCAAGCCCCGCACGCATGATATCTGATTGCGCTGCCGGCAGCGCAGCCGCGGCAGGCGCAGCAGCAACAGTCTGCACCGGAGCCAAAGGAGCGGCAGCGGTCTGCGCCGCGACAGGATGCGCGATCAGCGCCGCGCAAGGCAGCGCCAGCTTGTAGATAGTCTTCATGGTAGTCCCCCGTTTGCAGCGAATCATTCGCATGCATGCTGGGAAATACTTCGAAGTCAGTTAGCCGGAAATAACCGGCAAAGTCTGCCTTACTATATTTTAATGTACGGTCGCGTTGCCTCGCATCCTGCGGGTTTCCATTTTCCTACATGAACCGTTATGGTTATATGATTGCGCGTCATTCCCGTTGGTAAGGACTCGCAAAATGGCCCTCCTCGATTCTCTGCTTGGCCCCGTCACCCGTATCATCGACAAGGTCGTACCCGACCCCGAAGCACGCGACCGGGCCAAGCTGGAACTGCTCAAGCTTGAGAATACGCAGGAACTCGAAATGCTGCAGGCAAGCCTTTCGGCCATTGTCGCAGAAGCGAACAGTGCTGATCCCTGGACCAGCCGCGCGCGACCGAGTTTCCTCTATGTAATGTACCTCGTGATCCTCTGGGCTCTGCCGATGGGGGTTGTCGCAGCATTCAACCCCGCGCTCGCAAAAGCGATCGGCAACGGAATGAACGGCTATCTGGCGGGAATCCCGGAGCCGCTCTACGCGCTCTTCGGCACCGGCTACCTAGGCTATTCTGCTATGCGCCAGTGGGGCAAGGCGCGCGGTTCGGATCGATAAGCGAAACGCTAACGCTTTTGCGCTAGGGTGCATTCATGATCGCGTGCGCCCTCTTCAATAACCCGCGCGGCAAGGCCCTGCTTGGCTTTGCCGCGCTACTCATGCTTGGCGGCTGTAACCCGGCCTCGGGACCGACGCCGACCGAAAGCGCCACACAGGACGCCGCCGCAGAAGCCAAGGCCCGTGCCAAGGCAGAGCGCGAAGCGAAGCTTGCGGCATTCTACGGCGGGGATGCCCCCGCAGAAGAGGACAAGGACGCCCTGCGCGACGAGAAGCCGGATACCCCTGCCCCGCGCCCGCCCGGCATCGCCACAAGCGCCCCGCAACCCCCTAGCCTGCCGCCACCCTCGATTTCCGGCGCTGCTGACGTGCCCCCGATGCGCCCGCCGGCGCCCGATCCCGGCATCGGAAAGGTTGAGTAAAAACGCTGCGCTGACCGGGTTGCACCCTCCGCCCGGCCCGCTAAATCTCGCGCGCTACCGAAAAATGCAGGAGGTAATCACGCCCATGACGGAAAAGCTGGTCTACGTGCTCAACGGCCCCAACCTCAACCGGCTGGGCAAGCGCGAGCCGGCGATCTACGGATCGCAGACCCTCGACGACATCGGTGCGATGCTGGAAGAACGCGGCAAGGCGCTGGGGATGAGCGTTCTCATGTTCCAGTCCAACCACGAAGGCGACCTTGTCGACTGGCTGCATGAGGCCGAGGATGCAGGCGTTCATGCGGTGCTGCTGAACGCGGGCGCTTATACGCATACCTCGGTGGCGCTGCTCGACGCGATCCGATCAATCACCGCGCCGGTAATCGAAGTGCACCTTTCCAACCCCCACACGCGCGAGGAATTCCGGCACACGTCATGGGTCGGCATGGCGGCCAAGGGCACCATCGCCGGGTTCGGCGGGCAGAGCTATATGCTGGCGCTGGAGGCCGCAGCCGGGCTTTGATGCCCGAACGGGTTGGGCGGAGCCGGGCAAGTCACGGGCTTGCCGGCATCGTCCAATACGGAAACGATGCGGCGCGCGGCCACTTCAGGTGCACGTTCCGACGCTCCCGCCTCATAGGCATCCGGCAGCGCGACCAGGCAGATCTTCTTTTCCGCCAGGCTTAGCAACGCCCTGCGCACTTCATCGGCGGTAGCCTCCGCACGGAACCTGACCAGCAGGAATGGCGCGCTATCCGTCGGGCTATAGCCGCCAGAGTTCACGGTCATGTAGGGCCGCAGGTCATTCACCTGCCTGCCCGCCACGCGCCATCCGTTTATCGACGGATCGAAAATCGGCGCTGCGTTCAACTCCGCAGTGCCTGCCCGCACCGTAAGCGGGCCACCCATCGGGCCGTAATCGTTGGTATCCGCCAGCTTGAACAAGGGCTCGGCAGCTTTTTCCGAACCCGGCCAGAACCACCAGATGTTCGCCGCCACCAGCAATGCGGCCGCCGCGACAAGCAGCGGCGTGCGGCTTGACCGCCCCATCATCCGCATTGCCTTACCCTCAGCCCAGCGGGACGCCCGGAGTGCTCTTGGCCGTACGGATCGTCAGCGAGGTCTTGACGCTGTCCACGTTGGGCGCGGGCGTCAGCTTGCTGGTGAGGAATTCCTGGAAGCTTTGCAGGTCGCGGCTGACGATCTTCAGGATGAAGTCGATTTCGCCGTTGAGCATGTGGCATTCGCGCACTTCAGGCAGGCCCTTCATGTGATCCTCGAAGGCACGAAGCGATTCCTCAGCCTGGCTTTTGAGGCTGACCAGCGCGAACACGGTGATGGTGAAGCCCAGTTTCGACGCGTCGAGGTCTGCGTGATAGCCCTGAATCACGCCGGCTTCTTCAAGGCTGCGCACCCGGCGCAGGCACGGCGGAGCAGTAAGTCCTACGCGCTGGGCAAGTTCGACGTTGGTGATCCGACCTTCCGCCTGCAGCTCTGCAAGCAGGCGGCGATCGATTTCATCGAGATTGATCATTCAAATTCCCCGGGGGCAGGCGCGTCCCGCCTCGCCTTGTTGCAACATCCACATCGAAAACGCGAGCGCGCCGTAATATTATTAGGCCATAGCGTAATCGTCCCGCTTTGCAACGGCGGAAACTCGGCTCTTTCGATCTTCCGGCACTTTGCTACGAAAAAACGACCCGTTGTTTTCCTTATGGTAAACATCACCGGGCCATAGGACCGAATCTGCCACGTAACCCGAGGTGCGATGGTTCGCGCCTGGAGATGGAATGCATTTCGACGATCGCCTTGCCACGGTTCTGCGCCTGCCCACTTCGGGGGACGGGCTTGCGCGGATTCAGTTCAGGCAGCTCGTCGATATTCTCGGCCGTGCGCCAGACGTGCAGGAGCCGAGCGAAACCGTAGAGGCCGCCTTCACCCGGCTTGAGCAGCTCGGCCGCGATATTCCTGCTGCGGAGCGGGCTCGTCTCCTTCGCCAGCCCTTGCAGCCGATTACGAACCCGCGCCTGCTTTCCTGGCTGGCCAGGGCAGAACCGGATGTCGCCTGCGCGGGGATCGCAGCGGCGCGCCTGGATGATGACGCATGGCTGGCCCTGATCCCCCGGCTCCCCGTCCGCGCCCGAGGCATCCTGCGTCACCGCCGCGACTTGTCTGAGCGGGTCGAAGTCATGCTGGAAAGCCTTGGCGTCCACGATCGCGGCTTGCCGTCCGGACCTTCCGATCCGCTCCCGGAAGACCCCCTGCCCGACATGCCCGATGGCCGCTTCCAACGGTCTACCGGCAATATTGCAGTCGATCAGGACATGTCCGAGGATGTGCTGGAACTGCTCGACATGGCGGACAACCCGCCGCCGCCTACCTCGCTTAGCGAGTGGGCGCGCGCGCGCGCAGCGCAACAGAAGGACATTCAGCACAAGATTGCGGCCGATGCTTCGGCGACAGCTCGGGAAGCGGGGATCGGCGCGATCGTGCGGCGCATCGAAGAATTCCGCAAAGCGCGAGAGGGCAAGGGTCCGCTTGAAGTCCGCTCCGATTCGCCCCGCCTCCCGCTTGGAGACACCACCTCACCCGCGCCGCAGCGGCTGGCCGTCGCCATAGATTTCACAACGAACGTAGAGGGCCGCGTGGATTGGGCCGACGGCCCCCATGCGCCCTCGATCGTCGGCCTCGCGCTCATCGCATCGGGCATCGCCTGCGACGGGCAAGCACCGGACGTCGCATACACCATGCAGCACCACCTGCCCTTGCGCGCCGCCCGTATCGTCGTTGAAGGCGCGCCCGCAGTCAGCGGGCCATGGCAGGTCGATGCCGCCGCGCGGTTCAGCCATGGCCGCTTCGCCGGATATTGTGGCCGCCTGCGCCGCGTGGCCCCGCCCGCAGAGGTGGCAGCATCGCCTCCCGCAGCCCGCCACGCCGAAGCCGATCGGATGCGCGAGGTCCTCCACGAATTGCGTACACCGGCAAACGCAATCCAGGTCGCTGCCGAAATCATCCAGCAGCAACTCTACGGTCCGGCTCCGCACGAATACCGTGCTCTGGCCGCCGCTATTGCCGGAGACTGCGCGCACATCCTTGCCGGATTCGAGGAGCTCGATCGACTGGTAAAACTCGAATCCGGTGCAATGACGCTTGAGGACGGCGAATGCGATCTGGCCCGCATCCTGACGCAAACTATCGTGCGGCTGCGTGCGTGGACCGAACCGCGCGGCAGCGGCTTCTCGATGGTCGCCGACCCAGCCGCCACAAGCCTGCCCGTGCACACCGCAAGGCCGGAAATAGAGCGGCTCGTCTGGCGGCTCTTCGCCGCACTGGCGGGCTCCACCGCTCCGGGTGAAATACTCGATCTGCAGTGGCACCAGCGGCCCGGCGCGCGCGGTATGATGACAGAACTAGTGGTTCAGCTGCCTTCCATTCTTGCCGAGCGTCCGCCCGAAGCGTTGTTCGACGCGGTAGCGGGCGAGCGAGGACAATCCCTTGCCGCCGGAATGTTCGGGATCGGCTTCACTCTGCGTCTGGCAGCGGCAGAGGCGGCAGCCACTGGAGGCACACTGCAGCGCGTCGCAAACCACCTTTGCCTGTCCCTGCCCGCCTTGACCGGGTCCACCGCGACCGGCATGAACGCAAACGATAGCAATTCGGCAACTTTTTCGCAGTAACCCCATCGGGAGCGCGACCCGCAGAGGGAATAAAGACTCCTTGCCAGCCCCAAACCTTCTGCAGCCCCCCGGCAAGCAGGCCTACGCCCAGTTCCGACCCGATTTCGGGCAGCGTTTCATCGTCACGGTCGACACGGAGGAAGAGTTCGACTGGTCGGCCCCGCTGGATCGCGACGCGCACAGCGTCGTCACTATTCCTGCTCTGCGCAAATTCCAGCAATTCTGCGAAAGTTTCGGCGTCATCCCGTCGTACCTCATAGACTGGCCGGTTGCGGACTGCTTGCACGCACCGGACGCGATCGGCGATGCCGTTTCCGCCGGGCGGGCAGAAGTCGGGGTGCAGTTGCACCCCTGGGTCAGCCCGCCATTTGCCGAGGACGTGAACGAGTATAACAGCTACGCGGGCAACCTCCCCTTCGAACTTGAGCGCGAAAAGCTGCTCAAACTGCAAAATCGCATCGAAAGTGCATTCGGCGTGCCCCCTCGCAGCTACCGCGCCGGTCGTTACGGGCTCGGCCCGCGCACGGCGGAAATCCTCATGGAATGCGGGATCACCGTCGATACGTCAGTGCGGGCCCGCTTCGACTATAGCGGTACGGGCGGCCCAAATTACCGCGAACATCCGCTACGCCCGTATTGGGCGGATGCCGAACATCGCCTGCTCGAATTGCCCCTGACCACTGTTTACTGGGGGCCTCTGCGGCAAATGGGCAATGTGATCTACCCACACTTATGGCGCGCGCCCACCATGCGCGGCGTACTGGCGCGTGCGGGGCTGCTGGAACGCATCCCCCTGACGCCTGAAGGCATCACCACCGAAGAAGCCCTGCGCGGCGTAGACATCGCCATCGACGAGGGACTACCGGTGCTGGTCTTCTCCTTCCACAGCCCTTCTCTGGCGGCAGGGCACACGCCCTATGTCCGCAGCAAGGCGGATCTTGACGCCTTATATGACTGGTGGCGCACGCTGTTCGCCCATCTGGCCAAGCGCGGTATCAGGTCGACGAGCGTGGATGAAATCGTGAACAGTGTGCAAGGTTGACAGAACCCCGCTTGCGTCATGCGCATTGCCAAGCTAACGGGCTTGGCACCCGGCCATCGTCGATGGGGTCGGGTCCGGCAAGGGGGCCTGTAGCTCAGCGGTTAGAGCTGGCCGCTCATAACGGCTAGGTCGCGGGTTCGAATCCTGCCGGGCCCACCATTCGCCGGATGTCACCCTTACGGTGGCAGCATCGACAACCCCAGGTCGGGGAGTGGCGCAGTCCGGTAGCGCGCCTGCTTTGGGAGCAGGATGTCGCAGGTTCGAATCCTGTCTCCCCGACCATTTCCCTTTTTCGCGGTGTTCCACTCGATGCCATACCGGCTCGTGGCCCCTAATTTTATCCAATAAAATCAGGGCAGTTCTGCACCATTCTGCACCAGATGGTCGCCTTGCATCGCAGACCAATTGTTGGTTAGTTGTTGGTTGCAACCAGCAGAAACCAACACACAACCAACAGCCGACCAACAACCAACATCAAGGCGAAAACCCAACCAACATCCTTCGATTGGAGGCCCCATGCTGACAGACATTGCCCTGCGCGCTTTGAAGCCGGAAAAGTCCGCCTACAAGAAATCCGACAGCAAGGGATTATTCGTCACAGTTCACCCTTCCGGAAAGAAGGTCTGGGGCCTCGCAATCCGAGTCGAGGGGAAGCAGAAATTCCTTACGGGCGGCGCCTATCCAGAAGTCACTGTCAAACTGGCGCGAGCCTGGCGCGATACGGTGAAGGCTCAGCTAACCTTGGGCATGGCTCCAACAGCAACACCTGCAAATTTGGAGCCGAGCGTACCAAGCCAAGTGGAAGCGAAAGCCGGCGAATCATTCGAGACAGTCGCCCGCGAATGGTTTGATACCCGAAAGGTAGCCTGGACCCCGCGCTACGCCGGCGTGACGATGCGGCGGCTGGAGGCCGACATCTTTCCTGCCGTTGGTGCACTGCCGATCGCAGCCATAACGCCACGCCAGATGCTGGAAGCCTTCCGCGCCATCCAGGCACGCGGTTCTGTCGAAATGGCGCACAGGGTGAGAAACCACTGCAGCGAGGTCTTTCGTTACGCTATTCCGGATGGGCGATGCGAAAGCGATCCATGCCGCGATCTTGCTCCCGGCATGGCAAAGCCAGCGCCCGTCAAGCACCATGCCAAAGTTGCAGCCAAGGACCTGCCGGATTTCTTCGGGAAACTGAGCAAGGACGGAGGTGATCGTACCAGCCACCTCGCCCTGCGGTGGACAATGCTGACAATGGTACGCACGCAAGAGACGCGGTTCGCGCAATGGGCGGAGTTCGAAGGGCTCGATACGGCTGAGCCGATCTGGCGCATACCGCCGGAGCGTATGAAGATGAGCACGGAACACATCGTGCCCCTGCCACCTCAAGCCATTTCTATGCTGAACGAGATTCGCGAGCGGAACGTATATCTCGCAGCTGGAAACGAGAAGCTCGGAGCCTTCCTCTTCCCGGTCCATTATTCGAAATCACTGGTCATCAGCGAAAACCGCATGCTGGACGTCATGTATCGCCTTGGTCTTCGTGGAAAGGCCACTGTTCATGGCTTTCGCGGTCTGGCCAGCACTGTTCTGAACGAATCGGGACTTTTCGAGCCCGACTGGATCGAATTCCAGCTTGCGCATGCGGCGCGAGGTGTTCGTGCGGCGTACAATTCAGCCCGCTATCTCGTTCATCGGCGCAAGATGATGGTCTGGTGGGCCGATTACCTGGATGCTGCTGAGCGAGCCGGGTCAGAATAGCACATCGATCAGATGCCTTCCGCTAGGAGATCGCTGTCCTGTTAATCTTCATGAAGTCCATCAATCCAGGCTTTCACCGCACTTTCGCGCCAGCCGCTGCATCGCTCGGATATCCGCACCTGCCGAGGAAATGTGCCAGCCTCGATTTTGCGATAGAGAGTGGAGGCTGAGAAGCCGGTGCGCTCGAGCACTGACCTGCGCCGCAGGATACGGTCTTGAATACCTTCGTCCATTTAGTGCCTCGCCCTTTCAACGATGTCACGAGAACCTAACAGGGGGCGAAAGGGACTTTCGGACAAGATAGGCGCCAAGGCATTGCCCTACTATGCACTGCGCTGCCCCACATAGGTGAGCAATACTGCCCCGTTACGATTGCTTTTCGCGCGTCGGGAACACCGGCCCCCGCACAGCCATTCGCGCCGGGTCGAACGGTCTCTGAAGCGAGCGGACTTCATCGTAAGACCCTCGTAGCCATACATCGACGTCACTCGGATCGAGGATCGTCACCATCGCCTTGGGATGGATCGGCCTGACGAGCGAATTGGCATCGCATGTCACCATGGCAAAGCCGTTGCCGCTCTCGGTCGCTTGCCAGAAACCGGCAACCGCGAACACCGGCTGGTCGATCACCGAAAACCACATCTCACCCTTCAGTGGCGGCTTGCTGTCACCAAGATCATGCTTGTCCGGCGTGAACTCGCAGAATTCGGTGAGCGGCACCACGCAGCGGTTCTCGGGACGCTCGGCGAGCCGTCGCCATTGCGGCAGTGCGAGGTTGCGCACGTTGGTCATCGGCCAGGCCGCCTTGCCGCCAAGGACATCCCAGCTCATGACGTCCCAGCCGAACATGTTGCCCTGTTCGCGCATCACATAGGCCCGCCCCCGGGGGCGCAGTTCCTGCGGATCGAAGCGATTGTCGCGCGGGGCTTCGCTGAAGAGCTCGGCGACGGATCCCCAGATCGTCTCGATCTCACCTTTCATGCGGGCGCGGTTACACATGGGTCAGATCCTACGAGACGATGGTCTTTTATGTCCGACCGCTGGTCGTGGCCATCTTCGCTTTTCAGA